>NZ_JADOUA010000001.1:4800000-6197365 GCF_015751755.1 Actinomadura viridis
CCGGCCAGCCGGTGCGCGCCGGGCGGCGCGGGATACGCCAGGTCGATACCGGAGACGGCCCCGGCCACGCGCCGCCGTACCGGCGGCACCCGCACCGCGGCCCGCGCGACCAGCCCCCGGGCGAGGCGCAGCGCGCGCGGCTCCAGCATGCCCGCCCGCAGCAGGGCGCCGCTGCGGCGCAGCACCGCCCGGCCGACCGGATGCCGCTCGTCGTGGTAGCTGTCCAGCAGGCCCGGCGGCGCCCATCCGGCCAGCTCCGCGGCGAGCTTCCAGCCGAGGTTCGCGGAGTCCTGCAGACCGACGTTCATGCCCTGCCCGCCCGCCGGGGAGTGCACGTGGGCGGCGTCGCCCGCGAGGAATATCCGCCCGGTGCGGTACGCCGGGACCTGCCGCTCGTCGCTGTGGAAGCGGGAGGTCCAGCGCGCGTCGTGCATGCCGAGGTCGGTGCCCAGGGCCCGGCGGGTGACCAGCCGGATCTCGTCCAGGTGGACCGGCTCGGTGGCGGCGGGCTGATGGTGCCGGTTCCAGGCGATCACCCGGTACCAGCCGTCCCCGAACGGCGCCACGAACGCCAGGGCGTCCCCGACCGCCCCCACCGTGACCGCGTCGCGGGGCGGCTCGCGCAGCCGCACGTCGGCCAGCATCACCGACCGCACCACCGACCGCCCGGGGAACGGCAGGTCCAGGAGGCCCCGGACGGTGCTGCGCACGCCGTCCGCGCCGACGAGGTAGGCGGCGCGCAGCGTCCGCTCGGCACCGCCGGCCTCCCTCACCCGCGCCTCGACACCGCCCTCGTCCTGGCTCAGCCCGACCAGCTCGGTGCCCGGGACGATCCGCGCCCCGGCCGCCAGGGCCCGCTCCCGCAGCACCCGTTCGGTCTCGTACTGGGGCGTGACCAGCACGTACGGGAACCGCCCCGGCAGGCACGACAGGTCCAGCACGACGGACCCGAACAGCCTCAGCGCGGACACCGGCCGCCCGGTGCGGACCAGGTCGTTCGCGATACCGCGGGCGTCGAGCAGTTCCAGGGTGCGGGCGTGCACCGCGAACGCCCTCGTGAGGTTCGGCTCCGTGGTACGGCGTTCCAGGATCGTGCAGGCGACGCCGGAGGCGGCGAGGTCCCCGGCGAGCAGCAGCCCCGTGGGGCCCGCTCCGATGATCAGCACCTCGCCGTCGGGCGCCTTCTCGCTCTGCCTCGTTGCCATGGTCGGCCCCTTCCCTCCGAACCGCGTTTCGCACCTGCCGCGACGCGCGGGCCGAGGCCGTTTCGCCCCGCGACGTCCACGCCGCGACGTTCGCGCCGCCGCGCCCCGTTCACGCCGCCGCGCCCCGTTCACGCCGCCGCGCCCCGTTCACGCCGCCGCGCCCCGTTCCGACGGGCCCCGTTCCGCCGGGCGGCCTGGGGTCAGCCCTGGATCCGCCGCTCCCACCCCGCCCACTCCCTCTGGCGGAGCTGGAACTTCTGGATCTTCCCGGTCGAGGTCTTCGGCAGCTCGGCCACGAACTCGATCTCGTCGGGCACCTTGAACCGGGCCAGCCGGGACCGCACGTGCCCGGCCAGCTCCTCCGCCTCCACCGCCCGGCCCTCGCGCACCACCACGAACGCCTTGGGCCGCTCCCCCCACCGCGCGTCCGGGACGGCGACGACCGCGACCTCCCGCACCGCCGGATGGGAGTCGAGCGCGCGTTCCACCTCGACGGTGGAGATGTTCTCGCCACCGGAGACGATGATGTCCTTGGCCCGGTCGCGCAGCTCCACGTAACCGTCCGGATGCCGCACGCCCAGGTCGCCGGAATGGAACCAGCCACCGCGGAAGGCGTGCGCGGTGGCCTCGGAGTCCTCGTGGTAGCCCGCCATGACGTTGTTCCCGCGCATCACGATCTCCCCCAGCGTCTCCCCGTCGGCGGGCACGTCCCGCATCGCCTCGTCCACCACCCGCAGCCCGTCGGTCTGCAGCATGCCCACGCCCTGCCGGGCCAGCAGCCGCGCCCGCGCCCCGGCCTCCAGGGCCGGCCAGCCGGGCTGCGGCTCGCAGACCGAGTAGGGCCCGTAGGTCTCGGTCAGCCCGTACACGTGGACGAGCACCGCCCCCAGCTCCTCCATCCGTCCGATGATCGCCGGGCTGGGCGGCGCCGCGGCCGTCGTGACGACCAGCGGCCGGGGCAGGGGATGCGCCTGGGGCGCGTCGGCGATCGTCCGCAGTACCGTCGGGGCGCCGTTGAGGTGGGTGACGCCCTCGCCGTCGATCAGCTCCCAGATCCGCCCGGCCTCGACCGAGCGCAGGCACACCTGCGTACCGCCGATCGCGGCCAGCGCCCAGCCCGTGCACCAGCCGTTGCAGTGGAACATCGGCAGCGTCCACAGGTAGACGCTGCCGGGGTCGTGCCGCGAGTGGACGATCTCACCGAGCGCGTTGAGGTACGCGCCCCGGTGGGTGTAGATCACGCCTTTGGGACGGCCGGTGGTGCCGGAGGTGTAGTTGATCGAGATGGCCGCGTTCTCGTCGGGCACCTCCCAGGGCAGCGGGCCGCCCGTGCCGCGGCCGAGCAGTTCCTCGTAGGAGATGCCGCCCACCCGCGGGTCGGGGGCGTCACCGGACGCCGGGTCGGTCACGGTCACGATGTGCCGGACGGTGGCGAGGTCGGCGGCCACCGGCGCCACGGCCGGGTGCAGCCCGGCGTCCACGACCAGCACCCGGGCACCCGAGTGATCGCAGATGTAGCGGATCTCCGCGGGCGCCAGCCGCGTGTTGATCGCGACGAGGACGGCCCCGGCGAGCGGCACGGCGAAGTGGGCCATCAGCATCTCGGGCACGTTCGGCACCAGGTAGGCGACCCGGTCTCCCCGCCCCACGCCCAGCGAACGCAGCGCGTGCGCGAGCCGGGTGACCTGCGCGGCGAACTCGGCATAGGTGATCCGCCGGTCCCCGTAGACGATCGCGTCCTTTCCGGGGAACACCGCCGCCGACCGTTCGAGGAAGGACAACGGGGTCAGGGGAGTGAAGGCCGGGCCGACGTCCATGACGAACCTCCGATGCCTCGTGACCGGCGCGCGGATACCGCGCTCTCAGCCTTCCCCGCGCACCGGCGACCGCAACGCCATGCCGGGCAGGGGCGCCGAGCGTGACCGGGCCCCGGGGACTTCGTGGTGCCGGCGCGCCTCGTCGACGCGGCCGGGCGGGCGCCGGAGGTGGCGCCCGCCCGCCTCGCCTCAGCGGCTACGGCTGCGGAGGGTCAGGCCCAGGTTCTGGAACTGCTCGACGGGATGGTGGTAACCCCGCTCGATGTGGTGGACGCCGCGCAACGTCGACGGCCCCTCGGCCACGGCGGCGGCCAGGACGGCGGAGAACCCGGCGCGGATGTCCGGCATGGTCACGTCACCGCCGCGCAGCTTCGAGACGCCGCGTACCACGGCCGAGTGCAGGGCGCTGGTGTCGTGGTACCGGCAGGCGGGGCCACCGAGACAGGTGTCGTACACCTCGATCTCCGCGCCCATGCTCTGCAGCGCCGGAACGTACGCCAGGCGGTTCTCGTAGACGGTCTCGTGCAGGACCGACATGCCGTCCGCCTGGGTGAACAGGACCATCAGCGGGGTCTGCCAGTCGGTGGCGAACCCGGGATGGGTGTCGGTCTGCACGGCGGCGGGCCGCAGCCCCTCGGGCGCCGACGCCATGATCCAGTCATCGGTGATCTCGAACTGGGCGCCCATCCTGGCCAGCGTGGTGATGGCCGTGACGAGGCGGTCCTGGGGGCAGCCGTGCACGCGGACCTCGCCGCGGGTGACCAGCCCGGCCACCAGGTAGGAGAACGCCTCGATCCGGTCGCCGGCGAGGGTCGTCTCGGCCCCGCCCAGGCGCTCGACGCCCTCGACGACGATCCTGCGGTCGGGGCTGAAGGAGATGCCCGCCCCCATCCGCTGCAGGAAGAGGGCCAGCTCGATGATCTCCGGCTCGGTGGCCGCGCCGCGGATGACCGTCTTGCCCTCGGCGAGCACGGCGGCCAGCAGCACGGTCTCGGTGGCGCCGACGCTGGGGTAGGGAAGGTCGACACGCGTGCCGCGGAGCCTGGAGGCGCGGGCGTGGATACCGTCGGCGGCGATCTCCACCTCGGCACCGAAGGCGCGCAGCGCGTCGACGTGGAAGTCGATGGGGCGGCGGCCGATGGGGTCTCCGCCGACCAGCGGGACGAACGCCTCGCCGGCCCGGTGCAGCAGCGGCCCGAGCATGAGGATGGGGATGCGGTTCAGGCCGGTGAACGCCTTGGGCACGTTCGGGTCCGCCACCGGTCCAGGGCTGATCTGGAGCTGGTCGCCGGACCGTTCGACCTCCATCCCCAGGTGTTCGAGCATGGCGGCGGTGATCCCCACCTCGCCCACGTCGGGCGCGTTGCGGATCGTGCTCGGCGCGTCGCCGAGCATGGCGGCCACCATGTGCTTGCTGACGGCGTTCTTGGCACCGCGAACGGTGACATCACCGCGCAGCGGTCCGGACGGCTCGATCTCCCATACCTGTTCGGTCACCCGAGCAGCCTACGGCGGCCCGCCGGGGCCACCAAGTCAAGCCGTCCGTGTCCCGCAGTTCGGAAACCCGTCACCCATCCAAGCCGTAACCCCGAGACGGCCCCGAGACGGCCCCGACACGCACCGAAGAAAAAGGGGCCGGAAAACGAAGAAGGCCCCGCCACGAATGGCGGGGCCTCCCCCAATATGAGTCCGGCGGCGTCCTACTCTCCCACACAGTCTCCCATGCAGTACCATCGGCGCTGAAGGGCTTAACTACCGGGTTCGGGATGGGACCGGGTGTTTCCCCTTCGCCATAACCACCGAACGAACCACGCACACCCCCCACAAACCAGGGGCGGCAAACTCGTCCAGGCCGTCAGGCCAATTCACTTATCAAAAACAGGATTCCCGTTTGCTTTCCGGGAACCGCACAGGGACGCGAACACTCACGCTGTAATGTGTGTCAAGCCACTCGGCCTATTAGTACCGGTCAACTCCACACCTTACGATGCTTCCATCTCCGGCCTATCAACCCAGTCGTCTACTGGGAGCCTTACCCCACCAAGGTGGGAGGGAGAACTCATCTCGAGGAAGGCTTCCCGCTTAGATGCTTTCAGCGGTTATCCCGACCGAACGTAGCCAACCAGCCGTGCCCCTGGCGGGACAACTGGCACACCAGAGGTCCGTCCGTCCCGGTCCTCTCGTACTAGGGACAGACCCTCTCAATTCTCCTACGCGCGCAGCGGATAGGGACCGAACTGTCTCGCGACGTTCTAAACCCAGCTCGCGTGCCGCTTTAATGGGCGAACAGCCCAACCCTTGGGACCTACTCCAGCCCCAGGATGCGACGAGCCGACATCGAGGTGCCAAACCATCCCGTCGATATGGACTCTTGGGGAAGATCAGCCTGTTATCCCCGGGGTACCTTTTAGCCGTTGAGCGACACCGCTTCCACACGCCGGTGCCGGATCACTAGGCCCTGCTTTCGCACCTGCTCGACATGTCTGTCTCACAGTCAAGCTCCCTTGTGCCCTTGCACTCACCACCTGATTGCCAACCAGGCTGAGGGAACCTTTGGGCGCCTCCGTTACCCTTTAGGAGGCAACCGCCCCAGTTAAACTACCCACCAGGCACTGTCCCCCACCCGGATCCACGGGTGCGGGTTAGACGCTCAAAACGACCAGAGTGGTATTTCACCAACGACTCCACCGACACTGGCGTGCCGGCTTCACAGTCTCCCACCTATCCTACACAAGACGCTCCAAACGCCAATGCCAAGCTATAGTGAAGGTCCCGGGGTCTTTCCGTCCTGCTGCGCGAAACGAGCATCTTTACTCGTACTGCAATTTCACCGGGCCTGTGGTTGAGACAGCGGGGAAGTCGTTACGCCATTCGTGCAGGTCGGAACTTACCCGACAAGGAATTTCGCTACCTTAGGATGGTTATAGTTACCACCGCCGTTTACCGGCGCTTAGATTCTCAGCTTCGACCCCGAAGGATCTAACCGGTCCTCTTAACGTTCCGGCACCGGGCAGGCGTCAGTCCGTATACAGCGTCTTACGACTTCGCACGGACCTGTGTTTTTAGTAAACAGTCGCTTCCCCCTGGCCTCTGCGACCACACCCAGCTCCCACCGCAAGGGCGTTCACCAGACATGGTCCCCCTTCTCCCAAAGTTACGGGGGCAATTTGCCGAGTTCCTTAACCACAGTTCACCCGATCGCCTTGGTATTCTCTACCTGACCACCTGAGTCGGTTTAGGGTACGGGCCGCCGGTACACTCACTAGAGGCTTTTCTCGGCAGCATGGGATCACTCACTTCACCTAAAACGGCTCGGCATCACATCTCACCCTTACAAGTGCCACGGATTTACCTATGACACGGGCTACATGCTTACCCCAGGACAACCATCGCCTGGGCTGAGCTACCCTCCTGCGTCACCCCATCGCTCACCTACTACCCCCTCGGGCCCCATGCTCCCCAGACCAAGACCCCCGAAGGGATCAAGGACGGATCGGATGGTTAGCATCAGAGGATTCAGCGTTGGCGCATACCAGCGGGTACGGGAATATCAACCCGTTGTCCATCGACTACGCCTGTCGGCCTCGCCTTAGGTCCCGACTTACCCTGGGCGGATTAGCCTGCCCCAGGAACCCTTGGTCATCCGGCGGAAGAGTTTCTCACTCTTCATTCGCTACTCATGCCTGCATTCTCACTCCCACAGCCTCCACCACTCGATCACTCGGCGGCTTCACCGGCTGCAGGACGCTCCCCTACCCATCCCAGCACAAAGACTGAAATGCCACGGCTTCGGCGGTGTGCTTGAGCCCCGCTACATTGTCGGCGCGGAATCACTTGACCAGTGAGCTATTACGCACTCTTTCAAGGATGGCTGCTTCTAAGCCAACCTCCTGGTTGTCACGGCAACTCCACATCCTTTACCACTTAGCACACGCTTAGGGGCCTTAACCGATGATCTGGGCTGTTTCCCTCTCGACTACGAAGCTTATCCCCCGCAGTCTCACTGCCACGCTCTCACTTACCGGCATTCGGAGTTTGGCTGACGTCAGTAACCTTGTCGGGCCCATCGGCCATCCAGTAGCTCTACCTCCGGCAAGAAACACGCAACGCTGCACCTAAATGCATTTCGGGGAGAACCAGCTATCACGGAGTTTGATTGGCCTTTCACCCCTAACCACAGGTCATCCCCCAGGTTTTCAACCCTGGTGGGTTCGGGCCTCCACACCGTCTTACCGGCGCTTCACCCTGCCCATGGCTAGATCACCCCGCTTCGGGTCTACAGCATGCGACTCAAACGCCCTATTTCAGACTCGCTTTCGCTACGGCTACCCGCCACCGGTTAACCTCGCCACACACCATAACTCGCAGGCTCATTCTTCAAAAGGCACGCCATCACGAACCAGGAAACAAGTCCCCGGAGGACGCTCTGACGGCTTGTAGGCACACGGTTTCAGGTACTCTTTCACGACCCCTCACCGGGGCACTTTTCACCATTCCCTCACGGTACTGATCCGCTATCGGTCACCAGGAAGTATTCAGCCTTACCACGTGGTCGTGGCAGATTCACACGGGATTTCACGGGCCCCGTGCTACTCGGGAAAACATCCAAGAGGCACCACGATTTCGTCTACCGGACTCTCACCGTCTACGGTCGGCCTTCCCATGCCATTCGACTACCGCGATACTTTGTAACTCTCCGCCAGGCTGGTAGACCCGACAAGATGCTCCCACAACCCCGCACACGCAACCCCTACCAGGTATCACACGCGCACGGTTTAGGCTCCTCCGCTTTCGCTCACCACTACTCACGGAATCACTATTGTTTTCTCTTCCTGCGGGTACTGAGATGTTTCACTTCCCCGCGTTCCCACCAACCGCCCTATACATTCAGACGGCGGCGACACCCCATGACGGGTGCCAGGTTTCCCCATTCGGAAATCCCCGGATCAAAGTCTGGTTGCCGACTCCCCGAGGCATATCGCAGGCTCCCACGTCCTTCATCGGCTCCTGATGCCAAGGCATCCACCGTGTGCCCTTAAAAACTTGAACACACAAAACGATCATACAAATCGCAACAGAGACAAAACCCCGAACCCGAAGATCCGAAGTCTCGTCAGAGATGCTCGCGTCCACTGTGCAGTTCTCAAAAAACAACCGGGACCACCGGACCCACGAACCAACCAAGGAACAGGAATCCAGCCCCGCAATCCAGAAGAAACAACCCAGCCCCATCCCACACAACCCGAAAGGGGCTGCATGATCAGGGGCTGAAGGGTCCGTTCCCTCAGGACCCAACAGCGTGTCCACCACCACCATGACCCGAACCCAGACTTCCCACTCCCCGAAGGGCGGTACCAACCGGGCCGCACCACAGCGGCAATGAATAACCAGTGCTCCACATCTATGAGCAGCCACCTGACAGACATTCGCTGCCAACAGCGGCCACCGACCGCACCTGGACGAACCAGGACACGGCCAGCTGAATGCTCCTTAGAAAGGAGGTGATCCAGCCGCACCTTCCGGTACGGCTACCTTGTTACGACTTCGTCCCAATCGCCGGCCCCACCTTCGACCGCTCCCCCCACAAGTGGTTGGGCCACGGGCTTCGGGTGTTGCCGACTTTCGTGACGTGACGGGCGGTGTGTACAAGGCCCGGGAACGTATTCACCGCAGCGTTGCTGATCTGCGATTACTAGCGACTCCGACTTCACGAAGTCGAGTTGCAGACTTCGATCCGAACTGAGACCGGCTTTAAGGGATTCGCTCCACCTCACGGTATCGCAGCCCTCTGTACCGGCCATTGTAGCATGTTTGCAGCCCAAGACATAAGGGGCATGATGACTTGACGTCATCCCCACCTTCCTCCGAGTTGACCCCGGCGGTCTCCCATGAGTCCCCACCCGAAGTGCTGGCAACATGGAACGAGGGTTGCGCTCGTTGCGGGACTTAACCCAACATCTCACGACACGAGCTGACGACAGCCATGCACCACCTGTCACCGGCCCAAAAAGGACCCCACATCTCTGCAGGTTTTCCGGCAATGTCAAGCCTTGGTAAGGTTCTTCGCGTTGCGTCGAATTAAGCAACATGCTCCGCCGCTTGTGCGGGCCCCCGTCAATTCCTTTGAGTTTTAGCCTTGCGGCCGTACTCCCCAGGCGGGGCGCTTAATGCGTTAGCTACGGCGCGGAATCCGTGGAAGAACCCCACACCTAGCGCCCAACGTTTACGGCGTGGACTACCAGGGTATCTAATCCTGTTCGCTCCCCACGCTTTCGCTCCTCAGCGTCAGTACAGGCCCAGAGCACCGCCTTCGCCACCGGTGTTCCTCCCGATATCTGCGCATTTCACCGCTACACCGGGAATTCCATGCTCCCCTACCTGCCTCTAGTCTGCCCGTATCCACCGCAGACCCACAGTTAAGCCGTGGGCTTTCACGACGGACGCAACAAACCGCCTACGAGCTCTTTACGCCCAATAATTCCGGACAACGCTTGCGCCCTACGTATTACCGCGGCTGCTGGCACGTAGTTAGCCGGCGCTTCTTCTGCACCTACCGTCACGTTAGCTTCGTCGGTGCTGAAAGAGGTTTACAACCCGAAGGCCGTCATCCCTCACGCGGCGTCGCTGCGTCAGGCTTCCGCCCATTGCGCAAGATTCCCCACTGCTGCCTCCCGTAGGAGTCTGGGCCGTGTCTCAGTCCCAGTGTGACCGGTCGCCCTCTCAGGCCGGTTACCCGTCGTCGCCTTGGTAGGCCATCACCCCACCAACAAGCTGATAGGCCGCGAGCCCATCCCCAACCGAAAAACTTTCCACCACCAGCCCATGCGGACGGTGGTCATATCCGGTATTAGACCCGGTTTCCCAGGCTTATCCCAGAGTCAGGGGCAGGTTGCTCACGTGTTACTCACCCGTTCGCCGCTCGAGTACCCCCGAAGGGGCCTTTCCGCTCGACTTGCATGTGTTAAGCACGCCGCCAGCGTTCGTCCTGAGCCAGGATCAAACTCTCCATTAAGGTCCAACGACGACCCGCAGGGGGCGAACCCCACGAACCGCCAAACCTCAGGAAAAACAATCCCAGCAAACACGCAACCCCCGAAGAGGCCACGCGTATTGCCTCAAAGAAATCCCCGACCACAACCCCACAAGGTCATGGCCACGGGGCGGCCCGGCTACCGCCGGACCGATAAAGGCACTGGCTTTTAACACGCTGTTGAGTTCTCAAGAAACGGACACCCACCGTGCTGGACTCGCTTTCGCGTTTCCCGCCCCGGGGCGACTCTTTAACTTTATCAGATCCGCTCGGCTTGTCAATTCCGCGCTTTTCCGATTTGCCTTTCCGGATCCGCTTGCGCGGTCCCTTCCGGGCGTTGTCGCTATTTCATCAGATCCGGCCCGATTGTCAAAATCGAGCCTTCCCGACCCATCCGCGGGCATGGCACGGCGAAGCCGCACCGGCTTGATCGAGGATGGTTACCCCTTGAACCGGCCGCCATGCACGATGGCGTCACGTGTCTTCAAGGGACGAGGAGTTAAGGTATGCGGTCCGGACAGCCACGTCAAATCGACGGGCGGGTGGACGTGCCGGCCGCGGACGAGCCGACGCCACCGGCCTCGCGGGCCCTGGATCTTCGACCGGGCTCAGCATGATCCGGCCGAGCCGGCAGGGCCGGCGAAGCAGCCGCTGTCCATGGACCGTCCCTGCCCTGCCGGTACCGCGCCCGGTAGAGGCAGGCCAGCGGAGCCCGGTGGCGACGGGGCGTGGACGGCCGGCCTCACGAGCCGCGAGATCGTCCACGGGATCCTGGGCAGCCGGGCGCCGATGCGGGGTTTTCTCCGGAGACCTGCGGGAAGGTCTAGATCATCCGACCGAGAGCATGGACGGGGCAAAGGTCGGTGACGTCTTGCCGGGGGCGGACGGGGGTGAGCGGGAGCTTCGGGTCGCCGCCGCGTCCAGCGCCGGGCTCCACCTCCGGCGCAAGAAGGATGTCTGAAGGCGGCCTTCGTCCAGGGATTCCCCAATCGATCCGAATAAGGGACCGTCTTAACCACCGCATCACACGCTTCGGAGGTCTCGCCAGTGAGCTACTACCCGCCGCCCGGTCAGGGTGGCTACCCCCAAGGTGGCTACCCCCAGTCCGCTCCCCCGCCCAATCACCTCGTCTGGGCCATCCTGACGACCATCTTCTGCTGCCTCCCCGCGGGGGTCGTGTCGATCGTGTTCGCGGCGCAGGTGAACTCCAAGTGGCAGGCCGGCGATCACCAGGGCGCGCTGAAGGCGTCCAACAACGCCAAGACCTGGGCGATCGTCGCTGCGGTGGTGGGCCTGATCGGCAGCATCATCTACGCGATCGTCATGTTCGCGGTGGACAGCGGCCCGGGCTACACCTACTGATCTGATGCGGACGGCCCCGATCATGGCGGCCCGCGGGCTCCGGGCTCCCGCGGGCGTCCTCGTGGCGGCAGCCGCCGTCGTGGCGTTCGTGGCCGTCGTCGACCCCAACGAGCAGGGCCACTATCCGACCTGTCCCTTCCTGGCGCTGACGGGGTACCAGTGTCCGGGCTGCGGCTCGCTGCGCACCCTGCACGCACTGGCCCACGGGCAGTTCACCGATGCCGTGGCGCTGAACGTCTTCACCGTGGCCATGGTGCCGCTGCTGGCGTTCTTCTGGCTGCGCTGGACGGTCGCGCGGGCGCGCGGCCGTCCGGCGCGGACCAGGGCCGCTGATCCGCGGCTGATCTGGCTGCTCTTCGCACTGATCATGATCTTCTGGCTGGTGCGGAACCTGCCGTTCGGGGCGTTCCTGGCCGCGTGAGCCGGCCGGACGGGGTCACGGGCGTGGTTCGCCGAAGACCGGCGGCCTCTTCTCGAAGTAGGCGACCACGGCCTCGGTCTGGTTGGGCGACCCGATCAGCGCGCCCATGGCGCGCGACTCCTCCAGGAGCTGGCCGGGCAGGTCGGCGCCGTCGGTGGCCCGGTTGAGCAGCCGCTTGGCGGCCCGGATGGCGTCCGGGTTGCGGCCGGCGATCTCGCGGGCCAGTTCCAGCGCGGCGGCGTGCGGATCCTCGGCGGTACGGGTCACCAGGCCGAGCCGCGCCGCCTCCTCCCCGGAGACCATGCGGCCGGTGAACGTCAGTTCCTTGGCGACGTCGTCCCCGACCAGGCGGACCAGGGCCGCAGTACCGGTCATGTCGGGGACCAGGCCCCACCGGATCTCCAGGACCGACAGCCGCGCGTCCGGGGCGGCGATCCGCAGGTCGGCGCCCAGCGCGAGCTGCAGCCCGCCGCCGAGGGCGTGCCCGGCGATCGCGGCGACGACCGGCTGGGGAAGCTCGCGCCAGACGTGCACGGCCTGCTGGGCGAGGTTGGTGATGCGCCCCGGTTCCCGATCGACGATGTCGCGGGTCAGCCGCCCGATCCGGGCGCCGTCCGCGCCGTCCGCACCGGCCAGTCCCCCACCCGCCATGGCGGTGAAGTTGGCGACGTCCAGGCCGGCGCAGAACGAACGCCCCTCGCCCGAGAGGACGACGGCCCGGACCGACGTGTCGGCGGCCAGCCTGTCGCCGGTCTCGGCGAGGGCGTCGAACATGGCCAGGTCCAGGGCGTTGAGCTTGTCGGGACGGTTGAGCCGCACGTCGGCGACGCCGTCGCCGTCCACGCTCACGGTGACGCGTTCGGTCATGGGGACTCCTCGGTCAGGTCACGGGAACGATCTCCGCGTCTATCAGACGGCCGTCCCGGATGTCGAGCAGGCCCAGCGTTCCACGGGGCTGGCGGCGGCGGTCGGTGGGCGAACCCGGGTTGAAGATCCGCAGGTCGCCGTCGCTGTCGTCGAGCGGTATGTGGGAGTGGCCGAAGACGACCAGGTCCGCGGCGGGGAACCAGCGGCGCATCCGGGCGATCCGCCCCTGTGCCAGGCCGCTGTCGTGGACCATCGCGACGGTGACGCCGTCGAGGTCCAGTTCGAGCCGTTCCGGGGCGCCCCAGGCGGCGACGTCGGGGCCGTCGTTGTTGCCGAGGACGGCGTGGACCGGGGCGTACCCGGCGAGTTCGTCGAGTACTCCGGCGGTGCAGACGTCCCCGGCGTGCAGGATGAGGTCGGCCTTCCGCAGGTGCGCGGCGACCGCGGGCGGGCAGGAGCGCCAGCGGCGGGGCGCATGGGTGTCGGAGAGCACGACCACGTTCACCTTGCCGTTCTACCCCGTCCGGCCGGAATGATGGTCATCCGCGTCACTCTGGGAGATGTCCCGCTGGACAGTGTCATGTCGGCCACGGTGCCTTCCGTGAGGCCCCGAACGGTCGATCCCTTTGCCGCGCGGTTCCGTCGAGGGCCTCGGTGCGCCCGGAGCACCGGACATGATTTAGCCACCGCGGCTCCCGGACTCGGGTGGGAAACAACTGTAAGGATCCAGTCACTTCACCTCCGTGACCTGCGGAGTTACCGTCGAATCCCTGTCCGCGCCAAGGATCCGGCCGTCCGCCCCAGGCCGGGTCCACCGGGGGGATCGGCGCGACGGGGAGCCGGAGGAGGCGGCCGGGCCCGAGGAGGATGACCACTCCCTTGCACCGGTCCAGGGCCTGGTCGCCTCACCGTACGGACAGGGGGTCGCGGATGGACGACCGCGGAGGACCGGGAGGCCGTCGGGGGACGCGGGCCACGATGACCTTCGACCTCGACGTCCTGCTGACGATGATGCCCATGCCCGGGGGCGACGTGCCGCTGGTGTTCCTGGACGACGCGGCGGCGACGCCCGTCCCCCGCCGCGACGAGCCCGGGGAGGAGGTCACCGCGCTGATGGCCGCGTGCCTGGGCGGCGGCCTCGACCTGGTCACCGACATGCGCGAGCTGCTCGTCCCGCTCGTGCCGGGCTGGCTGGCCGAGTTCGGCGGCCGGGGGACGCTGACCGTGCGCAGCCCGCGGGACGATCCGGCGCGGCCGTTCTGCCGGGTCGAACGGCTCGGCGCGCCGCCCGGCTGGGCCGAGGCCGCGTCCCGGCTGGGCTGCCTGGTCCTGTTCGCGGGGTCCATCGCCATCGCCGAGGACACCGCGTCCGCCGACGCGCGGCTGCGGAGGGCGGCGGCCACCGGCATGCTCGCCTCCGGCGTCATCGGCTACCGGCCGGGGTGAGCCACGGCCGGCCCGCGTGAACGGGTCGGCCACCGGCCCGGGAGAGTGAGGCGCGGCCTCACCGGACGGGCCGGTCCCAGGGCCGGGCGGACGGTCTGCCCCCATTCCCACCCCACCGTCCGCCCGGCCCGCCCCCGTTCCGGCAGGCCGGGACGGGGGCGGGCGCCGGCCCGGTGGAAATGGCCCATCCGCGCACGCCCGCCGCACCCTCGGCGGAATACCAATTCCCGCACCTGGAAATGATCACTTTTCCGTCATGGATAATGGTCCGGGTAGGTAGATCTTTTCAGTTTCGGGGCCGCCGCCTGTTACGGTCGGGGACATGAGCAACGCGACCGGAAAGCTCCGCGAGTCGTGGGAGGCGGCCCGTGACGACCTGCGTCACAAGATCGCCGCGATCCCGATGCAACCGGCCGACCGCCGGGCCCTGATCCGTTCGCTCGACGCCTACCACGCCACCCTCACCGCCTGGCTGCTGGGTCGCGAGCACTCCGCCCACAAGGCCACCGACCTGCGGAAGCGCAGCTTCGAAGGGCGGCGTTGACGAGCCGTCCGGCAGCCGAGAGGGGCACGGCCCGCGGCGGGGACCGGCGGGACCGTGGGGGCGCGGAGCGGCCGAGCGTGATCCTGCCGTGCCGGGCGGCGGCTGCGCGGTCCGCCCGCCCGGAGACGGGAGAAGGGCGCGGGCGCGCATGGCAGGACGCCCCGGCGGCGGCGGAATATACCGGCCCGCCCGGGAACGGTCCGGCATTCCCGGTCATGATTGTTTCGGCGCCCGCGAAACGCACATGCCGCGCCATTGCGCGCACCGAATTCATGGAAACGCTGCCGGGGTGCGGAGGCATCCGCCGCGCCACCGCATCGCGACACGGTCCGACGCGCCGCTCCCACCGGGGGGCGCCCGGCGGGCCCGGACCTCGCCGGCGCACGTGAGTCACGTGCACCCTTGCCTCTGCCCTGCCGGCAGTGTCGCATCAGCACACCTCCCGCGCGGTTCTCACCAGGCTCATGACCCCTTCCGGTCATGACCAGAACACTGCGCCAACTTGACCGTTTCTTTCAGCTTCCGTTCAGGTTTGGGGTTTAAAGTCCAACTCACGTACCCCAGCGGGGACGAAGCGAGCGACCGGCGATGGGGCCGACGACGGCCCGGAAGGGAGCGCCCAGCGATGAACGCCAGTGCCGCGCCCGTCCCCGAGACCAGCGTTCCCGGGGTGGTCACCTTCCCCCCAGAGGTCGATCTGAGCAACGGCGAGGCACTCCTGCGCGAAGCGCTGCGGCTGCTGCGCACCGGGACGCCGGGACTCGTCCTCGATCTCAGGGAATGCACGTTCTGCGATTCGAGCGGGCCCAACATGATCTTCCGCGCGCAGCGCCGCGCCGACGCCGCCGGCGTCCCGATGGTGGTGGTGCTGCCCTGGGACGGCATCGTCCGCCGGGTGTGCGACATCGCCGGCGTCACCCGGCGGGTCCCCCTGGCGCCCGACCTCGATTCCGCACGCGCCATGCTGGCCGATCTCGCCTGATCCCTCCCCCGGCCGCCGCCGCGGGGCGGGCCCGCGTCAGCCGCCGCGCGCGCCGCGCCGCGCCTCCTCCTCCCACAGCCGCAGCACCTCGTCCTCGATCTCCCGGTCCGAGCGCAGCACGCTGGTGAGCGCGAGGCCGCGCAGGAGGGCCAGCAGCGACTCGTACCGGACCGCTCCCCGCCCGTCGCCGGCCGCCAGGCCCGGGAAGGCGTCGGCGAACACCTCGTGCAGGGCCCGCCCGATCTCGCGCTCGGCCGGCAGGAGCGCGTCCCGCAGCGCCTCATCGGTACGGGCGGCCAGCCACAGTTCGAGCCCGGCCAGGAACAACGGCCCCGACATGACCTCCCGGAAGAGGGCGAGCGCCGCACCGGTGCGCTCCTCGCCCCCGGGCAGTGCCCGGGCCCCCTCGCGGACGTGCTCCACCTGCCGCCCGGCGATGTGGTGGATCGCGGCGGCGAGCAGCTCGGCCTTCGACCCGAAGTGGTGGAGCAGCGCGCCCCGCGACACCTCGGCGCGGCTCTGCACCTCCTGAAGGGTCGTCCGGGCGTAGCCGTCCTCGACCAGGACGGTGACGGCGGCCTCCAGCAGCGCCGCCCTCGTACGTTCCCAACGCTGTTGACGTGGACGTTCCGGCACTCCACGATGGTACCGACCAATAAACCGTCCAGACGGACTGTTTTCAGGGAGGCGGGGCAGGACATGCTGGCAGTGGATCTGGTGCGCCGCGGAGCCGCGCGGTTCGGGCCGCGCACCGCGGTCGTGGACGGTGCCCGGCGGCTCACGTTCAGCGAGGTCGACCAGGCCTCCAACCGCAGCGGCACGTTCGTGCTGCCCTACTGAGTCCGCGGCGTCGAGGCCATCCCGCTCTCCCCGGTCGGGAAGGTGCTGCGGCGCGCGCTGCGCGAGTCGTTGTGGGCCGGCCGGGAGGACGCGCGATGACCGTCGAGACGAGCCAGGACGGGCCCGTGACCCTGATCGGCATCGACCGCCCGGAACGCCGCAACGCCGTGGACCGTGCCACCGCGGAGGCCCTCGCCGGTGCCTTCCGCGCCTTCGACGACGACCCCGGAGCCTCCGTGGCCGTCCTGTACGGGAAGGGCGGCACCTTCTGCGCGGGCGCGGATCTCCAGGCGTTCAGCGCCGGATCGGGCAACCGCGTCGCGCCCGGCGGCGACGGTCCCATGGGCCCGACCCGGATGCGCCTGTCCAAGCCCGTGATCGCGGCGGTCAGCGGGCACGCCGTGGCCGGCGGTCTCGAGCTGGCGCTCTGGGCGGACCTGCGGGTCGCGGACGAGACCGCCGTCTTCGGGGTGTTCTGCCGCCGCTGGGGCGTGCCCCTGATCGACGGCGGCACCGTACGGCTCCCCCGGCTGATCGGGGAGAGCCGCGCGATGGACCTCATCCTCACCGGCCGGCCCGTGGACGCCGCCGAGGCGTACGACATCGGGCTGGCCAACCGACTGGTCCCCGCCGGGCGGGCGCTGGAGGCCGCCAGCGAGCTGGCCGCCCGGCTCGCCGCGTTCCCGCAGACCTGCATGCGCCGGGACCGCGCCTCGGTCCTCGACCAGCACGGGCTGGGCGAAGCGGAGGCGCTGGCCGCCGAGTTCCGGCACGGCCAGGTCTCGCTGGCCGCGGACGCCGCCGCCGGAGCGGCCCGCTTCGCCGCGGGCGAGGGCCGGCACGGCTCGTTCACCACCGGAGCCCCCGCGGAGTAAAAGATGAGCGGCGCGTCGCGGCGCGTGGACGGGGATCTTGCGGGCAGGGTCGATTTCGAGGAACTTGCCCAGGTCACACGTCGTTGTGATGATTGATCCATCCGACCAGAGAGACACATGGACCATCGATCTCCTGCCACCGCCGCTGACGACCGACGAACGCCGAGCCGGGCGGGAACCCGTTGATCACGGTACTCTCCCTGCTCCTCGGCCTGGCCGTCGTCCTACTGATCACCGCGCTGACCGGCTACTTCGTCGCCCAGGAATTCGCCTACATGGCCGTGGACCGGTCCCGGCTCGGTGCCCGCGCCGGGTCCGGTGACCGGGCCGCCGGACGCGCGCTGGCCGTGACGCGGCGCACCTCGTTCATGCTGTCGGGCGCGCAGCTCGGCATCACCGTGACCGGCCTGCTGGTCGGGTACGTGGCCGAGCCGCTGATCGGCCGGGCCCTGGGCGACATCCTCGGCGGGGCCGGGGTCCCGCAGGCCGCCGGGGTGGCGGTCGGCACGGTCCTCGCGCTGGCGCTGTCGACCCTCGTGCAGATGGTGTTCGGCGAGCTCTTCCCCAAGAACCTGGCCATCTCCCGCCCCGAGCCCGTGGCGCGGTGGCTGTCACGCTCCACGCTGCTCTACCTGAAGGCGTTCGGCTGGCTGATCTGGGTGTTCGACCAGTCGTCGAACGTCCTGCTGCGGCTCCTGCGCATCGAGCCGGTGCACGACGTGGAGCACGCGGCGACCGAACGGGACCTCGCGCACATCGTGGCCGACTCCCGGCGCAGCGGCGACCTGCCGCCCGACCTGTCGATCCTGCTGGACCGCATCCTGGACTTCCCGCGCCGCGACGTCGAGCACGCCATGATCCCGCGCTCCCAGGCCGACACCGTGGACGGCACCGCGACCGTCGGCGAGGTCCGGCGGATGATGAGCACCGGCCACTCCCGGTACCCGATCCTGGACGAGCGCGAGCGCGTCGCCGGGGTGGCCCATCTGGACGACGTGCTGACCGCGGCCGACCCCGCCGCGCCGATCTCCTCGATCATGCGCCCGGCCACGGTGCTGTCGACGCTGATGACGCTGCCCGCGGCGCTGGACCGGCTGTCGGGCGACCGGAGCCAGATGGCCTGCGTCGTCGACGAGTTCGGCGGCTTCGCCGGCATCGTGACGCTGGAGGACCTGGCCGAGGAACTGGTCGGCGAGATCACCGACGAGCACGACGCCGGCGAGGACGAGCCCACCGCCACCGCCGCCGGGGAGGCGTGGATCATCCCCGGCGGCTTCCACATCGACGAGGTCGAGCGGACCATCGACCACCGGCTGCCCGAGGGCGACTACGAGACGATCGCGGGCCTGGTGATCTCCGCGTACGGGGCGCTGCCCGACGCCGGAACCGAACTCGACATCGAACTGCCCGCCGACCCCGCCGACCTCGCGCACACCGACCACCCGCCGCCGCGGTTCCTGCGCGTCGAGGTGCTGGAGGTCGGCGACCACGTGCCCGCGTCCGTCCGGCTCCAGGTGGTCACGCCCGGCGAACCCGCCGAGGCCGCGGAGCACCGGAAGGGAGCGGACCGATGAGCAACCCGTGGGTCGTCCTGGCCGCCACGGTCGCGATCATCGCGCTGAGCGCCTTCTTCGTCGCGGTGGAGTTCGCGCTCATCGCCGCCAAGCGCCACCGGCTGGAGGACGCCGCGCCGTCCAGCCGCTCGGCGCGGGCGGCGCTGCGCAGCGCGTCGGAGCTGACGGTGCTGCTGGCCGGCGCGCAGCTGGGCATCACGATCTGCACCCTGGCCCTCGGCGCGATCACCAAGCCGGCCGTGCACCACTGGCTGACCCCGCTGTTCACGTCCTGGAGCGCGCCGCTGTGGCTGGCCGACGCGGCGGGCTTCGTGCTGGCGCTGGTGATCGTCACGTTCCTGCACCTGGTGATCGGTGAGATGGCGCCCAAGTCCTGGGCCATCGCCCACCCGGAGCGGTCGGCCACGATGCTGGCGCTGCCGATGCGCGGCTTCATGTGGCTGACCCGCCCGCTGCTGCGCGCCCTCAACGAGGCGGCCAACCGGTGCCTGCGCCTGGTCGGCGTCGAGGCCGCCGACCAGGTCGACTCCGGCCAGGACCCCGACGCGCTGCGCCACCTGGTCGAGCACTCCGCCAACGTCGGCGCGCTGGACGCCGGCTACTCGGCCCAGCTGTCGGAGGCCCTGGACCTCCAGGACCTGCGGATCGGCGACCTGGTCAGGCCGGGCTCCAGGCCGACCGCGGTCGACCCGGAGGCGACCGTGGCCGACGTCCAGGAGGCCGCCCACTCCTCCGGGCACCTGCGCATCCTGGTGCCCGGGCCCGGCACCGCCTGGGGCGTGGTGCACGTACGCGACACGCTGACCGAACCCGAGACCGCGGGCATCGGCCACCTGGTCCGGCCCGCCTTCCTGATCCCGGCCGACACGACCGTCTACGCGACGCTGACCCGGATGCGCGAGACCAGCAACCAGCTGGCCCTCGTCATCGAGGACGGCTCGGTACGGGGCGTCGTCACCATCACCGACGTGCTGCGCCGGCTGTTCCCCCGCTCCGGGAACGGCACGCCCGTACCGGCCCCCTGACGCGCCGCCGGCGGCGTCCGCGGCGGCGACGGCGCGGACGCCGCCGCCCATGAACGCGCACGGTAGATCATCCTTTGATTTTACCTGGGATGACTTGGCGTTTCCGCAGGTCATCTCCTATGGTCCGTAGAAAGCCGGCGGCTCCCCGGAAGGGGATCGGCGGCCATACGCCTAATCCCACCACCCAATGTGGGAGCCGGGGACCCACGGTCTTCGGGGTGAATCCGCGGCGTCCCGCCGCGGTAGGGCCTTCTCCTGGCCCGAACCCGTCAGCTAACCCGGTCGGCGTCAAGGAGAGGAGAGATCATGAGGGAATCGTTCCCGTCAACGGGCGCCGGCCATCGCGCCCAGGTCCCGGCAGGGCACCGGCCACCACCAGAGTGGCGGACCACCCCCCACCGATGAACTGACGGCGCCGTTCCCCGCTCCCGCCCCACACCCCTCACGACCCGACGTGCGGCGGGGAGAGCAGGGTGAACGCGGTCATTGAGCCGCCGGCCCGGCGGAGAACATCACCCCCTCCCTGACGCGGTCCTGGCAAGGCACGCCCATGCCGGCATGCCCTCTCTCGCCGTCACCCGTGTCCGGGCGACCTCTCGAGGAACCCCCAGTGGACAGTCAAGGCCCCGATCGCCCCCACCTCTTTCCTGATCACAACCTCGCGCGCCGTTCCGTCCTGCTCGGCGGCTGCGTCCTCGCGGCAGGCGGTGTGGTCGGCGTCACCAGCGCGTTGCGTCCTTCGCCGGAACGGAACGTCCGGCCCGCAGCGGCGACGTCGTCGGAGGACCCGGCTCCGGAGGAGACCGGCTCCCGAGCGGACGCCCCCAGGCCGCGCGGCGCTGCCCCGAAGATCCATACGGTCGGGCAGTGGGGAGCGCGCAGCCCCAGGCGGAAGCCGACCGTGCTCTCGCGCGCGCCCAGGTACATCGTGGTCCACCACACCTTCACCGCGAACGTCAGCGACTTCTCGGTGGCACAGGGCCACCACATCGCCCGCGCGATCCAGCGCGCCCACATGGCGCAGGGCTGGGGCGACACGGGCCAGCACTTCACCATCAGCCGCGGCGGTCACGTCATGGAGGGACGGACGGGCAGCCTCGCCGCCGCCCGCCGGGGCGCGATGGTGATCGGCACGCACGTCGGCGGGGCGAACGACTACACGGTCGGCATCGAATGCGAGGGCACCTACAACAGTGTCATGCCGCCCCGGCAGCTGCTGAGGTCCCTCACCCAGATGTGCGCCTGGCTGTGCAGGCAGTACCGCCTCGACCCCCGCGAAGCCATCGTCCCTCACATGAGGTTCAACGACACCGACTGCTGCGGCTACGAGTTCGCCCCGACGCTTCCGCGCCTCCGCGCCGAGGTGGCGAAACTGGTCCCTTGAGGTGCCGCCCGTGACCTCGCCCGGGGACCGGCGGAGGCCGCCCGGCCCGCGTCAGGAGTTCCGCCTCCTGGCCCGCGGCGCCATGGCCATGAGACCGCCCAGCGCGACCGCGGCGGCGCCCGCCGCGGCGAGCATCGGGCGCGCCCCTCCGGACGTCCCGCCGCCGCCGGCCTCGACGCCTTGGACCGGTGCCAGATATCTGTAGTAGATGAAGCCGCCGGGCTGCTCCTGGTTCTCCGGGTTGATCAGGAAGTAGCCGTTCCTCGGCACGCAGTAGACCGTGATGGTCGTGCCCGCCTTCGCCTGCCGGATCCTCGGGAAGTCCCTGCCCGGTCCCGCGAAGACGTCCACGGTCTCCCTCTCGGGGCTGACCGGTGTGACCACGTACCGGCAGAGCACCTGCGCCCGCGCCCGTTCCGTCCCGGCGGCCTCGGCTGCCGGGACCGCGAACCCGCCGGCCGCGATCCCGGTGGCGGCCAGAAAAAGGCCGGTACGCACACCCATTTCCCTCTCCTCTGATCTCCCCCGATGCCGGGCGTCGCCACGCCGTCCTCTCGTTTCAGCTTCCCGGCTCTCCGCCGCCGGACGGCTCCCTGGCCATAAACATTCGCACCGGCAGGACCGATCAGAACTGGAAATTCACCATTCCGCGGCAAAGAGACGTTCACGTGCGGAATTGTTGGTCATTTGTGCGTTCAAGTCCTGGTACATGGTGTCTTGTCGGCCAGGCACCGCCGCCACCCCTGGCAACGGCACCGGAGGGCTGGACGCGGAGATCGCATGTCAGGGCGCCAGGGGGGCGTTAGGGGGGCGTTAAGCGCGAGGCCGCGGGCGCTAAGACCGCGTTAAGACGTCGGGAAATGCCCAGAAAATGCCGTTTACTCCTTGAGTGCCATGAAGTGAGGGACGGCGCGGCGAGGGGGTTTGGCCGGCGCCCCACGACCGGGTCGCTTCCCGGAACCGCGTGGCCTCCTCCGTCACCCGACAAGGAATCGAGAGATGTCTGATCTGGCGTTCATTCTGCTGACAGTGGCGATCTTCGCCCTGTTCGCACTGGTCGTGAAGGCGGTCGAACGACTGTGACCGTGGAGAACGTGGTCGGTCTCGTCCTGGCCGTGCTGCTGGTCGTGTTCCTGGTCGCGGCCCTTCTCTTTCCGGAGCGTTTCTAGTGAGCCCGACGACCGCCGGGATCCTTTTCCTGGGATCCCTCGTGCTCGCCCTGGTCCTGGTCCACAAACCCTTGGGCGACCACATGTACCGGGTCTACAGCGGCACCCGGCACGCGCGTGTGGAGCGCTGGATCTACAAGCTGATCGGAGTCGATCCGCGGGCCGAGCAGAGGTGGGGCGTCTACGCCCGCAGCGTGCTGGCCTTCTCGGTGATCGGCGTGCTGTTCCTGTACGGCTTCCAGCGCCTGCAGAACCACCTCCTGCTGAGCCTGGGGTTCGGCCCGGTGAAGCCGGACCAGGCGTGGAACACCGCGGTCAGCTTCGTGACCAACACCAACTGGCAGTCGTACCCGGGCGAGTCGACGATGGGTCACCTGGTGCAGATGGCCGGGCTGGCGGTGCAGAACTTCGTGTCGGCGGCGGTCGGCATGGCCGTCGCGATCGCGCTGGTGCGGGGTTTCGCCCGCCGGAAGAGCGAACGGCTCGGCAACTTCTGGGTCGACCTGACCCGCGGGTCGCTGCGGATCCTGCTGCCCATCGCGTTCACCGCGGCGATCGTGCTGGTCGCGGGCGGGGTGGTGCAGAACTTCTGGGATCCCGCCCAGCACACGGTGAACACGATCGCCGGGGGAAGCCAGTCGCTGACGGGCGGGCCGGTGGCCTCGCAGGAGGCCATCAAGGAGCTGGGCACCAACGGCGGCGGTTTCTACAACGCCAACTCCGCGCACCCGTTCGAGAACGCCACCGCCTGGACCAACTGGCTGGAGATCTTCCTGATCCTGCTCATCCCGTTCTCGCTCACCCGCACGTTCGGCCGGATGGTGGGGCAGGTGCGGCAGGGCTACGCGATCGCCGCGGTGATGGGCCTGCTGGCGCTGGCCAGCATCTCGCTGACCATGCTCTTCCAGGGCATGCACCACGGCACCGTGCCGACCGCGGTGGGCGCCGCCACCGAGGGCACCGAGACCCGGTTCGGGGTGCTCAACTCGGCGGTCTTCGCCGCGGCGACCACGCTGACCTCCACCGGGGCCGTGGACTCCTTCCACGACTCCTACACCAGCCTCGGCGGCATGATGACGATGGTCAACATGATGCTCGGCGAGGTCGCGCCCGGCGGGGTCGGGGCGGGGCTGTACGGCATGCTGGTCCTCGCCGTGATCACGGTGTTCGTGGCCGGGCTGATGGTCGGCCGCACCCCCGAGTACCTGGGCAAGCGGATCGGGCCCCGCGAGATCAAGTTCGCCGCCCTGTACTTCCTGGTCACACCGGCGCTGGTACTGGCCGGGACCGCCGCCGCGATGGCGACCGAGAGCGGCCGGCAGGGGATGCTCAACTCCGGGCCGCACGGGCTCTCGGAGGTCCTGTACGCCTTCGCCTCAGCCTCCAACAACAACGGATCGGCGTTCGCCGGCCTGACGGTCGACACGGTCTGGTACGACACCGCGCTGGGCCTGTGCATGGCGTTCGGGCGCTTCCTGCCGATCATCTTCGTGCTGGCGCTGGCCGGGTCGCTGGCCCGCCAGGGACACACCCCCGAGTCCGAGGGCACCCTGCCCACGCACCGGCCGCAGTTCGTCGGCATGGTCGCCGGGGTGACGCTCGTCCTGGTCGCTCTCACCTTCCTGCCCGCGCTGGCGCTCGGGCCCCTGGCCGAAGGAATCCACTGATGTCCTCGACACCGACCGCGCAGATGCCCGCGCAGCCTCCGAGATCCCCGGCCCGGAGCGGCCTGCCGGCCGCCGGGCGGCTGCTCCGGTCGCTGCCGGACGCGGCGCGCAAGCTGGACCCGCGGACGCTGTGGCGCAACCCGGTCATGCTCATCGTCGAGATCGGCGCGGTGTGGTCCACGATCCTGGCGATCGCCCGGCCGGGCTGGTTCGCCTGGCTGGTCGTGGTGTGGCTCTGGCTCACGGTGATCTCCGCCAACCTGGCCGAGGCCGTGGCCGAGGGCCGCGGCAAGGCCCAGGCCGACACCCTCCGCCGCGCCAAGCGGGACATGGTGGCCCGCCGCCTCACCGGCTGGCGGCCCGGCGCCACGGACGTCCGCGAGGAAGCGGTTCCGGCGCCCGAGCTCCGGCAGGGCGACGTCGTCGTCGTGGAGGCCGGGCAGATCATCCCCGCGGACGGGGACGTGGTCGAGGGCATCGCCAGCGTGGACGAGTCGGCGATCACCGGCGAGTCCGCCCCGGTCATCCGCGAGTCCGGCGGCGACCGCTCCGCGGTGACCGGCGGCACCAGGGTCCTGTCGGACCGGATCGTGGTCACGGTGACCCAGCGGCCGGGCGAGAGCTTCATCGACCGGATGATCGCCCTGGTGGAGGGCGCCAGCCGGCAGAAGACGCCGAACGAGATCGCCCTCAACATCCTGCTCGCCGCGCTCACGATCATCTTCCTGCTGGCCACCGCCACGCTCCAGCCGCTGGCGATCTACTCCAAGAACGCCAATCCCGGCGTCCCGGACTCGCTCGCGCTCGGCGCCCACGGCGTCGGCGGCATCGTGCTGGTGTCCCTGCTGGTGTGCCTGATCCCAACGACCATCGGGGCGCTGCTGTCGGCGATCGGCATCGCCGGGATGGACCGGCTCGTGCAGCGCAACGTGCTGGCCATGAGCGGACGCGCCGTCGAGGCGGCCGGCGACGTCGACACCCTGCTGCTCGACAAGACCGGCACGATCACCCTGGGCGACCGGCAGGCCGCCGCGTTCATCCCGCTGGACGGGGTCGCGGAGGACGAGCTGGCCGACGCGGCGCAGCTGTCCAGCCTCGCCGACGAGACCCCCGAGGGACGCTCGGTCGTCGTCCTCGCCAAGCAGCGCTACGGGCTGCGCGAACGCACGCCCGGAGAGCTGTCCCACGCGCGGTGGGTGGCGTTCACCGCGCAGACCCGGATGTCGGGGGTGGACCTCGACGAAGGGGCGGACCGGTCCCTGCGCAAGGGCGCGGCCGGCGCGGTCGCCGAATGGGTGCGCGGGCGGGGCGGCACCGTGCCGCCGAGGCTCGGGCAGATCGTGGACGGCATCGCCGCCTCCGGCGGGACTCCCCTCGCGGTCGGCGTGTCCGACGGCGGCGGCGCGCGGGTGCTGGGCGTGATCCACCTCAAGGACGTCGTCAAGCAGGGGATGCGGGAACGGTTCGACGCGATGCGCGCGATGGGCATCCGCACCGTCATGATCACCGGGGACAACCCGCTGACCGCCAAGGCGATCGCGGACGAGGCCGGGGTGGACGGCTTCCTGGCCGAGGCCAAGCCCGAGGACAAGCTCGCCCTGATCAGGAAGGAGCAGGAGGGCGGCCGGCTGGTCGCCATGACCGGGGACGGCACCAACGACGCCCCGGCCCTCGCCCAGGCCGACGTCGGGGTCGCCATGAACACCGGCACCTCCGCCGCCAAGGAGGCCGGGAACATGGTCGACCTGGACTCCGACCCCACCAAGCTCATCGAGATCGTCCAGATCGGCAAGCAGCTCCTGATCACGCGGGGCGCGCTGACGACCTTCTCCATCGCCAACGACATCGCCAAGTACTTCGCGATCATCCCGGCGCTGTTCGTGTCCCTCTTCCCCGGCCTGGACGCCCTCAACGTCATGCGGCTGTCCAGCCCGCAGTCGGCGATCCTGTCGGCGGTGATCTTCAACGCGCTGATCATCGTCGCGCTGATCCCGCTGGCGCTGCGCGGGGTGAAGTACCGGCCGAGCAACGCCTCCCAACTGCTGTCGCGCAACCTGGCCGTCTACGGGGCCGGCGGGATCGTCGCCCCGTTCATCGGCATCAAGCTCATCGACCTCATCGTCCAGTTCCTTCCGGGGATGTCCTGACATGCGTCTGCCAACGTGGATCCGCCTGCACCTGGCCGCCGTCCGCGCGCTGCTGGTCCTCACCACCGTGCTGGGCGTCGCCTACCCCCTCTCCGTCTTCGCCGTCGCCCAGAGCCCGGGGCTCAGGGACGGGGCCGGCGGGTCGCTCGTGAGGACCTCCGGCGGCCGGGTCGCCGGCAGCGCGCTCATCGGCCAGTCCTTCACCGGCAAGGACGGGGAACCGCTCAGGCAGTACTTCCAGAGCCGCCCGTCCGCCGCCGGGGAGGGGTACGACCCGACCTCGACCGCCGCGAGCAACCTCGGCCCCGAGGACACCGTGGACACCCTGCCGGCGCCCGGAGCCGAGGACGCCGAGGGCGCGCCCGACACGGGCAGGCAGAGCCTCCTCACCCAGGTCTGCTCCCGCAGCGAGGCGATCGGGGAGCGTGAGGGCGTGAGCGGCGCCCGGCCGTTCTGCACCCCCGGCGGGGTGGGCGCCGTCCTGAAGGTGTTCGGCCCGCGTACCGCCGAAGGCACCATCGCCAGGATCACCCGGGTGGTCAGCGCCAACCAGGCGTGCCCCGCGACACCGTTCGTCCCCTCCTACCGGGGCGTACGGGTGGAGTGCGCGAGACCGGGCGAGGACCTCGCCGCCGGGCTGACCGTGCCGGTCAGGGGCTCCGCACCGGCGCGTCCGGCGGTGCCGGCGGACGCGGTGACCGCCGGCGGCAGCGGGCTGGACCCGCACATCAGCCCCGAGTACGCCAGGCTCCAGGCGCCGCGGGTGGCCAAGGCCCGAGGCGTCTCCGAGGACCGTGTGCTGGAGGCCGTCCGGCACAACCAGACCGGCCGCGCGCTCGGGTTCATGGGGCAGCCGGCCGTGAACGTCCTCCGGCTCAACCTGGAGCTGGACCGCACCCACCCGTTCCATGGCTGAGGAGGAAGGCTCATGACGCCAGGGCGGCTCCGCATCTACCTGGGGGCCGCCCCGGGCGTCGGCAAGACCTACGCGATGCTCGCGGAGGGCCGCCGGCGCCGGGACCGCGGCACCGACGTGGTGGCCGGGCTCGTGGAGACCCACGGCCGGCCCCGTACCGCCGAGCAGCTCGACGGCCTGGAGACCGTCCCCCGCAGGACCGTCGAGTACCGGGGGACGGCCTTCGCCGAGCTCGACACCGACGCGGTGATCGCACGCCGCCCCCGGGTGGTGCTGATCGACGAGCTGGCGCACACCAACGTCCCCGGCTCCCGCAACGCCAAGCGCTGGCAGGACGTCGAGGAGATCCTCGCGGCCGGCATCGACGTGATCTCCACCGTCAACGTCCAGCACCTGGAGTCGGTCAACGACGTCGTCGAGCAGATCACCGGCGTGCCGCAGCGCGAGACCGTCCCCGACGAGATGGTCCGCCGCGCCGACCAGGTCGAACTGGTCGACATGGCCCCCGAGGCGCTCCGGCGGCGGATGGCGCACGGCAACGTCTACGCCCCCGAGAAGATCGACGCCGCGCTCGGCAACTACTTCCGGGTCGGCAACCTCACCGCGCTGCGCGAGCTGGCCCTGCTGTGGCTGGCCGACAAGGTCGACGACCAGCTCGGCCGCTACCGCGCCGACAACGGCATCCGCGGCACCTGGGAGGCCCGCGAACGCGTCGTGGTGGCGCTGACCGGCGGTCCCGAGGGCGACACCCTCGTCCGCCGGGCCGCCCGTATCGCCGACCGCTCCAAGGGAGCGGACCTGCTGGCGGTGCACGTCGTTCCCGGTGACGGGCTGACCGGGACCGGCCCCGCGCACCTGGTCAGGCAGCGGGCGCTGGTGGAGAGCCTCGGCGGGACCTACCACCAGGTGGTGGGGGACGACGTCCCGGACGCGCTGCTGGACTTCGCCCGGGGCGTCAACGCCACCCAGCTGGTGCTGGGCGCGTCCCGCCGCGGGCGCGTGGCGCAGCTCCTGTCCCGCGGCGTCGGGGTGACCACGAGCGCGCTGTCGGGACCGATCGACGTGCACCTGGTGACCCATGAGGAGGTCAGCAGGGGGCGCCGGCCCATGGCGCCGGGCGGCGGGCTCACCCGGTGGCGGCGCGCGGCCGGTCTGGCGCTGGCCGTCCTGGTGCTGCCGCTGCTCACGCTCCTGCTGCACCACCTGCAGGCCGAGCTGTCCCTGCCCAGCGACATCCTGCTGTTCCTGGTCGCGGTCGTCGGCGTCGCCCTGGTCGGGGGCCTCTACCCGGCCCTGTTCGCCGCCGTGTCCGGGTCGCTCCTGCTCAACTACTACTTCACCCCTCCGTTCAACCGGTTCACGATCGCCGAGCGGGAGAACCTGCTGGCCCTGGCCGTGTACGTGGTCGTGGCCGCCGCGGTCAGCGCCGTGGTGGACCTGAACTTCCGGCGCAGCCGCGACGCGGCGCGGGCCCGGACCGAGGCCGAGGTGCTGTCCACCCTCGCGGGCAGCGTCCTGCGCGGCCGGAGCGCCCTGCGGGACGTCCTGGAGCACCTGCGGGAGACGTTCGGGCTCACCGCGGTGACCCTGCTGGAGCGGGACCCGGGCACGGAGGGCGCGCTGGGGCTGCACAGCGATCCCGGCCGCTGGCGCATCGTGTCGACCGCCGGCGGCCCGCCGTGCGCCGCCCCGGGGGACGGGGAGACCGGGATCCCCGTCGATGACGGGCTCGTGCTGGTCATGAGCGGCCGGACGCTGCCGGCCCGGGACCGGAGGGTCCTGGAGGCGTACGCGGCGCACGCGGCCGTGGCGCTGCGCCAGCAGCGCCTGACCGCCGAGGCCGAGCAGGTGCGCCCGCTGGCCGAGGCCGACCGGATCCGCACCGCCCTGCTCAACGCGGTCGGCCACGACCTGCGCACGCCGCTCGCCTCCGCCCGGGCGGCGGTGGACGGCCTGCGCAGCCCGGACGTCGCCTGGGACGAGGGGGACCGGGACGAGCTGGCCGACACCGCCGCCGAGTCGCTGGGCCGCCTGGACCGGCTGGTGACCGACCTCCTGGACATGAGCCGCCTGCAGGCCGGGATGCTCACCGTGTCCCGCCGGCGCGTCGCCGTGGCGGACGTGGTGCCGCGGGCCGCGGACGGTCCGGAGAGGTCCCGCGTCCACCTCCGGCTCTCCGGTCCTCTGCCCGAGGTGCTCGCCGATCCGGCGCTGCTCGTGCGGGTGCTGGACAACCTGGTCGCCAACGCCGTGCGCCACAACCCGCCGGGGGAACCCGTCCTGCTGACCGCCAGCGCCCACGCGGGACGGGTCGAGTTCCGCGTGATCGATCGTGGTCCCGGGATTCCCCCCGCCGAGTGGGACGCCGTCTTCGTCCCCTTCCAGCGGCTCGGAGACCGCGGCACCGGCGCCGGTGTCGGGCTGGGCCTGGCGCTGTCGCGGGGACTGGCCGAGGCCATGGGCGGCACCCTCGTCCCCGAGGAGACCCCCGGAGGCGGCCTGACCATGGTGGTGACCCTGCCGTCCGCCGGCACCGGCGACGAGCCCGAGGAGGAGGTGGCGGACGGCCATCGTCGGCGGGTCCGCTGAAGGAACGTCGATTCCGGGCCGGGGCGGCTC
Source organism: Actinomadura viridis (assembly GCF_015751755.1). GTDB lineage: Bacteria > Actinomycetota > Actinomycetes > Streptosporangiales > Streptosporangiaceae > Spirillospora > Spirillospora viridis. The sequence goes on from NZ_JADOUA010000001.1 coordinate 4,829,891, forward strand.
TCCCTTTCCGATGCGCTCACCCGCCTTTGCTAGATTTCGCCAGGCCATTGAAAGGGGATGATTCCGGTCAGGGGGGTGACATCCGGTATGACCGCCCGCGGTACCTGGCGCATCTATCTGGGCGCGGCGCCCGGTGTCGGCAAGACCTACGCCATGCTCAACGAGGGCCGCCGCCGCGCCGAGCGCGGCACCGACGTGGTCATCGGCCTCGTCGAGCCCCACGGGCGTCCCCGGACCGCCGCCCAGATCGGCGACCTGGAGATCGTCCCGCGCCGCCGGGTCCGGTACCGGGACGCGGAGTTCACCGAGATGGACGTGGACGCCGTGCTGGCCCGCCGTCCCGGCGTCGCCCTGGTCGACGAGCTCGCGCACACCAACGTGCCGGGCTCCCGGAACGCCAAGCGCTGGCAGGACATCGAGGAACTCCTCGCGGCCGGCATCGACGTGATCTCCACCGTCAACATCCAGCACCTGGAGTCCCTGAACGACGTCGTCGAACGCATCACCGGGGTACGGCAGCACGAGACCGTGCCGGACGCGGTCGTCCGGCGGGCCGAGCAGATCGAGTCGGTCGACATGACCCCCGAGGCGCTGCGCCGCCGCCTGGCGCACGGGAACGTGTACCCGGCGGAGAGCGTCGACACGGCGCTGGCCAACTACTTCCGTACCGGCAACCTCACCGCGCTGCGCGAACTGGCGCTGCTGTGGGTGGCCGACCGGGTGGACGAGGGCCTGGCCCGCTACCGCGAGCAGCACGGCATCACCGAGCCGTGGGAGGCGCGCGAGCGGATCGTGGTGGCGCTGCCGGGCGGGCCGGAGGGCGACACCCTCGTCCGCCGGGCCGCGCGCCTGGCGGCCCGGGCCGGGCACGCCGACCTGCTGGCCGTACGGGTGGTGCACAGCGACGGCCTGGCGGACGGCTCCCCGCGGGCGGTGGCCCGCCAGCGGGCCCTGATGGAGAGCATGGGCGGGACGTTCCACCAGGTGGTGGGCGACGACATCGCGGCGGCGCTGCTGGAGTTCGCCCGCGGGGTCAACGCCACCCAGCTCGTGCTGGGCTCCAGCCGCCGGTCCGGCTGGCGGGCGCTGCTCGGCCCGGACGTGGGAACCACGGTGGCCCGGGAGTCGGGCGATCTGGACGTCCACATCGTCACCCACGAGCGCGCCGGGAAGGGCCGCGGTGCCGCCCGGGAGGGCGGCCCGGCCCTGAGCGTCCGGCGCCGGGCCACCGGGTGGACGCTGGCCGTGCTCGGCCCGCCGGCGCTGACCGTCCTGCTGACCCAGGCCCCCCACGAGTTCGGGCTGGTCACCGACATCCTGTTCTACCTGGCCCTGACCGTGGGGGTGGCGCTGGCGGGCGGGCTGTGGCCCGCGGTGGCCGCCGCCGTCCTGGGCAGCCTGCTGGCGAACTGGTTCTTCACCCCGCCCTTCCACACCCTCACCATCGCCGACATCGACAACGCCGTCGCCTTGGGAATCTTCATCGGGGTCGCGGTCGCGGTGGCGTCGGTGGTCGACCTGGCCGCGCGCCGCTCGCGGCAGGCGGCGCAGAGCAACGCCGAGGCCGAGACGCTCAGCATGCTGGCGACCAGCGTGCTGCGCGGGGAGCAGGCGCTGCCGGCCCTGCTGGAACGGATCCGGGAGACCTTCGGCATGACCTCGGTCGCCCTCCTGGAAAGCGGCGGCGACGGCTGGACCGTCCTCGGCTCCACCGGCCCCGCCCCGTGCGCCGACCCCGACCAGGCCGACGCCCAGGCGCAGGTACGGGAGGGCGAGGGGACGGACGGCCGCGGCCAGACCGTGCTCGCCCTGCGCGGGCGGGTCCTGCCCGCCGCCGACCGGCGGGTGCTGTCGGCCTTCGCCTCCCGGGCCGCCGCGGTGCTGGAGTGGCGGCGGCTGGCCGAGGAGGCGGGCCACGCCCGGCGGCTGGCCGAGGGCAACAGGATCCGCACCGCGCTGCTCGCCGCGGTCTCCCACGACCTGCGCACGCCGCTGGCCTCCATCAAGGCCGGCGTGAGCGGCCTGCGGCAGGCGGACGTGCACTGGGACCCCGCGGACGAGGCCGAGCTGCTCGCCACCGTCGAGGAGTCGGCCGACCGTCTCGACGCCCTCATCGGCAACCTGCTGGACATGAGCCGGCTGCAGACCGGCACGGTCTCCCCCCTGATCCAGCCGGTCGCCCTGGAGCAGGTGGTGGCACCGGCCCTCCAGGGGCTCCCGGCGGACCGGATCGAGGTGGACGTGCCGGAGACGCTCCCGCCGGTCGCGGCCGATCCGGGGCTGCTGGAACGGGCGCTGGCCAACGTGCTGCAGAACGCCGTCCGGCACGGCGCCGGGCCCGTCCTGGTGTCGGCCGGCGAGCTGCGGGCGGGCCCGCCGCCCGGCCGGGTCGAGATCCGTGTCGCGGACCGGGGCCCCGGCGTGCCCGAGGCGACCAAGGAACGGATCTTCGCGCCGTTCCAGCGGCTGGGCGACGCCCCCGAAGGCGACGGGGTGGGACTGGGACTGGCCGTGGCCCGCGGCTTCACCGAGGCCATGGACGGCACCCTGGAGGCCGAGGACACCCCCGGCGGCGGTCTCACGATGGTCTTCGCGCTGCCGGTCGCCGTCCCGGCCCGGACGGGCTCCCCCGCCCGCGGCGGGACGGGAGGGTCACGGTGACGCGGGTGCTTCTCGTCGAGGACGAGCGGCAGCTCGTCCGGGCCCTGCGCATCAACCTGAAGACGCGGGGCTACGAGGTGGACACGGCGCCCGACGGCAGGACCGCGCTGGAACTGGCCGGCCGGCGGCGGCCGGACGTGGTGGTGCTCGACCTCGGCCTGCCGGACATGGACGGCGTCGAGGTGATCAAGGGACTGCGCGGCTGGCTGAACGTCCCGATCATCGTGCTGTCCGCGCGGCACGCCTCCGAGGAGAAGGTCCAGGCCCTGGACACCGGCGCCGACGACTACGTCACCAAGCCGTTCGGCATGGACGAGCTGCTGGCCCGGCTGCGCGCGGCGGTGCGGCGGGCCGCCCCCGCCGACGAGGCCGCCGCGGTGGTGGAGACCGGCGCCTTCACCATCGACCTGGCGGCCAAGAAGGTGACCAGGGAGGGGCGGGAGGTCCGCCTCACCCCCACCGAGTGGAACATCCTCGAGGTGCTGGTCCGCAACGCCGGGAAGCTGGTCGGCCAGCGCCAGCTGCTGCGCGAGGTGTGGGGCCCGGCCTACGAGAAGGAGACCAACTACCTGCGCGTCTACCTGGCCCAGCTGCGCCGGAAGCTGGAGCCCGATCCGTCCCGGCCGCGCCACCTGATCACCGAGCCGGGCATGGGTTACCGGTTCGAGTCCTGACCCCGGGCGGCCGTACGTCCCGGCGTCAGGGCCCGTCCTGGACGCCCGTGGTGTGCGCCCGGTCCTGGACGCCCATGGTGTGCCGCCTGCCGTTTCCGGGGCCGTTCGTTACGTCTCCGCGGTCTCCCGGCGCCCCGGGCCGGGGAAGAGTCCGGAGACATGGCCCGGCGAGGTGGAGGCAGCGATGGTGAACCGGGACGCCCTCCCGGCCCCCGAACACGGGCTGGTGCTGACGCACTTCCTGACCGTGCGGGACGTCGCGGTCTCCCGCGACTTCTACGCGAGGATCTTCGACGGGCAGGTCGTGCTGCCCGAGAACCCCGCGATCGTGCGGGTCGCCAACAGCTGGATCATCCTCAACCCCGGCGGCGGCCCCACCCCCGACAAGCCGGACATCGTCCTCACCCCGCCCGAGCCGGGGGACCCGGTGTCGGCGTTCATGAACGTCCGCGTGGCCGACATCATGGCGTTCTACGAGGCCGCCCGCGCCAAGGGGGCCGCCTTCCTGACCGAACCCCTGGACCGCAAGGCCGAGCTGCGCTGCTACATGCGCGACCCGGACGGGCACCTCATCGAGGTCGGCCAGGCGACGGGCATGCTGAGAGGCGTCTACGCCGACCCGTCCCCCTCTTCCTGAGGACGGCGCCTCGTCCTGAGAACGGGGCCGGGAGCGGGTCAGGGGCCCACGATCGTCTGTACCGCCAGAGCGAGATTGTGCTGGTCGGCGCTGCCCCAGGCGTAGAGGATCACGTTGGTGCCCGCCGCGATCGGCACGCGCGGCACCCCGAGCACCACGTCCCCGGTCCCCGCGCGCAGGATCTCCGCCGAGACCGTTCCCGCCGGAAGCTGGACCTCGGCCTGGCCGGGATTGGACAGGTTCGTGGCCACCGTCCTTCCGTCGGCCCTGACGTCGACGGCGGGCGCGGCGGCGATGTGCCGCAGGGTCACCCGGGCCTGGCCGGACGGGACCGCGGAGGTGTCGTTGACGAAAGCCGTGATCATCGGGCTTCCGGTCCGGCTCAGATGGGCGGCGATCGTGTCGTTGCTCCCGGCGGACAGCGTCACGGTCTTGCGGGCGAGCGGCGTGCCGCCGGGATTCTCGCCGGCCTTGAAGATCTTGATGTCATAGCCGCCGCCCGGGAGTCGCAGTGGCGCGCTCAGGACACCGGGCCCGACGTTCGACAGCACCTTCTCGCCGTTGGCGTAGACGTCCACGGTGACACCGGGCACCCCGTGCAGGACGGTGACCGTCGCCGTCTGCAGGGCGGAGTCCTGCGGCGCCCGGGGCCCGCTCGCGGAGGCCGCGACCGCCGGCGGCCCCACCGCCGCGACGACCGCGAGCGCCATCGCCGTCAGGACGACCGCGAACAGCTTGCGCATCGTTGATCTCCCCTTCGATCTCGACGCTCCCCCGGACACCCCAGACGGCCCGCCCCGGCCCAGGTCGGAATACCGATGCCCAGCAAACTTCCGTGATCATGATTTTTCTGGAAGAGAGTGGCATCCGGCTCCTGGCACACCCTTCCCGACCAATCACTGCATAAGCGAAATAGGCATCAAAGAAGGTGCAAGAGGTGATCTCGGCAATCCCCGGATCTCGGCGGCGCTCATTCGGCGCGGAGGCGGTCCGGGGAGGCGGCCCGGGCGAGGAGGCGGCCCGACAGAGCCGTGACGGCGGCCGCGGACGCCACGGCGATGGCGACCATGAGCAGGGCCCGGCCGGAGGTCCAGGCGACCATCGGGAGGCTCGGATCGGTGAAGATGCCCGGTGTCATGCCGATGAGCGCGGCCACGGCGGCGATCACGCAGATCGGGGTCGCCGCGATGAGCGTCTGGCGCAGCGCCGCCCGCCGCAGGGCCGCCACCGGGGCCCCGGCGGCGGCCAGCGCCGCCATCGACCGGCCGCCCTCCAGCAGCGACTCGGCACGGTGCACCACCAGCGCGGTGACCGCCACGACCAGGGCGAACAGCACCGCCAGATGGGTCAGGCCGAGGCTGACCCGCCAGAACTCGTCGATCGGCTCGCCCACGGCGGTGGCGTTGTGGATCACCTCCCACTCGATCGCGCCGGCCCCGGTGCCGAACGCGACCACCAGGCCGACCACGGCCATGGCACGGCCCCCGGCACGGGGATCGGCCTCCAGGGCGCGCGCCGCCAGCAGCGTCTCGGGGGAACGGGCACGGCGGGCGGCCAGGCGGGAGGATTCCAGGATCAGGCGGGAGGACCCCACCACCACGCCGGCGACGGTGAGGGCGCTGCCGAGGAAGAACAGCGGCACCCCGACCTTGTCCAGTTCCCGGGTCAGGGTCCCCACGACCATGACCAGCACGCCGAGGGCCAGCGGAATGAGCGTGTACGGAGCCGGTCGCGGGCGGGAGGCGCGCCGGGAGACGCGCAGCGGAGAGGTGACGACGTGGCGGGACACCAGCAGGCTGACCGTCACCGCGGCGCCCACCACCAGGGCGAGCACGAGCGGCACCGGCCACGGCGGGATCGCGTACCGCGCGGTGTTCACCACCCCGAGGGCGGCCATCGCCGCCTGCTGCCCGCACACGTAGGCGATGGCCCCGATGACCGCCCCGGTCGTGCCGACACGGACGGCCTCGACGGCGCCGAGCGTCCGGACGTCCCTCGGGGTGGCGCCCGCGAGCCGCAAGGCCGCGAGCCGCCGCTCCTGGGTGGCCTGCGCGACCCGTCCGGCCTGGTGCAGCAGCGCCAGGACCGGGACGACCAGCAGCGCCATGGCCAGCGCGGTCCCCGGCCGCAGGCCCTCCTCGGCGACCAGCCCCGCCCACTGGGTGTGGAAGGTGCCCCGGATCAGCAGCAGGTTCACCGCGCCGAGCAGGAAGAACGTGGCCAGCGCGGCGCAGGAGGTCAGCAGCCGGCGCCGCCGCCGCTCGGCGCGGGAGGTGCCGCGGGCCAGCATCGCGGCGACGGCGAACAGCTCGCGCGCCCCTCCCCCGGTCATCGGGTCACCGCCGGGGTCTCGACCACGCCGCCGTCCCGGACGACGATCTCGCGGTCGGCGAAGGCCGCGATCCGGTTGTCGTGGGTGACCATGACGACGGTGGTCCCGCGCTCCCGGGCCGCCCCGAGCAGCAGGCCCAGCACCTCCTCACCGGCGACGCTGTCGAGCGCGCCGGTGGGCTCGTCGGCGAAGACCACCTTGGGCCCGTGGGCGAGCGCCCTGGCCAGGGCGACCCGCTGCGCCTGGCCGCCGGACAGGTCGCCGGGCCGTACGGGCGCGCAGTCGTCCACGCCGAGGCGGCCCAGCCATTCCAGCGCGGTGGCGGACGCCTCCGCGCGGCCGAGCCCGCCGAACATCAGCGCGACGGCCACGTTCTCCGCGGCGGTCAGCTCCGGCACGAGCCCGCCGAACTGGAAGACGATGCCGAACGCCGCGCGCCGCAGGCGGGTGCGGGTGTCCTCGTCCAGTTCGTCGAGGCGGGTCTCGCCGTAGCGGATCTCGCCCTGGTCGGGAACGACGATGCCGGCCAGGCAGTGCAGCAGCGTGCTCTTGCCCGAGCCGCTCGGGCCGGAGATCGCCACGATCTCTCCGGCGCCGATCGTCAGGGACGCGCCGCGCAGCGCCACGGTGCGGCCGAACGTCTTGCCGACGTCGCGCGCTTCCAGCAGGGGACTCATCGAGTGATCTCCTTGGTCAGGTCGGCCAGGCGTCGCACGGCCGTTTCCATCCATCGCAGGTCGGCGTCCAGGTGAAGCAGGGTGTGATCGGCGGCCAGGACCTCGGCGGCGGACACGCCGGCGGCCGTCTTGGCCTGGGTCAGCTCCCGCATCCGCTCCAGGTGGGCGGCGCGTTGCCGGTCCAGGCCGGCCCGCGCGTCGCCGCCGACCACCAGCGCCATGACCACCCGGGTGAACAGGGCACCGGTGACGTAGGGCAGGGGCGGTTCGGTCTCGGCGAGCCAGGCGCGCATCTTCTCGTCGCCCCGCGGGGTCAGCTCGTAGACCGTGCGCTCGGGCCCGCCCTCCTGGACGACCTCGGCGACGGCCACGAACCCGTCACGCTCCAGCCGCTGCAGCGTCGAGTAGACCTGGCCGTAGGGCAGGGGCTTGGCGCCCGGCAGCCGCTCGTCGTGCTCGCGCTTGAGCTCGTACCCGTGCTTGGGGCGCTCGGCCAGCAGGGCGAGCAGGATCTGCGGAGTCGACATGGCGGCGACTATACACTCACTACATACACTGACTGAATAGTTTCCTCGGAATCCGGCGGGGACACGGGCGGGGACACGGGCGAGGCCGCTTTGACAGGACATTGACAAGGCACCCGGCCTGACTTGTAATGACCGTGACTTCGCTTGTTGGCCGCGGGGCCGGTGGGGCTCCGCGGGTTACGCGGCACCCGCCGAGCAGGAGCGCCGACCCCCATGAACGTCACGGACCGACCCGACTTCCGCGCACGCGTCGACCACGAGGACCGGTGTCCGAGCCGGACGAGCGGAGGGGACGGCCCGCCCGGCCGGAACCGCACCGGAACGGGGGCGGCCCATGCCGGCTCCTGACACGCTCGTTCACCGGGCCGTGGCCGGGCAGGCGGCCGCCACTCCCGGGCGGATCGCGGTCGAGTGCGGCGAGGCCACGCTCACCTACGCCGCCCTCTGGGCACGCGTCCAGGGCGTCGCGGCGCGCCTGAGGGCCGAGGGCGTCGGGCCGGACTCGGTGGTGGCCGTCGCCATGGAGCGCTCGGCCGAGCTGCCGGTCGCGCTGCTGGGGGTGCTGGCGGCGGGCGGCGCCTACGTCCCGCTCGATCTCGACCACCCGGAGCGGCGCCGGGCGTTCGTCCTCGCCGACTCCGGCGCCCGGGTGGTCCTCACCCGGGAACGGTTCAGGAGCGCCCTGCCCGGCTCGCGGGCGACCGTCCTCACCCTCGACGGCATACCCGCGGCGCCGGAGGCCGGCGAGATCGCCGACCCGCCACCGGACGCCCTCGCGTACGTGATCCACACCAGCGGCTCGACCGGGACGCCCAAGGGCGCGATGAACACCCACCGCGCCATCGCCAACCGGCTCGCCTGGATGCAGGAGGCCTACGGCCTGACCGGCGACGACCGGGTGCTGCAGAAGACCCCGATCGGCTTCGACGTCTCGGTGTGGGAGCTGTTCTGGCCGCTGATGAACGGGGCGCGGCTCGTCCTCGCCCGGCCCGGCGGGCACCGCGACCCCGCCTACCTGGCGGATCTGGTCCGTGCGCGCGGCGTGACCACGCTGCACTTCGTGCCGCCGATGCTGCGCGCGTTCCTCGCCGTGCCGGGCGTCGAGGAGTGCGCGTCGCTCCGGCGGGTCATCTGCAGCGGCGAGGCGCTGCCCCCCGGCCTCGCCGGCCGGTTCTTCGAACGCCTGCCCGGCGTGCGGCTGGACAACCTGTACGGGCCGACCGAGGCGGCGGTGGACGTGACCGCGTGGACGTGCCGGCCCGGCGACGCCACGGTGCCGATCGGCACGCCGATCACCGGCGTGCGGGTCCACGTGGTGGACGAGCGGATGTGGCCCGCCGGGCCGGGCGAGCCGGGCGAGCTGCTCATCGGCGGCGTCGCGCTCGCCCGCGGCTACCTCGGGCGGCCCGCCCTTACGGCCGAGCGGTTCGTCCCCGACCACCTGTCCGGCGAGCCGGGCGCGCGCCTGTACCGCACCGGCGACCGGGTGCGCCGGCGCGCCGACGGGGCGCTGGAGTTCCTCGGCCGGCTGGACGACCAGGTCAAGATCCGCGGCGTGCGGGTGGAGCCGGGCGAGGCCGCGGCCGTGGTGGCGGGACACCCCGGGGTGGCGGGCGCGACCGTGGTCGCCCGGCCGGACCCCGCGGGGGAACCGAGGCTGGTGGCCTACGCCGTGCCCGACCGCGCGACCGCCCGCCCGGTGGCCGAGCTGCTGCGCGCCGAGCGCGAAGGCCTGCCCGTGCCCTCCGTACGGCACACCCTGGACGACGGCAGGACGGTGCTCGTCCCCAACCGCACCGAGGGCGAGTTCCTGGCACGCGAGGTCTTCGACACCGAGCGGTACGCCGAGCTGGGCGTCGACCCCGCCCCCGGCGGCTGCGTCGTCGACGCGGGCGCGCACGCCGGGCTGTTCACCCTGCTCGCCGCGAGGTCGGGGGCGACGGTCCACGCGTTCGAGCCGATCCCGCCGCTGTTCGAGCTGCTGCGCCGCAACGTCGCCGTCCACGGGGTGGACGCCCGGCTGTACCCCTGCGCGCTCGGCGCCGCCGAGGGCGAGGCGACGCTGACCCACTACCCCAACCTGACGATCATGTCGGGCCGGTACGCCGACCCGGGCGCGGACCGCGAGGTCCTCCGGGCGTACCTGGGTGACGAGCCCGACCTCGACCGGCTGCTGGACCGCAGCCTGGAGGAGCGGCGCTTCGTCCGCCCCGTCCGGACGCTGTCGGCGGTCCTGCGGGAGAACGGGGTCCGCCGGGTGGACCTGCTGAAGATCGACGTGGAACGGAGCGAGGAGGAGGTCGTCGCCGGCGTGGCCGAGGACGACTGGCCGCTGATCCGCCAGGTCCTCGTGGAGGTGCACGACACCGGCGGGCGGCTCGACCGCCTCACCGGATTCTTCGAGGCCCGCGGCTACCGGGTACGCCACGCCGAGGACCCGCGCCTCGCCGGCACGGGCCTGGTCATGCTCGCCGCCGTCCGCCCCGGCGGGCGCGCACGGAGCGAGGCCGCCGCCCCGCCGCGGGGCGCCCGGTGGGCCGGCCCCGAACGGCTCATCGCCGATCTCAGGCGCCACGCCGAGCGGTCCCTGCCGGACGCGCTGGTGCCCTCCGCGTGGGTCCTGCTCGAGACGTTCCCGCTGACGCCGAACGGCAAGATCGACAAGAGGGCCCTGCCGGAGCCGCCGTCCCCTCCCCGGCCGTCGGGCATCTGGGCGGCTCCCGAGGGGCCGGTGCAGGAAGGCCTCGCCTCGCTGTGGTCGGAGCTGCTCGGCCGGGACAAGCCCGGCGCGGACGACGACTTCTTCGAGCTCGGCGGCCACTCGCTGCTGGCCAACCAGCTGGTCGCCCGCGTCCGCACCGAGTTCGGGGTGGAGCTGCCGCTGGACGCCGTGTTCACGGCCCGGACCGTCCGCGGCGTCGCCGCCGCGGTCGAGTCCTCTCCCCCGGCGGGCCGGGAGGTGCCGCCCATCGTCCCCGTGCCGCGCGACGGCCACCTGCCGCTGTCGTACTCGCAGGAGCGCCTGTGGTTCCTGCAGCAGCTCCACCCGGAGATCCGCGCCTACCAGTTCCAGGCGACGATCGAGCTGACCGGGGCCCTCGACCGCGACGCCCTCGCCCGGGCACTGACCGAGATCGTCCGCCGCCACGAGGTCTACCGGACCACCTTCACCGACGTCCCCGCGGACGGGCCGCCGTCGGGTGCGGGCGGGCGGCCGGCAGGGCCGCGGCAGGTGGTGCATCCGCCCTTCCCGGCGCCGCTGGAGTTCGGCGATCTCAGCGGCGCGGACGACCCGGACGCGGCGGTGCGCGACCGGATCCGCGCCGCCGTCGCCGGGCCGATCCCGGTCGACCGGCTCCCCCTGGTCCGGTGGGTGCTGCTGCGGGCGGCGCCGGACCGGCACGTCCTGCTGCACCTGGAGCACCACCTGATCCACGACGGCTGGGCGTTCAACGCCTTCGTCGGTGAGCTGGCCGCGCTCTACGGCGCGTACGCGACCGGCGGGCCCCCGCCGCTGCCGGAGCCCGAGGTGCAGTTCGCCGACTTCGCGGCGTGGCAGCGGTCGTGGCTGGAGGGGCCGGTCTCCGAACGGCAGCTCGCCTACTGGCGCGAGGCCCTCGACGGCGTCCCGGACTTCCTCGACCTGCCCACCGACCGTCCCCGCCCTCGCGTACGGCGCTTCACCGGGGACGCCCCGCGCTTCGAGGTGCCCGCGGACGCCGCCGGCCGGGTGCGCGGGCTGGCCGCCCGCGAGGGCGTCACCCTGTTCACCGTCATGCTCGCCGCGTTCGAGGTCCTGCTGTCGCACTGGTCCGAGCAGGACGACTTCTGCGTCGGGTCCGGCATCGCCAACCGGCGGTGGCGGCAGCTGGAGCGGATGTTCGGCATGGTGATCAACACCGTGGCGCTCCGCGCCGACCTGCGCGGCGACCCGACCTTCCGCGAGCTGCTCGCGCGGACCCGGTCGGCCGTGCTCGGGGCGCACGCGCACCAGGACGTCCCCTACGACCGGGTGGTCGCGGCGATGCGGCCGGAACGGGTGGCGGGCCGGCACCCGCTGTGCCAGGTGCTGTTCGCGTTCCACGACGCGCCGATGCCGGACGTCCGGATGCCGGGGCTGGACGCCCGCGTCACGCCCGGCGTCGCCAACGGCAGCGCCAAGTTCGACCTGAACGTGATCGCGATCCCCGCCGCCGAGCAGGCCGCCGGCCGGGACGGGTCCGGGGAGGCGCCCTCGGGCTCGATCGAGTTCATCTGGGAGTACGACCGGGACCTGTTCGACGCGCGCACGGTCGCGCGGGCGGCCGAGCTGTACGGGCGGCTGCTCGACGCCGTGGCGGGCGACCCGGACGCGCGGGTGTCCGAGCTGTTCGTGGGCGTGCCCTGATGGGCCGCACCGCCCGGGAGCGGCGCGGGCGGGGGCCGCGCGGTCCGGGGCGGTGGGCGCGGTTCCGCGCGAGCCTGGCGTTCCACCCCGGCTTCCGGCGGCTGTGGCTGGGGGACGCGGCGAGCCAGATCGGCGCGACCGCGACCCTGTTCGTCCTGCCGCTGCTGGCCGCGACGGTCCTGGACGCCACGCCGTTCCAGGTCGGCCTGGTCTCCACCTCGATGACGGCCGCGTTCCTGCTCCTCGGGCTGCCGACGGGCGCCTGGGTGGACCGGATGCGCTGCCGGCGCGTCCTGATCATCGCCGACGCGGGGCGGGCGCTGGCGCTCGCCACGCTCCCGCTGGCCGCGGCCGCGGGCGTCCTGACACTGCCGCAGCTCTGCCTGGTGGCCCTCGGCTACGGGGTGCTGACGGTGTTCTTCGACGTCGCCTACCAGAGCTACCTGCCGCACCTGGTCGGCCGTGACCGCCTCGTCGAGGGCAACGCCAAGCTCGCCGCGACGCAGTCGGTCGCGCAGATGGGCGGCCCGGCCGCCGGCGGGGCCGCGGTGCAGGCCCTCACCGCCCCGTACGCCGTCGTGGCGAACGTGGCGTGCTTCGTGTGGTCGGCGGTCTGGATCGCGCGCATCCGGGCCCCCGAGGCCCGCCCGCCGCGGGATCCGGACCGGCACCTGGGCCGGGAGATCGGGGAAGGGCTGCGGTTCGTCTTCGGGCACCGCCTGCTCCGCGCGATCGCCGGGTGCACGGGGGCGTTCAACCTCTTCCGGAGCGCCGGCCAGCCGATGCTGATCGTCCTGCTGTCGGGCGGCCTCGGGCTCTCGGCGGCGGGCATCGGGCTGTTCTTCACGGTGGGCGCGGCGGGAGGCGTCGCGGGGGCGTTCTTCGCGCGGCGGATCGCCGCCGCCGCCGGGCAGGGCAGGACGATGTGGGCCAGCACCGCCGGCGCCGGGCTGTGCGCGCTGCTCGTGCCGCTCGCCCAGGACGACTGGCGGCTCTGGCTCGCGGCGGCCGGGGAGTTCGGCCTGGTGTTCGGCGCCGCCGTGTACGACGTCGCCCAGGTCAGCTTCCGGCAGACGCTGTGCCCCGGCCGGCTGCTCGGCCGGATGAACGCCACCATGCGCTTCCTGGTGTGGGGCACGATGCCGCTGGGCGCGTTCCTCGGCGGGGCCCTGGCCTCCGTGGCCGGGCCCCGCACCGTGCTGTGGGTGGCGGCGGCCGGCATGACCACCGCGTTCCTGCCGCTCTACCTCTCGCCGCTGCGCGGCCTGCGCCGCCTCCCCGGCGCCGAGGCCGCCGCCGGCGTGCCGTCCGGGCCCGGCGCTACCTGACCCCGGTGACCGGGATCTTGGGGTACGCCGGGCCCACCCGGTCGGCGGGGACGACGGGCAGCGTCACCGACGAGGGATGCTTCTCGTCGTGCAGGACGGTCTGGTGCGCGGTCCGCACCCGGGCGCTCTGGCCGAACTTCTCCCCGGTGTTCGGGTTCGGCGCGTACTGCGGGAAGTCGCTGGAGGAGATGTCCAGGCGGATCCGGTGGCCGGCCTTGAAGAGGTTCGAGGTCGGCCAGATCTTGATCGTGTACTTGTAGACCTTGCCGGGACGGATGGGCGTCGGGCGTGTCGAGGACTCGCGGAAGCTCGCCCGGAGGATGCCGTTGTTGAGGTTGCGCGCGGTGCCGTCGGGCGCCACGTCCACCAGCTTGGCGGTCCAGTCGGTGTCCGGGGCGGTGGAGGAGGCGTACAGCTCGACGCTGATCGGGCCGGTGACGTGGGTGTCGGCGGTCAGCTCGGGGCTGGTGTAGACGAGCACGTCCGGCCGGGCCTCGACGGTCTGCTGGTCGTAGGGGCCCTGCTGCCCGCCGCGGTTCTCGCAGCAGGAGTGGCCGCCGACCGAGGGCACCGGGTTGCGCGGGTCGTAGGTGTACCGGTCGGGCTTCTGGCCGGAGCCGGGCTCCGTGCCCGGCTCCGTGCCCGGCTCCGAGCCGGGCCGCTCCGTCGTGAGCCTGCCGTCGCCCAGGATGGAGGCGGCGTGCCCTTCGCTCGCGAGGTAGTACTTGGTGTACCGCGTCCCGGGCAGCGGCCACGAGGGCGAGCGCCGCCACACGTTGGAGCCCATCTCGAAGTAGTCGACGGTGGGCCTGCCGTTGCTGACGCCGTTGTCCCGGCCCTTGAGGAAGTGGTCGTACCAGGCGACCATCACCTCGTCCAGCGGGTAGTCGCCGGCCGGGCCGATGGCGGAGAGCATCGGCGCGGGGACGTAGCGCTCCTTCGGCACGCGCGACCAGGTCTGGTGGTCCCACGGCCCGATCACCAGGCGCTGCCCCGCGCGTGCCTCCGGCGAGCCGCCGTTGGCCGTCATGCCGGTGAAGTTGCGGATGCCTCCGTCGAGGAACGAGTCGTACCAGCCCTCCAGATGCAGCACCGGCAGCTTGATACGGGAATGGTGCCGTTCCGGCGCGATGTCGGACCAGTACCTGTCATTGGTCGAATGCTCGATCCAGTCGAAGAAGTACGGCGCGACCCGCGGATCCTCCGGCTTGTACGGCGGGAATTTCCGGTACGGCCGGTAGGTCATCCACTTGGCGATGTCGAGATAGTCCTTCTTGAGCTGCTCGGCGAGCGCGGTGTCGCCGCGATTGGCGGCGGCCGACGGCACGATGGTCTCCATCGACCAGTTCTCGACGAATCCCAGCCGGAAGGCGCCGCCCTCGTAGGTCCAGCCCTCGAAATAGTCACTGGAGGTATTCATCGGCACGATCGTCTTGAGGCTCGGCGGCAGTTTCTGCGCGGCCAGCCATTGCGTCGCGCCGACATAGGACGATCCGTACATGCCGACGCGGCCGTTCGACCCGGGCAGCCGCGCCGCCCACTCGACGGAGTCGTAGCCGTCGTCGAGGTCCTGGTGGAACTCGTAGAAGGTGCCCTTGGACGCGTACTGCCCGCGCACGTCCTCGACGACCACGATGTAGCACTGGGCCGCCAGCCAGGCGGGCGACAGGAAGCGGTTCGGCTGGTTGGGCGGGCCGTTCTTGCCGTACTGGGTCCGCATCAGCACGACCGGGACCTTCTCCGAGGTCCGCGGCTTGTAGACGTCCGCCATCAGCACCGTTCCGTCGCGCATCCGGTCGGGTACGTCGGCCTGCTTGTCGACGGCGCACGGGCCGGCCTGCCGCGCCGCCGACACCGTCGGCCGGGCGGCCTGCACGGTGTAGGCGGAGAGCACGAGCGCCGCCGCGCCCCCGGCCGCGAGCGCGCGTCCGCGCCTGCTCCTGGGCCTCGCCATCGAGACCTCCTCCGAATGGTCGGACGTGGTCCTTCAAGAGATCATCGGGACACTGCCCCGACAACGCCGGTGACCGCATGTGGACAGTGTCGCTCATGATGCGTCAAGAATCCTGTCATGTTGCCGCGCAACAAGGATTTTCAAGATAAGTCACGTGGCCGTTGACTCCACTGTCAAGCGGATATACGTTCTGCCGCAGTGACCCGCCGCCTCCCCCCAATGGCGGCGGGATACGCAGACGAGGCGTTGTGTGAAGTGAAAAGCTCCCAGATGCCACAAGATCATTCATATGATCGTCCAGAGCGGCCGTTCCCCCCGCCGGCCCCGGATTCACCGAGGCTCGTCACGCCCCTGAGCTTCCAGCAGGAACTGCTGTGGCCGGACGGCGGCCGGCGCCCGGTGCGCGCCGCCGTCCGCGTCCGGGGGCCGTTCCGGGCGGACCGGTTGCGCGGCGCCGTCGCCGAACTCGTCTGGCGGCACGAGATCCTGCGGACCACCTGTCGCGAGGTCGACGGACGGCCGCGCCAGGAGACGCATCCGGCCACCACGGCCACCACGGCCGCCGCGGTCACCGTCTCCGCGAGCGCCGCCGAGGCGGCCGCCGGGGCCCGCGAACCGTTCGACCTGGGGCGGCTCCCCCTGGTGCGCTGGACGGTCACCCGCCTCGGTCCCGAAGACCACGAGATCGTCCTGGAGGCGCATCCCGCGATCCTGGACGGCCGCTGCGCGGTGCTCCTGCTCCGGCAGGCAGCCGCCCTGTACGGCGGCGGCGAGCACGAGGACGCCGGGGCCGCCGGGGCCGCCGCGGCACCGCGCGTCCAGTACGGCGACTACGCGGTCTGGCAACGCGACTCCCTTTCCTCACCGGCGATGCGCGCCCGGCTCGCCCGCCTGCGCCGCGTGCTCGCCGATCCGCCACCGCCCCTGGACCTGCCGGGCCGTTCCCCGGACACCGGATCCGCACCCGGCGCGGACGGCGCACCCGGCGCACCCGGCGCGGGCGGCGCACCCGGCGCACCCGGCGCGGACGGCACGGGCGGTGGGCCGGGCGCCGGGTACGGGCTCGTGACCGAGGAACTGCCCGCCGGGCTCATGGACGCGCTCAGGGAGTTCGGGAGGGCCGGGGGAACGAGCCCGTTCGCCGTCGCGTTCGCCGGGTTCGCCGCGCTCCTGCACCGTTACAGCGGCGCGACGGACCTCTGCGTGACCACGCCGTGGCCCAAGGCGCCCCCGGAAGACGTGCCGGGCCTGCTGGGCGCCTTCACCGACCCGGTCGCGCTGCGCTGCGACCTCGGCGGCGATCCGCCGTTCCGCGAGCTGGCCCGACGGGCCGGAGCGGCGGTCGGGGAGGCGCGCGGCACCCGCCACTACCCCTACTACGAACTGGCCCGCCTCCTGACCCGGCGCGGCAGGGGCACGCTCGCGCAGGCGACGTTCACGCTGGAGGACACCGCCCCCGCCGACCTGGCCCCCCTCCGCTTCGGGGACGCCGCCGGGACGTTCGCCGGGCCGGTCATCGAACCCGCGGGCACCGCCCTCAACGTCCTCATGACCCCGGACGCCCTGCTCTGGGAGTACGACCGGGCCGCCTTCGACGGCGCCATGGCCGGGTGGATGGCGCACGCCCACGCGGTCCTCCTGCGCGCGGCCCTCGCCGCGCCCTCGACCCGGCTCTCGCGGCTGCCGCTCCTGGGAGGCGCGCGGCGGGGGCGCGTCGTGGACGAGCTGAGCGGGCGCCGGGCCGCGCCGCGACCCAGCGCCGAGGAGACCGCGCCGGTGCACGTCCTGGTCGGCGAGCAGGCCCGCCGTACGCCCTCGGCGGTGGCACTGAGCGAGGGCGGCCGGAGCCTCACCTACGGCGACCTGGACGCGTACGCAGGCCGTGTCGCCGCCGGCCTCCTCCGGCTCGGCACCCGCCCCGAGCAGGTGGTGGGCGTGCTGCTCCCGCGCGGCGCCGACCTCGCCGTCGCCGAGCTGGGCGTGCTGAAGAGCGGCGCCGCCTACCTGCCGCTGGACCCGGACCATCCGGCCGAGCGGCTGGCGTTCCTGTGCCGCGACGCCGGCGTCGCGCACGTGGTCACGGCCGGCGGCCACGCGTCCCGCGTCCCCGCGGGCACGCGGGCGCTCACCCTGGAGGACGTGCTCGGCGGCCCCTCCCCCGAGGACGCCCCGCCCGCCGCCGAGCCCTCACCGCACGACCTCGCCTACGTGATGTACACCTCCGGTTCCACGGGGAGGCCGAAGGGCGTCGCGGTCGAGCACGGAGCGCTGGCCAACTTCACCCGCTGGTACCGGACCGAGTACGGGCTGGCCCCCGGCGACCGGCAGGCGATGGTCAACGCGGCCGGGTTCGACGCCTCGGTCATCGACCTGTGGCCCGCCCTCACCGCCGGCGCCGGGGTGCGGGTGGCCGACCCCGGCACCCGGCTGTCCCCGGACCGGCTCCGGGCGTGGCTGATCGCCGAGCGGATCGCCTCGGTCTTCCTCACCACCGCCCTCGCCGAGCCGCTGCTGGCGCTGAGCTGGCCCGGCGACGTCCGCCTGCGGGTGCTCCAGACGGGCGGGGAGGTGTTCCGCGCCCGCCCCGATCCCGCGCTGCCGTTCCGGGTGGACCTGGCCTACGGCCCGACCGAGGGCACCGTCTTCACCACCGTGGGGACCATCGCGCCCGCCGCCGGTCCGGCCCGTGCCGGTGCGCCGCCCGGCGCACCCCCCGACACGCCACCCGGTGCGCCGCCCGACATCGGCGTGCCCATAGCGGGCGCCGTCGTCCACGTCCTGGACGAGGCGATGCGGCCCGTCCCCCCAGGGGTGCGCGGGGAGCTGTACCTGGGCGGCCCCGGGCTCGCCCGCGGTTACCTGGCCCGGCCGGCGCTCACGGCCGAACGGTTCGTGCCCGACCCGTTCACCGCCGGGCCCGGCGGGCGCCTCTACCGGACCGGTGACGTGGTGCGGTTGCGGCCGGACGGCAGGCTCGACTTCGTCGGCCGCACGGACGCCCAGGTGAAGCTGCGCGGCAACCGGATCGAGCCGGGCGAGATCGAGTCGGTGCTGTGCCGCCATCCCGCGATCGGGCGGGCGCATGTCGCGGTCCGCGACGACGGCCCCGGCGGCGACCGGCGGCTGGTCGCCTACCTGGTGGCGCGCGACGGGCAGGAGACGCCCGCGTCCGCGGAGGTCCGCCGCCATCTGGAACGCGACCTGCCCGCGTTCATGATCCCCTCGACGCTCGTCCCGCTCGACCGGCTCCCGCTGACCGCCAACGGCAAGGTCGACGCCGCCGCCCTGCCCGCCCCCGGGCCGCCGGCGGGCGCCGAGCCGGACGGGCCGGCCGGAGCGCGCGAGCCGCCGGTCACGCCGACCGAGGATCTCGTCGCCGGGATCTGGTCGGCCGTCCTCGGCCTGCCCGAGGTCGGCGTCGCCGACAACTTCTTCGACCTGGGCGGGCACTCGCTGCTCGTCCACCAGGTCCGCGAACGCCTCGTCGAACGGCTCGGGCACGGCCCGCCGATCCTCGACTTCTTCCAGTACCCGACCGTCCGCGCCCTGGCCCGGCACATCGACGGCGGGCCACGGGACGGCGCCGCGGCCGGCGCCGCGGCCGATCGTTCCGGGGCGCGGGCACCGGACGGGCGCCGCCGGGGCCTCGCCCGCCTGGAGCGGCGGCGCGCACGGCGCACGGACACGGAGGGGACGGAGTGAACGCGGTCGGCGAGCCCGGCGACCCGGGCGAGGAGGCCGCGCACATCGCGGTCATCGGGCTGGCCTGCCGGTTCCCGGGGGCGGCCGGTCCCGAGGAGTTCTGGGACAACCTCGTGCGCGGCGTCGACGCGGTCGCCCGCCTGCCCGAACGGCCCGTCCCGGGCGGCTCGGGCGAGCGGTACGTCCCGGCGGGCGGCTTCCTGCGGGACCCCGAGTGGTTCGACGCCGGGTACTTCGGCTACTCGCCGCGCGAGGCCAGGATCGTCGACCCGCAGCACCGGGTGTTCCTGGAGTGCGCGGTCGAGGCGCTGGAGGACGCGGGCTGCGACCCCGCGCGCTTCCCCGGCGTCATCGGCGTCTACGCGGGCGGCACCGACACCTCCTACGCCGCGCTCCTGCGGTCCCGGCGGGACGCCCTGCCCTCGGTGTCGGACTGGGAGATCCGGCTCTCCACCGGCCTGGACTTCCTGACCTCGCGCGCCGCGTACAAGCTGGGGCTGCGCGGGCCCGCCGTCACCGTGCGGGCCGCGTGCGCCACGTCCCTGGTCGCGGTGCACATGGCCGTCCAGGGGCTGCTGGCGGGCGACTGCGACCTCGCGCTCGCGGGCGGGGTGACGGTGCGGTTCCCGGCCGAGCCCGGCGCGTACGCCGAGGGCGGGATCCTGTCCCCCGACGGCGCGTGCCGCACGTTCGACGCCGGCGCGAGCGGGATCGTCGGCGGCGACGGCGCGGGCCTGGTGGCGCTCAGACGGCTCCCCGAGGCGCTGGCCGCCGGCGACCCGGTGCGCGCGGTGATCCGCGGCTCGGCGGTGAACAACGACGGCGCGGACCGGATCGGGTACACCGCGCCCGGTG
Source organism: Actinomadura viridis (assembly GCF_015751755.1). Classification (GTDB taxonomy): domain Bacteria; phylum Actinomycetota; class Actinomycetes; order Streptosporangiales; family Streptosporangiaceae; genus Spirillospora; species Spirillospora viridis. Next base: position 4,849,625 of record NZ_JADOUA010000001.1, read on the forward strand.
TCGAGGGGCAGGCCGCCGTGATCCGCGCGGCGCAGGAGGTCGCGGACGTCGACCCCGCGTCGGTCGGCTACGTCGAGGCGCACGGCACCGCCACGCCGATCGGCGACCCGATCGAGGTCGCCGCCCTCACCCTGGCCTTCAGCGCCACCACCACCGGGCGGGACGGGCCCTGCGCGCTCGGGTCGGTGAAGACCAACATCGGGCACACCGACGCGGCGGCGGGCGCGGCCGGGCTCATCAAGACCGTCATGGCGCTGGAACGCGGCCTCATCCCGCCGAGCCTGCACTTCACCGAGCCGAACCCGGGGATCGACTTCGCGTCCGTCCCGTTCGAGGTCGTCACGCGGACCGTCGAGTGGCGGCCTCGGGGGCCGCGGCGGGCAGGGGTGAGCTCGTTCGGCATGGGCGGCACGAACGCGCACGTCGTCCTCGAGCAGGCCCCGCCTCCCCCGCCGGTCGCCCCGGGCCGCCCCTGGCAGCTCCTCGTGCTGTCGGCGAAGAGCCCCGCCGCCCTGGACGCGGTGACGGAACGGCTCGCCGCCCACCTGCGCGCCCGTCCCGGCGTCCCGCTGGCCGACGTGGCCTGGACGCTGCAGACGGGCCGTGCCGAGCACCCGTTCCGCCGCCACGCGGTCGTCGGCGGCGCCGCCGACGCGGTCCGCGTCCTCGAAGGCCGGGCCGGTGACCGCCTGCGCACCGCCGGGGAGCCCGCCCGGCCCCGGCCCGTCACGCTCGCCTTCCCGGGGACCACGACCCGGCGCCTCCCGGGGGAGCCGCGGTTCCTCCGCCTCGTGGCCGAGTGCCTGGCCGCCGCGCCGCCGATGACGTTCACGCCCAGCGTGCACGACGGCCTCATGGCGTTCGCCCAGGAGTACGCGCTGGCGCGGCTGCTGGCCTCGTGGGGGATCGTCCCGGACGCCGTGCGGGGCGAGGGCGCCGGCGCGCTGACCGCGGCGGCGGTCGCCGGGGTCCTCCCGCTGGCCGACGCCGCCCGGCTCGTGGCCGAACGGGCGCGCGCCCTCCAGGACGGCCGGGCCGGGCCCGGCGGCGCGAGGGACTTCGCGGCCCTGGCCCAGGAGGTCCCGCTCCGCCGCCCGGAGATCCCGCTGCTGTGCGACCTGACCGGGCGCCCCCTCCCCGCCGGGGCGCCCGGCGGTCACGGCGACCACGCGGTGGCCGCCGTGACCGCGGAACCGGGCCGCGCGACCGCCGAGGCCGCGGCGCTGGCGGTGGCCGGACGGCTGTGGGCGGCCGGGACGCCGGTCGGCTGGGAGGCCGTCCACGCCGGGGCGCGCCGGGCCCGGACACCGCTGCCGGTGTACCCGTTCGAGCGGCGCCGGTACGCGGTCGACCCGGCCGAGCCCGCCGCCCCCGCCGCCCCTGCCGCCCCTGCCGCCCCGGCGAACGGCGCCGCGAGCGGGGCGGGCGTCGCCGCCGGGCCCGTGAACGGCGCGGCAGATGCGGACGCGGACGCGGACGTGGGCGAGGTCGTCCGGCGCCTCTTCGCCGAGATGCTCGGCCTCGACCGGCTCGATCCGGACGAGAGCTTCTTCGACCTCGGCGGCGACTCGCTGGTCGCGACGCAGTTCCTCGTCCGGATCCGCAAGATCTTCCCGGTGGACGTCGTGCTGCGGTCGATGTTCGAGGCGCCGACCGCGAACGCGTTCGCCGCGCTCGTCGAGGCGCGGATGACCGGCCCGGCCGCCGGCCCGGACGGGAGCGGGCGATGACCCGGCCGGCCGGTCCGGGCGCGGCCGGCGCGGGCCGCGCCGCGCCCGGCGGAGCGTGGCTCGTCGGCCGGCCGCCCCGCGCGGAGGCGGAGGTGTCGCTGTACTGCTTCCCGCACGCCGGGGGCACGCCCGGCGAGTTCGTGCGCTGGTCCGAGGACCTCCCGGGCGTGCGGGTCCGCGCGGTGCAGCCGCCCGGCCGCGCCTCCCGGCTCTTCGAGCCCCCTCTCCACCGGATGGCGGACCTGGTCGAGGCGATCGTCGCGGCGATCGGAACGGAGACGGCGGGGCGGGAGGAACGCGTCGCGTTCGCCGGCCACAGCCTCGGCGCCCTCGTCGCGTTCGAGGTCGCGCGGACGATGGAGGCGCGCGGCGTCCCCGGGCCGGACCGGCTCGTCGTGTCGGCCTGCCCCGCCCCGCCGGAGGCGGTGCCGCCGGGCGGCGTCCTGCACCTGCTGCCCGACCTGGAACTGCTGCGGGAGATCGGGCGGCGCTGGGGCCCGCTCCCGGAGGAGATCCGTGCCGACCCGGACCTGCTGGCGTACACCCTGCGCGGGTTCCGGGCCGATCTGGAGGCCCTCGAAACGTACCGGTACGTCCCCGGGCCCCCGGCGCGGTGCGGGATCGTCGCGATCGGCGGCACCGGCGATCCGGCGGCGGCGCGCATGGACCGCTGGAGCGCGCACACCGCCGGACCGTTCGCGCTGCACACCTTGCCCGGCGGCCACTTCTACTTCCGGGACCGGCGGCACGAGACGCTGCGGCTCCTGCACGCCGCGATCACCGGACCCGGCCCATGAGGCCGCGAACACCGGAAGGGACAGCCCAGATGAAACGGATAGGCGTGGTCGGCGCGGGCACCATGGGCACCGGCGTCGCGCAGCTCTTCGCGTCCGGGGGCCACGAGGTCGTGCTCGTCGACGTCGTGGCGTCCGCGCTGGACCGGGCCCGGGAGGAGATCGCGCGGGGCGTCCGGCTCATGCCCCTCCTGCGTCCCGCCGAGCCGCGCCGCGACCCCGGCGAGGTGACCGGGCGCATCAGGTTCACCACCGACCTGGAGGAGCTGCGGGCGGCCGACTGCGTCGTGGAGAACGTCACCGAGAAGTGGGAGGTCAAGCGACCCCTCTACGCCGACCTGGACCGGATCTGCCCGCCCGGCGCGGTCCTCGGCGTGAACACCTCCGCGATGCCGATCACGCGGATCGCCTCGCTCACCGGCCGGCCCGCCGACGTCGTGGGCGCCCACTTCATGAACCCGGCACCGCTCAAGCCGACCGTCGAGGTCATCCGGGGCTTCCACACCTCGGACGGGACCGTCGAGCGGTTCCGCGCCCTGCTCGCCGGCGTCGGGAAGGGCTGCGTCGTGGTCGGGGACTCGCCGGGGTTCGTGACCAACCGCGTCATGATGCTCACGGTCAACGAGGCGATGTTCCTCCTGCGGGAGGGCGTCGCGTCCGCCGGGGACGTCGACCGGCTGTTCAAGGAGTGCTTCGGGCACGCGATGGGCCCGCTGGAGACGGCCGACCTCATCGGGCTCGACACCGTCCTGTACTCGCTGGAGGTCCTCTACGACGACCTCAACGAATCCAAGTACCGGCCCTGCCCGCTGCTGCGCACGATGGTCGACGCCGGGCTGCTCGGCCGCAAGTCGGGGCGGGGCTTCCACAGCTACGAGGAGGTCCGATGACCGATGCCGAACGGGAGACGGTGCGCGCGTTCATCTCCCGGCACGTCCACGACCTGAAGGTCGGCGACGACGAGGACCTGTTCGCGACCGGGTACGTCAACTCGCTGTTCGCGGTGCAGCTCGTCATGTGGATCGAGCGGACGTTCGACGTGCCGCTGGAGGGCACCGACCTCGACTTCGCCAACATCCGCTCGGTGTCGGCGATCGGTGCGTTCGTCGACCGCAAGCGGGAGGCCCTGGCCGGAGGTGGCGGGTGGACTTCGACCTGAGCCCCGAGCAGCGCGAGCTGAGGCGCGCGACGATCGCGTTCGCCCGGAGCGAGCTGGGGGCCGCGGCCGCCGACGACGACCGGGAGTCGCGCTTCCCCGCGCGCGACTGGGCGCGGTGCGCCGAGCACGGCGTGCTCGGCTGGCCGGTGCCCGCCCGGTACGGCGGCCGCGGCCTCGACCCGCTCAGCACGATGATCGCCCTGGAGGCGCTCGGCTACGGCTGCCGCGACAACGGCCTGGTGTTCGCCGTCAACAACCACCTGTGGGGATGCGCCGTCTACCTGCTGCTGCACGGGACCGAGGAGCAGAAGACCCGCTACCTCAAGCCCATGTGCGACGGCGCCCTGGTCGGCGCGCACGCCCTCTCCGAGCCCGAGGCCGGGTCCGACGTGCTCGGCCTGCGCACGACCGCGGTCCGCGACGGCGACCACTACGTCCTCGACGGGACGAAGTGGTTCGTCAGCAACGGCCCGGTCGCCGACGTCTTCGTCGTGCTCGCCCGGACGGGCGGCGAGACGGGCGGCGCGGCGGGCGGCGGCGCGGGCCGCGGCCGTGCCCAGGACGCGCTCTCGGCGTTCCTCGTCACGGCCGACCTGCCCGGCGTCCACCGGACCCGCGAGTTCACCAAGCTGGGGCTGAGGAGCACCCCCATGGGCGCGGTCGAGTTCGACGGCGCCCGCGTCCCGGCCGGGAACCTGCTCGGCCGGGAGGGCTCCGGCTACGCGATCTTCAACGCCACCATCGAGTGGGAACGGGCATTCATGTTCGCCGGCCACCTCGGGGTCATGGAGCGGCTGCTGGAGAGCTCGATCGCGCACGCGTCCTCGCGCCGCCAGTTCGGCCGCGCGATCGGCGGGTTCCAGGCCGTCGCGCACGAGATCGCCGACATGAAGATCCGGCTGGAGCTGGCCCGGCTGATCCTCTACCGGGTCGGATGGCTCAAGCGGGAGCGGCGCCTGGCCCTCCAGGACGCCACGATCGCCAAGATCTTCGTCAGTGAGAGCCTGGTGCGGACGGCGATGGCGGCGGTGCAGGTGCACGGCGCCCGCGGCTACCTGAACGGATACGACCTCGAACGCGAGCTGCGCGACGCCCTCGGCGGGCCGATCTTCGCCGGGACGTCGGCGGTGCAGCGCGGCATCCTCGCCGAGCTGCTCGGGCTGAGCGGCGTCCTGTCCGGCGCCCCGGAAGGCGGGTGAGCCCATGGGCACGGCCGGGGCCGTCACCTACCGGATCGCGCTGGACCCGCCCGTACCTCGCACCCACGCGAACGAGCTGTCCACCCGGGTGTTCTTCGTGTCCGAGGCGATCCGCGACTTCGCGCTCGTCCCGTCCGAGAGCCCGTCCGCGAGCCCGTCCGGAGGCGGTTCCGGAGGCGAGGCGGGCATCGGCGCGGTGCGGGTCACCGTGGACGAGGGGACCGACCTGGACGACCTGGCCCGCAAGGTCCGCTTCGTCGTGGCGAACGACGTCCTGCGGCAGCGGCGGCCCGAGCCGAAGGTGGTGTGGCGCGGGACCGCGGACGGGACGGTCCGGGACGTCTTCGACGACCTGCGCGGGCGGGGGGCCGTCTGGGAGGCCGGGGAGGGGCAGATCGGCGTCGGCGAGCCCGTCCTGTCCCTGATGGACCGGCTGGACGGTCGGATCCGCGCGCTCGTCGCGGCGGAGTTCGGGGCCGAGGAGCACCGCTACCCGACCCTGATCCCGACCTCCGCGATGCGGCGCTGCGGCTACCTCCGGTCGTTCCCGCAGCTCACGATGTTCGTGGCGCGGCTGCACGGGGACGTGGACACCTACCGGACCTTCCTGGACGAGCTCGCCGCCGGTGCCGACCCGTCCGGCGCGCTGCGCTCGCACGCCGGGGACGCCGACCACTGCCTGCCGCCGACCATGTGCTTCCACACCTACCACCGGTTCGCCGACGCGCCGCTGCCGGGCGGTGCGGCCACGGTCACCGCGCGCGGCAAGTCGTTCCGGTACGAGGCCCGGTACCGCAGGTCGCTGGAACGGCTGTGGGACTTCACCATCCGGGAGGTCGTCCTGCTCGGCCCCCGCGACCGGGTGCTCGCGGACCGCCGCCGCCTGATGGAACGCGCCTGGGACCTCATGGACGACCTCGGCCTCGGCGGCCGGTGCGAGGTCGCCGGCGATCCGTTCTTCGCCGACGCCGGCACGGCCGAGCGCGTCTGGTCGCAGCACCTGCTGGAGCTGAAGTACGAGCTGAGGCTGCCGCTGGACGGCGACCGGGACGTGGCGGTGGCCTCGTTCAACTTCCACGACCGGTTCTTCGGCGAGTCGTTCGGCATCGGCGGCGCGGACGGGCCGGTGCACACCTCCTGCGCGGGGTTCGGGCTGGAACGCCTCGCCTACGCGTTCCTGTGCCGGCACGGCGCGGACCCGGCGCGCTGGCCCGCCCGGGTACGGAAGGCGGTGGAGGGGTGAGGCCCCGGCTGTACGCGGTCTCGGCCGCCGGCCCGCAGGAGCTGGAGCAGGAGGTCAAGGACCTGGCGGAGAGCCTGGAGACGGGCGCGGAGGTGCCGCGCAGGCCCCGCCACCTGCCGTTCCGCCGCGCCGTCGTCGCCGACGACCCGGCCGGGGCGGCGCGGCTGCTGCGCGAGGCGGGGCCTGGCGGGACGCACGGCCCGGACGGCCCCGGCGGCGGCGCGGCGAGCATCGTGTTCATGTTCTCGGGGGTGGGTGACCAGTACCCGGGGATGGCCTCCGGCCTGTACCGCCACGTGCCGCGCTTCCGCGCGGAGCTCGACCGGTGCCTGGACCTCCTGCGCGCCGCGACGGGCACCGACCTGCGCGAGGTCCTCTATCCCGGAGGGCCCGGCGAGCCCGGCGGCGGCCCTGGAGGCGGGCCCGGGGGCGGGCCCCGCGCGCCCGACCTGGCCGCGCTGTTCGACCGGCGGGCCTCCGTCCAGGAGATCCACCGGACGCGTGTCGCCCAGCCGCTGGCCTTCGCCACGCAGTACGCCCTCGCCCGGACCCTGGTCGCGCTCGGCGTCATGCCGTCGGCGCTGATCGGCTACAGCGTCGGCGAGTACGTCGCGGCGTGCCTGGCGGGCGTGATGCGTCCCGGCGACGCGCTCGGACTGATCGCCCACCGCGCCCGCCTGGTGGACGGGCTCCCTCCCGGCGCCATGCTCGCCGTCATGGCGGCCCCCGAGGCGGTGCTCCCCCGCCTGGGTGAGGACGGCGTCTCGGTCGCCGCGTTCGACGGCCCGCGCCTGACCGTCCTGGCCGGGCCGCCGGACGCCGTCGAGCGCGTGGCGGGCCGCCTGGCGGACGCGGAGATCGCCTGCCGCCGCCTGGCGACCGGCCACGCCTTCCATTCCCCGCTGATGGCGCCCGTCGAGGAACCCCTCCGCGAGGCGCTGGCCGCGATCCCGCTGCGCCCGCCCGCGATCCCCTTCCCGTCGAACGTGACCGGCACCTGGATCACCGGCGCGGAGGCGGCCGACCCCGCGTACTGGGCCCGCCATCTCAGCACGCCCCTCCGGTTCGCCGAGGCGCTGGGCCGGATATCCGATCTCCCCCGCCCCGTCACCGTCGAGCTCGGCCCCGGTCGCACGCTGACCGGCCTGGCCTCCCACGAGGGTCCCAAGCTGCGCACGATCCCGGGCGTGTTCGAGAGCCGGACCGACCTGCGGCTCACGCTCACCGCCCTCGCCCGCCTCTGGGAGGCCGGCACCGACCTGGACTGGTCCGGGCTCCAGGAGCTGTCATGACCGACCTCACCGGCCGGAACGCCCTGGTCACCGGGGCGGCGCGCGGCATCGGGCGGGCCGTCGCCGAGCGGCTCGCCGCGGCCGGGGCGTGCGTCACCGTCCACTACCGCACCAGCGAGGAGGACGCGCGCGCGACCCTCGCCGCCATCGAGCGCGCCGGGGGCCGCGGCTCCCTCGTCCGGGCGGACCTCGGCACGGACGAGGGGCTGGACGACCTGTTCGCCGGGCTCGGCACCGGCCGCCTCGACATCGTCGTCAACAACGCGTCGATGATGAGCCGGGGCCGTGACCGGATCGAGCCGGGCGAGTTCGACCGGCTGTTCGCGGTCAACGTCCGCGCGCCGTTCTTCGTCGTCCAGCGCGCGCTGCCGCTCATGCCGGACGGGGGCCGCGTCGTCAACATCTCCTCGGGCGCCACCCGCATCGCGCTGCGCGACTTCGCGTACGCCATGTCCAAGGGCGCCACCGAGGTGATGGGACGCGTCCTGGCCAACGTCCTGGGCGAACGGGGCATCACCGTCAACACGGTGGCGCCCGGCCTCACCGCGAGCGCCATGACCGGCTGGCTCGCCGACCCCGAGGCGGCCTCGGCGGTCGGCCGGGTCACCGCGCTGGGCCGGATCGGGCGGCCCGCCGACATCGCCGGCGTCGTCGCCTTCCTCGCCTCCGACGAGGCCCGCTGGATCACGGGCCAGGTCATCGACGTCAGCGGCGGCCTGTGGCTCGGCCCGCGCGGTGAGGGGAATCCCTGGCTGTCCCTCAGGCGGGGGACGGCCGGCCCGGGGTGACACCGGCCCGGCGCGCGACGCGGACGTCGATGACGTCCTCCAGCGCGCCGGCGAGCAGGTCCACATCGCTCTCGGTCGCGACCAGCGGGGGCGCGAAGCGCACGGTCGAGCCGTGGGTGTCCTTGGCCAGCACCCCCCGGCGCATGAGCCCTTCGCAGGCCTCGCGTCCGGTCATCAGCTCGGGGTCGATGTCCACGCCGGCCCAGAGGCCGCGGACGCGGACCGCCTGGACCCCGCCGCCGACCAGGGCGCCCAGCCGGTTCGCGAGCCGGTCGCCGAGGACGCGCGCACGTTCCTGGAACTCCCCCGTGGCCAGCATGCCGACGACCTCGTGGCCGATCGCGGCGGCCAGCGGGTTCCCGCCGAAGGTGGACCCGTGCGTTCCGGGCTTCACCAGCCCGAGGACGCCGTCGTCGGCGGCGACCGCCGAGACCGGATACAGCCCGCCGCCCAGCGCCTTGCCCAGCACGTAGACGTCCGGGGCGACGTCCTCGTGGTCGCAGGCGAAGGTGCGCCCGGTACGTGCCAGACCGGACTGGATCTCGTCGGCGACCATCAGCACGCCCCGTTCCGTGCACAGGGCGCGCAGTTCCTGGAGGAAGCCGGGCGGGGGCAGCACGACGCCGCCCTCGCCCTGGACCGGTTCGAAGAGCACCGCCACGACGGTGTCGTCGAGCGCGTCCGCGACGGCCTCGATGTCGCCGTAGGGAACGGACGCGAACCCGGGGGTGAACGGGCCGTAGTCGGCGCTGGCCAGCTCGTCGTCGGAGAAGCCGACGATCGTCGTGGTGCGCCCGTGGAAGTTCCCGCGCATGGTCAGGATGGTGGCCCGGCCCGGCTCGACGCCCTTGGCCAGGTAGCCCCACTTCCGGCTGACCTTGATGGCCGTCTCGACGGCCTCCGCCCCGCTGTTCATCGGCAGGACCCGGTCCTTGCCGGTCAGCTCGGCCAGGGCCTGGGAGAACGGGCCCAGCTGGTCGTTGTAGAACGCGCGGCTCGTGAGGGTCAGGCGCTCGATCTGCTCCTGGGCCCGGCGGACCAGCCGGGGATGGCGGTGCCCGAAGTTGAGCGCCGAGTAGCCGGCGAGGCAGTCGAGGTAGCGGCGCCCCTCGACATCGGTCACCCAGGCCCCGTCGCCCGACGCCAGGACGACCGGCAGCGGGTGGTAGTTGCGCGCCGCGTACCGCTCGGTCTGCTCGATGTGCGCGGCGGAGGGCACCACGTCGCTGACGTCGTACGCGGTCATGCCCGCACCTCTCCACGATTCCCGTTCATCCCGCCTGCCTTCCGTGCGTTCGCGGCCGGTCCGGCGTCTCCGGCACGCCGGGCCGGACCGAAATCTCAAGTTCATACTGTGCGATACAGGGCTATCATGTAATGCACATTTCAGACAAGGGATGTAACGCACGTTTCACGACAGAGTCGATTTTGCTAGCCTTGAAACATGAATCAGGACCCCGGCGAGTACGCGTCCGTCCAGAGGCTGCTGCTCACCACGATGGACGAGCTCAGCAACGGTGAGCGCAAGGTGGCGCGAGCACTGCTCGCCCAGTACCCCGCCGCCGGGCTCACGACGGTGGCCGATCTGGCCGCGTCCGCCGGCGTGAGCCCGCCGACCGTCGTCCGGTTCGTCACCCGGCTCGGCTTCGGCGGCTTCCCGGCGTTCCAGCGCGCGCTGGTCCACGAGCTCAACGGCGAGCGCGGCTCCCCCCTCAAGCAGTACGCGGAGAAGGCGTCCCGCTCCGGCCAGGGGATACTGCCCGAGACCCGCCAGGCGTTCGCGGACATGCTCCAGGCGACCTACGACGAGGTTCCCGAGTCCGAGTTCGCGGCGCTGGTGAAGATGCTCTGCGACCCCGGCCGGGACGTCCGCGTCGCGGGCGGGCGGTTCAGCAGGCTGGTGGCCGAGTACCTCGTCGTCCACCTGTGGCTGCTGCGCGACGGCGTCCAGCTGGTCGGCACCGACGAGATGGACCGGCGGCGGACCATCGCCGACGCCGGCCCGGGCACCGTGTTCCTGATGTACGACTACCGCCGCTACAGCCAGGGCAGCCTCCGCCTCGCCGAGGGGATGGCCGAGCGCGGCGCCACCGTGTGCCTCATGACCGACAACTGGCTCTCCCCCATCGCCAAGCTGGCCAAGGTCGTCCTGCCGGTCCGGGTGGAGTCCGCGTCCGCGTTCGACTCGCTCGTGGCGGCCATGGCGCTGAGCGAGAGCGTCGTGGCCGCCGTCTCCGAATCGCTGGGCGAGGCAGGCAAGAAGCGGCTCGAACTGGTCGAGGAGTCGCTCGCCCCCGAGTGAGCCTCCCGCTGAGCCGACGTCCCGCGGGTGCCGGCCTGAGCGGCGGGACCGCTCAGGCCGGCACCCGCGCCCCCTCCTCCGGCGCCTTCTCGCCCGGCGAGCCCCCGGCGCCCCGCCGCGCCCGCCGGGCCCGGCTCGGAAGACAGATCTCGCGGACGCCCATCAGGCCGAGCGGCGCCTTGACCAGCACGACCAGCAGGACCGCCGCCAGGATCAGGTCGGCGACCCCGGCCGGGAGCGGGCTGCCCCCGGTGAACTGGCCGTCCTGGAGCCGCCGCAGGAACTCCTGAAGGACGCTGACCACCAGGGCGCCGATCACCGCGCCGCTGAGCGACAGGTAACCCCCAAGGACGATCATCACGATGAACGCGAAGGTGGCGCTGAGGAAGAACGCGCTGACGTTGAACGACATCAGGAAGCCCGCGTAGAGCGATCCGGCGACGCCGCACAGGAAGGCGCTGATGACCCAGGCGATCGCCCGGTGCCGGCCCACGGCGACACCGGAGGCCACCGCCGCCCAGTGATCCTCGCGGGCGGCCTGGAGCTGCAGCCCGCTGCGGGACCTCCGGTACGCCCAGGACACGACGATGGCCAGCGCCGCGAACGCCAGCGCGAGCCCGACCGTCGTGTTCCGGGGGATCCCGATCATGCTCGACGAGCCCCGGGTCACCGCGGTCCAGCCGTTGAGCACGTTGTAGACGATGATCAGCAGGGCCAGCGTCGCGATGCCGGACTGGAGTCCGCTCAGCCGCGCCACGACCGGTGCCGTGACCACGCCCAGGACCAGGGCGGCGGCGCCGCTGAGCAGGACGGCCGGGAGGAAGCCCGCCTGCGCCTGCGCCAGGAAGCCCAGGCCGCCGGGCAGGTCCGGGAACAGCACCGTCTTGAGCCCCACGGGGATGGTCAGGTAGGCGGTGGCGTAGGCACCGACCGCCATGAACGCGACGTGCCCGAACGACATCACCCCCGAGTTCCCGGTGAAGGCCGACTGCCCGGCCACGAAGACCACGGAGACGAGCGCGACGATCGACACCCGCGTCACCGTCGGCCCGGCCACCGAGCCGACCAGCGCGATCAGCGCGGTGAGGCCGATCAGCAGGACCGGGGTCTGCGCCGACCGCAGGAGTGAGCCGGACATCTTCATGACACACGCACCTTCGCTCCGGAGAGAAGGCCCTGGGGACGGACGACCAGGACGAGGATCACCGCGGTGAAGAGGAAGGCGTCGCGGAAGGCGATGAGGCCCGTCGGCAGGACCGTCTCCAGCAGCGTGGTCGCGGCGCCGAGGAGGAAGCCCCCGAGCGCGGCCCCGCGCAGGTTGCTCATGCCGCCGACCACGGCTCCGACGACGCCGACCAGCATGGGCTGCAGGCCCATCTCGGCCGAGACCGCGCCCTGCCGCCACACCAGGACGATCGCGCTGACCGCGGCCAGCAGGCCGACCACGGCGAAGGCGCAGGGGATCACCACGTCGGCGCGCACGCCCAGGCACTTGGCCATCTGGAAGTCCTCCGCCGCGGCGCGCAGCTGGACGCCCAGGCCGGTGCGGCCGAGCAGCAGCGCGACACCGGCCAGGGCCGCCCCGCACAGGACGAGCATCAGCAGGTCCCGGACGCTCACGGACGCGCCGAGGACATCGATGTTGCGGGTGAGGAAACCGGTGGGCGAGACGCCCTGGGCGCGGGGCAGCACCGTCATGCGCGCCAGGCTCTGCACCGCCAGGCTGACCGCGAACGACGCGATCATCAGCGTCACCGGGTCGGCGTCGCGCAGGCGGAAGAAGGCGAGCCGCTCGCTGAGCAGGGACAGGGCCACCGCGAAGACCACCGCCATGCCGACCGCGACCGGCCACGGCTGGTCCCTGAACACGTACATCGCGAACGCCGCGGCCATGATGACCTCGCCGTAGGCGAAGTTCATCAGGCCGAGGATCCCGAAGAGCAGCGCGACACCGATGGTGAGCAGGGCGTACAGGGCGCCCATGCCGACCATGGCCACGAGGAAGTCGACGGACATGACGGCATCACCTGGCTTCCGAGGGGACGAAACCGAGGTAGTCCACGACCGCGGGCAGCTCCCCCAGCTCGGCGGCGGTGCCGCAGCCGAGCACCCTGCCGGGGGCCTGCATCACGTACGAGCGGTCGGACACCTCGAGGGCGCGTACGGCGTTCTGCTCGACCAGGAGGATCGTGACGCCCTCCTCGCGCAGCCGTACGAGCGCGTCGAAGATGAGGTCCACGATGATCGGGGCCAGCCCGAGCGTGGGCTCGTCGAGGAGGAGCAGCCGGGGGCGCAGCAGCAGGGCGCGGGCGATGGCGAGCTGCTGCTGCTCGCCTCCCGACAGCAGGCCGGCGCCCCGGCCCCAGTACTTCCTCAGGACGGGGAACCGTTCGAGTTCGCGCTCGACGTCCTCGGCGACGGCCTTCCTGTCCTTGCGGGCGACGCCGCCGAGCCTCAGGTTCTCCCCCACCGTGAGCTTGGTGAAGATCCCGCGTTCCTCGGGGACGTAGGAGATCCTGTTCCGGACGGTGGAGAACGACCGGCCGCCGGTGGGCGAGCCGTCGAAGCGGATGGTCCCCGAGTGCAGGGGGACCAGGCCCATGACCGCCTTGAGCAGGGTGCTCTTGCCCGCTCCGTTCTGCCCGATCAGGGAGACCAGCTCGCCCTCCCGGACCGTGAGCGAGGCGCCCTGGACGGCCATCACGGACGTGCCGTACTGGACGTAGGCGTTGTCGATGTCCAGGAGCATGTCAGTGCCGCTTCCCGAAGTAGATCTCGATGACCCGCGGATCGCGCCGCACCTCGGCGGGGTCGCCCTCGGCGACGGTCCGCCCGCCGTCCAGGACGTGCAGGCGGTCGCAGGTGTTCATCACCACCGACATGTCGTGCTCGACGAGCAGGACGCCGCAGTCGCGGTCGGTGGCGAAGCCCCGGATCGAGCGGATCAGCTCGACCGCCTCCGACTCGTTCTGCCCCGCCGCCGGCTCGTCGAGCAGCAGGAACCGGGGCCGGCAGGCGAGCGCGCGGGCGATGGCCGTGATGCGGACGCGGCCGGCGGTGAGGTTCTCCGCGCGGCTGCCGGCGACCTCGCCCAGGCCCAGCTCGCCGATGAGCTCGTCGGAGAGCGTCCTGGCACTGCCGCGGCCGAGTCCCGATCCCAGGGCGGCGGCCTCGACGTTCTCCCGGACGGTCAGCCGCGGGAACACCCGGCCGCTCTGGAAGGTGCGGACCACTCCCCTGCGGACCCGCTTGCGCATGGACATCCTGGTCAGGTCGACCTCGTCCAGGTGGATCGTGCCGGCGGAGGCCCTGAGCATGCCGCTGAGCAGGTTCAGCGTCGTCGTCTTGCCCGAGCCGTTGGGGCCGATCAGTCCCACGACCTCGCCGCCGCGCACCTCGATGGACACGCCGTCGACCGCCTTGACGCCGTCGAAGTGGACTGCCCCGCCGGCCATCCGCAGGATGGACGGCCGGCGGGCGGTTGCGACGTCCATGTCAGGCCGCGCAGGAGTTGTCGTCGCCGAGCTTGGGCAGGGACTCGGCGCGCTGCTGCGCGACGTAGGTCATCGCGCCGCCGCCGACGTCGATGACGGTGAGCGGCATGTCGATGATCTTGTGGCAGGTCTTGGAGAAGTACTTGACCTTGCCGATCGGGGTGGTGACCGCCGGGGACGCGACGAGGGCGTCGCGCAGCGCGGGCCCGTCGAGGGAGGACGCGCCCTCCAGCGCCGCGCCGATGGCGCTGACCGCGTTGTAGCCGAGGAGCGCGTAGCTCGACGACGGCTTGGCGCCGTGCTTGGACGCGTAGTTGTTCACGAACGCGTCGAGTTCGGCCGACTTCTGTCCCGTGCAGTACACGTAGCAGGCGAAGGCCGTGTAGTAGACGTCCTTGGTGTTGCCCACGATCTCCAGGAGGGCCTTGCCGTCCAGGGCCGCCGGCCCGACGACCGGGGTCTGGACGCCCGCCTGGCGCAGCTGGCGGATCGCGGTGGCGCCGCCGGGGTTCCAGCTCGCCACGTAGATGAAGTCCGGCTTCGGAGAGGCGTTCTTGAGCCGGAGGATCTGGCTGCTCACGTCGACGTTGTCGCCGCCCGGGAAGGAGTCGGCGCCCACGATCGTGCCGCCCAGGCCCTTGTACGCGGCCTCGAAGTACTTGCCGGCGGACTTGGTGTACTCGATGCTCTTGTCCTGGAGCAGGTAGGCGTTCTTCCAGCCGCGCTTGAACGCCCAGGCCGCGCCGGTCGCGCCCTCCACGTCGCTGCCCGCGTTGGCGGAGAAGACGTAGTCGCCCAGCGTCGTGGTGTTGGCCATCTTGGGGTCGCCGGCGCAGATCGAGATCGCCGGGATCTTCGCGGACTGGGCGACCGTGGCGCCGGGGGCGCTCAGGTCGAAGTCGCAGGGCAGCATGAGCAGGTTGACGCCCTTGGAGATCAGGTCGGTCGCCGCCGTCCCCACCGTGTTCGGGTTGGAGCGCACGTCCTGGCTGATGGTCCTGATCTTCTTGCCGCCCACGCCGCCCGCGGCGTTGATCTCGTCGACGCGCAGCATCGCGGCCTTGCCGGGCTCGACGTCGAACGGCGCCATGTTGCCGCTCTGGGAGAGGGCGAAGCCGACGACGATCTCTTTCTGCGAAGCCGTCCCCGAGCCGCCCGACGAACAGCCCGCGGCCAGGGCGAGAGAGAGGCCGGCCGCCACGGCGGCGGCCGCCCTGCGCCCTGTTTTCGGGCGCGCTGAACTGAACATGTGTCCTACCTAGAGGTGAGAGAGGGGTTCCTGAACTAGCGGGTGGGCGGGGTAGGAGGAGTGGGAGGGGTCAGCCGGCCGCGGCCTGGAGTGCCACGCGGACGCATTCGAGGGTCTTCTCGACGTCCTCCTCGGTCGTCGCCGCGTTGAGCCGGCGGTCTCCCGTGGGGAACGCGGGCTCCAGGACGCCCTGGGCGAGCAGCGACGCGTGGTAACGCGCGTACCGCTCGCCGTCGGACTGCATGGCCTCGCGGAAGTTCGTGGGGAGTTCCCGGCGGAAGTACACGCACCACTCCGAGCCGATGCCGGTCACCGCCGCCTCCACGCCGGTCTCGGCGACGGCCTTCCGGATGCCCTCGCGCATCCGCGCGCCGCGCGCGTACAGCGTGGCGAAGACGTCGTCGGTCTCCATGATCTCGAGGGTCTTGTTCGCGGCGGCGAGAGCGTAGGGCGAGGCGTTGTAGGTCCCGTCGATGGTGGCCCGCTCGGCGGTGTAGGCGCCGAGGTGGCCCATGACGGCGTCCGAGCCCGCGAGCCCGGCCAGGGTGTAGCCGTTGGCGACCGCCTTGCCGAACGCGGTCAGGTCCGGGGTGACCCCGCAGATCGACTGGTAGCCGCCGATGGCGGCGCGGAAGCCGGTCTTGATCTCGTCGAACACGAGCACGACGCCGTCGCGGGTGCACAGCTCGCGCAGCAGTTCGAGGAAGCCGGGGGCGGCCTCGACGCAGCCGAAGCTGTGCACGTACGCCTCGGCGAAGGCCGCGGAAAGCTCGGTCCCGTGCTCGGTGAAGGCGGCGCGGAGGCCGTCGAAGTCGTTCCACTCCACGACGACGACGTCGCCGACGACCGCGGGGTGCAGCCCCGCCCCGTTGGGCGTGTTCAGCGCCGACTCGGGGGTGAGGTCGGAACGGGAACTCCCCACCGCGACGTGGTCGCTCCAGCCGTGGTACGAGCCGTGGAACTTCAGGACCTTCAGGCGGCCGGTGAGGGCGCGGGCGAGGTGCGCCGCGTGCATGGCGGCGTCGGTTCCCGAGGTGCAGAAGGCGACCTTCTGTGCCGACGGCATCACCTCGCAGATCTTCTCCGCGAGCTCGTACTCGCCGCGCTGGGGACCGACGCCGGTGAGGTCGCAGGTGTTCACGGCGGCGAGGACGGCCTCGTTGACGCGCCGGTCTCCGTGCCCCAGCACGATCGGGCCCCACGCGTTGAGGTAGTCGGTGTAGCGGTTGCCGTCCTCGTCCCACAGGTAGGCGCCGGACGCCCGGACGAAGACCTGCTTCCAGCCGACGCGGTGCCCGGAGGAGACGCCCCGGGGCACCACGCTCCGGGCGCGGTCCCACGTCGAGCCCTCCGTCGAGTCCCCCGTCGCAGGGCGTGCCGGCTCACCGGACGCTGTCATGTTCGGCTCCTTGTCGGGTGTCGCGGGACGGTGCGCCGCCGGGTCGTCACGGAGGTCGGCACTGAGGTCGGCACTGAGGTCGGCACTGAGCCGCTCGGCCAGCATGACCACCGGGAGGTGGGTGTTGGCGCTGGGCACCTCCGGCATGATCGACGCGTCGATGACCCAGACGTTCCGCAGCCCGTGGACGCGGCCCCGCTCGTCCACGACCGCGCGGTCGTCGCCGGCGGATCCCATCCGGGCCGTTCCCACCGCGTGGAAGTAGTCCCCGACCGAGGTCGCCAGCCACCGCCGGTAGAAGGCGTCGTCGCGCAGCGCCGACAGCGGGGTGCCGTCGGCGTCGACGAACGCGCGCTCCACGATCTCGGCGAACGGCTCGGTGGCCAGGACCCTCTCCACGTGGGCGAGGGCGTCGCGCATCGCCGTCCGGTCGTGCTCGGTGGACAGCATGTTCTCTTCGATGACCGGCGGCCCCTGGGGGTCGGCGGGGTTCAGCCCGACCTTCCCGGTGGAGGTGACGGTCATGACCGCCGCCATGATGAGGCCGTGGTGGCGCGGGGGGGTTTCGCCCAGGGACCCGTGCATGGGCAGCAGGTGGACGTCACCCGAGCCGACGCTCGAGGAAAGCCGCAGGACGGCGCCGATGCAGGGGGCGCCGGAGGCGGTGGCACGGTACTCCGGCTTGAGGGACAGGAACACCGACGCGGCGGGGTGGTCCTGCAGGCCCGCGCCCAGCCCCGGGCGCTCGTAGCCCTCCGTGCGCATCAGGATCGCGGGCGTCTCGAACGTCCCGGCGCACAGGACGACCTCGTCGGCCTCCAGGCGGGTCCCGTCGCTCAGCAGCACACCGGTGACCGAGTCGCCGTCCAGCAGGAGCCGGTCCACCTTGTGGTCCGCCCGCACGGTGAGGTTCGGACGCTCGCGAGCGGGATCGAGGTAGATCTCGTGGCTGGAGCGGCGCGCGGTGGCGGTGGCGGTGCGCCACAGCGCCCCGCCGCCGTCGTCGGGGGTGTAGGTGTCCACGTCGCCGGGGAGTCCGAGGGCCTTCGCGGCGTCGACGAGCGCGGCGTCGACCGGCGTGTAGTCCGCGCGGTCCGACACGGTCAGCTCCGCCTTGAGCCGGTCGAACCACGGCCGCACCCGTTCCCACGACCAGTACTCCAGGCCGTACTCGCGCGCCCAGCGGTCGTAGTCGCCCGGGAGGCCGGGGAGGGCCAGCATGGCGTTGACCGCGGCCGACCCGCCCACGCCGCGGCCGCGGTGGTACTGGCGCAGCTCGCCACCGTCCAGCCGGGTGGCCATGAGGTCGGTGTGGAACGCCTCGGGCACGCCCATGGCGTCCAGCCAGTTCACCGACGCGAGCGGCGTGACGGCGGCCGTTCCCGCGCGGTCGGGTCCGGACTCGATGAGGGTGACGTGGTTGCCGGGGCTCTCGGTCAGCCTGGCTGCGACGACGCAACCGGCGCTACCGGCGCCCACGACGATGATGTGCGGCATGGAGCGAGACCGTTCTGCTTGGCTGGGAGAGATCGTGACCTGCTGCCCGGGGGGTCAGCCGGCCGGGGGGACGAAGAAGTCGCGGTTCAGGACCATGAGGTCGTGCCGGCCGAGATCGTGCACGCTCGAGCGCCCGATGCCGAACATCGTCTCCCGGATCCCGTTCTTCAGGATCGTGAGCGCGGCGTGGCCGCCGTCCTCGCCCGCGACGGCCAGTCCGTACAGGCAGGCGCGGCCCGCGAAGACGGCCTTGGCGCCGAGCGCCAGCGCCTTGACCACGTCCGAGCCGCGCCGCACTCCCCCGTCGATCATGATGTCGAGCTGGTCGCCCACCGCGTCGAGGACGTCCGGGAGGTAACGCAGGGGTGAGGGGCTGCCGTCGATGTTGTTGCCACCGTGGTTGGACAGCGAGATGGCGTCCGCGCCCAGGTCGACGCAGAGCTTGGCGTCCCTGATCGTGTTGACGCCCTTGACCATGAACGGGCCGCCCCACAGCTCCCGCAGCCACTTCACGTCCGCCCACGTCGGCGGGGGCGTGGCCTCGAACTCCGCCCACGCCTCACCGAAGTAGGGGACGCGGCCGCCGGGCCCGAACAGGTTCGGCACCTTCAGCTCGGGGATGCGCCCGCGGCGCAGGTAGCCGCTGAACCACACGGGGCGCGAGAGGGCCTCGGGAGCCAGTTCCAGCATCGTCCGGAGGTCGAGCCGGCTCGGCGGCGCGGGCGGTACGCCCCAGTCGCGGCGCGGCGTGTGCGACCAGTCCAGGGTGACGATGAGCGCTGCGGCGCCCGCCGCGCGGGCCGCCTCGACGCGGGCCTCGATCTGGTCCCGCGTCCCGACCCAGTACAGCTGGAAGAAGGTCTTCGGGTTCGCCCGGACGACCTCCTCGACGCCGTCCGCGGCCCAGGAGCTCAGGCCCATCGCGGTGCCGGCGCGCGCCGCCGCCCGCGCCATCCCGGCCTCGCCGTCGGGGTGGATCGCCTGCGCGCCCACCGGCGACACCACGACCGGGAAGTCGATGTCGACGCCCAGGATGGTGGTCGTCAGGTCGAACGAGGTGGGACGGTCGAAGATCGTCGGGGAGAAGCCCAGCTCGTCGTAGGCACGCAGATTCTCCCTGAGGGTCCATCCCTGCTCGTTGCCTGCCTTGATCGCGAGCCATACCGCCCGCGGCAGCTTGCGCTTGGCGAGACGCTCCGCCTCGGCAAGGTTCTTGAACCTCACTCTGGTTGCCACTGCCCTTCCTTCCGCTCAGTCGTCCGGGCCCGGCGGGCGTTCCCCGTCCGCGACGGCCCCGGCCTCTCCTGACCGGCCGATCCCGCGCCGACCTGCCCGAACCTAGCGAGTGGCTGCAACCGTAGACTGAAACTTCTCTTACGACAATAGGCGAGTTGTAAACTTCTGTAACAAGGATGCCGCCGACTCCCGACGCAAGCCACTCGCGCGCGGTCCCGCCACGGCCCCGCCTCAAGGCACCCGATATGAAATCGATGTTTCATGATTTGCCTTGTTGACGAGCATTGAAATGACTGTGACACTATCCCCTCGGCAGGTTCGCCGCTCGGATGCGATCGCACGGTGAGCGCGGGGGAACCGAGGCCCGACCGAAGAGGTAGATCATGAGTTCTTCGACCACGGTGTTCGTGGCAACCAACGACCTGTCAGGTCATACCCGCGGCCGCGCCGTACCCGGCGACGCGGTGGACGGCGTCCTACGGCAGGGGGTCGGCTGGGTACCGGTCGACCTCGCCCTCACGGCGTTCGGCGAGATCGCACCGAACCCGTTCGGCGCGGCCGGCGACCTGAAGCTGATGCCCGACGAGAGCACCGGCGCCGAGATCCCGGCGGCCGGCGGGGCGCCCGCCGTCCGCGTCTACCTCGCCGACCAGGTCCTCCCCGACGGCTCCGAGTGGCCGAACTGCCCCCGGACCTTCGCCCGGGCGGCCCTGCGCGACTTCACGCGAGCCACCGGCCTGGAGGTCGTCGCCTCGTTCGAGCACGAGTTCATGCTCCCGGACCTCCCCGCCGCCCCGCCGTTCTCCTTCGAACGCCTGCGCGGCGCCGAGCCGTTCGGCGACGAGCTGGTCGGCCTCCTGGCGCACATGGGCCTGGAGCCGGCGAACTGGCTGCCCGAGTACGGCGCCGGGCAGTTCGAGATCACGGTGCGGCCCGCCACCGGCGTCCGCGCCGCCGACCGCGCGGTGCTCCTCAAGACGGCCGTCCGCGATCTCGCGCGCCGCCACGGGCACCGCGTCACCTTCGCGCCACTGGTCGACCCCGAGGGCACCGGGAACGGCGTGCATGTGCACCTGTCCCTGCGCGACGCCGAGACCGGACGGCCCGTTCTGTACGAGCCGGGGCGGCCCGGCGGCCTCTCCGACCTCGGGGCGCGGTTCTCCGCCGGGATCCTCGCCCATGCCCGAGCACTCGTCGCGATCACCGCCTGCTCCCCCTCGTCCTACCTGCGCCTCCTCCCGCACCGCTGGAGCAGCGGCGGGATCTTCCTCGCCGAGCGCAACCGTGAGGCGCTGCTGCGGATCTGCCCCACGAGCACGGTGGGCGGAGGGAACCCCGCGGACCAGTACAACCTCGAGTTCCGTGCCGCGGACGCGACCGCGAACCCGTGGCTGACGCTGGGCGTTCTCGTACGGGCCGGCCTGCACGGCATCACCGCGGAGTACGAGGCCCCGCGCGTCTGGCCCGAGGAGATCGACGAGTCGGTGCCGGCCTCCGTGCCCACGCTCCCCCGCAGCCTCGAGGAGGCGCTGGCCGACCTGGAGAAGGACGACGTGGTCTCCGGCTGGTTCTCCCCCGAGCTGCTGCGGACCCACTGTTCGGTCAAGCGGTCGGAACTGGCGGCCGTGGCCGGCCTGGACGACCGGCGGATGTGCGAGCGGGTGGCGGATGTCCACTGACCTCGCCCTGCACATCGGCGCCCTGCGGCTCGTCGACCATCACGTCCACTCGTCGCTGGACCACCCGGTCACCCGGCCGGAGTTCGAGGGCCATCTCACCGAGTCCGACCGCCCGGTCCCCGAGGGCACCACGCAGTTCGACTCCCAGATCGGGTTCGCCGTCCGCCGGCACTGCGCGCCGGTGCTCGGGCTCGCGCCCCACGCCACCGCCGAGGAGTACTGGCAGGCCCGCGCCGCCCGTACCCCGGCGGAGCTCACCAGGCTGTTCTTCGAGGCCGCCGGCACCGGTCACTGGATCGTCGACACCGGCTTCGCCGACGGGCTCCTCCCGCTCGGCGATCTCGCCGGCACGGTCCCCGGCGAGTTCTCCGAGGTGGTCCGCCTGGAGAGCGTGCTGGAGGACGTCGCCCCCGCGAGCACGGCCGCGA
Organism: Actinomadura viridis; assembly: GCF_015751755.1. Classification (GTDB taxonomy): domain Bacteria; phylum Actinomycetota; class Actinomycetes; order Streptosporangiales; family Streptosporangiaceae; genus Spirillospora; species Spirillospora viridis. The sequence continues at coordinate 4,871,114 of NZ_JADOUA010000001.1, forward strand.
CCTTGGAACGGGACTTCCGCGCCGCGCTGGCTGATGCCGCCGCCTCGGCCGCCGGCCTGAAGTCCATCGTGGCCTACCGCCACGGATTCGACGTCGAGCCCGCCCGGCCCTCGGCGGCCGAGGTCACCCGGGCCGCGGGACGCTGGCTCGCCACCCTGTCCGGCGGGGCCCGGCCGCGCGTGACCGACCCGGTGCTGCTGCGGATGGTCCTGTGGGCGGGCGTCGACACCGGTCTCCCCCTCCAGTTGCACGCCGGGTTCGGCGACCCGGACCTCGACCTGCGGCGCAGCGACCCGCTGCTGCTGGCCCCCTGGATCAGGGCCGTGGAGCCCGCCGGCACCCGCGTCGCCCTCCTGCACTGCTACCCGTTCCACCGGAACGCCGGGTTCCTCGCGGAGGCGTTCCCGCACGTCTACTTCGACGTCGGGCTGGCGGTGAACCACACCGGCGCCGCGTCGGCGGCCGTCATCGCCGAAAGCCTCGAACTCGCCCCGTTCTCCAAGATCCTCTACTCCTCGGACGCCTGGGGGCCGCCGGAACTGCACCATCTCGGCGCGCTGCTGTGGCGCCGCGGCATGACCCGTGCGCTGGCCCGTTGGGTCGGCGAGGGCGAATGGGCCGAGCGCGACGCCATGCGGGTCGCCACGATGGTGGGCCGCACCAACGCGGAACGCCTGTACGGGCTGTCCGATGACTGACCGCACCGGCCTCTGGGCCGCGCTCGACCGGCACCTCGCGGACGCCGTCGAGATACGTCACGCCATCCACCGCGAACCCGACCTCTCGGGCGACGAGTCCATGACCAGGGACCGTCTCCTGGCCGCGCTGCCGGCGAGCAAGCCGGCGACGAAGGTGGCCGAGACCGGGGCGGTGCTCAGGATCGGCGGCCCCGGACCCGCGATCGGCGTCCGGGGCGAGCTGGACGCGCTCCCGGTCGCGGAACGGACCGGGGTCGCGTGGGAGTCGGCCAGGCCGGGGACCATGCACGCCTGCGGGCACGACGTCCACCTCGCCGCCCTGGTGGCCGTCGCCAGGACCCTGGCCGAGGCCGGGCCGCCGATGCCGCTGCTGGTCGTCCTGCAGCCGCGCGAGGAGACCTACCCGTCGGGGGCGCGCGACATCGCCGAACTGGGGATCCTCGACACCGAGCAGTGCGTCGCGATGGTCGGCGCCCACGTGCAGCCCCTGCTGCGGCCCGGCGAGGTCGCGTGCGCGGCCGGCGGGGTCAACGCCTCCTCCGACGAGTTCGAGATCACCGTCCACGGCACCGCCGGGCACGCCGCGTACCCGCATCTGACCAGCGACGCGCTGCTGGCCATGTCCGAGATCATCGTGGCGTCGCAGAGCATCGTCAGCCGGTCGGTGGACCCCATGGCCTCCGCCGTGGTCGGGGTCTCGTCGATGTCCGCGGGCAGCGCGGCCAACGTCATCGCCGGGCTGGCCCGCGCGACCGGGACGATCCGGGCCCTCACCCCGCAGACCCGCGAGCTCCTCCACGAGAGGATCGCCGAGGTCGCCGAGTTCATCGCGCGGGCGCACTCGTGCCGGGCCACCGTCACGATCACCCATGGCGAGCCCGTCCTGGTCAACGATCCGCACCTGGTCCAGGAGATCACGCAGCAGCTCCAGGGGCGCGGGGTCCAGGTGACGAGCGACCTGCGGTCGCTCGGCGCCGACGACTTCTCCTACTTCTCCGAGCGCATGCCCTCGGCGATGCTCTTCGTCGGCACCGACACCTCCGACCCGCTGCACTCGCCCGCGTTCCTGCCCGGTGACGAGGACGTCCGCAGGACCGCGCAGGCCATGCTGTGCGGCTACCTCGGCGCCGTGGCCGCGGCGCGGAGCCGTCCCCCCGGCCCGCCGCGGCCGTAGTGACGCGCCGCGGGCCTGAGGTCAGTCCAGGGAGCCGGCGAAGACGACGATCTCGTCGATGCCGCCCTTGGGCGAGACGTGCATGACGTCCATGCCGGTGAGGAGGCTGTCGCCGGCGGCGTTCTCGTACCGCCAGCCGAAGCGCGCCCATTCCTCCGGGGCGTCCACCCTGGTGGTACGGACCATCCGGCGGTCGTCGGCGGCGTGACCCTGCACCACCTCGGTGATGAACCGGTCGACGGCCGCCCGGCCGACCGTGCGTCCCAGGGGGCTCCAGAACACGACGTCCGCGGTCAGGGCCCGGTCCAGCAGCTCGGCGCGCCGCGCCGGGTCATGGGTGTTGGCCGCGGCGATGAAGGCGTCGATCGTTCGGGTGTGCGGTGAGTCCTCTGCCACCGTGCGACTTTAGCAAGCCCCGGCAGGCGGAGCGGGCCGCCGGGAGCCGTGCCGCCGAGCCGCGGCGGCGTACTCCTCCAGCCGCCCGGAGGCGTCGGCGAGGTCGGCCGAGGCCACCACGCAGGCGGTGATGTGGCCGTCCAGAACGGCGTACAGCCAGGGCGGCGCGGCGTCGTGCGACCGGAGCCGGTCCGCGATCCGGCGCAGCCGCGCGGCGCATTCGGCGAGCGTGCCGGCGTCGGCGCCGAGGACCCGGGCATGGGCGGAGATGCGGTCGGAGACGGGGTCGGGGATGGGGTCGGTGCGTCCCGGCATGGATCGCCTCCGTGGGTCAGCGGGCGGGCAGGGGGATCCCCGGCGTCCGCAGGCTGCTGCGGGCGGGCACCGCCAGGCACAGCAGCGGGCGTGCGCCGTCGAGACCGAGGTCGCCGAGGACCCGGGCCAGGGGATGGTCGGAGGGGCCGGCGGTGAGCCGCAGGCCGGGGGACGGGTGGGCCCGCCGGCGCCCGCGTTCCCGGATGTGCGAACGCAGCGGGGCGCCATCCCGCCGGGAGTAGACGACGAGGTCCCGGCCCACGAACGGCAGCCCGCGCCCCAGCGGCCCGGCCAGCGTCAGGATCGTGCCGCCGGTGTCGGCGACCCTCACCGACACCGAACGGGCGCCGCCCGCCACCCGCACCCCGCCCACCGAGGCCGGATGCCCCCAGATCTCGCTCGCCACCGCGCACGCCAGGTCGGTGGTGAGCACCGAGTGCAGGAAGCAGGTGCCCAGGCCGCGATGCTCACCGGAGGGCAGCAGCTCCCGCCACATCCGGGACGGGCGCGGGCCGTCCGGGTCGGTGACGACGACGCCCAGGTGCGCCTCACCGTAGTCGCCCAGGGGGGTGCCCCGGTTCTCGAACGCGTGGAGGGCGACGAGCGCGCGGCCGCCCACCCGCACCGCGCGCCCGAGGTCCCCCAGGAGCCTCGCCGCGGCGGCCGGGTCGGCGGTGAAGTAGGCGGTGAACGCGTAGCCGCGCGGGCACTCGAACGGCAGCCGGACGGTGCCGCCGCTGGTGGTGACCACGGTCGCCGCCGGGGCGCCGGGCTCGCGGTCGTACAGCCGGTAGAGCTGCGACCGGACGACCGGGCCCTGGTAGGCCGCCAGCTGTTCCTCCAGGCGGGCGCGGACCTCCGGGAGGTCCTCGGCGATGTTGGCCGTGTAGTGCTCCATGCTGTGGCAGGCCGGGAACACGTGGGCGGGGTCGGTGTAGTCGGCGACGTACCAGTCCGGGTGCAGGTCGAAGCAGGACCCCGCGCCCTGCCCGTCCAGGCTGGGGATGAGGTCGTGCTGGTTGGTGACGCTGGCGACCCGGATGTGCGGGGAGGCGGGCCGTTTGAAGTCGATCGGCGACCCGACGGCCACCACGTCGGTGACGATGTGGCGGTCGCAGAACCCGGGGTCCTGCGCCAGGTTCATGATCGCGGCACCGCCGGCACTGTGGCCGATCAGGGCGACGTCCTCGCCGGGCGGGACGCCGTAGTCCTCGATGGCCCTGGTCAGGGCGCGGCTGAACGGCGCGCTGTCGAGCAGGGTGCTGCTGAACGCGCCGAGCAGGTCGGCGGGCGAGTCCAGGTCGGGGTTGCCGATCCGCATGCCCGGCACCTGCACGACGTGCCGCCGGACGCCGTCCGGGCCGGTGACGGTCTGCACGAGGGCCCGCCCGGTGGGGCCGACCACGCAGAGGTTGGTGAGGAAGTCCAGCAGCGATCCGCGCGTCCCGATCCGCGCGGCCTCGCCGGGGGCGGGGGCGGTACGGCGGGCGGCGCCCTCCCCCACGTCCAGGACCGCGATCGCCCGGTTGCTCAGGCCGGTGACGGGATCGGCGCTGGCGGCGGCCTCGCCGCAGGCGATGAGCCAGGCGGTGCGGTCGTTGAGCGGGTTGCGGTCCAGCAGGGCTCGCAGCGCCAGGAACTCTCCGAAGATCGGGGCGATGGCGGTGAGGGCGCGGGCCGTGCCGCGGTCCTTGATCAGGGCGTACAGGGCGCGGACCGCGTCCATCTCGCGCTCGGCCGCGACCGCCTCCCGCAACCGGGCCAGGAGGGGGTCGGTGGTCAGCTCGGGGTTGTCCAGGCAGACGGCGGCGATGCGCAGCCGCAGGGACGTGGTCATCACCCGGACGGCCAGGCTCCGCGCCCCGGCCATGCCGCCGAGCTTGGCGCCGAGGGCGCCGGCCGGTCCGCCCGCCAGGGCGTGGCCCAGCCCTTGGCGGCCCGTGACCGCGCGCAGCAGCGCCCGCTGTGCCCGCGCCCCGGCGGCGGGCGCCCGGCGCAGCGAGCCGTTCACGGCGCCGTCCGTGGCGGCGGCGGTGGCGTGCCGGGAGACCTCGCGCAGCGTGGTGGCGATCTCGGCCAGCTCCCGGGCGGCCTCGCGCAGCTCCCGGGCGCCGGGCCCGGTGCCGTCCCCGCCGGTCACCGGGCACCGCGCCAGGTCATGCCGACGAATCGCGGCCGGGGGTCCTCCGGGACGTTGCGGTGCAGCACGTCCGAGATCGTCCGGGTGCCGCCGATGATCCGCATCCCCTCCGGGGAGAACGTCTCGGCGTTGCACACCCGGGGCGCCAGCAGCGGATTGGTCAGGGCCTGCGAGAACGCGTCGATCGCGATGATCTTGGTGAGGAGGGGCGGGAGGATGGCCCTGGCCGACCCGGGCTCCTCGGCGAACAGGCCCACGTACAGGTCGACGTCGTCCACGTCGCGGTACATGTCGCGCAGGGCCTCGTGGACGCGGGGGTCACCGGAGATCTGCTCGAAGCGGCGGACGCGGGGGAAGCGGCAGTGCGCGCGGTAGTCGTTGTAGGGGGCCAGGTCCACCGCCCGGGAGCCGGCGATGCTCGCCACGTCCACGTCCCGCAGGACGGGGTCGGTGTTGAACAGCCCGATGCGCCCGGCCCGCTGCTCGGAGGCCTCCTCGAACAGCCGTCCCAGCCCCGCCTCGGGCAGCAGCGCGCTGCCGAACAGGGTGTCGGCCAGCGGCAGTTCCCGGCCGCCGGCGACCAGCTCGGACGGGACCAGGCTGTGCCAGCGGTAGACCAGGTTGAACTCGATGGACGCCCAGTTCTGCCGGTGCCAGGGCGCGCGGGCCAGCCGCTTGCTCAGCGCCGGGTCGAGCAGGAAGCGGAAGTGGTACGGGGTGATGTGGTTGATGTACTCCTCGACCACCAGCTTGACGACGAGGGCGATCACGATGTTGCGGGCCGTCTGGAACAGCCGCTCGTCGTCCCATCTCGGGTACGCGTCCGCCAGCACCCGCGCCACCCGGTTGTGCTCGCGCAGGAACAGCACGGTGAACATGGTGAAGCCGATCTGCGCGTTGCCCCGGTCGCCGCCGGTGGCGAACAGGGTGTCGCGCCGCGGCTCGTCGATCAGGTCGAACAGGGCCACCCGCAGCGCCGAGAACTCCGATTTGATCTTGCCGTTCTCGCACAGGTGGGGCGGGAACTCCCCGCCGTTGATGATCTGGCTCTTCAGCAGCCCGCCGTCGAACGCGCGGATCGCGCCGGCCTGCTCCTCGGTGAGCCCGTACACCGGGTTGACGTCGATCTCGTGGTTGGAGCTGGTGCGGCGCGGGTCCCGGGGGACCTCGGTGTCGCCGCGCAGGAACCCGTCGGTGAACCACTGGGCGAAGTAGGCGAACAGCACCGTCGACCGGGGGCAGGGGATCATCTCCTCCCCCCGGGCGAACAGGCCGGCCGCCCGGTCCGGCGGGGGCCGTCCCTCGTCGCGGCCGGGCACCGGCGGCAGGTGCCGGGCCATGTAGGTCCGGTCGGTCAGGGACGTCCACGAGGTGTAGCCGGACCGGGTGCTCAGCGGCTCCGGCCGCCCGGGCATCTCCCGGATCGCGCTGTCGATCAGCGCGGCGTTGAGGCGCAGCCGCACTCCCCGGCCGGCCTCGGCCAGCCGCCACAGCGGCCGGCCGTGGGTGAGGGCCAGGTACCGCAGCCGGTTGGCCGCCCCGTCGGTGGCGATGCCGCGCGCGCTGATCCGTTCGCCGCGCGCGCTCACCGCGCCCCGCTCTCGTCGCCGAGCCCCAGCCAGAACCGGTCGGGGAAGACGTCCCGGTCGCGGGCCACCACCCCGTCCGGCGGGTCGAGCAGCCGCAGGCCCGGGCGTGGCAGCAGGCGGCGCACCGTCTCGGTGATCACCGCCGCGCCGGGGTGGACGCCCACGCAGGCGTGCGGGCCGTGGCCGAAGTGCAGGCGCGTGTGGGGCGGCCGGTCGGGCCGGAACAGGCCGGGCTCGGGCACCGCGGTCTCGTCGAACATGGCCGAGGCCACCGCGGCCAGGACGAGGGTGCCGGCGGGCACGGTGGTCTCGCGCGGGGTGCCCGCCGCCAGGACGTGGTCGCGGACGCAGACCCGCGTGATGATCTTCAGGAACGGGTCGAACCGCAGCGCCTCCCAGAAATGGCCCTCGAACGCGGCGGTGTCCGGCCCGCCCGCGGCGAGGGCGGCGGCCCGGTGGGCCTCGGGACGGAGCAGCAGCTGCCGGACCAGGTGGGTCATCGAGCCGACCGCGTTCTCCAGGAAGCCCAGCAGCATCCCCGCGACGTTGATCAGGATTCGCTCGTCGTCCCAGGCCGGGGTGCCCGGAAGGACGGTGCCCAGCATGCGGGCGAAGACGTCCCCAGCGTCCGCGGCGCCGCCCGCCCGGCGTCCTTCCAGCGCTCGTCGCAGGTGGTCCATCATCTCCCGGCCGGCCGCCAGCGACGCGGCGTGGACCTCCGGGTCGCCGGCGAGGTTGGCGGTGACATCGGTCATGATCGCCCTGGACCAGCGCGCCGGCGCCGCCGGGTCCGGGACGGGGAGGCCGAAGTACTCCGCGCACACCGCGGTGCAGACGGGCCGGAACAGCTCGCCGACCGCGTCGATCCGCCCGCGCGGGACCGCCGCGTCCAGCGCCCGGTCGGCGGTGCGCGCGACCAGCTCCCGGACCCGGGGCACGTCCTCGGGGGGCAGCATGACCTGCATGAGCCCCTTCTCGCGCCAGTTCATCGGGGTGCCGTCCCGCGTGAGCATGACCGGTCCGCCGAGGGCCGGGTCGAGCCGCGAGGCGTACCCGTCCACCGTGAAGACGTCGCCGTTCCGGAGCACTTCGGTGACGTCCGGGAAGCGGGTCACCAGCGTGAAGGCGGGGGTGCGCAGGATCGGCCGGCGGCTCCGCAGCTCGGCGAACAGGGGACGCCATTCGCTGCGCAGCCACCCGGCCAGCAGCGCCGGCCCGTTCGCCGGGTCCCGTGCGGCGGCCGATTCGTACCGGCCCAGGTAACCGTCCGCGGTGAGGTGCTGCGGCGCATCGCCCACGCGGCATCTCCAATCGTCTCGAATCCGCTCGGAGGAGGGCATGCGTCACCTCCGGGCGGACCGGCTCGTGACGCGACGTATCTGGAAATTAGCCAGGGGTCATCGGGGTCACAAGCGTTCGACGCAGAAAGTATGGAGTTGACTACAAAGAGAGATATTTCCCTGGCTTCAGGGTCACTGGCGGCCGTCCCGGCGCATGCCGTTCAATCAGGCAGCGTCCGTCGCCCGGACCCGAAGGAGACGGCATGTCCGCACCCGCCCGCCGGCCCCCGCCCCCGGTGGCCGGCACCGTCGCCGTGTCGGCCGGCCGCCGCGGCGCCTACCTGATCGTGCTGGTGCTGCTGCCCCAGGTGGCGCTGGCCGGGGCGGTGGCCGCTCTGTGGGGACGGGGCATCGGCCCGCGCGACCTGGTGATCGCGGCCGTGATGTACGCGGTCAGCATCTTCGGCATCAGCGTCGGCTACCACCGGCTGCTGACGCATCGCTCGTTCAGGTGCCGCCGCCCGCTGCGGATCGCGCTGGCCTTCGCCGGCGGCCTGGCCCTGCAGGGGCCCGCCTCCCTGTGGGCGGCCGAGCATCGCAGGCACCACAAGTACGCCGACCGGCCCGGCGACCCGCACTCCCCGTGGGCGTACGGCGAGGACGGGCGGGCCTTGCTGCGCGGGCTGCTGCACGCCCACGTGGGCTGGTTCTACACCGCCCGCCGCCGTTCGGACCGCCGGCACTGGGTCCCCGACCTGCTGGCGGACCCGGACATCCGGCGGCTGGACGCGCTGTACCCGGTCACCGTGGCGGCGTCGTTCCTGCTCCCCGCCGCCGCGGGCGGGTTGTGGGCGGGGTCGTGGGCCGGTGCGTGGACGGCGCTGTTCTGGGGCGGGCTGGTCCGCTACGCCGTCGTGCACCACGTGACCTGGTCGGTCAACTCCGTCGCGCACACGTTCGGCGAGCGCGGGTTCGGCACCCGCGACCGCTCCTCCGACGTGTGGTGGGTGGCGTTGCTGACGTTCGGCGAGGGCTGGCACAACTGGCACCACGCCGATCCCACCTGCGCCCGCCACGGCGTCCGCAAGGGGCAGCTCGACCCGAGCGCGCGGCTGATCCGGTTGTTCGAACGCGCCGGCTGGGCGTCCGAGGTGCGCTGGCCCGACCCCCGTCGGATGGCCGCACGCCGCCTGCGGCCCGACGACTAGCGGGCTCGCCTACAGCGGCCGTTCCGCCAGGGCCCGCTCGAGCCGCTCCTGGGCACGGGCGGCCTGCCGGGCGTGGTAGGCGATCGGCATGTATCGGAGGCGTTCGGGCAGCCGGCGCGTACCGCGCCCGATGACCGCCCCGACGGCGCGGAGGCGGCGCTCGTCCGCCTCGCTCCAGGACAGGCCGAGCTTCTCCCGCGCTCCGGGCGGCAGCGTGCCGACGGCGATGAACCGCGCCAGGCGCCCGCCGGTCATGCTGAGAGGTGCCACCAGCGGACGCGCCGGCACCGGGACGCCGGGCGGGAGCCGGTCCATCCGGTCGAGGACCTCGCGGGCGACCTTGTGGGGCACGAGGGTGCCGGCGACCATGTCCGCGAAGTAGACCCAGAAGTCGGCGACGGTCTCGGGGAACATCCGCTCGGGGACCCGCAGGATCCGGCCGAGGTTGAGGAACTCCTCGTAGACCTGCCGTTCCTCGGCGGGGGTCATCGGCGCGGGCGCGAAGTAGCGGGCGGCGGTGACGGCGGCGTAGAAGCCGGTGAGGTGGACCCAGGCCCAGGGTTCGGCCGACAGCGCGTGGTGCCGCGTGCCGTCCTCATCGACCGCGCTGAGCGGTTTGTGCATCTCGCGCAGGCGCCGCCCCTCCTCGATCGCGGCCGGGCCGCCGTACACCCAGGTCTGCACCGAGGCGAAGCTGCGGGCCGCGCGCCCGAGCGGGTCGGTGCGGAAACTCGACAGCCGATCGACCACGGTGCCGATGGCCGGATGCATCGTCTGCAGGATGAACGCGCTGTTCCCCGCGATCGCCGAGGAGTACAGGCCGATCTCCTCCCACAGGATCGACCCCGGGCCGAAGGGGACGGGCTCGGGGCCGCGAGCCGTCCCGGCGGGCTCGGTGCCCGTGTCCTCGGTCATCGTCGTCTGCTCGCTCGCCATGAACGTGGCCTCCTCACACGGATCATGCGGCTCCACGGTAAGGCGAATAAGTGGTTACTTACAAGCCCCTGTTTCGAGGCGATACGCGAATATCCCGTTTCCCGCCGCTCCCGTACCGCCTCAGGAGGCCGGTAGACGCAGGCGCTTGAGGGCGAGGGCGTTCACCGCGACGATGAGGCTGGACCCCGACATGGTCAGCGCCGCGATCTCGGGACGCAGGACGAGGCCGAAGGACGGCTCGAAGACGCCCGCGGCGATGGGCAGGGCGATGGCGTTGTAGCCGATGGCCCAGCCGAGGTTCTGGCGCATCTTCCGGAAGGTTCCGCGGCCGATGCGCAGGGCCACGGGCACGTCGAGGGGGTCCGAGCGCATGAGCACCAGGTCGGCGGTCTCGATGGCCACGTCGGTCCCGGCGCCGATGGCCACGCCCAGGTCGGCGCGGGCCAGGGCGGGGGCGTCGTTGACGCCGTCGCCGACCATGGCGACCTTGCGGCCCGTCCGCTGGAGCTCGGCGACCTTGGCGGCCTTGTCGCCCGGCAGGACCTCGGCGATCACGGTGTCGATGCCCAGCCGCTCGGCGATCCGCTCGGCGGTGGCCCGGTTGTCACCGGTCAGCATGACGACCTCGACACCGAGATCGTGCAGCGCGGCGACGGCCGCCGCCGAGGTCTCGCGGGGGGCGTCGGCCATGGCGACCAGGCCGGCGGCCCGTCCGTCGACCGCGACGATCACGGCCGTCCGCCCGGTGGCGGCCAGCTCGTCGCGGCGGGCGGCGAGCGGGCCGAGATCGATCCCCTCACGTTCCATCAGGCGCCGGTTGCCCACCAGGACGCGCCGCCCGTCCACCTGGGCGACGGCGCCGTGCCCGGGCACGTTCTCGAAGCGCCCGGCACGGACCGTGCCCACCCCCCGCGAGTCGGCGTGGCGGACGATGGCCTGCGCGAGGGGATGCTCGGACTCGCGTTCCACCGCGGCCACCAGGCGCAGCATCTCGCCCTCGTCGACGCCGTCGGCGATCACGTCGGTGACCTCGGGCTCCCCCTTGGTGAGGGTGCCGGTCTTGTCCATCACGACGGTCTGGACGTGCGCGGAGGTCTCCAGGGCGATCGCGTTCTTGAACAGCACGCCGCGCCTGGCGCCGAGCCCCGTCCCGACCATGATCGCGGTGGGGGTGGCCAGGCCGAGGGCGTCGGGGCAGGTGATCACGACCACGGTGATGGCGAACAGGATCGCGGCCGAGAACGGCCGGCCGCCGACCAGCAGCCAGGCCGCCAGGGTCAGCGCGCCGCCGACCAGGGCGACGAACACCAGCCAGAACGCGGCCCGGTCGGCCAGGCGCTGGCCGGGCGCCTTGGAGTTCTGGGCCTCCTGGACGAGCTTGACGATCTGGGCGAGCGCGGTGTCGGCGCCGACCTTGGTGGCCCGGACGCGCAGGGTGCCGTCCTTGTTGATGGTCGCCCCGACCGCCGCGGAGCCGGGGGCCTTGTGCACCGGCAGGCTCTCGCCGGTGACCATCGACTCGTCGACCTCGCTCTCGCCCTCCTCGACCGTCCCGTCAACGGCGATCTTGGCGCCGGGGCGTACCAGCAGCAGGTCACCGACGGCCACCTCGGCGGAGGGGATCTCCACCGGCGCACCGTCGCGCAGCACGATCGCCTTGGGCGGCGCGAGGTCGAGCAGGGCGCGGACGGCGTCGTTGGCGCCGCCGCGGGCCCTCATCTCGAACCAGTGCCCGAGCAGGACGAACGCCGCCAGCACGGTGGCGGCCTCGTAGAAGACCTCGCCGCCTCCGGTCAGCGTGACGATCAGGGAGTACAGCCAGCCGGAGCCGACCGCCACGGCGACCAGGACCATCATGTCCAGCGTCCGGTTCCGCAGGGCCCGCACCGCCCCGTCGAAGAAGATCCAGGACGAGTAGAAGATCACCGGCAGGCTGAGCAGCAGGGCCCACACGTCCTGGCGCAGCCCGAACGGGACGGGCGCGTTCACGTGCAGCACCTCGGTGCCGATGGGCGACCAGATCAGGATCGGGATCGAGAAGGCCAGCGCCACCAGGAACCGGTTGCGCATGTCGGCCACCATCGCCGCCATCGACATGCCCTCGTGCCCGCCGTGCCCCATCACCTCGTGCGGGGGGCGCCCCGGCGGGCCGGGCTCCTCCATGGGGTCGCAGATGTGGGACGGCACCGACTGCCCCGCGCAGTGGTAGCCGCACTCGATCACCCAGCGGCGCAGCTCCGCCACCGAGGTGCGCGCGGGGTCGTAGGTCACCGTCGCCGTCTGCGCGACCGGGTTCACCTCGATCGCGATGACGCCGGGGCGCCGCCCCAGCCTGGAACTCACCACGTTCTGCTCGGAGGCCCGGAGCATCCCGCCGACGTCCAGCACGACGGAGGCGCCCGCCTCCCGCCGCCCGGGGTCGTCACCAGTGCTCATGTCCGGGTCTCTCCATCCGCCGCTCATGATCCGAAGCCTTTCGTACGGTCCTACCCGGGGGGAACGCGACCATCGAGGTCACGAACACATAACAGAGCCGCCTGCGCGAAATACCCCTTGGGGGTATGTAGGTTGTGGGGGCACGAGCACGACCTTCCCGAAGCGTTCCGTCCCCACCATACCCCCACCCCCTAAGGGTAAAAAGGAGAGATCATGTCCGCCTCATCGTCACCCCCGGCCGCGCGCCGGTGGTGGGCCCTGGCCCTGATCGCGCTGGCGCAGTTCATGGTGATCATGGACACCTCGATCATCGGGGTGGCGCTGCCCCGGATGCGGGAGGACCTGGGGTTCTCCCAGGAGAACCTCTCGTGGGTCTTCAACGCCTACGTCGTCGCCTTCGGCGGCCTCCTGCTCCTCGGCGGGCGGCTGTCGGACCTGTTCGGCGCCCGCAGGCTGTTCGGTACCGGGTGGATCGTCCTGCTCGCCGGTTCGGCCGTGGCCGGAGCCGCCGGGACGGTGGCGGTCGAGCTGGCCGGACGGGCGCTGCAGGGCGCCGGCGCCGCCCTCATCGCGCCCGCCGCCCTCACCCTGCTGATGACGCTGTTCGGGTCCGACCCGCGCGAGCTGACCAAGGCCCTGGCCCTGTACGGCGCGGCCGCCCCCGCCGGAGGCACCGCCGGGGTCTTCCTGGGCGGGGTCGTCACCGAGTACGCGTCCTGGCCGTGGGTGTTCTACATCAACATCCCGATCGCCGTCCTCGCGCTGGTGGCCGCCCCGCGGCTGATGCCCGCCGGCGGCGGTGGCGCACGCGGTTCCATCGACGTGATCGGCGCGCTGACCGTCACCCTCGGCCTGGGCGCTCTGGTGTACGCCGTGGTGCGCGCCCCCGAGGTGGGCTGGGCCTCGGCCGCGACCTGGGGCGTCCTGGTGGCGGGCCTGGTGCTCCTGGGCGTCTTCCTGGCGCTCCAGGCGACCCGCCGCCGGCCGCTGATGCCGCTGTCGATCTTCCGTACGCCGGGGCTGGGCGCGGCCAACCTGGCCCAGGTCCTGCTGGGAGCGGCGTGGATCCCGATGTGGTTCTTCCTGAACCTCTACCTGCAGCAGGTGCTGGGCTACAACGCCTTCCCCTCGGGCGCCGCGCTGCTGCCGATGACCGCGCTCATCATGATCGGGATGATCGTCCTGGCGCCGCGCGCCATCGGCCGCTTCGGCCCCAAGGCGGTCACCGTGGCCGGGCTGGCGGTCCTGGCGGCGGGCATGGGCTGGCTGTCGCTGATCCGTCCGGACGGCACCTTCTGGGTGGACGTCCTGCCCGCCTCCCTGGTCGCGGCGCTGGGCATGTCACTGGCCTTCATCCCCTCGCTGGGCACCGCGATCTCCTCGGCCCGGCCCGAGGAGGGCGGCCTGGCCTCCGGAATCGTCAACACCGGCTACCAGGTCGGCTCGGCGCTCGGTCTCGCCGCGATGACCGCCGTCGCCGCCTCCCGCGGTGCCCGCGAGCTGGGAGACCCGGCCGCCCTCACCGGCGGCTTCTCCGCCGCCTTCGCCGGCGCCGGCCTGATCGCCCTGGCCGGCGCGGTCCTGGCCGCCGTGACCCTGCGGTCACCCCGTCCCGAGCCCCGTCCCGAATCCCGTCCCGGGTCCCGGCCGGCGTCCTCGGCCGGACGCGAGGGGGCCGGGAGCCGCTGAACGGACGGTGCGGGGGCCGCGTCCGGCGGCCCCCGCCGCGCCGTCCCGCGTCACCTCGTTCCGTTCGGTCCCTCCGAGGGCGCGGCCAGGATCGACTGCACGGTCGCGGTGACGACGCGGGCGGTGTCCTCCCTCTTCAGGCGCTTGGCGCGGTTCTCCTCCGCGGCGCCTTGCAGGACGTAGTGCACGACGTTGACCAGCCAGGTGAGCGGCAGGTCGGTACGGAACACACCCTCGTCCTGGCCACGGCGGATGAGGTCTTCGACGCGTTTGGCGGGGGCGGCGTGCAGCTTGCGGACGCGTCCGGCGGGGAGGGTCCCCTGGGCCGCCGTCAGCAGCGCCGCGGACTCGGCGACCAGCGACCAGCTGGAGTCGAGCAACCGGGCCAGGGCGTCCCGCGCGCCCCCGGTGAGATCGACGGCCGACAGCGCCTCCTCACCGGCCCGCAGCGCGTCGGTGAGGGCGGCCTCGACCAGCTCCGCCCGGGTCCGGAAGTGGCCGTAGAGCGTCATCCGGCCCACTCCGGCGGCCTTGGCGACGTCGTCGACGCTCGCGGACGGATCGCCGCTCAGGGTCTCGCGCGCCGCGGCGACGATGCGGGCGATGCTGCGTTCGGCGTCGGCGCGCCGGCGCGGGCCGGCAGCGGAGGTAGGCATGCCCCAACCCTAACTCGTACGCGGAAGTACATGTTAATCTCACCGCCATAAGTCGTATTCGGATGTACGAGTTAGGTCGGGAGAGCCTGATGACACAAGAGATCGACGACACCGCGGCGCGGAAGGACGGGCCCCATCCGGCGCGGTGGCGCATCCTGGGCTTCCTGGGCGTGGCCCAGCTCATGCTGATCCTCGACGTCACCGTCGTGGCCATCGCCCTGCCGCACATCGAGACCGACCTGGGCCTGAGCCGCCAGGCCGTGACATGGACGGTCAGCGCCTACACCCTGACGTTCGGCGGCCTCATGCTGCTGGGCGGGCGGGCCGCCGACCTGATCGGCGCCAGGCGGGTGGTCCTCGCCGGCCTGCTCGTCTTCACGCTGGCGTCGCTCGTGACCGGCTTCGCCGGCTCGGCCGCCGTGCTGCTGGGCGGCCGGATCGCGCAGGGGCTCGGTGCGGCGCTGCTGTCACCGTCCGCGCTGTCGCTCGTCGTGGGCCTGTTCGACGGTGCCGAACGGAACAAGGCACTCGGCGTCTGGTCCGCGCTCGGCGGCGGCGGCGCGGCCCTCGGCGTGCTCCTGGGCGGGCTGCTGACCGCCGGTCCGGGCTGGCCATGGGTCTTCTACGTCAACGTGCCCATCGGGCTGGTCATCATCGCCGCTCTCGCCCGGATGCTGCCGCGCCAGAGCGTGGCCACGCCCCGTCCCGGGCTCGACGCGCTCGGCGCGTTCCTGGTCACCGCCTCGTCCGCCGCGTTGATCTACGCCCTCATCCGCGCCGGGGACCACGGGTGGCTCACCGCCGCGACCGGGTGGCTCGTGCTGACGGCCGTGATCGGGTACGCGGCGTTCACGGCGAGGCAGAAGACCGCCAGGTCGCCCATGATGGACGTCGCGCTGCTGGTCCGCCGCCCGGTGGCGACCGGGACGTTCCTCATCCTGATGGCGACGGCCCTGATGATCGCGGTGTTCTTCCTCGGCACGTTCTACTTCCAGCACGCGCGGGATCTCGGCGCCCTCCAGACCGGGCTGCTGTTCCTCCCGGTCGCGGTGGCGACGATGGCCGGGGCCGACGCCACCGGCCGGGCCATCGCCAGGGCGGGGGCCCGGTGGCTCGCGGTGGCCGGGCTCATCGCCGCCGCGGCCGGCATGGCCCTGCCCGCCCTGTCGCTGCACCCCGCGACCGTCGTGACCGGCATGGCGATCGCGGGCGCCGGGACCGGCGCGCTGTTCGTCGTCGCGTCGGCGACCGCCCTCGGCCAGGTGGCCCCGCACGAGTCCGGCGTCGCGTCCGGCATCGTGAGCACGTTCCACGAGTTCGGCGCCTCCATCGGGGCCGCCGTCGTCTCCAGCGTGGCCGCGGCCAGCCTCGTCGGCGACACCCTCTCCGGATTCTCGAACGGCTTCGTCCTCGCGGCCGTCTCCGCGGCCGTCGCGGCGGCCGTGGCCGCGGTCCTGACCCCTGGCCGCGCCCGCGCCGGCGCCGGCTGAACGGGTACTCCCTGATGGGAGCGGCGGACCTGGCGGAGACGACGGTGCCGCTGCACCGATCAGTGAGGCTGGACGAGCTTGAACACGAGCCGGGCGGCCTTCCGCCGCGCCGCGTGGCGGAGGCGGGAGGAGACCGGCTCGGGGGCTCGTACGGCCGGCGCGGAGGCGAGCCGGGGGAACAGGGCGGCGGCATTGGCGCGGTTGACCGCGGCGAGCGCCGCGGGATCCAGGGTGCTGTCGAGACCGCCGGCGAAGTACTGCCCGGCGGCCTTCGGGGCGAAGGGCCAGTCGCTGCCGAAGAGCACATGGCCGGGGCGGGCGAAGGCCAGCAGCGTGGGGAGCGCGGCGGGGCTTGAGGACAGGGCGGTGTCGAAGTAGAAGCCGCGGAAGTCCTCCAGCACGTCCAGGGGACTGCGTCCGGTCTCGCCCGCGATGGTGAGAGCCATGCGATGGGAGGAATAGGGGACGAAGCCACCGGCGTGGCCGAGGATGAACCGGATCCGCGGGTGACGCCGCACGAGACCGTTGCGCACCAGCAGGTAGGCGGCCCGCGTGGTGTCCAGGAGGAAGTCGGCGGCGAACGGGGGGATGCCCTCGACCGCGGGGGCGGGCAGTTCGGCGGGGTGGACGAAGACCACCGCGCCGCGCTCGTCGAGGCATCTCCACAGTTCGTCATGGCCTTCGCCGCCGAGGTAGGCGCCGGAGGCGTTGGCCAGCAGGACGACTCCGTCGGCGCCCAGTTCGTCCAGTGCCCGCTTCGCCTCGGCCACCGAGCCGCGGGTGTGGGGCATGGGCAGGGTGGCGAAGAACCCGAAGCGCCCGGGGTGGTCGGCGCCGAGCTCGGCCGAGAAGTCGTTGAGGCGGCGTGCCAGGGAGGCCGCCTCGGCGGGATCGGCGGCGAAGCCCGTGCCGGGCGTGGAGACGGAGACGATGGCGGTGGACGTCTCCAGCAGGTTCATCGCCTCGATGGCGGCGGCGGCGCTCCAGCCGGGCAGGGCCCGGCCTCCCGCCTGGCCGATCCCGGCGGCGGCGAGCGCGTCGCGGTAGAAGGGCGGCAGGACGTGCGTGTGGACGTCGACGCGGTCTGCGGTGGTCATCGGGCGGTCCCCTCAATGTCGGGCGGGTGCGGAGCGGGCCGCCGGCGTCATCGCCCGGCGCTCTCCGCGGCCATGCGGACGGCCATGTCGTGGACCGCCCGCGCGTGCAGCCGGAACATCTCGACGAGGTCGGCGTTCCCGCCGCGGATCTCGTGCTCCACGAACAGCCCGTCGGCGCCGGCGACGGCGTAGCTGGTGAGCATGCGCACGGCCCGCTCGTCGAGGCCGGGCACCAGGGTCCTGACGACTTCGGCGATCCTGCCGCCGGCGATCTCGCGGACCTGCAGGAACACCGTCCGCCCCCGCGGCTCCCGCGGGCGCCGCTCCAGCGCGAGCATGAGGCCCAGCCGCAGGAAGTCCGGCGCCTCGACCAGCGACCTGGCCACTCCGGCGGCCATCGCGGTGACCCGCTCGAGCGGGGTGCCGGCCTCCTCGCCGGGCAGTTCCACCGCCGCCAGCCAGGACTCGAAGCTGTCCTCGATGACCGACGCGATGAGGTCGTCCTTGTCCTTGAAATGCCAGTAGATCGAGCTGGGCGGCAGCCCGCACTTGGCGCTGACCGCCGCGATGCTGGTGCCGTCGTAGCCGCGCTCACCGGCGACCTCGACGGCCGCGGCGAGGATCCGGCGGCGGGACTCGACGCCGTTCGCGCGCTGCCTGCGTTCCGTCGCCCTGGTCATCGGTGCGCCCTCCTGCTCGTGCGGAGCGCTTGACCTCCGCCGCGCCACGACCTTACCGTAACGCTCACTCCAATTGGAATGGACACTACAGCAAGGATGCCCTGTGAGCGAGGAGACGGTCCACGACGTGGCGGTGGTGGGGTACGGCCCGACCGGCGTCACCGCGGCGAACCTGCTGGGCGCGGCCGGCCTGCGGGTCGTGGTGATCGAGCGCGAGCCCGAGGTCTTCTCCCGCGCCCGCGCCATCTCCACCGACGAGGAGGTCCTGCGGATCTGGCAGCGGATCGGCCTGGCCGATCGGCTCAAGAAGGACATGCTGGCCGGACGGCCCATCGAATTCGTCGACGCGCGCGGCCGGCCGTTCGTCAGCGCGCGTACGCCCTCGCGCGGGCACGGCCACCCGCCGCAGATGTTCATCTACCAGCCGGCCCTGGAGGAGGTCCTGCGTGAGGGGGTCGCCCGTCACCCCGATGTCGAGGTCCTGCTCGGGTACGAGTGCCTGCGCGTCCGCCAGGACGAGGACGGTGTCGAACTGACCCTCGCCGGCGTCGGCGACGACACCGTCCGGCGCCTGCGGGCCTCGTACGTGATCGCGGCCGACGGCGGTTCCAGCCTGGTCCGGGCACAGCTGAACATCGGCTACGAGGGACGCACCTACGCGGACGGCTGGGTGGTCATCGACACCGAGATGCTCAAGCCCTGGCCCGGCCACGACCGGCTGCGCTTCCACTGCGACCCGGCCCGGCCGGCGGTGGACTGCCCGACGCCGCTGGGACACCACCGCTGGGAGTTCCCGATCCTGCCGGGCGAGGACGCGGACCGCCTGACCACCGACGAGGCGGTGTACGAGCTGGTGGCCCGCCACGGCATCGCCGAGGACGGCGTCAGGATCCTGCGCGCCACCGTCTACAGCCACCACGTCCGCATCGCGGCCCGCTGGCGCGCCGGCCGTGTCCTCCTCGCCGGCGACGCCGCCCACGCCATGCCGCCCTGGATCGGCCAGGGCATGGCGGCAGGGGTGCGCGACGCGGCCAACCTGTGCTGGAAGCTGGCCGCCGTCGTACGCGGCGAGCTGCCCGAGACGATCCTGGACACCTACGAGGCCGAACGGCGGCCGCACGTGCGCGCGATCACCCGGCGGGCCGTGCTCGTGGGAAGGATCATCACCGAACGGCGCCCGTTGGTCACCTCGGTGCGCGACCCCGCGCTGCGGACGCTCGGCCGCGTGCCGCTCTTCACCCGGTTCCTGCAGGACACGGCCTGGATACCGGCCGCTCGCCACACCACCGGGCTGCTGGCCGGTCCGCGCGCCCCCGCGGCCGGCCGCATGCTCCCCCAGCCCTGGGTGACCGGGCCGGACGGTGCGCGCGTGCGGCTGGACGACGCGCTCGGCCAGCGCTGGCTGCTGCTGCACGCCGGCACCGTGACGGCCCAGCCGTCCTGGACCCGCCAGGGCGTCCCCTCGGTCACCCTCCGGCCCGCCGGCGCCCCGGCGGCCGAGAACACCGTGGTCGACGCCGACCGCGTGCTGGTGGCCTGGATGGCCCGGCACCGCGCCGGGACCGTCGCGCTCCGCCCGGACGGATACGTCTACGCCGCGGCGCCCCCGGGCGCACCGCTGCCTCCGCCCCCGCCGGGCTTCGCGCCGAGGCCGCACCCGTCAGCCGCCACCGATTCCCGAGGAGCACCATGACGCCCCAGAGCACGCCGTCCGCGCCGCCGCGAATGCGGGAGACCTTCGTCGACACCGCCGGAAAGACGATCTTCGTCGCCGAGACCGGTGACGGCCCGCCCGTGCTGCTGCTGCACGGCGGCGGCCCCGGCGCCACCGGCCTGTCCAACTACGCCCGCAACATCGCCGCCCTCGCCGAACGGTACCGGGTCATCGTTCCCGACCTGCCCGGGTACGGCCGCAGCACCAAGGGCGTGGACCCCGACGACCCCTTCGGCGATCTGGCGGACGGCGTCCGCGGCGTGCTGGACGGGCTCGGCATCGACCGGGCCCACCTGGTGGGCAACTCCTATGGCGGTGCCTGCGCCCTGCGCCTGGCGCTCGACACTCCCGGCCGGGTGCGCAGGATGGTGCTCATGGGTCCCGGCGGCATCGGCACCACCCGTTCCCTGCCGACCCCCGGCCTGCGGGAACTGCTCGCCTACTACACCGGGGAAGGGCCCTCCCGGGCGAAGCTGGAGCGCTTCGTCCGCGAGTACCTGGTCTTCAACGCCGCGGGCGTGCCCGGCTCGGCCATCGAGGAGCGTTACCACGCCAGCCTCGACCCCGAGGTCATCGCCTCGCCGCCGCTGCGCCGGCCCTCGGGCCGCCACGCGCTGCGCACCTTGTGGAGGATGGACTTCACCCGCGACCCCCGCCTCGCCCGCCTCCCCGTGCCCACCCTGGTGCTGTGGGGCGCCGCCGACAAGGTCAACCGGCCCGGCGGCGGGCGGATGCTGGCCGAACGCATGCCCGACTGCGACCTCTACCTGGTGGCCAACACCGGGCACTGGGTGCAGTTCGAACGCCCCGAGCTGTTCAACCGCCTCTGCGCCGACTTCCTGGCAGGCCGGCGATGAGCGCGGGCGCCGCCGGCGTCCCGTCCGTGTTCGGCGCGGTCCATCTGGGCTACCTCGTCATCGAGACCCGCCGCTTCTCCGACTGGCGCCGTTTCGGCACCGACGCCATCGGCATGCACCACGACCCGCTCGACCGCGATCGCATGCGGTTCCGGCTCGATGACCAGGAATGCCGCTTCCTGCTCCAGCGCGGCGCCGCCGAAGACGTCGTCGCCGTCGGCTGGCACGTCGACGATCACGCCGCGTTCGAGCGGATCGAAGCCCGCGTCCGGGCCGCCGGGGTGCCGCTCAGGGCGGGCACCGCCGAGCAGGCGGCGGCGCGCGGGGTCGAACGCCTGCTGCGCTTCCCCGGTCCCAAGGGGCTCGTCCAGGAGATCCACACCACCCCGATCAAGGCCGCCCGGCCTCTCAGGACCCAGGTCTCCGGGTTCGTCACCGGTGCGTCCGGCATGGGCCACATCGCCCTGACCTCGACCCGGCCGGCGCGGATCCGCGGCTACTTCGGCCACGTCCTCGACGCCCGCCTGACCGACTGCATCGACGAGACCATCAGCGGCGTCAAGCTCAAGATCAGGTTCCTGCGCGTCAACGAACGGCACCACTCCATCGCCGTCGCCGCCACGCGGGGCCTGCCCCTGGACCCCGTCCGCACCCGGGTCCAGCACCTCAACATCCAGGTCGCCGGTCTCGACGACCTGGCCCAGAGCTACCAGCGCGTCTGCGAGCTCGGCTTCGACATGGCCCTGAGCGTCGGCCGGCACACCAACGACAGGGAGCTCTCCTACTACGCCCGTACGCCGTCCGGCTTCGAGTGGGAGGTCGGCTGGGCCCCCATCACCATCGACGAATCCACCTGGGAGCCCACCACCCACCAGGGCATCAGCGTCTGGGGCCACAAGCCCGTCGGCCGCACCATCATCGGCACGCTCCAGCAGTTCCGGAACGCCGCGCTCTCGCCGGCCCGGTGGGAGAGCACCGTCCCGCGGCTCAGCGGCACCGGCGTCTCCGGCGGCTGACCCCGCCGCCCCGTCCGGAAGGACCCTCCACCGAAGGTTCAGGGCCTAAGATGATCTCCACGAGAAGGCAGACACGAATGTTCTCTTGAGAGGTGCCCGGCATGGACCCGCTGCGGCGCGGCGATCCCGCACAGGTCGGCCCCTACCGGATCGAGGCGCGGCTCGGCGAGGGCGGGATGGGCCGGGTGTACCTCGGCGGCTCGCCGGGCGGGCGCCGGGTGGCGGTCAAGGTGATCCGCGCCGAGCACGCCGCCGACCCCGGCTTCCGCGCCCGGTTCGCGCGGGAGGTGGACGCCGCGCGCAGGGTGGGCGGGTTCCACACCGCGCAGGTGATCGACGCCGACGCGGAGGCCGGGGCGCCGTGGATGGCGACCGCGTACGTCCCGGGCCCGTCACTGCGGGACCAGGTCACCCGCGACGGCCCTCTCGCCCCCGACGCCGTACGGAGGCTGGGCGCGGCGCTCGCCGAGGGCCTCGCCGCCATCCACGCCTGCGGGCTCGTCCACCGCGACCTGAAACCGGGCAACGTCATCATGTCCCCGGACGGCCCCCGCATCATCGACTTCGGCATCGCCCGCGCCGCCGACGCCGAGCCGCTGACCTCCGACGGCGCGGTCGTCGGCACCTACGCGTTCATGGCCCCCGAACAGGTGCGCGGCGAGCAGGCGGGCCCCGCGGCCGACGTCTTCGCGCTGGGTTGCGTGCTGGCCTTCGCCGCCACCGGGCGGGGGCCGTTCGACGCGTCCAGCGTCCCCGCCATCGTCCACCGTGTTCTCAACGAGGAGCCGCTCCTCAACGGGATCCCCATGGACCTCGCCAGGGCGATCGCCGCCTGCCTGGCCAAGGACCCGGGCGCGCGACCGGCCGTCCCCCTGCTCATCGCCCACCTCGGCTCCTCGCGGCCGGGCTCCCCACCGGGCCCGGCCGTCCCCCTTCCCACCGCGGGCCCGCCCACGGCGCCTCCCATGACGAAGGTCACGACCACGGCGGCCGGTGTCGCGCCCGGTGGCACGGGAACGCGCCGGGTGCCTCGCCGCGCCGTGCTGGCGGGCGCGCTCGCCGCCGTCACCGCCACCGCGGCCGGCGGAGGCGCCGTCCTCGCCGTGCGGCGCCGCGAACGCCCGCGCGAGCCCGGCCCGGCGCCGGCCGCGCAGCTCGCGCCCGCCGCCACGCTCACCGGACACACCAGCGGCGTGGACGCGATCGCGTTCAGTCCCGACGGCAGGCTGCTGGCCACCGGGTCGAGCGATGACGACGCCACGCGCCTGTGGGACGTGGCGGCCGCCCGCCCGCTGCGGACCCTGGAGGCCGACGGGGTCCGGGGAACGGCGTTCAGCCCGGACGGCAGGCTCCTGGCGACCGCGCACACCGAGCCCTACGCCGCGATCTGGGACGTCGCGTCCGGCCGCAGGATCAGCACCTTCCGCGGCGGCGAACGGTACTCGTTCTGGGCGGTCGCGTTCAGCCCGGACGGCCGGACCCTCGCCACCGGCAGCCCGGACGTGCGGCTCTGGGACCTCCAGAGCGGGCGCGCCACCGTCATCGACGAGGGCTCGTTCACGCGGAACATGCACGGCCCGCTCCCCAACCAGGTCCTGGGGCTGCGGTTCAGCCCGGACGGCCGGACCCTCGCCGCCGCCTACGACGGGTACGGCGACGACGGCGACGACCGCGGCGCCCTGGTGATCTGGGACGTGGCGACCGGCCGCAGGACCGCCGTCCTCCGGGGCCCGACCGAGGAGAACATGTCGATCGCGTTCAGCCCCGACGGCGCCACCATCGCCGTGTGCGGCGGCGGCGAGGACATCACGCTGTGGGACGTGGCCGCCCGCAGGACCACCGCCACCCTCGCCGGTCATACCGACGAGGTGCGGTCGCTCGCCTACGACCGGGACGGCACGCTGGCCAGCTGCGGCGTCGACCGCACCGTCCGGCTCTGGGACGTCGCCGCCCGCCGGACCACCGCCGTCCTGACCGGGCACACCACGTTGCTCGACGCGGTGGCGCTCAGCCCGGACGGCAGGACCGTCGCCGCCGGCGGCGGTCGGGACGACGACGCCGTCCGGCTCTGGAAGGTCCGGTAGATGGGGCCGCTCCGGCCTGAGGACCCCCTCAGGGTCGGCCCGTACCGGCTGGACGGGCGGCTGGGCGAGGGCGGCATGGGCGAGGTGTTCCTCGGCACGTCGCCGGGCGGGCGCCAGGTGGCGATCAAGCTGATCCGCGCCGAGCACGCCGCCGACCCCCGCTTCCGCGCCCGGTTCGCCCGCGAGGTCGAGGCGGCGCGCAAGGTCGGCGGCTTCTACACGGCGCAGGTCGTGGACGCCGACCCGGACGCGGCCGAGCCCTGGATGGCGACCGCGTACGTCCCCGGCCCCTCGCTGCGGGACCTCGTCGTCCGCGACGGCCCCCTGACTCCCGACGCGGTACGGAGACTGGGCGCGGCGCTCGCCGAGGGCCTGGCCGCCATCCACGCCCGCGGGCTCGTCCACCGCGACCTGAAACCGGGCAACGTCATCATGTCCCCGGACGGCCCCCGCATCATCGACTTCGGCATCGCCCGCGCCGCCGGGGCGACCACGCTCACCGCCACGGGCGCCGTCATCGGCACCTACGCCTACATGGCGCCCGAGCAGATCCGCGCCGACCGCGCCGGCCCCGCCGCCGACGTCTTCGCCCTCGGCTGCGTGCTGGCCTACGCCGCCACCGGCCGCGCGCCGTTCCAGGCGGGCAGCGTTCCCGCGATGGTGCACCGGATCGTCTCCGGGCCGCCCAGCCTCGACGGCATGGAAGGCGACCTGCGCGACCTCGTCGCCCACTGCCTGGCCAAGGCCCCGGACGGGCGGCCGGCGGTGGAGGAGATCGGCCGCCGCCTCGCCGCCTCGCCGCCCCCGCCCCCGCGCCGGGTGCCGCGCCGCGCCCTGATCACCGGGGCCGCCGCCGCCACGGCCGCCGCCGTGGCCGGGGTCCCGGCGGTGCTCCTGGCCCTGCCGGACGAGGCCCCCGCGAAACCGCGCCCGTTCACCCCCACCGGCAGGCCCAGCCCGTCGATGCTCGTCGGCGACCCGCTGAGCATCCGGCACTTCGCGTTCACCGGCCGAGCCCGCACCCTGATCGGGCTCAGCCACCGAGGCGCCTGGCGCTGGGACCTGTCCACGGGCCTGGGCCAGGCCATCGCCCAGGCCGCGGAGTCCGACTACGGCCCCACGGCGCTGAGCGCGGACGGACGGGTCATGGCCGACGGCGAAGCGTCCCACGTCCAGATCGCCGATCCCGCCACCGGCCGGGCGACCGGCCGCATCGAAATCTCCGGCGACCCCGTCTCGCTCGCGCTGACCGCTGACGGCGCCGGGCTCGCCGTCGCCCATGGCCGCACCACCCAGATCTGGGACGTGCGGGCCCGCCGCCTGCTCCACACCTGCACCCCGGACACCGGTGCCTGCGTCGCCCTGGTCTACAGCCCGGACGGGAGGTTCCTCGCGGGCGGCAGGTCGACGGGGGGACCCATCCGGGTCTGGGACACCACGACCGGCCGTACCGTCAGGGAAATGACCGCCGACGGGCCCCAGGTTCTGAGGTTCAGCCCGGACGGCACCCTCCTGGCAGGTTCGACCGATTACGTGAACGACGTCCACGTCTGGGACGTCCGGACCGGCCAGAAGATCCGGACACTGCGGGGCCACACCAAGGCCGTCAACACCCTGGCCTTCAGCCCGGACGGCGGCACGCTCGCCAGCGGCGGGGACGACATGACCATCCGGCTGTGGAACGCCCGTACCGGCGCCCCCACCGCCACACTGACCGGCGACACCGCGGACCTGACCGCTCTGGAGTTCTCCCCCGACGGCCGGATCATGGCCAGCGCGACCAGTAGCGGCACGATCCGCGCCTGGCGCTTCACCTGACCGCCGCCTCCCGGCCGCCGCTCCCGGCTCCGGTCGTCAGCGCAGCGGGTCGAAGGGGTCCAGTTCGGCGGGGCGGCGGCCGGTGACGATCATCTCCGAGAGGAGCCGGCCGGTGGCCGGCCCCAGGGTGATCCCCCACATGCCGTGCCCGCCCGCGGCGAAGACCCGCGGTGAACGGGTCGCCCCGATCAGGGGCAGGCCGTCGCGCGTGCACGGCCGCGACCCGACCCACTCGTCCCGGCGCTCGTCCAGGTCCGCGCCGCGCAGCAGCGGCCGCGCCGCCTCCACGATCGCCCTGATCCGGCGGCCGTCGAGCGGCGCCTCCGGCCTGCGGAACTCCATCATCCCGGCCACGCGCAGCCGGTCCCCCATGGGCGTGCAGGCCACCCGCTGGGCGGGGAAGTACACCGGGGCGCCGGGAACGCGGTCCACCGGAACGCTGAAGCTGTAGCCGCGGCCGGCCTGCACCAGGGCGCGGACGCCGAATCTCCCGGCCAGCTCGCCCAGCCAGACACCGCTCGCGATCACCGCCGCGTCGTACCGCTCGGATCCGGCCCCGGAGGTGCGGACCGCGACGCCCCCGGCCTCGTCCCGGAGGCCCTCGACGGCCTCGCCCGTCCGGATCTTGCCGCCGCGGTCGCGGACCGAGTCGGCCAGGGCGTGCACGAACCGTCCGGGGTCGATGTAGCGCTGGCCGCGCAGCAGGATCGCCGCCCCGACCTCGCCGGACAGGCAGGGCTCCAGCTCGCGCGCCCGGTCGCCGGTGAGGGCCTCGAACTCCAGCCGCTGGCCCGCCGCGCGGATGTGCTCGATCTCCTCCAGCAGCACCCGGCGTTCCTCGGCGGTCCGGTACGCGGCGAGGAAGGACCCGGCCTCGATGGTCTCCGCCCGGACTCCGCCCGAGGTCAGGGCGTCGAAGCTCGGCAGCGCCCGCCCGTTGATGGGCACCAGGGACTCCATCGCGCGCCGCCAGCGGGACGCCGTGCTGTTGCGGGCGAACCCCGCCAGGAACCTCAGCAGGCGCGGGCTGGCGCTCGGCGGGACGTAGACCGGCGACGACGGGCTGAGCACCGCGCGCAGGCCGTACGCGAGCACGGCCGGCTCGGGAAGCGGCGTGGCCAGGCCGGGGGTCAGCCATCCGGCGTTGCCCCAGGACGCCCCGGCGGCGACGTCGCGCCGGTCGTACACGGTGACCTCGACACCGCGTTCCTGCAGGAACCAGGCGGTGGACAGGCCGACCATGCCGGCGCCCACGACGGCGACACGGCGGGGACTCGGGCCGGCGGCGTTGGGAGCCATGGGTCCCTCCTCTTCGACGGGGTCTCCTTCGATGGTGGGGCCGGCCAGCGGCACAGTCTCTATCCGATCCGGCCAATGCGCACGGGACGCATCGTGCGAACAGCACAACCGGTGCGGCAGACTGGCGGGCATGGGCAGGGCTTCAGCACACCGGGCCGCCGGGACGCTCCGATGATCGGCGTGACCGACCTCGTCGACTCCCTCGGCCCCGGGCTGCTGCGGGTGGTCGCGCCGGGCGACGGCGCGCAGGTGAACGACGTCGTCCTGGTGGAGCCGGGTGAGGCCGCCGGACGGCCGGGCGAGCTCGTCCTGGGTGTCGGGGTGACCGGCCCGGCGTCGGCCGTGGCGCTCCTGGAGGAGGCCGACGCGGCGGGAGCCGGCGGCGTCGTCCTGAAGGCCCCCGCCGCCGAGGCCCCGGAGGTCGCAGCCGCCGCGGCGCGGCTGCGGCCGGCGGTCGTCGAGCTGCGGCCGGGCACCTCCTGGGCCCACGTCGTCTGGCTGGTGCGCGGCGCCATCGACCGCGCCTCCGCGCCGAGTCCGGCGCCCGGCGTCCAGGGCGTGCACAACGACCTGTTCTCGCTGGCCGACGCCGCCGCCGAGATCGCCGCGGCCCCGGTGACGGTGGAGGACGCGCAGTCGCGGGTGCTCGCCTACGCCGGGCCCCAGGACGCCACCGACCCGGCCCGGGTCTCGACGATCGTGGGACGGCGCGTACCGCCCCAGGTCATCGCCCACCTCCGCGCCTGCGGCGTCTTCCGGAGGCTGGCGCGGTCCAGCGAGCCCTTCCTCGTTCCGGCGGGGCCGGACGCGATGCTGCCGCGCCTGGTCGTCCCCGTACGCGCGGGCGGCGAGTGGCTCGGGTCGATCTGGGTGGTGGCCAGGACGCCGATCCCGCCGGACCGCGTCCGGCGGCTCGCCGACCTGGCGTCCGTCGTCGCCCTGCACCTGCTGCGGCTGCGCGCGGAGGCCGGGGTCGCCCGGCGGCTGTCGGCCGGCCAGCTGCGCGCCGCGCTGCGGGACGGCACTCCCGCGGCGGGCTCCGACGCCCCGGTACCGGTACCGCCTCCGTGGCGGGTGGTGGCGCTCGGGACCCGCGACGAGACCGGGGACGTGCGCCGCAGGCTCGACCTGTGGGACGCGATCAACCACCGGTTCGGCTGGCACCAGCCGCTGGTCGCCGATCTCGACGGCGCGCTGTTCGCCGTGCTCACCGAGCCGCCTCCCTCGCCGCGCCACACCGCCGCCGAGGCCGGGTCGCTGCCCTGGCTGCGCCAGGTGCTGGCCGAGGTGCGCTCGCACGACCGCGGCCTGTACGCCGCGGCGGGCGGCCCCGCGCGCTCCGCCGCCGAGCTGCCCCGTTCCCAGGCCGAGGCCGCCGAGCTGAGCACGCTCATCGCGTCCGGCGTGCTCGACCCCGGCCCCGCGGACGGAACGGTCCTGATCGAGGACGCCTGGGACGCCGTCGTGGTGGAACGCGCCCGGAAGGCCGCCAGGATCGGCTCCGGCCTGCTCGGCGGCCCCCTCCCCCGGCTCCGGGAGCATGACGAGACGCACGGCACGTCGTTCCTGCCGACGCTCGCCGCCTGGCTGGATCACTTCGGGGACCCCAAGGGCACCGCGCAGGCGTTGCGGGTCCACCCCAACACGCTGCGCTACCGGCTGCGGAGGATGGCCGAGGTCGTGCCGGTGGACCTGTCGTCCCCGCAAGTACGCCTGGCCCTGCGCATCCAGCTCAGCGCGTTGCAGGCGCGCTCCGGCGGCACCGACCTCGTCTAGCCGGCCCCGCCCGTCCGTTCACCGGTACCGGGCGAGGTGGTCCCGGAACCAGTGGTAGGACGCCTTGGGCGTGCGGGCCTGCGTGGCGAAGTCGACGTGGACGAGGCCGAACCGCTGGGCGTAACCCTCGGCCCACTCGAAGTTGTCGAGCAGCGACCAGACGAAGTAGCCGCGGACGTCGACGCCGTCGTCGACCGCGCGCCGCACCGCGCGCAGGTGCCCGTCCAGGTAGTCGATGCGGTCCTGGTCGCGGCGGCCGGGGTCGTCGTCGGGCGCCGAGCAGCCGTTCTCGGTGACGAGGATCGGCGGGAGCGCGTCCCGGTAGGTGTCGCGCAGGCCGGTCAGCAGCTCGTGCAGGCCGTCCGGGACGACCGGCCAGCCGAACGCGGTGAGCGGGTACCCGTCGATCGGGACGTCCTCGAACGGCAGTCCGGCGTCCTCGATGCGGTCGCCGACCTCGCTGAGCACCGACCCGCCCGGCCGCGGTTCGGGCGCGGCCGGGCCGTGCGGGGCGCGGACGCGGGTCGGGCTGTAGTAGTTCACGCCGAGCCGGTCGATGGGCGCGGCGATCGTGCCGGGGTCGCCGTCACGGACGAACGGCAGCTCGTCCCGCGAGATCCCGTAGGCGCTCAGGTCGGGCAGGCGTCCCAGCAGGATCGGGTCCGTGAACAGGCGGTTCTGCAGGACGTCGAAGGCGGACGCGGCGGCACGGTCGGCGGGCGTGTCGCTCGCCGGCCATACGGGGCTGTGGTTGTTGGTGATCGCGACCAGCCCGGAGGAGCGTTCCCGCAGGACGGGAACGGTGAGCCCGTGACCGAGCAGCATGTGGTGGGCGGCCGGGAGCGCGTCCAGGAGGAGCGCCTCGCCGGGCGCGTGCGTACCGATGCCGTATCCCTCGGTCATGTGGACGAACGGCTCGTTGAGCGTGATCCAGACGCCGACCCGGTCGCCGAGCCGGGCGGCGACGAGCGCCGCGTACTCGGCGAGGCGGTGGGCGGTGTCGCGGTTCATCCAGCCGCCGGCGTCCTGGAGGGCCTGCGGCAGGTCCCAGTGGTAGAGCGTGACGACGGGGGTGATGTCACGCTCGGCCAGGGCGTCGACGAGACGGTCGTAGAAGTCGAGCCCCCTCGCGTTGGCGGGGCCGCGCCCGTCCGGCTGGACGCGGGGCCATGCCACCGAGAAGCGGTAGGCGTTGACGCCGAGGTCCGCCAGCAGCGCCACGTCCTCCGGCCAGCGGTGGTAGTGGTCGCAGGCCACGTCGCCGGTGTCGCCGTTCTTCACGCGGCCGGGCTCGGCGGTGAACACGTCCCAGATGCTCGGCCCGCGGCCGTCCTCGGTGACCGCGCCCTCGATCTGGTACGCCGCCGTGGCCGTTCCCCAGAGCCAGCCGTCCGGAAGCGGGTCCATGCCTTCTCCTAACATGAGCGGACATCACATTAAACATGAGCAACCGTCATGTTCGCCAGGACGGGCAAGGGAGCCGCCATGCCGCCCGGGGTACGCCGCAGGCCGACCCAGCAGCGCAGCGTCGAACGCTTCGAGCGGCTGCTCGACGCCTGCGCCGCGCAGATCGCCGAGACCGGGTACGAGGCACTGTCCACCCGGGACGTCGCGCGCCGGGCGGGCGTGCCCATCGGCACGCTCTACCAGTTCTTCGAGGGCAAACAGGGCCTCGTGCACGAGCTCGCCATGCGCAACCTGTCGATCCTCCTCACCCGCCTCCACGAGCGGCTGACACGGGAACCCGTGGGGACATGGGGCGACGCGGCCGTCGTGGTCTACGACGAGAGCCTCGAACTGCGCCGTACCATGACCGGCTTCTTCGTCACCGACTTCCGCGACACCGGCCCCGTCGACCCCGACCTCGTCGGCCGGATCGACGCCGAGATGGCCGCGCGGCTGCACGAGCTGGGCACGCGGGAGGCCGGGCTGCCGCCGCTGCCCGACCACGAACGCGTCCTCCTCGTGGCCATCAACGCGTCCGACGGCCTGCTCCGGCTCGCCTTCCGGACCACCGAGGACGGCGATCCGGCGGTGATCGCCCTCGGCGCCCGCATGCTCCGCGGCTACTTCTCCGACATCACCGCAACGGGCGAATAACATGAGTCTTGTTCACTTTTTGCCGGTTCGGCGATATCACTCACCTCGGACCCGTGATCCGCCCCGAGGCCGAGGTGCCGCATGCTTTTCCCCCCCCACCGCCGCACGCCGTCGAGACGTTCCCGGCGCACCGGCCGCCCCACCGAACGCGCCGAACGTCCCGAACGTCCCGACGGCGGGATCGGGCGGAGCTGGCTGCCTGCCGCACTGGTTCGGTTCCACCGGCGAGTCTCCCGCGGAGGTCCTCAACCTGTTCGGCCGCCAAGGGGAACGCATGCACATCCGCGCCAGGCCACGCCCCCGTCCGGAAACCGGCGCCCTGAGGGGGCGTCCTGAACGGAGGACGCCTGCCCTCAATGGCGCGAACCGGGGCTCACACCGCTGATGACGATCCCGGTGGAAGCCCCGCCAGGATCACCTCTCCACGGTGGCCTGGACGGCCTCGACCTCTTCGCCGGCCTCCATGGAGAGCGTCGTACCGCCGGCGAGCGCCAGGCTCAGCGCCACCGCGGCCCAGCCGATCGCGGGCCGCCACCGCGGCCCCCGGGCCGGCCTCGGCGCGGGCGCGGTGATGCGTTCGCCGACCGCGATGCGCTTCCTGACGGCCACCCAGGACGACGCCTCCTCATCGTCCAGCCCGCACGCCAGGACGAAGGCGACCAGCAGCTCCTCCCGGGGCAGGCTCGTGCGGCCGAGCGCGGTGGACGCGGTCGAGTAGGGCAGCACTCGACCGGCTTCGGCGGCCCGACGCTCCAGCTGCCGGTAGCTGAGGCCTGACCAGGCCTTGAGCCGGCGCAGCGCGGCGATGAACTCGGCCTCGTCGGTGGCCACGTCCGGTGACGGTGGCGGTGCGGTCACGATCTCACCCCGATGCTCGTCGATCGATCAACTATGCCCCACGCTGAACAGGCCGTACACCGTCTCGCACAAGCTCGAACGGCATGACCTCTTGATCATCGCGGCCCGCCGCGGCCAGCCTCTGGCGCATCCCCCGCGAGACACTGCCCTGGAGGTCGCATGCAACGGATCAACCCGCTCTCCTTCGCCCTGGCGCTCACGACCACGCTGGCCGTGGCGGGCTGCGGCGGCAACGCCACGGGCGTACCGAAGGCCGCCCGAAGCACGGCCGACCCCGTCGACCGTTCGATCGCCCGTTACCTCGACCGCACGCTGCCCGAAGGACCGGGCGGTACGGTCGTGGCCGCCCGTGGCACCGAGCTCGCGCACTGCAAGGGCTTCGGCCTGGCGGACCGGGCGGCCGGGACCCCGGCCACCTGCGACACCGTGTACGACGTCATGTCGATCACCAAGCAGTTCACCGCGGCTGCGATCATGAAGCTGGAGATGATGGGCAAGCTCCGGACGACCGACCGGATCAGCACGATCCTCGGCCCGGTGCCCTCGGACAAGCGCGGCATCACCCTGCATCACCTGCTGACGCACATGGCCGGGCTGGCCGAGGGAGTCGGTGACGACTACGAGCCCGTCTCCCGCGACGAGATGCTGGACAGGGCACTGAGATCCAAGTCGCTCTCCCGCCCCGGGGCGAAATTCCACTACTCGAACACGGGATTCAGCGTGCTCGCCGCCATCGTCGAAAAGGTGTCAGGGACCAGCTACGAGCGATTCCTGGCTACGCACTTGTTCGCACCGGCGGGAATGACCCGTACGGGCTATGTGCTGCCGAAGTTCTCCCGTACGGAGGTGGCCGTCGAGTACGACGAGAACGGGGCCGGCCAGGGCCGTCCGTTCGACCACCCCTGGGCCTCCGACGGACCGCACTGGAACCTGCGCGGCAACGGCGGCATGCTGTCCACCGGCCGTGACATGTTCAGATGGCACCGCGCGCTGCTCGGCGACACGATTCTCAGCGCCGCCGCCAAGGCCAAAATGTTCCAGCCCCACGCCCGGATCCCCGGTACCGAGGCCGCCTACGGATACGGCTGGGGCGTCCTACACACCAAGGACGGCCGCGTCGTCTGGCACAACGGCGGAAACGACTGGTCCTTCGCCGGCTACAGCCGAATCCAGCGCGACGGCACCATGGTCTATTGGGTCACCAACCAGGCATCTCAGGCAGGCAAATGGAACCTCGAGGAACGCGAACTCGAAATGAACCAGGCCCTGGCCGACCACGCCCGCGACACCGACTAGAAGACTTCAAGCAGCCGGACGCGGACAGCCGAGGGCCCCGCAGGCCCGGGAGGGCGACGAGCTTGTCTTCTGCACGAGGATCGGGAGGACGCTGGGCGCGGGTGACGTGCGGCGCAGCTTCCGGCCGATCACCTCGCGAACTCTGCCACTCGTTCAAGCGGAGTTGGCCGATCACGACACTGGCACACCTGGCTACGCCGTTACGCGCCCGACCCAGCAGATCCCATTAGGCACAAGCGATGCACAGCGCGGCGGCGGGACGGGCCGCCAGCCGCCCGGCCCCCACGGGGCCGCCACAGGATGTGCAGACGCCGTAGGTCCCCGCAACCAACCGTTCGAGAGCGCGGTCGAGGTCGTCGAGACGGCGGCGGGCCGCCGCGAGCAACGCCTCCACGTGGGCGCGTTCGAACCCGAGTGTCGCGCCCTCGGGATCGTGCTCGTCGTCCACGGCCGACAGTCGGGCCGACTCCACGATCCCCTCGCGGTCGCGGTCGAGCGCACGGACGGCGGCAAGCGTGCGCTCGCGCTCACCCTCCAGTACCTCGCGCGTCCGCGCCCACTCCAGGTCCGTCCCGTCGCTCATCACCAGCAGAACTCCCTGGCCGGAGGACACATTCCCCGCCGAGCCGGTCCGGGCGTCCCCCAGGGGCTCCCCGCTTCACCAGCGGACGAACCGTTGCGGAGAAGGCGGACGGCTCTGGTCAAGTGCCGGTTCGGCGCAAGGACCTCCTGGAAGGTCGTCTTGTCGGGGAACAGGTCCGGGCGCAGGAGATGCAACAGCGTGAACAGGTTGTCGGAATGCACCTGGACCGGGGTGGCCGACAACATCAGTACGGCTTCGCTCGTCTGGCACAAGTGCTGGATCAGCCCATGCGAGTTGCTCCCTGGAGTCCGCAGGTGGTGCGCCTCATCGGCGATGACCAGATCGAACTGCGGCGAAAGCTCCACGAGCCCGAAACGTCGCCTTCCACGCACCTTGGCACCATGCAGATACGAATCCATCCGGAAGAGCTCGTAGTGGACGATCGCCCGCCCGTACTCCGCCGGCCACTCGCCGCCGTCGTGAACCTCATCAAGGCAGTAGCGCAACGTCTCCGAGGACAGCACACGGAAGTTCTCATCGAAACGGCGCATCTCGGCACGCCACTTGCTTGTGAGCGCCTTGGGGCACATCACCAGCACCCGATCCAGCCGCTGGCGGGCGGACAGTTCCTTCAGCACAAGACCGGCCTCGATGGTCTTCCCCACACCGACGTCGTCGGCGATGAGCAGCCGTGGACGATCTGCACGCAGGAACCGCAACAGTGGCTTGAACTGATGGGGGATGAACTGGATCCGCGCCGCGGTGAGGGCGTAGATGTGATCCACCTGCGGGTTGCTCAAGCGGGTCGCCGTCAGCCGTGCGCGGAACTCGCCAGGGTCGACGAATCGCGTTGGACGAGCGCATCCGCCCACTCGTCGGGGATCACCGGTCGCGCCGGCTCCAACTGGTCCTCGAAGTAGTCGCGGACCAGGTCGGCGGAGTGGTAGACGCGGAAGCGCCGGCGGTCACCCATGCCGACCCCCGGACAGGGGCGTCCCCCGGAGATTCCGGTATCGCTTCATTCCGCTCCCGTAAGCCGGGGAACGACCGATACCGTCCGCGGCGCAAGGCATCCTGACCGCGGTTCCTTTCAGTTCTCCGTCCCTAGCCGATACCGGCCACGGGTTAGCAGCAGCGCCCTTCCGGTGGTTCACCGGCGGCGAGACCAATACCGAACACGCCATGATGACAAGAACTCTCAGACGGCGCACTTGGCTTAGCCGTTCCGCCGATGCATCCCTGGATGGGCGGGCCCCGAGACCTTCGTCGTCACCGATGCCGTACAGCCGGCCGAGGCTTTGCGGAAGTCCGCGACTGGCCCCTGTCCCGGCTGCGGCGGGAGCGGGCCGTGCCCGGCCCGCTCCCGCCGCAGCCGGAGGTTCAGCCCTTGCGCAGCGCTGCGAAGAAGGTGCGCAGGTCGGCGGTCACCGCGTCGGGGACCTCGAGGGAGGCGAAGTGGCCGCCGGTGGGGAACTCGCTCCAGTGCACGATGGTGGTGTTGTCGCGTTCGGCGAGGGAACGGATGGTCTGGAAGTCGTCGGCGAAGACCGCGACGCCGGTCGGCGCGGTGTTGATGGCCGGTTCGGCGCCGGAGTGCGCCTCGGCGTAGTGGTAGCGGCCCGCGGTGGCCTGGGTGTTGGTGAGCCAGTACAGCGTGACCTGGGTGAGGATCTGGTCGCGGGTCACGAGGCTCGTGCCGTTGCCGAAGGAGTTGAACAGCTCGCTCCAGGCCAGCTGGCCGACCGGCGAGTCCGCGATGCCGACCGCGACGGTCTGCGGCCGGGAGGCGTTGATCGCGTTGTAGCCGCCGACCGACTGGAACCACTGCATGTGCTCCAGCGCCGCGTACTCCTTGGGCCCGAAGCCGTCGAACTCGGCCGGGTCGCCCGAAGGGAAGGAGAACAACTGCAGCACGTGCATGCCGAGGTAGCCGGGCGGCTTGAGCAGGCCGAGCTCCCTGGAGATCATGGCGCCGGCGTCGCTGCCGTGCGAGCCGTAGGTCTCGTAGCCGAGCCGGCGCATGAGGGCGTCGAAGGTGCGGGCGACCCGCGCCATCGTCCAGTCCCCGCCGGACAGCGGGGTGCTGAAGCCGAAGCCGGGGATCGAGGGGACGACCACCGAGAACGCTTCCTCGGCCCGTCCGCCGTGCGCGACGGGGTCGGTGAGCGGGCCGATCATGTCGAGGAAGTCCACGAACGAGCCGGGGTAGGTGTGGATGAGCAGCAGGGGCGTGGCGTCCGGCTCGGCGGAGGGCACGTGGATGAAGTGGACGTTCTGGCCGTCGATGTCGGTGAGGTGGTGCGGGAACTCGTTCATCCGCGCCTCCTGCTCCCGCCAGTCGAAGTCGTGGCGCCAGTGGTCGACGGTCTCGCGCAGGTAGCCGTTCGGCGTGCCGAGGTCCCAGTCGTCGACCGCGGCGGGGCGGGGCAGCCGGGTGTTGGCCAGTCGCCGGGCGAGGTCGTCGAGCTCGGTCTGGGCGATCTCCACGCGGAAGGGGCGGATCTCGGTGGAAGCGGACTTCGTCGTCGTCATGCCCTTACGGTAGGACCCATATAGGAAGACTTGATTCCTATTGGTGCGGCATCATGCAGACCATGCTGGAAACTTCGGCGAGGCTGCTCGCCCTGCTCTCGCTGCTGCAGTCGCGGCCGTCCTGGCCGGGCTCCGAACTGGCCGAACGCCTCGGCGTGAGCGGACGCACGATCCGCAACGACATCGCGCGGCTGCGCGAGCTCGGCTATCCGGTGGACGCCACGCGCGGCGCGACCGGTTCCTACACGCTCGGCGTCGGCACGAAGCTGCCGCCGCTGCTGCTGGACGACGAGGAGGCCGTCGCCATCGCGATCGGGCTGCGCGCCGGAACCGGCATCAGCGGCATCCAGGACAGCAGTGCCCGTGCCCTGGCCAAACTGGAGCAGGTGCTGCCGCACCGGCTGCGCCGCCAGGTGGCGGCGATCCACCAGTCCACCTCGCAGGGGCCGCACAACACCGGTTCCAACGTGGAGGACCCCGAGATCGACCCGGCGGTCCTGGCGCAGATCGCGACGGCCGTCCGCGACCGTGAATGGTTCCGCTTCGACTACACCACCGGGTCCGACGCGCAGGCGGGCGAGCTGCCTTCGGGCACGGCGGCGACGTCCGGGCACAAGCTCGTGGAGCCCTACCGGCTCGTCAGCTGGGCGCGCCGCTGGTACCTGGTCGGCCGCGATCCGCAGGACGGCGCCTGGGCGACGTTCCGGGTCGACTGGATCACCCCGCGCATGCCCACCCGCCGCGTGTTCACCCCGGTCCCGCTGCCCGGGCTCGACTACACGAGCTTCGTCCTGCGTGACGTCGCCTCGACGGGCTGGAAGGTGCACGCCCGCATCACCGTGTTCGCCTCCGCGCAGGAGGTGCTGTCGCGCATCAACGCCACCGTCGGCGTGGTCGAGTCGGTCAGCGACGAGCAGTGCGTGCTCGTGACGGGAGCCGACAGCCTTGAGACCATCGCGGTGTACATCGGCATGCTCGGACTCGACTTCGAGGTCACCGGACCGCCCGGTCTCATCGACCATCTCGCGGTCCTGGGCGAACGCTACCTACGCTCGATCGCCGACCGTGGGGGCGCCTGATCGAACGGCCGGCCGGGCGCCGTACGCGCCGGAGGTGGAAAGTCGTATCTGGACGGCCTCGACCGCTTCGCCGGCCTCCATGGAGAGCGTCGTACCGCCCGGTCGGACGGCGACCGCGCGTGCACGCCTGAGTCAGGCCGCGAACGCCTCCTCGATGACGTCCAGTCCCTCGTTCAGCAGGTGCTCGGGAATGACGAGCGGCGGCAGGAAACGCAGGACGTTCCCGTACGTCCCGGCGGTCAGGGCGAGCAGGCCGCGCGCGTGGCAGCGGCGGGCGATCTCGGCGGTGAGCTCGGGGTCGGGCTCCTTGGTCCCCGGCCGTACCAGCTCGATCGCGATCATCGCGCCGCGCCCGCGGACGTCCCCGATCGCGGGGAACCGCTCGGCCAGGGCGCGCAGCCGGGGCAGCATGATGTCCCCGATGCGGCGGGCGCGGCGGGCGAGGTCGTAGCGCTCGATCTCCTCCAGGACGGCGAGGGCCGCCTCGCAGGCGAGGGGGTTGCCGCCGTAGGTTCCGCCGAGGCCGCCGCCGTGCACCGCGTCCATGATCTCGGCGCGGCCGGTGACGGCGGCGAGCGGCAGCCCGCCCGCGATGCCCTTCGCGGTGGTGATCAGGTCGGGGACGATCCCCTCGTGCTCGCACGCGAACAGGTCACCGGTGCGGGCGAAACCGGTCTGGATCTCGTCGGCGATGAACAGGGCGCCGCTCGTCCGGCAGAACTCGGCGAGTGCGGGCAGGAAGCCCGGCGCGGGCTCGATGAACCCGCCCTCGCCCTGGATCGGCTCGGCCAGGACGGCGGCGAGGTTCTCCGGGCCGATCTGCTTGGTGATCTGGTCGATGACCTGCGCCGCCGCCTCCGGGCCGCAGTTCTCGGGCCCGGACGGCCAGCGGTAAGGGTAGGCGAGCGGCATCCGGTACACCTCGGGCGCGTAGGGCCCGAACCCATGCTTGTACGGCATGTTCTTCGCGGTGAGCGTCATCGTGAGCAGCGTCCGGCCGTGGTAGCCGTGGTCGAGCACCACCACGGCCTGCCGCCCGGTCGCGTACCGGGCGATCTTGACGGCGTTCTCCACGGCCTCGGCGCCGCTGCTGACCAGCATCGAGCGCTTCTCGTGGTCGCCGGGCGTGATCCGGTTGAGGTTCTCGCACACCGCGATGTACCCCTCGTAAGGGGCGACCATGAAGCACGTGTGGGTGAACCGCTCGACCTGCGCCTTCACCCGCTCGACCACGCGCGGGTTGGCGTTGCCGACGTTGGTCACGGCGATGCCCGAACCGAAGTCGATGAACGAGTTGCCGTCGGCGTCCACGACCACGCCGCCGTCGGCGTCGGTCACCTGGACGGGCAGGACGCTGCCGACGCCCGGCGGGACGGCGGCCTTGCGGCGCTCCTGGAGCGCCCGCGAGTTCGGTCCGGGAATGTCGGTGACGACGCGGCGTTCCTGCGGCAGGCGGGCGGCCACGGCCTCCGGGAGGGCACTGTCCTGGCTGGTCATGTGCCGAACCTAGGCGGGGCCCACGGCCGGCGCGACCGTACGGAACGGCGAATTCCGCCGTCCTGAAAAGACACCCCGTATGTTGACCGCGCGCCGGCGCGCTTTTGTCGCCGGGGCCGCGATACCCGAGAGGCCGCCCCGCTCGGGGGGAATCCCGCGCGTGGACCGCGGCCGAATCGCCGAGCGCCGCGAAATCAACCCTTGACGTGCGGCGGAGGGACTGCCTACGGTTCCGCTACTCAATATAGGACATTGTCCAATATAAATGGATCGAGGGTAAATGTCGTTCGAGGCGACGCAACGTGCGGTGCCCCCCGCCCCGGGACACGCGGCGCCCCGCCCCCCGGCGGCGGTCATGCATCCGCGGCGGCTGGCCGCGCTTCCGGCCAATCCGCTCAGCGCGACCCGGACCCTGATGGACCGGATGACCCGCGAGCACTGGGAGATCGACCTGCTGCGCGCGGACCTGACCCCCGAGGGGAACGGGACGCTCGTCTACCGGATCAACGCCGGCGGGCACGTGCTCTCGGCGGTCGCGTTCTCCACCGAGCCCCGCATGGTCAACCGGACCCCGCGGATCATCGGGTCGAGCTGGGACGTGCTCGGCGCGCTGATGGAGGGGGAGCCCGACGAGGAGCGCATCGAGCAGACCCGCCGCGAGATGCCCAAACTGTACGCGGGCCGCGCGGCCGACCGGACGCTGGTCTGGTTCCGCGCCAACCGCAGCCTGCGGGCGTTCGACGAGGTCCAGCAGGCCCTCGCGGCGGGCGAAGACCCCGACGAGGAGCGGCTGCTGGAGGCCGGCTACCTGCTCCGCAACACCGGCCTGGACGGCAACGGCACGTTCGGCACCGTCGACTTCAGCGCGTACGGCCCGGACCATCCGCTGGCGCTGCCGTACCACGCGCAGATGCTCTCGGCCTACATGATGCGGGAGATCTCGTTCGACCTCGTCGAGTCGCTGGCCCGGCTGCGGAACGCCGGCGCGGCCCGCCTGTCGCCGGAGCTGAAGCGGCGCGTCGCCGTCGGCAACGGCTCCGCCCTGGGCCTGGTGCTGTTCTTCATGAACCGCCCGCGCCTGGTGTCCCGGTGGATCGGGCTGTACGAGGAGAGCACGGCGCGCGTCCTGAGCCTGACCTGGCCGGCGGACGCGCCCGAACTCGACCTGTTCGACGATCTCCTCGGCCGCGTCATCGAGGCGAAGGAGGCGGACTCGACCCCGTACCGGCTGTTCCCGAGCGGCCCCCTGGTCGCCCAGGAGCTGCGGCACCTGCGGCGGGAGCTGCGGGCGCGGCGCGCCCGCGCCCGCGCCGAGGGCACGGGGCTCGCGCTCGGCGCCGTCGAGTCGGCCTGCTCGGCGGGTACCGGGCCCGAGGCGGTCGAGCTGTTCCGCTCCACCGCGCTGGAACTCGACCGCGGCGCCTGGGAGCCGCGGCTCGGCGAGCTGGTCGTGGACGAGTCGATGAGGCCGGATCCCACCTGGCCGGTGGCGCGGCTGCGGGACACGGTCCACGCCACGGTGCCCTGGACGGCGGACTACCCCCGCAACCGCGACGATCTCCGCAACCGCGTCTGGTACAAGTCGCGTGCGTCGGAGGAGCCCCGCTCCGGTCACAGGCGGGAGATCCCCGAGGACACCTACGACCTCGCGATCAACCCGGTGGAGGAGGTCGGCGCGCTGCTCGCCCTCCTGGACGGGGCGGACGACGGGCGGAACGTCGGCGACCTGCTGCTCGAACATCCCTCCGCCCTGCGCGCGACCGCCCTCGTGCAGAACCTCGCCGACAGCCCGTACGCGCTGGCCCGGGTCGACTACCGGGACGACGAGCTGGTCCCCGCGTACCTGATCCACGTCCTCAACGCGTTCTGCTTCGGCCTGGAGAAGACCCTGGACGTCCAGCGGCGCACGCTGCGCGGCCTGATCTTGGAGAACGCGCCCACCCGGGAGGCGCTGGGCGGGGCCGGCGAGCGCTTCTGGTGGGCCGGAGGCCGCCGGTGACCGGGACGAAGGTGCTCACCACCGCGCGCAAGATGCTGGAGATCGTCGACGCGGTCGGCTTCTCCACCGGCCCCGTCAGCGTCGCCGAGCTGGCCGACCGGTTCGGGTGGAGCCGGGGAGCGATGCACCAGTACCTGCACACCGCGAAGGAGGCGGGCTGGTTCGTCCAGGACGACGCGGGCCGCTACCACCTGAGCCACCACGTGTCGGTCCTGGCCCGGATGCGCTCCGCCCAGGCCGACATCGCCGAGATCCTCCAGCCGCGGATGCGCCAGCTCGCGGCCGACCTGGGCGAGGCGGTGTCGTTCGCCGTGCTGGACCAGGGCGGCCTGTTCATCGTGGAACGCGCCGAGCCGGTCGGCATCTACCAGCGGCAGAAGTTCCAGACGAGCATCTCCATCACCACCTCCGCCTCAGGCAAGGCGATCGTCGCGCACCTCTCGGAGCGCGAGCGCGACCGGCTGCGCGCCGGCGGCGTCGAGCTCGCTCCGGCGGAGGTCTACGCGGAGGTCGCCGACCGCGGCTTCGCGCTGGTGCGCAGCGACTGGCTGGGCAGCGACATCACCGCGGTGGCCGTCCCGCTGATGGTCCGCGGGCACTGCATGGGCGCGTTGAGCGTCATCGCCCCGGCGGTCCGGGTGGACGAGACGGTCGTGGCGGAGATGACCCGACGGCTGCTGGAGATGGCGCGCAACGCCTCCGGCGAGCTGATCGCCGAGGAAAGGACGCACGGATGAGACTCGACCTCGACCACGACACGCACGGGCTGGACCTGCGGCCCGACATCAGCGCCATCACCCCGCCCGAGTCGATGGCCGGGACGCTCACCGTCCACCGGCGCGAGATCCGGCTGGTCTGCGAGCGGCTGCTGATGGTGGCCGGCGTCCCGGCCGGGGCCTGCCCCGCCGCCCGCGACTTCGTGGTGGACTGCGTGGACCGGTTCGGCCGGGACGCGCTGGCCCGGCTCGCTGGAACGTTCCCGGGCGGCGCGGACCGTCCCGCCTGGGCGCCGCCGCGACGAACCGGCCCCCGCCGCATCGACGCGGGCGGGCGGAGCGCCCTGCTGGTGGGCGCCCCCGTGCTGGCGGGCGCGTTCGCGGACGGGCCCGGCGACCCGGTGACGGTGCACGGCCTGGCCGACGCCGACCTGCTCGAAGCCGGTTCGCTGTGGGCCGCGGCGCTCGGCCTCGGCTTGAGCGTGGCCGTCGAGGGCACGGACGCCCGGGTCGAGGTACTGCCCGCCGCGCCGCCGGCGCCGCCGTCGCTGATCGGCACCGGCATCGAGGTGCCCGCCGAGGTCTGGTGGCCCCTCTACTACGCCTCCAACGAGGCGCTCAGCATCGACACCGACCTGTCCCGGCTGCACACCGGGATGGCGCCGCCTCCGTCCGGAATCCTCTGACCCTCTCCCTCCCCGTAAAGGAGACGCCGTGTACATCGATGGACTCAACTGCTCGCGGATGACCCGCGACCAGTTGGTGACCCTGCGCCGGGCGCGCATCGACGCGGTCACCACGACCTGCGGTTTCTGGGAGGACGCGACGGAGTCGCTGGACGCGATCGCCTCCTGGCGGTACTTCGCCGAGGACAACGCCGACCTCGTCGGGATCGCCCGCACCGCCGGGGACGTCCGGCGGCTGGCGGCCGAGGGACGCACCGCCCTGATCCTGGGGTTCCAGAACTCCTCGATGCTCCAGGGACGGCTATCCTACGTCGACTTCTTCGCCGAGATCGGCGTCCGCGTCGTCCAGCTCACCTACAACATCCAGAACGACATCGGCGGTAGCTGCTACGAGCCGGTCGACTCCGGCCTCACGCGGTTCGGGCACGAGGTCGTCGAGCGGATGAACCGCGTGGGGATGGTCGTCGACCTGTCCCACGTGGGCAACCGCACCACCCTGGACGCGATCCACGCCTCCGGACGTCCGGTCGCGATCACCCACGCCAACTGCTCCGACATCACCGAGCACCCCCGCAACAAGCCCCGCGAGGTGCTGGAGGCCCTGGCCGAGCGCGGCGGCGTCATCGGCGTGACGACCTACCACAACCTGACCCGCGGCTTCATCGACACGCCCGAGGCGTGGTCGGAGATGGTCGCGCGGACGGTCGACATCGCGGGCGCCGCGCACGTCGGCATCGGTACCGACGCGAACGTCGGCGGCACCGACGAGTACCGGGCCTGGATGCGCAGCGGCCGCTGGAGCCGGCGCCCCCAGGAGGGAGCGGGCCTAGCCACCGGCGCGGCGAGCAGCGGACCGCCCTCGTGGTTCCGCGGCCCCGGCGACTTCCCCGTCCTGGACGAGGCGCTGCGGGCGCGCGGGTTCTCCGCCGACGAGGTCAGGGGCCTCATGGGCGGCAACTGGCTGCGGTTCTACGACGAGGTGCTCGGCGTGCCGGAACCCGCCGGTTCCGGCGTCGGCGAACTCGCGCTCGCGAGCGGAGGGCAGTGAGATGGGCATCGCCGAAACGGGCGCCGAGCCCCGGACCGGGGCGGCCGTCGCCGTCCGCGACGCCGCCATGACGTACCGGCGGGGACGCACCGCCGTCGACGCGCTCTCCCCGACCACGCTGGACGTCCGGCCGGGCGAGTTCGTCTCCCTCATCGGCCCCAGCGGCTGCGGCAAGAGCACCCTGCTGAAGATCATCGCCGGTCTGCTGGCGGCCACCGGCGGCAGCGTCGAGATCGACGGGCGCACGGTGACCGAGCCCCCTCCGGGGGTGAGCGTCGCCTTCCAGAAGCCGACGCTGCTGTCCTGGCGGACGATCCGGCAGAACATCCTGCTCCCGGTGGAACTGCGCGGCGGGGAGCGGACGGCCGCCGGCCGCCGGGCCGACGAGTTGCTGGCCACGATGCGGCTGACGGACTTCGCCGGCAGTCTCCCGCGCGAGCTGTCGGGAGGCATGGAGCAGCGCGCCGCGATCGCCCGCTCCCTCATCGACGGCCCGCGGCTTCTCCTGATGGACGAGCCGTTCGGCGCGCTGGACGAGTTCACGCGCGAGGACCTCAACGACGAGCTGCTGCGGGTCTGGCACGACGAGCCCAAGACCGTCCTGTTCGTCACGCACAGCATCAGCGAGGCGGTCTACCTGTCCGACCGGATCGTCGTCATGCGGGCCAGGCCCGGCGGCATCCACGAGGTGATCGACATCGACCTCCCCCGACCACGACGGCGCGAGGCGCGCGGGACCGCGGAGTTCTTCGAGGCCACGCAGCGCGTCCGGGCCTCTCTCGAGCAGGTGAAGAGCCAGTGACCGCACCGCAGACCCCCACCGCCCCCGCCGCGCCGACCGGGACGCGGCCCGTGCGGCCCGTGCCCGGCCGGGCGCGGCCGCTCGGCAACGTCAACGTCCAGGCCGGCGTCCTCGGCGTCGCGATCCTGGCCGGCACCCTGCTGCTGTGGTACCTGGCGGCGGAACACGAATGGGTGTCGCCGCTGCTCATCGCGCCGCCCCAGGAGGTGTTCGCTTCGCTGGGCGACATGGTCGCCTCCGGCGCTCTGTGGCCGAACGTCTACGCCACGGCCTTCGAGACGGTGGTCGGGCTGGCGTGCGCCGCGGTGCTGGCGTTCGTGCTCGCGGTCGCCTTCACCTTCTCCGAAGCCGTCCACAAGGCCGTCTACCCCTACCTGGTGGTGATCCAGACCTTCCCCAAGGTGGCCATCGCCCCGATGGTCATCGCGGGCTTCGGGTACGGCCTGGCGCCCAAGGCGTTCCTGGCGGCGCTGCTCGCCTTCTTCCCGCTGCTGGTCAACGCGATGGTGGGGCTGGCCAGTGTCGGCGAGGACCAGTACAACCTGTTCCGGTCGGTACGGGCGGGCCGCTGGCAGATCCTGTTCAAGCTGCGGATCCCGCACGCGGTCTCCTACATCCTCCCCGCGCTGAACACCGCCGCCGTCCTCGCGCTGATCGGCGCGATCGTGGCCGAGTTCGTCTCGGCGCGGGAGGGCCTGGGCTTCGCCATCCAGGCGGCCACCCAGAACGGGTCGATCGCCGCGACCTACGCGCTGCTGATCGTCATGGGCTTCTTCGGGGTCGCCATCTGGCTGACCATGGCGGTGCTCAACCGGCTCCTGGCCAGGTACCGCGCGTGACCCCGACGAGAAGAGGACGACCCGCCATGAGAAAAGCGTGCGCGCTCCTGACCACGGCCGTGACGCTCACGGCGGCCACCGCGTGCGGCGCCGGCGACGGACGGACCGAACTCACCTTCGCCGTCGCCGACCAGACGCTGAGCGCGGCCACCGCCTCGTACGCCACGGTCCCGGAGACCATGGGGTACTTCGCGGACGAGGGCCTGAAGGTGGAGATGCAGCCGGTGAAGAACGCGGTCGCGGCCATCCAGGCCGTCGCCAACGAGCGCGCCACCTGCACGTACGGCTCGACCGCCAACGCCGTCACCGCCATCGGCCAGGACCCCGGCCTGGTCATCGTCGGCACCGTCAACGGCAACATCTTCCGCACGGTCGCCCCGGCCGCGTCCGGGCTCCGGACGGCGGCGGACCTGGCCGGCAAGACCGTCGGGGTGAACGTGCGCGGCGGCGTCAACGAGATGCTGGTGACCGGGGCGACCAGGTCGCTGCCCCGTCCCGTCCGCGCGGACGACATCCTCGCCGTCGGCTACGGGGCGCAGGCCGCCCAGGCGCTCCAGCGCGGCGACATCGACGCCTACTCCGGC
Organism: Actinomadura viridis; assembly: GCF_015751755.1. Lineage (GTDB taxonomy): Bacteria > Actinomycetota > Actinomycetes > Streptosporangiales > Streptosporangiaceae > Spirillospora > Spirillospora viridis. The sequence goes on from NZ_JADOUA010000001.1 coordinate 4,916,081, forward strand.
TACGACAGCTCCAACCTGATCGTCGGGGAGCTGCTCGGCGAGGAACTGGTCGAGATCGAGTCGCGGACGGACGACCTGACCGGGACCTCGGCCCTGGTCTGCCGGAAGCGCGACGTCCAGAAGCGCCCGGAGGCGATCGGCGGCCTGTTCCGGGCGTTCTTCAAGGGCATGATCTTCTCGCAGGAAAACCCGCGCGCCGCCATCAAGATGCACTGGGAGCACTTCCCGGCGTCCAAGCTGGCGGGCGGGAAGGAGGCCGACCTCGCCACCGCGACGAGGATCCTCGCGAAACGGCTGCAGATCTCGGCCGGACCGGGCTCCGCGGGCGAGTACGGCCTGCAGAAGGACGAGGACCTGCAGAAGACCCTCGACACCTACGTCGAGTACGGAGTCATCAAGGGCAAGCCCGGCGCCGTGACCGTCCGGGCTCTGACCGACTACTCGCTCGTCCCTGCCTTCAACGACTTCGACCCGGCCCAGCCGCAGCGCGAAGCCCGCGCCTGGTCGGGGTGACGGACACCGCGGGCACGAGGCGCCCGCCCGCGATGCCGTGACCACGGTGCCGCGGGCGGGCACCCGGCGCGTCAGGCCCGTCCCGGGTCGAGGACGGCGCGCAGCACGTCCAGGGCCCGTTCCCGGTGGTCGTCGAGTTCGCGGACGAGCCGGTCGGCGTCCCGGTCACGGATCGCCTCGATGATCCGGTCGTGGGCGTCCACCGACGCCGCGCGCTCCTCGGGCAGGTTGTAGTACATGGCCCGGTACACCTCGGTGGAGTCCCACAGCAGCCGGATCAGCCGCAGGACGTGCGGCTGACCCGGCGTCTCCATGACCGCGAAGTGGAACACGCGGTTGGCGGCCAGCTCGGCGGCGACGTCCCCGGCCGCGGCGGCCTCCGCGCAGGTGCGGGCGGCCTCGTCGATGCGCCGCAGCGCGGAGTCGTCCAGCATCGGCAGGGCGTGCCGGGCCGCGCGCTCCTCCAGGATCCGACGCAGCTCATAGATCTCGCTGAGGTCCTCGTACTGGAGCTCGGTGACGAAGTAGCCGCGCCGGGGACGGTAGGTGAGCTGCCCCTCCTGCGCCAGGACGCGCAGCGCCTCCCGCACCGGCGCGACGCTCAGCCCGACCCGCGCGGCGATGTCCTCCTGGTTGACCCGCTGCCCGGGGCGCAGCTCGCCCGACACGATGAGACGGCGCAGGGCGCCGACGGCGTGCTGCTGGGCCGTGGGAACCGAGGCGGGAGCGTCGGCGCGGGTATCGTTCACCGGCCCGAGCATAGCCGTGCCCCGGCCGCGTCAGCGGAACGCCTGGACGCCCGTCAGCGCGCCGCCGATCACCAGCGCGTGGACGTCCGCGGTGCCCTCGTACGTGACGACGGATTCGAGGTTGTTCATGTGGCGGATGACCGGATACTCCAGCGAGATCCCATTGGCGCCGAGCATCTGCCGCGCGGTGCGGGCGACGTCCAGCGCGGCGTTGACGTTGCCGAGCTTGCCCATGCTGATCTGCTCGGGACGCAGCCGGCCCGCGTCCTTCAGCCGGCCGAGGTGCAGCGCCAGGAGGGTGGAGCGATTGACCTCCAGCGCCATGTGCGCGAGCTTCTGCTGCTGGATCTGGGTCCCCGCGATCGGCCTTCCGAACGCGATGCGCTCCTTGGCGTAGCTCAGCGCGGCCTCGAAGCAGGCGCGGGCGGCGCCGGCGGCGCCCCAGACGATCCCGTAGCGGGCCTCGTTCAGGCAGGACAGCGGGCCGCGCAGCGACGACACCTCGGGCAGGACCGCGTCGGCCGGGAGCCGGACGCCGTCCAGCACCAGCTCGGAGGTCACCGACGCGCGCAGCGACAGCTTCTTGTGGATCTCCGGCGCGGTGAAGCCCGGCGTGCCGGCCGGGACGACGAAGCCGCGAACGCCCTCGTCGGTGCGGGCCCACACCACGGCCACGTCCGCGATCGTCCCGTTGGTGATCCACATCTTGCGGCCGTCGAGGATCCAGTCGTCGCCGTCCCGGCGGGCCCGGGTCCGCATCGCGCCCGGGTCGGAGCCCGCGTCCGGCTCGGTCAGCCCGAAGCAGCCGATCGTCTCCCCGGCGGCCATGCCGGGCAGCCAGCGCCGCTTCTGCTCCTCCGAGCCCCAGCGCCAGATCGCGAACATCGCGAGCGAGCCCTGCACCGAGACCATGCTGCGCACCCCGCTGTCCCCGGCCTCCAGCTCCATGCAGGCCAGGCCGTAGGCGGTCGCGCTGGTCCCCGCGCAGCCGTACCCCTCCAGGTGCATGCCGAGGACGCCCAGCCCGCCCAGCTCCCGGGGAAGCTCCCGGGGGATCGTGGCCCGCTCGAACCAGTCGCCGGCGTGCGGGACGATCCGGTCGGTCACGAACGACCGGACGGTGTCGCGGATGTCGCGCTCCTCGTCCGACAGGAGCCCATCGAGGTCCAGGAAGTCCTCGGGGCGCAGCTCGGCGTGATCCCGCGTGCTCGTCATGGCGGTCACCTCTCCTTGCGGATATATCTTCGAAAATCTAGACTCGATAATCGCATACCCGCCCCGAGCCGACAAAGAGCCCCCTATGACTCAAGCCCTGGACGGTCTCCGCATCGTCGACTTCTCCCGTGTGCTCGCCGGACCGCTGGCGACGATGGTCCTCGCCGACCTGGGCGCCGCGGTGACCAAGATCGAGCGCCCGGACGGCGGCGACGACACCCGCGCGTGGGGCCCGCCCTACGCCGGCGGCCTGGCGACCTACTTCCAGGCCGCGAACCGCAACAAGGACAGCGTCGTCCTCGACCTGCGCACCGTGGACGGCGCCGCCCGCGCCCGCGAACTCGCCGCGGCCGCCGACGTCGTCGTGGAGAACTTCCGCCCCGGGGTCATGGACCGCCTCGGCCTCGGCCACGCCGAGCTCAGCGCCGCCTCCCCCGGCCTCGTCTACTGCTCGATCACCGGCTTCGGGTCGGGCGCCGGGGCCGCGCTGCCCGGCTACGACCTGCTGATCCAGGCGCTCGGCGGCCTCATGAGCATCACCGGGGAGCCGGACGGCGAGCCGCAGAAGGTCGGCGTCGCCCTGGTGGACGTCATCAGCGGGCTCTTCGCGAGCGTGGGCATCCTCGCGGCGCTGCGGCACCGCGAGCGCACCGGCGAGGGGCAGCGGGTCGAGATCGACCTGCTCTCGTGCCTGCTGGCCGCCCTCGCCAACCAGGGCTCGGCGTACACCCTGGCGGGACGGGTCGGCGGCCGGATGGGCAACGCCCACCCGAGCATCGCGCCGTACGAGCCGCTGCCCACCGGCGACGGCGACCTCGTCCTGGCCGTCGGGAACGACCGCCAGTTCGGCGCGCTCACCCGCGTCGTCGGCCGTCCCGAACTGGCCGAGGACGCGCGCTTCGCCGTCAACGAGGCCCGGGTCGCCAACCGGGGCGAACTGCGCCGCCTCCTGGTGGACGCCCTGGCCGCCAAGCCCGCGGCCGACTGGGTCCCCGCCCTGTCGGCGGCCGGGGTCCCCGCCGGTCGGGTCAACGACATCGCCGGGGCGTTCGCGCTCGCCGAGTCGCTCGGGCTGGATCCGATCGTCGAGGTCCCCCGGCCGGACGGGACGGCGGCGCGCCTGACGCGCAACCCGATCGGGCTGTCGGCGACCCCGCCCACCTACCGCTCGGCGCCGCCCGCACTGGACGAGCGGCCCTCCGAAGCGAACGGCTGACGAGGACGGAGCGCGGGGGCCGGCCCCGGCGGCTTCAGCCGACCGGGATCTCGATGTCCAGCAGGGGCGCGCGCACGAAGCGGACCCACGGTTCAGCGCGTGCGCCACGGCCACCGGCTCACCCCGTAGCAGCAGAAGCGGGGGACGCGGCCCTGACCGCTGGGCTCGGTCAAAGGATGTATCTGGCGGCGTTCAGCGTGGTGTTGAGCTGGCCGTAGATGAGCTGGTGCGCGGCGGCCCCAGGAAGGGCTCGGCAGCGGCGGCGAGCTGCTGAAGGTATGGCAGGGGCAGTTCCGGGTCTTGCAGGGCGAGGTAGCGCACGTCCGGGCTTGGCTCGTCGACGAACGTGCGCAGCACGTCGCGAGGGAAGTGGGCGTGGTCGACGAGTAGCGGTCGGATGTGCGCTACCTCGCCGTGGGCGCGGACCAGTCTTTCCAGGACCTCTGGTGGTGTGCCCGGCCGCCGGGCGGCAGCACGGCGGACTACGAGTTCCGGGTCGTTGTCCAGTCGAGGCCATGCCTCTTCAGGCAGGTCGTGGCAGGTGGCCAGTACGCGCCGAAATGTTGTGTAGCGGCAGTCCAGGTAGGTCATCCGCTCATCGAGAGGCGCTTCGCGCAGCCAGTCCGGTTCGGCGAAGCTCCAGCTCAGAGCCACTTCCGCCTCGATGCTTCCCTGCGCGCGTTCGGCTTCTACGAGCGCATGGAGTCGGTCCCGGGTTTCGGCGTCCACATGCCGACTCTGCGCAGCCGCGACCCGCACGAGTGGGTCGTCGATGCCCAGGAGCTGGGCAACCATCTCTGCCGATAGATGAGGGTTACCGGCGACAGCCTGATGGAGTTCCGCTTCCTCGTGCCGCATGAGCTGCGCAAACTGCTCCGATGTGAGTGGGACATAGCGCGCCACGTTAATGCGCACTGCAGGGTCGGCAAGGCAACGCTCCCTCCACTCGGGCGGGACGCCCGGATTCCTGCGCTCGGTGGCGGCTGCACGGACCTGCGGATCCGGGGCAGCGAGTAGTTCCACTTGCACGGCGAGAGGCCGGTCGTACCAGGCTCACGCGACCGCGGCACGCAGGCTCGGATTCGGCGAAGGATGGACTGGCCGAGGACCAGTCCGATGAGCACGATGACCGGGGCCGCAGTCGAGGCACTGCGCCAGGCGTCGTCGCGGAGTTCGCTCTTGACCAGGTGGGCGACCGCGGAGTTCCGCCGCACGGGCAGCAGTCGCGCCAGCGCGGGGACGAGACGTGGCGCGAAGCAGGCGAAGGAGAGCACCGCGCACACCGAGACGCACATGGCCATGGCCTGTCCACCCGCGGGCCCGCCGAGGGGTGCCAGAACCGTGAGCAGGAGGGCGGCCAGGCCGAAGCCGCCGCCCGCGGTCCGGCGAAGGCGGCCGAGGGAGCGGAGTGACGGCGCGTCAGCGCCGAGTGCTTCGAGCGGCCTTACGCGAACCGCACGGCGGGAGGCGGCGAGGACGCCCAGGATGGCCAGGAGCATGCCGGTGGCGGCGGACACGGCGAGGATCCAGTGCCGCCAGGGCGCGGCGAAGCCGGCGGGGACGAGGTGCGCGTCGTGCAGCATCCAGGCCTGGACCTGCGCGGTGAGGAGTCCCAGGGGAACGCCGCCGAGTGCGCCGAGGCCTCCGAGGACCGCGGCTTCGCCGAGCAGGAGGTTGCGCACTTGGCCCGTGGAGGCTCCGTTGAGGCGGAGCAGGGCGAGATCGCGGCGGCGTTGTGCGACGGTGAACGCGAAAGTCGATGACGAAGACGGCGAGGAAGGCGGTGCAGGCGAGGGTCACGGACACGACGGTGACCGCCGCGATCCGTCGCTCGTCGAACTCCATGCCCTGGAAGGCGGTGAGGTCGGCGGGCGGGGACAGTCCTGCGGCGGCCAGCAGGAGCAGCAGCGAGGACTGGACGAGCGCCGCACCCAGGCAGGTGGCGATCAGTGCTCCGGCGAACAGCGCCGGGCGGTCCTTGAGGGTCGATCGGCTCAGGCTCCACATGGCGACGCCTCCAAGGTGAGAAGCCGGTCGGCGATGGCGCGGGCGTCCGCGCCATCGGCGCGTCCCGTGAACGCGCCGTCGCGCAGGAAGACGGTGGCGTCGGCGTGGGCGGCGGCGGCCGGGTCGTGGGTGACCATGACGATGGTCTGGCCTCGGTCGGCGAGGTCGCGCAGCAGATCGAGGACGCCCGCGGCGGAGGTGGAGTCCAGGGCGCCGGTCGGCTCGTCGGCGAACAGCACGCTGGGCCGGGTGACGATGGCGCGGGCGATGGCCACGCGCTGCTGCTGGCCTCCGGAAAGCTGGCGGGGGCGATGCCCCGTCCTGCCGGACAGGCCCACCTCGTCCAGGGCGCGCCGCACGTCGGCGGGCGTCCAGGGCGCGCGGGCCAGCTTCAGCGGTAGTGCGACGTTCTCCTCGGCGGTCAGGGACCCGAGGAGGTTGTAGCTCTGGAACACGAAGCCGATGCGGCCGCGGCGCAGCGCGGTGAGGTCCGCGTCGCTCGCGTGGGTGATGTCGGTCCCGTCCACCAGGACGCGGCCGGAGTCGACGCGTTCCAGGCCTGCGGCGCAGTGCAGCAGGGTGGACTTGCCCGATCCGGACGGGCCCATGACGGCGGTCCACGTGCCGGGGCCGAAGTCGATGCTCACCCCGTTCAGGGCGTGGACGGCGGCGTCGCCGTGCCCGTAGGTGCGAGTGACGTCCTTCAGGGAGATCGCGGGTGAGGGCAGGGGGCCGGGCTGCGGGGTCGAGGTTCTCTCTTTCGGGTAGGCGTTGCGGGAACGGCGGCGTTCACGTGCGGCACGCTGGCGGGGTTTCCGGGACAAGAGGTCAGCGCTCGCGGTAGAGAACGAGGTGTTCGTGGTAGAGCACGCCGCCGCGGACGTCGCCGGTGGCGGTGAAGCCGAGGTCGTCGTAGTAGTCGATGTGGTCGCCGGTGACGGTGTAGCGGCCGGTGTAGGCGCGTTCACGGCCGTCGCGGCTCTCCTCGTAGCGGCCGGTGGGCAGGAGTTCCTGGCGGATGCGGCCGTCGGCGGTGACCCACATGCCGACGTGCGGGTGCGGTCCGGTGGTGATGGTCTCAGCGGTCACGGAAGCCTCCGGGGCGGTGGTCGTGGTGGTGGTGTTCATGGCGGTGGGGCCAGGGCGCTGGCAGGCACCGGTGGCGAGGACCGTGAGCAGGCCGGTCGCGATCACGGCGGCGCGAAGCATGGCGGCTCTCTTCTCGCGGTGGGCCGGGTCAGGCGCGGCCGGCGGCGCGCAGGACCTTGTCGCGTGAGGCGCGGACGTCGTCGCCGAGGGCGGCCACGTCGACGTCCAGGACGGTGCCGGCCCATTTGCGGGGGTGTCCGGCGACGAAGACGGCGTCGATGTTGCGGGGGTCGGCGCCCAGGACGAGGGTGCCGATCGGGTCGTTGAGCGGCATGGTGTTGAGGTCTTCGGCGCCGACGAGCAGGAGGTCGGCCTGCTTGCCGGGGGTGAGGGATCCGGTGGTGTCGCCGAGACCGATGCTGCGGGCGCCCGAGGCGGTGGCGAAATCCAGGACGTCGGCGACGCCGACGCGCTGGGGCTGGGCTTCGGTGCCGTAGGCGGCGTTGACGGCGCGCATCCGCTGGATGGCGAGCAGGGCGCGCATCTGGGTGAACATGTCGCTGGCGAGCGCGACTTCGACGTCGATGCTGAGGCCGGGCCGGATGCCCGCCGCCAGGGCCTCGTCGATCGCGGGGATCGCCGTCTCCAGGCCGATCTGGGCGTCGGAGGTGGGGGCGAGCGCTACGTTGGCGCCGGTGGCGCCCATGGCCCGCCACGCGTCGGTGGTCAGGCCGGTGCAATGGATGAGGGAGACGTCGGGGCCGAGCAGCCCTGCCTTCTCCCACTCCAGGACGGCCGCGGAGGAGGCACGGCCGAAGACGGCGTCGACGCTGACGCCGATGCCCAACTCCCGGGCGGTGCGGGCCAGGACGGTCCCGTAGGCGAGGTCGGGGCCGGCGATCTCGTCGGTGGCCAGGGCGGCCATGCGCAGAGTGAGGAGCCGGTCGTCGGTGGAGAAGTACGTGTCCTTGAGCCGGGCGAGGTCGCCGGGCCACTGGCCGTCCCAGTCGCCGAAGTGCGGGCGCATGGAGGCGTGCACGCCGCGGATGCCGGTGTCGATGAGGGCCTGGATCGCGCGGTCGGAGTGCGCGCGGGTGCGCGAGTTGTGGGAGAAGTCGAGCAGGGTGGTGATCCCGCTGTCCAGGGCGGTGAGCGCCGCCAGGCGGGTGCCGACGTACACGTCGTGCGGGGTGTAGGCGGGGGCGATGCCGGCCAGGGTGGAGGTGACGTATGCGCCGAGGTCGTCGACGTCGGGCATGATCCGGCGCAGCTGGGCCTCCCAGGCGTGCCGGTGGGTGTCGACGAAACCGGGGGCGAGGATGAAGCCGCGCGCGTCGATGACCACGGCGCCGTCAGCCGCGCCCTGCGCGGCCAGGTCGGGGGCGATGGCGGCGATGGTCTCGCCCTGGACGAGCAGGTCCGCCTTGGGCAGGATGCCGAGTTCGGGGTCCATCGTCACGACGGCGGCGCCGGTGATCAGAACACGGCGGCCGGGGTCGGCGGCCTGGCGGCGCAACCGGTCGAGGATCTGGGTGCGGGCGGCGCTGGGGTCCATGGAGATGCTCTTTTCGCAGGTAGTTCCGGCGGGCTGTTCTCGCCGGTGGTGACGAGTCTGCGACGAGCGGGCCGAGGTAAGAAGGCCGCGGGTTTCCTGGGAGTGCGGCACCTAGGAACGCTCCCCGGCCCCGGCCGCAGTGGCGCTCTGGGAGGTGAGCGTGCCGAGGAGGACCAGGGCCTCGGCGGAGGGGGAACCGGGCTCTGCCTGGTAGGTGACGAGCCGCTGGCCGGGCGCCCGAGCGATGGGGAAGACCTCGACGGTGAGGCGGAGCTCGCCGACCTCGGGATGGAACAGGTGGAGATGGCGGCGGGCGACCAGGGCGCCCTCGCGGGCGGCCCACAGGCGGCGGAACGGCGCACTGTGGATCGACAGCTCGCCCACCAGGGAGGTCAGCCGGGGATCGTCGGGGGTTTCGCGCACCGCCCGGCGCAGGTCGGCCACCACGTCGGCGGCCACCCGGTTCCAGTCGCCGAAGTGCTCGGCCGCAGCCGGGTCGAGGAAGACCATGCGCAGGAGGTTGTCGTCGCGGGTGAAGCGCCCGTGCAGGACGGAGGCCGGCGCGTTGCGGGCCAGCACGTCCTGGGCGGTGTCGATGACCATCGCGGCCACGGCGCTCCAGCCGTCCATGAGCCGCCGCACCTCCGGCGAGATCCGCTCCCGGCGCGCGGGACGGCTCCGGCGGCCGGCCGGCCGGGCCAGCCGGTACAGCTGCGCGGTGGCCTCGTCGTCCAGGCGCAAGGCCCGGGCCAGCGCCGCGACGGTCTGCCAGGACGGCCGCGTGGCGCGGTCCTGCTCCAGCCGGGCGTAGTAGCCGGTGCTGATGCCCGCCGCCCGTGCGATCTCGTCACGGCGCGCGCCGGGTACCCGCCGCCGCTCTTCCGGCCGCGGGTCGGGCCGCAGCAGGTTCCGACGTCGGCGCAGGAAGGCTCCGAGGGAAGAGTCATCGCTGTCCACGCCTTCGAGGCTAGAGCGGCGCAAGCCGCCGCCGTGGGGCTGAAAGGGGGTGTATCACACCCTGGATTACCCCAAAGGTCCGAAATGTCTAAATCGGTCGTCTATAACCCATACTGGGAGTATGAGCAGTAGTACGCCGTTGGGCGAGTTCCTCAGAGCGCGTCGTGAGGGTTTGAAGCCGCAGGACGTCGGCCTGCCGGAGTATGGGCGCCGCCGGGTGAAGGGGCTGCGACGGGAGGAGGTCGCACTGCTGGCGGGGATGAGCAGCGACTACTACGTCCGTCTGGAGCAGGGGCGCGAGTCCAGCCCGTCGCCCCAGGTGATCGAGGCGGTGGCGCGGGCGCTGCTGCTGGACGGGGAAGCCGCCGATCACCTGCGCCGCCTGGCCCAGCCGCGGGAGCTGCGCTTCAGGCGACACGTCCAAGAGCAGGTCAGCCCTCAGCTGGTGCAGCTGATGGACGGATTCGCGCACTCTCCGGCCTTCGCGCTGGGACCGGCTCTGGACATCCTGGCGGGCAACGCGATGGCCGACGCCCTGCACGAGGCGTTCTCGCCCGCCGACAACCTGGCGCGCATGGTGTTCTGTGATCCGGCGGGCCGGGAGTTCTACCAGGAGTGGGAGCGCGCCGCGCACTCCTGCGTGGCGGAGCTGCGCGCCGCCTATGGCCATGATCCGGACAATGCGCGGATCGCCGAGGTGGTCGCCGACCTGTCCGCCCAGAGCCCCGAGTTCGCCGATCTGTGGGGCCGCCACGACGTGAAGTCCAAGTCCCAGGAGGGCAAGCTCCTGCGGCACCGGCGCGTGGGCGACCTGCACATCCAGTTCTCGGCCCTCACCGTCAACGGCGCGCCGCACCAGCAACTCGTCGTCTACCAGGCCGAGCCCGCCAGCCCGACCGCCATCGCCTTCCAGCGCCTGGCCGGACGGGCCGGCGCCCCCCGAGCCCAAGGGGTCACCGCCGGCTGACCACCTCCGACGGCGACGGGGCCGGCAGAGCGTGCGCTCTGCCGGCCCCGTCGTCGTCCAGCGCTTCCGCCCCTCTTCCTAGGAAGGTCACTCCCAGGAAACGCGCGACCTTCATCGGCCGCTTCACCTCGCCCAGACTCGAATCCGTCAGCAGGCGGGAACCCCGCTTGAACAGGTGAAACGTGCAGAAGAAGGATTGATCATGGCTGTTTGGTTCATCACCGGGGCCTCCCGCGGACTGGGCGCGGACATCGCCCGGACCGCCCTGCGGCACGGCGACCAGGTCACCGTCGCCGTCCGCAACCCCGATCGGATCCCCGACGACCTGGCCGAGTCCGACGACGTGCTCGCCGTCGCCCTGGACGTCACCCGCGGCCAGGACGTGCCCGTCGCCGTCCAGGCCGCCGTCGACCGGTTCGGCCGGATCGACGTGCTGGTCAACAACGCCGGCCGCGGTCTGCTCGGGGCGGTGGAGGAGATCAGCGACGCCGAGGCGCGGTCCCTGTTCGACCTCAACGTCTTCGGCCTGATCGACGTGACCCGCGCGGTCCTGCCCGTCATGCGGCGCCAGGGTTCGGGCACGATCGTCAACATCGGGTCGCGGTCGGGATTCGAGGGCGAGCCGGGCGTCGGTCTCTACAGCGCCTCCAAGTTCGCCGTGGCCGGGCTCACCGAGGCGCTCGCGGCCGAACTCGCGCCCTTCGGCATCCGGGCCATGGTCGTCGAGCCGGGAGTGCTGCGCACCGACTTCCTGGACTCCAGCTCCCTGAGCACGGCAGGCTCGCGGATCCCCGACTACGACGGCACCCCCGCCCACGTGACCCTCGACTGGGCCGGGGAGGCCAACCACACCCAGCTCGGTGACCCGGTCAAGGGCGCCGCTCTGATCCACGAGGTCGTGTCCCAGGACAAGCTGCCCTCCCACCTGTACCTCGGCCCCGACACCATCGACCGGCTCCAGGTCGTGGTCGCGCGGATCCAGGAGGACCTGGCTCCCTGGCGGGCCAAGTCCGCCGCGACCGCCCACGACGACGCCTGACCGGCCCGCACAACCGCACCCATCGCGAAGGGATCATCATGTCCGCTCTGCTCGCCGGCACCCCGCTGACAGGCCGCGTCGCCGTCGTATCCGGCGCCTCCAGCGGCATCGGCGCCGCCACCGCCCTGCGCCTGGCCGAACTCGGCGCCTCCGTCGCCGTCCTGGCCCGCCGCAAGGACAGGCTCGACGACCTCGTCGCCGCCATCGAGGCAGGTGGCGGCACCGCCCTGGCGGTCGCCGTCGACGTCACCCAGCGCGCGGCGGTCGCCGACGCCGCGGCCCGGATCGCCGACCGGCTCGGCCCCGCCGACCTCGTCCTGAACAACGCCGGGGTGCAGCTGATCTCGGCGATCGAAGAGCTGCGGGTCGAGGACTGGCAGCAGCAGATCGACCTCAACGTCACCGGGGTCATGAACGTCATCGCCGCGTTCCTGCCGCAGCTCACCGCCGCGGCCGACGCCGGCCGCCCGGCCGACCTGATCAACACCTCCTCCATCGCCGCCACCCGCATCCTGGAGAAGTTCTCGATCTATTCGGGCACCAAGGCCTACATCAGTCACCTCACCCGGCTGATGCGCGTCGAACTCGGCCCCCGCGGGGTCCGCGTGGCCTCGATCGAGCCCGGCATGGTCGACACCGAGCTGCCCAGCCACGTCACCGACCCCGACGCGAGCGCGCTGATGGAGGGGCTGCTCCACGACATCGCCCCGCTGGAGGCCGCCGACCTCGCCGAGACCGTCGCGTTCATCGCCGCGTCCCCTCGCCACGTCAACCTCACCGAGATCACCGTCCTGCCCACCGCGCAGGCCATCTAGCAGCCCGGCCGGGGCGACCGCGCACCGGTCGCCCCCGGCCCGGCCGCCCCGACAGGGAAGGATCCGCCATGCCCGCCGCCTCGACCAGGACCGCCTACCCGCTGGCCGACGTCCACCGCCTCATCGAGCCCGGACCCGTCCTCTTGGTGTCCACCCACGACGGCCGCCGCGCCAACCTGATGACCAACGGGTTCAACATGCCCGTCGCCCACGGCGGTCTCATCGCGCTGATCGTCGGCCCGTGGGACCACAGCCACGCCGCCCTGGAGGCCACCGGCGAGTGCGTCCTGGCGATACCGTCGGTCGATCTCGCCGAACGGGTCGTCGACGTCGGCAACTGCTCCGGTCGTGACGTCGACAAGTGGGAGAGGTTCGGCTTCACCCCCGTCCCCGCCGCCGAGGTCGCCGCACCGCTGGTGGGCGAGTGCTTCGCCAACATCGAATGCACCGTCGCCGACGACCGCCTGGCCGCCGACCACCATCTGTGGATCCTGCGCGCCGAACGCGCCTGGATCGACCCGCCCCGCCGTGGCGCAGGCGAGTTCCACCACCGCGGCGACGGCACCTTCTCCGCCAACGCCGCCACCCTCGACCTGCGCCACCGCATGACCAAGTGGCGCCACCTCACCGACTGACGGAGACGACGTCGGTGGACGCCTCGATCAGGGGGCGGCTCTCCCGCCCTGGCATGGCCCGGGCTCGCCGCCGGGTGCGGCGGCGAGCCCGGGGCACGGGAGCGGGGAAGCGCGCTCCCGCGCCTGGTGGCCGTTGACCGTGTCAGGCATCACGGGCCTTCGATGACCAGGGCGTGGGCCTCGGCGAACGTGTGCCGGAACTCCTTCAGCGGGGCGTAGTCGTCGGAATGGTAGAACGCCTCGACCGCTTGCTTGCTGTCGAAGCGCAGGATGACGGCCAGGGCGGGCTTGGCGTCGGTCTCCAGGACCAGTGGCTCGACGTCGCGAGCGATGGGGACGCCCCCGTAGCGTCCAACGACGCTCAGGGTGGCGGCCTCGTACTCGCGGAACTTGTCCTCGTCCTGAGGGGTGACGCTGATGACCATGTATGCGCTCATGACAGCCACAGTACACAAGAATATGGTGCACAAGATAATTTGACGCATGATAGTTTGGGATCATGCGGCTCGACGACCAGATCTGCTTCTCGCTGGCGACCGCGTCGCGGTCGGTGGCGGCGGTGTACCGGCCCCTGCTGGAGAAGGTGGGGCTGACCCAACCGCAGTACATGGTGATGCTGGTGCTGTGGGAGCGCGGCCCTGTGACGATCAAGGAGATCGCGGCGGCGCTCCATCTCGACCATGGCACCCTGACGCCGCTGCTCAAACGCCTGGAGGCGGCCGGGCACATCGTGCGTCGCCGCCGGACCGACGACGAGCGCAGCGTGGAGGTCGAGCTCACTCCCCAGGGGGCCGCGCTGCGCGAACGGGCCGCCGAGATCCCGGACGAGATCACCCGCGCACTGCCGCTGACGGACGAGGAGGGCGAGCTGCTACGCGGGTTGCTCGCCAAGCTCGACGGGCGAGACCGCCCCTGAAGCCGCGGGGGCGCGGGGCGCTGACACAGGCGGCCGTCGCATCGGCGGTCATCGCCGATGCGACGGCGACTTCCGGCACGAAAAGCTGGGCGGAGGCGCCGTCCCGGCCAGGAACAGACCGATCCGTCCCGAAGGAGAAACGACGCCCAACGACAAGACAGACGTCACCGTGCGTGAAGCTGACGGCAACCGCCTTGAGGCGTATGTGGGCGGGCAGCTCGCCGGGATCGTCGGGTACATCCCGGCCCAGCGCCTCATCGCCTTCGTGCACACCGAGGTCGAGCCCCGTACGAAGGACGCGGTGTGGGATCTGCGCTGGCCAGGGCCGCGTTGGAGATGGTCAAGGACTCGGACGCCAGGTTCTTGCCCGTGTGCCCCTTCATCGCGGGCTGGAGCGCGAAGCACCCGGAGTACGACGCCTGGCGCTACCAGGCGACCAGCCGCGTCACGGACTGATGGCCCCGGCCCGCCTTCCGCGGCTACAACTCTCCGGGGACGGCATAGCGGTAGAAGAAGGGGCCGATCTGCCCGGCCAGCGCGCGAGTGAGGCCGGAACTGTCCTCCAGCAGTCGCGCGCCCGGGTCGAGGTCGCCGACGTAGACCGGGTCGAAGCCGGTGTCGCGGATGAGCCGGGCGGTGACGTCCCTGGCGGCGGGCTCGGCGGCGTAGAGGTTGCTCGGTGTCACCCGCTGCGCGGTGATCTGGTCATAGGCGGCGGCGAAGACGGTGGAGAAGGACTTCGCGGTAGGGCCGCCGATGACGGATTTCACCTGGTGGGCAAGGGAGGGGAAGGCGCTGTCGCGTTCGGTGTAGAGGTTGGTCGCGTCGATGGTCACCTGCCCGTTGAGCCCGGCCACCCTCCGCAGCGCCTCGGCGATGGTGTCTCCGGGCACCGCCACCACGACGACGTCGGCGTCCGAGGCGTCGCCGCCGTCCCGGCCGAGGGTGCGGACCTGGTGGCCGGCCTTCTCCCAGAGGCGCGCCAGGCCGCCGCCGACCCGCCCGCGTCCGATCACTGTGATGTTCATGCCGACTCCTTGAGGGCGGTGATCCCGCCACGAATGGTTGAGTGATCCAAAAAGTCGGGAAGGCCGCCACATCGATGACGCGTACGCCTTCTCGCCAGCGGTCCTCACAGCGGCTCGGCCGGGCGGTGGACCGAACCCACGTGCAGAACACTCGGGCGGTCACCGGGGGCCTGACCGCCAAGATCCAATCGGGGCCACCATCCCCGAACGCGCCGACTAGCGGACTGGACGGGCCCGCCGCGGCTCGCGCGGCGGGCGCCCGCCGATCTTCGCCCCAGCCGTCTACAAACGCCGCAACGTGGTCGAATGCGCACACTGCTCTATCGGCTGACCACGGCCTGGTCGAGCTGGTCGGCGCACTGTCGGATCGAAGTGCGCCGATCCATGCGGACGCGGGTCGCCGACCGGGAGGCCAGGGTCCTTCCCGCGCCGGCTGCGGTTGTCGCGCCCTACGTCGGGTTGCTGGACCTGTCACCGAACAGGGCCCGGCGCTCCCGCTCGCGGTCGGCCTCGGGAACGAGGCTAAGCACGATCTTGCCTCGGGTGTGACGCCGAGCCAGCTCGATATAGGCCTCGCCGACCCGTTCCAGCGGATACACCGTGCTGATCGGCACGGCCAGCCGGCCGCGGGCGACCAGGTCGGCCAGCTCGGCGACCAGCACAGGGGAGAACGCGTCCTCCTGGGCCCGGCCGTGCACGCCGTAGCGGCGGACCGCCAGGGGGTCGGCGACGGTGTTGATCCGGTGTGCCGGGACACCGAGCGCGATGGCGATGTCGACGTTGCCCCCGCCGAAGGTGTCGATGTAGGCGTCCACGCCCTCGGGTGCCGCCTTCCTGATCTCCTCGGCCAGGCCAGGGCCGTGCGAGACAGGGACGATCCCCAGGGAGCGGAGGAAGTCGAAGTTGTGCCCCCCGGCGGTACCGACGACGGTGGCGCCGCGCAGCCGCACGAGCTGCGCGGCCAGGACGCCGACGCCGCCCGCCGCGGCCGACACCACCACGGTCTCCCCCGGCCGGGGCTGCACGGCGTCGACCGCCGCCCAGGCCGTCACCCCGACCGCCGGCAGCGGCGCCGCCTCCTCCCAGGAGACACCCAACGGTTTGAGTGCTACGGCATCGGCGTCCAGGGCCACGTAGTCGGCCTGCGCCGCGCGGGGAGCGAACCCGATGACCTCATCGCCCGCGGCGAAACCGGTCACGCCCTCGCCTGTGCTGACCACCCATCCGGCGAAGTCGTTGCCCTGTCCCTCGGGGAAGGTCGCGGGCCAGATATCGGCGAAGGCCCCCTCCCGGATTCCGATCTCCCCGGGATTGATCGGGGCGACGACCGTGCGGACCAGTAGCTGTCCCGGCCCGGGCACAGGCTTGGGCACCTCGGCGATCCGCAGTACCTCGGGGCCTCCGTAACTGTCGAATCTCACTGCTCTGGACACGAATTCTCCCTGTCGGCGCTGGTAGGAGGCCGGAACGCGCTCGGGCCAAGGTCGCCGAAGCAGATCGGGTCGTAGGCCGGCGCCTTACCCACGCCCCCGCCCGCGGAGGGCCGGAACATCATGGCGTGGGCTGCGTCAAGGTTGTCACCCGCATCGGCCCGGACGCGTCGGCGAAAATCACCTATGCCGTCCGTCCCGGCGGCAACCACTCCTGCCCTGGTCCTCGTCCACGGCGCATGGCACGGCCCACACCTCCACCGGCCCCGACCCGGCGCCACTCGGAGATCTCTACGACGATGCGGCGGCGACCCGGCCACCGATCAGCCGCCCGTCGAGCCCAACGGTGCCGCGATCGACGCGGTAGAAGCCGTTCAGGATGTTCAGGATCATGGTCTGCCGGACCCGTTGCGCCGATCAGCCCGGTGACCAGGCCGCGCCGCCGACCTCGACCAGCCTGGGATGGCGCACTCAGGGTGATCGACCAACTGTATGAGCGCTTCGGGAATCCGCGAAGCGTACGGATCTGGGGGCGGTGGCTCCCCCGCCGGCTCCCCAGACTACGAAGCGGTCATCGGGACACACGAGATCGTGTCGTGGGCAACGCGCTGACTTGCGGAAACTTGGGGTGGGCGATACTGGGTTCGAACCAGTGACCTCTTCGGTGTGAACGAAGCGCTCTCCCACTGAGCTAATCGCCCCGGCGGTCGGCCTTGCGGCTTTCCCGACGTCGAAGACTCTAGCGCATCTCGGGGGCTGTTCGCGCGCCGGCCGGGCGGGGGCCGCCCGGCCGGATCACTTCCACGGGGTGTAGTCGCGGATCTGCCAGGGGAGCGTGAAGTCGTAGACGACCAGGTAGGCGATCACCGCGGCGCCCGCGAGCACCCCGCCGACGATGGCGAGGATGGTGTTGCGGCGCTTCTTGCGGGGGTCGAGGGCCTTCTCCTTGGCCTTCTCGGCCGCCTGCTTGGCGTGGTGGAGGGCGCGTTTGGCCCAGGCGAACTCGGTGGCCAGGATGGCCAGGCCCACGACGATGCCCAGGATGCCCGGGCCGGGGGCGACCATCATGACGAGGCCGCCTGCCAGCACCGTGACGCCCACGGTGAAGACGCCGATGCGCCACGTGGTGTTGAGAAGCGGGTTCCGCCGCATGTACTCGCGGAACCTCACGAAGACCCCCGGCTCTTCGGCCTCCTCCGATGCGAGAGGGGCCGAGACCTCTTTCTCATGGTTTATCGCCACGGCCCAACTCTAAGCCACGAGGGCGTCCGCTTCAGGCCGTCCACGCCGGTCGGCGCAACCAGGACACCCCGCCCGATCGTCACACATGGTGAGCCCCGTTGTCCGCCGATCGAGTCCACCGAAAGCCCGCCACCACAGTCGGTTGATCCGTTTTTGCCCAGGTCAGGACGGACTTTTGAGCGTGTGAGATAGGTCACATCCAGCTCTCGACGTGGAATGTTCCCCGGACGTCCATCAGTTACGCGTCATAGATCGCGGGGACATCCGTGGGAGGGAGTGAGCCCCATCGGAGCGCCCGCGCGCCAGCGGGACCGACGTCTGAAGGAATGGCCATGGACAGCAGCACCACCGTCTCAGCCGAGCTGGGCCTTCGTCTCGTCGTC
This sequence comes from Actinomadura viridis, assembly GCF_015751755.1. Lineage (GTDB taxonomy): Bacteria > Actinomycetota > Actinomycetes > Streptosporangiales > Streptosporangiaceae > Spirillospora > Spirillospora viridis. Next base: position 4,933,837 of record NZ_JADOUA010000001.1, read on the forward strand.
CCCGACCGCACGACCGTCCCCCTGCTCGCCGGGCTGGAGTACGCGGCCGACGACCCGTACGCCATCCGGATGGCCTTCTACGTCGGCGAGGACGAGCCGGTCGAGTGGATCTTCGCTCGCGAGCTGCTCACCGTCGGCATCGTGCGCGAGGTCGGGGACGGCGACGTGGAGGTGCGGCCCGCCGGGGCCGGCGAGGACATCCTGCACATCGCGCTGTCCTCACCGTTCGGGAACGCCCTGTTCGAGGTGCCCCTGTCGCCGCTGGCCGACTTCCTGCACCGCACGTACGAGATGGTGCCCGCCGGGCGCGAGACCGAGTTCATCGACATCGACGTCGAGCTGGAGAACCTGCTCTGGCGGTCCTGAGTCACTCGCTGAGGCGGGCGATGTGCCGCATCTTGTTCATCGCGTCCAGCGCGGCGACCTTGTAGGACTCGGCGAGGGTCGGGTAGTTGAAGACGGCGTTGACCAGGTAGTCCACGGTTCCGCCGCATCCCATGACGGTCTGCCCGATGTGGACCAGCTCGGTGGCGCCGGTGCCGAACACGTGGACGCCCAGCAGCCGCCGGTCCTCGGATGAGACCAGCAGCTTGAGCATCCCGTAGGAGTCGCCGATGATCTGGCCGCGGGCCAGCTCCCGGTAGCGGGAGACGCCGACCTCGAAGGGGACCTTGGCCTCGGTGAGGTCGTCCTCGGTACGGCCGACGAAGCTGATCTCGGGAATGGTGTAGATCCCGATGGGCTGCAGCTCGTGCACGCCGGGCACGGGCTCGCCGCAGGCGTGGTGGGCGGCCAGCCGGCCCTGTTCCATCGAGGTCGCGGCCAGCGCGGGGAACCCGATCACGTCACCGACGGCGTAGATGTGCGGGACCTCGGTGCGGTAGTCGCGGTCCACGGTGATCCGGCCGCGGCGGTCGGCCGACAGCCCGGCGGCCTCCAGGCCGAGCGCGTCGGTCATGCCCTGGCGGCCGGCGGAGTACATGACCGTGTCGGCGGGGATCCGCTTGCCGCTCTCCAGGACGGTGATCGTGCCGTTAGCCACCCGCTCGACCGAGGCCACCGTCTCGCGGAACCGGAAGGTCACCGCCAGGTCGCGCAGGTGGTACTTGAGGGCCTCGACGATCTCCAGGTCGCAGAACTCCAGCATCCGCTCGCGCCGCTCGACCACGGTGACCTTGGTTCCCAGGGCGGCGAACATCGAGGCGTACTCGATGCCGATCACCCCGGCGCCCACCACGACCATGGTCTCGGGGATCCGGTCCATGTCGACGATGCCGTCGGAGTCGATCACCGTGCGGTCGTCGAACTCCACGGTGCCGGGCCGGGCGGGGCGGGTGCCGGTGGCGATGACGATCCGGTCCGCGGTGACCTTGCGTTCGCGCTCGCGGCCGTCGGTCACGCCCACCGCGTGCGGGTCCAGGAAGCGCCCGGTGCCCTGCAGGACGGTGACCCGGTTGCGGGCGAGCTGGCTGCGGACGACGTCGACCTCCCGGCCGATCACGTGCCGGGTGCGCAGGCCCAGGTCGGCGACCGTGATCTCGTCCTTGACCCGGTAGCTCTGCCCGTACAGCTCGCGCTGGTTGAGGCCGGTGAGGTAGAGGACGGCCTCGCGCAGGGTCTTGGACGGGATCGTCCCGGTGTTGAGGCAGACCCCGCCGAGCATGTCGCGGCGGTCGACGACGGCCACCCGCCGGCCGAGCTTGGCGGCGGCGATGGCCGCCCGCTGCCCGCCGGGCCCCGAGCCGAGGACGAGAAGATCGAAATCGTTCACACCGCCCAGTCTGACCGGAAAGGGACTCATCCCAGAAGGGCCCGGACGGATCTGTCCGGGCTCAGGGCCGCCCCAGGCCCTCCAGGAGGTCGTCCAGCCCGGCCTTGATGCGGTCGAGGCCCATCCCGCGCGTGTGGCGCTGGTAGCGGAAGAGGTTGGCGGCGAACGGCGCGAGCAGGGCGTCGGCGAGGTAGCCGGCGTCGGCGCCGGGCCGGATCTGGGTGATGAGCCCCGTCAGGTGGCGCTGGTAGAGCGTGTACCACCCGTCGCGGAAGCGCGCGTCGGGTGAGTCCATCTCGGCCGCCTCCAGCAGTTCGGACTGGGCCTCGGTACGGTCGGCGAGCGCATGCAGGAACGCGCGCGCCCGGTCGAGAGGCGTGACGTCCTGCGCCCCCGGTGGCGGGGGGCCGAGGGGCGGCGGGCCCTGGAGGAAGCGCTCCTGGAACTCCCGTTCGCGGTCGTCCACCACCGCGTACACGAGCCCGGCCCGGTCGCCGAAGCGCCGGTAGACGGTGCCGACGCCGACCCCGGCGGCGCGGGCGACCTCGTCCATGGAGAGGGCCTCGACGCCGCGCGCGGCGAGGATGCCGGCCGCCGCGGCGAGGATCCTGCGGCGGTTCTGGGCGGCGTCGGCCCGCTCGGCGCGAGGTCCTCCCAGGACGGGCAGGTCGCGCCGCTCCCGGCCGGCGGTCGCGCGCCCGCCCGCCTGTCCGTCGCCGCCGTTCACGAGGCACCTCCTCCCACCTGCCCCACCCTATCGAGCCGGAGAACTCTCCGGTTGCCGCTTGCTTCCGGAGAACTTTCCGCTTAGCGTGGGCGGGACGTAACCGGAGAATTTTCCGAATAGGAGCGACATGGCAGAGCAGCTGGCCGGCAGGACGGCACTGGTGACCGGAGGCGGGCGCGGCATCGGCGCCGCGATCGCCCTCCGCCTGGCCGGAGAGGGGGCCGACGTGGCGATCACCTACGTGCGCGCCGCCGACCGCGCCCGGAAGGTGGTGGCCGAGATCGAGGCGGGCGGGCGGCGCGCGACGGCGATCCAGGCCGACTCCGCCGACCCGGACGCGGTCGTGGCGGCCGTGGACCGGACGGCGGCCGAGCTGGGACGGCTGGACATCCTGGTCAACAACGCCGGGATCGCCCCGTACGGCCCCCTGGAGGACGTCACGCTGGAGGAGGTGGACCGGACCCTGGCCGTCCACGCCCGGGCCGTGTTCGTCGCCTCGCAGGCCGCGGCGCGGCACCTGGGCCCCGGCGGGCGGATCATCAGCATCGGCAGCTCGCTGGCCGAACGGGTGCCCTACGAGGGCTGGACGCTCTACTCGATGAGCAAGTCGGCGCTGCTGGGCCTCACCCGCGGCCTGGCCCGCGACCTGGGGCCGCGCGGGATCACCGCGAACGTCGTCCAGCCCGGCTCGATCGACACCGAGATGAACCCGGACGGCTCCCCCGAGTCCGAGACCGAGAAGGCGTTCATCGCCCTGGGCCGGTACGGGCGGGCCGAGGAGATCGCCGCCATGGTCGCCCATCTGGCGGGTCCCGGCGGGGCCTACGTCACCGGGGCCGCGATCCCCGTCGACGGCGGCGTCACGGCGTGACCCGCCCCGCGGGCGAGACGAGTGTGAGGAGCGGAAGCATGCCCTGGATCCTGCTGGTCGTGGCCGCGCTGATGGAACTGGTGTGGGCGACCGCGCTGAAGCAGTCCGAGGGGTTCACCCGGCTCTGGCCGACGGTCATCGGCGTGCCGGTGTGCCTGCTGAGCGTGGTGGTGCTGACGTTGGCGCTGCGGGACCTGCCCGTCGGCACCGCCTACGCGGTCTGGGTGGGCCTCGGCTCGCTCGGGGTCGCCGTCACGGGGATCGTCGCCCTGGGCGAGAGCGTGTCCCCGCAACGGCTGACCTGCCTCGGCCTCATCCTGATCGGTGTGATCGGGCTGAAGGCCATCGAGGGCTGACGGGGGTCAGGGATCCATCAGCTCGGCGGCGCGGGCCGCGAAGACCTCCATGGCCTTGGCCGTGATCGGGCCCGGCGCGGCGGGCAGCGCCCTGCCGTCGACCGCCCGGATCGGCTGGACGTCCCGGGTCGTCGAGGTCAGGAACGCCTCGTCGGCCCGGTGGAGCTCCTCCAGCGGAAGGTCCTCCTCCTCACCGCCGTACCACTCCAGGACCAGGGCGCGGGTCACTCCCGCCAGGCAGCCCGCCGACAGCGGCGGGGTGACCAGGCGCCCGCCGCGCACCACGAAGATGTTGCTGCCGGTGCCCTCGCACAGGCCGCCGGCGAGGTTCCCGAAGATCGCCTCGCCTCCGCCGCGCTCCTTCGCGTGGGCGAGGGCCAGCGCGTTCTCGGCGTAGGAGGTGGTCTTGAGCCCGCTCAGCGCGCCCCGCTCGTTGCGCGGCCACGGGACCACCACCACTTCCGCCACCGGCGGCAGCGGCTTCTGCTCCGCCACGACGATCGAGACCGTCGGGCCGTCCGCGCCCCGCTCCGAGCCGAGCGGCCCGGAACCGCTGGTGAAGGTGATCCGGATCCGTGCCAGCGGCCACTTCGGGGCGGCGGCCAGCACCTCCAGCGTGCCCTGCGCGAGCGCGTCCTGGTCGGGCTCGGGCAGTCCGAGCCCGGCCGCCGAACGGGCCAGCCGGCGCAGATGGCGGGTGAGGGCGAACGGCTCGCCGTGCCGGGCCTTGACCGTCTCGAAGACCCCGTCCCCCACGAGCATCCCGTGGTCCATGACCGACACCCGGGCCCGCTCAGGGTCGAGCAGCTCCCCGTTCAGCCAGATCTTGCCTTCCCCCGCCGTCACCGGCAGCCACCTCCAATAGCCGAGCCGCCTTCAGCTCGGTCTCGCGCCATTCGCGGGCGGGCTCGGACCCCCAGGTGATGCCCGCCCCGGTACCGAACCGCAGCAGGCCGTCCCGTGCCCAGAACGTCCGGATACCGACCGCCAGGGCACCGCGCCGGGAGTCCGCGTCCACCCAGCCGATGGCCCCACAGTACGGGCCCCGGGGAGCCGGTTCGAGTTCATCCAGCAAGGCCAGCGCGCTGGACTTGGGCGCGCCGGTCACCGAACCGGGAGGAAACGTCGCCCGCAGGAGCTCCGGCCACCCCGCTCCGCGGCCCAGCCGCGCCCGCACGGTGGAGACCAGGTGCACCAGCCCCGGGTGCGGTTCGGGCGCGCACAGCCGCGGCACGGTCACCGAACCGGTCTCGGCCACCCGGCCCAGGTCGTTGCGCACCAGGTCGACGATCATGACGTTCTCGGCCCGGTCCTTGGGGAGCAGGTCGGCCTCCGTACGGCCGGTGCCCTTGATCGGGTGCGACTCCACCACGTCCCCGTCGCGGGAGAGGTACAGCTCGGGCGAGGCGGAGGCGATCTCCAGGCCGGGGACCCGCAGCGTCATCGCGTACGGGGCCGGGTGGTGCGCGGCGAGCCGGGCGCCCAGCCCCGCGATGTCGGCGTCCCGCGCGAGCGGCGCCGACAGGATCCGGCACAGGTTGGCCTGGTAGACGACGCCGTCGGCGATGGCCGCGCGGATCCGCCCGACCCCGTCCATGTAGGCCGCCTCGTCCAGTGAGCTCGACCACTCCCCCGGCGCCGTCCATCGCCCTCCCGGGTGGGGGGCCTCCTCCACGCGCTCGAACCGGGCGCAGGTCACCTCGCCCTCGTAGGTCACCACGACGGCCCACCAGCCACGGGACTCCAGCGCCGCCAGGTCGGTGGTCAGGTCCGCCAGTCCCGTGGCCAGCCGCCCTCCGGCGTAGGCGAACGCGTCCCTCACGGCAGCACGCAGCCGAACGAATCGGACAGGCCCCGGGCTCCGGCCTCCGTCACGCGCAGTTCCCGGTCGCGGGCTCGCTCGATCCACCCCAGCTCGACGAACCGCGTCAGCAGTGCCGCGCCCAGCGCCCCGTTCAGGTGGGGCCGCCGCTCCGTCCAGTCCAGGCACTCGCCCGCGAACCGGCGCCGCGCCCGGCCGAGGGCCGCCAGGTCGATCCCCAGCCCCTCCAGCCGGTCCCGCCCCTTCCCGGTCACCTCGAACGACATCGGATCGAGGAGCCCGTTCCCGGTCAGCGCCGCGAAGAGGGCGACGCCCGCCTGGCCGGCCAGGTGGTCGTAACAGCTGCGGGCGCGGTGCAGCCGCCGGGCCTGCCGGGACCGCCGCAGGCTCCGGATCTCGACCGGCCCGCTGATGCGGCTCAGCGCCTCGATGACCTCGGCGACCTCGGCCCCGCTCAGCCGGTAGTACCGGTGCCGCCCCTGCCTGACCACCGTCACCAGGCCGCCGTCCAGCAACCGGCCCAGGTGGGCGCTGGCCGTCTGCGCGGTCACCCCGGCCGTACGCGCCAGCTCCCCCGCGGCCAGGGGCCGTCCGTCCAGCATCGCCGTCAGCATCGCGGCCCGCGCCCGGTCGGCCATCAGGGCCGCGACCGGCGCGATGTCCGCCTGATATCCGGTCATGTGTCCGACCCTAAGCGGCCCACCCTTCGTCCCGCGTCGAAGCGTCCCGGGAAACCGGTTTGGGGAAGCGGCCGGAACACGCTAATGTTTTCCCCGTCGCCGCAAGGGGCTCCGGCCCCGAGCAGGACAAGCGGAAGTGGCTCAGTGGTAGAGCATCACCTTGCCAAGGTGAGGGTCGCGGGTTCAAATCCCGTCTTCCGCTCTGAGGTGAGGCAACCGTCTCGCTCTGGTGGAGTGGCCGAGAGGCGAGGCAACGGCCTGCAAAGCCGTGTACACGGGTTCAAATCCCGTCTCCACCTCGATGAACGCGCCCTCCGGGGCTCGCTCGCGGGCGATTAGCTCAGTGGGAGAGCGCTACCTTGACACGGTAGAGGCCACTGGTTCAATCCCAGTATCGCCCACCACATGACCCCCTGGTCAGGACACAGGTCCCGATCGGGGGTCTTCTGGTTTCCGGGGCTCTCCTGGTTTCCGGGGCTCTTCGGGCCCTGAAGGCCCTTCGGCTCGCCGGGGCCGTGGAGAACGGGGCGCCCGGCGGAGGCGCCGTGGGACGCGTGGGTCATCATTGAGCGCTCCCCCACGACGAGGACCCGCCGATGACCACCTGCCAGGACCCGCCCGACGCGCCCCCCGCCACGCGCCCGCCCGCCGCCCTCTCGGCGGCGGCGTTCGTGAGCAGCTTCGACCGGTTCGCGATCAGTCCCATGCTGGTGCTGATCGCCTCCGGGATGGGCGCCCCGCTCGCGACGACCGTGGCGGTGGCGAGCGGCTACTTCCTCGCGTACGGCCTGTCCCAGCCCGTGTGGGGCCTGCTGTCGGACCGGATCGGGCGGGTCCGGGTCATGCGCGCGACGCTGCTCGTCGCGGCGGCGGCCGGGCTGTTCGCCGCGTTCGCGCCCGGCCTGACGTCGCTGGTGGCGGCGCGGGTCGTCGCGGGGGCGTGCTTCGGCGCCGTGATACCGACGTCGCTCACGTACGTGGGCGACACCGTGGCCGACGGGCAGCGCCAGCGGGCGCTGTCGGACCTGATGGCCGCGACGGCGCTGGGGACGGCGCTGGCCACGGCCGCCGGGGGCGTGCTGGCGCAGTTTCTGGACTGGCGGGTGGTGTTCGCGGTCCCCGCGGTGTGCGCGGTGGCCTGTTCGTTCGCCCTGCGAAGGCTGCCGGAGCCGCCGCGGGCGCCGGTCGCCGGAATGGGCGGGCATCTGCGCGAGGTGCTGCGCGAACGCTGGGCATTGCTGGTGTTCGGGCTGGCCTTCATGGAGGGCGCGGTTCTGCTCGGCACGATGACGCTGCTGGCGGCGGCGCTGCAGTCGGAAGGGGTGAGCGCCGCCACCGCCGGCCTCGCCACCGCCGCCTACGGCGTCGGCGTGGTGGTGTTCTCCCGCCTGGTGAAGGCGCTGACCCGCCGGATGCCGGTGTGGTGGCTCATCGCGGTGGGCGGCGCCCAGATCTGCCTCGGGTACGGGATCGTCGCCGGGCGGATCACCCTGGCCACCGTGACGGTCACGGCCCTCCTCCTGGGCGGCGGCTGGTCGTTCATGCACTCGTCGTTGCAGACATGGGCCACCTCGGTGGTGCCGCAGGCGCGCGGGACGGCGGTCGCCCTCTTCGCCGGGGCCCTGTTCATCGGGAGCTCCTTCGCGGCGTCCGCCGCCGGGCCCCCGGCGCAGCACGGCCGGTACGCGCTGCTCTTCGGGATCGCCGCGCTGGCCACGATCCCGCTGACGGTCACGGCCGTGACCGGCCGCCGCCGCTGGCCGGCGCCGTCATAGCCCGGCGAACGGGCGCCGGGCGGCCGGGCGCCCGTTCACTCGGGCTCCGGGGACGATGCCTGCGCGGCGCGGGTCAGGCGCGGTAGCACCTCCTCGATCAGGTGCAGCAGGACCTCTTCCAGGAGGAGATGCACCTGCTCCCGCGTCAGAAGCTTCCGCTTGAGCCATTCCCGCGTGGTGGCCTCGGCCATGGCGGAGTAGCCGCGGAAGGCAGCCCGGAGCTCGGGATGGGTCCGGGCGACGGGCGTGAGCCCCACGACCTCGGTCATATGGTCGACGGCGCGGTCGCGCGCCTCCTGCAGGATCCGTTCCAGGTCCTCGTCGCCCCCCGCGATGATCGTGTCGAGGGCGGTGACCCAGGTCTCGCGGTTGCGTTCGAGGAGTTCGAGCCAGGCGCCGATGCTCTGCGCCACCCGTTCGCGGAGGCCGGCGCCCTCCGCGGCGGCCGGGACGGGGATCGGCGGGACGCTCATCATCTCGCTCACGGCGGCCAGGTACAGGTCGCGCTTGGTGCCGAAGTAGTGGTTGAGCAGCCCTCGGCTGACCCCCGCGGCGGCGGCGATCTCGGTGTTGGAGACGGTTCCGTACGGACGGCTGCTGAACAGCTCTCGCGCGCACGCCAGGATCTGGTCGCGCCGTTCGTCGGGCTCCTTCCGCAGGCGACGGGGCGGGGGAGCGCCCGGCGGGTGCGTGCTCATCGTTGTCCTCGCTGTCATCGCCCGTCTCGACGGTCCGACGATACAGGCGCCTCCCGGCACCGGCCGGTGGACGAGCGGCCCCTCCTCCCCCGCTCCGGGCGGATCGTGAAGGACTTGCCAAGTGACCATGAGTTCGTCATATCATCGCGATATCACGATCGATCACGCTGAAGGAATGATTCTCCACCTCTCCCCCGCCGCGCCGAATCATGCCGTCCAGCGTCCCGCGAACCACACCCACGCCGGGCACGACCTCGTCCCCGGCCCCCATTCCCGAGGAGGTCATCATGGCCGCGACCGCGCTGGCCCTCTACCTGATCTGGCTGGCCCTGGCGTTCGGCCTGCGCAGCCTGCTGCAGCGGCGACGCACCGGCGACGCCGGATTCCGCGGGGGCGGGCTGCGCCCCGGCACCCTCCAGTGGTGGGCCCGCCTGCTCTTCGCCGGCGCGCTGGCGGTCGGGGCCGCGGGGCCGGTCGCCGGTCTGGCCGGGCTCCCGCCCCTCGCCGTCCTGGACCGGCCCGCCGTCCAGGTCACCGGCACGGTCCTGGCCCTGCTCGGCCTGGCCGCGACCCTCGCGGCCCAGTGGTCGATGGGCTCCTCCTGGCGGATCGGCGTGGACGAGACCGAACGGACCGCCCTGGTCACCGGCGGCGCGTTCGCCCTGGCCCGCAACCCGATCTTCACCACCATGATCGTCACGGCCGCAGGTCTGGCCGCGATGGTGCCCAACCCGGTCACCCTCGGGGGGCTGGCGCTCACCGTCGCCGCCATCGAGATCCAGGTCCGCGCCGTGGAGGAGCCCTACCTCCTGCGGTTCCACGGCGACGCCTACGCGCGCTACGCGGTGGCCGTCGGGCGCTTCCTGCCCGGCCTGGGTCGCCTCCGGACCGAACGCACGCCGCTGTAGCGCCAACGGCGCCCGCCGATATCGGCGGGCGCCGCTGTCGTGCACGGGTGACGTGTTCTACCCGGGACGGGTCTCAGGCGGCCGGCAGCTTCGCGACGCCGGCGTAGAGCCACTCGGTCTCGGGGCCTTGGGGCCCGAGTTCGGGGTGCCACTTCCACGGCCGGGTCAGACCCGGCTCCACCAGGTCGAAGCCGTCGAAGAGGTCCTCGATGCGGGCGCGGGGACGGAACACGATCGGACTGGTCGCGCCCTTGTAGGCGTCCACGACCTGCGCGACCTCATCGGCCGGCGGTCCGTCGGTGGTCAGGTGCGACAGCGCCAGGCACGAGCCGGGTAGGAGCCGCTCGCGGAACTTCCGCAGGATGCCGGGCGGGTCGTAGTCGTCGCTGATGAAGTGGAACAGGGCGATCGACAGCACCGCCACCGGACGGGAGAAGTCGATCAGGGCGCGCAGGTCCGGATGGCCCAGAATCGCCTCCGGATCGCGGACGTCCGCGGTGATGACCGTGGTCGAGGAATTGCTCGCCAGAAGGGCACGGCCATGGGTCGAGACGATCGGGTCGTTGTCGACGTACACCACCCGCGCCTCGGGGACTACCTCCTGGGCGACCTCGTGGACATTGCCCTGAGTCGGCAGCCCGGTGCCGAGATCGATGAACTGGTCGATCCCGTTCTGGGCGAGGTGCCGCACGGCACGCTGCAGGAAACGGCGGTTCTCCCAGACGATGCCGTGGGACATCGTGTCGCCGACGGCGGCCTTGACCTTGTCACCGGCCTCGCGGTCGACAGGGAAATTGTCCTTCCCACCGAGAAAATAGTCGTACATCCTCGCGGGCGAGGGCTTGCTGCTGTCGAAGCTCGGAAGCGTATCGCCGTCAGTGCTCACTCAAGACCTCAGCGCTGGTACGTGGATGGTTCAACGATCATCTTTCCACGGGGCCCGCGCCAAGGGCTACCAAATCGGGCCCTTTACGGACGAATCCACCGCGCCGTCACCGGCGGGCGGCGCCCGGGGGGCCGTCCGGCATCTCGCCCACCCCCGCGAAGAGCCACTCGGTCTCGGGCCCCTGGGGCCCGAATCCGGGGTGCCACTTCCACGGCCGGGTCAGACCCGGCTCCACCAGCTCGAAGCCGTCGAAGAGGGCCTCGATGCGGGCGCGGGGACGGAACACGATCGGACTGGTCGCCCCCTTGTAGGCGTCCACGACCTGCGCGACCTCATCGGCCGGCGGGCCGTCGGTGGTCAGGTGCGACAGCGCCAGAAAGGAGCCCGGACGCAGGCGGTCACGGAAAGCGCGCAGAATTCCGGACGGGTCCTCGGTGTCGCGGACGAAATGGAAGAGCGCGATGGCGAGCACGGCCACCGGGCGAGAGAAGTCGATCAGGGCGCGCAGGTCCGGATGGCCCAGAATCGCCTCCGGATCGCGGACGTCGGCGGTGATGACGGTGGTCGTGGAATTGGTCGCCAGAAGGGCACGGCCATGGGCCAGGACAATCGGGTCATTATCGACATATACCACCCGGGCCCGGGGGACGATCCGCTGCGCGACCTCGTGCACGTTGCCCACGGTGGGCAGACCGGTCCCCAGGTCGATGAACTGGTCGATCCCGTTCTCGGCGAGGTAGCGCACGGCACGCTGCAGGAAACGGCGGTTCTCCCAGACGATGCCGTGGCACATCATCTCGCCGACGGCCACTTTGACCTTGTCGGCGGCCTCGCGGTCGATCTCGAAGTTGTCCTTGCCGCCGAGAAAATAGTCGTACATTCTCGCAGGTGAGGGCTTACTGTCGAAGTTCGGTGGCGGAACGGGGTCAGTTGTCACCAAGACCTCGGCTGGTAATGGGGGCGCTCGGAGCCCCATCCTCCCATGGTCCCGGCGCACCGGACCACACGACCGCGCCGCGGTGGTCCATCCGCCGTACCGCCTCGCCGGTGCCCTTTCCGATCGCCCGCCGGGGAACTCACCGGTCCCGCACCGGCGCCTCCCGCGTGCGGGCCGCCGCGGCGGCGTGGCAGGCGCCGAGCCCCTCGGCACGGGTGATGATCCGGCCGGCCCGGACGCGGACGGCGACCTCGGTCGCGTCGGCGACCGCGGGCACCCCCGCCGCCGCGGCCACGGCTCCCCGCTCGTCGCACACCACCCGCAGCCGGGGCAGCGCCGCCGGCGGGAACGCCTGGTGCAGGCAGACGCACAGGTCGGCGATGGCCAGCCGGGCCAGCGGCGCCAGTTCGGCGGGGTCGGCGGTGACCATGACGACGGTGACCTCGGACCCCGGGGGTGCGGCGCGGACGGCGGCCTCCGCGCCCGAGAGCCGGTGCAGGCCGAGGATCGCGACGACGCCGTCGCCGGTGAGCGGTGCGGGGGCGCCGGTGATCAGGTCGGTGGCGGGCGGCGGTGACCACGGTTCGTCGGCGGGGTGGGCCGGGGGGACCAGCTGCGGCTGCGGCCAGCGGTCGCCCAGGTCGAGGCCGGTGAGCCGTTCGCAGGCGCCGACGATGTCGAACGGCTCGACGAAGCCGGGCGCGGCGGCGGCCATCTGGCTCGCGCCGTGCAGGGTGGTGAGCGCCGCCTCGGCCACCCGGATCATCCGGCCGCCGGGCCGCTCCCACGGCGGACCGGCCGCACCGGAGGAGGACGAGCCAGGGAAGGGCGAGCCGGGAAAGGACGAGCCTGGGAAGGACGGGCCGGGCGAGGACGGGCCGGGCGGGCGCAGCCGTTCGAGGGCGAGGCCGAGCAGGAGGGCGTCGAGCTTCATCAGCTGCGCGAACGGGCGGCGGGTCCGCTCGTCGGCCAGCACCTCGGGGAACAGGTCCATGCCGAGCCTGGCCTCGCCGTGCCGCCGGTCGGTGGCCAGGGGAAGCCGGGTCACCCAGGCGCGGGCGAACGCGCCGAGCGCCTCCCGGGCGGTGCGGGGCGGTTCCGCGGGCGGGGGCTTGGGCGTGCGCTCGGCGAGATCGGCGAGGACGGCGAAGTAGAGCGCGCGCTTGCCGGGGAAGTTGGAGTAGACCGCGCCGCGGGTGAGCTCCGCCCGGTCGGCGATGGCGTCGATCTTGGCATCGCGGAAGCCGCGCTCGGCGAACTCCTCCCGGGCGGCGGCCAGGATCCCGGCGCGGTTGAGCCGCTGCGTCTCCGCCCTGGTGAGCCGCCCCATCGTCCCTCTCGTCCCGCGTTGCCGTCAGCGCCGATCCAAGATACCGTCGGCATTCAAATGATGAGATCATATGTTTCGACCATCTGGAATGGGGCGAGGCCATGACCGCCGGCGGCACCGACGCACCGGGCGTTCCCGAGATCGACCTCGCCGACCCCGAGGTGATCCGCGACCCGTTCACCGCCTACGGCCGCGCCCGTGAGCGCTCCCCGCTGGCCCTGCTGCGGGCGCCGGGGTTCGGCACCATGTGGGCGGTGACGCGGCACGAGAACGCCCGGGAGATGCTGGGCGACCCGCGGTTCGCGCTCGGCTCCGGGAGCTACCTGCGGCCCGACGTCCCGGAGGACTGCCTGCCGTACATGCGGACCATGGGCGAGATGGACGGGCCCGAGCACACCCGGCTGCGCAGGCTCGTCTCCCCCGCGTTCACCCGCCGCCGCGCCGAGGGCTTCCGGCAGCGGATGGAACCGATCGTCGAGGGGCTGCTGGACGACCTGGAGGCCCGGGCCGGGGGCGGGAAGGTCGACCTCCTCGCGCACTTCGCCCGGCCCCTGCCGATCGAGGTGATCTGCGAGCTGGTCGGCATCCCCGCCGACGACCGGCCCCGGTGGCGCGAGTACGGGGCCACCGTCGCGGCGGGTTCGGGCCCCGACTTCGCCAAGGCGATCCCGGGCATCATGGACGGTGCCAAGGCGGCGGTCGCGCGCCGCCGCGAGGAGCCCGCCGACGATCTGGTCTCGGACCTGCTCCGCACCCAGGCCGAGGACGGGGACCGGCTCGGCGACGACGAGCTGGTCACGCTGATCTGGCACCTGGTCATCGCGGGGCAGACACCGGTCGGCCTCATCTCCAACGCGGTGGAGGCCCTGCTCGCCCGTCCGGACCAGCTGGCCGCGCTGCGCGGCGACGCCGGGCTCGTGCCCCGCGCGGTGGACGAGCTGACCCGCTGGTGCGGCCCGGCGCTGCTGTCGGTCCCCCGCTTCGCGCGGGAGGACGTCCGGATCGGGGGCGTGCCGGTCGGCGAGGGCGACGCCGTCACCGTCGCGATCGCCGCCGCCAACCGCGACCCCCGGGCGTTCACCGACCCGGACCGGCTCGACGTCCGCCGGGAGGCGGGCCCGGCGGGGCACCTGAGCTTCGGTCACGGGCCGCACTTCTGTCTCGGCGCCTCGCTGGCCCGCGCGCAGACCGAGGTCGCGCTCACCGCGCTGCTGCGCCGCTTCCCCGGCCTCGCGCCCGCCGCGGCGCCGGGCGAGGTCCTGCGGGCGCCCGACCCGGGCGCCTGGCGGCTGACGTCCCTGCCCGTGACCCTCTGACGCCCGCCTTCCCGATCACGCTTCCGACCCGCTGAGGAGATCCCCCGAGTGGCGCACAACGGTGCTCCCGGCGCCCCGTTCCTGTGCTCGTTCTGCGGAAAGAGCCAGGACCAGGTGCGCAGGCTCATCGCCGGCCCGCACGGCTACTGCATCTGCGACGAGTGCGTCGGGGTCTGCAACGAACTCGCCGCCGAGGACGACGACCCCGGCGCGGCCGGGGCGGGCGATCCGCCGAGGCCGCGGGAGATCCACCGGTTCCTCGACCGGTTCGTGGTCGGGCAGGAGGCGGCCAAGCGGACGCTGTCGGTGGCGGTCTACAACCACTACAAGCGCGTCCGGGCGAGAGGCCCGGTCTCCGGGCGGTCCGGCGACCGGGACGGCGGCGTGGAGCTGGGCAAGTCCAACGTCCTGCTCATCGGCCCGACCGGCTGCGGCAAGACCCTTCTCGCCCGTTCCCTCGCCCGGCTCCTGGACGTCCCGTTCGCCATCGTCGACGCCACCGCGCTCACCGAGGCCGGCTACGTCGGGGAGGACGTCGAGAACATCCTGCTCGCGCTGATCCGGGCCGCGGGCCACGACCTGCGGCGGGCCGAGACCGGCATCGTCTACATCGACGAGATCGACAAGATCGCCCGGAAGGGCGCGGGCCCGTCGACCACCCGGGACGTCTCCGGCGAGGGCGTCCAGCAGGCACTGCTCAAGATCCTTGAGGGCACGGTCGCCGGGGTGCCGGCCGAGGGCGGGCGCAAGCACCCGCACCAGGAGGTCCTGCGGATCGACACCACCGACGTGCTGTTCATCGCCGGCGGCGCGTTCGCCGGCCTGGAGGAGATCATCGGGCGCCGGGCCGGGGTCCGGGCCATCGGCTTCGGCACCCCGGCGCGCCCGGTGCCCGTTCCCCCGGCGGACGCCGATCCGCTCGCCGGCGTCATGCCCGCGGACCTGGTCGAGTACGGCATGATCGGCGAGCTGGTCGGCCGGCTGCCGGTGGTGTCGGCGGTCCGGCCCCTGGACCGCGACGCGCTGGTCCGCATCCTCACCGAGCCCCGCGACGCCCTGATCAGGCAGTACCAGCGGCTGCTGGAGCTGGACGGGGTCGAGCTGGAGTTCACGCCGGACGCCGTCGGCGCCATCGCCGAGCAGGCCCTGCTGCGCCGCACCGGCGCCCGGGCGGCCCGCGCGATCCTCGAGGAGCTCCTGCTCACGGTGATGTACGAGGTGCCGGGCCGGGAGGACGTGACGAGGGTCGTGATCGACCGTGCGGCCGTGCTCGGCAACGTCAACCCGACCCTGATCCCGCGCGGGCGTTCCGGCCTCGGGGAGGAGGCCCGCGAGGAGCCCCGCGAGGAGTCCGCCTGACACGTCCGCCTGAGGCGCCGTCCAGGGGAGTCGCCCCTCCCCCGGACGGCGCCCGGTCAGCGGAGCCCGGCGGGGCCGCCGTCCTCGAAGGGCCTGGTAGGGCCTGTCCTCGAAGTGGCCTCAGCCACAGCGCGAGCGCGTTGGCTGCCCGGTGGGGCGATGCCGGAGGCGAGCCTCACCGGGCAGATCGCGAAGCGATGCCGCGCTCGCCAAGGCCCGGTGAGGCGCGAGCCGCCAGGCGAGCGCCGTAGGCCGGGACTTAGAGACAGGGCCGGGTCCCGATGACGACGGTGGCGTGCAGTTCCTCGGACCCGGCCAGCATCGGGACGAGCCCGCCGCGGGCCACGGCCTCGACCGCCTGCGCCGCCTGGCGGCGGCTCGTCTCGAACAGCAGGCTGCCTCCGGGCACCAGCCAGCCCGTCGCGGCGGCCGTCACCCGGCGCAGCACGGCGAGGCCGTCCTCGCCTCCGTCGAGCGCCACCCGCGGCTCGTGCAGCCGGGCCTCGGCGGGCAGCAGGTCGACCTCGCCGGTGGGGACGTACGGCACGTTGGCGGCCAGGACGTCGACGCGGCCCCGCAGCCCGGCGGGCAGCGGCTCGAAGAGGTCGCCCTCGTAGACCCGGCCGCCGGCGGGGGCGAGGTTGCGGCGGGCGCACCGCACCGCGGTGGGGTCGATGTCGGCGGCGTGCACCTCGGCCCGGTCCAGGGACGCGGCCAGCGCGGCGCCCACCGCGCCCGAGCCGCAGCACAGGTCGACGACGACCGCGGGACCGGTCCGCGGGCCCCGCCCGGCGCCGGCCTCGCGCGTGAGGGCCACCGCCTCGCGGACGAGGAACTCGGTGCGCCGCCGGGGCACGAAGACCCCCGGTTCCACCGCCACCCGGAGCCCGCAGAACTCGGCCCAGCCGACGACCTGTTCGAGGGGGAGCCCGGCGACGCGCCGCTCGACCAGGGCGTCGAGATCGGCGGGCGTACGGGCCGCGCGGGCGAGCAGGAGCGCCTCGTCCTCGGCGAAGACGCAGCCGGCCGCGCGCAGCCGGGAGACGATGCCGGGCGGCGGGCCGGGCGAGGCGGAGCCCGGTGCCGAAGGCGAGGAAGGCGGCGCTGAGGAAGGCGTGGAGGAAAGCGATGAGGATTCGGACGGAATTTCCGGCATGGAAACCTTTCGGGAGGCCGTCGGGGTGCTCTCCCGCGGCCGCCTCTCCGGACGGCCGTCCTCTAAAGGACGGGGCGGCCGTAGGGGACGAGCACCCGACTCGATGATCTTGCGGTAACGGGTCTCACCTCCCCTGGACGTCCTGTGCGGAGCAGGGAAACAGTACCAGCGGGCGAACGGGCGGCGGGCGCCCGTCCGGACCGGGGCCTATTCGGACGCCGCAGGGCTTTCCTCGCCCCGCTGGAACGTCGAGTACAGCCACCACAGGGAGGGCAGCAGCAACAGCGCCCCCAAGGCCAGGGCGCCGAGGACGGAGGCCAGGACCGTGTCGGTCGCGGCGGCCTGCCGGAGGCTCACCCCGGGCAGCAGCTCGGGGTACTGGGCGAGGCCCCATCCCCACAGGAGCCCGACGACGGCCAGCGCCGCGGTCACGCGTACGGCCAGGTAGACGCGCCACCACAGCAGGGCCAGCGAGGCGACCCCGGCCACGACCGACAGGACGAGCAGGGGCAGGCCGCGTCCGGTGGTCAGCTCCGTGAACAACCGCGGGGCGTCGGCGTGCAGCACCACCAGGCCGCCCGCCGAAAGGACCCCGACCACGGCCCCGCCGATCAGTCCGCGGCGCCGGAACTGCTCGGCCAGTTCGGTCCGGCCGCCCCGTTCGGCGTCGCGGGTGAGGTAGACCGCCGCCAGGTACGCGGCGGTCCCGACGGCCAGGGCCCCGCTGATCAGCGAGGTCGGGTTGACCCAGCTGGTGACCAGGTCGCCCTTGGCGATGCCGGGCGGAACCCGGCCGGAGGCGATCGCGCCGGCCACCGTGCCGAGGAAGAAGGGGGTGACCAGCGAGGAGAAGGCGAAGGTGGCGCCGAACAGCCGCTGCTGCCACGGCTCGGTGCTGGCCTTGCGGAAGGCGAACGCGGCGCCCCGCGCGATGATGCCCATCGCGACGAGCGTCAGCGGGATGTAGAGGGTCGAGGCGATCGCGGCGAAGACCGAGGGCACCCCCGTCCAGGTGATCACCAGGACGAAGATCAGCCAGACGTGGTTGGTCTCCCACACCGGGCCGATCGAGTGCTCGACCAGCGAGCGCTGCGGCCGTCCCCGCTCGGCGCCCCCGGCCAGCAGGTCCCAGACTCCCCCGCCGAAGTCGGCGCCGCCGAACAGCACGTAGGCGGTCAGCCCGACCCACAGCACGGCCAGCAGGATCTCCTGCAGCGGCATGGGTCAGACCACCTTGTACTCGGTCACGTCGCGTTCCTGCGGGGCGATGGGAACGGGCGTCGCGCGGGCCAGCCGCCGCATCACGTACACGGTCGCCACCGTCAGGACCAGGTACACCACGCACAGCAGGACGAAGCCCCACACCAGTCCGGGCGCGGGGTTGACCGCCTCGGAGGTGCGCATCACCTGGTAGACGATCCACGGCTGGCGGCCGACCTCGGTCACGACCCAGCCGGCCTCCAGCGCGATCACGGCGGCCACGCCCGCGCACGCCGACGCGCGCAGGAACCACCGGGTCCGGGGCAGCTCCCGGCGGCGCCACCAGTACACGCCGAGCCAGATCCCCAGCGCGAGCAGCGCGAACCCGATCGCCACCATGATCTGGAACGCCCAGTGCACGATGTTCACCGGCGGCCGGTCCTGTTCGGGGACCTCGTTCAGCCCGGTCACCTCGGCGTTGGGGTCCCAGTGCGCGAGCAGCGACAGCCCGTAGGGGATGTCCAGGGAGTACCGCAGCTCCCCGTCGATGACGACTCCGCCCAGGTGCAGCGGGACGCCGCGTCCGGTTGGGTAGAGCCCTTCCATCGCGGCCAGCTTCACCTCCTGGTTGCTCGCCACGAAATGCGCCGCCCAGTCGCCCACGCCGATCTGCACCGGCGTGAGGACCGCCGCCACCGTGAACGGCAGCAGGAAGCCGACCTGGTGGTAGCGGTCCCGGCGCCCGCGCAGCATGGCCACGGCGTACACGCTCGCGACGAGGAACCCCGCCACCATGAACGCGGCGAGGATCATGTGCACGGTCTGCGGCGGGGTGGCGGGGTTGAACATCGCCCGCCAGGGCTCGACCGCCACGATCCGCCCGCCCTCGGCGGTGAAGCCGGTGGGCTGCTGCATCCACGCGTTGGCCGACACGATGAAGAACACGCTGGCCACGCCCGCGATCACGATCGGGACCCCCGAGAGCATGTGCGGCACGGGCGGCAGCCGGTCCCAGGCGTACAGGTAGATGCCCAGGAAGATGGCCTCGATGAAGAACGCGACCCCCTCCAGCGCGAACGGGAGCCCGATGACCTCGCCGTAGGTGCCCATCAGCCCCGGCCACAGCAGGCCCATCTCGAACGACAGGATGGTGCCCGACACCGCGCCGACCGCGAACAGCACCCCCATCGCCCGTGCCCAGCGCCGCGCCAGCAGCCGGTAGTGGTCGTCGCCGGTCCGGTGCCCGCGCCATTCGGCCAGCAGGGTGAGCGCGGGCATGGCCACGCCCAGGCACGCCAGCACGATGTGCCAGCCCAGCGACAGCGCCATCTGGGTGCGCGCGGCCAGCAGGTCGGCCTCGGTCGCGGCGGCCGCCACCGGGCCGCTCACCGGCCCGCCCCCGCCGGCATCGCCATGTCGTCCTCCTCGCCGGGGCCGATCCGGTGATCGGCCGCATCCACTTTCCAGCGAGCATGACACGTTCCGTGATCGGACGGTCACAGGCTCAGCGTGGCGGCGTGCCGCCCCCCTCGTCCCCGGTCCCGGCCTTGCCGAGGCTTGGAGGGCCCCCCGGCGCCTCCTGGCCCTTCGCCGCCTCCCGGGCGAGGCGGGCGTGCGCCCCCTTACGGGGCAGGAGCAGCGCGGGCACGATCATCAGCGAGGTCAGGGCGAGCGCGACCCAGAAGGTGTGGCCGAAGGCGTCCGCCAGCTGCGGGGCGACCCGCTCGCGGATCTGCTCGGGGACGGGGCCGGCCCGTCCTCCGCCCGCCGGGCCGTGGACCTGCGGCAGGCGCTGGGCGATCTGGCGGGACAGGACGACGGCGAACAGCGCGGCGCCGAACGAGCCGCCGAGCTGCAGGAGGATGTTCAGGGTGCTGGTCGCCCTCGGCACCGCCGCCGCGCGCAGCGTGGTGAGGGCGGAGGACATGGTCGGCATCATCGTGCAGCCCAGCCCCAGCCCCCGGACGAACAGCGCGCCGCACAGCGCGAGCTGGGAGGTGTCCGCCCCGGCCCGCGCGAACGGGAGGGTGCCGAGCACCAGCAGGACGATGCCGAGCGGGACGACGCGCCCGGCCCCGAACCTGTCGGTGACCACTCCGCCCACCGGCATCGCCGCCGCCGCGCCGAGGCCCTGCGCGACCAGCAGCAGGCCCGCCGTCAGCGCCCCCTCGCCACGGGCGACCTGGAAGTAGAGGGGAAGCAGCAGCAGGGAGCCCAGGAGCGCGGTGCCGTACAGGAAGGCCCCCGCCGACGCGGCGGCGTAGGTGCGGTCGGCGAACAGCCGCACGTCGATCAGGGCTCCGGGCCCGCGCCTGATCCCGTGCGCCACGAACAGCGCCACCAGCGTCCCGCCGGCGGCCAGCCACGCGATGGTCGCCGGGGCGCCGAAGCCGGCCGGGCCGCTCGCCGTGGACAGCCCGTAGATCAGCAGGACGAAGCCGGGCGGCAGCAGGGCCAGGCCGCGCAGGTCGAGCCCGGCGGCGGCGCGGGAGGGTCGCCCGGCCGGGACGCGCCACCAGGCCAGGGCGAGCGCCAGGAGGCCCACCGGCACGTTGACGAGGAAGATCCAGCGCCAGCCGGCGTCCTCGACCAGCCAGCCGCCGAGGACCGGCCCGAGCACCGGGCCCAGCAGCATCGGCACACCGACGATGCTCATGACCCGGCCCATCCGCCGGGGCCCGGCGGCCATGGTCAGGATGGCCATCCCGGTCGGCATGAGCATGCCGCCGCCCAGCCCCTGCACCACCCGGAAGAGGATCAGGCTCCCGGCGTTCCAGGCCGTGCCGCAGAGCGCCGAGCCCAGCACGAAGAGCAGGATCGAGGTCGTCCACACCCGGCGCCCGCCGAACCGGTCGACGGCCCAGCCGGTGAGCGGGATGACCGTGCCCATGGCGAGCAGGTAGCCGGTGACGGCCCACTGGATCGTGGAGAGCCCGGCGGAGAGGTCGCGGCCCAGCGTCTCCAGGGCCACGTTGACGATCGTGGTGTCCAGGATCGCCATGATCGTGCCCGACACGATGACCAGGCCGAGCACGATGATCTGCCGGTCCAGCCCGGCCGGCGCGGCGTCGGCGGGCGCGTTCGGGCCGGCGGGCGGGGATGACGGGGTTTCGGACATGGGCGGCCCCCTCGGCCTTGTCCCTGGGGGTGGCGCCGCCCGGCCCTACGGCGCACGGTCCCCGAATGTATTGAAGTTCAATATGTTTGCAGTGCACCACGAAATATGTTGGAATTCAAGGTATGCAGCGGGACCGGCATCCTTCCGGCACTCCGGCCGGCGACCCCGACGGCGATGTCGAGACGATGATCCGGCTCATGACCGCCGCGGCGCGCGCCTTCAAGGAGGCCGGCGGTTGGGGCGAGGAGGGCCTGGTCGAGGTGGTACGGGCCTCCGGGCTCGGCCGCCGGCACGTTCCCGTCCTGCTCGTCCTGGTGGTGAACGGGCCGCTGCCGGTGGGGATGATCGCCCGCCATCTGGCGCTGAGTCCCGCCACGGTGAGCCAGCTGGCCGGGGAGCTGGAGCGCGCCGGCTTCGTCCTGCGCCGCCCTGACGAGGCCGACCGGCGCCGGGTGATCGTGAGCCTGCACGACTCGCACCGCGCGCTGGTGGAGCGCTTCGCCCGCGCCCGGCTGGAGCCCGTGCGCATGACGCTCGCCGCGCTCTCCGATGTGGAACGGGCCCACTTCCTGCACGGCTGGCGCGTGCTGGTCGAGATGCAGCGGCGTTTCGCGGCCACGGCGGGGGCGGAAGGGACGGAAGGTGCGGAGGGGGCGGAGGGAGAGGGCGGATCGTCGGGCACCATGGAGAGGTGACCCGGCTCGCGATGGACGGCCCCGGCGGCCCGCCGAAGGATCTCCCGGACGTGACGGCCCGCCCGTGGCGGACGCTGGCGGACCTGATCGGCGACGGTGACGTGGTGGTGCTCAGCGGGGCCGGGCTCTCCACCGAGTCCGGCATCCCTGATTACCGCGGCGAAACCGGGCGCAGTCGGCGGGCCACCCCGATGACGTACCAGGCGTTCACCGGCAGCGCCGCCGCCCGCCGCCGGTACTGGGCGCGCAGCCACCTCGGATGGCGGCACGTCGCCCGCGCCGCCCCCAACGCCGGCCACCGCGCGGTGGCCGAGCTCCAGCGCCGCGGCCTGGTCGCCGGGATCATCACCCAGAACGTCGACGGGCTGCACCAGGCCGCCGGCGCCGGCGGGGTGATCGAGCTGCACGGCAACCTCGACCGCGTCCGCTGCCTGGACTGCGGCCGGCGCAGCCCGCGCGCGGACCTGGACGAGCGCCTCCACGACGCGAATCCGGGCTGGCACGCGCACACCGAGACCATCAACCCCGACGGCGACGCGCCGCTGCCCGACGACCGGGTGGAGGGGTTCCGCGTCGTCGGCTGCCGCGACTGCGGCGGGATCCTCAAGCCCGATGTGGTGTTCTTCGGGGAGAACGTCCCGCGGCGGCGCGTCGAGGAGTGCTTCGCGCTGACGGGGCGGGCCGGAACGCTGCTGGTGCTGGGGTCCTCGCTGGCCGTGATGTCCGGCTACCGGTTCGTCCGGCACGCCGCCGGGCTCTCCGTGCCCGTGGCGATCATCAACCGGGGGCCGACCCGGGGCGACGCCGACGCCCTGGTGACCCTCGACGCCCCGCTCGGCACGGCGCTCACCGCCCTCGTCGACGGCCTCGCCGGGCACCCGTGATGTCGGCGCCCGATCCGGGAAGGACGGGGGTATGGCCGAACGGATCACCTATCACAGGGTCTACGAGGAGACCGGCCCGCGGGAGGGCAGGCGGGTTCTGGTCGACCGGGTCTGGCCGCGCGGTATGCGCAAGGAGGACGCGCACCTCGACGAGTGGCTGCGGGACATCGCGCCCTCGACCGAGCTGCGCCGCTGGTACGGCCACGACCCCGACCGGTTCGACGAGTTCCGCCGCCGCTACCTCGCCGAACTCGGCGACCCCGGGCACGCCGGGGCCGCCGAGCGCCTGCGCGAGATGGCCGCGCACGAGAGGCTGGCGCTCCTGACCGCGACCAGGGACCTGGACCACAGCCAGGCCGCCGTCCTCGCCGAGTGGCTGACCCGGGGCGGCCGCGCCTGACCGCCCCGGGCCGCCGGACGGTCAGGGCCGGATCTCGCGCAGCTCTCCGGTCTCGAGGTCGTGGACGAAGCCGCGCACGGACTGCTTGTGCGGGAGGAAGGGGCTCGCGAGGATCCGCCTGATCGACTGCCGGACGTCGCCGTCGAGGTCGGAGAAGGATTCGGACGCCCATTCGGGCTTGATCCCGGTGTGCTCCAGGATCCCCGCGCGGAACTCGTCGTCGGTGAAGGTCAGCATGCCGCAGTCGGTGTGGTGGATCAGGACGATCTCGCGGGTGCCCAGCAACCGCTGGCTGATCGCCAGGGACCGGATCTCGTCCGGGGTCACCACGCCCCCGGCGTTGCGGATGATGTGCGCGTCGCCCGGGGACAGGCCCAGCAGCCGGGAGGGGTCGACCCGGCCGTCCATGCAGGTCAGGACAGCGAGACGGCGCGCCGGCGGTAACGACCGGACGCCCTCGTCGTAGCCGGCGGCGTACCGCCGGGCGTGCTCCAGAAGTTCGTTCGTGACGGACATCTTACGATTCCTTACCGAGAGTGAATGTCGATACGGATCGTAGGAAGCGCCGGCTGGAGCGTCAACGCGGAGCGGCACCGGATTGACCTTGCCGTAACGTCAACGTTTCTAATGAGGGCATGCGAATCGGGGAGCTAGCCGCGATGGTCGGGGTGTCCACCCGGACCGTGCGCCATTACCACCACCTGGGCCTGCTGCCCGAGCCCGAGCGGCGGGCCAACGGATACCGCGAGTACCGGGTACGTGACGCGGTCACCCTGGCCCGGGTGCGGAGGCTGGCCGAGGTGGGCCTGTCGCTGGACGAGATCCGCGACGTGCTGGCCGACGACCGGGGCCGGGAACTGCGCGAGGTCCTGCTGGAGCTGGACGCCGACCTGGCCCGTGAGCAGGAGGCGATCGCCGCGCGGCGGGAGCGGCTGGCCGGCCTGCTGGCGGAGGCCGACCTGGACGCCGACTCCACGGTCTCGCCGGCCGTGGCGGAGGCGCTGCGCGCCGTCCCCGCCGGCGACTCGGCCTTCGCCGCGTTCGACCGCGACATGCTGAGCCTGCTCGACAACGGCGGCGATCCCGCCGCCCTGGCCGAGGTCACCGCCCTGTTCGGCCCGCTCACCGAGCCCGCGGCGGTCGCCCGCAGCCGGGAGCTCTACGCCCGGCTCGACGCGATCACCGGCGTGCGTCCCGGTGATCCCCGCGTGGCGGCCCTGGCCGCCGATCTCGCCGACCACATCCCGCCGGAGATGGCGGAGGTGATGGTGCGGAGCCTGGACTCGCCCGACCCCGGCCCGGCGGGCTCCCCCCAGGGCTCGGACTGGCTGGAGATGCTCTTCGGGGAGCTGCCCCCGGCCCAGCGCGAGGTCTTCCGGCTGATGATCGCCACGTTGAGGGAGAGAACCTGATGCTGCGCCTCGCCCGTGCCGCGCTGTTCGCCGTGATCCCGGCCGAACTGGTCCTGGCCGTGCTGCTGCTGTCGGGGGTCGCGCTGCCCGTCCCCCTGATCGTGACCGCCGAGGCCGCCGTGCTGGCGGTGCTGACGCTGGAGACCGCCACCCTTCTCCGCCTGTTCCGCGCCGCGCGCCGGGACGGCGCGGACCGCCGGGCGGCGCTGCGGGAGGCCGTCCGCTGGCTGGTGCCCGAGAAGGTACGGCGGCTCACCGGGTTCGAGGCGCGGGGCATGGCCAGCCTCTACCTGTGGGCGGCACGCCGCAGGCACGGCGTGCCACCGGGCGCCACCGCCGTCGGGTACTCCCGCGAGGAGAGGTCCACGGCGCTGCTGTGGCTGTTCGCGATGGCCGTCGAGACGGCCGGGGTGGACATCCTGCTGCGTGGCATCGGCGCGCCGGCGGAGCTGCGCTACGCCGTCCTCGTGATCGACCTGTACGGGCTCCTGATCGGGCTGGCGGTCCATGCGGCCGCCGTCACCCGCCCCCACGTCGTCTCCGCCGGAGAGCTGCGTGTCCGCTACGCCGGTTTCTTCGACGCGCGGATCCCCCGGGACCGGATCGCCGCCGTACGGGCCGCCCGCAACTACAACGAACAGGGCGTGATCACCGTGGAGGACGGGCGGCTGGCGGTGGCGGTGGCCTCGCAGACCAACATCGTGGTGGAGCTGACCGAGCCGGTCGCCATCGTCCGGCCCCTCGGCCGCCGCGCCGAGGTCACCGCGATCCGCTTCTTCGCCGACGAGCCGGAGGCCGCCCTCCAGGCCCTGCGAACGGTCGGGGCCACCGAGCCGGTGGCCCTGGAGTCCTGAACCGCCCGCGCCGTCCCGGCGGCGTAGGGTGCCGGGCATGAACGACCTTCCACCCGAGCCCGAGCCCGGGGCCGAGGCCGCGCCGGTCCCCGCCGACCATCCGGACAGGCTGCGGTGGAACGCCAAGTACGAGGGCGGCGCGGCGCCGTCGTTCCGCCCCCACCCGCTGGCCGTACGGGCGCTGTCGGAGCCGCCGCCGCGGGGGCCGGTCCTCGATCTGGCGTGCGGCCCGTCGGGCGGCGCGCTGCTGGCCGCCTCGGAGGGGCGCCGGGTGACGGCGGTGGACGTCTCGGAGACCGCGCTCGGCCTGCTCGGCGAGGAGGCCCGCCGCCGCGGCCTCGGCGAACTGATCACCCTGGTCCACGCCGACCTGGCGGCGTGGACCCCGCCGCCCCGCTCGTTCGCGCTCGTGCTGTGCACCGGCTTCTGGGACGCGCGGGTGTTCGGGCCGGCGGCGGACGCCGTTCTCCCCGGCGGGCTGCTGGCCTGGGAGGCGTTCACCCTGGACGCCCGCCGCGTACGGCCGGGGCTGCCCGCCGAATGGTGCCTGCCCGCGGGTGCGCCCGCATCCCTGCTCGGCGGCGCGTTCACCGTCCTCGACCAGCGGGACGTCCCCGACACGCGGCACGGCACGAAGCGGCGGATGCTCGCCCGGCGCGACGCCGGGGGATAATCGGGTGATGCGCTCCTACCTTCACACGCCGGCGCCCGGCACCGCGCGCGCCGCGGACGACGGGAGGCGATGATGGCCCGCACCGTCGCGACCAACCGGACCGTCGAGCTGCCCGGGCTGCTGGAGTTCGTCCGGCCCCGGCACCGCGCCCTCCTGCTCACCTCCCGCGCCGGTGGGCGGCCCCAGGGCTCCCCGGTGACCTGCGGCGTCGACGACGCGGGACGGGTGGTGATCTCCACCTACCCGGAACGCGCCAAGGTCCGCAACGTCCGGCGCGACCCCAGGGTCAGCGTCATCGTCCTCTCCGACGAGTGGAACGGGCCGTGGGTGCAGATCGACGGCCGCGCCGAGGTGATCGACGCGCCCGAGTCGGTGGAGCCGCTGGTCGAGTACTTCCGCAACATCTCCGGCGAGCACCCCGACTGGGACGAGTACCGCGCCGCGATGCTCGAGCAGGGCAAGTCGCTGATCCGGGTCACGCCCGAGAGCTGGGGCCCCATCGCCACCGGCGGCTTCCCGGCCCGCCTGGCCGACTAGGCGTCACCGGCTAGGCCAGGGCGGGGGCGGAGCCGGCGGCGCCCGTCCCGCAGCGGAAGGTGCGCCGGTAGGCGATCGGCGGGACACCGAGTGCGGCGTTGAAATGCTGCCGCAGCGAGGCGCCGGTCCCGAACCCCGCGCGCGCCGCGATCTGGTCCACCGTCAGCTCGCTGGTCTCCAGCAGGTGCCGGGCCAGTTCCACGCGCTGCCTGATCACCCAAGCGCCGGGGCTCATCCCCACCTCCTCCTGGAAGCGGCGGCAGAACGTCCGGACGCTGAGCCCCGCGTGGGCCGCCAGATGCGCCAGCGGCAGCGGAGCGTCCAGCCGTTCCAGCGCCCAGGCGCGGGTGGGGCCCGTCGTGGCGGCCGACGGCTCCGGCACGGGACGTTCGATGTACTGGGTCTGCCCGCCCTCGCGCCAGGGCGGGACGACGCAGGCGCGGGCGACCTGGTTGGCCAGGGCGCTGCCGTGGTCGGCCCGCACCAGGTGCAGGCACAGGTCCACTCCCGCGGCGGCGCCGGCCGAGGTGAGCACCCCGCCGTCGTCCACGAACAGCACGTCCGGGTCCACCTTCACCCGCGGGAAGAGCCGCTGGAAGTGCTCGGCCTGGGCCCAGTGGGTGGTCGCCGTCCGGCCGTCCAGCAGCCCCGCCGCCGCGAGCACGTAGGCGGCGGTGCAGATCGAGACCAGGCGGGTCCCCGGCCGTACGAGGGCGAGGGCCTCGGCGAGCGGCGCGGGCAGGACGCCCTCGGTGTAGACGGGGCCGGGCGGCAGGCCCTCGCCTCCGGACGCGGAGACGATCAGGGTGTCCGCGGTGGCGATCACGCTCGCGTCGTGCTCGACCACGATCGTGTAACCGTCCCGGGTCCGCGTCGGCCGGCCGTCCAGGGTGCAGGTGAGCACCTCGTACAGGCGTTCCCGGCCGTCTCCGCGGGCCGCGCCGAAGATCCGGGCGGGGATGCTCAGCTCGAACGGGATGGCGTTCTCCAAGGCCAGGACCACCACGCGATGCATGGCAAGATCCTTCCATATCTTGGCCATCCTGCCGGTTCTCCTCCGGCGCCGGTCCGAGCAGGCTGGATCCCGGCCTCCCCTGAGCGAGAGAAGGAGAACGGTGATGCGGGCGATCGGGCAGGACGTCCTCGGCGGCGTCGAGGTGCTCAAGGAGATCGAGCTGGGGCGTCCCGAGCCGGGGCCGACCGAGGTGCTGGTCCGGGTGCACGCCGCGGGCGTCAACCCGACCGACTGGAAGCACCGGGCGCTGGGCATCTACCTCACGCCGCCGTTCGTCCTCGGCTGGGACGTGTCCGGCGTGGTCGAGGCCACCGGTGTCGGCGTGACCCTGTACAAGCCGGGCGATCCGGTGTTCGGGATGCTGACGTACCCGCAGGGCGCGGGCGCCTACGCCGAGTACGTGACCGCCTCGTCCCGCCATTTCGTGCGCAAGCCGGACAACATCGACCACGTGCAGGCGGCGGCGCTGCCGCTGGCCGGGCTCACCGCCTGGCAGGCCCTCGTGGACACCGCGGACCTGCGGGCCGGGCAGCGCGTGCTGATCCACGCCGCCGCGGGCGGGGTGGGCCACCTGGCGGTGCAGATCGCCAAGGCCCGCGGCGCGTACGTGATCGGCACCGCCAGCGCGCCCAAGCACGCGCTGCTGCGCGGCCTGGGGGCCGACGAGCTCGTCGACTACCGGACGGCCGACTTCGCCGAGACCGTCCGGGACGTCGACGTGGTTCTCGACACGATCGGCGGGGAGTACGGGCCCCGCTCGGTGCGGACGCTGTGTCCCGGCGGCGTCATCGTGAGCCTCACCCCGCGCGATTCCAGGGTCGCCGGCACGCCCGACGTGCGGAGCGAGATCATGCTGGTCGAGCCCGACCACGCCGGCATGAAGGAGATCGCGGCGCTGGCCGCGTCCGGGCGGCTGCGCGCCGAACTCGACACCGTGCTGCCCCTGGAGCAGGCCGGCCGGGCCCACGAGCGGGGCGAGACCGGCCGCACCACCGGCAAGATCGTCCTCACCGTCGTCTCGTAGAACAAGCGTGCGCCGGGCGGCCGGGCGATCAGGCTCGCGGGCGCCAGGGAGAGTCCGGCTCGGTGGGCCGTGCGGCGGCGGCCACCCGCAGCCCGTAGGCGGGCACGTCGCCGTACGGCGGGGGGACGGTGCCGAGGTACTCGTGGCCGGTCATGTGGCACCACGCCGCCAGGTCCAGCGGCGCCGCCGGGTCGGCGGCGATCAGGTGCACGACCGTCCCGGCGGGCAGCTCGGCCAGCCGGCCGCGCAGCTCCAGCAGCAGCCGGACGCAGGAGCGGTCCCCGCCGTCGATGACGACCGGCCCGCCGGGCGGCGTCCCCTCGCCGGCCATACGCACCGCCTCCCTGCCTCGCCCGTGGCGCACGATCATAGGCCAGCGGACGGGCGGAACGTCCCGGAAACGGGTGGACGGGAACCGCGGAAAACGGTTGGCGGCGGGCCGCGCGGGCGCTAGAGTACTTCCCGCTCCTTTCGAGGTAGGCGCCGCAACCTGCGCTGAGGGTCGAAACGAACCGGGGTCCACCGGGGCGAGATCCGGAGTCTGCCACCTCCCGCTCATCTCGCCCGCCCATTCCGCCGCCCTGTGAAAGCCGAGGTCGCCTTCCCATGGCCGTTGCTTCCGGCATGCCCTCCGACGATCCCGAGATCCGTTCCGAACGCGCGTACCTGGCGGCGGCCCGTGCCGCCCTGCGGCGCATGCACCGCGACGTCGTCTCCACCGAGACCCAGCTGACCGCCGCCGCGGAGGACAACGACAACTACGCCGAGCGTTTCTACCAGCGCCTCGCCCGGGAGAAGCGGGCCCTCGCGCTGACCGACCTGCCCGACGTCCCGTTGTTCTTCGGCCGGCTCGACCTCGATCCCGGCACCGTCCACCCGCTCGATCCCGGGAACGCCGCCCGATCGGACGCCCGGGACCGTGCGCCGGAGGCCGAGCGCGTCTACATCGGACGGCGGCACGTCCACGACGGCGCCGGCGAGCCGCTGGTGATCGACTGGCGCGCCCCCGTCTCCACCGCCTTCTACCGCGCCACCCGCGACGACCGGCGGGGCGTGCGGCTGCGGCGCCGCTACGGGTTCTCCGGCGCGGCCGAGCTCACCGCCTACGAGGACGAGCCGCTGACCGGGGACGGGGCCGGGGACGCCGGCGCGGCCGACGCCTTCCTCGCCGCCGAGATCGAGCGTCCCCGCTCCGGGCCGATGCGCGACATCGTCGCCACCATCCAGCCCGAGCAGGACGACCTCGTCCGCGCGCCGCTGGAGCGGACCGTGTGCGTCCAGGGCGCGCCGGGCACCGGCAAGACCGCCGTCGGCCTGCACCGCGTCGCCTACCTGCTCTACACCGAACGCGACCGGCTCGGCAGGACCGGCGTCGCCGTCGTCGGGCCCAACCGCTCGTTCCTGGCCTACATCCGGCGGGTGCTGCCCGCGCTGGGCGAGGTCGACGTCACCCAGACCACCGTCGCCGAGCTGCTGGGCCGGGCGCCCGGCGGGCACCGCGAGGACGACCCGGTGGCCCGGCTCAAGGGCGACGGCCGGATGGCGGCGGTGCTGCACCGGGCCCTGTGGCTGCACGTCACCCGGCCCACCGAGGGGCTGGTGTACACCAAGGGCTCCTACCGGCACCGCGTTCCCGACCATGAGGTCAGCGAGATCGTGGCGGCCCTGCGCGGCACCATGCGATACGGCCCGGGGCGGACCGCCGCCGCCAAGCGGATCGCGCACGCGGTCCTGGTCCAGATGGAACGGCGCGGCGAGTCGCCCGACGACCGCACCCACGGCGCGGTCGCCCGGTCGCAGCCGGTCCGGCGGCTCCTGGACCGGGTGTGGCCCAAGGTCACCCCCGAGCAGGTGCTGTTCAGGCTGCTGTCGGACGCCGGTTTCCTCGCCAGGGCGGCCCGGAGCGACCTCACGTCCGAGGAGCAGGCCCTGCTGCTGTGGCCGAAGCCCGCCCGTTCCTGGCGTTCGGCGCGGTGGTCGGCCTCCGACGCCGCCCTTCTGGACGAGCTGGCCGACCTCATCGAGCGCACGCCCTCGATCGGCCACGTCGTGCTGGACGAGGCGCAGGATCTCAGCCCCATGCAGTGCCGCGCCGTCGGACGGCGCTGCGCCACCGGGTCGATGACCGTGCTGGGCGACATCGCGCAGGCCACCGGTCCGGGTGCGGTCGGCGAGTGGCCGGAGCTGCTGCGCCATCTCGGCAAGCCGGAGGCCCGGCTGGAGGTCCTCGACCGCGGTTACCGCGTCCCGGCCCAGATCATCGACTACGCCGCGCGGCTGCTCCCCGAGATCGCCCCGGGCCTCGGCGCGCCGGTCTCCGCCCGCCGCTCCCCCGGCGCGCTGCGCGTCACCGAGCTGCCGCCGGACGGCCTGCCCGGCGCGGTCGTCCGGACCTGCCGGGAGTGCCTGGAGGGCGAGGGATCGGTCGGCGTCATCGCGGCCGACGCCGGCATCGCCGCGATCCACGAGCGGCTCCTCGCCGGGGGGCTGGCGGCGCGGTCGCTGGACGAGGACGAGAACGCCCTGGAAGAGGCCCGGCTCGTGTGCGTCCCCGCGTCGCTCGCCAAGGGCCTGGAGTTCGACACGGTCGTCCTGGTCGAGCCGGCCCGGATCGTGGCGGCCGAGACGCGCGGCCTGCACCGCCTCTACGTCGCGCTCACCCGGGCGGTCAGCTCCCTGCACGTCCTGCACGCCGAGCCGCTGCCCACGGCGCTGGCCGCGGGTCCCTGACGGTCAGTCCTCGTCTCCCTTGCGGCCCCGCTTCCAGTAGCCCGAGAAGTAGATGTCGCCTCGCGGGACCCCGCGCTCGCCGACCAGGTGGCGGCGGAGCCCCCGGATGACGCCGGCCTCCCCCGCGATCCAGGCGTAGGGGGTGCCGGAGGGCAGGTCGGCCGCGGGAAGCGCGGTGGCCAGGGACTCGCCCCGGTCCCGGTGCAGCCAGGTCAGCCGGACGCCGTCCGGCACGGCGAGGTCCTGCTCCTCGGCCGCCGAGCCGACCTCGACCAGGACGCGCGCCCGCCGCGGGCCGGCCCGGCCGGGCATCGACTCGACGACGGCGCCGATGGCGGGCAGCGCCGTCTCGTCCCCGGCCAGCAGCACCCAGTCGGCCGCGGGCGGCGGGGCGTACTCGGCGCGCGGCCCCCACAGTCCCACCTCGTCGCCGGGCGCCGCCCGGCTCGCCCACCGGGAGCCGGGGCCGCCGTCGCCGTGCAGGACGAAGTCGATGTCGACCTCGCCGAGGGCGGGGCGGTGCCTGCGGACGGTGTAGGTCCGGAAGAACGCCCGTACCGGCGTGGTCCGCCACTTCTCCCACCAGTCGTCGCCGGTCGGGTAGACCGGGCGGGGCTCGCCCGGCAGCGGGAAGAAGACCTTGACCCGGTGGTCGAGGCCGGCTCCGGGGAAGCCGTCCAGCCCGCCCAGGGTGACGCGGCGCATGTGCGGGGTGAGCGGCTCGGCGCGGACCACCCGGGCCGCGTAGTGGCCGTAGCTCATCGCGGGCTCATCCCGCGCGCTCGGCCAGGCTCCTGGGCCGCAGGTCGGTCCAGTGGACGCGGACGTACTCCAGGCACCGCTCGCGCTCCTCGGGGCCCAGCACGGCGGTCCAGCCGGCGGGGACGTCGGCGAACTCGGGCCACAGGGAGTGCTGGCCCTCGTCGTTGACCAGCACGAGGAAGCGGCCGTCGGCGTCGCCGAACGGGTTGGTCATGCTCATGTCAGGCCTCCTGGGCGACCCGGGCTCCGCGCCCGGCGATGGAACGGACGATCTCTCCGGTGCGGACCGCGGTCATCGACAGCAGCGACGAGGCGATCCCGTGCGAGTGCTCGGTGGCCCCCTGCAGGTAGACCGCCCAGGCGCAGGCGGGGTCGGTGGCGATCCGGTAGTCGCGCTCGACGGCCAGGCGGCCCTCCGGGGTCGTCCGGCAGTGCTCGCCGGCCTCGCCGAGCAGGTCGAGGGGGTTGCGCTCCCGGTAGCCGGTGGCGCAGACCAGGACGTCGGCGTCCAGAACGGTCACCTCGCCGGTGGGCAGGAAGCACACCTCCAGGCGCACGGCGCCGGCGCCGGCGCGCACGTCCAGGACGCGCGAGACGTTGAGGATGCGCAGCCGTTCGTCCCCGGCGACCTTCTCGGCGTAGGCGCGCCGGTACAGCTCGTCGATGAGGTCGAGGTCGACCACCGAGTAGTTGGTGTTGCGCGAGTAGTCGAACAGCATCCGCTTCACGTCGGCGGGCGCCTGGAAGTAGTGGTCGACGGCTTGCGGGTCGAAGATGCGGTTGGCGAAGGAGCTGTCGTCGGCGGGCGAGTAGCCGTAGCGGGTGAAGACCGCGCAGATCTCCGTACGCGGGTACTCGCGGTGCAGGTGCTCGACGGCCTCGGCCGCGCTCTGCCCGGCGCCGAGCACCACCATCCGCCGCGGGTCGGTGTCCAGTGCCTCCAGCCGGGTGAGGAGGTCGTCGGTGTGCCAGATGCGTTCGCCCTGCCGCAGGCCGTCCGGCAGGACCGGTTCGAGCCCGGCGCCGATGACCAGGTTGCGGGTCAGGCAGGTGTGCAGCTCGTCGTCGCGGCGCACCACGACCTCCAGGGTCGCGGCGTCGTGCGGGCGGACCGCGACGACCTCCGACCCGTACCGCACCATGCCGGCGAACGAGGCGGCCACCCATTCCAGGTAGTCGTGGAACTCCAGCCGCGTCGGGAACATCGTCTTGTGGTTGATGAAGTCGACCAGGCGGTCCTTGGCGTGCAGGTAGGACACGAAGGAGTAGCGGCTGGTCGGGTTGCGCAGGGTCACCAGGTCCTTGAGGAAGTTGACCTGCATGGTGGCCCCGTCGATGAGCATGCCGCGGTGCCATCCGAAGGCAGGCTGTTTCTCGAAGAAGACCGCGTCCACGGCGGACCCGTGCTCCTCCTCCAACGCCACCGCCAGTGCCAGGTTGGAGGGTCCGAAACCAATGCCCACAACGTCATGGACGGGTGTCGCCATGTGCGCCTCTCACGTAGAGCTCGAACGTGCCGGAAATGTGCGGTGCGTCCCCCCGCGGCCCGCGCCTCGGTGCCGCGGGGGGACGGGTCGGGTCAGCCGGACTTCACGGCCTTCGCGGCTTGGGCGACCTTGGGGACGACCTGGTCGACCACGTACGGGGCGGCCAGGGCGGTGGGGGTGCGCAGCGGCCAGAACGCCTTGAGGTCCAGGGGCACGTACGAGCCGCGCTTCACCACGGCGAGCCCGGCGAACAGCCTGCCGCCCTCGATCTTCCTCTGCGTGGCGGGGTCGTCGTTGTAGTGGCTGAGCAGCACGTCGACGTCCAGCGTGGACACCTTCTCCATGCTCAGCTCGGCGGCGAAGCCCTGGCCGGGCAGCGTGGCGAGCGTGTCGGGCAGCTTCATCCCGAACTGCTCGAGCAGCTTGACGCTGATGTCGTCCTTGGACTTCATCACGGCGATGTTCCCGGACGGCATGACGCTGGTGAGGGCGAAGCCCTTGCCGGCCAGCTCGGGATGGGCGCTCCTGACCCCGGCGATCTTCGCCTCGACGTCGGCGACCAGCCTCTCGCCCTCGGCCTTGCGGCCCACGGCCTGCGCGACCTGGGCGGTGATGGACTGCCAGGAGTCCTCGGCGGGCCCGGTCCGGTACGCGAGAGTGGGGGCGAGCTTGGACAGCTTGGCGTACTCCTTGTCGATGGTGTAGTCGCCGCCGGCCAGGATGAGGTCGGGCCGCAGCGTCGCGATCTCCTCCAGGTCGAAGCCCGCCTCCCCCGCCTTCAGCAGCTTGGGCCGGGCACCGGTGACCTTGGGGGCCGACCAGGGGGCGAGCCCGTCGGCCTGCACGCCGGTCAGCTCGGTCATCCCGACCGGCTGGACGCCCAGGGCGAGCAGGGCGTCCTGGTCGACCTCGCCGAGCGCCACGACGCGCCGGGGCGGCGCCTTGATCGTGGTGGTGCCGAGCTTGTGCGTCAGCGTGACCGGGAACGCGCCCCCGGCGGCGCCGCCTCCGGAGGGGGCCGCGGGTTCGTCGTCGCCGCCGCAGGCCGTGAGCAGGCCGAGGCTCATGATCAGAGCGCCGGTGGCGGCCAGTCGGCGCATCGTGGTGCGCATGGGGGTCGGGGTCCTTCCTGACGGTGTTCCGGGGGTGAGCGGGGTCGTCGGCGGCCTTGGCGGTGGCCTCACGGGAGCCGTTCCAGCAGTCGCGCGACCGACGGGGCGGTCAGCAGGGTGGCGATCTTCAGGTCGGCGCAGCCGGGCTCGCGCCGAATGCGGCGTACGAGCCGCATCGCCATCAGCGAGTGCCCGCCGAGGTCGAAGAAGTCGTCGTCCGGGGCGACCTCGTCCACGCCGAGTTCCTCGGCGAAGATCCGGCAGAGCGCGGCCTCACGGTCGCCGTGCCGGTCGCCGGGCCGGCCGGCGGGCCGATCCGCGGCGTCGGCCGGACCGTCCGCGCCGCCCGCCGCGTCCGGGACGGCGGCGGGACGGGCCGCGCCGCGCGGGGTGCGGCCGAGGGCCGGGGACGGCAGCGCGCCCACGGGGACGCGGGCGTCGGCCACGACCGCCCTGAGCAGTGCGAGCAGGCCCTCGGCCAGGGCCGCGACCGTGGCCTCGTCGAACAGGTCGGCCGAGTAGTCCACGATCAGCCGGAGCGACCCCGGCCCCTCGCGGAAGATGAAGTCCAGGTCGAACTTGGCCGCGCCCGGGCCGAACAGCGCCTCCCGCTGCTCCAGGCCGGGGAAGCGCACGTCGCCGACCCCCTGGTTCTCGTACCCGACCATCACCTGGAACAGCGGGTTGCGGCCGGGCGCGCGGGGCGGGCGCAGCGCCTCGACCACGGCCTCGAACGGCAGGTCCTGGTGGGCCAGCCCGGCCAGGACGGCCTCCCGAACGCGGCCCAGCAGCTCGGCGAACGTGGGGTCCCCGGACACGTCGGCGCGCAGCACCAGCGTGTTGACGAAGAAGCCGACCAGGTCCCCGGCGGCCTCGTCGGCGCGCCCGGCGACCGGGCTGCCCAGCGGGACGTCCTCGCCCGCACCCGTCCGGTGCAGGAGCGCGGCCACCGCGGCCTGGCAGACCATGAACATCGTGGCGCCGTGGCCGAGGGCCAGACCGCGCAGGCCGTCCACCAGGGCGGGCGGCAGGTCCATCGCGAGGGTCCCGCCGCGCTGGCCGGCGGTGCCGGGCCTGGGCCGGTCCAGCGGGAGGGGGATCTCCTCGGGGACGCCCGAGAGGGCCTGCGCCCAGTAGGCGAGCTGCCGGGCGTGCGTGCTGCCCGGGTCGAGCGGGTCGCCGAGCAGTTCGCGCTGCCAGAGCGTGTAGTCGGCGTACTGCACCGGCGGCGGCTCCCAGGCGGGCGCGGCGCCGCCGAGCCGGGCCGCGTACGCCTCCGCCACGTCCCGCGCGAACGGCCCGAACGACCACTCGTCGAACGCGATGTGGTGGAACACGGCCAGCAGCAGGTGCTCGCCCTCCCCGGACGGGAGGACCGCGACCCGCAGCGGGATCCGGGTGGCCAGGTCGAAGGGCCGGGCGATGACCTCCTCGGGGGCGCGGTCGGTGATCTCCAGCACCGGCCGTGCCTCCTCCGGCGGCAGGATCCGCTGGTACGGGGCGCCGTCGTGCTCGGCGAACACCGTGCGCAGGCTCTCGTGCCGCGCGACCACGTCCCCGATCGCGGCCTCCAGCGCGGCCAGGTCCAGCTCGCCGCGCAGGCGCACCGCCAGCGGGAGGTGGTAGGCGCCGCGCGGCCCGTCGTCCTCGCGGAGCAGCTGGTCGAGCATCCAGAGACGGCGCTGGGCGAACGACAGCGGCACCCGTCCGGGCCGTTCCCGGGGGGACAGCACCGGGCGCAGGTCCTCCTCCGCCTTCTGGTGGACGCGGGCGGCCAGCTCGGCGACCGTCGGCGCCTCGAACAGGTCGCGGATCGCCAGCTCGGCCCGCAGCACCGCCCGCGCCCGGCCGACCAGGCGGGTGGCCAGCAGCGAGTGCCCGCCCAGGTCGAAGAAGCCGTCGTCGATGCCCACCTCGGGCACCTCCAGGACCTCGGCGAACAGCGTGCACAGCAGCCGTTCGACCGGCGTGCGCGGCGCCCGCCCGGTGGTGCGCGGCCCGCCGCCGGAACGGCCGGGGTCGGGCAGGGCGCGCCGGTCGAGCTTGCCGTTGACGGTCAGGGGCAGCGCGTCCAGGGTGACGATCGCGCTCGGCACCATGTAGGCGGGCAGCTTCTCCTTGAGGGCGTCCCGGACGCGGGCGGCCAGCGCGCCGTGGTCCCGGGCGGCCAGCGGATCGCTCGCGTACGAGGCGGGCCCGCGGCCGGGAGCCGCGGCCGGGTGGGCGGCGCCGCCCCCGAAGACCGCGTCGTAGCGGCCGATCTCGTCGGAGGGCGTGGTCACCACGCCGGGGTCGAGGGCGTAGAGGACCTCGGGTTCCACTCCCTCGGCCGGGGCCCGCAGCAGCCGCCGCGCCTCGTCCGGGGACGCCCCGCCGGACAGCGCGCGCAGGGCCGCGACCTCGCCGGACAGCCGCGGGTCGGGGATCCCCCGGACGCGGAGCGGGAACCCGGGTGGCCCTGAGGGCAGGTCTCCCGGTCCGGTGTAGTCCACGACCTTGGTCTCGGGGACGGGCGGGAGGTCCGGCCCGGCCTTCCAGAGCGTGACGTCGTAGCGGTGGCGGGTCAGCTCGTTGTGGTGGACGCCGCGCTTGGTGCGGACCTCCACCCGGGCCGCCTCGCCGAGCGACACGAAGAACGCGGGGTCGAGCAGGAGTTCCTTCTCCATCCGCACGGCCCGGTCCACGGCGCGTACCAGCCCGGCCGGGTCGTCGCCGGCCTCGCCGTCCCGGCCGAGCCGGATCGCGGTGTGGAAGGCCCGGGCCGAGCGCAGGTCGCGTACGTCGCCGACGAACAGCGCGCCGCCGGGGGCCAGCAGCTCCATCGCCTTGGCGATGACCTCGGCGAGGTAGCCGGCGCCGGGGAAGTACTGGACGACCGAGTTGATGACGATGGTGTCGAAGTGCTCGCGCGGCAGCCCGCCGGTGTCGTGCGCGGGGCGGTGGCCGAGCCGTACCGGGGACTCCGGTCCGAGGTCGGCGCGCAGCTTGGCGATGACGGGCCCTGAGAAGTCGGTGCCCCAGTACTCCTCGCACTCGGGGGCGAGCCGGGTCAGCAGCAGGCCCGCGCCGACACCGATCTCCAGCGCCCGGCGGGGCCGCAGCGCCCGGATCCGCTCGACGGTGGTGTCGCGCCACTCCCGCATGTGCTCCAGCGGGATCGGCGCGCCGTCGTAGCTGCTGTCCCAGCCGGCGAACTCCTCGGCGTGCACGACGGTGCCGACCTCGGTGTACTCGGCGTCGTAGATCTGCCGCCACTCGGCGATCCGCTCGTCGGCGGCGCCCTCGCGCCGGCCGTCGGGCACGACGTACCCGACCAGCCGCCTGACCCCCGGCAGGTCGGTGTCGGCCGCCACGACCGCGGCCTGCCCGACGCCCGGCTCGGCGGCCAGCGCGGTCTCGACCTCCTCCAGCTCGACCCGGTAGCCGCGGATCTTGACCTGGTCGTCGGTCCGGCCGAGGAAGTCGATGTTGCCGTCCGCGCGGACCCGCACCAGGTCGCCGGTGCGGTACATGCGCCCGCCGCCCGACGCGTCGAACGGGTCGGCGACGAACCGCTCCGCCGTCAGGTCCGGGCGGCCGAGGTAGCCGCGGGCCAGCCCGGCGCCCGCGATGTACAGCTCGCCGGGGGCGCCCTGCGGGACGGGTCGCAGCCACCGGTCCAGCACGTGGCCGCGGGTGTTCCAGATCGGCCTGCCCACGGTGGGGGTGGCGCTGTCCTCGGTGCCGCCGCCGAGCGTGTTGATGGTGTACTCGGTGGGCCCGTACAGGTTGTAGCCGAGCACGCCGTCGGCCTCGGCCAGCCGTTCCCAGACCGAGGCGGGGACGGCCTCGCCGCCGAGCAGCACCAGCGGCGGCCGGTGGCCCTCGCCGAGCAGCCCCTCGTCCAGGAGCTGCTGGGCGTAGGTGGGGGTCACGTTGATGACGTCGATCCGGTGCTCGCGCAGGTACGCGGTCAGCGCCTCGGCGTCGCGCCGCAGGTCCTCGTCGCAGACGTGCACCTCGTGGCCCTCGATGAGCCACAGCAGCTCCTCCCACGACATGTCGAAGGAGAACGACACCGTGTGCGCGATCCGCAGCCCGCGCCCGGCGGAGGCGACCACCGGGTCGAAGATGTTGGCGCGGTGGTTGAACTGCATGTTCGTCAGGCCGCGGTAGGGCGTCACCACGCCCTTGGGGCGGCCGGTCGAGCCCGAGGTGTAGATGACGTACGCCGGGTGGTCCAGGCGGCCGGGAGTGCCGGGCGCGAAGCCGGGCAGCTCGGCGGCGGTGAGGCCGGTGCCGGGCAGGTCCGCCAGCGCCGCCCGCACGGCGGGGTCGTCGAGTTCGATGACGGGCCCGGCGAAGGGGAGCCCGGCGGCGATCGGGCCGTGCGTGACCAGGCAGGCGGGGGCCGCGTCGGTGAGCATGTAGCCGAGCCGGTCGGCGGGGTAGTCCAGTTCCAGCGGGAGGTAGGCGGCGCCCGCGCGCAGCACGGCGAACAGCGCGACCACCATCTCCGCGGACCGGGGCAGGGCGAGCGCCACGACCCGTTCCGGGCCCGCGCCGTGCGCGCGCAGGAGCCGCGCGAGCCGGTTGACCTCGGCGTCCAGCTCGGCGTAGGTGAGGCGGACATCGGGCAGGGAGACCAGGGCGGTGCGGTCCGGGGTCCGCCCGGCCTGCTCGGCCAGCAGCTCGGCGACGGTCAGCTCCGGGACGGGCTTCACCGCCTCCGCCCGGTCGCGCCGCAGCCGTTCGTGCTCCTCGGGGACGAGGACGTCGAGCCGGTGGCAGGGGGCGCCGGGGTCCTCGGCGATCTGCCGGAGCACCCGCACGTAGCGGTCGGTGATCCGGTCGGCCTCGGCCGCGCCGAACGCGTCGCCCCGGTACATGACGCGCAGCGCGGAGCCCGGCTCCACCACCATCGTGATCGGGTAGTGGGTGGCGTCGCGGACCTGGCGGTCCACCACCCGCAGCGCGCCGTCCGGGCCGAAGCCGCGGCCGGTCGGCATGCCGGGGAAGTTCTGGAAGACGAAGAGGCTGTCGAAGAGCGTGCCCAGCCCGGTGGCCCGCTGGACGTCGGCGAGCGCCACGTGGTCGTGGTCGAACAGCTCCGTGCGGGCGGCCTGGACGCGTTCGAGCACCGTCTCCAGCGCGTCGCCGGCCTGTGCCCGGACCCGTACGGGGATGGTGTTGAACAGCAGGCCGACCATGGACTCCACGCCGTCCACGTCGGGGTGGCGGCCCGACACCGAGGCGCCGAAGACCACGTCGTCGCGGCCGGTGAGGCCCATCAGCACCAGGCCCCACGCGGTCTCGAACAGCGTGCCGGGCGTGACGCCGCGCTCGCGGGCCACCGCGTCGAGCCGTCCGGCGAGCCCGGCGGGCAGGTCGCGGTGGATCTCCCCCGCGGCGGCCGGGTCGGCGGGCCGGTCCAGCAGTCCCGGCCGCAGCAGCGCGGGCTCGTCGAACCCGTCCAGCTCGCGGCGCCAGGCGCCGGCGGACTCCCGCCGGTCGCGGCCGTTCACCCAGTCCAGGTAGGCGCGGAACGGCGGCGCCGGGCGGGCGGCCTCGGCGGCGGCGTCGGTGTAGAACTCCAGCAGCGAGGTGACCAGCAGGCCACCGGACCAGCCGTCCAGCAGGATCAGCTCGGAGGTCAGCACCAGCCGGTGGTCGTGCTCGCCCAGCCGCGCCAGCCCGAACCGGATCAGCGGCGGCTCGGCGGGGTCGAACGGCCTGGCGCGCTGCGCGTCGACGAACGCCTCCAGCCCGTCCTCGCCGTCGACTTCGGCGAACGTCCACGGCACCGGGACGTCGCGGGGCACGAACTGCACGGTCCGCGCGCCGTCGGCGCGGAAACCGGCCCGCAGGTTGGGGTACTTCTCCAGGACGCCGCGCGCGGCGGCGGCCATCCGGGCGGGATCGACCGGCCCGGACAGGCGGACCACGGCCTGCTGGACGTAGATGTCGCGTCCCTCGCCGGCCATCAGCAGGTGGAAGAGCAGGCCCTCCTGGAGCGGGGAGAGCGGCAGTTCGGACGGCGCCTCCCCTCGGCCGGCGCCCCCGTTCCCCTTCGCCTTCACGTTCGCTTCGGCGTGCGCGTCCGCGTCCGGGGCGGCTCC
Source organism: Actinomadura viridis (assembly GCF_015751755.1). Lineage (GTDB taxonomy): Bacteria > Actinomycetota > Actinomycetes > Streptosporangiales > Streptosporangiaceae > Spirillospora > Spirillospora viridis. Next base: position 4,974,430 of record NZ_JADOUA010000001.1, read on the forward strand.
GGTGGTGGTCGCGGCGGCGGCCAGCGCCGCCACCGTGCGCAGGCGGAACACGTCGCGGAAGGTGAAGGCCAGCCCGGCGCGCCGGGCGCGGGCCACCAGCAGCGCGGCGCTGACGCTGTCACCGCCGGTGCGGAAGAAGTCGTCGTCGGCGCCGACGTCGGCGCGGTCCAGAAGGCGGCCGACGAGCCCGGCCAGCACGAGCTCGTTCGGGGTCCGCGGCGCGCGGCCCGCGGACCGGCCCGGCTCGGGAAGCGCCCGCCGGTCCACCTTGCCGTTCGGGTTGAGCGGCAGCGCGTCCAGCGCGACCAGCTCCGAGGGGACGAGGTAGTCGGGGAGCAGCTCGGCCAGCCGGCCGCGCAGCGCCTCCAGCGCCCCGTCCACCCCCGATCCGCCACTGCCGCCGACGGCGCCGCCAGCGACGCCCGCGCCGACGCCGTCACCGGCACCATCGCCGGCGCGGAGGTCGCCGGTCACGTAGCCGACCAGCCGCGTCCCGGAGTGCACCGTCACGGCGGCCTGCCGGACGCCGGGCAGGGACGCCAGCACCGCCTCGATCTCGCCCGGCTCGATCCGGAAGCCGCGGATCTTGATCTGGTCGTCGGCCCGGCCGAGGAACTCCAGCCCGCCGTCCCGGCGCCGCCGGACCCGGTCGCCGGTGCGGTAGAGGCGCGAGCCGGGCGGCCCGAACGGGTTCGCCACGAACCGCTCGGCGGTACGGGCGGGGTCGCCGAGGTAGCCGCGGGCGAGCCCGTCCCCCGCCAGGTAGAGCTCACCGACCGCGACCTCGCGGAGCGCGGAGTCCAGGACGTGGGCCGTGGTGCCGGTGATGGGGGTCAGCCCGCCGCCGCCGGGGCCGGTCTCGGCGACCAGGCTGTCACCGGCGGCCTCCGAGCAGCCGTACAGGTTGACCAGGCGGCCGGGCGTACGCTCGGCCAGCGCCGCGGGCAGCGCCTCGCCGCTGCTGATCCAGGTGGTCACCGTGGACGGCGGCCCCGCCTCCAGCAGCGCCGCCAGCAGGCCGGGCACCAGCGTGACCGTGGCGGCCCGGTGCCGGTCGAGGAACGCGGCGAGGGCGATCGGGTCGGTGGCGGTCGCGTCGTCGGCGATCACGACGGTGTCGCCGGCGACCAGGCCGCCGAGCAGCTCGGTGGTGCCGTCGATGAACGCGGGCGAGCTCTTGGCGGCGCGCACGCCCCGATCGGTCAGGCCGATGCCCCAGGCGAGGCGGCCGGCCAGGGCCCGCTGGGTGCCGACGACGGCCTTGGGCGTCCCTGTCGAGCCCGAGGTGAAGATGACGTACGCCGGGTGGCCCGGCTCGACCCTCGGTACCTGCCTGGACGCGCCCGCGCGGGGCGGTTCGTCCCTGCCGAGGACCAGCAGCGGAGCGGCGGTGCGGAGCATGAAGTCGACCCGGGCGGGCGGGTGGGTGACGTCGATCGGCAGGTACGCGGCGCCCGTCTTCAGCACGGCCAGCAGCGCGACCGCGAACTCGGCGGAGCGCGGCAGGGCGATCGCGACGACCTCCTCGGGCCCCGCCCCGGCCGCGGCGAGCCGGGCGGCGAGGTCCTCGGCGCGCCGGTCCAGCTCGGCATAGGTCAGCGTGGTGTCGCCGAAGACGACCGCGGCGGCGTCCGGCGTGCGCGCGGCCTGCGCCTCGAACAGCTCCGCGGCCGTCCCGCGCGGGAGGTCCCGGCCGCCCGCGCCCGGGGCCTGGACGGCCGGTGCCGCGACCAGGGCGGGCAGGGTGGACAGCCGGCGGCCGGGTTCGGCGGTGACGGCCGCCAGCAGCTCCCCGAGCCGGGCCAGGAGGTCCTCGACGGTCTCGGGGTCGAACAGGTCGGCCGCGTAGGCGGCGAAGCCCTCGACCTCGTCCTCGCCCTCGGCGAAGTACAGGTCCAGGTCGAACTTGACGCCGCCGGTCTCGGGCAGGAACGGCTCGGCCCGCACGCCGGGCAGCGCGAGCCGCACGTCGTCCAGCCGCTGGTGGACGATCATCACCTGGAAGAGCGGGCTGCGGGCCAGCGACCGTTCCGGCGCCAGCCGCTCCACGACCCGCTCGAACGGCACGTCCGCGTGCGCGAAGGCGTCCAGGTCGGCACGGCGCACGCGGTCCAGCAGCTCGGCGAACGTGGGGTCGCCCGACAGGTCGGTGCGCAGCACCAGCAGGTTGACGAACACGCCGACCAGGTCGGCCAGGTCCTCGTCGGAACGGGCCGCGATCGGCGAGCCGAGCGCGAGGTCGTCGCCCGCGCCCGACCGCTGGAGCAGCGCGGCGACGGCCGCGTGCAGCACCATGAAGACGCTGGTGCCGGTGCGCCGCGCCAGCTCGCGCACCCCGTCCATCGGGAGCCGGAACGGCACCAGCCCGCCCCGGTGGCTCGCCTCGGCGGGACGGGGCCGGTCGAAGGGGAGCACCGTCTCCTCGGGAAGCCCGGCCAGCGCCTCCTCCCAGTAGCGGAGCCCCCCGTCCGGCTCCGGGACCTGCCGCTGCCAGGCCGCGTAATCGGCGTACTGCACCGGCGGCGGCGGCCAGTCCGGCGCGACGCCCGCCGCCCGTGCCCGGTACGCCCGGGACAGGTCGGCCAGCAGCGGGGTGAACGACCACTCGTCGGCGGCGGCGTGATGCATGAGCAGGACCAGCGACCAGTCCTCGTCGCCGGTGCGCAGCAGCGTCGCGCGAATCGGCAGGTCGGCGCCCACGTCGAAGAGGTGGGAGGCGGCCCGCGCCCGCGCCTCGGCCACCCCCTCCGAGGGCAGGCTTCGCACGTCCACGACCTCGAAGTACGGGGCGGGGGCGGGGTCGAGGATCCGCTGGACGGGCAGCCCGTCGTCACCTTCGACCAGGAGGGTCCGCAGCGCCTCGTGCCGGGCGACGACGTCGCCGAACGCGGCGCGCAGCGCCCCGGCGTCCACCGGCCCGCGCAGGCGCAGGCCGAGCGGCAGCGCGTAGGCGGGCGAGGGGCCGCGCAGCCGCTCCTCCAGCCACAGCCCGCGCTGGGCCGCCGACGCGGGCGGGACGTCGGGACGGGCGACGTCCCGGACCCGGGTGCCGGACGCGCCGACGAGGCGGGGCGCCAGCGCGGCGACGGTGGGCGCCTCGAAGACGTCGGCGATGCTGAGGTCGGCGCGCATCACGGCGCGGACCCGCGCGGCCAGCCGGGTGGCCAGGAGGGAGTGGCCGCCGAGCGCGAAGAAGTCGTCGTCGATGCCGACGCGGTCCAGGCCGAGGGTCTCGGCGAACACCGCGCACAGGGCCGCCTCGCGGTCGTCGCGCGGGCCGCGTCCGGAGGCTCCGGCCGTGGCCGCCGGCGCGGGCAGCGCGGCGCGGTCGAGCTTGCCGTTGACCGTACGGGGCAGTGCGTCCAGGGCGACCAGGGCGCCCGGCACCATGTACTCGGGCAGCGTCCCGGCGAGGGCGTCCCGCAGGTCGCTCTCCCGCGGCGCCTCGCCGTCCGGTACGTAGTAGCCGACCAGGCGGGGGTCGCCGGGACGGTCCTCGCGGACCACGACCGCGGCCTGGGCGACGCCGGGCAGGGCGGCCAGGACGGCCTGCGCCTCGGCCGGCTCGATCCGGAACCCGCGGATCTTCACCTGGTCGTCGGTGCGGCCCAGGTACTCCAGCGTGCCGTCGCGGTTCCAGCGGGCCAGGTCGCCGGTGCGGTACATGCGGGTGCCGGGCGGGCCGAAGGGGTCGGCGACGAACCGCTCGGCGGTCAGATCGGGCCGGCCGGCGTACCCGCGGGCCAGCTGCGCGCCCGCCAGGTACAGCTCGCCGGGCACGCCGACCGGGACGGGCCGCAGCGACGCGTCCAGCACGTGCGCGCGGGTGTTCCAGAACGGGCGGCCGATGCCCGCGGAGGGCAGGTCGGCGGAGGTGGCCCAGATCGTGGCCTCGGTCGGCCCGTACATGTTGACCGCCCGCGCCGCCACCCGCGCCAGCGTCCCGGCGAGCGCGGGCGGGAGCGCCTCGCCGCCGGCCAGGACGCGCAGCCCGCGGAGCGCCTCGGGGTCCAGCGAGCCGAGCAGCGACGGCGTGCCCTGGACGATCGTGGCACCGGCCAGCAGCCCGGCCAGCGCGGCGGGATCGCGTACGGCGTCGCGCCCGGCGAGCACGACGGCGGCCCCGCTGATGAGCGGCACGAACAGTTCGAGCGCCGCGATGTCGAAGGCGATGGTGGTCACCGCGACCAGCCGGTCGGTGGCGTCCAGCGCCAGGTCCCGCCGCGTCGCCAGCAGGAAGTTGGTCAGCGCGCCGTGGGGGACGGCCACGCCCTTGGGCCTGCCGGTGGAGCCCGAGGTGTAGATGACGTAGGCGAGGTCGTCCAGGGACGGAACGGGCCAGGGCTCACCGGCCGCGGCCGACGCGGTGGACGCGGCGGACGGGCCGTCCAGCAGGAGGACGTCGCCGCCGCCGGGAAGGCCACCGGCGGTGGCAGTGGTGGCGAGGACGCACAGCGGGGCCGCGTCGTCGAGCATGTAGGCGAGCCGGCCGGCGGGGTGGTCGAGATCGAGGGGCAGGTAGGCCGCCCCCGACTTCAGCACCGCGAGCAGCGCCACCACCAGGTCGGGCGTCCGCGGCAGCGCGAGCGCGACGAGCTCGCCCGGTCCGGCGCCGCGTGCGCGCAGCGTCCCGGCCAGGGCGTCCGACCTGCGCGCCAGCTCGGCGTAGGTGAGGGGACCGCCGTCGCCCTCGACCGCCACCGCGTCCGGTGTGCGCGCGGCCTGCTCCTCGAACAGCTCGACGACGGTCGTCGCGGGGAGGGGCCGTCCGGTGGCGTTGGCCTCGGCCTGGACGGCAAGGTCGTCGCCGGTCAGCAGGTCCAGCGCGCCGATCGGCAGGTCGGGACCGGCCACGGCGGCGCCGAGCAGCGTCTCCAGGTGGCCCAGCAGCGCGTCCACGCGCTCGTCGTCGAACAGCTCGCGCCGGAACGTCGCCTCGACCGTCATGCCGTGCGGCCGGACGAACGCCTCCAGTGACAGGTCGAAGTGCGTGGTGCCGTTGTGGACGTGGGTCCAGCTCGTGGTGAGGCCGGGCAGGTCCAGCTCGCCGATCTCCTGGACCAGGAACAGCAGCATGGTGTCGAAGAACGGCGAGCGTCCCTGCGTCCGGGCGGGGCGCAGCTCCCGCACGATCGCGTCGTACGGGAGCGCCTGGTGGGCGAAGCCCTCCGCGCAGGTGCGGCCGACCCGGCGCAGGGCCTCGCGGAACGTCGGGGCGCCCGACAGGTCGGTGCGCAGCGCGAGCGTGTTGCCGAAGTTGCCGACGAGCCGCTGCACCTCGGCGTGCTCGCGATTCATGACCGAGGAGCCGATCGACACGTCGGTGGCGCCGGTGTAGCGGTGTAGCAGGACCGCGTACGCCGCCATCATCACCATGAAGGGGGTGAGGTTCTCCTCCGCGGCCAGCCGCCGCATGCCGTCCGTCACGGCGTCGTCGAACCGCCGGGCCCGGCGCCCGCCCCGTTCGGACACGGTGGCGCCGCGCGGGCGGTCGGCGGGCAGGTCCAGCGGCGCGGGCGGCGGGTCGAGCCGGGCCCGCCAGTAGGCGAGGTCGTCCTCCTGGACGGGCCGGTCCTGTTCCCAGGCCGCGAAGTCGGCGTACTGGACGGTGAGGTCGGGCAGGCCGGCGGGCTCGCCGGTGAGCGCGGCGCGGTAGAGCGCCGAGAGGTCGCCCGACAGCGAGCCCCAGGTCATGCCGTCCCAGGCGATGTGGTGGACGACCAGGACGAGCGCGTGCTCGCGCTCGCCGAGCCGCAGCAGTTCGAGCCGGATCGGCCGTTCCGAGCGCAGGTCGAAGGGCAGCGCCGCGAGTTCCGCCGCGCGCGCCTCCGCCCGGCTCTCCGGGTCGCCGTGCCCGTCGCCGGCGAGCGCCGGAACGTCGATCACCGGCAGGTCGAGGGAGTCGTCGCCGGTGACGATCTGCACCGCGCCGCCGCGCGGACCCTCGTCGCCCTGCGGGCCGTCGTCGCCGGCGTAGACCGTGCGCAGCACCGCGTGGCGCCGGATCAGGCCGCGCAGCGCCTCGCGCAGCGCGCCGGTGTCGAGCCGTCCCGACATGCGCACCAGCAGGCACACGTTGTAGGCCGGGCTGTCCGGGAAGGTCCGATGATGCAGCCACATGCTCTGCTGCGCGTACGACAGCGGCGCCGGGCCGTCCGATCCGCGAGGTCCGATCCGGGAGGTGTCGGGGCCGAGTCCCGCCTCGGCCATCATCCGCCGCATCAGCTCGCGCCGCAGCGCCGCCGTCTGTTCCCGCACGCTCAGCTCTTTCCTCGTCGGCCACCGGCAGTTAGTTAGGTTAGCCTTGCCTATGAAAATCGCACAAGGTTAGCCTTACCTAAGTTTGATCGTTTGTCTCGGTCACAGAGGAGTTGGGTGCCTTGTCCTTCGGCGTGCGCACGGAGATCGGCGCGAATCGGATCGGCAGCGGGACCGGTGAGGAGACCGGTGACGGGGCCGGCACCGGGACCGGCGCGGGCGCCGCCCGCACGGTCGCGGTGGGCGAGGCCGATCCGCTGCCGCTCATGGCCCGGCTCGCCGGATCCGGCCTGTTCGGCGACCATGTCGTCTACGAGCGGCCGGGCCGCTGGACGTTCGCCGGCGGCGTCCTCGGCGAGGTCGTCCTGGAGGACGGCGCGGTGCGCACCCGCTGGGACGGCGGGGAGACGACCGAACGTCCCTGGCCGGGCCCGGCCTCCGCCGCGCTGGACGAGGCGTTCCGTTCCTGTCCCTTCCCGGCCTGGAACGCCTACGGGTGGATCGCGTTCGAGTACGCCTCCGCGGCGGCCGGGCAGGCGCGCGGCACGCGCCTGGCGCACCTGGTCGTCCCCCGGACCGAGGTGCGGGTCGAGGCCGGCGTCGCCCATGTGACCAGCGTGGACGCGGGCGAGGCGGAACGCGTGGCGGCGCTGCTGGCCGAGCCGGGGGAACCGCCCGTGGGGACGCCCTCCCCGGTCGACGTCCGGGCCGGCGGCGACCGGTATCGGTCACGGGTGGCCGAGGCCGTCGCGGAGATCGGCGCGGGACGCTACCAGAAGGTGATCGTCTCCCGGCGGCTACCCGTTCCCTTCCCCGTCGATGTGGTCTCGACCTACGTGCGCGGCCGTGCCGCCAACACCCCGGCCCGCTCGTTCCTGCTCCGCCTCGGCGGGTTCCAGGCCACCGGGTTCAGCCCCGAGGTGCTGGCGAGCGTGGACGCGGCCGGCACCGTCATGACGCAGCCGCTGGCGGGCACGCGGGCGTTCGGGCTCGGCGCGGACCGGGACGCGGCGACCCGGCGGGAGCTGGAGAGCGACCCCAAGGAGATCTTCGAGCACGCCGTGTCCGTCCGCACGTCCCAGGAGGAGCTGTACCGCGTGTGCGAGCCGGGCACCGTCCAGGTCACCGGGTTCATGTCGGTCAAGGAACGCGGCAGCGTGCAGCATCTGGGGTCGAGCGTCAGCGGGGTGCTCGCCGCCGGCCGCACCCGCTGGGACGCCCTGGACGCACTGTTCCCCGGCGTCACCGCCTCCGGCATCCCGAAGGCCGAGGCCGTCGAGGCGATCGCGCGGCTGGAGGAGCCGCGCGGCCTGTACGCGGGCGCGGTGGTCGCCCTCGCGCACGACGGCGCGATGGACGCCGCCCTGGTGCTGCGGGCTCTCTACAGCGACGCGAACGGGGCGTGGCTGCGGGCGGGCGCGGGGATCGTCACCGGTTCCACACCCGACCGCGAGTACGAGGAGACCTGCGAGAAGCTCTCCAGCATCGCCCCGTACGTGGTCCCGCTGGACTGACCGGCGCCCAGGAGCACGGGAACGCCCTCCGCACCCGGGGTGGAGTACGGAGGGCGTCGCCGTCCGGGCCCGGCGCGGCTCACCCCAGCCGGGCCGCCAGCGCCTTCTTGTCGATCTTGCCGACCGCGGTCCGGGGGAACGTCCCGGCCGTCTCGAGCCGGTCGGGGAACTTGTAGGCCGCCACCCCGCGCTCGCGCAGGAACTCCTTGATCTCGCGGAGGGACGGCGCCCGTCCCCGCCCGTTCTCGCGCAGGACGAGGAACGCGCAGGTGCGCTCCCCCATCACCGGGTCGGGCATGCCGACCACGGCGGCGTCGTGCACCGAAGGATGGGCCAGCAGGTGGTTCTCCAGCTCCTCCGCCGAGATCTTGTCGCCGCCCCGGTTGATCTGGTCCTTCTCCCGGCCCTCCACCACCAGGTGGCCGCTGGGCAGCCGCCTGACCAGGTCGCCGGTGCGGTAGAAGCCGTCCGGGGTGAACGCGCGGGCGTTGTGCGCGGGCGCGCGGTAGTAGCCGCGCAGCGTGTACGGGCCGCGGGTGAGCAGCTCGCCCACCTCGCCCGGCGGCACGTCGTTCCCGTCGCCGTCCACCACCCGGATCTCGTCGGCGGGCGAGAGGGGGCGGCCCTGCGTCCGCTCGACCAGGTCGGCGGGATCGTCCAGCCGGGTGTAGTTGAGCAGTCCCTCGGCCATCCCGAACACCTGCTGCACCGCGCAGCCCAGCACCCGGGGCACCTGCGCGGCGCGCTCGGCGGCGAACTTCGCGCCGCCGACCTGCAGCAGCCGCAGGGACGACAGGTCCTCCTCCGACCAGGAGACCGCGTCCAGCCACAGCAGCGCGATCGGCGGCACCACCGCGCACACCGTGACCCGCTCGCGCTCGATGAGGGGGAACGCCTCGTCCGGCGATCCGGAGGGCGCCAGCACGACCGTGCCGCCCGCCGCGAACACCCCGAGGATCCCCGGGCAGGCCAGCGCGAAGTTGTGCGCGGCGGGGAGGACGACGAGGTACACCGTGTCCGCGGTGAAGCCGCAGACCTCGGCGCTGGCCTCCAGGTTGTAGACGTAGTCGCGGTGCGTCCGGGGGATCAGCTTCGGCAGTCCGGTCGTGCCGCCCGACAGCAGGAAGACCCCGACGTCCGCCGGTCCGGGGGGCTCGGGCACCCCCTCCGGGTCGGTGTCGATGTCGGCCAGCGCCGTGAACTCCTGCGCGTCCCCGTCCACGACGACGTGCTCGACCGGCAGGCCCCGGGCCATCTTGCGGAAGTCGAAGCCGCCGTCGACGTCCGGGATCACGTAGGCGCGCGCCTCCGACAGCTCGCACAGGTAGCCGATCTCGCTCTCGCGGTGCGCGGGCAGCGCCAGGACCGGAGCGGCCCCGACGCGCACGAGCGCGAGGAACACCACGACGAACGAGGCGGTGTTGGGCAGTTGCACCACCACGCGGTCGCCGCGCCGGATCCCCAGCCGGAGGAACCCCGCGGCGGTACGGTCGGCGCGCCGGTCCAGCTCGGCGTAGGCGAGCCGTTCGCCGCCCGCCACCAGCGCGGTCCGTCCGGGCTCGCCGCGCAGCACCCCGCCCAGCAGCCGGCCGCTCCAGTAGCCCGCCGCCGTGTACCGCTCCGCCAGCTCGGCGGGCCAGGGCGTGAACCCGTCCATGACGCCGGCGGCCTCCGTGCCGTCCGTGGGGGCCACCGCTCAGCGCCCCGCCAGCTGGGCCTCGGCGCCCGGGACCGGCTCGGCCGGGTCGGAGCCGAGCGCGACGATCCGGTTGGCGCCGTCCACGTGGACGACCCGCGGGCGGTGCCCGCGCCGCTCCGTCTCGTCGAACGTCCCGTAGGTGATGATGATGACCAGGTCGCCCGGCTGCACCACCCGGGCCGCCGCGCCGTTGATCCCGATGACGCCGCTGCCGGCCTCGCCGGTGATGGCGTAGGTGACCAGCCGGGCGCCGTTGGTGATGTCGACGACCTGCACCTGCTCGCCCTCGACGATGTCGGCCGCGGCCATCAGGTCCGCGTCGATCGTCAGCGAGCCCACGTAGTGCAGGTCCGCCTGGGTGACGGTGGCACGGTGGATCTTTCCGTTCATCAGGATGCGCTGCACCGGTCGGCCTCTTTCTCGCGATCAACTAAGGCTAGGCTTACCTTAGCTACTCCCCCAGTCGAGGAGAACCCCGACGATGCCCAGCAGCCCGCCCGGCCGTTCCCCCCGCCTCCCGTCCCGCCTCCTGTCCCGCCGGCTGCTCCGCGGCCTTGCCATGGACGTCTCGCCGCTGCGCGACAGCGCGGCGTTCCGCAACGTGTTCGTCGCCCGCACGGTGTCGGTCTTCGGCATCGGGATGCTGATGGTGGCCGTGCCGGTGCAGGTCTACGCCATGACCGGCTCCACCGTGCACGTCGGCGCGGTCGCCGCCGCGAGCGGCTTCGCGCTGCTGGCGGGCTTCCTGTGGGGCGGGGTCCTCGCCGACCGGCACGACCGGCGGCGGCTGATGCTGCGCGCCCGCACCGCCGCGGGCGCCGGCTTCCTGCTGCTCACCCTCAACGCCTTCCTGCCCTCCCCGTCGCTGGCCGCGCTGTACGTGCTGGCGGCCTGGGACGGGCTGGCGACCGGCGTCAGCGTCACCGCGCTGATGGCCGCCACGCCCGCCCTGGTCGGCCCGGACAAGCTGGTCGCGGCGGGCGCGCTCAACGCGCTGACGGTACGGCTCGGCTCGATGCTGTCCCCCGCGCTCGGCGGGCTGACGGTGTCGGCGTTCGGCGTCGGCTGGAACTACGCCGCCGCCACGGCCGGCACGCTGGGCACGCTGTTCCTGCTGACCGGGCTGCCGGCGCTCAAGCCGGCCGCGGAGGTCCACGAGGGCCCGCTGAAGGCGATCGGCTCGGGACTGCGGTTCGTGGCCTCGCACCGCGTGGTGGGCTCGCTGATGCTGCTCGGGACGCTGTTCATGGTGGCGGGCGGCATCCCGGTGCTGATGCCCGCGTTCGCCGCCCTCAGCCTGGGCGGCGGGCCGACCACGATCGGCCTGCTGTACGCGGCGCCCGCGTGCGGGGCCGTCCTCGCCTCGGTCACCAGCGGCTGGGCCGGGTCGCTGCGGGCGCCCGGCCGGGTGCTGCTGGCCGCCTCGGTCGCCGGCTTCGCGACGCTGGCGGTGCTCGGTCTCGCCCGGCACCCCGCGCTCGCCGTGGCGATCCTCTTCGGGTACGGCTTCGTGGCGTCCGTCGAGGAGATCCTGCGGTACGGCCTCATCCAGAGCCACACGCCCGACGCCTACCTCGGCCGGGTCAACGCGCTGTGGTCGGCGCAGGAGACCGGGGGCGAGGCGGTCGGGTCCCTCGGCGCCGGGGCGCTGGGCCGCTACCTGGCGCCCGGCGCCGCCATCGTCGTGTACGGGACGGTCAGCGCGGTCCTGGCGGTCGCGCTCGCCCTGTCGCTGACGGGCCTGCGGACGGCCACGCTGGAACCGGAGCGAGGCTCCGGCACCGATCCGGAGCCGGAACCCGCGTAAGGGCGCCCCTATATAACCGAGTAAGGGCACCCCTATATAGAGGTACGGGCGGCGCCGCCTCAAGAGCGGGCGAGGCGTTCGGCCAGTTCCTCCTCCGGCATGTCGGCCACCATCAGCCAGATCCCGGCGACGGCCTCCAGCCGCCCGGCGTCCGCCTCCAGCTCGCCGAGGCGGCGGGCGATCCGGGCGACGGTCCGCTCGGCGAACACCACGCGGACCGGAAGGGAGGTGGTGTCCAGCGCCTCGCGCAGCCGCGCGATGACGGAGGTGGCCAGCACCGAGTCGCCGCCGAGCGCGAAGAAGTCGTCGTCGGCCCCCACCCGTTCGGCGCCGAGCACGCCGGCGACGATCCGGGCGAGCACCTTCTCCACCGCCGTCCGGGGGGCGGTGTAGGCCCGGCCGCCCTCGCCGCCCGCGGCGTCGGCGAGCGCGGTGAGCGCCTTGCGGTCCACCTTGCCGTTGGCCGTGAGCGGCAGCTCCACCACCGGGACCAGCAGCTCGGGCACCATGTGGGGCGGCACCAGCTCCCGCGCGTGCGCCAGGACGCCGGCCTCCCCGCCGGAGGGGACGCCGGTGACGGCGGCGGCCAGCCGGCCGGAGGCCAGCAGCCCGACGGCGCGGCCCACCTCCGGGTGGCTCTCCAGCGCCGCCTCGACCTCGCCCAGCTCGATGCGGAACCCGCGCACCTTCACCTGGTGGTCGCGGCGGCCGAGGAACTCCAGCGTCCCGTCGGGCCGGTACCGGGCCAGGTCACCGGTCCGGTACCAGCGGGTGCCTTCGTGGACGACGAAGCGGTCGGCGGTGCGGCCCGGATCGCCGGTGTAGCCGTCGGCGACGCCCGCGCCGCCGATCCACAGCTCACCGGTCACCCAGTCGGGGCGGTCGCGGCCCAGCTCGTCCACGACGCGGCAGGCGACGCCGCGCAGGGGCACCCCGTACGGGATCGCGTGCCAGTCCCCGGGCACCTCGTCCCCGACCTCCTGCACGGTCGAGTGGATCGCGGTCTCGGTCGTCCCGCCCAGGGCGACGAAGCGGCAGCCGGGCGCGCGTTCGCGCAGCAGCGCGGGCAGGTGCGCGCCGACCCAGTCGCCGCCCAGCAGCACCAGGCGCAGGCTCGCGAGCGGGCCGGTCGCCAGCAGCATCTCCAGCACCGACGGCACGCAGTTGAGGACGGTCACCGACCAGCGCGCGGCCAGCTCGGCCCAGCGCGCGGCGTCCCGCCGCTCCTCCTGTCCGGGCAGCACCACGGCGCCGCCCGCCGTCCAGGGGGCGAACAGGTCGAACACCGACAGGTCGAAGTCCAGCGCCGAGACGCCGAGCGTGACGTCGGACGGGCCGAGCGCGTACCGCTCGACCAGGTCGCCGATGGTGTTCATGGCCGCGCGGTGCGGGACCTCGACGCCCTTGGGCTCACCGGTCGACCCCGAGGTGAACAGCACGTAGGCGACCTCGTCCGGCCGTACGCCGACCGGGCCGTCCAGGGGCTCGGCCGCCTGCGCGGACCGCAGGGCGCCGGCGTCCAGCGAGGCGGCCACGCCGGCGCTCGCGCGGATCCTGTCGCGGCGGGCGGCGGGCTGCTCGGGGCCGATGGGCACGTACGCGGCGCCCGCGGCCAGCACGCCGAGCACGGCGACGGCCTGGCCGGGTCCCTTGGGCAGTTCCACCGCCACCCGGTCGCCGGGCCGCACGCCCCCGGCCGCCAGGTGTGCGGCGACGCGCAGGGCGCGTCCGGCGAGTTCCCCGTAGGTCAGGGTGCCGTCGTCGCCCCAGTGGAGCGCGGGCGCGCCGGGGCTGTCGGCGGCGTTCCGGAAGAACCCTTCGGCGAGGGTCCGCGCGGGCGGCGCCTCGGTGGCGTTCAGCGCGTGCCGGACACGCATCTGCCCGGGCGTGGCGGCGATCCGCAGCGGCTCGGCCCAGTCGGCGCCGGGCGCTCCCAGCCGGGCGATCCGCCCCGTGTACGCGGCGAACATCGCCTCGGCCACGCCTTCGGGGAACGCCGGGTCGCGCACGTCCCAGTTGAGCAGCAGCCCGCCCGACACCTCGGTCACCTGCGCGTCCAGCAGGACCTGGGGGCCCTGCGAGACGATCCACTCCGGGTCGCCGAACGCGCGCCGCACCCTTTCCCCGAACAGCTCGCCGAGGTTGAGGGCGCTGGTGTAGACGACGGGGGCGAGGACCTGCTCGCCGCGCGCGCGGGACAGGTCGCGGAGCACCTCCAGGCCGGAGTAGTCGCTGTGCGCGCCGGAGGTGTGCAGCCGCGCCTGGATCTCGCGGGCCCGCTCGGCGAACGGCAGGTCCCGGGTGAGGTCGATCTCCAGCATGATCGAGCCGGTGAAGTCGCCGACCACCCGGTCCACGTCGGGGTGCACCGGCTCGCGGTGGAACAGCGGCAGGTTGAGCAGGAAGCGGGGGGTTGCCGACCACGCCCCGACGACCTCGGCGAAGACGGCGGCGAGCGCCATCGCCGGGGTGACGCCCTCGGCGTGCGCGCGGGCGAGGAGCCGGTCCTTGTCCTCGGGCGGCAGCCAGTGGTGCATGCGCACGACCCGGCCGCCGGGCTCGGGCACCACCGGCAGTTCGGGCGGGCCGGGCAGGTCGCCGAGCCGCTCGTTCCACCAGCGCCGGTCGCGTTCGCGGGCCTCGGCGCGGGGGTCGGCGGCGAGGTAGCGCCGGTAGGTGCAGCCGATGGGCGCGAGGGCCTCCCCCTCGTACAGGGCGGCGAGGTCGGCCAGCAGCGTGCGGTAGCTCATCGCGTCCGCCGCGACCATGTCCACGTCCAGGTGCAGCCGCGCGGTGCCGCCGGGCAGGAGGCTCAGCGCGGCGTCGAAGACGCGGCCGTCCTCGATCGGCAGGCGCTGCGTCGACATCCGCGCGCGCACCCGTTCCAGCTCGGGCCCGGGGTCGGCGGCGCCGCGCAGGTCGTGCACGGTGATCGCCGGTCCGGGGCGTTCGGGCAGGACGGTCTGGGTGCCCTCCTCCGACACCGCCACGCGCAGCATGGGGTGCCGGGCCGCCAGCGCGCGGACGGCCGCGTCGAACCGGTCCGGATCGATCGCGCGGCCGTCCAGCTCCACGTAGAGGTGCGCGGCGACCGAGCCGAGCGCCTGGCCGGGGTCGCGCCCGATCCAGTAGGCGTGCTGCATCAGCGCCAGCGGGAACGGGCCGACCTCGTCGGCGTCCGGCACCGGAGCGGGCGGTTCCGGCCTCGGCGCGGGCACCGGCCCGGCGGCGACCCGCTCGGCGAGGAGGTCGCACCACTGCGCGAGGGTCGGCCGTTCGGCCAGCTCGGCGAAGCGCACCTCGACGCCCATCTTGCGCAGCCCGCCGGTCAGTCCCATCAGCCGGATGGAGTCCATGCCCAGCTCGATGAGGTCGTCGTCCGGCCGGGCCGGCTCGCCCAGCGCCTCGGTCAGCAGCTCGGTCAGTGCGGTGTGCAGTTCGTCCCAGGTCAGCACGGCACTCCCTATCTGAATTTAGGTAAGGCTAACCTAAATCAGGGGCCTCCGGGCCGTCAACGCGCGCCGCCGGTCCACCGGGACGATCAGCGGGGTGCCGCACTCGGGGTCGTCGATGACCTGGCATGGCAGGCCGAACACCCGCTCCACCAGGTCCGCGGTGACCACCTCGGCGGGCCGGCCCTGGGCGATCACCTCGCCGCCGCGCATGGCGATCAGGTGGGTGGCGTACCGGCAGGCGTGGTTGAGGTCGTGCAGGACGGCGACCAGCGTGCGGCCCTCCTCGTGCAGCCGCGAGCACAGGTCCAGCACCTCGATCTGGTGCGCGATGTCCAGGTACGTCGTCGGCTCGTCCAGCAGCATGATGGGCGTCTGCTGGGCCAGCACCAGCGCCAGCCAGACCCGCTGGCGCTGGCCGCCCGACAGCTCGCCCACCACCCGCCCGGCCAGGTCGCCCACGCCGACCGCGTCCATCGCCTCGCGGACCGCCCGCTCGTCCTCCCGCGACCACTGCCGCAGCAGCCCCTGGTACGGGTAGCGGCCCCGCGCCACCAGGTCGGCGACCGTGATGCCGTCCGGGGTGATCGGCGACTGGGGCAGCAGCCCGAGCCGCCGCGCGACCTCCTTGCCCGGACGGGAGGTGATCGGCTCGCCGTCCAGGTAGACCGTGCCCTCCTTCGGCCGCAGCAGCCGGGCCAGGGCGCGCAGCAGGGTCGACTTCCCGCACGCGTTCGGCCCGACGATGACCGTGAACGATCCGTCCGGGATCTCCACCCCCAGGCGTTCGGCCACCACGCGCTGGTCATAGGCCAGCGTCAGGTCCGTCGCCCGCAACCTGCTCGCGCTCACGCGATCCCCTTCCGTCCTCCACTCGACAGCAGCCAGACCAGATACAGGCCGCCCAGGACCCCCGTCACCACGCCGACCGGCACCGCCACCGGCAGCCGCAGCGAGACCAGATCGCCGCACACCAGCAGCGCCGCGCCCATCAGCCCGGCCGGCAGCAGGTGCGGCCCGGTCCGCCGGGTGAGGCGGCGCGCCAGCTGCGGCGCGGCCAGCGCGACGAACGGGACCGGCCCGGCCGCCGCGGTCGCCGCCGCCACCAGCCCCACGCCGGTGACCACCAGGACCGCCCGCGACCGCTGCACCGGGACGCCCAGCGCCCGCGCGGCGTCGTCCCCCAGCTCGCCCATGCTCAGCCGCCGCCCGGACGCCAGCGCCGCCGGCACCAGCACCGCCAGGGCGAGGGCCAGCGGCACCGCCTGCTCCCACCCGCGGCCGTTGAGGCTTCCGGTCAGCCAGAACGCCGCCTCGTAGGCGTCGCGCAGCTCGGCCCGCGTGATGAGGTAGGAGTTGAGCGCCTCCAGCATCGCCGCAGCCCCCACCCCGATGAGCACCAGGCGCAGGCCGTTGACACCGCCGCCCTTGAAGGCCATCGCGTACACGACCAGTGCCGTGACCACCGCCCCCAGCACGGAACTGGCGGCGATGGCGACGGTGCCGCCGCCGACCACGAGGATCTGCAGCAGCGCGCCGGTCGCCGACCCCGTGGTGAACCCGATGAGGTCGGGGCTCCCCAGCGGGTTGCGCGAGATGCTCTGGAAGATGGCGCCGCTCAGCCCGAGGGCCAGCCCGGCGAGGAGCCCGACCACGGCCCGCGGCAGCCGCAGGGTGGTGACGATGAAGTCGGTGGCCTGGTCGCCCTGCCCGGCCAGCACCCG
Organism: Actinomadura viridis; assembly: GCF_015751755.1. GTDB lineage: Bacteria > Actinomycetota > Actinomycetes > Streptosporangiales > Streptosporangiaceae > Spirillospora > Spirillospora viridis. The sequence goes on from NZ_JADOUA010000001.1 coordinate 4,990,884, forward strand.
GACGACGTCGGCGGCCGGGATGGCGAAGTCGCCCGTCCCCACCACGAACACCGCCGCCCCGCACGCGACGGCTCCCAGCACGGCGCACACCGCGGCGGTCCGCGGCTCCCACCGCACCGACAGGTTCCTGGCACGCATCACCCGGGTCATAGCTTGCGCAGACCTCCCCGCCGCACCATCAGCATGAAGATCGGCGCGCCCAGGAAGGCCGTGACGATGCCCGTCTCCAGTTCGCCCGGCGCCACCACGCGGCCCAGCACGTCCGCGCCCAGCAGCAGCACCGGGGCGAGCAGCAGCGAGTAGGGCAGCACCCAGCGCTGGTCGGGCCCGGTCCACGCGCGCACGATGAACGGGACGGCCAGGCCCAGGAAGGCGATCGGTCCCACCGCCGCGGTCGCCGAGCCGCACAGCAGCACCACCGCGAGCCCGCCGAGCGCCCGGGTGCGCCCCGGGCGCGCTCCCAGGGCCCGGCCCGCGTCCTCCCCGAGGTCCAGGGCGTTGAGCGGGCGGGCCAGCGCGAGCGCCAGGACCGTCCCGCCGAGCAGGAACGGCAGCACCTCGAAGAAGACCTCCAGGTCACGGCCCGCCAGCGAGCCCACCTGCCAGAACCGGAACCCGTTGAACGTGCGCGGGCTGAGCAGCATCAGCCCCGCCGTCAGCGCGGTGAACACCGCGTTGATCGCCGCGCCGGCCAGCACCAGCCGAGCCGGCGACGCGCCGCCTCTCCCCCGCGCGCCGATCAGATGGACGAGCACCGCCGCGCCGGCGGCCCCGGCGAACGCCGCCCAGACGTACACCAGCACCTCGTCCGTGCGGAACAGGGCGATGACCGTCACCACGGCCAGCGCGGCGCCGCCGTTGACCCCCAGCAGCCCCGGCTCGGCCATCGGGTTGCGCGTCAGTGCCTGCATCAGGGCTCCCGCCAGCCCCAGCGCCGCGCCCACCGCCACGCCCAGCAGCGTGCGGGGCAGCCGCAGCTCCCGGATGATCAGCGCGTGCTCCGACCCGTCCGGCGCGAACACCCCGGCGGCCACCTCGCCCAGCGGGATCCGCTGCGCCCCGACGGCGAAGCTCGCGGCCACCGCCGCCAGCAGCAGCCCCCCGAGGACGGCGAGGCCGGCCCGGCGGCCGGCGCGCCCACCGCTCCGCGCGGTCGGCGGGCGATCGCTGGGAGGGGCGGTCCGCACGGAGGTCGACACGGATTTAGGCTAGCCTAAGCTAACTCAGCGCGCGATCCCCCGCCCGCCCCGAGAACGGGAACGGGCGCCCCTCGGGTGAGGGACGCCCGCTCTCCTGGCGTCAGCGCGCGGACACGGACTTCTCCGATTCCGGTCCGGACGCCGATTCCGGGCCGGACGCCGATTCCGGCGCGGGCCCGGGTGCCGATTCGGAGAGGGCGATGCGGGCGTGGACGGCACGCAGCGGGCGCGGCAGCCACCAGTTGCGGTGACCCAGGAGGGTCATCGTCGCCGGGACCATCAGCATCCGCACCACGGTCGCGTCCAGGGCGACCGCCAGCACCAGCCCCACCCCGATCGCCTTGATGGGGGCGAAGCCGCCGGCCACGAAACCGGCGAAGACCACACCGATGAGCAGGGCCGCGGCGGTCACGATGCCGCCCGTGCGCTGCAGCCCCTCGGCCACCGAGCCGCCCGGGCCGGCGCCGGCGAGCCAGCGTTCGCGGATCCGCGACAGCAGGAACACCTCGTAGTCCACCGACAGCCCGAACGCGATCGCGCCGACCAGGACCGGCACGGTCAGGTGCAGGTAGCCGAGGCCCTCGGTGCCGAGCAGGCCCGCCAGGTGCCCCTCCTGGAACACCCAGACCACAACGCCGAGCGCCGCGCCGATGCTGAGCAGGTTGGTCAGCACCGCCTTGACCGGGAGCAGCACCGAGCCGGTGAACGAGAACAGCAGGACCAGCGTGCCCAGCGCCACGACCGCGACCGCCCAGGGCAGCCGGCCGGTCAGCATCGCCCGGTAGTCGATCAGCCGGGCCGTGTCCCCGGTCACCCGGACCCGGAACGGGGCCTCCGCGTCCCGGATCGCGGCGACGGCGTCCCGGGCCCCCGTGCCCTCGGCCGGTCCGCGCGGGGTGGCCAGCAGCACGGTCGTGCCGGGGCCGATCCGCTGGGAGCGCACGTCGGTGACCCCGGGCTGGGCGGCCATCGTCCGCTGGAGCCGCGCGACGCCGGGATGCTCCGCGGGCGCGTCGGCGACCACCTGGATGTCGCCCGCCCACCTGGCCTGCTCGGGGAAGTGGGCGCGCACCTGGTCCCACATCTGCCGGGTGGCGGTCGAGGACGGCAGCATGCGCGGGTCACCCTGGGAGATGCGCATCCCGAGCACCGGCAGGGCCAGGGTGACCATGGCCAGGGCGGCGACGGCCAGGGTCAGCACCGGGCGGCGCTGCACGGCCCGCGCCACGCGGGCGAACGCCCCGCCGGCGCCGGTGCGCTCCTTGGCGGGCGGGACGCGGTGCCCGAACCGGCCGAGCAGCGCCGGCAGCAGCGTGAGCGCGACGGCCATGTCCACCACGACGACCGCGGCGCCCGACAGCCCGATCGACCGCAGGAACGGGTCGGGGAAGACCACCAGGCCGGCGAGCGCGACCGCCACGGTGAGGCCCGAGAACATCACCGTACGGCCCGCGGTGGCCGTGGTACGGGCCACCGCCCGCGCCACGTCGGGCGTGCGGCGCCGCTCCTCGCGGAAACGGCTGACCATCAGCAGCGCGTAGTCCACCGCGAGGCCGACCGCCAGCATCGTGGTGATCTGGATGGCGTACACCGAGATGTCGGTGACGGCGCTGAAGGCGTACAGGACGCCGAAGGTCGAGCCGATCCCGGCCACCGCGACCAGCAGCGGCAGCCCGGCCGCCAGCAGCCCGCCGAAGACGACCAGCAGCAGCACCAGCACGACCGGCATGCTGAGCATCTCGGCGCGGGCCACGTCCTTCTGCGCCTGCTCGTCGAACTCGGCGTCCGACAGCGGCCCGCCCGCGACGGTCACCTGGGCTCCGCCGACGGCGCGCAGGCGCTCGGCGGCGGTCTCGGCGGCGCGTTCCTGCCCGTCGCCGGGGGCGAGGGTGATCTCGACCAGCAGCGCCTCGCCGGTCCGGGCGGACGGCAGCGGCTCGGAGACCTCGGTCACGCCCGGCACCGCGCGTACGGCGGCGACGGCCGACGCGACGCCCTGCCCGAGCGCCGGGTCCGCGGCGGCGCGGCCGGTGATGACGGCGGTCAGGGACTCGGGACGGGGCGCGGCGCGCTCCAGCAGCCGCTCGGCGCGGCCCGACTCGCTTCCGGGCACGGTCCCGACATCGGACACCAGCCGGTCGAAGACCCCGGTGCCGACGCCGAACCCGGCGCCGACGACGGCCAGCCAGAGGGCGATGACGAGCCAGGGCCGGCGAACGGCGAACGCGGAAATGGTGCGTATCACGACAGCCTCCTCACAGTGCTGCCCTGATGCTCGTCCGGAAGCGGCCCGCGCGAATCGCCGTGAGGAGCGGACTCGCGCACCGCTCTCAGGAGGGGGCGCCTCCCTCTCCGGAGGGAGCGGCGTTCTCTCCCGGCCGGATCAGCCCGGACTCGTAGGCCAGCACCACCGCCTGCACCCGGTCGCGCAGCCCGAGCTTGCCGAGCAGGCTGCTGACGTGCGTCTTCACCGTGTGCTCGGTGACGAACAGCGCGCGGGCGATCTCGGCGTTGGACAGCCCCCGGGCGACCTGCCGCAGCGTGTCGGTCTCCCGGGCGGTGAGCGCGGCCAGCCGGGCGTCCGGGCGGGGCGCGGGGGCCGCGGGACGGCCGCGCGCCACGACGTCGGCGATGAGGCGGCGGGTCACGGCCGGCGCGAGCAGCGCCTCGCCGCGGGCCACCACCCGCACCGCCTCCACCAGCTCGGCCCGCCGCATGTCCTTGAGCAGGAAGCCGCTGGCGCCGGCGCGCAGCGCGTCGTAGACGTACTCGTCCAGGTCGAAGGTCGTGAGCACCAGGACCCGGGCGGCGGTCTCACGGCAGATGGCTGCGGTCGCCTCGATGCCGTCCACATGGGGCATGCGGACGTCCATGAGCACCACGTCGGGGCGCAGCTCCCGCGCCGCCCGGATCGCCTCGGCGCCGTCGGCGGCCTCGCCCACCAGGTCCAGGTCGGGCTGCGCGGACAGGATCATCCCGAAGCCGTCGCGCACCAGCGCCTGGTCGTCGGCGACGAGCACACGGATGGTCTGGGTGTCGGGCACGCCTCAATCTAAGGGCAGGGTGGCCGCGACGCGGTAGCCCTTCCCGCCGGGGCCCGCGCCGGTCACCAGCTCGCCGCCCGACGCCGCGACCCGCTCGCGCATCCCGGTCAGGCCGAGCCCGGCCCCGCCCGCGGACGGGTCCGGGGACGGGGCGGCCGGGCCGCGCCCGTCGTCGCCGACCTCCACCCGCAGCGTACGGTCGTGCCAGGACAGGCGGACCCGGGCCTCGCCCGCCGCCGCGTGCCGGACGGTGTTGGTCAGCGCCTCCTGAACGACGCGGTAGACGGTGACGGCGAGGTCGGCCGGAACCGGCCGCGGCTCGCCGTCCTGCTCCAGGGTGACCGCCAGCCCCGCGTTCCGGACGCCGTCGACCAGCGCGGGCAGCGCGTCCAGCCCGGGCGGCGGGCGGCGGGACGCCTCCTCCGAGCGCAGCACCCCCAGCGCCCGGCGCAGCTGCGCCAGCGCCTCCCGCGCCGTGACCGAGATGGTGTCGAAGACCTGCTCGGCCTTGTCGGGGTCGCTGCGCACCGCCACCGGCCCGGCCTCCGCCTGGATCACCACCATGCTCATCGAGTGGGCCAGGATGTCGTGCATCTCGCGGGCGATCCGCTCGCGCTCGCGGGTGGCGGCGGCGGCCTGCTCCTCGGCCAGGCGGGCGGCCCGTTCCTCCAGCATCGCGATCCGGTCGCGCCGCGCCCGGGCGCCGGTCCCCAGCGCGTAGGCGGCGATGAACGCGATCCCGACCAGGCCGAGGTTGAGCACCTCGTCCTCGGGGACCAGGACCGACACCGTGATGCCGGCGGCGGTGGCCGCGGCCGCGATCAGCCGCTTGACCGGCGGGCACAGCGCGGCGAACGTGTAGGTCGCGATCAGCTGCGCGGGCGGCAGGTCGCCCAGCCCCCCGTTCAGGGACAGCGTGACCGTGCACAGGCCGATGACCCCGGCCGTCGCGAACGGGTGGGCGCGGCGCCACAGCAGCGCCACCGCGCTGACACCGGCCGTCACCGCCACCCAGACCGAGAGGCGGCCGTTCACCGTCGCCTGGACGACGATGTTCACCGCGCACACCACGGCGATGACCGCGTCCACGGCGGGGGGCGGCAGCGCCCGCGCCCGTTCGGCGAGCCGGTTCCCGTACGCGGTGAGGCTCGGCACGGCATCCACTCCAGTGCTGGTGGGGGAACGGCCCCAGTATCGGCCGCCGCCGGGCCGGTGTCCTCACTCGTGGGAGTGAGAACGCGGGAGTGGGAACGTGGGGGTGAGGACCCTAGCGGTCGACGCCGTAGATGACCCGGCCGCGGCGGGCGACGCCGTCGATCTCGGCGTACAGCCGCAGGCACCGGACCACCCGCCCGGGGTGAGTGCGGCTGACCATCGGCACGTCGTCCTCGGTCAGGTCGCGGACGTCCCGGAACCGGCGGGCGGGCTCGCGCACCCGTGCCCGCCCGCCCAGCCCGCCGGCCAGCGTGAACACCAGTTCGTGCGAGCGCGCGGCCAGCCCGTTCCACCAGGAGCCCGGGTCGGTCGCCGGAGGGAGGTGGGCCACCGAGCACAACGCCTCGTCCAGAGCGATGAGGGCCTCCAGGGCGCGCGGCGGCCCCTCGGGCACCGCCGCCGCGTACGCGCGCAGCCGGGTGAGCAGTTCCCTCGTGTAGTCGGCCAGGGCGGACGGGTCGGCCAGGGGACGCGGGCGGGGCGTCAGGCTCTCGAAGTAGAGCGCCTCGGGGTCGATCCCGGCGACCGCGAGGGCCTGGGAGGCCAGTGCCGCCAGCGCCGGGCCGGCCGGGTCGGCCGCGGGCAGCGGGGCCAGCGCCCCGGCCACCTCGGGCAGCGGGGCCGCGCCCACCACCGTCCTGATCCCGCGGATGCCCAGGTCGTGCCGGGGCAGCAGCAGGTCCTCCTCCTGGTCGAGAGCGGGCAGCGCCACCGGAGCGCCGGGGGCCACCGGAGCGCCGGGCACCGCCGGAACGGCCCGCGCCGCCCGGCCGCGCCACGCCTGGGCGGCCGGTCCCGGAAGGCGCAGCAGCGCGCAGTTGAACGCCACCCAGGCCCGCGCGGGGTCGGCCTGGCGGCGCGCGTCACCGAGGTGCTCGCGTACGGCGCGGTCCGCGTGGAACCCGTCGAGCAGCTCGGCGACGGGGTCCGGCGGGGGCGCGGCCCCGGCCGGCGGGCCCGCGACGGCGTGGCCCGCCGCGGGTACCGGCGGCGGAGCCGGGACGCCTTCCCCGAGCATGTCGTGGAGCGCGCCGCGCACCTGCGTGAACGCCTCCGCACCGGGGTCGTCGGGCCGCAGCAGCGCGGTCTGGTCCAGGGCGCGCGCCAGCAGCCTGAGCCCGTCGCGCAGGGTGCCGGCCAGCTCGGAGTCCGCCGTGGCCAGGAGCCTGCGAAACGGGTCCGCGGCCTCCGGCGCGTCCGCCCCGTCGTCCCGGCGCGCGTCCGCCCCGCCGTCCCGGCGTGCGTCCGCTCCGTGGCTCACTGCTCACCGCTGAACGGGTCGCGGGCCTCGTCGAGCTGGAGGTCGGGCTCGGCCAGCTCGGTGCTGAACACCGCGCCCGGATCGCGTTCCACGTCCGGGAGGCCGGCGGCCCGCACGAACGGCGGCCCGCCGGGATGCAGGCGCAGCAGCCCGTCCTCGTCGAGCGACACCCAGCACGCGACGTACGGTGCCTCCGGCAGGGGCCTGGCCTCCCCCACCCTGACCACGTCGCTGCCGGTGGTGTAGCGCAGGTGGAACGTCCAGGTCCCGTTGCGCGGGGGGCGCCGCAGCGGCAGCGGCGACAGCAGGCCGGCCCGGGCGCGGCCGTCCCGCCCCCGGAACCGGTCGGGCAGCGCGGCCGGGTAGATCCGCCCGTCCGGTCCCGCCGCCAGGTCGCCGAACACCACCGCGCCGCCCGCGGGGTCCTCCGGCGGGGTGTCCACCACGAGCTGGAACCGGGCGTCGGGGTCGTCGCCCGCCGTGCCGGCGAGGTTGGCCAGCACCTCGTGCAGGTCGCCGAAAGCCTCGCCCTCCACGGCGTAGTGCGGCCGGTCGCCCCGGAAGAGGTGCAGGGTGGGGGCGAGCTCGTGGCTCATGTCCAGCATCGTGCGGATCTCCGCGGGCCACACCGACGGGGTCAGCTCCTCGTACCCTTCGTGGCTCTCGTAGCTGAACGAACCCCAGCGCAGCGAGGCCGCGCCCTCCACCTTCCGCATGATCTGGAAGCTGCGCAGCAGCGGGCCGGTCGCGGCGGTCCGGACCCGGGTGCCGTGGTCGGCGTCCACGATGTCCAGCGCGTCGCCGGCCGACAGCACCACCAGTTCCTGGCCGTCCTGGCCGGCCAGCGCGAACGAGCTGGGCAGGCCACGGAACAGGTTCTCCACCTCGACGTCGATGACCGACTCGTCCTCGCGGAGCCGGGCCGCGGCGTTGGCGGGCTGGTCGTGGCCGAACTGCCGCAGGCTCTCGGCCCAGCAGGCCCCGATGGACGCGGCGTTCTTGGGCAGCGTCCGCTCCACCTTGATGTCGTGGGCCGACCAGGCGAACGTCTCGTGCCCGCCGGGACGGGCCCCGAAGCCCGCGGCGAACTCCTCCTCCACCAGCGGCAGCGCGCTGGCGTTGCCGGTGAGGATCAGCTCGTCCAGCCGCTCGTCGCGGTCCCGCAGCCGCTCCTCCACCAGCGCGTTGGCCAGCTCGACGACGCGGCGCACGGCCGGGCGGGCCAGGTCCTCGAACCGCGCGCCCTGCAGCACCAGCTCCCCGACGCCCTGCTCGGGGATCCGCGCGCGGGAGTCGGTGAGCGCCCGCAGGATCCTGGCGAGCACGGCGCTCGACACGGTGTACGTCCCGTCCCGGCCCGCCGCGCCCAGCTCCCGCTTGGCCTTCTCGGCCTCGTCCCACAGCAGCTCGAACGCGCGCCTGCGGCGCGGGTGCCGCTTCCAGTGGGTCGGGACGATGTCCTCGACGAGCTCGGTGATCTCGCCGGGCAGCGGCAGCTCGTCCGCCACGTGCATGGGCAGGCTGCCCACCAGGTAGCGGCCGTCGGCGTCGCGCAGGTCGTCGGGCAGCGACCCGGCCAGCCGCTGGGAGTCGTGCGCGAGCAGCGCGTCGGCCAGCAGCAGCTTGAGCCAGTGGAAGACCCGCAGGGTGATGAGGTTGCCGCCGAGGTTGGCGTGCCCGCTGGACCCGCGCAGCGTCGGGACGATCCGGTAGTAGCGCCCGGTGAACCGCGGGTCGCCGCCGGGCAGCGGCGGTGTCTCGTCGCTGAGCACGAAGGTGATCAGCGCGATGTCGGTGGTGCCGCCGCCGATGTCGACCACCAGCACGTTGCGCTGCCAGTGCCCGGGACGGCCGGGCAGCGGGCGGCTGCGCGCCCGCAGCGCCTCGATGCCGCTGCCCGAACGGGCCCCGACGTCCTTCATCAGGAAGAAGAACGCGGCGCCCACGGCCTCGTCGTAGCTGGTGTAGACGGTGGTGACGCCCAGCGCCTTCCGGACGATGGGCCGCAGCTCGCCGCGCACCTTGAGCGAGGCCATCGCGGGATAGGTGACCACGACCCGGTTCACCGGCCGCCGGTCCATCAGCCTGCGGTGCTCGCGCCGGTCGTTCAGATGGCGGTTGGTGCGGTCGATCAGGTCGGCGTACGAGGCGCCGATCAGCTCCCGGACGGTGAGGGGGCGGCCCTCCAGGACGGTCTCCACCTGGTCGAGCCGGTCGAAGCGCGCCTTGAGCCCGTAGAAGACCCGCGGTCCCTCGTCGGCGCCGTCCGCCGCGCCCTGCGGCTCGGGCAGGTCGACCGTCGCGGGGCCCAGCCGCACGCGCGGCGGGTCGGCCGAGGTGACCTCGGCCCGGCTGGACAGGACGGTGTCGCCCTCGTTGGGGTCCAGGACGATCTGGTGGAGCGAGCGGGTGTCCAGGGCCGGCACCGAGAACGCGGCGTCGTAGCAGCGGTGCAGCCGCACGGCCAGCCACGTCCGCAGGGGGTCGCTGGCGAACTGCAGGTCCAGGTCCAGCCGGCGCAGCACCTCGTGCAGCATCGCCTCGCCGGTGGAACGGCGGGCGCGCAGCGCGGCCCCCAGTTCGCGGACCGGGTCGGCGGCCGGGTCCGCGCCCGGGGCGGCGGTCTCGCCCAGCAGGGCCTCGGCGGTCTCGGCGAGCATCTCGTGCCATTCCTCGGCGGCGTCGCCGTAGGGGTCGTGCCGCTCGCCGGGCACCGCCTCCAGCAGCGCCACCAGCTGGTTCCGCAGCTCCTCCTGCTGGTTGACCGACATGGACACCCGCTGGACCAGCTCGCTGTCGAGCAGGGTGACCGTCGAGTTGCTGGTCCCCAGGTCGACGGCCGCGAAGCCGTGGTGGCCCTCGGTCACGACCTCCCGGGCGGCCGGCTCGGCTGGTTCGGCGGGCTGGGCGGTCACCGGGAACTCCTGTGCGGCGGGCGGCGGCTGGACGTACGGATCCTGCGGCGGGGAATAGGGGGCCGGAGCGTCCGAGGGCGGCGGCGAGGGCTGCTGGTACGGAGGCGGCGGATACGCGGACCGCGGATCCGGAGGCGGCGGGTAGGAGGGTTGCGCGTAGGGGGACGGTCCGGGCGGCGGCGCGTACTGCTGCCGGCCGCGCGGGGACTGGCCGCGCGCGGGCGTGAAGACCACGTCGCAGGCGACGCGCTGGGACATCTCGATACCGGGATCGGCCGGCCCGGCGGCGGGCATCCCCCGGTAGACCACGTCCAGGACCAGCCGGACGGGACCGCCGGCCTCCACGTCCACCGCCGGGATGACGGGACCGGGCACGGTGATCTGCCCGCGCAGCGGCTCGGCCGGGAACCGCGCCGCCCGGTAGGCGTTGCGCACGACGTCGCGGGGGCCGCGGGGACCGGCCCGGCCCGTGTCCAGGTCGGCGGCGATGCCGGTCAGCCACACCGGCGGGTGCGTGGGGGTGATCAGCAGGTCGGGCAGCACGTAGCGGCCGGCCCGTTCGGCCAGCTCGATCGGGCCGCTCCCCCAGGGCTCGCGCGCGCCTCCCGGAGGCGCGATCCGCACGATGAGCGGCATCAGAGGTCTCCCCTTCCGTCCTGGAGGAGGCTTTCGGACAGCGCGCCGAGCACGGCGTCGTCGGACCGCCGGACCACCCCCAGCGCCTCGGCGGCGAGCCGCCCGTAGTCGCCCTGCGGCAGCGTCTCCAGCCGCCGGGCCAGGGCCGCGCGGACGTCGTCGACCAGGGCGCGCCGCCGCCGCTCGGCCTGGAGCATCACCTTGCGGGTGAGGGCGTTGACCAGTTCCCGGCGCACCGCCATCACCTGGATCTGGTGCCGGCGCTTCTCCAGCTCGTCGGCCGGCCAGCCGTGCGGGACCGGATAGTCCGGATGCCAGGGCAGCCCGTGGTCGCGGCGGAGCGGGAAGTCCTGGACCTGCGCGCTCTCCTGCCGTACGGGCGGGGGCGCGGAACCCGGCGGCGGCGCGGTGCCCGCCGTCCCGCGGGCGTGCTCGACCTCCCGCCGCACCCAGCCGAACGCCAGGAACGGCTCGGCCCAGTCCAGCACCCCGGCGTCGCCCTGCGCGCCGTCCAGCAGTTCCGAGATCCGGCGGCGCAGCTCGCCGGCCTCCTCGTCGCGCGCCCTGATCCAGCGGTCCAGCAGGGTCTGGTCGAGGTCGACGATCTGCGAGTCCAGCCGTTCCAGCGCGGCGTCGAAGCCGCGTTCCAGCTCGCCGGTGTCGTTGGGGCGCAGCTCGCGGCGGTCGAGGTGGCGGATCGGCACCACGCCGCGTTCCACCGCCTCCAGCAGCTGCCGCCACTCCGGCCAGCGGTAGACGTCCCCGACCACCCGTTCCTCCACGGCGGCGCGCAGCCCGGCGTCGCCCTCGGCCTGGTCCATCTGGGGGCGCACGTTCTGCAGGAGGCCCCGGGCGTTGCGGGCCACCTGGACCAGGAGCCTGCGCAGCTCGCGCTGCTCGGGGGTGGGCCGGCCGGCCGGGCGGCGGTCGTCCGGGCGCAGCGCGCGGGCCAGGTCGCGCTGGGCCTCGGCGCGCTCGGACACCAGGCGGTTCATCCGGTCGAGCCGGAGCGGCATCCCGTGCTCGGCGACGTGGCGGGCGATGGTGTCGCGGAGCCGGCCGATGCCGCCGTCGGCGGCGGCGGCCTCCAGCAGCGCGCCGAGCGGGCGGCCCGGGTCGCCGGCGTTGAGACGCTGCGCGAGCCGGCGCCAGCCGTCCGCGCAGGCGCGGGTCTCCTCCGCGCTGCCCACCTCCACCCGGGCCTCCGTGCCCGCCGCGTCCTCCAGGCGCAGCCGCGCGTACAGCGCGGAGGTCAGCGTGACCCGGTCGGTGTGGCCGTGGGTGACGGCCTGCTCGGCGATGCCCAGCAGCGTGCGCAGGGCGTCGGAGTGGCCGAGCACGGCCTCGGTGCGCAGCGGGTCGGGCGCCCCCTCGGCCGGCCGCAGCCCGCCGGGCAGCCGGTCCAGCCGGTTGGCGACCACCAGGCAGGACGGCGCCAGCTTGGTGGAACGGGTCCGTTCGAAGCGGGTGATCAGCCCCAGCGGGGCCTCGTCGTAGGGCGACTCGGCGTCCAGCATGACGACGATGGAGGTGAGCCGGTCGATCTCCTGGTCGGCGAGGTAGGCGTCGCGTTCCTTGCTGGCCAGGCTGCCCAGGCCGGGGAAGTCCACCAGGCTCACCGACTCCGCGCCCAGGTCCGCCAGCGGCCACACCGACGTGGGCACCAGCACGTCCAGGTGGATGCGGCGGACGAAGGCGAACGCCTCGGCCAGCGCCTCCTCGGTGAGCCGGCCGCCCGGGCGGATCGGCAGCCCGGGGCCGGGCCGGGGCGGCAGGTCGCCCTGGGCGGTGCGCAGGACGTCGGTGTCGAGCCGGATCGCGCTGGCGCTGAGCGTGGCGAAGTCCACCTGCTCCTCGCGGCCGAGCACCTCCCGGCCGGCCAGGCACGCGGTACGGAACGCCAGCAGTTCCAGGACGCGCAGCCGCAGCGCGGTGCTGCCGGCCGGCCAGCCGCGCTCCTCGAACCAGCGCACCAGGCCGCCCCATCCTTCGGCGGTGAAGCGGCCGGGGCCCTCGGGCAGCAGCCCGTCCAGTTCGGCCAGCGCCTGCGGGTCGAGCTTGCCGGAGCCCTCGGCGGTCTCCCGTACGGCCTCGAACAGCGCCTTGAGGCAGCCGGTGAGGTCGGTCTCGTTGAGGAACTCCACCCGCGCCCCGGTGAGGCGCGCCTCCCCGGCCTCGTCCGACGGCCGCAGGTGCAGCACGGTCACGTTCCCGGTGGTGGGCGCGTACCCGCTGGGCAGCAGGTCGGGGCGGCCCAGCAGCATGTTGAGCAGCAGGGTCTTGCCGGTGCTGTGCACGCCCAGGACACCGATCGTCACGGGCTCGTCGGCGCAGCGGCGCACCATCTCGGCCCGGTCCAGGAACGTCCGCCGCGCCTCCTCGGCGCCCTGCGGCAGCTCGCCCACCGCGGCCACCTGGGCGACCAGGGCGTCGTTGGCCCGGCGGAGCCGCTCGATCTCGGCGCCCGCCGCGGCGGGCTCGCCCGTGATGAACCGGCTCGACTCCATGCTGAGACCCCCGCAAACCACACGCTGTTACGAAACACCGACCGTATCTGCTTCTTTCAGACGCAGGGGGCCCGCGCCCCGATCCGGTCAATGTCCGGGCCGCGCTCCCGTTCAGGCTCCTCGCAGGAACTTCGCGGCGATGGGGGCCGCGGCCTCGGCGCCCGTGCCTCCGTCCTCGACCACGACGGCGAAGGCCAGATCGCCGCGGTAGCCGATGAACCACGCGTGGGTGGGCGGCTCCTCCCCGGACCCGAACTCGGCCGTCCCGGTCTTGCCCGCCGTGCCGGAGGGGAAGGTGACCTTGGAGGCGGTGCCCTCGCTGACCACGGCGGGCATCAGGCTGCGCAGCGCGGTCCGCACCGCCGGCTCCAGCCGGTGCGGCGGCTCGGGCTTGCGGCCCCCCGCGTCGAGCGCCTGCGCGGCCAGCGCCGCGTCCACCAGGCGCGGGGAGCGCCAGGTCCCGCCGGCGGCCGCGGCCGCGACGCTCGCCATGTTCAGCGGGCTGGTCAGCACCTCGCCCTGCCCCATCGACGCGGCGGCCAGCGCGGTTTCGTCCTTGGTCGCCGGGAAGGAGGCCCGCACGGCGGGCAGCCCGGCGATGATCGGGGCGTTGAAGCCGAACTGGGCGGCCACCTGGGCGAGCCGCTTCTCGCCGAGCCTGTCCACCGTGAGCCGGGCCATGGTGGTGTTGCAGGAGTGCGCGAACGCCTGCCGGAACGGCACGGTGCCGAAGTCCTCGCGCTGGTAGTTCTTGAACGTCCGGCCGCCGACGACGGTGGTGGCGGGGCAGCCGACCGGGCTGGTCACGCGCAGGCCGCCGGCGACCAGCGCCGCCGAGGTGACGACCTTGAACGTCGAGCCGGGCGGGTAGCGGCCCATGAGCGCGCGGTTGTAGCCGCCGGGCTTGTTGGCCACCGCGAGGATCTCCCCGGTGGACGGGCGGAGCGCCACCAGGGAGGCGGGCTTGGTCGCGTCGGCGAGGGCCTCTCCGGCCGCCCGCTGCACCTTGGGGTCGAGGGTCGTCCGCACCGGCTGCCCGGCGGCTCCCCCGAACCGCTTGAGGGTCGTGACCACCGATCCGTCCGCCGCGACGACCTGCACCGCCAGGGCCGGCGTGCCCGCCAGCCGCCGTTCGTACTGCCGCTGGAGCCCGTCGGCGCCCACCTGGTCGCCGGCCCGGTAGGGCGCGCCCAGCTTCTTGGCGGTCTCGGCGGAGGCCGGCCCGAGCGGGCCGACCAGCTGTGCCACCGAGCCGGACGGCGAGCTGCGAAGATCGCCGCCGTCCGCGTCCAGCACGGCGGCCCGGTCCGGGAAGGCCCGGGAGGCCCGCAGTCGCTGGCCCTCCTTGAGGGTCGGGTAGAGGACCTGCGGCGACCACTCCACCAGCCACTCGCCGTCGCGTTCGACGAGCGGCATCCTCCCCTCGTACGTCCAGGTGCGGTTCCCCGCCAGGGTGAGCTCGGCGTGGTAGGAGCCGCCCGCCTTCCCGCCGTCCGGGTCGCCGACCGAGCTCACCGTGTACCGCTGCCGCACGACGCCGAGGTCGTCGCGCATGCGGGTGACGCGCTGGTCGAAGTCGGCGGGCGCGCCGGCGGTCAGGGCGCGCATGGCGGCGGCGTCGCCCCGCTGCCACGCCGCCACGAACCGCTGGGCGGCGCCATCGGGCCCGTCCCCCCGCAGGAACCAGAAGGCTCCCGCTCCGGCCAGCACCGCCAGCACGGCCACCGCCGTGACGGCGCCGATGAGCGCGCGCGATCTGCGCATCTCCCTGTCCCCCATGCCCCTCGTGCCTTACTTGTACTTTTTGTCCCACTCATGGTGCGGCCCCAAGGACACCACTCCACCGGGCGAAAGTCCAAGATTCGTATCGCCGGAGATCGATAAGCCTTCCGATATCGACCCAGGTCAGAGGGGTTTACGGCGCGGCAATGTGAACTCTGTGTAACAGCAGGGTCCCTCCGACGAGCCGCGCGCAAACGCAGAGCCATGAGACGGTTACCTTGGCTGGAACTGTCAACCCCCGGAGGTGGGCATGCGGCACGCTCCGCGCCCCGAGACGCCCCGCACCGGCACCCGTACCGGCACCGTGCGGGCCGCCAAGCTGCGCGCGGCGATCGCCGACGAGCTCCCGGCCGCGATCGAACTGCGCCACCGGCTGCACGCCGACCCGCGCCTGTCCGGCGACGAGGCCGACACCGCACGCGCCGTGCTGGACGCCCTGGACGCCGGGGACGGGACGCCGGTCGCCGGCACCGGGCGCGTGGTCCGGGTCGGCGGTGACGGCGACGCCTCACCCGAGGGCCCCGCGATCGCGCTGCGCGCCGAGCTGGACGCGCTGCCGATCATCGAGCGGACCGGCGCGCCGTGGGCGTCCGCGACCGGCGCCATGCACGCCTGCGGGCATGACGTCCACCTGGCCGCGCTGGTCGCGGTCTGCCGGGCGGCGGCCCGGATCGGCACCGAGCTGCCGATCATGGCGCTGCTGCAGCCGCGCGAGGAGACCGCGCCCTCCGGCGCCGCCGACGTGGTCGAGGCCGGCGCGCTCGACGGCGTGCTCGCCGTCATCGGCGCCCACCTGCAGCCGCGCCTGCCCGAAGGGGTGGTGTCGGCGGTGCCCGGCCCGGTCAACGCCGCCGCCGACGAGTTCGAGATCACGGTCGAGGGACGCGGCGGGCACGCCGGCTACCCGCACGTGGCCCGCGACCCGGTGCTCGCCCTCTGCCAGTCCGTGGTCGCGCTCCAGCAGGTGGTGAGCCGGCGTTTCGACCCGGTGCGCGGCGCGGTCTGCTCGGTCGGCCAGGTCACCGCGGGCAGCGCCCCCAACGTGATCCCGGGCACCGCCACGGCACGCGGCAGCATCCGGGTGATGGACGACGGAGACCGGCGCGCGGCGGCCGGGCTGATCGAGGAGATCGTCACGCACACCGCCGCGGCGCACGGCTGCGCCGCGCGGGTCCGGGTCGAGGAGATGCAGCCCTCCCTGCACAACGACCCGGCGCTGGCCCTGGGCGCCGCTCACCACCTCGCCGGCCTGGGCGTCCCCGTCGACGGAACGTTCCGGTCGTTCGGCGCCGACGACTTCTCGCACTACTGCCACGTCACCCGCGGCCTCATGCTCTTCGTGGGCACCGCCGCCCGGGACGCCTCACCCGACGCCCCGGGGCTGCACCACGCCGAGTTCCTTCCCGCAGACCCCCTCGTCGGCCGCGTCGCCGACGCCTACCTGGCGGGTTACCTGGCCGCCTGCGAGACGGCGCCGCTCGCCTGACACCGGCGGGCGGCCGGGGCCGCCCGTCAGCGCCGCCCGTCCGGGCCATCCGTCCGGGCCGCCCGTCCGGGCCATCCGTCACGCGCCGGCGCCGGCCGATCCGACCGCGTGCAGCCGTGCGCGGCCCTCGGGCATCGGCTGCAGCAGGTGGGAGATGTCGTCGTGGCACGGGGTCTGGCCGCCGAGCTGCCGGAGGCGGCGCAGGGCGATCCCCTCACGGAGCGCCCAGGGGCAGATCTCCATGCGGGGCGTCCCGAGATGGCGCATGACCGCGTCGGCGACGACGGCGCCGGCCAGGATCTGCCGGGAACGCGAGGTCGACACCCCCTTGAGCCCGGCCCGCTCGGCGGCGTTCATCCCGGCGAGCCGGGGGATCCACGCGCGCAGGTCCTTGTGGCGCAGGACCCGGCGGCCCTGCTCGTCCTTACCGCGGGTGAGCTTGGCCAGCTGCGTGAAGATCTTCGACGTGGCGACCGCCCGGCCCGTCCCCGTGCCCGCCTCCGGGAAGATCGTCCAAGGCCGCGCCGCGGCCCTCGGCAGGCACTCGGCCAGCCGGTCCCGGACGAAGCGGCGCAGGTGGTCGACGTCCTTGCTCCGCGGCGGGTCGCCCGGCAGCCGCTCGCGGGTCAGCCGCCCCGCCCCCAGCGGCAGGGAGAGCGCCGTGCCCGGCTCGGCGCCGTCCCCGGCGGCGATCTCCAGCGAGCCGCCGCCGATGTCGGCCAGCAGCAGCGGCCCGGCCGACCAGCCGTACCACTCCCGGACCGCCAGGAACGTCAGCCGGGCCTCGTCCACCCCGGTCAGGAACGCCGGCTCCACCCCGGTACGGGCGGCCAGCCCGGCGACGATCTCGGCGCGGTCGGCCGCGTCGCGCAGCGCCGAGGTGCCGAAAGCGATCAGTTCCTGGACGCCCTCGTCCCGGGCCACCGCCAGCGTCCCGGCCACGGCCGTGCCGATCCGCCCCGCCGCGGCCGGGCCCAGCCGGCCGTCCCGGCCGATCGCCCCGGCCAGCCGGGTGGGCCGCTTCACCGAGCGGACCTGCCGCGGTGGCTCCCCGGGTTCGAGGTCGACGATTTTCAGATGGGCGGAGACGGAGCCGATGTCCAAGATCGCGGTACGCATGAGCGGCTGGTACCCGATCAACGCCGTTCCATCCCGGCGCGCCCGCCCCCGGTCAGGTTCCGGTCAGGGCTCCCGTCAAGCGGCCCCGGTCACGGATTCAGGACGACCTTGACCGCGCCGTCCTTCTTCTTCTGGAAGATCTCGTACGCGTGCGGCGCCTCCGCCAGCGGCAGGTGGTGGGTGGCGAACCGCTCCACGCCCAGCGGGTCGGCGTCGTCGGTCACCAGCGGCATCAGGTCGTCGATCCACCGCTTGACGTGGGCCTGGCCCATCCGGATCGTCACGCCCTTGTCGAACATCCGCAGCATCGGCAGCGGGTCGGTCATCCCGCCGTACACGCCGACGACCGAGATGGTCCCCCCGCGGCGGACGATCTCCAGCGACTCCAGCAGCGCCGACATCCGGTCCATGCCGACCCGCGACATCAGCGGGGCGGCCGCGCGGTCCGGGATCAGCCCGGTGATCGTCTGCGCGAGCCGGCCCGCCGCCGACCCGTGCGCCTCCATGCCCACGGCCTCCACGACCGCGTCGGTGCCGCGCCCGCCGGTGAGCTGCCGTACGGCGTCACCGACATCGTCGGCCGCGGCCTCGTCGACGACCTCCATGCCGTGCCGGCGCGCCAGGTCGAGACGTTCGGGCACCCGGTCCACGCCGATGACCCGGTGGCCGAGGTGGGCGGCGATGCGCCCCGCCATCTGCCCGATCGGGCCGAGCCCCACCACGGCGACGCTGCCGCCCTCGGGGATGTCGGCGAACTCGATCGCCTGCCAGGCCGTGGGGAGGACGTCGGACAGGTAGAGGAACCGGTCGTCCGGCGGGCCCTCGGGGACCTTGATCGGGCCGAACTGGGCCTGCGGCACCCGCAGGTACTCCGCCTGCGCCCCCGGCACCTGCCCGTACAGCTTGGTGTAGCCGAACAGCGCCGCGCCCATCCCCTGCTCGCGTACCTGGGTCGTCTCGCACTGCGCGAACAGCTGCCGGTCGCACATGTAGCAGTGCCCGCAGGAGATGTTGAACGGGACCACCACCCGGTCGCCCGCCCGGATGTTCGTCACGGCGGAGCCGACCTCCTCCACGATCCCCATGGGTTCGTGGCCGAGGATGTCGCCTTCGGTCATGAACGGCCCGAGCACCTCGTACAGGTGCAGGTCCGAACCGCAGAGCCCCGAGCTGGTGACCCGGATGATCGCGTCGTTGGCTTCCTTGATCTCCGGGTCGGGCACCGTGTCCACGCGTACATCGCGCTTGCCGTGCCAGGTGAGCGCCTTCATCGTCGTCCTTCCCGCTCCGGCCTGTTCGTACGGATCGTGAGCGGCCCTACCCGGACGATCGCGCCGAAACATGCGGCGGGGAAAGGTAGAGGGACGTTGTTTGAAGTGAATTTTGTCGGTTACGACGAGACCAGCCATGCACGATGGCGGAGGCGTACGACCTCTTTACGACCTGCCGTCGGCCTCGTTGCGCTGCCATGTACGGGGCCGGCGGCTCCCTCCGCCCGCCGGCGCGGCCGCCCGTTCGGTCCGGTTCGCCGATGCTTGTCGGCCCCGCGCATTACCCTCGCTCCCTACATGATCAATGACGGGGAGGGCCGGGCGATGGGCATGGCGGGGGCGGCGGAACGGCCGGACATCACGGCGGCGCTGGGCGCGGCCGGTGACGATCCGCGGGGGGCCGAGGCCCAGGTGGTCGCGCTGGCCGCGGAGCTGCCGGCGCGGGCGGTGCCCGGGTTCCTCGAGGACGCCTGCCGGCGATTCCACGCCGCGGGGCACGACGATCTCGCCCGGGCGTTCCTCGGGCGGGCCCGGAAGGTCGAGCAGGCCCACCGGGGGCTGTTCGGCATCGTCCCGGACACGGACCGGGCCCACCGCACCGTGCTGGAGCTGGTGCCCACCGGCGTGATCACGCCCAGCCTCCTGCACGAGCACCTGGTGGAGCTGCGCTCGCGACTCGACCCGGCCGCCGCGCACGCCGAGGCGCGCGAGATCGCCGGCGCCTTCTTCGACGCCGGGTCCCTCCCCTACCCCAACCTCCTCGCCGACCTGATCCCGCTCGCCGAGGCCGCCGGGGTCGCCGCGGCCGGCGAGGAGGACTTCGTCGCCGAGCGGCTGCTGCGCGGCGGGCTCCTGCGCCGCGCCGCGCTTCCGGTGTGGGAGGCGGCCGGCCCCGCGCTCGGCCGCCTGTGCCGCGGCTCCGCCGAGCTGCTCGGCCTGCTGATCGACTCCGAGCCGGCCCCCGGCGTCTACGGCGACGCGGCCCTGGACGCCCGGCTCAGGAACGCGTGGCTGGAGCGGCTGGCCACCGTCGGGGCGGGGGCACGGCTGTCGCGGGACTGGTTCCTCTCCCTGGCCCCGGCCCCAGCCGACCCGCTCATCAGGCTCGCGGACCAGGCCGCCGAACGCCTGTTCACACCGTCCGCGGACCTCCCCCTCAGCCCCGGCTCGGACCCCGCGGTGGCGCGTTCCCGCAGGGGCGACCCGCTGGCCTTCCGCCGGGAGAAGCTGTCCTCCTTCGAGGAGAGCGGCCCCGCCTGGTACTTCCTGGACGACTTCGCCAAGCTGGACGAGGAGCTGGAGAAGGACCCGGCGGCGTTCACCCGGCTGCTCGACCGCTTCGTCCGCAACCTCAACGGCGCGTCCAACATCGACTACCTCGCCACCCTGCGCCGGTTCCGCGAGCGTCCGGCGCTGCGCGCCCTGCTCGCCGATCGGGTCGGCGAATGGACCGCTCAGGCCGCGGCGGGCGACCTGCGGGGCCTGGAGGCCGCGCTCCCCCATCTGGTGCCGCTGGCCGAATCGGGATACACCGGGCTGGAGCCCGGCACGCCCTGGCGGGTGGCCGACCCGATCGAGGCCCTGCTCACGGCGCTGCGCTCGGGCATCCCCGAGGAGCTGGCGTTCCCGTCCGCCGCGGGCGCCGACGGCACCCCGGTCACGGTGATCCAGCACGGCGAGCTGCTGACCCTCACGACCGAGAAGGGGGCGGCGGAGGTCCTCTCGGCGGAGGGCGTGGTGCACCGCGCCACCGTCCCCCACCACCTTTCCGGCCCCCACCCCTGGTACGACGGTGAGAACTTCTACCTGTCGCGGTTCCAGGAGGGGCTGTGGCGCACCCTGCGGGTGGCGGGCGAGCAGGAACTCGTCGTCGATCCAGGCTGCCTGACCCTCCGGCCGCAGGCCCCCGACGCCGCCGAGGTGACCTTCCCGAGCGCCACCGAGCCCTGCCTCGTCCGGCTCGTGGACGGCGAGATCCAGGTGAGCGCCCCGGGCGGGGCGGTCACCGCCCGCCTGCGGTTCGCTCCGGTGCAGCGGCAGGCCGGCGACCGCCCGCTGCTGCCCCCACCCGGGTGGTGGCCCCGGCTCCGGACCGTGGATCCGATCGGGTCCGCCGCGCTGCGCGGCATCGAGCGCGACATCGTCGAACGGCTGGTGGACGCGGCCCTGCGCGGCCCGAAGGCCGGCGCCGCCGAGCTGGACCGGCTGCTGCCCTGGGTCACCGAGCCGCGGCTGAGGCAGGGCGTGGAGTCCCTGGTGCGGCGCGCCGCGGAGTGCCTGCCGGGGGTGCTGCGCCTGCACGACCTGTTCGGCACCGACCGTCCCGAGGGGCTCCCCTCGCCGGTGCGCAGCGTGTCCGGCCTGCGGGCCGGGCGGGGTGTCCGCAGCGTGCGGTTCTCCAGGGCGGTCAGCGAGATCCTGGCGGACGCGGTGGACGACGGCCACCCCGCCACCGCCCACCCCCTCGGCACGGTCGAGCTGCCCCCGCCGTCCACGGGGGGCATCACGGGAGAGGTCTACTTCTCGTTCGGCGAGCTGGGCGGCCAGGCCCTGGCGGCCGCCTGGCCGTGGACCCCGGAGTTCGCGCGTCCCCGCCTGCTCGACACGCTCCGCGCCTACGGCGACACCCCCTGGGGCGACGGCGCCGGCCGGTTCCGCCTGCTGTATTGGCAGGCACGCGCGGGCCGGCCGGAGCCCAAGGGAGAGCTGTGGCGCACGCCCAACGGGTCCATGATCATCCTCAATTTCCAGGGCCACCCGCACAAGGAGGCGACCGCGATCGAGTTCTCGCCGGACGGGCGGTTCGAGAGCTTCGACCTCCCCGGCTGGGCGCCGCGCCGCGCGCCCGTGCCGCAGGGCTGGGGAGGGGCCGAACGGATCGCGCGGTTCGACCGGCTGCTGGCGACGCGCGGCCCCGCGCCCTACGACGTGGACGGCGTACGGGAACTGGCGGCGCGGACCGGCCTGGGGCTGAGCGAGGTGGCCTCCGCCTGCTTCGGCTACCCGTACTTCGTCGGCCGGGAGAAGGAGCTCGCCCGCTACCCGGAGGACGTCCTCGCCCTGTTCGTGGATCCCGAGACGGGGGAACGCGGCCAGAAGACGCCGCTCTCCTACCGGCTGGACCGCACGATGCGGCAGGTCCTGATGCCCGACGACCCCGACGACCTGTGGAACCGCGGGCCGGACTTCGACCGCGCCGCCGAGTGGTGGGACACCGCCAGGGGGGAGGCCGCGGACACCTGATCCCGGCGGGGCCGGGCGGGCCGCCACTCCGGCCCGTTACTCCGGCCCGCCCGCCGCGCCGAGGGGGTCCAGGCGGCGGATGAGCAGGAGGGCGGTGTCGATGACGGCCGCCGCCTCCTCCTCCGCCGCGCACTCGGCGACCTCGCGGCCCGCCTCGCCGATGACCGTGGTGAGGACGGCCACGGTGACCCGGGCGGCCGGCCCGTCGCCCGTTCCCAGCAGCGCCGCGTTCCGGCGGACCCACTCCCGGCCCCGTGTCCGCCGCGTCAGCTCGAACCCGGGCGGGGCGTCGCCGTCCATGAAGAGCCGGACCAGATGGCGGCGCTCCCAGCAGTCCCACAGGAACGCCCGCGCGCCGTGGACGAGGAGTTCGAGCGGGTCGTCCTCGCCGGCCGAGCGCGCCTCGGCGACGGCGGCGGCCGCGCTGCGCTCGTAGGCGTCCTGGTGGTCCGTCCAGAGGGCCAGGAAGATCTCCCGCTTACCGCCGAAGTGGTGGTAGAGGCTGCCGACGCTGACCCCGGCGCGCTCCACCACCTCCGCCACGCCCGCCTCGGCGAAGCCGCGTTCGGTGAAGACCTCCCGCGCCGCCCGCAGCATCGTCCGGCGGGTCTCGGCCGTGCGGCTCCACTGCCAGGAGTGCTCGCCCGTGCCGCCGCTCGCCCTGTGTGCCATCAGATTCTCGTGTCCGTTCCCGCGCCGCCGCCCGTCCCAAGATTACCGAATGCGATTCCAGAATCTCCTGACATGTCATTGGACTCCCGGAAGACCGGGATTCAGGAAGTGTTCAGGTTCACCACAGCAATCGCCCAGCCTCATCCCCTAGGGTGTCCGGGATGCCCGCCAGCTCTCAGTCTCCCGCCGGTCCTTGTCCGCCCACCAGCGCCACCACCTCGGCGAACACCGCTCCCCCGCCTCCCGCCGCCGCCCCGTCCGCGCCACGGCCCCCCGCCCCGCCCGTCGCGCGGGCGGACGCCCCTCCGGCCGCGACGTCCCCGCCGCCGCCCGCACCGGCGGGCGGCCGGACGCGCCTCGAATGGCTGGACGCGCTGCGCGGGCTGGCCGCCATCGTCGTCGTGTTCGAGCACTCGCTGGACGTGCTGTTCCCCGAGATCCGCGCGGGGGTGAGCCCCTGGTTCGACTTCGGCCGTTACGGGGTGTTCGTCTTCTTCATCGTCAGCGGCTACATCGTGCCCGCCTCTCTCGAACGCCGGGGCAGCGTCCGGGAGTTCTGGATCGGCCGGATGTTCCGGCTCTACCCGCTGTGGGCGGTGGCGGCGGTCATCGGGGTGGGGATCGGCCTGGCCAAGGTCGCCTGGGATCCGCCGGGCCAGCTGACCGAACAGCCGGGGATCTCGGCCCTGGCCCATCTGACCATGCTCCAGGATCTGCTGGCGGTGCCGAACGCGGTCAGCGTCTTCTGGACGCTGTCGTACGAGATGGTGTTCTACCTCCTGGTCACGGCCATGTTCGTGGCGGGCGTGCACAAGGCGAGCGCGGCGACGGCGGCGGCCTTCGCCGTCGCCGCCGCGGCGGCCGGAGCGCTGCTTCCGACCGGCCTGCTGTCCGCCCGCGCCCCGATGGGCGCCATCGTGGCCACCGCCCTGGTCATGGCGGTGGGCCTGGTCGCGGTGATGAGCGGGCACCGGGCCGCCCGGCGCTGCGGCGTGGCGCTCCTGGGCGTCCTGGCGCTGGCGCTGGTCACGGTCAACAGCCGGGTCGGCGGCGTGGAGAGCCTGGCCATCATCGCCACGATGTTCGCGGGCACCGGCATCTACCGGATCCAGCACGCCCGGACCCGCCGGTGGCCGGCGGTCGCGCTGGTCGCGCTGGTGCCGGTGCTGACCGTCGCGGCCGGCGCCGGCCTGGCCCTCACCGAACGGACGGCCGCCTACCAGGCGACCGGTGTCTGGGGGTGGCCGGCGGCCGTCGCCGCGGCCTGGCTGACCTTCCTGGCCGGCCTGGCCCTGCGCGGCCGCCGGTTCCCCCGGTTCCTGCCCTGGCTCGGTGTGATCAGCTACTCGATCTACCTGCTGCACATCCCGGTGGTCCAGGTCATCTGGCGGATCACCGACGAGCCGGAGGCCGTCTCCGCCCCCGTCCGGCTGCTCTGGCTGCTGGTCCTGGCGGCCGGGGTGCTGGTGACCTCGGCGCTCGCGTACCGGCACATCGAGCTTCCCATGCAGCGCATGGGGCGGCGCGTCATCCGTATGCGGCGAGCGGCCCGGACGGCTCCGGCAGCGGAGACCGGGCGGCCGTCTCCGGCCACGGCCACCGGATCCGGGTAGCGGACGTGCCCGGGCCGTTGGGGCCGGGCAGGAGCCGGTGGCGCCGGCCGTACCGCCGGAGCAGGTCCTCCTCGCCGTAGCGGCGCGTCTCGCGATGCCACTTGAGGATCCCGGCCATCCAGTTCTGCAACTCCACGACGTAGCCGCCGAGGATCTCCCGGGCCTCCTCATCGAGCCCGAACTCCTCGAAGAGCAAGGGGAGCTCCTCGGCGGCCGTCCGCTGGAACTGCCGCAGCCGCGAGGTCATGAGGTCGTCGACGATCGCCACCGCCGCGTCCCTGCCGCAGCCGAGCATGTGCTCCACGGCCAGCACGCCGTTGAGACGCTCCCCCTCGAACTCGACCTCCTTCTGGTACGAGAAGACGTCGTTGAGCAGGCAGGCGTAGTCCATGACCGCGTTCTCCATGCCCTGGATCACGCGGGTGCGGTACACCTCGGGCGGGACCCGGTTGCCGTGCGCCAGGCGGGTCAGGCACATCGTCAGGTCCGAGCCGAACGTGCGGCGCCGCATCTCCAGGTAGTCGACCGGGTCGGGGATGCGGTCCTGCATGTGGTTGTGCAGCTCCCACAGCCAGCTCTCAACCATGTCCTCCACCGTCGCGCGGAACTCCTCGCGGCCGCTCATCGGCATCGGGGCCGCGGTCCGGCGCCACAGGTCGGCCAGCCCCGCCTCCACCGGTGTGGCCGGCGGCGGGGTGGCGCCGCAGTCCAGCGGCATGAACAGCGGCATCCGGGCCACGAACGCCTTGGCGCCGGCCATGTCCCGGTCGCGGAAGAAGATCGCGGGGAAGTAGTCGTCGCCGTAGGTGCCCCAGGCCAGCCACTGGGTCGCCTGCTCCAGCTCCTCGGCGGTGGAGTCCGGGTCGAGCGAGGCGGCGCAGACGGCGAACGCGAAGCCGTCCAGCAGCTCCGCCGTCCAGACGGGGTCGGGGTGCCTCGCCACCGGCTCGTACATGCCCATCGCCCCGCACCAGCGGACGACGGCGTGGCCGGCGCGCTCGCGGTGGGGGTTCACCCTCGCCTCGTACGGCATGGTGAACTCCGGGAGCGGTGCCGGTCCGACCGGGCGGAAGGGGGCGGCCAGCGGGCTGGGTGCCGCGGCCCTCAGCGCCGTGGCCAGCCGGGCCGCCGTGGTGCCCAGCCCGGACGGCCCGCCGGGCGCCCGCGACACCGCGCCGCGGTTCATGTAGCGGCTGGAGCGCAGATGCCACTCGTGGCCGCCCGACTGCCAGTCCTGCAGTCCCTTGACGTAGGCGAACACCGCGGCCCGTTCCGCAGGGTCCAGGGCGTGCTCCTCGAAGATGTGCGGCACCTCGGTGAGCGCGGTGTTCTCGAACTGGCGCAGCCGCGAGGTGAGCATGTCGTTGACGACCTCGGCGGCGCGCTGCGGCCCGACGCCCAGGAACCGCTCGACCACCAGCACGCAGTTGTTGACCTCGCCCTCCCGCTCGGTCTCGCGCTGGTAGGAGAAGATGTCGTTGCGCAGGTGGACCCCGTCGGAGAAGGCGTCCTTGAGCACCCGGAGCGGGCGGGTGCCGGCGACCCGCTCGGGAACCTCGGCGTTCACCGCGTGCTCGACCAGGTCGGCCGACCAGGGCGCGCCGCCGACCTTGCGCCGCACCTCGATGT
Source organism: Actinomadura viridis (assembly GCF_015751755.1). Lineage (GTDB taxonomy): Bacteria > Actinomycetota > Actinomycetes > Streptosporangiales > Streptosporangiaceae > Spirillospora > Spirillospora viridis. Next base: position 5,016,476 of record NZ_JADOUA010000001.1, read on the forward strand.
ACTCCACCGGGTTCGGCACCCGGTCGTCGGTGATGTTCGACAGCTCCCACAGCGACTCGCGCACCAGGTTCTCGGTGCTCTCGGCGAACCGTGCCCGCCAGCTCGCCGACCGCGCCGGGACGGTGCGCGCCCACAGGTCGGCCAGGCCCCGTTCCGCCGCGTTCCGCGGCTCCGGCGGCTCCGGGCCCATGAACGCGCAGAGCCGGTCGAGGTAGGCCCGGGCGCCCTCCTGGTCGCGCGGCTTCTTGTAGACCTCCAGGAAGTGGTCGTCGAAGTAGAACACCCACACGTACCAGTCGGTGATCAGGTCGAGCTCGGGCGCCGCGCAGTCGGGATGGGTGTAGGCGCACAGCAGCGCGTAGTCCATCGCGGCGAGCTTCTCCTCGTCCCAGATCTCCGGTGTGCCCGGATCACGGGTGTCGTCCAGCATGCCCATCCGCCGGGCCCATTCCGTGCTGTGCAGGCGCGCCCCCTCCACGTGCGGGTTGAGGCGGGCGGGATGTACGACGTAGAAATCTGGAAGCTCGAACGGCTGCATCGGGGCGCTGACCTCTCCTCGGCTTCTCGGCGTCCGTCGCCGGCGTCACCCCAGCAACGTACGGCACCCGTTTGATGACGGGCGGTCACATTTGGGTGTCCTTGAGGTGGCCTGCCCTGCCCGGTGGCGATGAGTTCCCGGGACGGGCCGCGCCCCCTTCTGGAAGCCCTGACCCCGGACGCGACGTCACCCCCGCCCGGCCCGCCGGCGGAGGCGGGCGTGGTCAGTGCCCGCCCGCCTTCAGCAGCTCCTCGAACGGGACGGGGTCGGCGTACGGGTCGTCCCGGACGACCGGGGCACGGCCGCCGATCGCCGCGGCCAGCTCCGCGCCGGCCCGGGCGATCCGCTCGGTCAGCCCGCCGGGGCTCGCCCAGTCCTCCGAGGCCGCGTACACGGCCGTCGGGACGACCTGGGCTCGCAGGTAGGCCAGCAGCGGGCGCACGGCGAACTCCAGCGCCAGCGAGTGCCGGGCGGTGCCGCCGGTCGCCCCGATGAGCACCGGCCTGCCCTCCAGCGCGTCCTGGTCCAGAACGTCGAAGAAGGTCTTGAACAGCCCGCCGTAGGAGGCGTTGAAGATCGGGGTGACCGCGATCAGGCCGTCCGCCCCGGTCACCGCGTCGATCGCCGCGCGCAGCGGCCGCGGCGCGAACCCGGTGACCAGGTTGGCGGCCAGGTCGTGGGCGTGCTCGCGCAGCTCGGCGGTGACGACCTCGGTCTCGCCGGGCAGCGCCGCGGCGGTCGCCGCGGCGAGCCGGTCCGCCAGCAGCCGGGTCGACGAGGGCTCGCTCAGCCCCGCCGAGACGACGGCCAGGGTGCGTGCGGTCATCGGACGGCCTCCTCTCCCTCGGCGCCGGTGCCCTCCGCGGTCCCGGCGGGCCGCTCGGCGCGGGCCGCCGCGACGAGGTCGGCGTGCGTGGGCGCGGTCGCCGGGACGTGCGCGGGACGCAGCGCCTCGAACTCCTTGCGCAGCACCGGCACGACCTCCTCGCCCAGGATGTCCAGCTGCTCCAGGACGGTCTTGAGCGGCAGGCCGGCGTGGTCCATCAGGAACAGCTGCCGCTGGTAGTCGCCGAACGCGTCGCGGAATCCCAGGGTCCGGTCGATCACCTGCTGCGGGCTGCCCACGGTGAGGGGCGTCTCGGCGGTGAACTCCTCCAGCGACGGCCCGTGCCCGTAGACCGGGGCGTTGTCGAAGTACGGCCGGAACTCCCGGACCGCGTCCTGGGAGTTCTTCCGCATGAAGACCTGCCCGCCCAGTCCCACGATCGCCTGGTCGGCCTTGCCGTGGCCGTAGTGCTCGTACCGCCGCCGGTACAGCTCGATCAGGCGGATGAAGTGGTCCTTCGGCCAGAAGATGTTGTTGGCGAAGAATCCGTCGCCGTAGTAGGCCGCCTGCTCGGCGATCTGCGGGCTGCGGATCGAGCCGTGCCAGACGAAGGGCGGCACCCCGTCCAGCGGGCGCGGCGTGGAGGTGAAGGACTGCAGGGGCGTGCGGTACTTGCCCTCCCAGTCGACCACGTCCTCCCGCCACAGCCGGTGCAGCAGGTGGTAGTTCTCGATGGCGAGCGGGATCCCGTCGCGGATGTCCTTGCCGAACCAGGGGTAGACCGGGCCGGTGTTGCCGCGTCCCATCATGAGGTCCACCCGGCCGTCGGCCAGGTGCTGCAGCATCGCGTAGTCCTCGGCGATCTTCACCGGGTCGTTGGTGGTGATCAGCGTGGTGGACGTCGACAGGATCAGCCGCTCGGTGCGGGCGGCGATGTAGCCGAGCATGGTGGTCGGCGACGAGGGCACGAACGGCGGGTTGTGGTGCTCGCCGGTGGCGAACACGTCCAGGCCCACCTCCTCGGCCTTCAGCGCGATGGTCACCATCGCCTTGATCCGCTCCGCCTCCGTCGGCGTGCGGCCGTCGGTGGGGTCGGTGGTGACGTCGCCGACGGTGAAGATCCCGAATTCCACGCCGCCTCCTCATTTAGTAGAAGTTTCAACCATCCTAGCGAACCCGCGGACCGCACCGCCTATTCCGGTGCCCCGCCCCACCGCCCCGCCCGCCCGTTCCGGCGCTCGGGGCGCCCCCCTACGCCGGGACCGCCAGCGCCTCCACGAGCCAGCGGTGGCCCGCACCCAGGATCGACCTCCGGCCTGCCACCTCCCCCGCGAGGTGCCAGTAGCGGCCCATCCGGGGCTCGGCCTCATCGACGAGCACGGTACGCAGATGACGCCTGAACTCCGGGGTGTCGCGCGCGCCCCGTACCTCCGCATGCGCCGCGACCAGCCGGTCGAGGGCCGGTCCCGGGCGCGGAGCGCGTCCGGAGAGGGCCTCCGGCGCGGCCAGCCGGCACGCCTCGTCGATCCCCCTCAGCAGGGTGCCCTCGTCGGCGATCAGCCCGGCGTTGACCGCGCCGCGGGCGCGCAGCCGCCGGACCAGCCCCCGGTCGGCGGTGATCGCGACCATCCCGGCGTACGCGACGACCTGGGCCGGGGTCGGATCGGCGGGCGGATCGGGCACCACCCCGTCCAGGAACTCCGCCAGCATCCGCGGGGACAGGGGCGCCATCATCGTGTCCCGCCAGAACCCCGTGATCGCCGCGTGGGCGGACCGGCCGTCCCCGGCCGCCGCCAGCAGGTCCAGGCGGGCGGCCCGCTCGGCCGGCCCGGCCTCCTCGACCGCGCGCAGCGACGCGCGGCGCCAGGCGAGCGCCGCCACCTCCACGTCCAGCGCGGCGCGCTCGGCGGCGACGGCCTCGTCGAGCGCGCGTTCGCCGTTCAGCACGCCCGCGATCGAGGGCAGGCCCAGGCCCAGCCCGCGCAGGCGCCGCACCAGCCGGAGCCGCTCGACCGCGTCCGGATCGAACCGCCGGTGCCCGCCCGCGCTGCGGCGGGCGGCGAGCAGGCCCTCATCGCAGTAGAACCGGACGGTCCGCACCGGCAGGCCGGCCCGCCGGGCCAGCTCCCCGATTCCGATCGTGACGTCGCTCACAGGTACTTGAACCTCCACCCGGCTGGAGTTCCTACGGTACGGGCATGCCCCGAGGCCACGACACCAGGAGGAACGCATGAGCGCACGCCCCGTCCCGTCCGGCACCCCGCTGCCCGCGCGGCGGCTCGCCGCCGGCCTGCGCGAGCAGACCGGCGCGTTCGCCGCGGCGGTGGACGGCGCCGACCCCGGCGCCACGGTGCCGACCTGCCCGGAATGGACGGTACGGGATCTCGTGGAGCACGTCGGCGGGGCGCACCGCTGGGCCGGACGGCAGGTCGCCGGCCGCCTGCAAGGTCCCGAGCCCCTCCAGCCCGCCGAGAAGACCGACCCCGCGGACTGGGGCGAGTGGCTGCGCGCCGGAGCGGACGCCCTCGCCGAGGCGTGCCTGCGCGAGGCCGGCACCGAGGTGTGGACCTTCCTGGGGCCGCGTTCCGCGCTCTTCTGGCTCCGCCGGCTCATGGCCGACACCGCGGTGCACAACGCCGACGCCTCGCTGGCGGCCGGCCGCCCGTACTCCATCGCCGGCGATCTCGCCGCCGACACCCTCACCGAGGGCCTGGAACTGCTGTCCCTGCCCGACGCCGCCGAACGCCGGCCCGCCCTGGCCGAGCTGCGCGGCGACGGGGAGACGCTGCGGTTCCAGCCGGCCGGAACGGAAGGCCGGGACGAGGGGGACGGCTGGCTCATCACCCGTACTCCCCGGGGCGTCGCCTGGGAACGGGCCGCCACCGGCGGGGACGTGGTCGTCCGCGGCCCGGTCGCCGACCTGCTGCTGGTCTTCTCGCGCCGTTCCGCGCCCGCCGGCGCGCGGGTCGAGGTGGAGGGCGAGCGCGGTGTGCTCGACCACTGGCTGGCCCACACCGCCTTCTGAACGGTCCGGGAGTAGCCTCCTCGCATGGTGACGCATGTGGAGGGACCGGACGAGCCCCCGGAGACCCTGACCGATCCCCGGGAACTGCTGACCGGCTACCTCGACCACTACCGCGACGCTCTGCTGCGCAAGCTCGACGGGCTGACCGGTGAGCAGCTGCGCAGCACGCCGTTGCCCTCCGGATGGACGCCGCTGGAACTGCTGCGGCACCTGACCTACGTGGAGATCCGCTGGTTTCGGTGGGGCTTCCTCGGCGAGGCGTTGGAACGACCCTGGGGCGATCGCGGACCTGGGCCGCGCGACCGGAGCGAACCCTGGCACGTGCCCGAGGAGGAGACCTTCGAGGAGCTGAGGGCCGAGTTCCTGGAGACGTGCGAGCGGTCCCGGCGGATCGTCGCGGAGGCCGCGCTGGACGAGCTCGCCCGTCCGGGCCCGCACCACCCCGCTCCGGACCGGCGCCCGTCGCTCGTCTGGATCCTCTTCCACCTGCTCCAGGAGTACGCCCGCCACCTCGGCCACCTCGACGCGGCCCGCGAGCTGATCGACGGCAGGGTGGGCGAATGACCCCGGACACCTGCCCGCCCGGCGCCTCCCCGCCCGGCGCCTAGGGCGTGTCTCGAAGTGGCCTCAGCCACAGCGCGAGCGCGTTGGCTGCCAGGTGGGGCGATGCCGGAGGCGAGCCTCACCTGGCAGATCGCGAAGCGATGCCGCGCTCGCACAGGCCCGGTCAGGCGCGAGCCGCCAGGCGAGCGCCGTGGGCCGGGACTTGGAAACAGAGCCTACCCGCCCAGCGCCTCGCTGACGGCGGCCTCGAACGGCAGGCCGGCCCCGCGGCGGTAGGCCGCCCGGAACGCCTCCGCGCCGGCGAGCCGTTCGGCCCTCGACCGGTAGGTCGCGCGCAGCCGCCGGTGCTCGGCGCCGAGCAGCGTGGCACCGGTGAAGCCGAGCGAGGCGTCCGCCGCGCCGAACAGCCGGGCCGCCGGCTCGGCCTCGCCCAGCGCGGTACGGGCCACGCCGATCACGTCCAGCGCCAGCCCGATGCCCGGCCGGTCGCCGAGATCCCGCTTGATCCGCAGGCCGGCCCGCGCCTCGGCCATCCCCGGTGCGGGCCGGCCGCCCAGGACGGTGGCGAGCCCGAGCACGCACAGGCCGTACGACCGGCACCACAGCTCGCCGGCCGCCTCGGTCTCCCGGACCACCTCGGTCGCGTACCGGACGGCGGCGCCGGGGTCACCGGCCAGCGCGCTGGCGGCCGCGAGGAAGACCCCGCCCACCGGGACCAGCACATCGTCGTTGCCCGCCAGCCTGTGCAGGTCCCTGGCCTCGCGCAGCAGCCCCGCCGCCTCCTCGGCGCGGCCGGCGCCGAACGCCGCGACGCCCTGTGCCTGGCGGACGTAGGCCAGCCCGCGCACGTCGTCGCACGCCGCGCGGGCCCGCGCCGCGGCCCGGTCCATCAGCTCCCGCGCGGGCTCGGGGTCCTCCTGGAGAACGGCCAGCAGCCCGAACAGGGCCGGCATCTCGGCCGACTCGCGGAGGCGCGGCGTCATCGGGCAGCGGTCCGCGAACGCCCGCGCGCCCCAGTACCGCGCCTCACCGATCAGGCCCCGCAGCGCAAGGATCCGGCCGTAGCCCAGGACCGCCCGGAGGACGTCCTCATCGGCTGCGGCGCGCAGCCCGTGCTCCAGCGCGGCATGCACGTTGGCCCGCTCCCGGCCGAACCACTCCAGCCAGCGCGGCTGCGCGGCGGTGCCCAGCTCGGCCGTGGCACGCCCGATCGCCGCGCCGAACCGCGCGAAGGCGCGGTCCCGCAGGACACCGGTCTGGCCCAGCAGCTCCAGCCGCTCGGCCCCGTACTCGCGGACGGTGCCGGGCATCCGGTAGCGGAGGGCTCCGGCCTCCTCTCCGCCGTCTCCGTCCAGGCGCGTCACGACGGACCCGGCGGCCAGCTCCTCCAGCAACCCGGCGATCCTGCCGACGGGCAGCGCGGCGTCGGCGCAGACGCGCTCGGCGTCCTCCAGGTCGAAGTCGCCCGCCAGCACCGACAGCCGGGCCCACAGCAGCCGCCGCCCCGGCGGGCACAGCCCGTGGCTCCAGTCGATCACCGCGCGCAGCGTCCGTTCCCGGACCGGGCCGGGAACGGACGCGCACGGCCGCGGGATCCGCTCGTCCAGCCCGGCCGCGAGCCGGCCGGCCGGGAGCGTCCGCAGCTGCGCGGCGGCCAGCTCGATCGCGAGCGGGACGCCCTCCAGCCGATCGCAGAGCCGCGCCACCGCGGCGGCGTCCCCCTCGGTGAGCGTCCATCCCGGGGCCGCGCCCGCCGCCCGCTCGGCGAACAGCCTCACCGCGTCGCACGGCCCGGCGTGGGCGCCCCCGTCCGGGACGGTGGGCGGCACGGTGCTCGGCACCGCGGTCGAAACGGCGGCCGGAACGGCCAGCGGCGGCACCGGCAGGACGCGCTCGCCGGGGATGCCGAGCGGCCGCCGGCCGGTGGCCAGGACGCGCAGCCCGGGCGCCTCGCGCAGCAGGATCTCCACCAGCATCGCGCAGCCGTCGGTCAGGTCGTCGCAGTGGTCGAGGACCAGCAGCGTCCGGTGCCGGGCCACGTGGCGCACCAGCGCGTCCAGGGCCGCGGCCGGGGCCTGGTCGGGCAGGCCGAACGCCTCGCCCACCGTCTGCGCGAGCAGGCTGGGGTGGCGCGGGCCGGACAGGTCGACGTAGCGCACGCCGTGCTCGAAGGACGGGCCGAGCCGGGCCGCGGCGCGGACCGCCAGCCGCGACTTGCCCATGCCGCCCGGCCCGGTGAGGGTCACCAGGCCGCACCCGCCGACCAGCCGCGCCAGCACGGCCAGCTCGCCGCGGCGGCCGACGAAGCTCGTCGGCTCGTCCGGCAACCGGCCCGGCCTCCGGTCCGCAATGGTCAGCGACATCGCCGCCTCCGGCGCCTCCCGACCGGCCTGCCGCCGGCGCTCCACGGTGACGCCAGGCATCGTAACCAGCTCCGGGCCCGCACAACGGCGATATCACGGTTTCGGTAAGGGGACCTGTCAGGAAAGGAGCCTGCCGGCGTACGCGCCGTGAACGGTGCGGGCGGCGACCACCGCCCACGCCGCGGTCAGGAGGACGTACAGCGCCAGGGCGACGGCGGTGAAGGCGTGGAGGCCGGTGTGCCGGGCCAGCCCGGCGGCGCCGGTGACGCAGGTGCCCACGGGGAACGTCCACGCCCACCACGTCATCGCGAACGGCATGCCCCGCCGCAGCGCGCGCACGTTCGCCGCCCCGGCCATGATCAGCCACATGAGGGCGAAACCCAGCACCGGGACGCCGTACAGGATCACGAAGGCCCGCATGGCCCCGGCATAGTCGGGCGCGGCGGTCGCGGCGGCGTCGGCGAACTGCTTCACGGCCGTCGTGGACTGGCCCAGCGGGCCGAGGACCAGGAACAGCGTGGGCGTGAGGAAGGCGGCGCCGAGCCCGTCGCGGGTGAGGCGGGTCCAGATGCCCGGGAGCAGGAGCAGCGTGCCCAGCAGGCTGACGCCGAACATCGCCAGGCAGGCGTACAGCAGCGTGGTCTGGGCCTGGCCGGCCGGGAGGTGCGGGACGAGCGGCGGCCCCAGCGCGGCGGCGACCATCGGGGCCACGACGGGCAGGAGCCAGCCGGGCAGCGCCCCGCCCTCCAGCCGCCAGCGCGTGATCATGAGGAACGGGATGCCGCAGGCCACCGCCATCGCGTACGCCGCGCCCGCGGACCAGAGCACCGCGTCGATCGTCACGGCGGCCCGCGTGCCGAGCGGCCCCGGGCCGTAGAGGAGCGTTCCATGTCCGACGGCGAGCAGGGCCATCGGCGGGCAGCCGTAGAAGAACGCGGTGGAGGGGTCGTCCAGGAGCTGCCTCCTCGCCTCACCGCGATGGCGGGCGAAGTGCGTCACGCGTGCCGCGATGACACAGCCCAGCAGGACGAACGACAGCGCCCAGACCGCGAACCCGAACGTGCGCAGGCCGGGCAGGCGCACGGGGAGGGCGGCGGCGCCGTTGGCCACGATGGCGGTGCCCATGACGGAGGCGTACCACTGCGGTCCGAAGGCACGGAGCGAGCGGGGCGTTCTCGTTCCGCCGGTCCGTCCGGCCGCCTCCGGAGGCGGGGGCCGCGTGGCGGCGGTCGTCGCGTGCATGGCCCAAGAGTCGGCCGCGCGGGCCCTTCTCACTAGGGGGCCCGCCCTTATGGGGACATAAACTTACATTATGGGCATCTCAGACGACGAGCGGTCGGCGTTCACCCATCGCGTGCCCGATCTGGGCGCCCTGGAACTCCTGCTGGCCGTCGTGCGGCTGGGCAGCGTCGGCCGGGCAGCGGCCGAGACCGGGGTCACCCAGCCCGCCGCCAGCGCGCGGATCCGTTCGATGGAACGGCAGATCGGCGTGGCCCTCCTCGAACGCTCACCGCGCGGGTCCCGTCCGACCGAGGCCGGGGCGCTGGTGGCCGAATGGGCCCAGCAGGTCCTCGACGCCGCACGGGCGCTGGACGCGGGCGTCGCCGCCCTGAGGGGACGGCGGGACGCGCGGCTGCGGGTCGCGGCGAGCTTCACGGTGGCCGAGTACCTGATGCCCGGCTGGCTGGTGGCCTTCCACCGGGCCCGCCCCGGCACGGCGGTGACGCTGCGCACCGCCAACTCCGCGGCGGTGGCCGGGCAGGTCCGTACCGGTGAGGCCGATCTGGGGTTCGTCGAAGGCGTCCGGACGCCCGCCGGTCTCAGCGGCACGGTCGTGGCCCGCGACCGCCTGGTCGTGGTCGTGGCCCCCGCGCATCCCTGGGCCCGGCGCCGCACGGGGCTGGCGCCGGAGGAACTGGCCGGAACGCCCCTGATCCTGCGCGAGGAGGGGTCGGGAACGCGCGAGGTGCTGGACCGGGCACTGGCCTCGTTCGGCGGGACCGCCCCTCCCCTGCTCCAGCTCGGCTCGACCACCGCGCTCAAGGCCGCGGCGGCGTCGGGGGCGGGCCCGGTGGTGGTGAGCGAGCTCGCGGCGGCCGACGAGCTGGCCGGCGGCCGGCTGGTGGCCGTCCACGTGCGCGACCTGGATCTGGGCCGCCCGCTGCGCGCGGTCTGGCCGTCCGGCCCGCGTCCCGGCGGCCCCGCCCGCGAGCTGCTGGCGCTCACCCGCGGCAGGTGAGGGCCGCCCGCCGCGCGTCCGGCTCAGGCTCCGCCGGGCGGGCCGGCGGGCGCGTCCAGGACGGCCTGGATCTCCAGCTGGAGGGCGATCGTGTCGCCGAGCATGACCTTGTCGCCCTGGAGGGGGACGTTGAACTCGATGCCGAAGTCGCTGCGGCTCAGCGTGCCGGTGGCGGTGAACCCGGCGCGGGTCCCGCCCCAGGGGTCGGAGCCGACCCCGTGGAACTCGACCAGCAGCCGGACCGGGCGGGTGACGTCCCGGATCGTGAGCTCCCCGTCGAGGTGGTAGCGCGGGCGGCGGGCCCGGCGGCCGATTGTGGCACGTTCCACAGCCGTTCCGTCGAAGGTCATCGACGGGTAGCGGCCCACGTCCAGGATCTCGGCGGACCGGACGTGGGCGTCCCGCTCGGCGTTGCGGGTGTCGATCGAGGCCATCGCGATCCGCGCGCGGGCGGAGGACTCCAGCGGGTCGGCGGCGATCCGGATCTCGCCCTCCAAGTCCGGGAACGAGCCGCGGACCGTGGTCATGAGATGCCGGATGGTGAAGGTGACCTCCGAGTGCGCCGGGTCGATGCTCCACCGCCCGGCGGCGAGGTCCGCTGCCGCTGTGCTCACTGTCCTGATCCCCCCAGATCAAACGACTCAGGAGGTCAGAATGTACCGCAAGGCCCCAGATGGCCCATAAAGCCCTAAAGGGGACGTGACCCGGCGCGCGGCCGGGGAAGGAACCGGTACATGTTCGGCGAACACGTGCTGGCCGGATACGCGGGCGGGAACGCGGGCCGGGAGGCGCTGGAGCTGGCCCGCGGCATCGTCGGGCTGACCGGGGGGCGGCTCACCGCCGCCACCGTCCACCCGCCCGGGCGCCCGGCCGCGGCCGGCGAGGCCCGCGCCCTGCTCGACCAGGCCGCCGCCGCGTTCCCCGAGGCCGAGACCGCGCTCCAGGAGAGCCGGGGCGTCGGGCGCGGCCTGTCGGTCCTGGCCAGCCGGATCGGCGCGGACGTGATCGTCGTCGCCTCTCCCGAGGGCGGGGCGCGGGGCCGGATCGCCATCGGCTCCACGGCCGACAACCTGCTGCACTCCGCCCCCGAGGCCGTCATGATCGCCCCGGCGGGCCACACGCCGGGCGACGGGCTGGCCCGGATCACCGTGGCCTACGTGCGCCGGCCCCAGTGCGACGAGGCGGTCGCCCGCGCCGCCGAGGCCGCGGCGCGGTACGGGGTCCCGCTGCGGCTGCTCACCCTCGCGATCGGCGACGCCCCGCGCGACGCCCTCCGCGACGACCTGGCCCTCGCGGCCCGCCTGGCCGCCGAGACCGCGGGCGTGGAGGCGGAGACCGAGCTGGCCGAAGGGGACGACGTCGCCGGCGCCGCGGCCCGCGCCGGCTGGCCGGAAGGAGAACTCCTCATCTGCGCGAGCAGCGAGGACGCCGCCGCCCACCGGGTCTTCCTCGGCGAGGTGGCGCTCAAGCTGCTGCGGGCGGTGCCCTGTCCGGTGGCCGTGCTCCCTCGTGGCTACTTCTGACCATTCACCCGCGACGACTTGCCGCTCCCCTTTACCTCGGCTACATTCCGTCGAGATCGGAACGTGACCTTGGACCAGGACACGGGCCGACCGGGTCGGGCGCCGCTAGCCCGTACCAGGGAGGCGGCAAGGAGCGTCATGGACCCCATCGGCAAGAAGCTGCTCGAAATCGCCAAGGACAATCTCGGCTACACCGAGAAGGGCGACGGGTACACCAAGTTCGGCGACTGGTGGACCGACACCATGGACGCCGACCAGAACCCGTACTTCAAGACGGCCCCCTGGTGCGACATGTTCCTGGCCTGGGCCGCCGAGCAGGCCGGCGTCCAGGACCAGGCCGGGCAGTTCGCCGCGACCGTCGACCACGCCGAGTGGTTCAGGAAGCAGGACGCCTGGGGCAAGGAGCCGGTCCCGGGGGCCATGGTCTTCTTCGACTGGAACGGCTCGGACGACATCGACCAGATCGATCACGTCGGTCTCGTGGAGAAGGTCGACGGCAAGACCCTCCACACGATCGAGGCCAACGCCGAGGGTTACAAGCTCATGCGCAAGACCCGCGACATCGACACGGTCGTGGGCTTCGGCTACCCCGGCAAGGTCAAGGTCGAGGTCAAGCAGGAGAAGTACGTCCCCAAGCACGCCGCTCCGGCCCCCAAGGTCGAGACCCTCACCGGCTCGTCCCCCGGGGCGCGGGCCGGTGAGGCGACCCCGGCCGGCGAGCTGCCGTCCCAGGAGGTCCTCCTCACCGGGGTCCTCGGGTTCGTGCTGTGCGGCACCGTCGCCCTCGCCGCGGGCCGCGCCGCGGCGGCCAAGGCCCCCTCGGCCTCCCCCGTCCGCGTCCGCAAGCGCGGCAAGCACCACCGCGACCCCGAGCCCGTCCGGCTGCCGGCCGACGTCGCCCCGGCCGACCTCGACGCCGCCGACGCCGGCACCACCGTCATGCCCGCCCTCTCCCTCGCCGCCGCCCACGAGGCCGAGGACCGCGAGTTCTGGGGCCGCATCGCCCACCTCCAGGAGGACGACGAGCTGGCCTTCTGGAACTCCCTCCACGCCGAGGCCGCGCTCTCCCGCTCCGGCGGCGAGGAGGACGGGAGCCAGGCGCCGCCCCCGAACGAGTACGCAAGCACTCCGAGATTCCGCTAAAGTTAATCCTGCGCGCCGGGGGAAACCCGGAGAGCACGCGGACGTGGCTCAGTTGGTAGAGCATCACCTTGCCAAGGTGAGGGTCGCGGGTTCGAATCCCGTCGTCCGCTCTGAGGGGGCCTTGACACCAGGCGGAGCCGAGGGCCTCGCTCGGTGGAGTGGCCGAGAGGCGAGGCAACGGCCTGCAAAGCCGTGTACACGGGTTCAAATCCCGTCTCCACCTCACCATCCCGGGCGATTAGCTCAGTGGGAGAGCGCTACCTTGACACGGTAGAGGCCACTGGTTCAATCCCAGTATCGCCCACCACCCGTCCCCAGATCAGGACCATGGTCCCGATCTGGGGATTCTCGTTTCCGGTGGTTCGGCCGCCCGGATCAGCCGGGCGGCGCGTACACGCCGTACACCATGCGCTTGCCGGGATGCTCGGCGACGGTCCACAGGGTGCTCAGCGACGGGGCGGTCTCGGTCCCGCCGGGCCAGTGCGACAGGTCCTCGGGGCCGATGCTCAGGGGCCGCTCGACACCGATCCGGAGGTCACCGGTGGGAGCGGTGACCAGGTCGGTCTTGTACAGGGTTCCGGCCGTGGACTCCCCGCGGCTGCGGCTCAGGTACCACCGGCCGTCGAACCGCACCGCCCCCTGGATGTTGGAATCGGGCAGGCGGTAGGCGGCGTCGGCGTTCCACCGGTAGTCCGCGGCGATCCGCTGCTCACCGTTGGCGTCGACGGCACCCGCGATGGGCCAGGCGGCCACCCTCCCGTTGACGGCCTCCTCACCCGCGCAGTACTCGCCGGCGGTGATGTGGTCGACCCCGCTGCGGTCCAGGCCGACGTAGGAGAACTGCGGTGAGCCGTCCTGCTCGGTGCACTTGGTGCCGGTGTCGGCCGTCCGGGTCCAGGCGTTGACCTCCGGCATCACGTAACGGTAGCCGTGCCCGTAGTAGATGCCGTCCTGGCGGCCGATGAGCCCCTCCTTGTCGGTGGTGCCGTTCTCGGACGCGCCGAGGTCGTAGATGTGGCGCATGTCGAACACCCGGAACCCGCGCGCGGTGTCGGCGACGTAGAGGTAGTTGCCGTACCAGACGATCCCACCGGCGTGCAGGGACTTGTATTCGCCGCTCTGCGTCGTCCGCACGCTCATGTAGCTGACGTTGCCCGAGTCGTTGATGAACGGGTACACGAGCAGGACGTGCCGGTACGCGCCGGTGTCGGGGTTCATGAACGTGACGCGCACGCCGCGGATCTGCTCGTCGGTGTCGTAGCCGTCCCCGTCGCTGTCCACCCCGTCGTCGTCGTTGTGGTCGTACCAGGTGACGATGACGGGCCGGCTGGAGGTGCCCCAGACCTGGTCGGCCTGCGCGTCCGCGACCGTGGTCACCCCCTGCGGATACCAGGTGGGCGTGACGTTGTCGCCGTCGTTGAAGCACAGGCTCCGGGTGATGAGGGGCTTGTTGGTGGACTGCAGGGCGGCGGGCTCGCAGGCCTCGCCGAACCCGATCGGCTTCTCGGTGTCCTTCCGGTTCAGGTCGTTCATGATGTCGCCCACACCCACCCTGACCAGGGTCTGGTCGAGGAGGCTGACGCGTTCGCGCAGTTCGGCGGCGTTGGAGGCGGGACGGAACTGGAAGTTGGCCAGGTCCAGCGGAGCGGCGGCGGCCGGGGCCTGGAGGGCGGCCAGCCCGGACACGGTCAGCACCAGAAGGGTCATGGAGGCCAGCACCTTGCGGCGCCACTTCATGCGCTCTCCTCACGGTCGGCCCTGGGCCGGCGCGGGAGCACGGAGAGGAGGCGCGGGGGTACCGCGCGGCAGACCAGGTTCCTTGAACGGACCTGGTCAAAATGTCACGAATTGCCCTTTATGCCCATAGTGCAGACTTTCCGAATCACCCTTCGGAAGATCATTGAAGAATGCCGGTTTTCCTTTTTCGGCCATACCGGAACGGATCCGCGCGTGCTGTCGATTCCCGGGCTCCTCGTTCGCCGTAGAGGGTGAGGGCGTCACCACGGCGTCCTGCCACGAGCACGAGCACGAACGAAGGAGACGACATGCGCAGGCTGCTGGTGATGACGTTCCTCTCTCTGGACGGCGTCATGCAGGCGCCGGGCGGCGCCGACGAGGACCCCGACGGCGGGTTCGAGCACGGCGGATGGGCCGTGCCGCACTTCGACCCGGCGCTCATCGGGAGGATCGGCACGCTGACCGAGAGGGCCGGCGCGCTCCTGCTGGGGCGCAGGACCTACGAGGGCTTCGCCTCCACCTGGCCGCTGGCCGAGGCCGACGACCCGATCGGATCCAAGATCAACAACATGCGGAAGTACGTCGCGTCGCGGACGCTCGACAGCGTGTCATGGCGGAACTCGACGCTGCTCACCGGCGACGTCGCCGAGGCGGTCGCCGAGCTCAAGCGGGGCGAGGGCGGCGAGATCCAGGTCCACGGCAGTGGCGGGCTGATCCAGACCCTGCTGTCGGCGGATCTCGTCGACGAGTTCCGCCTGCTGCTCTTCCCGGTGCTCATCGGCTCCGGCAAGCGGCTCTTCGCGGGGGGCACCGTCCCGGCGGGTCTCCGGCTGGTCGCGACCGAGACGTCCGACAATGGCGTCCTGGACTGCACCTATGTCCGGGAGGGCACGGTGACATACGGTGCGATGGGCCCGGAGACCGGGAACTGGTGAGCGAGCGGGACGAGCGGACGGAACGGGCGATGCCGCGGTACGCAATTCTGATCTATGAGAAGGAGACCCCGGGCGGGGTGGACGACATCCCGCCGGAGGTGATGGAGGCCAACCTGAGCGCCGGGGAGAAGATCGCCGCGATGGGCGCGCGGGTCGTCCACGAGCAGGCCCTGGAACCCTCCTCGGCCACGCGGACGATCCGCAAGGGCGGCCTGGTCACCGACGGCCCGTTCATCGAGAGCAGGGAGGTGATCGCCGGGTTCTTCGTGGTGGAGGCCGCGGACCTGGACCAGGCGGTCGCCATCGGCAGGCTGCTCCCGATCATGGACGGCGCCGTCGAGGTGCGGCCGCTCCTCGCGGTGTGACACCCGTCCAGCGTGCGGTCGCCGACGCGCACCGCCGCGAGTGGGCCACGGTGCTCGCCGCGACGGTGCGCGTCACCCGCGATCTCGACCTCGCCGAGGAGTGCGTCCAGGACGCCTACGTCGCGGCGCTCGACGCCTGGACGCGCGGCGGGGTGCCGTCCAGGCCGGGCGCCTGGCTGACCACGGCCGCCCGGCACAACGCGCTGGACGCCCTGCGCAGGGCCAGGACGCTGCGGTCGAAGCTGCACCTCCTGGTGGAACCGGAGGAGTCCGGCGCGGAGGTCCCGGGCGGCCCGGTCGGCGAGGACGGCCGGGCCGTCCCCGGCGACCGGCTGCGGCTGGCCTTCCTGTGCTGCCACCCCGCGCTGGCGATCGAGGCGCGGGTCGCGCTCACGCTGCGGCTGGTGTGCGGGCTGACGGTGCCGGACATCGCGCGGGCGTTCCTGGTCTCCGAGACCACCATGGCGGCCCGGATCACCCGGGCGAAGAAGAAGATCGCGGCGGCGCGGGTCCCGTTCCGGATGCCCGGCCCGGAGGAGCTGCCGGAACGGCTGGACGGCGTCCTCACCGTGATCCACCTGCTCTTCACCACCGGTCACACCGCACCGGCCGGGCCCGCGCTGACCAAGGACGACATCGCCGGGCGGGCGCTCGACCTGGCCCGCATGCTGCACGGCCTGATGCCGGAGCAGCGCGAGGTCCGCGGCCTCCTCGCGCTCCTCCTGGCCAACCACGCCCGCCGCGCCACCCGGACCGCCGCGGACGGGCGCCTGCTGCCGCTGGAGGAGCAGGACCGTTCGGCCTGGGACAGGGAGGCCATCACCGAGGCGCACGAACTCGTCCTCACCGCGCTCCCCGGCGGCGCGCCCGGGCGGTTCGCCCTCCAGGCCGCCATCGCGTCGCTGCACGCGACCGCGCCGACGTACGCCGGCACCGACTGGGAGCAGATCCTGGTGCTCTACGACGCGTTGCTGGAGGCGTGGCCGTCCCCGGTGGTCGCGCTCAACCGGGCGGTGGCGGTCGCCATGGTGCGCGGCCCCGCGGCGGCGCTCGCCGAGGTCGAGGCCCTCGAAGGGGACGGGCGGCTGGCCCGCCACCACTACCTGCCGGCGATCAAGGCGGACCTGCTGCGCCGGCAGGGCCGGAACGCGGAGGCCGCCACCGCGTACGAGCGCGCGCTCGCGCTGGCCGGCAACGACGCCGAACGCGCCTTCCTCGCCGGCCGGCTCGCGGAGACGGCACCGCCCTAGCGCGGTCCGCACGGCCGAAGGCCGGTTCCGCCCGGGAACCGGCCTCCGGGGCGGGTCCCCCGGTTCACCAGCGGACGACGAGCCGTTCCGCGAGGCCGACCAGGCCCAGCAAGGTCAGCGAGCACAGGGCCGCGACGAAGATGGCGCCCCACATCTGGACCAGGTTCAGGTACGTGGTGGACTGGACGATCACCGCGCCGATCCCCTTGTCGGTGCCGGTGAACTCGGAGACGATCGCGCCGATCACCGCGAGCGTCACGCAGGTCTTGCCGGAGGAGAACAGGTAGCCCAGGCTGCTGGGCACCCGCAGCCGGAAGAAGACGTCCCGCCGGGACGCGGCCATGGACCGGAACACCTCCAGCGCCTGGGGATCGACGGCCCGCAACCCGGTGATGGCGTTGATCAGCATCGGGAAGAACGTGATGAGCGCGACCACGATCACGTGCGGGGTGCGCCCGAACCCGAACGCGACGATGAGCGCGGGCGCGATCGCCAGGATGGGCGTCGCGTGGATCAGGACGGCGGCCGGCATCACCGCCGAGCCCAGCCACGGCGCGTGCACGACGATCACGGCGAGCAGCAGCGCGACGCCGATCCCGGCGGTCCCGCCGATCAGCGCGGACGCCAGCGTCTCCCGCAGGTTGGAGAGATAGAACCCGGGCTGGGCGGCGAGGTCGCCGAGCACCCCGCCGAGCGGCGGCAGCACGCTCGGCTGCTTGGCGGCGACCCACTGCCAGCCGATCCCGAGCAGGGCGAACAGCACGACCGGCGCCAGGATCCGCGGGACGGTCCTCGCGGCCGCCCGCCGCCGGGGCGCGGGGTTCTCGACCGCCGCCGCCTGGACACCGTCGAACGTCCGGACCGCCATGTCAGTCTCCGTCCCATCCGGCGCGCAGTTCGGCCTTGACCCGCCGGACGGCGCCGAGGAACTCGGGGGTGTCCTCGATCCCGCGGGGCCGTGGCCTGGGCAGATCGACCTCCACGACGGCCCGCACCCGGCCGGGGCGCGGCGTCATCACGACGATCACGTCCGACATCAGCACCGCCTCCGCCGCCGAGTGGGTGACGAGCACGACGGTCTTGCGGTGCCGTTCCCAGACGTCCAGCAGCCGGTGGCGCAGCGACTCCCGGGTGAACTCGTCGAGGGCGGAGAACGGCTCGTCCATCAGCATCAGCGGCGCCCCGTGCACGAACCCGCGGGCGAGGGCCGCGCGCTGCCGCATGCCGCCCGACAGCTGGTCGGGCCGCGCGCCGCCGAAGTCGTCCAGGCCCAGCTCGGCCAGGACGGTCCCGACGTCGCGGGACGTCCGGCCGCCGGCCGGCCGGCGGTCGGCGGCGCGGTTGACGACCGTGGACAGGGCGGCGTTGGACCGTACGCTCAGCCACGGCAGCAGCGCGGACGACTGCGGGATCCAGGCGATGTTCTTCTGCCGGACGGCCGCGCGCGGCGTCTGGCCGAACAGCGACACCTCCCCCTCGTCGTGGTCCTGCAGGCCCGCCATGATCCGGAGCAGCGTCGACTTCCCGCAGCCGGACGGGCCGAACAGCGTCACGAAGGTGCCGTCCTCGATGACCAGGTCGATGTCCGACAGGGCCCGCACGGGCCGCCGGGACCGGCGGAACGTCTTGCCCACCCGGGACAGCGTGATCGTGTCGTGTCCCATGACGTCACTTCGCGGGCGAGGCGGCCGGGGTGGCGGTGCCCGCCGGGGCGGTCGCCGCCGGGGCGGTGCCGCCGGGGGCGGGCCAGACGAGTTCGGAGCCCTGGTGGATGGCCTCGATGTACCGGTTGTCCTGGGCCTCGGCCACGTCGACCGGCTTCTTGATCGTCCCGTTGGCCAGCAGCGCGTCGGCCTCCGGCTGCCACTGGGCGGGGGTCTGGTGGGCGACGCCGTGCCCGTCGATCAGGTCGCCGAGGACGATCTCGCTGCCGGTCCGCCACCGCCTGGTCTCGTTCTCGACGTCGTATCCGGCCTGCGAGCGCTGCTGGGACCAGGCGATGCCCTGGTCGAGGTTGGCCTTGCTCTCGTTCAGCCAGGAGAACGCCTTGAGGGTGGCGCGCAGGAAGTCCTCGACCGCGGTCGGGTTCTTCCCGGCCCAGGCCCGGTTGGCGATCTGGGTGCCGAAGGTGCCCTTGACGCCGAAGTCGGTGGGGCTCCACTCCTTGATCTTGTAGCCCCTGCTCCGCAGCAGGCCGGGCTCGTTGTCCTTGTAGCCCTGGAGGGCGTCGACCTTGCCCTGCGGGAGGATGGTCGGGTCGAAGCCGACGGAGACCTTCTTGACCTTGGCGACGTCCACCCCGGCGTTCCTCAGCATGGAGGTGAGCTGGCCCGGCATCGCGACCTTGTAGCCGAGCGTCTTGCCCTCCAGGTCCTTCAGCGTCTTGATCTTCCCGTCGTCGACGGTCATCAGCTCGATCTGACCGACGTTGCCGTACGTCGCGATGCCGACGACGGCCGCGCCGTTGGCGGTGGCGGTCAGCGCGTCGCCGGCGCTGCCCAGTCCCGCGATCTTCGCGGTGCCCGCGCTGACGAGCTGGGCGTTGTTCTCCGCCTTCGGCCTGACCGTCACGTCCAGGCACAGGTCCTCGAAGTAGCCGAGGGCGTCGGCGACGACCGCGTTGAGCACGCTCATGCCGCCGCCCAGGTCGTAGGAGGTCAGGTAGACGATGGGGCCGGCCTTCTTGTTCTGCGCGCAGCGGTCCGCCCCGATCAGGGCGGTGCCCTTGACGGGCCCGGAGCCGGTGCTCTCGCCGGTGCCGGACGAGCCGCACGCGGTGGCCAGGAGGAGGGTCGCGCCGGCGAGTGCCGCGCGGAGTCGACGTGGAGACATGCGTCCGCCTTCTACTTGTCGGCGCCGGCGAGCCGGGCCACGTACGCCTCGTTGGCCTCGCCGGAGATGGTGTGCTCGCGTTCCCGGTGGGTGCTGGTGATGTGGCGGCCCTCCCATTCGGCCACCGTCACCGGCTCGTACAGCGGCCGGTCCAGCCCGCCCTGGGAGGGCAGCGGGCTGACGACGGTCTCGGGCGCCGCGTTGTAGAACGTCGGCAGGGTGATCCGGTACCCGTCGGGATCGCTGGAGGCGATGACCCGGTGCCGGGTGGCCGGCCAGTTCCCGTTGGTCCAGCGGGTCATGAGCTCACCCATGTTGATGACGAACGCCTCGGGGTGGACGGGCACGGAGAACCACTCGCCGTCCAGGTTCCTGATCTGGAGGCCCTCGTAGGTGCCGCGCTGGTGCAGCATCGTGAGCAGCCCGCCGTCGAAGTGCTCGTCGAAGATGACGGTCGGGTCCTCGTCCAGAGGCGCGTGCCGCGCCGGGTAGAGGCGGATGGTCGAGGTGGTCGAGTCGACGGCGGTGCAGGCGTCGAAGTGGTCGATCGGCAGGTCCAGCGCGAGCGCGAAGATCTGCATGAGCCGCCCGCCGAGTTCCCGGGTCCGGGCCGCCAGGGCCTCGACCGCCGGCCGGAACCCCGGCACGTCCGGCCAGACGTTATCGACGAAGAACCCGGCGTACTCCTCGGAGACACCGTGCGCCCGGGCGTCGTCCGGCCCGTCGAACCGGGAGACCGTGAAGCCCTCCGAGCACATCCACCCGCTCTTGTCGTAGTTGGACCGGAGCCCGCGGTACGGGTGGCCCGAGGGAGAGGTCAGCGTGCGCTTGGCCTCCTCGGGCAGCCGGCCCAGTTCCTCGCCGGCGGCGTAGCAGGCGTCGAACAGCGCCCTGGGGATGCCGTGCCCGACGATCTGGAAGAAGCCGCTCGTGGTCGCCGCCTCGCCGACCTGTTCGGGCGCGGTGCGCAGGTCGGTTCCGGCGAGGAAACCGCCGATGTCGATCAGGGGGACAGGGTTCTCGACGCTGACTGGCCTGGTCATGCTCGCTTCTCCTTGCTCCTCGTGCGGGTTCTGAGGCTCGGCGGGGTCGGGCCGCGTGAGGTGAAGAAGCCTTCGCCGAGCTTGCCGGGGTTGAGGATGTGGTACGGGTCCGAGGTCTGCTTGAGCGTCGCGACCTGCGCGGTGTCGCCGACGAATCCGCCCTCCTCGACGATGTAGCTGTGCGGGTTGAGCAGCGTGATACCGAGGCCGGCGCAGTAGGCCATGAGCTCCTCCAGCGCCGCCTCGTGGTCGGGAAGGCCGACGAGCGGCGGAATGCCCAGGGGCCGGATCCGCCCCGCCGACTCGATGAACTCGATGTGCTGGAGGAACACCCCGGGATAACGTTCGCTGACGCTCGCGGTCTGGCCGAGGAAGCGCTCCCTGTCGTCGGAGTACTCGCACTGGAGCCAGGACGACCCGGGATCGGCCTTGCGGCTCCACAGGATGGTGTGGCTGAACGGGAACTGGGTGATGTGGGTCTTGGCCGGCCAGTCCGGTTCCAGCCGCCCGCCGTACCGGCGCGCCATGGCGCCGACCTTCGCCACGTGCGCGGCGTCCGCCCAGAGCAGGAGCACGTGGTCGGCCGGGTCGTAGGCCCCGGCGAGCGGCTTGAGCATCGACCCGATCGGCGCCTGGTGCAGCGAGCAGAGCCGCAGCCGCACGTCCGACGCGGTCAGGTCGTAGGCGAACCCGGCGGCGTCCTGGAAGTCGGCGAAGACCGCGTACATCGCCCGGTGGTCGCGGGCCGGGACCAGCCGCATCTCGACGCGGGTGACCACCCCGATCGTGCCGTAGGTGTGCAGCACCGGCCGCACGTCGCCGCCCTCCAGCCGGATCAGCCGGGGCTTCTCCTCCACGGTGAGCATCTCGACGGCGAGGATGTTGCCGTCCCACAGGTCGCCGTTGGCCGCGCCGCCGAGGCCGCCGGACCCGCCGCAGATGAACCCCGACGCGGTGGCCACCCGGTAGGTGCTGGGCATCACCGCCATCTCCTGCCCGGTCTCCTGCGCCGCGGCCTCGGCGTCCTGCATGAGGGTGCCGGGCAGGACGGCGATCCGGCCCGCACCGATCTCAAGGACACCCGCGATGTCCTTGATGTCGACCACGATCCCCTGCCGCAGCGGGAGCGACTGGCCGTAGTTGCCGGTGCCCGCGCCCCGGATCGTCAGGGGGATCCGCCGTTCGGCGGCCAGCGCCACCACGGCGGTGAGGTCGTCCAGTGAACGGGGCCGCATCACGGCGTCGACGGTGGTGTCGGCGAGCGCGTTCTCCAGGATCGGGCTGTACCAGGAGAAGTCACGCAGATAGCCGGTCACCTTGGGGCCGGCGGGAAGCACCCGGTCCGCGCCGAGCAGATCGACGAACTCCTGCAGATGGGTCATCAACGTTCCTTACAGGTCGGGGGAACCGGGCGCGTAGGTGATGAGCTGGAGCCGCCCGCCGGAGGGGTCGCACACGAACGACGTGTCCGCCATGGCGGCGTCGATCCGGAACGGCGCCCGGTCCTCGGTGCATCCGGCGTCCAGCAGCCGGGCGTGGGCGGCACGCAGGTCGGGCACCCGGTAGCCGATGTGGGCCAGGTCGCCGAGGGGGGCGCCGACCTCGATGAGCTCGACCTTGGCGCCGCCGCCGCGGCCGAGCATCGCGATCCGGCCCCCGGTCTCGACGTGCACTCCCCACCGCAGCACCCGGAACCCCAGGACGCCGACGTGGAAGGCGACCCGGGCGTCGAGATCGGTCTCCTCGGTGGCGACGTGGTCGAGGACCGCGTCCAGCGCGCCGGCCGGCGTCACGCGCCCGCCGCGCTCTCGAGCGTGGTGACCATGCGGCGGGCCCAGCGCAGCCTGATCCGTTCCACGTGGTTGCGGGCCGCCCGCTCGGCGCCGCCGGGATCACCGGCGATCATCGCCTCGATGATCGCGCGGTGCTCCTCCACGGCCAGCCGGCTCGCCTCTGGATCGCTCCACAGGGTGGGGAACGCCAGGTTCGTCTTGCCCTCGAACTGCTCCAGGGTGGCGATGAGGGCCGCGTTCCCGGCGACCTCGCGGATGTAGCGGTGCAGGTCCAGGTCCATCTGGACGTGCGCGCTCTCCGGGGCTCCGGACTCCAGCAGCCGCTCGTGCTCCTCGACCATCCGCCGCAGCCTCCGCTCCCCGTCGAGCGTCAGCCGCGGCGTGGCCAGCCGGGTGGCCAGGCCCTCCAGGGGCTCCTTGACGACGTAGAGGTCGTCCAGTTCCGCCGGGTCGATCCGGGCCACGGCCGCGCCGCGGTGCGCGACCTGGGTGGCGAGCCCGTCATGGATCAGCCGTTGCACGGCCTCGCGGACCGGGCTCCTGCTCATGTCCAGCCGGGTGGCGAGCGCGGGCACGCTCAGCGGGGTGCCCGGCATCAGCCGGTTGTTCAGGATGTCCGCGCGCAGCCGCGCATAGGCCTGGGCGGCGAGCAGGCTCGCCGGAGGCTCCGGTGCCATGGTTCTCCTCGATTGCATGTCGTGGACGCGACCCTGACCAGGGCCGTCGGCCGCCGAACCGGACACCGGGGGGACACCGGCGGGAGATTGCATGTAATCCGTTTCGGCCAGGCCCAGTTTCGATCACGCAACGTCACACCGGCGGGTCGCGATCGTAAGCGCTGGGTTAACTAAAGCTCACCGGGCCAGCTCAGCCGGGTCTCCGGATTGCATGCGGGCTCCGGCCCGTCACCGGGGGGCGCGATCCGCGCGATCCGCCGGAAGCACCGCGAACGGTTCGAGACCGCGCTACATTGCCATGATCCGACATAGATGATCATGGGGGCGGGATGGCGTACGGGCGGCTGAGCCGGCGGGACTTCGGCAGGCTGATGGGGCTGGCCGGGATGGGCGCGGCGGCGCCGGGGCTGGTGGCGGGGTGCGCCGGGGGGACGGCGACCGCGGTCCGGGCCGGGGCCGCCGCCCGCACCTGGAAGGTGTCCGGTAAGGCCGGGGCGGGGCTGGGAGGCTTCGACACCGCGGTCAAGAAGCTCATGCAGGACCGCGGCATCCCGTGCGGCTCGCTCGCGGTGATGCGGAACGGCAGGCTCATCCTCGCGCGCGGCTACACCTGGAGCGACGACACCTCCCTCAGCGTCCAGCCGACCTCGCTCTTCCGGATCGGCAGCCTCAGCAAGGCCGTCACCGCGACCGCGATCATGCGCCTGGTCCAGGACGGCCGGCTCGGCCTGTCCCGGCCGGTGACCGACCTGCTCACGCTGACGCCGCCGCCCGGCACGACCGCGGACCCGCGGCTGCCGCAGGTGACCGTGCGCCGCCTGCTCCAGCACCTGGGGGGCTGGGACCGTGACGTCTCCGGCGACCCGACCTACCGCGACCGGCAGATCGCCGAGCAGCTGGGCGTCCCGCTGCCGATCACCCGGGCGCACATGGTGACCCACGGGGCCGGGCTGAGGCTGGAGCACGACCCGGGCAGCACCTACGCCTACAGCAACTACGGCTACCTGCTCCTCGGAGAGATCGTCGCCAAGGTCTCCGGGACGACCTACGCCGACTACGTGCAGCGCAACGTCTTCGCCCCGCTGGGCATCACCCGGACGCTGCCCGCCAAGTCGCCGGCGAGCGGACGCGCACCGGGAGAGGTCCCCTACTTCTCGCAGTACACGGGCAGGTCCGTGTTCGACGCGGCCGGAACGACGGTGCCCGCGCCGTACGGCTCGTTCAACGCCGAGAACCGCACGGCGATGGGCGCCTGGCTGGCCTCCGCCGTCGACTACGTCCGGTTCACCAAGATCTTCGACGCCGCCACGAGCGTGCTGACCGCCTCGTCGGTCGCCACCATGTTCGCCAAGCCGGAGACCGGCCTCAACTCCGGCGGCTACTACTACGGCTTCGGCTGGAACGTGCGCGACGTCACCGGCGGCCGCAACACCTGGCACGACGGCAGCCTCCCCGGCACCAGCACGATCGTGACCCGCCGCCACGACGGGGTCACCTGGGCCCTGCTGTTCGACCAGCGCGACGATCCCTCGGGGCTGACCTACGGCTACAACGACTTCAGCGCCCCGCTGCACACGGTCGCCAACGGGATCACCACGTGGCCCACCACCGATCTCTTCGGCGACTACTTCTGATCGTCCCGAGAGCAGCCGCCGCGATTTACATCTCTGTACTGGTCTGTTGATGTTTGGCGGGGTTTATCCCCCCTGGGTTCCGCGGGTATGACGACAGTGGGCCGACCGTCGCGAGAGGCGGCGTCGCGCAGCCCTCGCGCTCGCCGGCCCGACGGGCGCCCGCTCTCAGGGTGCGGTCCCCGCGACGGGGTCGCGCATCGCCGCCGAACATCGCGGTCGCAGGATCCGGACGCCGACAGGCCGCGGGACGGATTCGCCGGAACCGCCCCCGGCTCCGACGAACTCAGTCCGATCAAGGAGAGATCAGTCGTGGCCAACACGAACCGAGGCGTCGTCTACGAGGGGCCGGGCGAGGTCCGGGTCGAGGACCTGGACTTCCCCGAGCTGGTGCTGCACGAACAGAACGAGCGCAAGCTCAACCACGGCGCCATCCTGAAGACCATCGCCACCAACATCTGCGGATCGGACCAGCACATGGTCCGCGGCCGCACCACCGCGCCCGCCGGCCTCACCCTCGGCCACGAGATCACCGGTGAGGTCATCGAGGTGGGCAGCGATGTGGAGTTCATCAAGAAGGGCGACATCTGCAGCGTCCCGTTCAACATCGCCTGCGGGCGCTGCCGCAACTGCAAGGAGCGCCACACCGGCGTCTGCGAGAACGTCAACCCCGCCCGGGCGGGCGCCGCCTACGGGTACGTCGACATGGGCGGCTGGCACGGCGGCCAGGCCGAGTACGTCACCGTGCCCTACGCCGACTGGAACCTGCTGAAGATCCCGGCGGACCGCGACACGGTCATGGCGAAGATGCGCGATCTGACGATGCTGTCGGACATCTTCCCCACCGGCTACCACGGCGCCTACACCGCCGGCGTGACGACCGGTTCCACGGTCTACGTCGCCGGTGCCGGCCCGGTGGGGCTGGCCTGCGCCACCTCCTGCTTCCTGCTCGGCGCGGCCGTCGTCATCGTGGGCGACATGAACGCCGAGCGGCTCCGGCAGGCCAGGAGCTTCGGCTGCGAGACCATCGACCTGTCCCAGCACGCCGACCTCGCCGACCAGCTCGAGCAGATCCTCGGGGTCCCCGAGGTGGACGCGTCCGTCGACTGCGTGGGCTTCGAGGCCCGCGGCCACGGCCCCGAGTCCGGCGGCGAGCGTCCGGCCACCGTCCTGAACTCCCTCATGGACATCACGCGGGCGGCCGGCAGGCTCGGCATCCCCGGCCTGTACGTGACCGGCGACCCCGGCGGCGTGGACGAGAACGCCAGGATCGGCCAGCTGGGCATCCGCATCGGCCTGGGCTGGGCGAAGTCCCACGTCATCACCACCGGACAGTGCCCGGTCATGCGGTACAACCGCCAGCTCATGATGGCGATCCTGCACGACCGGGTGCAGATCGCCCGCAACGTCAACGCCACGGTCATCCCGCTGGACCGGGCCCCCGAGGGGTACGAGGAGTTCGACAAGGGAGCGGCCCGCAAGTACGTGATCGACCCGCACGGGCTGGTGGGCGCCGCGAGCTGAACGGAGGGCGGGGCGGTGAGGAGATCACCGCCCCGCTCCGTCCCGGCCTCAGCCGAAGTTCACATCGCTGCAGATGTAGTACGCCTGGTCCATGTGCGACGCCTGCCAGATGGTGAAGACGACATGGCGCCCGCTGCGGCCGGGGGCGCTGACATCGATCGAGATGTCCTGCGCGGGGGCGTAGCGGCCGGTCTCCCGCACCAGTTCGAGGTCGCTCCAGCGCAGCGGCTGGGTGAGGGCGTCGTAGCCCTGGCGGCTGACGTAGACGCGGAAGTAGTCGGCGCCATGCCTGGCCTGGTCGTACAGCTTCACCGTGAAGTCGCTGCCGACGTCGGTCGTCTTCCACGGCCCCACGGTGTCCATGGACCTGTAGCGGCCGCCCTCGGTCAGGCCGCCGCTGCACAGGTGCCCGTCCGGGACGGCGCCCTGGTGGTCGCCGCCGACGTTGTCGCGGTACAGCCCGTTCCAGTTCCACATGGCGTTGGGGTTGTCCTGCCACGCCTGCCAGCACATGGGGTCCTGCTGCGCCATCGCGGGGTTCTGGAAGTCGCTGCCCCAGCGCAGCCAGCAGCCGTAGTTCCGGGACGCCGGGTCGACGATCGACCCGTGCGCGGACGCGGGGCCCGCCCAGGGGATCAGGACGAGCGTCACCGCCGACAGCAGTGTCAGGACGAGGCGGGCGCCGGTGGCGCGGCGGGCCGGGCGGGCGGTTCCGGCATGGTCACGATGATCCATGGTGCGATCTCCGTCCTCGGTCGGGATCCGGGATGTCGGGACAGGGGTGGGAGCGCTCCCACTCCATGACAGCCCAGCACCGGGAACGAGGCACCGGTCATTTCAAACTTTCATCGCCCTGAAGCCGCCTGAAGCCGCCGGGCCCGGGTCTTGTTCGAGGAAGACCGTTGACATTCGCCGAAACGCGCATCAATATGAACATACGTTCATGAACGATTGTTCATATGGAGTGTGCCGATGACCATCGAGAACCGCGCCCAGTTCGAAGCCTGGAACGGAGCGGAAGGAGCCGCCTGGGCGGCCAAGCCGATGCCCGAGGCCGACCACGACGCCGACCTGCACCGCCTGCTGCTGGACGCCGCCCGCGTCACCGAGCGCGACCGGGTGCTCGAGATCGGGTGCGGCGCGGGAGACCTCACCCGTCAGGTCGCTCGACGCGCACCGGCGGGTCAGGTGACCGGCGCCGACCTCTCCGGGCCGATGCTCGACCGGGCGCGCCGGGACGCGGCGGCGGCCGGTATCGGCAACGTCGTCTTCGAGCAGGCCGACGTGCAGGTCCACCCGTTCCCCGCGGGCGGCTTCGACACGGCCGTCAGCAAGTACGGGGTGATGTTCTTCGCGGACCCGGTGGCCGCGTTCACCAACATCCGGGCCGCGCTCCGGCCCGGCGGGCGGCTGGCCTTCGTCTGCCCGCAGCCGCCCGAGGACTGCGGCTGGTACGTGATCCCGGTCGCCGCCCTGCTGGGCGTCCCGCCGCGGCCACGAGCCGTGGTCGACGCCTACCCGGGACCCGCCCCCGCGATGTTCTCGCTGTCGGATCGGGACCGGCTCGGCGAGGTGCTCGCCGCCGCCGGTCTCATCGACGTGTCGGTCGCTCCCGTCCACCTGCCGCTGCGCTTCGGGCAGGATGCCGCCGAGGCCGCCGGCGTCTTCCTCGCCAGCGGACCGACCCGCTACATCGTCGAACAGGCGGACGGGCTGTCCTGGGAGGAGGCGCGCACCCGGCTCACGACCGCGCTGACGTCGTACACGCGGCCACAGGGAGTGCTCCTGCCGGGCGCCCAGTGGCTGGTCAGCGCGGTCCGCCCCTGAAGGACCCGTGGCGGGCACACCGGCTTACTCGATCGCGGGCGGGCGCAACAGCACCATCTCGGTGTGCCGGACCGGGACCAGGTCCTGGCCGCCGGCCGGCTCGGGCGCGCCGCGGAGCCGGGCGAGGCGGGCCGCCACCGCGCGGGTGGACTCCAGCTCGTTGCGCAGCTGGTCGATCATCGACCTCAGCCGGGCGACCTCCGCCCGCAGGCTCTCCGACTCGCGCTGCAGATAGAAGATCTGCTTGATGCCGGCGAGGTTGACGCCCTCCTGCTGGGTGAGCCGGTGGATCTCGCGCAGCATGGTGATGTCGCGCAGGGAGTAGCGGCGGCTGCGCCCGGCCGTGCGGCCCGGGCTGACCAGCCCCATCCGGTCGTAGGTGCGCAAGGTCTGCGGGTGGAGGCCGGACAGCTCCGCCGCCACCGAGATGACATAGACGGGGGCGTCTTCACTGAAGGGATCCACCGACGTCTCTCCTTTTTCTTTCCGCCTGTTCGTGCACGATCGCCCCGCCCCCGTCATGCCTCGCGGGGTCTCAAGGGCCCGCCTCCGGTGGGCCCTCAGGGTCGTCCCCGGACGCGGGCCGGGGTGCGGTGCCGGGCCCGGCCGGGGGCTCGGCGAGCACGACCTGCGCCCGCCGCAGGATCCGGTCCGCCACCGAGTAGCCGGGCCGCAGCACGCGGACGGCCGTGGGCTCGGTGACCTCCGCCGAGGTGGAGGTCATCAGGACCTCGTGCGTGCGCGGGTCGAAGACCTCGCCCTCGGCACCGAAGCGCACCAGGCCCAGCTTGCCGAGCATCTCCTCAAGGACCTCGGTGACCTGCTGGAATCCCTTGACCGGCTCGTCCTGTTCGCGGGCCCGCTCGATGTCGTCCAGGACCGGGAGCAGCCCGGTGAGCACGTTGCCGAGCGCCTGCACGCGTACGGCCGACCGGTCCCGTTCGACCCTCTTGCGATAGTTGGCGTACTCCGCCTGGAGCCGTTGCAGGTCGACGAGCCGTTCGGCCGCCTGCCCGCGCGCCTCGGCCAGCTCGGCCTCCAGCTCGGCCACCCTGTCCCGGGCGCCGGCCCCTCCGGCGTCCTCGCCGCGGACCTCCATCACTTTTCCTCCCGCCGGCGGGCGGTTCGCCGGGCCGGACGGCGGGCGCCGCCCGGCCCGTGGCTCGGCCGGAACACCGCTCAGGCCCCGCCGCCGCGCTTGTCACCGTCCTTGTCGTCGTCGACGATCTCGGCGTCGACCACGTCGTCGTCCTTGGCCGTCTCCCCGGTCTCGTCCCCGGCGGTGGTGCCGGTGTCGCCGGGCGCGCCCTGCTGGCCCTGCGCGTAGATCGCCGTGCCCACCTTCTGGCTGACCTTCGCCAGTTTCTCGGTGCCGTTGCGGATGGCGTCGACGTCGGTGCCGTCCAGTGCCTTCTTCAGGTCGGCGATGGCCTCCTCCACCTCGGTCCTGACGTCGGCGGGGACCTTGTCCTCGTTCTCCTTGAGGAACTTCTCGGTGGAGTAGGCGAGGGTGTCGGCCTGGTTGCGGACCTCGGCCTCCTCCTTGCGGCGGCGGTCCTCCTCGGCGTACTGCTCGGCCTCCCGGACCATCTTCTCGATGTCGTCCTTGGGGAGGGCCGAGCCGCCCGTGATCGTGATCGACTGGGCCTTGCCGGTGCCCTGGTCGACGGCCGAGACGTTGACGATCCCGTCGGCGTCGATGTCGAAGGTCACCTCGATCTGCGGAACCCCGCGCGGCGCCGGCGCGATCCCGTCCAACACGAACGTGCCCAGCTTCTTGTTGTACGCGGCGATCTCACGCTCGCCCTGGAACACCTGGATCCCCACCGACGGCTGGTTGTCACTGGCCGTCGAGAACGACTCCGACCGCTTGGTCGGAATCGTGGTGTTCCGCTCAATGATCTTGGCGAAGATGCCGCCCTTGGTCTCGATGCCCAGGCTCAGCGGCGTCACGTCCAGCAGCAGGACGTCCTTCACCTCGCCCTTCAGCACACCCGCCTGCAGCGACGCGCCGATCGCCACCACCTCGTCGGGGTTGACGCCCTTGTTGGGCTCCTTGCCCCCCGTCAACTCCTTCACCAGCTCCGACACCGCCGGCATACGCGTGGAGCCACCCACCAGGACGACCTGGTCGATGTCCTTGACGCTGATGCCCGCGTCCTTGAGGACCTGCTGGAACGGGCCCTTGGTGCGCTCCAGGAGGTCGGACGTCAACCGCTGGAACTCCCCGCGCGTCAGCTTCTCGTCCAGGTGCAGCGGGCCCTCGGAGGAGGCGGTGATGTAGGGCAGGTTGATCTGCGTCTCCGACGAGGACGACAGCTCGATCTTGGCCTTCTCCGCCGCCTCCCGCAGCCGCTGCAGCGCCATCTTGTCCTTGGCCAGGTCCACGCCGTTGGCGTTCTTGAACCGCTCCACCAGCCAGTCCACGACCTTGCTGTCCCAGTCGTCACCGCCCAGGTGGTTGTCACCGGAGGTCGCCTTGACCTCCACGACCCCCTCCCCCACCTCCAGCAGCGACACGTCAAAAGTGCCGCCGCCCAGGTCGAACACCAGGATCGTGGCCTCGTTCTCCTTCTCCAGGTGATACGCCAGCGCCGCCGAGGTCGGCTCGTTGATGATCCGCAGGACGTTCAGCCCCGCGATCTGCCCGGCCTCCTTCGTCGCCTGCCGCTGATGGTCGGAGAAATACGCCGGGACGGTGATGACCGCGTCGGTCACCTTCTCGCCCAGATACGCCTCC
Source organism: Actinomadura viridis (assembly GCF_015751755.1). Taxonomy (GTDB): domain Bacteria; phylum Actinomycetota; class Actinomycetes; order Streptosporangiales; family Streptosporangiaceae; genus Spirillospora; species Spirillospora viridis. Next base: position 5,047,051 of record NZ_JADOUA010000001.1, read on the forward strand.
GCGTCCCGCTTCAGCTTCTGCAGCACGAACGCGCTGATCTGCTGCGGCGTGAAGTCCTTGCCGTCGATCGAGGTCTTCCAGTCGGTGCCCATCTCACGCTTCACCGACCGGATGGTGCGGTCCACATTCGTCACCGCCTGGCGCTTGGCGACCTCGCCGACCAGCACCTCACCGTTCTTCGCGAACGCCACGACAGACGGCGTCGTCCGCGACCCCTCCGCATTGGCGATCACCGTGGGCTCCCCGCCCTCCAGGATCGCCACCACCGAGTTGGTCGTCCCCAGGTCGATACCGACCGCGCGCGCCATATCTCTCACCCTCCGTCATGATCACTCGGCTGGTCCATCGTCGCTCTCCCGTCCCAAGAGTGCCTCAGCATCCGAAGCACTGTCAACGCGCTTGAGCCCTGATGACTCAACTTTGGTGCGCCTTGATCAGCAGACACTCCGCTGACCTGGTCTTTCTCTGTGGCAGGGACTTGCGACGACGGCACTCACCCCCGGGCATGTGTCCAGCATGCGGGCACGGCGGCCCGTCGAAGCCGTCCGGAGCCGGGCCCCAGGCCGCGTTCCGGCACCCCCGGAAGCCATTCGAGAAGGCAGTTTCGCGCAGTTCCATTTCAGTTCGCAGGCTGGTATGGAGTACCGGCCGTCTATCGACAGCATGGCGATAGCGGCGTGATAGAGCCCGTTCACAGTATTGGTCCTGGCAGGCCCCGGACAGGTGGCCGCCCTGCGACGGAGCGGAGGAGTGGAGTGACCGATAACGGGGGATATGAAGTCCCCTATCCGCGCCTTGGCAGCCGGTTCGACGAGGCAGAGATCTCCCTGCTGACCAGCCTGCTGACATCGACGGAAGGGCTTTCACAGGGGCCGCTGCGAGACCGTTTCGAAGCGGATTTCAGGGATTATGTCGGCTCCGCCCACGCCTTCTCCATGACCAGCGGCACGGTGGCACTCAGGCTGGCGATTCAGCTTCTCGGCCTCAATCCCGGCGACGAGGTCATCGTCACTCCGCAAACCTACAACGCGACCATCCAGCCATTGCTCGAACTGGATGTCCGCGTCCGGTTCTGCGATATCGACCCGAATACTCTGAACATCGACGTGGACGTCCTGCGCACCCTGATCTCACCCCGGACCCGGGCGGTCATCCTGGTGCACTACGGCGGCCTGCCCGCCGACATGGACGAGATCGTCCGGCTGTCCCGCGAGCACGGCTTCCTGGTCGTCGAGGACGCGGCGCACGCGCTGGGCGCCGAGTACCGGGGCCGCCGGCCCGGCTCCCTGGGCGACATCGGCTGCTTCAGTTTCCACTCCACCAAGAACATCACCACCCTCGGCGAGGGCGGGATGATCACGTTCGACCGGGACGACTGGGCCGAGCGCGTGCTGCGCTGGCGCGGCAACCAGTGCGACGGGATCTACCGGTCGCTGCCCCCGTCCGCGACCCCGATCCCTCCGGTGCCGCAGGCGCTCTACCCGGAGCTGTCGTACACCCACGAGTGCGTGGAGGTGCGGTACGCGGGGACGAACGCGACGATGAGCGAGCCCGCCGCCGGGGTCGGGCGGCTCCAGCTGCGCAAGCTGCCCGAGCTGACCGCCCGCCGCCGCTCGAACGCCGGGCAGCTTGACCAGACCCTGGCGGCGCTGCCCGGCGCGCGGATCCAGCGGGCACCGCACGACGTCCTGCACGCCTACCACCTCTACACCTTCTTCGTCGATCCCGAGAGCGGCGTCGACCGCGACCGGGTCGTGGCGCGGCTGCGGGAGCTGGGCGTGGAGGTCTGGCTCCGCTATTTCCCGCTGCACCTGCTGCCCGAGTGGCGCAGGCTCGGGCACGGGCTGGGCGAGTGCCCGGTGGCGGAGCGGCTGTGGTTCGGCCAGCAGATCAACCTGCCCTGCCAGCCCTGGCTCGGCGAGACGCAGATCAAGAAGATGCGGGTCGCGCTGGAGGAGACGTTCTCCGAGGTCACTGCCTGACCGGCGATGTCCGCGGTTCTCGAGGAGGAGCAGTCGATGGCCGATCAGCATCGCACGTTCGACCTCGCCGTCGTGGGCGGCGGCGCCGTGGGGCTCTCCTGCGCCTGGCGGGCCGCACGGGCCGGGCTGTCGGTCGTGCTGCTGGAGCAGGACGAGTTCTTCGGCGACCGGGCCAGCTCCGCCGGCGTCGAGCGGCAGTGGCGGTTCCAGTACAGCGACGAGGAGATGACCCGGCTCGTCCTCGCCGCGGTGCCGCTGTGGCGGGAACTGGAGGAGGCCGCGGGCCGGCGGCTGATCCACACCACCGGCAGCCTGTGGTTCGGCGAGGTCGCCGAGAGCACCAACGAGGGCCACATCAGTGACGCCGCGAAGGTCCTGGAACGCCTGGACCTGCCCTTCGAGTGGGTGACCGCCGCGGAGATCGAACGCCGGTTCGGCTTCCGCGACCTCCCCGGCCACTACGAGGGCTTCTACCAGCCCGGCGGCGGCGTGATCGACGTCAAGGGCACGCTCTTCGCCCTGTACTGCCAGGCCCGCGCCGCCGGGGCGGACCTGCGCGAGCGGCAGCGGGTCACCGGCCTCGCCGTCACCGGGGACGGGGTGCGGCTGTCGACGGGCGCGGGGACCCTGACCGCCGGACGGCTCGTGGTGGCCGGCGGCGCGTACTCGGGCGAGCTGCTGCGGTCCTGGGGGGTGGAGTTCAAGGTGGAGATCTACGAGATGGCCACCGCCTACTTCCAGGTACGCGACCCCTCGGTCGACTACCCCACCTGGTTCGCCTTCCAGAAACCGGCCGAGACCGACAGCAACCTGTTCTACGGGTTCGGGCAGAGCCCGTGGGGGCCGCGGGGCACGATCCGCGTGGCGCCCGACTTCGAGGTCGACCCCCTCCATTCCCCGCGGGAGGCGGACGGGACGCCGCGCGCGGCCGACCTGCGGCGGACGGCCGACTGGGTCCGGCGGCACATGCCGGGTCTCGATCCTGAGCCGCTGCGGCCGTCGACCTGCCTGATCGCGCTTCCCGCGGATCCCGGCCGCGACTTCTACCTCGGCACCGTGCCGGAGGGGACGGCGGGCGCCGGCCGGGTGGTCGTCTGCGCCGCCGGGTGGATGTTCAAGTTCGCCCCGCTGTTCGGGCAGATCTGCGTGGACCTGGCCGTCGACGGCGCCACCTCCCACGACATCTCCCGGCTGACGTTCGGCCGGTGACGCCGATGACCGGCACACCCGCGGATCGGCCGGTGCGGGGCCTCGTCGAGCGCTTCGAACGGGCGGTGGCGTCCGCGCCCGGCGCCACCGCCGTCCTCCTCGACGGCGAACGGACCACCTACGGGGAACTGGGCGGCACGGTGGACCGGCTCTCCGCGCTGATACGGGAGCGCACCGTACCGGGCGACGTGGTCGCGCTCCGCCTCGGCCCCGGCCCGGGCCTGGTGGCGGGGATGCTGGCGGTGCTCAAGAGCGGCCGCGCGTACCTCCCCCTGGACCCGGCGTACCCGCGCGACCGGCTGGCCTTCATGGCGGCCGACGCCGGAGCCGCGCTGGTGCTCGCCGATCCCGCGCGGCCGGACGGCCTGCCCGCGGACGCTCCCCCGGTCCTCCAGGTCGACGCCCTGCCCGCGGTGGTGGACGCGCCCGGCGCGCCGGACGGCGAGGAAGGGGCGTCCACCTCCCCGGACGCCCCCGCCTACGTGATCTACACCTCCGGCTCGACCGGCCGGCCCAAGGGGGTCGCGGTCGGCCACCGCTCGCTGCTGGAGCTGATCTCCTGGAGCGCCGGCCGGTACGGGATCACCCCCGCCGACCGGGTCCTGCCCACGCACGCGGTGGCGTTCGACGCCGCGAGCCGCGAGCTGCTGCTCCCGCTGACGGAGGGCGCCGCGCTCGTCTTCACGGGAGGCGAGCGGCGGCTCGACCCGGAGGTACTGCTCCCGGCGATCGAGGAGCACCGCGTCACCCTGCTGGACGTCGTCCCGTCCCTGCTGCGGCGGATGCTGGACCACCCGGACGCGGCGCGGCGGCTGGCGTCGCTGCGGTTCGTGGTCTGCGGCGGCGAGGAGCTCGCACCCGAGGTCTGCGCGCGCTTCCACGCGACCGTGCCGGGCGCGGAACTCGTCAACCAGTACGGGCCGACCGAGGCCACGGTCGCCGTGACGGCCTGGACCTCCCGGAAGGAGGGGAACGGGCCGCGCGTGCCGATCGGCCGCCCGCTGCCGGGCGTGCGGGCGTACGTGCTGGACGACGCGGCGCGTCCGGTGCCCGACGGCACGCCGGGAGAGCTGGTCATCGGCGGGACGTGCCTGGCGTACGGCTACCTGGGGCGGGCCGGCCTCACCGCCGGCCGGTTCCTGCCGGACCCGTTCGCGGGACTCCCCGGCGCCCGGATGTACCGGACCGGGGACCTGGCCCGCCGCCGCCCCGACGGGACCCTGGAGTTCCTCGGCCGCGCCGACGACCAGGTGAAGATCCGCGGTTACCGGATCGAGCCGGGTGAGATCGCGGCGGTCCTGCGCGGCCACCCGGGCCTGGCCGACGCCGTCGTCGCGCCCGTGCCCGGAGACCGCGGCGAGCCGATCCTGGTCGCGTACACGGTGCCCGCCGGTCCGCCGGTCCCCGACGCCGACCTGTACGCGCACCTGATGGAACGGCTCCCCGACTTCATGCTGCCCGCCCGGATCGTGCCGCTGGCGGAGCTGCCGCTGACCCGTACGGGCAAGGTGGACCGGGCCCGGCTGCCGGCCGCGGCCCCCGGCACCGTCCCGCGGGTCGCCCCGCGCGACCATGCCGAAGCCGTGATCGCCGGGATCTGGGCGAGGGTGCTGGACCGTCCGGACGTGGGCGCGCTCGACGACTTCTTCGCCCTGGGCGGTGACTCGCTGCTGGCGACCCGCGTGATGGTGCGGGTACGGGAGGCGCTGGGCGCGGACCTGCCCACCCGTGCCCTGTTCCTCCATCGCACGGTCGAACGGCTGGCCGCCGCCGCGTCGGACGCTCCGTCCACCCGCGGCGCTCCCCCGCCGCGCCCCCGTGAGCGGGCGGACCACCGGCCCCTGTCGCTCGCCCAGCAGCGGCTGTGGTTCCTGGACCAGCTCACTCCGGGCATGCTCGCCTACAACACCTGCAAGGCGTACCGCGTCGGGTCCGCGCTGGACGCGGGCGCCCTCGGCGCGGCGCTGCGCGCGGTGGCCGAACGCCACGAGGTGCTGCGGTCGCGCTTCCGCACGGTGGGCGGCGAGCCGCGCCAGGTGGCCGACCGCGCCGAGCGGATCCGGCTGGAGGTCGCCGACGTGTCGGGGGCCGCGGATCCGGAGGCCGCCGCCCGCGAACTGGCGCGCGCGGAGGCGGAGACGCCCTTCGACCTGGCGGAGGGCCCGCTGCTGCGTGCCCGGCTGCTGCGGCTCGGCGCGGCCGACCACGTCCTGGTCGTCGTGGCCCACCACGCCGTCTTCGACGGCTGGTCACTGAGGATCTTCGAGGCCGACCTGTCCGCCGCGTACGCCATGGCGGCCGGCGGGCGGACGCCACGGCTCGAGCCGCTCGCCGTCCAGTACACCGACTTCGCCGTGTGGCAGCGCGAGCATCTGCCCGACTCGCTGCTGAAACGGCGGCTCGCCTACTGGCGGGAGCGGCTCGACGGCGCGCCCATGACGCTGGAACTGCCGGCCGACCGGCCGCGCCCCGCCGTCCCGTCCTATCTGGGGGACGTGGTGGAGTTCACCGTGCCCGCCGCGGTGGCGGCGCCGCTGCGATCGATGGCCCGGGAACGCGGCGTGACACCGTTCATGGTCGCGATGGCCGCGTACCAGGTCCTGATCGCGCGGCACACCGGCCGCCGGGATTTCGTGGTGGGCTGCCCCTCGGCGGGCCGGTCGCACCCGGAGCTGGAGGACCTGATCGGTTTCTTCGTCAACTCTCTGCCGCTCCGCGCCGACCTGTCCGGGCGGCCCGGGTTCTCCGAGGTGGTCGACCGCGTACGCGAGACGCTGCTCCAGGCGCTCGCCCACCAGGATCTGCCGTTCGAGCGGCTGGTGGAGGAGCTGGCACCGCCGCGCGATCTCAGCCGGAACCCGGTCATCCAGGTCTGGTTCGACCTGTTCACCCCCGGCGCCGGTCTCGACCTGGCGGGCGCGCCGGCCGGACGGTTCGCCTCGGGGCTGGTGACGACCCGCTTCGACGTGGAGCTCCATCTGGCCGAGACGCCGTCGGGGGCCCTCTCCGGTGAGCTGATCTACGCCGCCGACCTGTTCGAGGCCGGGACGATGCGGCGTTTCGCCGATCATTACGTGAACCTGCTGACCGCCGTCGCCGCGGACCCCGACGCCCTGGTCTGGTCGATCGACGTCCTCTCCGCCGAGGAGAACCGGCGTCTGCTGGTCGAGTGGAATGACACCGCGGTGGCGGTCGATGACACCCGCACGCTCGCGGGTGTGTTCCAGGACCAGGCCGCGGCCACACCCGAGGGGTTGGCGGTGGTGTGGGACGGCGGTTCGTTGACGTTCGGGGACTTGAACGCCGAGGCGAACCGGCTGGCGTGGTGGCTGCGCGGCAAGGGCGTCGGCCCCGAAACCGTGGTGGGCGTTCTGCTGCCCCGCGGCCCCGACCAGATCGTGACCATCCTGGCCATCCTGAAGGCCGGCGGGGCCTACCTGCCGCTGGACCCGGCCCATCCCGACGACCGGATCGCCTTCCAGCTCGAGGACGCCCGCGCCGCCCTGACCGTCACCGACCAGGCCCTGGCCGGGCGGCTGCCCGCAGGAGTGGAGGCGGTCCGCGCCGACACCGACCAGGACCACTGGGCGGGCGGGCCGGTGGGCGACCCGCCCGAGGGCCATCCCGACGATCTGTGTTACGTGATCTACACCTCGGGGTCGACGGGGCGGCCCAAGGGTGTGGCGATGAGTCACCGGCCGCTGCTGAACCTGCTGCACTGGCAACGCGCCCGCACCACCGTCCCCGGGCCCACACTCCAGTTCTCCTCGTTGAACTTCGACATCTCGGTGCAGGAGATCTTCTCCACCTGGCAGGCGGGCGGGCACATCGTGCTGCTGTCGAACGACCAGCGCCGCGACCCGCAGCAGATGATCGAGATCATCGCCCGCCACCGGGTCCGGCGGCTGTTCTGCCCGCCCATGGTCCTGGAACAACTCACCCACACCCAGCACCAGCATGACGGACAGGGACACGACCGGCTGGAGTTGGTGGAGATCACCACCGCCGGTGACCGCCTGCACCTCAACACCGAGGTGCGCCGTTTCCTGGAAGGGCTCCCCGCCGCCGGTGAGGGGCGGTTGCGGCTGGACAACCACTACGGGCCCACCGAAGCCCACGTGATCACCGGACACGACATGACCGGCGACCCCGCCCACTGGCCCTCAGATCCACCCGTAGGCGCACCGATCGCCAACACCCGCATCTACCTGCTCGACCCCGACCTGCACCCCGTCCCCCCAGGAGTGCCGGGAGAGGTGTGCGTGGGCGGCGCGGGACTGGCCCGCGGCTACCTGGGACGCCCCGACCTGACCGCGGCGGCCTTCATCCCCGACCCCCACGCCACCACCCCCGGTGCACGCCTCTACCGCACCGGAGACCTGGCCCGCTGGAACACCGACGGCACCCTGGACTTCCTCGGCCGCATCGACCACCAACTCAAGATCCGCGGCTACCGCATCGAACCCGGCGAGATCCACACCACCCTGCTCCAGCACCCCGCCATCACCGACACCCACATCACCACAACCCAAACACCCGCCGGGGATGTCCAGCTCACCGCCTACATCATCCCCAAACCAGGACAACGCCCCACAACCCACGAACTACGCGCCCACCTCAAGCAGTCCCTGCCCGACTACATGATCCCCACCCACTACATCACCCTCGACCGCTTCCCCCTCACCCCCACCGGAAAACTCGACCAGAAAGCACTCCCCGCACCCGAATCGCCGCGCGCGCACGCGGAACCGGGGTCCGGCGGGGCGGCCCTCACCGGTACGCAGCGGCGCCTTGCCGATATCTGGGCCCAGACCCTCAACACGCCGCGCGTCGATCCGGACGACGACTTCTTCGACCTCGGCGGGCACTCGCTCCTCGCCACCCAGGTGATGAACCGGATCCGGGAGGCGTTCGGGATCCGGCTGCCGCTGCGCCTGCTCTTCGAGAACCCCACCGTCAGCGGGCTGGCGGACGCCGTCGAGGCGGCGTTGCTGGCCGAGATCGAGGCCATGACGGACGACGAGGTCGCCGCCGCCATCGGCGCGCTCGACTCTCCACCATCCACCGAGGACGCCACATGACCGACCGCAGGAGATCGACCGCGTTGAGCCGGGCGCCGCGGCGCTCGCCGGGACGGATCAGGCTCGTCTGCATGCCGTTCGCGGGCGGCGGCAGCCACGCCTATGACGACTGGATCCGGCTGCTGCCCCCGGCGGTGGACGCGCAGACCGTACGGCTGCCCGGACGCGAGACGCGCTTCGGTGAGGAACCGCCCGGCCATCTCGGGCGGCTCGCCGCGGACGTGGCCGCGGAGCTGGTCCCCCATCTCGGCGACGACCTGACGATCTTCGGGCACAGCATGGGCGCGCTGCTCGCCTTCGAGGTGGTCCGGGAGCTGCGGCGCGGGGAGGGCCGGCTGCCGGCCTGCCTGATCGTGTCGGGCATGCGGGGACCGCAGGACGCCGCGGCGGCGCGCAAGTACACGACCATGACGGACGCCGAGCTGGAGGACGACGTCCGCCGCATGTACGGGGGCGACGCGCCGGTGCTGGCGCAGCGCGACCTGTGGGAGCTGATGCTGCCCGTGCTGCGAGCCGACCTGAAGATGTGCGACGACTACGTCTACACCCCGGAGCCGCCGCTGGACTGCCCCATCGTGGCCTACGGCTCGCTGGACGACCGGGACGTGGACGAGGAACTGCTGGGCGGGTGGCGCGAGCAGACCACCGGGACGTTCGAGCATCGGATGTTCCCCGGGGAGCACTTCTACTTCACGCACTGGCCGGAGGCGTTCGCCATGGACATCGCCAGGCGGCTCGACCGGCACGCGGCCGGCCCGGCGAGCGCGGAGAGGAGGTAGCGGCGGTGGCTCTCACGGACAAGGATCTCGCCGAGTACGACGAGCGCGGTTTCCTGTTGCTGGACTCGGTCTTCTCGGCCGGTGAGGTGGAGGCGCTGCGCCGGACGCTGAAGCGCGACTGGGACGTGCCGGGGCCGCACCGGATCATGGAGGAGGACGGGCGGAGCGTGCGCGCGGTGTACGCCTCGCACACCCGCTGGAAGGTCTTCGCGGACCTGATCCGGTCGCGCCGGCTGCTGGAGCCGGCGCGGCGGCTGGTGGGGGCGCCGCTCTACCTCCACCAGTTCAAGATCAACACGAAGGCGGCGTTCGGCGGCGAGGAGTGGTCCTGGCACCAGGACTTCGTCGTGTGGCATGTCGTGGACGGCATGCCGGCGCCCCGCGCGGTGAACGTCGCGGTCTTCCTGGACGACGTGACCGAGTTCAACGGGCCCGTGGTGTTCATCCCGGGGTCGCACCGGCACGGGACGGCGGTGCGCGGCCCCCGTTCGGAGTCGCCCCGGTCGGCGCAGCACGTCGATCCGGCGGACTTCGCGCTCACGCCCGCCGAGCTGACGGGACTGGTCCGCGCGCACGGCATGGACGGGCCCAAGGGCGGGGCCGGGTCGGTGGTGCTCTTCCACCCGGAGATCGTGCACGGGTCGGGCAGCAACATCTCCCCGTTCTCCCGTAACCTGCTCATCCTCACCTACAACGACGTGGCGAACGCGCCGCGGCCCGCCGGTGCGCCGCGTCCCGAGTACCTCATCGGACGGGACACCTCCCCGCTGGAGCCGGACGACGTCACGCTGCGGGAAGGCCCGCTGGAGGAGATCTGATGACCGACGCCGTCGCCGTGGTGCTGGAGAAGTTCGGGGAGCCCGTGGTGACCCGCGCGTTCCCCGTTCCGGAGACCGCGCCCGGCGACACCGTCGTGGCGGTCTCGTACGGCGGGATCTGCGGCACCGACCTGCACCTGCGGCAGGGGCACCTGGACGTGCCCGTCCCCTTGGTGCTGGGTCACGAGGGTCTGGGCGTGGTCCGGCGGCTCGGCGCCGGGGTCGCCCATGACGCGCTCGGGGAGCCGCTGAGCGAGGGCGACACCGTCATGTGGGCGTCCTCGATCGCCTGCGGGCGGTGCCGCGCGTGCCTGCGGGACCGGGAGCCGACGCTGTGCGAGGCCCGGCGGACCTACGGGGTCAACCGGCCGGTGGCCGATCCCCCGGCGCTGTCGGGCGCGTGGGCGGAGCAGGTGTACCTGCGCGCGGGGACGACCATCGTCAAGCTGCCCGGCGGGGTGGACCCGGTCGCGGCGATGTCGCTGGCGTGTGCCGGGCCCACGATGGTCCACGCGTTGTACGAGCGGCGTCCGGTCCGGCTCGGCGAGGTCGTGGTGGTGCAGGGCAGCGGGCCGGTCGGGCTGGCGGCCGCGGCGCTGGCGCGGCTGGCCGGCGCCGAGCGGGTGATCATCGTGGGCGGGCCGCGGTCCCGGCTGGAGGCGGCCGCCCGGTGCGGGTTCGGCGACCTGCACTTCGACATCGTGGGCGGCGAGGACCCGGCGGAGGTGCTGGAGCGGGTGCGGGCGGCCACGCCGGACGGCCGGGGCGCCGACCTGGTCATCGAGTGCGCGGGCGTCCCCCAGGCGGTCGCGCAGGGGGTGCGGCTGGCCCGCCGGGGCGGCAGCCACCTGATCGTCGGCCAGTACACCGACGGCGGCGACACCGCGTTCAACCCGCACCAGATCGTCTACCGGCAGCTCGACGTGATCGGGTCGTGGGCGTTCACCGGCGCCCATCTGATCGAGTACGTCCGGCTCCTGCCCGTGCTGGCCGCCCGCCATGACCTGGCGAGCCTGGTGACGGCCTTCCCGCTGCGGGAGGCGGAGCGGGCGATGGCCGCGGTCGCGGGCGGCGAGGTGCTGAAGGCCGTCCTGGAGACCTGACCGGCCGGTGGCCGCCCGCGGCCCGCGGTCACCCGGCGCCGCCGGCCGTGCCGCGGGCTCGGGCGGCCACCGTTCAGGCCAGGCGGCGGACGGGGCGCGGGGACGCCTGCAGGGCGATCGGCTCGGCGGTCTCCTCCATGATGGCCCGTTCCCGGGCGTAGCAGCGGATCAGGTTGTGGAACCTGTAGCCGACCTCGCCCTCGGCACCGTAAGTCTGCACCTCCAGCAGGTGGGCGTGCACCAGGCGATCCAGCAGCCGTTCGGTCTGGGCGATCGAGCGGTCGATGAGGGAGGCGGCCGTCCAGGCCGTGAACTCGGGCATCGCGAGCAGGCCCAGCCACCGGAACAGGCGGCGTTCCTCGGCGTCCAGGGACTCGTAGGTCAGGGTGAGGCTGGCCTGGACGGCCAGGTCGGCGATGGCCAGCTCTCCCAGCCGGTAGCGCTCGTCCGACAGCAGGTCGGCGAGCCAGGCCAGCTTGCGGTGCGGCTGGCTGACCAGCCGCAGGCTCGCCACCCGGACGGCCAGCGCGAGCCGTCCGCACATCTCGATGATGGTGCGGGCGGCCTCCGGCTCGGCGGCGACGCGGTCCTCGCCGACGACGCGGGCGAACAGCTCCAGGGCCTGGTCGGGCTCGTGGACGTCCAGGTTGAACTGGCGCGCCCCCTCCAGCGCCGACAGCCGGAACCGGCTGGTCACCAGGACGGTGCAGCCGGGGTCGCCGGGCAGCAGCGGCCGGATCTGCGCCTCGTCGGCCGCGTTGTCCAGGACGATGAGGATCCTGCGGCCCGACAGCCGTGACCGGTACAGCTCGGAACGTTCCTCCAGGCCCTCCGGGATGGCGTCGTCGCGCATCCCCAGGGCGCGCAGGAATCGCCCGAGGACCGCCTCGGGGGTCAGCGGGACCGCGCCGGCGCCGCGCAGGTCGATGAACAGCTGCCCGTCGGGGAAGTCCTCCTTGCACTCGTGCGCGATGTGGACGGCCAGGGCGGTCTTACCGACACCGATCTTGCCGGTGAGGACCAGGACGTCGACCGCCTCCCGGCGCCGTGCCGCGCCCATCAGGCGGCGCACGTACCGGGTCTGGGTGTCGCGCCCGGTGAAGTCGGCGACGTCCCTGGGCAGCATCGCCGGGACGGCGTCGCCGCGGGGGCGCGGCTGCGGGGTCTCGGCGTCGCCCCCGCGGAGGACGAGCCGGGCGTCGCCGCGCAGCAGGCCCAGGTGCAGCCGGCGCAGCTCGGGCGAGGGGTCGACGCCCAGTTCCTCGGCGAGCCCGCGGCGTACGCGCTCGTAGGTGCGCAGGGCCTCGGCGCGCCTGCCGCACTCGGCCAGCAGCCCGATGAGGCGGGCCTGCAACGGCTCGTCGTAGGGCAGTTCCCCGGCGAGCCGCTCGACGAAGGGAAGGGCCTGCTCGGCGCGGCCGAGTTCGACGGCGACGTCGGCGAGCCCGCAGGCGCACTCCAGCCGGGCCTTCTCCAGGGCCACCACGGCGGGGTCGCCGCGGATCCATTCGGAGGTGTCGGCGAGGACGGGGCCCCGCCACTCGCTGAGCGCGTCGCGCAGGCGTTCCATGCGGACGTGCGGGTCGTTCTCCGCGGCGGCCGCGACCAGGCCGTCGCGGAAGCGCACGGCGTCCACGCCGCCGGGGGAGACGTCCAGCCGGTAGCGGGCCGCGGAGTAGTCCAGGACGTCGGCGCTGCCGAGGGAGCCGCGCAGGACGTTGCGGAGCCTGGAGACGGTGTTGTGGAGGGCGGCGCGGCTGGCCCCGGACGGGCCCCACACCAGCTGGACGAGCCGTTCGTCGCCGACCCATTCACCGGGGGTGAGCAGCAGCACGCCGACCAGCCTGCGGGCGATCATGCCGCGGAGGGTGAGCGGGCCATCGGCGGAGGTGATCTCCAGGGGGCCCAGGATACGGAATGTGGCCGCGGGCGGCCGTTCTTTCGTCTGCTCGTACATCTATCACCATCGTTCGGGACGGATGGACAGAACTGGCGGGAAGTGATGACGGCGCGTCATCACCGGACTGTCGTTAGTCAGAGTCGCGAGCGAGAGCGGCGAGAGCCGATGATTGTGATGTCACGCATAGATCACAGTCACACTAGCATCCGGACCGGCTGAGTCAAGGTGCCCGAAGACCCGGTCATGCCAGGGCCGGCGGGGGCGGCCACGGCCGATCCGACCAGTTCCAGGGCGCACGAAAATATGCGCCGAACCCTTTCTAGAAATGGTCGGCACATATTATTCGCGACCTTGCCGTCAGCCCTCTATCGCCTATAGAATTTCACCGCAATCGACCTCGCCAAAGGGAGTTCGGAGAACTTATGGGCCTGGCGGTCTACAGCGAGACGGTCGAGGGAACGAACGAACGCTTCATCGAGGACGCGCGCCGTTCCACCTGGTCCCCCCGGGACGTCGCGGAGCGCGCGCTCGCCAAGATCGACCGGAACGATCCGCTGCTCGAGCTCACCTGGAACCTGGCGAGCGGCAGCGTCTACGTCGAGCAGGTCGGGCTGGAGGCGGCCAGCGTCATCCTGACCGAGAGTCCCGACGCGGTGGCCAAACTGATCGGCGCGACGGCGGTCGGTGACGAGGGCCGGCACAGCTCGGTCTTCGCCCACTACGCCGAGCGCGTGGGCGGCGCGGTGGCACCGCCCGCCGAGCCGATCGTCGACCTGTCCGGCGGCCTGCTGGCCATGGAGTACCCGGCGGCGCGCATGCTGGCGCACACCCTGCTCGAAGGGTTCGCGGCCGACGAGTTCTTCTGGTTCATCCGCGGGCTGCGTTCCACCGGCCTCGCCGACATCTACCGGCTCGTGCGCCGCGACGAGTCCCGGCACGTCGGCCTGGGGATGTACTACGCCACCCGGGGCGGGGGCCTGCGCGGCGTCCGCGAGCTGGAACCGGAGGACCTGCTGGCGGCGGAGGAGTTCGTGGTCCGCTACAGCGATCTGGACTCCATCGACGGGCTGGTCACCCGGCTGCTGCCCGGACTGGAGCCCGGCCACGTCCGCCGATGGATGCGGCACCGGCACGAGAAGCGCATGAGCATGATCTTCAACGTGCGCGACGACCGTGCGGACCTCGTCCGGCACCGGGCACGCCACCCCGTGCTGAGCTGACCGGCGCGGCGCCGGCGCCCGGCGCCCCACGGCCCGGCGGGCCGCCCCGCGAAGGGGCGGCCCGCCGAACGGCCCGGCCGTACCGGCCCGGCCGCTCATTCCCCGCCGAGTTCGGCCGAGACCTCGGCCTCCGACATCGCGTCCACCTGCCGGAGGATCTCGTCCTCCACGGCGTTCCCCAGGTCCCGTACGGTCCGGTGCTCGAACAGGGCGCGGACCGCGAGGTCCACGTCGAAGATCTCCTGGATGCGGGCCATCAGGCGGGTGGCCAGCAGCGAGTGCCCGCCCAGCTCGAAGAAGTCGTCATGGACGCCGACGCGGGGCACTCCGAGCAGGTCCGCCCAGATCTCCGCGAGGACCTGCTCGGTCTGGTTCGCCGGGGGCACGTAGTCCCGTTCGTCGTTCCACCGGGGCACCGGCAGCGCGGCCCGGTCCACCTTGCCGGACGCGGTGAGGGGCAGGGCCTCCAGGGTGACGAACGCGCCCGGCACCATGTGGTCGGGCACCTCCTGCGCCAGGTGCCCGCGCAGCTCCGCCGCCGAGGGTGCCAGCAGTCCGGCGCCGACGACGTAGGCGGCCAGCGCCGCCTCCCCCGCGGGCGTGCGGACCGGCTCGACGACGGCCTCCTTCACCCGCGGATGGCCGACCAGCGCCGTCTCGATCTCCCCGGGTTCGATGCGGTACCCGCGGATCTTCACCTGGCGGTCGAGCCGTCCCAGGAACTCCAGGGCGCCGTCCGGCCGCCGCCGGACCAGGTCGCCCGTCCGGTACATCCGGGCGCCCGGCCGCCGCGACCAGGGATCGGGTACGAACCGTTCCGCGGTGAGGGCGGCCCGGCCGGTGTAGCCGCGGGCGACTCCGGCGCCGCCGACGAACAGTTCCCCGGGGACCCCGGTCGGCACCGGCCGCCACCGTTCGTCCAGCACGTACACGCGCACGTTGGAGATCGGCCCGCCGATGGGCGGGCGCCGCCACGGCGGGCCGAGCGGCCCGGTGGCCGTCGCCACGACCGTGCACTCGGTGGGGCCGTAGTGGTTGACCACGGGAACGCCGGGCGCGTCGCCGGGCGCGGGCGTGAACGCGTCCCCGCCGGTCAGCAGCGAGCGCAGCGCCGTCCTGGTGGCCAGCGGCTCCCGGATGAGCAGTTCGGCCATCGCCGTGGGGGCGAAGGCCACGGTCGTGCCCGCCTCGGTGAGGCGGGCCACCAGGGCCCCGGCGTCCCGGACGGTCTCCCCGGACGGCAGGTCCAGGCGGGCGCCGGCCAGCAGCGGCGGCCAGATCTCCCACACGGCGGCGTCGAACGAGGGACCGGCGACCTGGGTCACGCGGTCGGAGCCGTCCAGCCCGTACCGCTCGATGTGCCAGGACACCAGGTTGACCAGCGACGCGTGCGTGACCTCCACGCCCTTGGGGCGCCCGGTGGATCCGGAGGTGTAGATCACGTAGCACAGGTCGCCGGCGTGCCCGGGTTCCAGGCCCGTGCCGGACGGGTCGGGGAGTTCTCCGGCGCCGATCCGTACGGCGGGGATCGCGGCGGGGAGCCGCCCGGCCAGGGCATCGTCGGTGACGGCCAGCACGGCTCGGGCGTCGTCGAGCTGGAAGGCGATCCGTTCGTCCGGATGGGCCGGGTCGAGGGGCAGGTAGGCGCCACCGGCCTTGAGGACGGCCAGCATGGCGGTGATCTGCTCGGGCCCGCGCGGCAGCAGCAGGCCCACCACCTTCTCGGGGCCGGCGCCCCGGTCGCGGAGATGCCGGGCCAGCCGGTCGGACCCGGTGTCCAGCTCCCGGTAGGTGAGCGTCCCGCCGTCCCAGGTCAGCGCGATCGCGTCGGGCGTGGCCGCCGCCTGTTCCCGGAACAGCTCGGGAACGGTGCGGTCATCGTCCACGGTGACGGCGGTGTCGTTCCACTCGACGAGCGTTTCGCGGAGTTCGTCCGGTCCGGCCATCTGGAGCCGTGACAGCGGCGCCGCGGGGTCGGCGACCACCGCGTCGAGCAGGTTGAGGTAGTGCGCGACGAGCCGCCGCATCGTCTCGGCCTCGAACAGGTCCTCGGCGTACACCAGCTGCCCGGTGAGGCCGCCGGTGTCGCCTCCGGTGAGGTGCATCTCGACGTCGAAGCGGGTGACCGGGGCGTCCTCCGCGAACGGTGCCGTCGCGACCCCGGGCAGGTCCAGTCCGAGGAGGTCGGCGCTCTTCGTCTGGAAGAGCTGGAAGAAGATCTGGATGATGGGGTTGCGGCTGAGGTCGCGGGTCGGGGTGAGATCCTCCACCAGCCGCTCGAACGGCACATCCTGATGATCGAACGCCCCCAGAACCACCCCCCGCACCCGACCCACCAACTCCACGAACGACGGATCACCCGACAGATCCGTCCGCAACGGCAACGAGTTCACAAAGAACCCGATCAACTCCTCCAGCTCCGGACGCGACCGCCCCGCCGACGGACACCCCGTCACCACATCCTCAGTCCGCCCATAACGCCCCAACAACACCTGAAACACAGCCAACGTCACCATGAACAACGACGCACCCTCACGCCGCCCCAGTCCCCTCAAACCATCCGCCAACCCCCCACCGACCGAGAACTCCACCACACCACCCCGATAACTCGGAACAGGCGGACGAACACGATCGACCGGCAACTCCAAAGCCGGCGCCACACCCTCCAAACGATCCCGCCAATAACCCAGCTGCCCCTCCAGAACCTCCCCCGACAACCACTCCCGCTGCCACACCGCGAAATCCCCGTACTGCACCGCAAGATCACCCAACCCCGGCACCCCACCACCAGCGAAAGCCCCATAAGCCACCGACAACTCACGCTGGAACACACCAATGGACCAACCATCGAAAACACTGTGATGGAAAACCACCAGCAGCACATGATCCTCCGCACCCACCCGCAGCACACGCGCCCGGCACAACGGACCCACCGCCAGATCGAACGGCGCTTCCGCCTCAGCACGCGCGATCTCACGGGCCGTCCGCTCGTCGGGGACGTCCGTCACCGGGACGTCGAAGGCGCCGGCTCCGTCCAGCACCACGAACGGCTCCCCCTCGGCCACGCCGAACCGCGACCGCAGCACCTCGTGCCGGTGCACGACCCAGCGCAGGGCGTCCGACAGCGCCGCCACGTCCAGGGCGCCGCGGAGCCGGTAGGTGATCGGGATGCTGTAGGCGAGGGCGCCCGGCTGGAGCTGGTCGAGGAACCACAGCCGCCGCTGGCCGAACGACGGGACCGTGCGCTCCTCCGGGGCACGGGCGACGAGGGCCGGGAGGGCGTCCGCGCCGCCGGCCTGCTCGTCCAGATGGGCGGCCAGATCCTCCACGGTGGGGTGTTCGAAGAGGGTGCGCACGGCGAGCGTCACGCCGAACTCGTCGTGGACGCGCGCGAGCACCTGGGTGGCGAGGAGCGAGTGCCCGCCGAGGTCGAAGAAATCGTCCTGGACGGTGAGGTGCGGGACGTTGAGGATCTGGGCCCAGATGTGCGCCAGGCGCCGTTGCGTCGGGGTGAACGCGTCGTCGCCGACGAACACCTCCGTGCTGCCCGTGCTGCCGGAGGCCGGTTCGGGAAGCGCCTTGCGGTCGAGTTTTCCGGTGGGGGTGAGGGGGAAGCGGTCGAGGGTGATGTAGTGGGTGGGGATCATGTAGTCGGGCAGGGACTGCTTGAGGTGGGCGCGTAGTTCGTGGGTTGTGGGGCGTTGTCCTGGTTTGGGGATGATGTAGGCGGTGAGCTGGACATCCCCGGCGGGTGTTTGGGTTGTGGTGATGTGGGTGTCGGTGATGGCGGGGTGCTGGAGCAGGGTGGTGTGGATCTCGCCGGGTTCGATGCGGTAGCCGCGGATCTTGAGTTGGTGGTCGATGCGGCCGAGGAAGTCCAGGGTGCCGTCGGTGTTCCAGCGGGCCAGGTCTCCGGTGCGGTAGAGGCGTGCACCGGGGGTGGTGGCGTGGGGGTCGGGGATGAAGGCCGCCGCGGTCAGGTCGGGGCGTCCCAGGTAGCCGCGGGCCAGTCCCGCGCCGCCCACGCACACCTCTCCCGGCACTCCTGGGGGGACGGGGTGCAGGTCGGGGTCGAGCAGGTAGATGCGGGTGTTGGCGATCGGTGCGCCTACGGGTGGATCTGAGGGCCAGTGGGCGGGGTCGCCGGTCATGTCGTGTCCGGTGATCACGTGGGCTTCGGTGGGCCCGTAGTGGTTGTCCAGCCGCAACCGCCCCTCACCGGCGGCGGGGAGCCCTTCCAGGAAACGGCGCACCTCGGTGTTGAGGTGCAGGCGGTCACCGGCGGTGGTGATCTCCACCAACTCCAGCCGGTCGTGTCCCTGTCCGTCATGCTGGTGCTGGGTGTGGGTGAGTTGTTCCAGGACCATGGGCGGGCAGAACAGCCGCCGGACCCGGTGGCGGGCGATGATCTCGATCATCTGCTGCGGGTCGCGGCGCTGGTCGTTCGACAGCAGCACGATGTGCCCGCCCGCCTGCCAGGTGGAGAAGATCTCCTGCACCGAGATGTCGAAGTTCAACGAGGAGAACTGGAGTGTGGGCCCGGGGACGGTGGTGCGGGCGCGTTGCCAGTGCAGCAGGTTCAGCAGCGGCCGGTGACTCATCGCCACACCCTTGGGCCGCCCCGTCGACCCCGAGGTGTAGATCACGTAACACAGATCGTCGGGATGCCCCTCGGGCGGGTCGCCCACCGGCCCGCCCGCCCAGTGGTCCTTGTCGGTGTCGGCGCGGACCGCCTCCACTCCTGCGGGCAGCCGCCCGGCCAGTGCCTGGTCGGTGACGGTCAGGGCGGCGCGGGCGTCCTCGAGCTGGAAGGCGATCCGGTCGTCGGGATGGGCCGGGTCCAGCGGCAGGTAGGCCCCGCCGGCCTTCAGGATGGCCAGGATGGTCACGATCTGGTCGGGGCCGCGGGGCAGCAGAACGCCCACCACGGTTTCGGGGCCGACGCCCTTGCCGCGCAGCCACCACGCCAGCCGGTTCGCCTCGGCGTTCAAGTCCCCGAACGTCAACGAACCGCCGTCCCACACCACCGCCAACCCCTCGGGTGTGGCCGCGGCCTGGTCCTGGAACACACCCGCGAGCGTGCGGGTGTCATCGACCGCCACCGCGGTGTCATTCCACTCGACCAGCATTTCCTGGAGTTCGTCCGGCCCGGCCATCTGGAGACGTGACAATGGCGCGGAAGGGGCGGCGACCACCGCTTTCAACAGGTTCTGGTAATGATCGGCGAAACGCCGCATCGTCCCGGCCTCGAACAGGTCGGCGGCATAGATCAGCTCACCGATCAGTTCACCGGACGCGGTCTCGGTGAGATGCAGTTCCACATCGAAACGCGTCGTGACGAGGCCGGACGGGAAGGGCTCGGTGGACACGCCGGAATCGAGCCGGAAATCCTGGCCGGGTGAGAGCAGGTCGAACCAGACCTGGATGATGGGGTTGCGGCTCAGATCGCGGGTCGGGGTCAGATCCTCCACCAGCCGCTCGAACGGCACATCCTGATGATCGAACGCCCCCAGAACCACCCCCCGCACCCGACCCACCAACTCCACGAACGACGGATCACCCGACAGATCCGTCCGCAACGGCAACGAGTTCACAAAGAACCCGATCAACTCCTCCAGCTCCGGACGCGACCGCCCCGCCGACGGACACCCCGTCACCACATCCTCAGTCCGCCCATAACGCCCCAACAACACCTGAAACACAGCCAACGTCACCATGAACAACGACGCACCCTCACGCCGCCCCAACGCCCTCAAACCATCCGCCAACCCCCCACCGACCGAGAACTCCACCACACCACCCCGATAACTCGGAACAGGCGGACGAACACGATCGACCGGCAACTCCAAAGCCGGCGCCACACCCTCCAAACGATCCCGCCAATAACCCAGCTGCCCCTCCAGAACCTCCCCCGACAACCACTCCCGCTGCCACACCGCGAAATCCCCGTACTGCACCGCAAGATCACCCAACCCCGGCACCCCACCACCAGCGAAAGCCCCATAAGCCACCGACAACTCACGCTGGAACACACCAATGGACCAACCATCGAAAACACTGTGATGGAAAACCACCAGCAGCACATGATCCTCCGCACCCACACGCAACACACGCGCCCGGCACAACGGACCCACCGCCAGATCGAACGGCGCCTCCGCCTCAGCACGCGCGATCTCACGGGCCTCGTCGATATCGGCGACCTCGGCCACGTCGACTTGGAACGAGTCCGCGTCGTCCACCACGACGAAGGGCTCGCCGCCGGTCACGCCGTACCGTGACCGCAGCACCTCGTGCCGGTCCACGATCCAGCGGAGCGCGGCGACGAGCGCCGGCACGTCCAGGGGGCCGCGGAGGCGGTAGGCGATGTCGGGCATGGTGTAGCCGATGTGGCCGGGCTGGAGCAGGTCCAGGAACCACAGCCGCCGCTGGCCGAACGACGGGACGGAGCGCTCTTCGGTCGGACGCGGGGTCAGCGGGGTCTCCCCCGGGCCCCCGGCCGGGGCGGTCCGCCCCTGGAGCCGGCGGCGCAGCAGTTCCGCCCGGTCACCGGTCAGGCGCTCGGCACCGTTGTCCGCCATTCCGCCCCCTCATGTCGTCGCAGTGGTCGGCGACTCCATGCTCATGGCCGGGGCTGTCACGGGACTATCGCGTTCCTCTTGCTCGGCGGCGTCCGGCCGGGGACCCGTACGCGCACGCGGGCGGTGGCGGTGCCGGTCAGAGGCGTACGGGGAGCGCGCCGAGGCGCCAGGTCCCCGGGGTGGCGCCGTCCGCGCGCGAGCGTTCGAGGTCCTCGGGGGCGGCGGCGAGGGTCAGGCCGGGGAACCGGCGGAGGAGCGCGCCGAACGCGACCTCGCCCTCCTGCCGGGCCAGGGCCGCGCCCATGCAGTAGTGCGGGCCGTACCCGAAGCTGACGTGGGTCTCGCGGCGGTTCGCGGCCCGGGTGATGTCGAAGTGTTCGGGGGCGGGGAACGACCGGGGGTCGTGGCCGGCGGCGGCGAGGATGGGCATCACCCGCTCGCCCCTGGCCACCCGCTGACCGCCGATCTCGAGGTCGGCCCGGACGTACCGGACCCGGGTGAGCAGGACCGGGGGCCGCCAGCGCATCACCTCGTGGACGGCGCGCGGCAGCGTCGCGGGCGGGTCGCGGCGGAGCAGGTCCAGCTGTCCGGGGTGGCTCAGCAGGGCGGCGACCCCCTCGGCGATCATGCCGGCGGTGGTCTCGTGCCCGGCCACGACCAGGGAGAGCACCAGGTTGATCAGTTCGGTGTCGTCGAGCCGGTCGCCGCCGCCGGTCTCCTGCGCGCGGATCAGGGTGGAGAGCAGGTCGTCGGCGGGCCGGGCGCGGCGCCGCCCGATCAGCCGCCGGGTGTCCTCGACCATCCCGCGCACCGCCTCGCCCAGCGGCTCGGTGCCCGCGGCCAGGGCGCCGCTCCATCGCACCCACCGGCCGCGGTCCGCTTCGGGGATGCCGACCAGCTCGCAGATCACCGTGATGGGGAGGGGCCGGGCGAAGTGCGGGATCAGGTCGACGACCCCGTCCTCGGCCGCCTCGGGGAGCCGGTCCAGCAGCCGGGCGGCGATCTCCTCCACCCGGGGGCGGAGCCGTTCGACCCTGCGGGCGGTGAACGCCGGGGCCACCAGCCTGCGGAGCCTGGCGTGGGCGGCGCCGTCGATGTCGACGACGGTGGGGTAGACGTACTTGATGTATTCGTCGGGAACGCCGCCCGCCTGGGCCGCCAGCTCGCTCATGTTGGGCACGTCCGCCCCCGGGACGTTCACGACGTCGTTGACGAGCCGCGGGTCGCTCAGCACGGCCCTGACGTCGTCGTGGCGGGTGACGATCCAGACCGCTCCGAGGCCGGGCATCACGGCGCGGTGCAGGGAGCGCCGTTCGCGCAGCCGGGAGTAGACGGCGAACGGGGCCCGTACCAGTTCCTCGTCCAGCAGGTCGATCTCGTCGGGCTCGATCTCGTCGGGCTCGGGCTCGGGCTCGGGGGCGGGGTCCGGTCCGGGGGCCGTCACGGGACGGCTCCGGCGGGGCGGTGCTCGGCCGTCAGCCGTTCCAGGACCGGTACGAGCCCGGCGGGGGTGGGCCGGCCGAGAAGTTCGGTGCGCAGGCGGGCGGCGTTCGCGGCGAACGACGGTTCCTCCAGGACCCGCGTCAGCATGTCCCGCACCGTCGTGGCCGACAGGCGGTCGGCGTCGCGGACGTACAGGGCGGCGCCGGACTGCTCCATCCGCTCGGTCTTGCGCCTGTTGTCCAGCTGGCGGTCGGGCGCGATGACCTGCGGCACGCCGTGGACGAGCGCGCTCTGCAGGGTGCCGAAGCCGCCGTGGTGGATGATCGCCGAGCAGGTGGGGAGCAGCTCGTTGAGCGGGACGAACCCGGCCGTGCGCACGTTGCCGGGCACGTGCTCGATCCGGGCGAGCTGGTCGTCGTTGAGCGTGGCCACCACCTCGACGTCCAGCTCGGACACGGCCTCCAGGAGGTCGGCGAGGGGGGCGCTGCTGCTGCCGAGCATCTCCCGTTCCGACAGGCCGAGGGTGAGGCAGACGCGGGGGCGCTTGGGCGGTTCGCGGAGCCAGCCGGGGACGGTGGCCGGTCCGTTGTAGGGGACGTGCCGCACCGGCACGTACCGCAGGTCGACCGGGAGCCGCATCACGCCGGGCATCGGGTCGATCGTCCACTGCCCGACGACCGTCTCCTCGTCGAACGGGCCGCAGCCGAAGTGGTGCAGGACCCAGCCGAGCCATTCCTCCAGGGGGTCCTCACGGAGGGCGGCGGGCCGCCGTTCCAGCTCCGCCCGGTAGTTCTGCCGGAGGAAGCCGAGCAGGTCCATCCCGAAGAGCAGCCGGGCGTGCGCCGCGCCGCAGGCGCGGGCCGCGACCGGGCCGCCGAACGTCAGCGGGTCCCAGATGACCAGGTCGGGGCGCCAGTACCGGGCGAATCCCACCAGGTCGTCGAGCATGCTCTCGGTGAAGAGCCCCTGGAATCCGGTCATCCACACGGTGAGGACGCCGTGCATGTGCTCGTAGGTGAGGCGTTCGGGGCGCAGCTCGCTGATGTCCAGGGTGTCCTGCCACTCTCCGGCCCGGTGGTCCGCGTCCCGGCCGGCGCCGTGGCGCTCCTCCTCGGCGAACACCTCCTGCTGCCGCTCCCACGCCTCCTTGCGCACCCGGTCGGCCTCGGCCATCTTGGCGGAGCGGTCGGCGCCGATCGGCACGGCGGTCAGGCCGGTACGGGTGATCTCCTCGGCCTGGTCGGGCGAGGCCACGACGCGGACCTCGTGCCCGGCCGTCCGCAGCGCCCACGCGAGAGGGACCTGGGCGTACAGGTGGGCTTTCTCGGTCACCGTCGTGAACAGAATGCGCATGGAGTCTCCCAGCGGTGCCGTTCACCGCGGACCGGAGGAACCAGGGAAGGCGGAGAGCCCGGCGGGGCCGGGGGCGCCGGCCTCGGCGGAGGGCACGAGCCAGGGCTTGGGGACCGGCAGGATGAAACGGCCGCCGCCGGCCAGGAAGGCGCTCTCCTTACGGAGGATCTCCTCGGCGTAGTTCCAGGCCAGGAGCAGGTAGCAGTCGGGCGGGTTGGCCCTCGCGTAGTCGGGCGGACGCACCGGGATGTGGGTGCCGGGAAGGACCTTCCCCTGTTTCAGTTCCGTGCTGTCGCTGCAGAAGACCAGTTCGTCGGCGCCCAGGCCGCAGACGTTCAGGAGGGTGTTGCCTTTGGCCGGCGCACCGTAGCCCGCGACGCGCAGCCCGTCGGCCGCGAACCCGCGGACCATCGCCGACAGCTCTTCCCGGACCTGCTCGACGTCGCGGGCGAAGCGTTCGTAGACGTCGTCGTCGTACAGGCCGGAACGCTCTTCGAGTGCCAGCAGCTCGGCGACGGCGGGACGCACCGGCAGCGGCCCGGAGGCGTGACCGACGAAGACCAGGATGGAGCCGCCGTGCACCGGCATCCGCTCCACGTCCAGGACCCGCAGCCCGTGCCGTTCGAACAGCGCGGTCAGCGGCTCCACGGCGAAGTAGGACAGGTGCTCGTGGTAGATGGTGTCGAAGGCGAGCTTCTCGATCAGGTCCAGGGCGTAGGGCACCTCGATGACGAAAACGCCGGCGCGGTCGAGCAGCGCGCGCACGCCCGCGGCCACCTCGGCGATGTCGTCGATGTGCGCGAAGACGTGCCGGCCCAGGATCAGCTTGGCGCGGCCGTGCTCGGCGGCGATGTCCCTGGCCACGGCGGAGGAGAAGAACTCCGGCAGGGTCGGCACGCCCCGGGCGTTGGCGGTGGCCGCCAGGTTCCGCGCCGGGTCGACGCCGAGGATCCGCGTGCCGGCCTCGCCGAACACCGACAGCTGCGCGCCGGTGTTGCTGCCGATCTCCACCACCAGCTCGCCCTCGTCCAGCGCGGACCGCTCGCGGCACAGCTCCACGACGCGCCGCATGTGCCGGTTGATCGTCACCGAGTCGGGCGTCACGTAGGAGTAGCTGCGGAACAGGATCTCCGGGTCGACGACGTGAGTGAGGCTCATCAGCCGGCAGGCCCGGCAGGAGACCACGTCGAGGGGGTAGTACCGCTCGCCCTCGTAGGAGTCGGCCGGGTCCAGGTAGGCGTTGGCCAGCGGTACGGGGCCGAACGAGACGACCTCCGCCCAGTCGTCGCTCCCGCAGACGCGGCACTCGGTCACCGCGCGCACGCCGTCGCTGACCGGCGCGCTCTCGTACCGGGCCTTCATGCGGCGACGGGGAATCGGAGCGTGCCGCGGGTGGCGGGCGCTCGGAGCCGATGGAGCCGGGGGCCGGCCGGGTGGACGGCGGGCAGCAGCGCGGAGAGGGACTGGACCGCCACCGTCGCGCCGGCCCGGAGCAGGGGCGCGATCAGCCGCCCGTCGGGGCAGCCGTGCGGGCCGAGGTGGAGGGGCGGGGACTCCGCCTCGGGCCCGTGCCGGCGGACGTCGAAGACGTCGGGTTCGGTGAACGCCGCGGGGTCGCGGTTGGCCGCATGCACCAGGACGACCAGCTCCGATCCGGTGGTGAGGTCCCGGCCGGCGACCTGGATGTCCTCGGGGGCGTACAGGCGCTGCATCCGTACCGGGGGGTCGAACCGGAGAGTCTCCTCGATCACCTGGGTGGCGGCGCCGGGGTCGTCGTGCAGCCTCTCCCGCAGCTCGGCGCGCTCGAACAGCAGGCCGAGGGCGTTGCAGATCAGGTTGGCCAGGGCCTCGGCGCCGACCACCGCGGTGAAGCAGCCCGCCGCCAGCGCGTCGGCCCGGTCGGCGACCCGCCGTTCGGCGTCGACGAACTCGGCCAGGAGTTCGCGCAGGGCGCTCACGGAGGCGGTGAGTTCGCGGGCCACGCTCAGGTGGGGCGGGACGAAGGTGGCGTCCAGGGCTCCGGCGGTTCCGGCGCAGAGCGCGGCGAACCGGTCGTGCTGGTCCGGGGGCAGGCCGAGGACGGCGGCGGTGACGGCGGCGGCCACCGGGCGGGCGTAGCCGGTCATCAGGTCGAACTCGGGCGGCGACGTCTTGAGCGCCCGCTCGCAGATGCCGGCGGCCTCGGGCCGGTGCCGTTCGACGGCCTCGGTGCCGAGGAGGGGCGCGGCGGCGTCCAGGAGGCGCGCGTGGTCGGCGCGCTCCCCGTCCAGGTACGCCGCGTCCATCGGGAACGCCCGGTACAGCGGCGGGATCTCCCACGGCATGGGATCGCCGTCGCCGGGAAGGTCGTCGGGCTCGCCCGGCGACCGCACGGGCCGCGGGGCCAGCCGCGGGTCGGCCAGGGCCGCGGTCGCGAACGCGTGGTCGGCGGTGACCCAGGCGGTGGTGATGCTCTGGTAGAGGTCGCCGCGCTCGCGGACCTGCCGGCCGAGGGCGTGCGGGTCGCCGCCCTCCGCCCTCAGCAGCAGCGCGTAAGGGTCGCCGGTGGTCCCCAGCACCCATTGATAACCGCGGAGGGTCAGCAGCACACGACCCAATTCCCCGACCGTCATGTTGGAACCCATGCCGGTCAAGGTAAGCGGCTCCGCTAAAATGCCCGTGCACTTCCGCTATAGGCGCGGAACCGCGGCCTCGGCACCGAATTCCCGGGCGATGTCCATCACGTAGCGGCCGTAGGCGGAGGTCGCGAGCCGGGCGCCCAGGGCGAAACACTCGTCGGCGCCGATATAGCCCATGCGCAGGGCGATCTCCTCGATGCAGGCGATGCGGATGGACTGCCGTTCCTCCAGTGTCAGCACGTACTGCCCCGCCTTCAGCAGCGACTCGGGCGTGCCGGTGTCCAGCCAGGCGAAGCCGCGGCCGAGATCGACCATCCGGGCGGCGCCGCGTTCCAGGTAGACCCGGTTCAGGTCGGTGATCTCCAGTTCGCCGCGGGCCGAGGGACGCAGGCCCCTCGCGATGCCGACCGCGTCGCCGTCGTACAGGTACAGGCCGGTGACGGCGCGGTCGGACCGGGGGCGGGAGGGCTTCTCCTCCAGGGACAGCAGCCGCCCGGCCGCGTCCACCTCGGCGACGCCGTAGCGCTCCGGGTCGCCGACCCGGTACCCGAACAGCACGCATCCGCGCAGGTCGGCGCACTCCCGCTGGAGCAGGGCGGAGAAGGAGGTGCCGTGGAAGACGTTGTCGCCCAGCACCAGCGCGACCGGGTCGCCGCCGATGAACGCGGCGCCGATGAGGAGGGCCTCGGCGATCCCTCCGGGGCGGTGCTGCTCGGCGTACCCGATGCGCAGGCCGAGCCCCGACCCGTCGCCGAACAGCCGCCGGAAGCGGGGCAGTTCCGCCGGTGTCGAGATGATGAGGATGTCCCTGATCCCGGCGAGCATGAGCACCGAGAGCGGGTAGTAGACCATCGGCTTGTCGCCCACCGGCAGCAGCTGCTTGCTGACCGCGAGGGTCACCGGATGGAGCCGGCTGCCCGATCCGCCGGCCAGCACGATCCCTTTCATGGACTTCCCTGCGCCCATTTCCAACGCCCCTGTCCGATCGGTCGGCGCACGCTGGCGGGCGCGCACCGGCCACGATGCTATTCACCGGGAATTGTGGAACGGTCGCAGCGGCGTGCAGCCGTTCCAGCGGGTCTGTAGAAATGCTTGAGCCGGGGGCGAGAACAGGCACATAGGCTTCCGGCAGCCGAGCCGAAAGGGGTTCTTCCGCATGGGCGAGACAGTGGAACGCCTGCTCCGGGCCGGGGCCGCCGGCGACGAGGAGATCGCCGAGCTGATCAAGGACGTCGGGCTCGACGCGGTCGCCGGCGTCCTCGCCGGCGAGATCGCCTTCCGCTGCGACCCGCCGGTGAACGCCCGGCCCGTCCATGTGTCCCTGGAGCTGGCCCACGCGGGCGAGAGCCGCCGGGTGCTGTTCCGGGTCGTCCGGGACGCGCCCGTCACCGTGGTCGGAGAGCCGGGTCCCGCCACGGGCGGCGAGGACCGAGGCCACGGCGGAGACGCGGACGAAGACGGGGCCGGGGAGAGGGACGGGGGCCGGCCGGTGGAGATGAGCCGGCTGCGGCTGACCGTCACGGACGTCGTGCGCCGCCTGTTCGGGCCGGAGTCCGCGCACCGGGGCCACGGTGACCTCACCAACGCCTTCCTCGCCACCGCCCCGAAGGACATGGCCGAGATGGCCGCGCTGACCCCGCTGGTGACCGAGGCCACCCACACGGTCATGACCGGGCTGTCCCCGCGCCTCCCGGACCTGGACGCGCTGTCGGTCCGCTACGGGTCGGACAAATGGGCCAGCTTCCACTGGTACACGCCGCACTATGACCGGCACTTCGCGCCGTACCGGGAGCGGTCGGTGCGGGTGCTGGAGATCGGGATCGGCGGCTACGACCAGGAGGCCGGCGGCGGATCGCTCCGGATGTGGAAGCGCTACTTCCGGCGCGGCCTGGTCTTCGGCCTCGACCTGTACGACAAGACCCGGCTCGACGCGCCCCGGATGCGGGCGCTGGTCGGCGACCAGGGCGACCCCGGGACGCTCGCCGGGATCGTGGCCGAGCACGGCCCGTTCGACATCGTCATCGACGACGGGAGCCACCTCAACGAGCACGTCCACACCTCGTTCCACACGCTGTTCCCGCTGCTGCGCGACGGCGGGCTCTACGTGATCGAGGACCTGCAGACCGCCTACTGGGCGACCTTCGGCGGTACGCCGGGGGAGCAGGCGGCGCCGCACACCTCGGTGGGCCTGGTCAAGCGCCTCGTGGACGACCTGCACTTCCGGGAGCATCGCTGGGAGGACCCGGAACGGGCGGAGGAGCCGCCCAACACCGTCCAGGCCACGGTGGTCGGCGTGCACGCTTACCACAACGTGGCCTTCATCGAGAAGGGGACGAACGGGGAGGAGAGCCTGCCCGGCTGGCTGCGAGGGTTCGGAGCGACCGCGGAGTGAGACCGCGGCCGGGTCCGTTCAGCGGGGCCCGGGGCCGGTCGGGAACACGATCCCGTCGACGATGGGCGGGAGCCGCGGGCGTCCGTGTCCCGGCCGGCTCAGGGAAAGGGCGAGGCGTTCCCTGGCGTACACCCAGGCCGGCCGGGAGAAGGCGTAGCGGACCGTGTCCCCCGGCCCCTCCCCCGGCGCGCCGTCGGGCACACCGGGAGGCGGGTCGCCGGGAGGCGGGTCGCCGGGACCGTCTCCGGCGGCCAGCAGGTGGGCGCCGACCAGCCGTTCCAGTGCCCGCTCCACGGTCCTGGCCTCGCCGCCGAGGACCTCGACCGCCTCCCCCGCTGTGAACGCGGCGTTCGGCAGCATCGCCAGAAGCCGGAAGAGCGCCTGGTCCTCCCGGTCGAGCGCGGCGTAGGCGGAGTCGTAGAGGCCGCGCACGTCCAGGTCCTCCAGGCGCAGCTCGTCGAGCGGCCGCGGCGACTCCTCCAGCAGGCCGGCCATGGCCGCCAGCGAACGGCCCGGCATCATCGCCAGCCGCCCGCCGACGCACCTCAGCGCGGTCGGCAGCCCGCCGCACAGCTCGGCGAGCCGGTCCGCCGCCGCCGGTTCCCGCCGCGGCCGGGCGGGGCCGATGATCCGGGCGAGCAGCTCGACGCTCTCGGCGGGTTCGAGCGGGCCGACGCCGATCCTGCGGGCGCCGCCCAAGCCGTGCAGGCCGCGCCGGCTGGTGACGAGCACGACGCAGCCGGGGTCCCCGGGCAGCAGCGCCCGGACCTCGGCCGCCGTCGCCGCGTCGTCCAGGAGCACCAGAAGGCGGCGACCGGCGGCGACCGAGCGGAAGAGCCTGCCGCGCGCCTCCAGGCCACCGGGTATCCGGGAGTCGGGGACCCCCAGGTCGCGCAGGAAACCGCCCAGCACCTCCGCCGCGCCAGGCCCGCCGCCCGCCGACCCGCGCAGCTCCGCGTACAGCTGCCCGCCGTCCAGTGCGGGCTTGAGCAGGTGCCCGAGCCGCACGGCCAGCGCGGTCTTCCCCGCACCGGGCATCCCGGTGATCACGATGACGGGGGTCGCGGCCGGGCGCGCGCCCGCCGCCGGCCCGAGCAGGCCGGTGACCTCCCGGACGATCGCCGTACGGCCGGTGAAGTCGGCGAGGTCCGCGGGAAGCTGCGCCGGACGGACCGGCTGCGCGCCCGCCGCGCCGCCCGGTTCCCCCGCCTCCTGGCGGGCACGGGCCGGGACGGGCGGTGGGGAGGGCCGTGCCGGAACGACGGCCGCGGCCGGTACGGCGGACCCGGCGGGTTCGGCCGGGCCGGGCGGTCGGGTATCGGACAGCAGCCGCTGGTGCAGATGCCTGATGTCCTGCCCCGGCTCCAGCCCGAGTTGCTCGATCATGTTCTCTCGCAGCGTCCGGTAGACGCCGAGGGCCTCGTGGCGGCGCCCGGAACGGTCGAGGGCGATCATGAGCAGGGCGTGGAGGTGCTCGTGCAGCGTGTGGGTGAGCACCAGCGACTTCAGCTCGCCGACCAGCTCGCGGTGCCGGCCCAGCCGCAGGTCGGCCTGGATCCGCAGTTCGAGCGCCTGCGACCGCAGCTCCTCCAGCCCGGTGACGTACGAGGTCAGGAGCCTGCCCGGCGCGACGTCGACGAGGGCGGGGCCGCGCCACAGCTCCAGCGCCCCGCGCAGCACCCCCGCCGCGCGGCGCGGTTCGCCGCCCTCCAGCAGCGCCCGGCCCTCGGCCGTCCCGCCCTCGAACCGGTCGAGATCGACGGTGGCGTTCCGGGAGGCCGCGAGCATGTACCCGCCCGGACGGGTCACCAGGACGTCACCGGAGCCCCGCCCGGACAGCGCCTGCCGCAGCTTGTAGACGTAGGTCTGGAGGGTCGTGACGGCGTTGGCCGGCGGGTCCCCGTCCCAGAGCTCGTCGATCAGCTCGGCGGTGGACACGACCGAGTCGCGGCGCAGGATGAGCAGCGAGATGACCTGGCGCGGTTTGAGGGCCGTCGGGACGACGTTGGCCCCGCCGTCGACGATCTCGACCGGCCCGAGCACCCGGAACTCCATGCAGAGCATGGTCCGGGCCCGCGCTGTCACGCGGCTATCGCGGCCATCGCGGCTGCACCGTCCAGCACCCGCCGCTGCCGTGTCCTGCCCCGCGCCTCGCCCGCCTCCTGCCCCGCCTCCTGCCCCGCCCCTGCCCGGCGTCCTGCCCGCGTCCTACGACGACTTCCTCCAGTAGACGCCGGACCAGTCGATGTCGACGATCGGGTCGTCGATCCCGTGGGCCCGCCGGTAGTCGTGGACGGCCTTCGCGCACACGTCCCAGGCGTGGTAGTCGTCCACGATCACGAACCCGCCCGGCGACACCTTCGGGTGGAGGTGTTCCAGGGCGTCGTAGGTGGACTCGTAGAGGTCGCCGTCGAGGCGCAGCACGGCCAGGCGCTCGACCGGGGCGGCGGGCAGCGAGTCGCCGAACCTGCCCTCGACGAACCGCACCTGGCCGTCCAGCAGGCCGTAGCGCCGGAAGTTCTCCCGGACCTGCTCCAGCGGCACGCCGACCACGCCGTTGACCCAGCCCACGCTGCCCACCCGGCGATCCTCGGGGAAACGCTCCACGTCGGGTTCGGGCAGCCCGCTGAAGGAGTCGGCCACCCAGACGGCGCGGTCGGTGATCCCGTACGCGCTGAGCACCGCGCGCATGAACACGCACACGCCCCCGCGCCAGACGCCCGTCTCCATCACGTCGCCCGGCACGCCCTCGGCGATCACCCGCTCCATGCATTCCTGGAGGTGGTCCAGCCGTTCCCTGCCGACCATGGTGTGCGCGTCGCGCGGCCAGCAGCGGCCCTGCCGCCGCTCCTCCTCGCTGTAGGGCCGCCACAGCCGGGGGTCGTCGGCGGTCAGCCCCCCTGCGTCGGCGCCCGCCTCCATCGCCAGCTCGTAGTAGTGCTGCGGATCGATGTGCGGATCCCGGTAGATGGAATTGGTGACGGCCCTCTTCACGAGGTCGAGGTAGAGATCGGTCGCCCGCTTCGTCATGGTGCCCCTCCCGGAAACCCTTCCCGCCGCCGGCCGGATGATGGCGGCGCGGGCGGCCCCTCCGCCGTCAACGATCATCCGGTGCCGCGCTCAAGCATCGGCGGAAGCCCGGTCAACCCGGCACGGGCGGCGGGAACGGCGCGCTATAGCGAACGTGCAAGGGCGTTATAGCGGGCCGGGTTAGCGTGACGATGCCATCCGGAAGGGCTCCCGCATTGGAGAGACGTCCCTCATGCGAATCCTGTTCACATCGGTCGGCGCCAAGGCCCACGCGTTCGTGCAGACCCCGGTGGCGTGGGCGCTGCGGTCGGCCGGGCATGAGGTGCGCGTGGCGGCCCCGCCCGATCTGACCGACGACATCACCCGGTCCGGGCTGACCGCCGTGCCGGTCGGCGCGTTGCTGGACCGCGAGACCAAGATGGCCGCCTTCATGGAGCGGGAGGAACGGGCCGGGCGCCGCGAGCGGATGCTCACGTGGGGGTCGTGGACGAAGGAGCTGCGGATCGGTGAGGTGCGTCCCGAGAGGCTCACCCCCGACTACATGCGGGACACGCTGATCGGCTGGACCTCGCTGCTCTTCCAGTACTACTCCCCCGTGTCGATGGTGGACGACCTCGTCGACTTCGCCCGTGACTGGCGTCCCGACCTGGTCGTCTGGGACACGGTCACGTTCGGCGGCGCGGTGGCGGCGCGGGCGAGCGGTGCCGCGCACGCCCGGCTGCTGGTCGGGCTCGACCTGGTCGGCGCGCTGCGGCAGGAGTACCGCCCGGCGCTGGAGAGCCGCCCGCCGGAACTGCGCGAGGATCCGCTGGAGGAATGGCTCGGCTGGACCCTGGACCGGTTCGGCTGCGGCCCGTTCGACGAGGAGATGGTCGTCGGGCAGTGGACCATCGACCCGATGCCGGCCTCGATGCGGCTCCCGGTCGACCTGCAGTACGTGCCGGTGCGGCACGTCCCCTACAACGGACCGGCCACCGTCCCCGGCTGGCTCCGCGAACCGCCCAAGCGCCCCCGCGTCTGCCTCACGCTCGGGGTCTCGCTCCGCGAGATCGTGGGCGAGGACCAGGTGTCGGTGGGCGACCTGCTGGAGGCGGTGGCGGAGCTGGACGTGGAAGTGGTGGCCACGCTCAACGAGGACCAGCTCGCCGACGTCCGGCACGTGCCCGGCAACGTGCGCACGGCCGGGTTCGTCCCGCTCAACGAGCTGCTCCCCACCTGCTCGGCGATCATCCACCACGGCGGCTTCGGCACCCTGCAGAGCGCGCTCGTCCACGGCGTGCCGCAGATCGTGATCCCCACCGACCTCTGGGACAACATTCCGAAGGCGGACAAGCTTCACCAGACCGGTGCCGGGCTGGCCCGCGCCCCGGAGGGCCTGACCGCGGCCGGCGTACGGGACATGCTGGTGCGGGTGCTGGAGGAGCCGTCGTTCGCCGCGAACGCGGCCCGCCTGCGCACCGAGCTTCTCGGCCGGCCCACCCCCGCGGACATCGTCCCGCTGCTGGAGCGGCTGACCGAGGAGAACCGCCCCCGCTGACGGCGCCGCCGCCGGACGGCGACCCGCCTCCTCAGCCCGGGACCGGCTGGGAGAGGTCGCCGGCCAGGGCGGCGCGCCGCTTGAGCGGCTCCCACCAGTAGCGGTTGCGGCGGTACCAGGCGACGGTCGCGGCCAGCCCCCGCTCGAAGTCCTGGCGGGGCCGGTAGCCGAGTTCGGCGGCGGCCTTGCTCCAGTCGACCCGGTAGCGCAGGTCGTGCCCCGCGCGGTCCCGGACGAACTCGACGCTGCTCTCATCCGCCCCGCACAGGTCGAGGAGCCGCCGGGTGAGGTCCAGGTTGGTCAGCTCGACGCCGCCGCCGATGTTGTAGACCTCACCGGCACGTCCGCGGGTCCGCACCAGGTCGACCCCGCGGCAGTGGTCCTCGACGTGGAGCCAGTCGCGCACGTTCAGCCCGTCGCCGTACACCGGCACCTTCGCGCCGTCCAGCAGGTTGGTGACGAACAGCGGGATGAGCTTCTCCGGGAACTGCCGGGGGCCGTAGTTGTTGGAGGACCGGCTGATCCGGACGTCGAGCCCGTGGGTGCGGTGGCAGGCCAGGGCGAGCAGGTCCGAGGACGCCTTGGACGCCGCGTACGGGGAGGTGGGGGCCAGCGGGTGGTCCTCGGGCCAGGCGCCGCCGTCGATCGATCCGTACACCTCGTCGGTCGAGACGTGCACGAACGGCGCCGTGCCGTGCCGCAGCGCCGCGTCCAGCAGGCGCTGCGTGCCCACCACGTTGGTGCGCACGAAGGCGTCGCCGCCCGCGATGGAACGGTCGACGTGGGACTCGGCGGCGAAGTGCACCACCTGGTCGGCCCGGGCCATCACCCGGTCGACGAGACCGGCGTCGCAGATGTCGCCCCGGACGAACTCCAGCCGGGGGTGGGTGAGGTCGAGGTTGCCGAGGGTCCCGGCGTAGGTGAGCTTGTCCAGCACGATGATCCTGGAGGGGGCGCCGGGCGCGCGGGCGGCCTCCGGAGCGAGCAGCCCCCGCACGTAGGTGGAGCCGATGAAGCCGGCCGCGCCGGTGACGAGGAGGTTCATGCCTCGTGGGAGGGACCGGTCCGGACGGTGCTCTCCGGCAGGCCGGCGGCGGCCCGCAGGGGCTCGGCGAGGCCGGGGGTGCAGTACGCCAGCCCGATCTCCGCGAACTCCACGGGCCGCACCTCGACCCCGCGGGCTGCGAAGACCTCCACCAGGAACCCCGGGTCGTAGGCGATGGTGTCGAGCCCGTCCGGCGAGGTGAACCGCACGCCGCGGTCGTCCCGTTCGACGGCGACGTCCCGGTAGCGGCAGGCCCGGTAGTACTCCTCGCGGTGCCGGGTCGCCTCCGCCGACACCTGGTAGGAGCTGATGACGAACGGCAGGCGGGCGGCGGCCAGGCCGTTCACCGCGCCCGCCAGGTCGGTGATGTTGCCGAAGCTGTTGAACGGGAAGAACGCCAGATCGCCGCCTTCGGACGACAGGCCGAGCCGGGCGATGTGCTCGGCGCCGCAGAGCCGGAAGCCGTAGCGGGCGGGCGGCAGTCCCAGATCGGCGATCCGGCGCCGCCCCGCCCGGACGTAGCGTTCGACGATGTCCAGGCCGAGGTAGCCGGTGCGGCGGGCCACGGCCCAGTCGAGGTGGAGCCCCTCCATGCTGCCCACCTCGACCAGGCGGCCGAGACCGGGCGGCAGCGCGTCGAGCAGGGCGGCCTCCTCGCCGACGAGCTCGTGGATGCGCGGTGGGTACAGGTCAGGGTCGACCAGCCTGTCGCCCGCGCCTCCGGCGTAGAAGTCATGGGTCATGCGTCCAGCTCCCTCGTCGCTCGTCGCCGCCGTCAGGTCACCAGGGAGGTCTCCAGGTCGCGCCCGCCGGCGAACTCCCGCAGGGCCGCCACCGCGAAGTCCCGCCACCGCGGCCACGGGTCGCCGCCCGCGAACGCGATGACGACCATCACGATCCGTTCGGTCCCGGGCCGGATCATCGTGCGCTCGGAGTCGCTGGTCGGAGATCCGAACGGGCCGCGCGCGTCGGCGAAGACGGGCAGCCCGGCCAGTTTCAGCGCGCCCTTGCCGATCGCCTGGTAGGACTCCTCGCCGCCGGGCCGGAAGGTGACGTCCCCCTCGACCGCGTCCAGGTCGTAGGTGCCGACCGCGCAGGTGGAACGGAGGGAGACGAGGTTGTTGACGTCGACGACCGGGTTGATCCGGTAGAGCCCCTGGCCGCGCAGCACCCGGCGCAGCAGGGCCTCGGCCGAACCGCGGTAGCGCTGCGGGTCGCGGCCGAGGGCACGGTAGGCGCGGCGCAGCGCGGCCGGCTCGGGGGCGGCGGCGACCTCGCCCAGCTCCAGCTCGGCGGTCACCCGGGCGACCTCCCGTTCGACCGCGGCGTCGAGCGCCCCGGCGGACGCTCCGCCCGGCCGGTCCCCCGAGGAGTCCCCGGGCGGTGCCCCGGACGCGTTCCCGGCCGCGTTCCCGGAGGAGGCAGCGGGCGCCGCCGCACCGACCCGTCCGGTGATCACCCCCAGCCGCAGCCGGGGCGCCGCCGCCCGCAGCGCGGGGTCGATCGTGATCATGAGGTCCTGGCCCATCCGTCACCGCCCGTTCACCGGTTCACCGTCGCCCGCTCGCCGGTGACCAGCAGCTCCTGGAACGCGGCGCGGACCTCCCGGACCTCACCCAGGACCGGGGGCGCGACTCCGCGGAGCGGATAATTGACCGACGCCTCACCGAAATCGGCGAAAGCACGCGTCCATTCTCCGGCCGGCACCGACCATTCGTGGTAGCGGTACCCTACCGCAGGGTCGCGCAGCGGATGCTGCGTCGCCCAGTTGAGGCTTATCGGGTCGGGCGACCCATGAATCCGCCGCCAGCGGGCGAGTTCTTCCAGCAACGCCAATCGGTGCTCCTGCCGCTCGCCCAATCCGAACAGGACGGCGGCGCCCGAACGAACGCCGTTGTCGGCGAGCGCGGCGATGGCATTCTCGGTACGTCCCATCCAGTGCCCCACCTGGGCGCGCCGGTCCTTGTTCATCCCGCCGATAAGGGCGGGGTCGAGCGTCTCCACCCCGATGAAGACATAATCGAGCCCGACCCCGGCCAGGCTCTTGACCAGGTCCATCCGGCGGGAGATCTGGTCGATCGTCAGCTGCCCGCCGAAGCGCAGGTCCAGGTCGGCGGCGGCCAGCATCCGCACCAGCCGCTCGATCTGCCGGGGGGCGCCGCCGAGCAGGGTCGAGTCCTCCACGAACGCGCTGGCGCCGCGGTGCGGGGCGTCCTCCGCGACGACGTCGGCGACGGCGCGCAGCTGCCGCATCAGCCGGTCGGCGCCGGTGGAGGGCTGCGCCAGCCCGCCGGTGACCGACCGGCGTTCGCTGCAGAAGTCGCAGTCGAACACGCAGCCGTTCCCCGCGTCGCTGAACACGTGCCCGGTCAGCCGGCCGCCGAACACGTCGAACGCGGTGCGGACCCCGAAGAGCGCGGCGGGCGGGGGCAGCAGGTCGCGGGCCAGGTCGGGGCCGCCGCCGGCGAGGTTCTCGATCCGCCCCCCGTCGTGGCGGCTGGCGATCCAGCGCCCGGGGGCGCGGGCGAGCCGGTCGAGGCCGCCGGCCAGGCGGTCCCGGGCCGTGCCCCCGCCGTCCGGCGCGGCGAGCACCTCGCCCAGCTCGGCGATCAGGTGCTCGGCCTCCCCGGAGACCACCAGGTCGAACACCGGCGGGACGTACCCCTCGGCCATGAGCCGGACGGGCGAGGACGGGTGATGGGCGACCGCGCCCTGCACCGGGTAGATCGACTCCGACGGGTGCCGGCCGCCGAGCACGACCACGACCTCCGGGCCGAGGATCTCCTTGGCGCGGGCCGCGCACGCCACGGCGCCCGGCAGGCAGACGGTCATCGCCCCGATCAGCAGCAGATCGGGCCGCTCCCGTTCCAGCAGCGACTCGAACGCGGGAAGGTCCTCGCGCAGGCTGTGCATGAGGAGCAGGCATTCCCGGCGCGCGTGCCGCGACACCGCCCAATTGGAATCGGCCCATGCCCCGATTCCCCGTTCGGCGCGTTCCGCGGCGACCCGGCAGGCGTTGAAGAGACTCGCGGGGTCGACGCTTTTCAGGGTGTGTTCCCCGAGGCCGCCCTCCGGCATTCCGGGAGGCGCGACGGCCACCACGCGCAAAGTCATTCTCGGCCCTCCCAGGCATGGCGGGGCAGATCGCTCTCCGCTGCCGTCGAGAGGCCATCCGGGCACTCGGCGGACCGCGATTCCGTGATCGCAGCGGTCGCTTCGCTCATCCCGCGAATAACGTCACCACGTCCATATTTCCGAGTACGCATGTCGTGCCGCTATCGAGGCGCTATCACCGGCCGGAGGGACGTGGCGTGCCGTGCGGGCGGACCGGTCCCTCGCCCGCGCCGGTACGGTCGATCGCCGCGGCGATCTCGGTGAGCTCCTCATCGTCCAGCCGCAGCGTCGCGGCCGGCAGCCAGTCGGCGAGCTGGCCCGGACGGCGCGCGCCGACGATCGCCCCGGTGGTGCCGGGCCACGCCAGCGTCCAGGCGACCGCCACCGCGGCGAGCCCGGCCCCGCGGCGGCGCGCGATCGGCCGGAGCGCGTCGACCAGGGCCAGGTTGCGGGCCAGGCGCGGCATCCGGAAGTCGGGGTCCCGGGAGCGCCAGTCCTCGGCGGTGAGGGACGCGGCCCGTTCCGGGCTGAACCGGCCCGACAGCAGCCCCGACTGCAGCGGGCTGTAGACGATGACGCCGGTGCCGTTGCCCGCGCACCAGGCGATGTCGGCGGCGGACTGGCGGCGCAGCAGGGAGAAGGCCGGCTGGAGCGAGTCGACGTGCCCGATCGCCTCCATGGACTCCAGGTGGGCGGCGGTGTGGTTGGACACCCCGGCGGCGCGGATCTTCCCCTCGGCGCGCAGGTCGGCCAGCGTCCGCCAGTACTCCTCCAGCCGGGTGCCGTCGCGGGCGGGCCAGTGCATCTGGCACAGGTCGATGCGGTCGACCCCGAGCCTGCGCAGCGAGTCCTCGACCTCCCGCCGGATGCTGCGCGGGTTCCCCACCAGCGGTTCGGCGCCGGCCCGGCCGTCCCACACGACACCGCACTTGGTGAAGACGTAGGGCCGGTCGTTCTCGGGAAGGCCCGCCAGGGCCCGGCCCACCACCTTCTCGGCGTGCCCGAAGCCGTACACGGGGGCCGTGTCGATCCAGTTGATCCCCTGGTCGACGGCGTGCCTGATCGTCGCGATGGAGTCCGCGTCCTCCTGGCGGCCCCACGACTGGGGCCAGCCGCTGCCGCCGAAGGCCCAGGTGCCCAGTCCCACCGGGGTGATCCGCATGCCGGAACGGCCCAGCGGGCGAACCGGGAGTGCCATGTCCACCTCCCCGCGCCCGGGGGCGCGTCGGATGCTCGTGTCGTCGGGAACCGTCTCAGGAAGGGCGCGGGGCGAACCGGGTCAGCAGCTCGGTCGCCAGCGCCTCGGGATGGGTCCTGAAGTAGAAGTGGCCGCCGGGGAAGATCCGCGTGCTGAACGGGCCGGTGCCGACCCGCGCCCAGCCCTCCAGGAGCGGCGGCGTGGTGTCGGGGTCGTGCACCGCGCCGTAGGCGGCCACCGGGCAGTCCAGCGGCGGGCCCTCGGCGACCTCGTGGGTCTCGATCAGCCGCAGGTCGCCGCGCAGGATCGGGGCCAGCACCTCCCACAGCTCGGGTTGCCCCAGCACCTCGGGATGGGTGCCGCCGAGCGCGCGCATGACGGCGGCCAGCTCCTCGTCGTCCAGCTCGTGCAGCCGCCGGCGGCGGGTTCCGGGGGCGGGGCGGCCCGAGACGACCAGGCGGCCGAGGCGGGCGCCGTGGGCGTACCTCAGTTCCCTGGCCAGTTCCAGCGCGATCGTCGCGCCCATGCTGTGCCCGAAGAGGATCGCCTCCTCCCCCAGGTGGGGCGCCATCTCCGCGGCGAGGTCCCGGACGAGGGCGCGCAGGCTCTCCGGGAACGGCTCGCCGAAGCGGCCCCCGCGCCCGGGAAGCCGCGCGACGTGCACGTCGAAGTGGCCGGCGACCAGCGGCGTCCAGCTGTCGAAGGCGTTCTCGCCCCCGCCCGCGTAGGGCACGCAGAACAGCCGCGGCCGGCCGCCGGGCGCCGGGCCGGCCAGCCCGCGGAAGGCCCGGCCCCGGGCGGCCTCCCGCGTCATGGGAAGGCGATCTCCTGGCCGACGCCCCGTTCGACGGCGCGTTCGTAGACCAGGTCGCAGGCGACGACGTCCTGGATGGGCAGGCCGAGCGTCTCGAACAGGGTCGTCTCCCCGTCGCCGGTCCGGCCGGGATGGCGGCCGGCGATGACCTCGCCCAGCTCGGCGGCGATCGCCGACTCCCCGATCGCGCCCTCCCGCATGGGGATCAGCAGGTCGCCGGACTCGCGCAGCACCGCCTCGCGGCTGTCGACGACGATGGTGGACCGGGCGACCAGCTCGGTCGGCAGCTCCCGGCATTCGGGGCCGAACGCGCCGATCGCGTTGATGTGCGCGCCGTTCTCGGCGACGTCGCCGTCGGCCAGGACGGGCGAGCAGTCCGAGGTGGCGGTGCACACGACGTCGGCGTCGGCGGCGGCCTCCCGTGCCGAGTCCACGACCTGCACCGGGATCCCCCGGTCCCGTCCCCATTCGGCGAGCAGCCGGGCGCGTTCGGCGGTCCGGCTCCACAGCCGGACCGTCTTCCACGGCCGTACCTCCGCCAGGGCCTCGAGATGTCCGCGGGCCTGCACCCCGGCCCCGATGACCCCCATGGTCACGGCGTCGGCGCGGGCCAGCCGGTCGGTGGCCTCGGCGGTGACCGCGGCGGTGCGGATCTCCGTCACCACCGTCCCGTCGATGATCGCCAGAGGTTCCCCGTACACGGCGTCGAGCAGGATGACCAGGCCCTGGACGCTGGGCAGGCCGCGTTCGACGCTGCGGTCGAACATGCTGAGGAGCTTGAACCCCAGCGTCCGGCCGCCGGCGGACGCGGCGGGCATCAGCAGCGCCATGCCGTCGAACTGGGGAGGGTCGACGGTGATGCGGGGGTGCTGGTAGGTCTCGCCGCCGCTGAACCGCGCCATCGCGTCGGCCAGGGCGGGACGGACGTCCTCGACGGTCAGCAGCCGCCGGACCTCGTCGCCGTTGATGATCCTGAGTCTTCCCATCTCGCCTCTCCGCTCGGTTGCCTGCCGGATGCCGCCGGGCCCGGCGCGCCGGCCGTCCGCACGCCGCCGGGTCCCGCCGGAGGGTCAGGAGGTCAGTGCGCGCGCCATCAGGTCGTCGATGTAGCGGCGGATCAGTGCCCCGGGCACCCGCGGGGCGTCCAGCCCGGCGGGCGCGGCGGCCCGGGCGGCCCCGTCCCAGTGGACCGGCAGGCCGCGCCCGATCACCCGGCCCCTGCCCTCCTCCGTCGCGGCCCCGGCCTGCCGGACGGGGACCTCCGCGATCCAGAAGGCGGGGTTGGCGGGTCCCGCGGCGCGGACGGCGCGGCGCCATTCCTCGTAGTCCACCCGGCGGAGCCGGTGCCCGGCCGCCGCCAGGTGGTCCCAGACGGCCGAGAGCCGGACCTGGTCGGCGGGCAGGTTGAAGACCCGGCCCGCGGTGCCGGGACGCAGCGACAGCGCGACGATCATGGCGGCGGCCTGGTCGACCGGCGTCCACAGGTCCGTCATGTCCTCGGCGGGCGCCACCCCGGCCTCGACGCAGCCGCGCACGAAGTGCGCCAGCGCGTCGTCCGCGCCGTCCCGCACCCCGGAGGCGCCCTGGCCCGCGGGTCCGCCGCGGCTGTCGCCGGTGACCCGGGCCGGGCGGTAGATGGAGGCGGCCAGGCCCCGCGCGCGGGCCTCGGCGACCAGCCGCTCGGCGACCCACTTGGTCTGGACGTAGCCGTTGGACGCCCGGACGACGTCGGGGCTGTCGGCGATCTCGCGCCCGCCGTCCGGCCAGCGCTCCGCCCAGCCCGTGCCGTCGGCGGCGAGGGGGGCGACGCTCACGGTCGACACGAAGTGGAACCGCACGCCGTCGCCCCGGGAGGCGAGCCGCAGCAGGCCCCGGACGCCGCCGACGTTGACCGGCTCGAGCTGGTCGTAGGTCTTCAGCGCGCTGACCTCCGCGCCGCAGTGGTAGATCGCGCCGACCTCCGCCGCGAGCCGCCGGTACGCCACGGCGTCCAGCCCGAGATCGGGCGCGGACAGGTCGCCCGCCAGGCACCGGACGCGCTCGCCGTGGGAGCCGTCCCACCGGCCCGCGTCGCGCAGGCGGGCCAGGATCCGCTCCCGCGCCTGGACCTCGCCGCCCGCCCGGACCAGGCAGGTGACCGTCGCCGCGGACCGGTCGAGCAGCTCGCGGAGCAGGTGGGCGCCGAGGAAGCCGGTGGCGCCGGTGAGGAGGACGTGCGCGGGGGCGGGCCCCGCGGCCGGCGCGTGCCCGTTCCCGCCGCCGAACGTGAGGTCCTCGTCCAGCCGCGCGGTGAGCATGGGGTGGGCGTCCGGGCCGGGTTCACCGGGACCGTGGCCGAGGGCCCCGGCGGGGTCGTGGGCGCCGGGCGTGCCCTGAGCGCGCGCGGCGTCGATCACCCGCGCCAGGTCCTCGATCGTGCGGTGCTCGAAGAGGGCGCGCAGCGGCAGCTCGACGCCGTGGTCGCGGCGGATCCGGGTGATGATCCGGGTGGCCAGCAGGGAGTGGCCGCCCAGGTCGAAGAAGTCCTGGTCGACGCCGATCTCCTCGCCGCCCAGCAGCCCCGCCCACAGGTCGTGCACCAGCCGTTCGGTCCCGGTGCGCGGCGCGGTCCGCGCGGCGGGCGCCCCGGCCTCGAACGGATCGGGCAGGGCGGCGCGGTCGAGCTTGCCGTTGCCGGTGAGGGGGATCGCCGGGACGTTCACGAAGTGCGCCGGGATCATGTACTCGGGCAGGCTCCGCTTGAGCCGGACGCGCAGGTCGGCCGGGCGGGGATCGGCGCCCGCCGCGGGGACGAGGTAGGCGGCCAGCCTGCGGTCTCCCCCGGCCCGGACCGGGATCACGACCGCCTCCTCGACGAGCGGGTGCGCGGTCAGCGCGGCCTCGATCTCGCCGGGTTCGATGCGGTAGCCGCGGATCTTGACCTGGTGGTCGATGCGGCCGAGGAACTCCAGGGTGCCGTCGGGCCGCCGGCGGGCCAGGTCACCGGTCCGGTAGAGGCGCCGCCCCGGCTCCGCCGAGAACGGGTCCGGCACGAACCGGTCAGCGGTCAGCTCCGGGCGTCCGAGGTAGCCGTACGCGAGCTGGGGACCGGCGGCGCACAGCTCGCCGGGGACGCCGGTCGGCACCGGGCGGAAACTCTCGTCGAGCAGGTGGACGGCGGTGCCCGGCACCGGCGAGCCGATGGACGGCAGGTCCGGCCACTCCGCCGGATCGCCGTCGAGCCTGGCGGCGGTGACGATGTGCGCCTCGGTCGGGCCGTACTGGTTGTCGATCGTGATCGGGGCCCCGGCACGCGCGCGCCGTTCCAGCAGCTCCCTGATCTCTGGGGTGAGCTGGAGCTCCTCTCCGGCCGTGATGACCTCGGTCAGCGGTGGCTCCGGGGCGCCCGCCGCGACCGCCTGGGCGAGCTGGTCCAGCACCATCGGCGGGCAGTGCAGCCGCCGGACGCCGGCCTCGCCCATCATGGCCGTCAGCCGTTCGGGGTCGGCCCTGGTGTCCTCGTCGACGAGGACCAGCGGGCCGCCGGCCAGCCAGGTGTCGAACGTCTCCTGGAAGGAGATGTCGAAGTTGGCGGGCGCGTACTGCAGCGTGGGAACGGGGTCCGGGCTGCGCTGGAGCTGCCAGGCGAAGACGTTGAGGAGGGCGCGGTGGGGCAGCGCCACGCCTTTGGGGCGGCCGGTGGATCCGGAGGTGAAGTACACGTACAGGAGATCTTCGGGTCCGGCGAGCTGTGGCGGGTCGGCGTCCGGGCAGTCGGCGACGGCGTCCCGGTCGGCGTCCAGGACGAACGCCGGGACGCCTGCGGGAAGGCGGTCACGGACCGCCTCCTCCCCCAGCACCATGACCGCACCGGCGTCGGCCAGCATCCCCGCCAGGCGATCCACCGGGTACGAGGCGTCCAGCGGAAGGTAAGCCCCACCCGCCTTCACCACCGCCAGCACCGCCACCGGAAGATCCACACCACGACGCAGGCACACACCCACCACGTCGTCCGCACCCACACCCCGACCGCGCAACCACCACGCCAAACGGTTCGCACGCGCGTTCAGCTCCGCGAAACTCAGCCGCTCCTCACCGCACACCACAGCCACCGCGTCCGGCGTCGCGGCCACCTGCCGCTCGAACCACTCCGACACCGAACCCACCACCGGAACCGGAGCGGGAACCGACGCGCCGCTCCACTCCTCCAGCACCCGCCGCCGCTCGTCCTCGGGCATCACCTCCACCCGCGACACCACCACACCCGGATCGGCCGCCACCCGCGACAGCAACCCCACCAGATGCCCCGCGAAACGCTCCATCGTCTCCACATCGAACAGGTCGGTGGCGTAGACGAGGCGTGCGCCGATCTCCTCTCCCGCGTCCTCCATGAGCAGTTCCATGTCGAACCGGGTGGTGATCACGCCGGGGTCGAAGCGCTCGGCCACCGCCCCGTCCCCGAGGCGGAACCCGCCTCCCACCGTGAAGAGGTCGAACCACATCTGGATGACGGGGTTGCGGCTCAGGTCGCGCGGCGGCGCCAGCTCCTCCACCACCCGCTCGAACGGCACGTCCTGATGCGCGAACGCCTCCAACGCCCCCTCACGCACCCGATCCACCAGCTCACCGAACGTCGGATCACCCCCCACATCCGTCCGCAACGGCAGGGAGTTGACGAAGAAGCCGATCAGCTTCTCGAGGTCGGAGTGCGTGCGGCCCGCGGTGGGGAACCCCACGACGATGTCGGTGGACCGGCTGTAGCGGGCCAGGAGGGCCTGGTAGGCCGCCAGCATCGCCATGAACAGCGTCGCGCCGCGCTCGTGCGCCACCCGGCGCAGCCCCCGGACGACGTCCGGCGGGATCGAGAAGTGGACCACGCCGCCGCGGAAGCTCGGCTGGGGCGGGCGCGGCCGGTCGGCGGGAAGCTCCAGCGCCGGGGGCGCACCCTCCAGACGGTCACGCCAGTAATCGATCTGCCGCTCCAGCACCTCACCCGACAGCCACTCCCGCTGCCACGCCGCGAAATCGGCGTACTGCACCGGCAGGTCCTCCAGCTCCGGCACCCCGCCCGGCGGCGTCTCGCCCAGCGACAGCGTCGCGTAGGCCGTCGAGAGGTCCCGGTGGAAGACCTCGATCGACGACCCGTCGAACACGCTGTGGTGGAAGGTCAGCAGCAGGACGTGGTCGTCCACGCCCAGCCGCACCAGCCGCGCCCGGAACAACGGACCCGACGCCA
Organism: Actinomadura viridis; assembly: GCF_015751755.1. Lineage (GTDB taxonomy): Bacteria > Actinomycetota > Actinomycetes > Streptosporangiales > Streptosporangiaceae > Spirillospora > Spirillospora viridis. Next base: position 5,091,480 of record NZ_JADOUA010000001.1, read on the forward strand.
GATCGAACGGCGTCTCCCCCTCCGACCGCACCAGCCGCCGAGCCTCACCCACCCCATCGGCCGAACCCGAAAGATCCACCACCTCCAGAACGAACCCGCCCGCCTCGTCCACCACCTGGTACGGCTCACCGTCCACCACCCCGTACCGCGTCCGCAGCACCTCATGCCGCGCCACCACGGCGTCCAGGGCGCGTTCGAGGGTGGCCGCGTCGAGGGAGCCGCGGAACCGGTAGGCGCCCGTCATGTTGTAGGCGAGGTTGCCCGGCATCAGCTGGTCGAGGAACCACAGCCGCTGCTGGCCGAACGAGAGCCGCGGGCGCTCCCCGCGCCGTGCCGACCGCAGCGGCACCGCGGCCGAGGGCGCCGCCTCGCGCAGCACCCGGGCCAGGTCCGCCACCGTGCGGTTCTCGAACAGGGCGCGCAGCGGCAGGTCGGCGCCGAACGCCTCCCGGAGCCGAGCGTTCACGCGGGTCGCCAGCAGGGAGTGGCCGCCGAGCGCGAAGAAGTCGTCGGTACGGCCGACGCGGTCCCGGCCGAGCACGTCCGCCCAGACCTCGGCGACGGCCCGTTCCTCCCGGGTGCGCGGCGCGGCGAACCCGCCGGCCTCGCTCCCCGGGGCCGGGAGCCGGTTGCGGTCCACCTTCCCGGTCACCGTCAGGGGGAAGGAGGACAGGGTCACGAACGTGGAGGGGATCATGTAGTCGGGCAGCCGGCCCCGCAGGTGCGCGCGCAGCTCGGCGTCCCCGGCCGGGGCGCCCGCCGGGATCACGTAGGCGGTGATGCTCGGTTCGCCGCCGGGCGTCTCCGCCGGGACGGCGACCGCCTCGCGGACGGCCGGGTGCGCGCGCAGCACGGTCTCGATCTCGCCGGGTTCGATGCGGTAGCCGCGGATCTTGACCTGGTGGTCGATGCGGCCGAGGAACTCCAGGGTGCCGTCGGGCCGCCAGCGGGCCAGGTCACCGGTCCGGTAGAGGCGCCGTCCCGGCTCCGCCGAGAACGGGTCCGGCACGAACCGCTCGGCGGTCAGGTCGGGGCGGCCGGCGTAGCCGCGCGCCACCCCGCCCCCGCCCGCGTACAGCTCGCCGGGGACGCCGGGCGGCACGGGGTTCATCGCCTCGTCCAGGAGATGGACCCGGGCGTAGGCCACCGGCCGCCCGATCGAGGGCACCGCGGGCCAGGCGCGCGGATCGCCGGTCAGCCGGGCCGCGGTGACCGCGTGCGCCTCGGTGGGGCCGTAGTGGTTGTCCAGGACGACCCCCTCCAGGCGCCGGAACACGGCGCGGGCCGCCGGGCCGACCTTCAGCCGGTCACCGGTGGCGACCACCTCGCGAAGCGAGGCGAGGGGCACCGGGGCGCCCGGCTCGGCCGGGTCCTGGCAGGCATGCTCCAGCAGCTGGTCGAGCGCCACGTTCGGCATGATCACCTTGGTCACCCGGTGGCGGTCGAGCAGGGCGGCCAGCCGCGCGGGATCGACCTGGTCCTCCTCGTCCGCGAGGACGACGGCGCCGCCGGCGACCCAGGCGGTGGCCATCTCGTAGAAGCTCGCGTCCGAGGTGAACGGGAAGTACGCGAGGGCGACGGGGCGCTCGGCGTACAGCCGCCGGTGCCAGCCGAGAACGTTGAGGAGGACACGGTGGGGCACCGCCACCCCTTTGGGGCGGCCGGTGGATCCGGAGGTGAAGTACACGTACAGGAGATCTTCGGGTCCGGCGAGCTGTGGCGGGTCGGCGTCCGGGCAGTCGGCGACGGCGTCCCGGTCGGCGTCCAGGACGAACGCCGGGACGCCTGCGGGAAGGCGGTCACGGACCGCCTCCTCCCCCAGCACCATGACCGCACCGGCGTCGGCCAGCATCCCCGCCAGGCGATCCACCGGGTACGAGGCGTCCAGCGGAAGGTAAGCCCCACCCGCCTTCACCACCGCCAGCACCGCCACCGGAAGATCCACACCACGACGCAGGCACACACCCACCACGTCGTCCGCACCCACACCCCGACCGCGCAACCACCACGCCAAACGGTTCGCACGCGCGTTCAGCTCCGCGAAACTCAGCCGCTCCTCACCGCACACCACAGCCACCGCGTCCGGCGTCGCGGCCACCTGCCGCTCGAACCACTCCGACACCGAACCCACCACCGGAACCGGAGCGGGAACCGACGCGCCGCTCCACTCCTCCAGCACCCGCCGCCGCTCGTCCTCGGGCATCACCTCCACCCGCGACACCACCACACCCGGATCGGCCGCCACCCGCGACAGCAACCCCACCAGATGCCCCGCGAAACGCTCCATCGTCTCCACATCGAACAGGTCCGCCGCGAAGACGAGCTTGCCGTCCACGCCGCCGTCGGCGGACGCGACCAGGTGCGTCTCCAGGTCGAAGCGGGTGGTGGTGATGTTCTCCCCGAACGCCCGGGACTCGATGCCGGGCAGTTCGAGGGGCGCCTCCGCCTGGTCGACGAAGTCGCCGTCGATGAGGTACAGCCAGACCTGGATGACGGGGTTGCGGCTCAGGTCGCGCGGCGGCGCCAGCTCCTCCACCACCCGCTCGAACGGCACGTCCTGATGCGCGAACGCCTCCAACGCCCCCTCACGCACCCGATCCACCAGCTCACCGAACGTCGGATCACCCCCCACATCCGTCCGCAACGGCAGGGTGTTCACGAAGAAGCCGATCAGCTTCTCCAGTTCGAGGCGGGGGCGGCCCGCCGCCGGGGCCGCGACGACGATGTCGGTCGAGCGGGTGTACCGGGCCAGGAGGGCCTGGTAGGCCGCCAGCATCACCATGAACAGCGTCGCGCCGCGCTCCTGCGCCAGCCGCCGCAGGCCCTCCACCACATCGGGCGGGATCACGAAGTCCACCACGCCGCCGCGGAAACTCGGCAGCGGCGGGCGCGGCCGGTCGGCGGGAAGCTCCAGCGCCGGGGGCGCACCCTCCAGACGGTCACGCCAGTAATCGATCTGCCGCTCCAGCACCTCACCCGACAGCCACTCCCGCTGCCACGCCGCGAAATCGGCGTACTGCACCGGCAGGTCCTCCAGCTCGGGCACCCCGCCCCGCGACAACGCCTCGTACGCCACCGAGACCTCGCGTTTGAAGGTGCCCAGGGACCAGGCGTCGAAGAGGATGTGGTGGAAGGTCAGCAGCAGGACGTGGTCGTCCACGCCCAGCCGCACCAGCCGCGCCCGGAACAACGGACCCGACGCCAGATCGAACGGCGTCTCCCCCTCCGACCGCACCAGCCGCCGAGCCTCACCCACCCCATCGGCCGAACCCGAAAGATCCACCACCTCCAGAACGAACCCGCCCGCCTCGTCCACCACCTGGTACGGCTCACCGTCCACCACCCCGTACCGCGTCCGCAGCACCTCGTGCCGCGCCACCACGGTCTCGACCGCCCTCTCCAGGACGCCGTGATCGAGGGGGCCGCGCAGGCGGTAGGCGGCGGGGGCGTTGTAGGCGATGGTGCCCGGCATCAGCTGGTCGAGGAACCACAGCCGTTCCTGGGTGAACGACAGCCTCGGCCGTTCACCCCGCGGTACCGAACCCGCCGCCGGGAGCCGCGGCCGGTCCGGCGAGCGTCCCGCCAGGCGGCGCCGCAGCAGTTCCCGGCGGCCGGCCGACAGATCCCGGGGGCGAGTGCGTTCGGTCACCGGCCTTCGGCCCTCTCCTGCATCCGCCTGCGGACGCTGAGCGGCCGGATGTCCGACCAGACCATGCGGATGTGCTCCAGGCACCGCTCCTTGGTGCCGGACACTCCGACGCTCTTCCAGCCCAGCGGGTCGTCACGGTCCACCGGCCAGATGGAGTACTGCTCCTCATCGTTGACCACGACCTTGTACTCGGCGTACTCGGTCCTCTCCTGGGTCGTTTCGCCCACCGGGGCTCACCTCCGTGAAGCCATGTCAGTTCTGCGGCGTTCGCCGATCACGAGCGGTCGGCCGGGGGTCCGGACGACGCGGGCAGGGGGTTGCGGACGATGTCGGGTGATCCGGGGGCGTGTCCGCGCGGGAGCCGGATCCGGACGGGCGTTCAGTACATGGCGGTCACGCCCTGCCAGTTCTTGGCCACCGTCTCCGCCCCGTTGATCTCCTCGATGTAGCGGGACTGCCAGTCGGCGACCTGGGCGTAGGACATGTGGTGGGTGTCGGCGCAGGCGGTCCAGAATCCGCCCAGGATCGCCGGGTCGTCGAACCGCAGCAGCTTCTGCCGGTGCAGCTCGTGCGACTGCGGGGTGCCGGGCAGCGGCCGCAGCGCGAAGGGCATGACGCGGAACTTCAGCGCCGGGTTGATCGACGTCAGCCGGCTCTTCATGTCGTGGACCAGCTCGAGGGTCCGGGCCAGCTCCTCGTCGGTGTCGTCGGGCAGGCCCACGATCACGCCGTAGTTGATGTCGGGCACGCCGGCCCGGGCGATCGCCTCCATCATCGTGCAGTGCTCGCGCCAGGGAAGGAGCTTCTCGTACGAGCCGGGGCCGGTGCTGGGCCGCTCCGCGGGAACGTACACCTGGGCGCAGCCGACCTCGCCGTCCCAGCCCCACAGCGCCGACACCAGTTCCTCGTCGGGGGTGCGGTCGCCGCCCCGCCGGCCCCGTCCCAGGGTGGCCTTGTTGATCTCGATGCCGTTGCCCCAGAGCACGGCCAGGCCGAGGCGGCGCGCGGTCGCCATGATCTCCAGGATCTTCTCGCGCCCGCCGGGCCACAGGATCCGGCCGAGGAACTGGTCGCTCAGGATGATCACCGAGCGGGCGCCCGCGTCCCGCTGGGCGGTCAGCCACTCCTCCGCCCGCTCGGGCGTCATGGCCTTGTACCCCAGGCGGTAGGTCGGGGTCTCGCAGAAGTCGCAGTGCCGGTCGCAGCCCAGGTCCAGCATGGAGACGCCGATCGGCTTGAGCTCCGGCGGCAGCGGGGCCTCCCAGTACTCCATGCCGAGCGTCGGGGCGACCACGGAGGGGTCCGGCACGGGCCAGTCCTGGGGGCTCATCGGGGGGCGCCGGGCCGGGCGCGCGGAGCCGTCGGCCAGGGCGACCCCGGTGAGCCCGGCGGCCTCCGAGGTCCCGGCGAGCCAGCCGATCGCCGCGACGTTGGCGGCGCCGGACTTGTCGCGGATGACGAGGTCGGCCCCCGCCTTCAGGTAGGGCTCGGGCTCGGCGAAGGCGTCCGAGCCGCCGACCGCCACCCGGCCGCCGCCGGCCTTGAGATGCTCGATGACCGCGCAGGCGATCTCTCGTTCCTGCAGGTAGTTGATCGTCACGCCCCAGACGTCGAAGCGCCGGGGGTCCAGGTCCCGCCAGGACGCCCCGACCGCGACCTTGGTCAGCCGCCGGCCCCGCCAGGTGGTCGTGCCGAACTCGCTCTCCCGCTCGGAGTCCTTGAGGTTGACCAGCGTGACCTCGAACCCCGCGTCCATGAGGTGGGCGGACAATATCTGCTTGCTGGCCAGCGGCTCGGTACGCCGCATTGCGGTCCAATTGAAACCGTCATCGTCAAGCAACTTGAGTGCGGGCAGCTCAATAAGTCCGACCCGGGCGGCCATAAGAGCGCCTCCTCTTCTGCGAAATGCCTGCCGAAAGATCAAGACATGATCAACGACCATTGCCATTCGAGTCTAAGAAACCACTAAAGGCAGTCAATCGGGCCGAACGTAAAGTTTGGGCAAAGTGCACACTCCGCACGGCGATCATCACTCCGCCGACACTCTCCGCGATATCGGACCCACCCCATTGACACGATGATCAAGCAACCTATACTTCACAGAGTCAAGCAATCAGGCACCGCAAAAGCGCACCGCGCGACGCGATCGCAACTCGCTTAACGGGCCGGAGCGCCGGCCGCCGCCCGCGCAATCCCGGAGCCGGGCACGACCGCCGGGACCGCCGTGCGGGACCGATTCGACCAGGAGGGGAAATGGCCAATCGACCCGGCATGTCGGGAGAGGGGCCCGGACCGATCACTCCGGACGGGTCCGCGGTCGAGCTGTACGCGGCGCTGCCGCCCGGCCCCGAGGCGGACATCATCCACGCCGCGGTGCCGCCGGGCGCCTCCATCCTGGAGCTGGGCGCCGGGACCGGCCGGGTCACCCGCGAACTGATCGCGCGGGGGCATCCGGTGGTCGCCGTGGACGAGTCCCCCGAGATGCTCGCCCATGTCAAAGAGCACGTCAGCGGCGCCGAGACGGTCTGCGGCACCATCGAGGACCTCGATCTGGGCCGCCGCTTCGACGCGGTGCTGCTGGCCTCGCGGCTGATCAACGTGGCCGACGCCCGGCTGGCGCACCGCATGCTGCTGTCCTGCCGCCGGCACCTGGCCCCGGAGGGCTCGGCCATCATCGAACGCCACGCGCCCGGCTGGTTCGATCAGGTGCGGGCCACCGCCGGAGAAGGCAGCGGCATCACGATGGTCCTCCGTGAAGTGGACCGCCCCGGCCCCGATCTGGTCGCGGTGGACGCGGAATACAGGCTCGACGGCCGTACCTGGAAACAGTCATTCCTGGTACGCCGTGTCGATGACGAGGGACTGATTAATTCACTGCAGGCGGCGGGCCTCGCCTTCGACTCCTTTCTGACACCGAGCCGTACCTGGATCAAAGCCGTTCCGGACGGCGGTGCATCCTTTGCACAGCCGTAGAGTGCATTTGCATATCTGGTGTCAGGGGTCCTTCATCGACCTCATCTCCTGCGCACCGGATATTCCAGCGTCCCTCCGGTCACCGGCGCCCTGGGGCGGCGGAGAACGGGCCCGCTGCGGCGAATCGCCGGTACCTCCTCGGCCAGGATCCGAATGGCCGCGGAGGCGTACCGACGCACCAGCGGCGCGACGACCGCGAACTGCGGATCGGCGAGCCGGCCGTCATGCGAATCGGCGTGGACCGGAGGGTGGCGTTTCCGTGTACCGCGGGTGAACAGGAACGCGTCCGGGTCGGGATGCGGGTCGGGATGCGGATCCGGGCCGGGATGCGGATCGGGGTCGCGGGAGGCGGCGGCCACGGCGAGGACCAGCTCCGCGCCCGCCGGAACCCGCCCTCCCGCCCACTCCGGCTCCTCACGGGCGAACAACCGCCGCAGCCGCAAGGGGGGCGCCAGGCGGAGCGCCTCCTCGACCGCGTCCCCGGCCGGCGCCGGGTCCGCGCGCAGCCGCGCCCACCGCCCGGGGTGATCGAGCAGGGCCGCCAGCGCCTCGCAGAGCAGGTTCGCCGCGCACCCCGTCCCCAGCACCGCGGCCAGCACGCACCGGGCCAGGTCGTCTTCGGCACGGTCGCCGAACATCTCCCGCAGCCCGGCGACCGACGCCAGGAGCCGGCGGGCCGCGCCCAGGCTCGGCGGGCACAGCGTCGCGTCCGCGGCGCCGGCCGCCCCCTCGCACAGGCCGTGGAAGCGGTCCCGGTCGCCGGCCGGGACCCCGAGCACGTCCGCGGCGGCGTCCGTCACCGCCGGGCGGGCCAGGTCGGCCATCAGGTCGAACTCGGGGCCGAGGGCCCGCAGCCGCTCCCGGAACGTTCCTGCGGGCTCGGCGGGGGCGTCCACCTCGCCCAGCCGCTCGTAATCGGCCCGTTCCCCGTAGAGGAACGCCTCTTCGAGGGGGACGGCCCGCTCCAGCGGAGGCAGGGGACCGCCCGGCCCGTCCAGTGCCGGCGGCCGGAGGGTGAGCCGCTCGTCCCGGAGGGCCGCCGTCACGAGCGCGGGCTCCGTCACCACCCACACGCCCAGGGGGCTCTGGTAGAGACCGCCGGTCGCGGCTCCGCGCGCGCGGAGCCGCCGGCCGATGGCCTGCGGGTCCTCCTCCTCCAGGCAGAGCAGCGACGCGTACGGGTCGCCGACGGCGCAGGCCGTCCACTGGCCGGCGCGGTGGAGATCCAGCACGCGGCACAGCTCGGCGTCCGCCGGTACGGCACCGGCCGTTTCAGTCACCATGGTCGGCGGTGAGCCCTTCGAGAATCGGCACCAGCTCGCGCGGTGCCGGTGCGGCCAGCTGCTCGTCGCGCAGCCGCCCGGCGGCCCGCGCGAACGAGGGGTCGGCCAGCGTCCGCGCCAGCCCTCCGGCGAGCTGTCCGGGGCGGCGCAGGCTCAGCCCGGCGCCGGAGCGCTCCACCGCGTCCGCGCGCAACTCGTTGTCGATCATGCCGTCCGGCAGGATGAGCTGCGGGACGCCGTGCGCCAGCGCGCTCTGGAACGTCCCGAAGCCGCCGTGGTGGACGATCGCCGCGCAGGTCGGCAGCAGCTCGTTCAGGGGGACGAACCCGACCGGCCGCACGTTGCCCGGCAGCCGCCGCGCGGTGCCCGGCCGCGCCCCGTCCAGCGTCGCCCCGTCCAGCGTCGCCACGACCTGCGCGTCCACCCCGGCGACCGCGTCGAGCAGCGCCTCGGCGGAGAAGGCGGCCGGCGCACCGGTCTCCTCCTGCGACACTCCCGCGGTCAGGCAGACGCGCGGCCCTCCGGGCGGATCCCGCAGCCACCGCGGGACCACGGCGGGCCCGTTGTAGGGGACGTGCCGCAGGGGGACGTAGTGGACGTCCGCGGGGAGCCGCATCGACGAGGGCATCGGGTCGAGGGTCCACTGGCCGAGGACGAGTTCCTCGTCGAAGCCGCCGCCGTACCGCCGCGCCGCCGCGCCGAGCCATTCCGCCAGCGGGTCCTCCCGCAGCCGCGGCGGCCGGCGCTCCAGCGCCGCCCGATGCGCCCGCCACAGCCGCGCGACCACGTCGAACCCCGGCAGCAGGCGGGCGTGGGCCGCCCCGCACGCCCGCGCCGCCACGGGCCCGGCGAACATCATCGGGTCCCAGACGACCAGGTGGGGGCGCCAGGAACGGGCGGCGAGGACGAGATCGTCCATCAGTTCCTGGGGGGCGATGTTCTGGAAGACGCTGACCCAGACCGACAGGACCCCGTGCAGGTGGTCGTAGGAGAGCCGCTCGGGGTGCGGCTCGCCGATCCGCAGCTCCCGGTGCCAGTGGAGCAGTTCCAGCCGCACGGGGTCGCTCTCCTCGATCCACCTGCGGTACTGCTCGCGCTTCTCGGCCCGGCCGCTGGGCGCGCCGGCGGGGAGGGCGGTCAGGCCGGTGGAGGTGATCTCGTCCGCGAGGTCGGGCGGGCAGGCGATCCGCACCTGGTGCCCCGCCGCCCGCAACGCCCATGCCAGCGGGACCTGGGCGTACAGGTGCGCCTTCTCGACCACCGTCGTGAACAGGACTCGCACCCGGCCTCCCGTCGGCGGGACGGCCGTGGCCCGGGCGCATTGGACCACCGCGCCCGCTCACCGCCGACCCCTGTACGAGGACCACGATCGCGAGGGCCACTACCAGCCGGCTATCACGCCGTTATTGCCGTCCCCCCGGAAGCGGGCGGGTCGAGGCCGGACCTCGCGGGTCAGGCGATACGGACGCCGCCCGCGAAGGGCCGCCCGGAGAGCGGGCTGACCTTGATGACATCACCGGTCTGGGGCGCGTGGACCATCCTGCCCTTGCCGATGTACATGCCCATGTGGTGCAGGTCCTGGTGGAAGAACACCAGGTCTCCGGGCCTGAGCTGGCTGCGGGACACGTGCGTCCCGGCGTTGAACTGGCTGCCGGTGTAGTGGGGCAGCTTGATGCCGACCTGCGCGTAGGCGTACATGGTCAGGCCCGAGCAGTCGAACCCCTTGATGTTGCTGCCCTGGGCGATGCCGAAGCTGGGGCCGGACGGGGTGCCGCCTCCCCACGAGTAGGGCACGCCGAGCTGGGCCAGGGCGGCCTTGACGGCTCCCATGGCCTTGGCCGAGGCACCGTCGGGGTCGACGGCGGGGGCCTTGCCCGTCTTGGGGAGCGGGGCGCCGATGTTGAGCTTGCGCTCGATCGTGGCGAGCCTGCCCTCCAGGCTCTTCTTCTTGCGCTGGGCCTCGTCGGCGAGCCCGCGCACCTGACGGTCGCGGTCGGTGGCCGCCTTGCGGGCGCGTTCGGCCGCCTGCATCGTCTGCAGGAGCAGGGCCACCTGGGTGCCGCTCTGGCGCGCGAAGTAGTTCATGGTGGCGGAGCGGTCGAGCACCTCCTGCGGGTCGGCCGCGGAGGCGAAGGCGACGGACGGGTCGGCGCCGCCGTTCTTGTAGGTGTCGGCGGCGAGGGTGGCGACCTTGGCGCGCACCTCTTCCAGGGCCTCATGCTGGCGCCGGGCGTTCTTCTCGGCGGCCTGGGCCGCGCGCCGCGCCTGGGCCATGCGCACCCGCAGCCCGTTGTACTGCTCGGTGAGCCGTTCGGCCTCGTCGGCGAGCTTGCGCCGTTCCTCGGCCAGCTCACGGCGCGAGGGCTCCGGCGCGGCCGCCGCGGGGGGCGCCACCGCCACGAACGCCACCGTCATGGCGGCCGTGACCGGCCAGGTCACAGTCGTGGTGAGACGGGAGAGCCGTGCCCTGCCGCCGTCGGCGCCTCGCTGCAATGCACAGTCCTTTCCACTGCCGGGCGCCGTCTCGGACCGGGCACGCTGACAGAGGCGTCCACCACGGGGAAGGGGGTCGGCTCGTCCGGAGGGGGCCCGGTCCGAGGACCGTCCGCACGATCCGGCACCGCCATCGCTGCTCCTGGGGGAACGCCGCACGATGGCTCCTACGCAGGGTAGGAGGTTCTGTGGCGTTCCGCCACTCGGATGGCCGATCATGCTACGGGCCGTCCGGGGGCACCCGCCTCAGCAGGCGACCACGAGCCTGCCGAGCGCCGTGACCGTCGCCAGCAGCGGCAGCGCCGTCGCGCAGGCCGACAGCGTCCAGGCCACCGGCCGCCCCAGGCGGCGCGGGCGCCGGGCCGCGCCCTCCAGCCGGGCCAGGCGCCACTCCAGCGTTCCCGGCTCCCGTCCCGAGGCGCCCAGCGCCCCGGCGAACCGCGGGGTGGCCGCCATCCGCCGCAGCGCCCCGGCCAGCGTCCGGCTCCCGGCGGTACGGACCGCCGCGTCGTCGGCGGCCAGCTCCAGCAGGACCGGCACCCGCGCCCTGGCCCGCCGTACGGTCGGCAGCCACGGCAGGAGGGCGTGCCCGGCGTCGAGCAGGAGCAGCAGGGCGTGATGGCGCTGGCGCAGGTGGGCGCGTTCGTGTTCGAGCACGGCCTGCAGCTCGCCGTCGGTCAGGGCCTCGCGCGCTCCCGTGCTCAGCACGATGGGGCGCCACCGCGAGGGCAGGCAGTAGGCGACCGGGACGGGGTGGTCGAGCAGCAGGACGTCGGGATGCTCGGCGTCCTCCCGGGCGACCATGTGCAGCATCTCGCGGTGGTCGCGCCGGTGCCGGAGCGCGCGGCGCAGCCGCGGCACGCCGCGGGCCAGGCGGGCGGCGCACAGCCAGGCGAGGGGCAGGCCGGCCAGCCCCGCCAGGACCATCGCGGCGGTCGGATGGTGCGGGAGGCAGCCGCGCAGCCACTCGACGAACCCATGGCCGGGCGTCGGGGGCCACAGCAGGGAGATCGAAATCGTTCCGGCGGCGGCGATGAACGTGCCCGCGAGCGCGCCCAGCCAGCACCAGAGCGCGGTGGCGGGGTGGGCGCCCGACGGCCGGAGCCGGTCCAGCAGCGGGCCGGCCAGGCAGCCGAGCAGCACCAGGGCCGCGACGAGGATGATCAGGAGCATGAGCATGGTCAGTGCTCCCCCCGCTCGCCGGCCGCGCGGCGGCGCAGCGCCTCCAGGAGCTTGCGGGCGTCCTCGGCGGGGACGCCCTCGGCGAAGCGGGTCAGCACCGCCCCGTGGTCGGCGGTCCCGGTGAGGGTGTCCAGCATGAGCTCGGCCACGTACTCCTCCCGCGGGCGCGCGGGCCCGTAACGGAACGCCTGGCCGTCCAGGGTCCGCTGGAGCATGCCCTTGCGGAAGAGCCGTTCGGCGACCGTCTGGACGGTGTTGTAGGCCAGTTGGCGTTCGGCCGCCTCGTTGAGGCGCAGCAGCAGCTCGCGAACCCGCAGCGGCCCGGGCGCCGCCCACAGCGCCTCCATGACGGCGCGTTCCAGGGGACCGGCCAGTCCCACCACGCGATCACCCCCCTCTCGTCCGACATTCTGCCGAACGAACGCGGCGGCGCGGGGCGGATGGCGGCCCCCGCGTCAGCGCGTGAGGTCGTCGCGGTCGCGGTCGGCCTGTTCCAGGGCGTCCTGCAACGCGGCGCCCACCGCCGGCCTCGGATCCTCGGGACGGTCCCGGGGAACCTCCCGCTCCTCGCGCCGGTCACGCCCCTCGCCGGGCCGCACGGGCGTCCCGCCCGCCTGGTCGGTCTTGCCGGTCTTCCGGGCGTTCTCCTCCGGAGTGGTCAACGCCGTTCCCCCTCGTCGGCTCGTACGTGGTCGTCGTTCCCGGTCGGCTACCCACAGGCGATCGCCTCTAACGCATCGAGAAGGCGCCAGGTCCCCGGGCAGATCCCGGCGGCCTGGCGCCCGTGCGACGCGGTGTTCGAGACGATCATCGGCGCCCGCTCAGGCGCCCGGCGTCCGCCGCTCGCCCTCGGTACCGGTCTCACCGGTCCGTTCGGCCTGCTCGGACGGCAGCTCCGGCGTACGCGACTTCGGCCAGGCGTCGAGCCTGGTCCGCCGGGGGTTGGCGAGAGGCGTGCTCATAGGGTGCCATCCTCCAAACTTCGCTTACCTGGGGTTTTGACCCTTACGCCTCTACCTAACCCTCCCGCCGCAGATCATCTTCCGGGGCACGCCTCCGCGTTCGGCAAAATGCTCTTGACTCCGCGCTGACGCTCCCGGCCCGGTGCCCCGCCGGAGGGCCCGCGGCGGCCGGCCCTGGCCGGCCGCCGCGTCCGTCAGCCGTTCCCGGCGACGATCCGCTCCGCGACGCCGCGCGGCACCTCGGCGTAGGAGTCGAACTGCATCGAGTACGCGGCGCGGCCCGAGGTCGCGCCGCGCAGGTCCCCGACGTAGCCGAACATCTCCGACAGCGGCACCAGGGCCTCGACGACCCGCGCGCCGGACCGCTCGCGCATGCCGCGGACCTGGCCCCGGCGGGCGTTGATGTCGCCGATCACGTCACCGAGATGGTCCTCGGGCGTGGTGACCTCGACCGCCATGACCGGCTCCAGCAGCACGGGCGAGGCCCGCCGGACCGCCTCCTTGAACGCCAGCGAACCGGCGATCCTGAAGGCGTGCTCGGAGGAGTCGACCTCGTGGTGCGCGCCGTCCAGCAGGGTGACGCGCACGCCCGTCATCGGGTGGCCGGCGACGACGCCGGCCCGCATCGCGTCCTGGCAGCCCGCGTCCACGGAGGGGATGAACTCCTTCGGGACGCGGCCTCCGGTGACCCTGTTGACGAACTCGTACTCGGCGCCTCCCCCGGTGATCGGCTCGACCGAGATCTGCACCCTGGCGTACTGGCCCCGGCCTCCCTGCTGCTTCCGGTGCGTGAGATCGACCCGCTCGACCGCCCTGCGGACGGTCTCGCGGTAGGCGACCCGCGGCCGGCCGACGGCGGCCTCGACGCCGAACTCCTCCCTCATCCGGTCGATCAGCACCTCCAGGTGCAGCTCGCCCATGCCGCCGATCACGGTCTGGCCGGTCTCGGCGGCGGTGTGCACCCGGAAGGACGGATCCTCCTCGGCCAGCCGCTGGATGGCGGTGCCCAGCTTCTCCCGGTCGCCCTTGGAACGCGGCTCGACGGCGACCTCGATCACCGGGGCCGGGAAGTCCATCGACTCCAGGATCACCGGTGCCGCGCCGTCGCACAGCGTCTCGCCGGTCGTGGTCCGTCTGAGGCCCATGACCGCGACGATGTCACCGGCGCCCGCCGAGTCGATCTCCTCGCGGCTGCCCGCGTGCACGCGGTAGATCTTGCCGATCCGCTCCCGGTGGCCCTTGACCGGATTGAGCACCGCGGTGCCCGACTCCAGCCGTCCCGAGTAGATCCGGACGAACGTGAGCCGGCCCAGATGCCGATCGGTCATGATCTTGAACGCCAGCGCGGCCAGCGGCTCGTCGTCGGCGGGCCGGCGCCGGACGGCCGTCCCCGGACCGTCCACCGCCTGCCCTTCGACGGCCGGCACGTCCAGCGGCGAGGGCAGGTAGCGCACCACCGCGTCCAGCAGGGGCTGCACGCCCTTGTTCTTGAACGCGGTGCCGCACAGCACCGGGGTGATCGTGACGCCGTCGTCCGCGCCGGAGGCGATCGTCAGGCGGCGGATCGCCGCGTGCAGCCGTTCCTCGGAGGGCTCGGCGCCCTCCAGGTACAGCTCCATGATCTCCTCGTCGTGCTCGGCGAGCGTGTCGATGAGCCTGCCGCGCCACCGCCGGGCGGCCTCGGCCTGGGCGGCCGGGACCGGGACCACGTCGTGGTCCGCGCCCGCCTCGGCGCCGGCCGGCCAGACCAGCGCGCGCATGGCGACCAGGTCGACGACGCCGGTGAAACCGGCCTCGGACCCCACGGGCAGCTGCACGACCAGCGGGACCGCGCCCAGCCGTTCGGCGATCATGTCGACGCAGCGGGCGAAGTCGGCACCGGGGCGGTCGAGCTTGTTGACGAAGCAGATGCGCGGGACGCCGTAACGGTCGGCCTGGCGCCACACCGTCTCCGACTGCGGTTCGACCCCGGCGACGCCGTCGAACACCGTCACGGCGCCGTCGAGCACGCGCAGGCAGCGTTCCACCTCGATGGTGAAGTCGACATGGCCCGGAGTGTCGATGATGTTGACCGTATGGTCGGCGCCGCCGAGCGGCCAGTGGCAGGTCGTCGCGGCGGAGGTGATGGTGATGCCGCGATCGCGCTCCTGCTTCAGGTAGTCCATCGTGGCCGCGCCGTCGTGGACCTCGCCGATCCGGTGCGACACACCGGTGTAGTACAGGATGCGCTCGGTGGTGGTGGTCTTGCCCGCGTCGATGTGAGCCATGATCCCGATGTTGCGGACGCGGGCCAGGTTCAGTCGGTTGGTGATCATGGGGCGTCGATCCTCCTTCGTCTCGATCGATGACGCCCGCAATTCGGAGGGCGACCGGCGGCGTCTCCTGCGCGCGCCATCGGCCACGATCGGTTCGCGGTGATCACGACGGTAGACGCGGCCGAGGCCGCGGCGCCAAGGGTTTTGCGCCGGCCCGGCGTCGCTCCCGGGGCTACCTCCCAGGTAATCGTCCCGGGGATCCGGCGTCGTTAACGTCATGGTCATCGACGAGAGAAGAGGCCCGCGATGACGACGCACTCCATGAACGAGACCACGATCCTCACCGGTGGCCGCCGCCTGCTGCGGCTCGCCCTGCGGCTGGACGCGGTGGTGACCGGCGTCAACGGCCTGGCCTACCTGGCCCTCGCCGGACCGCTGCACGACCTGCTCGGCCTCGGCACGGGGACCGGGCGCGCGATCGGCGCCTTCCTGCTGCTGTACGCCGCCGCGGTGTGGATCGTCTCCCTGCCGGTGGAGCCGCGCCGGCTCGCGGTGTCGGCGGTGATCGAGACGAACCTGCTGTGGGTGGTCCTCAGCCTGACGGCGGTGGTGACCGGCTGGCTGTCGCTGACCACGGTGGGAAGCGTGTGGGCGATCCTGCAGGCCGGTACGGTCGGGGCCTTCGCCGCGCTGCAGTTCGCCGCCCGCCGCCGGGCGTGAGCGGGACCGCCTCGACGACGGCGGGCACCGGCGGAGACGCCGGTGCCCGCCGGAACGGGCACGGCGCCCACCGGGCCGCGAGGGAACGTGTTCTGAGCATGATCCCGGCCTGGTGGACGCCGTGGTCTCGGCGGGTCAGCCGCTCCGCGCCGCGCCGAGGCGGGCGGCGACGTCCTCCCAGTTCACCAGGTCCCACAGCTTTTCGACATAGTCCGGGCGCACGTTGCGGTACTGCAGGTAGTAGGCGTGCTCCCAGGCGTCGAAGACCAGCAGCGGGACGGCGCCCGTCCCGACGTTGCCGTGGTGGTCGTACACCTGCTGGACGATGAGCCTGCGGCCGAGCGGCTCCCAGCCGAGGACGCCCCAGCCCGACCCCTGGACCGTGGCCGTGGCGGTGGTCAGCTGCGCGCGGAACGCCTCGAACGACCCGAAGTGCTCGTCGATGGCCGACGCCAGCTCCCCGGCGGGACGGTCACCGCCGTCCGGCGACAGGTTGTCCCAGAAGATCGTGTGCAGTACGTGGCCGGACAGGTTGAACGCGAGGGTCTTCTCCAGGCCCACCAGACCGCCGTACTGCTCCTTGTCGCGCGCCTCCGCCAGCCTCTCCAGCGTGTCGTTGGCGCCCTTGACGTACGCGGCGTGGTGCTTGGAGTGGTGCAGCTCCAGGATCTCCCCCGTGATCGCGGGCTCCAGCGCCGCGTAGTCGTAGGGCAGATCAGGAAGTGAGTAGGTCATGGCCGCCACTATTGCAAACTATTCGCAGTTGCTTCAAGCTTGCAGCAGGGGGAGTTCGGCCGGCGAACAAGAAAGCCCGGGCCGATGACTCGGCCCGGGCTGACGGAGAGGGAGTGGTAGGCGGGTTCTCAGGTGCGGACGCCGACGCCCGCGAGGGTGTAGGTGCGCTCGGGGACGTCGACCCGTTCCTCGGCCGGGTCCGGGCGCCACTCGGGGGTGTAGGTCAGGCCCGGCTCCACCAGGTCGAAGGCGCTGACGATGCGCTCGATCTCCATCCGCGAACGGCCCCAGAAGAACTCGTTGGTGGGCTGGAAGACACGGCTCACGTCTCCTCCGGCCTCGGGGGCGGGCTCCTGGGTGATGTGCGTGAAGACCAGGTGGCCGCCGGGCGCCAGCGCCTCGCGCAGCCGGGCGACGGCGGCGGCGGCCTCGTCGACGTCCTTGATGAAGTGCAGGACGCGGTCGAGGATGACCGCCACCGGACGGTCGAAGTCGATCAGGGCGCGCACCTCGGGGTCGTCGAGCAGCGTTTCGGGCCGCCGCGGGTCGGCGCGGGCGACCATGGTGCTGCCGGTACCGCTCAGCAGCGCCCGGGCGTGCGCGAGGACGACCGGGTCGCCGTCGGCGAAGACCACGCGCGCGTCCGGGGCCGTCTCGGCCGCGACCTCGTGCACGTTGCCCCGCGCGGGTAGTTTGGTGCCGATGTCGATGAACTGGCGGACGCCCTGTTTCACCAGATAGCGGACGGCGCGGCCGATGAAGAGGTGATTCTGCCGGGCGGCCGTCCGCGCTTCGGGAATGATCTCCAGAAGCTGCTCGCCGACCCGCCGGTCGGGGTCGAAGTTGTCCTTGCCGCCGAGCAGGTAATCGTAAATGCGCGCCGTGTTCGGAGTCGTGAGATCGACCCCCGTCGGCGACCACTCCCCCGTGGCCATGGCACACCTCCCTAGTCCCGGCGTGTGACGCGATCGTGTCACGACCTTAATGCCTTGGACACTCTGGGATGCCCGAGGCTCACTCATTGAGATGATCCCGTCCGCCTTCCGGTCGGCCGCCCCGCTTGCCGTACCCGCACGCTTCCTGGGAGGAATCGGGGGCGCGGGTCAGTCGATCGTGCGAGAGGATGGGCATATGGCTCAGGTAACGGCTACCGCAGAGAAAACCGTCGGCGCCGACGCGGAACGGGTGTTCGCGGCACTCGGCGATTACCGCGGCACCAGGTCGCGGATGCTGACGGAGCACTTCAGCGAGTACGAGGTGCGCGAGGGCGGCCAGGGCGAGGGCACCACGGTGCACTGGAAGCTGGCCGCGACCAGCAAGCGGGTGCGCGACTGCCTGGTGTCGGCCAGCGTGCCGCGGGAGAACACGCTGGTGGAACGGGACGCCAACTCCTCGATGGTCACCACGTGGACGGTCTCCCCGGCGGGCGAGGGCTCCCGGGTCAAGGTCGAGACGACCTGGACGGGCGCGGGCGGCGTCGCCGGGTTCTTCGAGCGCACCTTCGCGCCGCGCGGGCTCCAGCGGATCTACGACGAGCAGCTGGCCAGGCTCGACTCCGACCTCCGCGCGTGAGGCGGACCCTCCGGTCCGGTCACGAGCCCGAGGGCGGGTACCGGCGGCGCTCGGCGCGCGTCCTGCTGGTGGACGGCTCCGGCCGGATCCTGATGTTCAGGTTCCCCCGGGCCTTCAAGCGGCCGGACCTGGGCCACTGCTGGATCACCCCGGGGGGCGGGGTCGGCGAGGGCGAGGAGCTGGCCGTGGCCGCGGCCCGCGAGCTGAGGGAGGAGACCGGCCTGGTGGTCGCCCCCGAGGAGCTGGGGTCCACGGTCGCGGTCACCTCCGGGTACGCCGACCTGGGCTGGTCGCGCGGCGTGTTCAGGGACGACTTCTTCCTGCACCGCGTCGCGGGCACGTACGAGGTCGACACCAGCGGGCAGGAGCCGCAGGAACGGTCGCAGATCACCGCCCACCGCTGGTGGACGCCGGAGGACCTGGCCGCGACCGACGAGGCCGTCTACCCCCTGGAGCTCGTCCCGCTGCTCACCGACCTGCTCGCCGGGCGCGTCCCGGCCGAGCCCGTCCGGCTGCCCTGGCATCACTGAGGGCCCCGGCGGCGACTAATACGTGGTGAGCGCCGCCCGGGCGCGTTCCACCTCGGGCGGGACCGGGCACCGGGCGCGCGCCACGCCCGGCCACGCCCGGACGGCGTCGGCGAGCCCGCCGCGGCCCTCCCGGCTGCCCAGCGAGGTGACGGCCAGCCGGCCGAGGACGGGGAGCGGGCGGCGCAGCCACGCGGTCAGCAACCGGTTGCGCGCCTCGCGGCGCCGCCGGATCCGCGGGTCGGGGCGGTGCGGCGAGGGGTGGTGGTGGACGACCAGTTCGGGCACGTAGGCCAGGCCCCAGCCCGCGGCGGCCAGGTCCAGGGCCAGCAGTTCCTCCTCGCCGCCGAAGTGCAGGGCGCCGGAGAAGCCGCCGGCCTCCAGGAAGGCGTCGCGGCGGACCACGGCCGAGCAGGCCAGGAAACCGAGGATCGCGGGTCCGGGCAGGCCGTCCGGGCAGCCCAGCGGAGAGCGGGCCATGCGGTCCGACACCGGTTCCGGCCGCTCGCCCTCACCGACCAGGACCCTGGCGGCCAGCAGCGCCGTCCGCGGATGGGCGTCCAGGACCGCCGCGGCGCGTTCCAGGGCTCCGGGGGCCCACCAGGAGTCGTCGTCGGCGAACGCCACGTACCGGGTGGACGCCTCCCGGACGCCGGCGTTGCGCGCGGCGGCGCCGTGGTTGGCGTCCAGGCGGACGAGCCGCGCGCCGGCCTCCCGCGCGACCCGCGGCGTGCCGTCGGCGGAGGCGTTGTCGACCACGATCACCGGCGCGGTGTGCCGGTCCAGGCTGCGGCGCAGTTCGGCGGCACGGTCGCGGGTCGCGACGACGATCGTGACGTCGCCCGTCCCGTGCCCCTCCCTCACCGGCCGCCCTCCTCGTCCCTCATCGCTCGCCGCTCATCGGCTAGCTGACGTACCGGCGGGCGCGCGACCGCATCTGGGGCGCGTCCAGGGTGCGCAGGCGGGCCTCGACCGGGGCGGGCACCGGACGGCGCTCGCGCGCTACCCACGGGAGGCCGGCCGCCGCCTCGGCCAGCGCGGCGGCGGTGACGCGGTCGCGCGGGACGGCGCGCAGCAGCCCTCCGGTACGGCGCAGCGCGCTGGGCAGCGGCCTGCGCAGCCAGATGGTCCACAGGGTGTTGCGGATGCCGTGCCTCCGGCGGCGGTGCGGGTCGCGCAGGGCGGAGGGCTCGTGGTGGACCACGACGTCGTCGGCGTAGACCAGGTGCCAGCCGAGGGTGAGCAGGTCGGCGCCGAGCAGTTCCTCCTCCCCGCCCAGCCAGAGCCGCGGTGAGAACCCGCCGGCCTCGCGGAACGCCTCGGCCCGCACCATGGAGGCCCCGGCGAGGAACGAGCCGAGGGCCGGTCCCGGCATCCAGGCCGGCCCCGGCAGGGGCGACCCGCGCAGTTCCGGGACGATCGGGTCCTCCCGGCCGCCGGGTTCGACCAGGATCCGGCCGGTCACGACCGCCAGGCGGGGATGGGCCTCCAGCAGGTCCGCGGCACGGTCCAGCGAGCCCGGCCCCCACCAGGTGTCGTCGTCGCAGAACGCCACGTAGGGCGTGCGCACGTGATCGACGGCGAGGTTGCGCCCGACCGCGCCGAGGTTTCGCGGTGTCCGGAGCAGCAGGACCTCGGGGAAGCGGCCGGCGACGGCGTCGGCGGTCCCGTCCCGCGAGGCGTTGTCCACCACGATGACCGGCGGCCGTTCCGGCAGCGCGCGCAGCCGGTCCAGCGTGTCCAGCAGCCTCCGGCGCCGGTCGTGGGTGATCAGTACGACGCTGAAGCGCATGGGAGGGCCCTACCCGCCTCACCGGCGTGGCATGTGCGCCCTCGCGGCCATCGATTCCGACGAACCCGCAGGTAAGGGGATGTGACTTACATCACGCCACTTCTCGTTCAACGTCGGTTTGTGCGGTCGGTTCCGGGGTGAACTCATGGAGTGAATGACCTATAGGTGATTCGGCGCGTGACCTCCAGGAACGCGAGATTTCAGGACGTTCCCCGGCACATGCCCGTGCAGACCACCTGTAGGTGACAACTCACCGTGAACACGGGCCGGTGCCCCCGTCTCGGGCATCCGCCGCCAAGCCGCCGGGCGCACCCGCGCCGCGCACACGACGCCGCTGTGCCGCCAGCACAGGGCCTCCGCATCGCTGAACGACACGGCGTCCCCGTGCCGTGGACACGGCCGGGAGGGCCGTGGTCGTCGCCGCAGCGCCGACATGCCGGATCGGAGCCACCCGAATGCGCGTTCTCGGAATCAACGCGATCTTCCATGACCCCGCCGCCGCCCTGGTGGTGGACGGCCGGGTCGTCGCCGCCGCCGAGGAGGAACGCTTCAGCCGCCGCAAGCACGGCAAGCGCCCGGTCCCGTTCTCCGCGTGGGAGCTGCCCGAGCGGGCCGCGCGATGGTGCCTGGAGGAGGCCGGGCTGGAGCCCGGCGACCTGGACGCCGTCGCCTACTCCTACGACCCGCGGCTCACCGAGCCCGGGATGGACGGCCACGACGGGGACTGGGAGGAGCTGCGCACCCGGTACGCGCGGCGGGCGCCGTACTTCCTCGCGACCGCGCTGCCCGGTCTCGACCCCGGCATCGTCCACCACGTCCCGCACCACCTGGCGCACGCCGCGTCCGCCGCGCTCGCCGCCCCCGCCCCCGGCCACGGCGACGTGCTGGTGCTGGACGGGCGCGGGGAGGCGCACTCGCACCTGGCCGGGACCTACGAGGGCGGCGCCTTCACCACGTTCGCCGCCCAGCGGCTGCCCCACTCGCTCGGCCTGATGTACGAGGAGCTGACCGAGCATCTGGGCTTCCTGCGCTCCAGCGACGAGTACAAGGTCATGGCGCTGGCCTCCTACGGGGAGCCGCGCTTCCTGGCCGAGGTGCGCGAGCACGTCCGGACGACCGGCGACGGCGGGTTCGCGGTCGCGCCGGTGGACTGGGGGGCGCTGGTCAAGTCGCGCTCCGACGACGGCCGCTGGACCGCCGACCACGCCGACCTCGCGGCGAGCGTGCAGGTGCGGCTGGAGGAGGTGCTGCTGGAGCTGGCGCGCTGGACGCACGGGCGCGGCGGCTCGCGGCGGCTCACCCTGGCCGGGGGCGTGGCGCTCAACTGCGTGGCCAACTCCCGGCTGGCCGAGGCGGGCCCGTACGAGGAGATCTGGGTCCAGCCGGCGGCGGGCGACGCGGGCACCGCGCTCGGCGCGGCGCTGCACCTGGCCTGGGAGGCCGGGGAGCCGATCGCGCCGATGCCCGGTGCCGCCCTGGGCAGGCACTGGACCGACGGGGAGATCGCCGACCGTCTCGACGCCGCCCGGGTGCCCTACGAACGGCCGTCCGACCTGGCCGGGGCGGTGGCCGACGCCCTGGCCCGCGACCGGATCGTCGCCTGGTTCCAGGGGCGGAGCGAGTTCGGCCCGCGGGCCCTCGGCCACCGTTCCCTGCTCGCCCACCCCGGCGACGCCGCGAACGTGGAGCGGCTGAACGCGGTCAAGGGCCGCGAGCAGTTCCGGCCGATCGCGCCGATGGTCGCGCTCCGGCACGCCGCGGAGATCTTCGAGGGACCGCTGCCGAGCCCGTACATGCTGTTCGTCCACCGCGTGCGGCCGGAATGGCGGGACCGCGTGCCGGCGGTGGTGCACGTGGACGGGACCGCGCGGATCCAGACCGTCGCGCCCGGCGACGAGCCCATGGTGTCCCGGCTGCTGGACGCCTTCGAGGCCCGCACCGGGCTCCCCGTGATCGTCAACACCAGCCTCAACACCGCCGGGCGGCCGATGGTCGACGATCCGCGCGACGCCCTGGAGTGCTTCGGCTCCGCCCCCGTGGACCTCCTGGCCATCGGCCCGTACGTGGTGCGGCGATCGGAGATGTTCGCGGGAGGAGGGTGCGGAGGATGAGCGGGCCGGACCCGCGTGCGCGGGCGGGCGACACCGCGTACACGATCGTCGTGCCGACGGTGGGACGGCCGAGCCTGCGGACCCTGCTCGAAGCACTCCTGGACCCGTCAGGGGCCCCGGCCGAGCCCGCGTCCGAGCCCGCGTCCGAGCCCGCGTCCGAGCCCGCGTCCGAGCCCGCCGCGATCATCGTCGTGGACGACCGGCCGCTGCCGGGGGCCCCGCTGCCGCTGCCACCGGCCGTCGACGAGCGGGTACGGGTCCTGCGCTCGGGCGGGCGCGGGCCCGCCGCCGCCCGGAACGCCGGCTGGCGCGCCGCCGCGACCGCGTGGGTGGCGTTCCTCGACGACGACGTCGTCCCGCCGCCGGGATGGGCCGCCGGCCTCGCCGCCGACCTCGCGGCGGCACCGCCCGACGTCGCGGGCTGCCAGGGCCGGGTGCGGGTGCCGCTCCCCCGGCACCGGCGCCCGACCGACTGGGAACGCAACACCGCCGGGCTGGAGACCGCCTCCTGGATCACCGCCGACATGGCCTACCGCCGCGACGTGCTCGCCGGACACGGCGGCTTCGACGAGCGCTACCGCCGCGCCTACCGGGAGGACGCCGATCTCGCCCTCCGGGTCATGGACGCCGGGCACCGCCTGGTACGCGGCCGGAGGCAGGTGACCCACCCGGTGCGGCCGGCGGGCTTCTGGGCCTCGGTACGCGCCCAGGCGGGAAACGCCGACGACGTCCTCATGCGGCGGGTGCACGGCCGCGGCTGGCGCACGCGGGCCGGCGAGGGACCCGGACGTCTCCGCCTCCACCTGCTGACCGCGGGAGCGGGACTGCTCGCCCTCAGCGCCGCCGGGGCACGCGTCCGCGGGGCCGGCGCGCCCGCGGCCAGGACGGCCCTGGCGGCGGGCGCGGTGTGGGCCGGCCTGACCGCCGAGTTCGCCGCCGCCCGCATCCGGCCGGGACCGCTCTCGCCCGGGGAGGTCGCCCGGATGCTGGCGACCAGCGCGGTGATCCCGCCGGCCGCCGTCTGGCACCGGGCGCGGGGGCTGGCCGCGCACGGCCGGGCGGGGCCGTGGCCGCGCCGGCGCGTGGTGCTGTTCGACCGTGACGACACGCTGATCCGCGACGTGCCCTACAACGGGGACCCGGCGTCCGTGGAGCCGATGCCGGGCGCCGTGGGCGCGCTGGCGCGGCTGCGCCGGCACGGCCTGCGCATCGGCGTGGTCTCCAACCAGTCGGGCGTGGGCAAGGGGTACATCACCGCAAGCGACGTGCTGCGCGTCAACGCGCGGGTGGAGGAACTGCTGGGCCGCATCGACGTGTGGGAGATCTGCCCGCACGACGCCCCCGACGGCTGCGCGTGCCGCAAGCCGCGGCCGGGGCTGGTGGAACGGGCCGCCCGGCGGCTGGAGGTGCTCCCGTCCGACTGCGTCGTGATCGGCGACATCGGCCGGGACGTCGAGGCGGCCGCGGCGGCGGGGGCCCGCGGCATCCTCGTCCCCACCGCCCGGACCCGGCTGGAGGAGATCGCCCGTGCCCGGGAGGTGGCACCCGATCTCGGCGCCGCCGTCGACCTGGTCCTCGGCGGGGAGCCCGGGAGTGGCGCCCCGGCGGGGCCGGAACCGGCGCGCGGGAGGCCGGCGCGCGGGAGATCGGCGCGCAGGAGATCGGCGCGCGGGAGGTCGGCACGCGGGAGGTCGGCACGGTGAGAGTGCTGGTCGCGCGCCTGGACAATCTCGGGGACGTCCTGCTGGCCGGGCCGGCGATCCGCGCGGTGGCCGCCCGGGCGGCCGAGGTCGTCCTGCTGTGCGGGCCGCGCGGCCGTGCCGCCGCCGACCTGCTGCCGGGGGTGGACCGCGTGGTCGAGTGGTGCGCGCCCTGGATCGACCCCGAGCCCGGCCCGGTGGACGCCGCCGCGCTGGACGACCTGGTGCGGACGGTCCGCGCGGGCCGGTTCGACCGGGCGCTGATCTTCACCTC
Source organism: Actinomadura viridis (assembly GCF_015751755.1). Lineage (GTDB taxonomy): Bacteria > Actinomycetota > Actinomycetes > Streptosporangiales > Streptosporangiaceae > Spirillospora > Spirillospora viridis. Next base: position 5,115,708 of record NZ_JADOUA010000001.1, read on the forward strand.
GTTCCACCAGTCGCCGCTGCCCCTGGCGCTCCAGCTGCGGCTGGCCGGGGTCCCGTGGATCGGCGGGATCAGCGAGGACTATCCCGGCTCGCTGCTGGACCTGCGGCACCGCCCCGACACCGACGTCCCCGAGCCGCGGCGCATGCTCGCGCTCGCCGCCGGCGCGGGATTCCCCGCCCCGGCCGACACCCGGCTGCGGATCCGCGGGCCGCTCCCCGAGTCCTGGCCGTTCACCGGCGGCCCCGGGCACGTCGTCGTGCACCCTGGCACGTCCGTCCCCGCGCGGGCCTGGCCGCCGGAACGCTGCGCCGAGGCGGTACGGCTGCTGGCCGCCGCCGGGCACCGCGTCGTGGTCACCGGGCACCGCGACGAGAAGGAACTGACCGCGTTCGTCGCCGGCGGCACCGGGCTCGACCTGGGCGGGCGGACCTCGCTCGCCGAGCTGGCCGCCGTCCTGGCCGAGGCGCGGGCCGTGGTCGCCGGGAACACCGGGCCCGCCCACCTGGCCGCGGCGGTGGGGACGCCGGTGGTGTCGCTGTTCGCGCCGACCGTCCCGGCGGCCCGCTGGGCGCCGTACGGGGTGCGCACGGTGCTGCTGGGCGACCAGGACGCCCCGTGCAGGGACACCCGCGCCCGCGAGTGCCCCGTCCCGGGGCATCCCTGCCTGTCCTCGGTCTCCGCCCGGCGCGTCGTGGACGCCGTCCAGGAGGTGATCTCCGGATGAGGGTCCTGCTCTGGCACGTGCACGGCTCCTGGGCCACCTCGTTCGTCCACGGCCCGTACACCACGCTGGTCCCCGCCGTGCCGGACCGCGGCCCGGACGGGCGGGGGCGGCCGGAGACGTTCGTCTGGCCGGACCGGGCGGTCGAGGTCCCCCACGACCGGCTGCGCGAGGAGCACGTGGACGTGGTCGTCCTGCAACGCCCGCACGAACTCGAACTGTGCGAACGGTGGCTCGGCCGCCGCCCCGGCCGCGACCTGCCGGCCGTGTACGTCGAGCACGACACCCCGCGCCGCACGCCCGCCGACGCGGGCCCGCCCGAGGAGGTCGTCCCCGACAGCCGCCACTTCCTGCACGACCGGTCCGACATCCCGGTCGTGCACGTCACCCATTTCAACCGGCTCTTCTGGAACTGCGGCCGGGCGCCCACCACGGTGATCGAGCACGGCGTGGTCGATCCGGGGTACCGGTTCCGGGGCGACTGGCCGCGGGCCGCCGTCGTCATCAACGATCCGCTGCGGCGCGGGCGGGTCGCGGGCACGGACCTGCTGCCGGGCCTGGCCGCGGCCGTCCCGCTGGACCTGTTCGGGATGAACGTGCGGGACGTCCCCCGCCGCCTGGGCATCTCCCCCGAGTCGCTGTGGACCTACGAGGACCTGCCGCAGGCCCGGATGCACGCCGAGATCGCCCGCCGCCGCGTCTACCTGCACCCCTACCGCTGGACCTCGCTCGGCCTCGCGCTGATCGAGGCCATGATGCTCGGCCTGCCGGTGGTGGCGCTGGCCACCACCGAGGCGGTCGAGGCCGTCCCGCCGGAGGCCGGCGTGCTCTCCACGCGCGTCGGCGCCCTCGCCGAGGCGGCGCGGGCGCTCGCCGCCGACGGCCCGCGCGCCCGCCGGATGGGCAAGGAGGCGCGAGCGTTCGCGGTGGACCGGTACGGGCTGCCCCGCTTCCTGCGGGACTGGCGGCACATGCTCACGGAGGTGACCCGATGAAGATAGCCATGGTCTCCGAGCACGCGAGCCCGCTCGCGACGCGCGCGGGCCTGGGCGGCGCCGACGGCGGCGGCCAGAACGTGTTCGTCGCCGATCTCGCCGCCGAGATGGGCCGCCAGGGCCATGACGTCACCGTCTACACCAGGCGGGACTCGGCCGGCCTCCCCCACCGCGTCCGCCTCGCGCCCGGGGTGACGGTGGAGCACGTACCCGCCGGGCCGCCCGAACCCGTGCCGAAGGACGACCTGCTCCCCCTCATGGCCGAGTTCGGCGCCCACCTGCGGCGCCGCTGGGCGCCGGCGCCGCCGCACGTCGTGCACGCCCACTTCTGGATGAGCGGCCTGGCCGCCCTGCAGGCCGCCGAGGCGCTGCGCGAGCCCGGCGGCTCCGGTCCCGGCGGCTCCGGTCCCGGCGCCGCCGCGCCCGCCGTCCCGGTCGTGCAGACCTTCCACGCGCTGGGCACCGTGAAACGGCGCCACCAGGGCGGCAGGGACACCAGCCCGGACGAGCGGATCCGGCTGGAGGCGGCGATCGGCCGCACCGCCGACACCGTCATCGCCACCTGCTCCGACGAGAGCAGGGAACTGCTGCGGATGGGGGTGCCCCGCGAGCGGATCGCGGTCGTGCCCTGCGGGGTGGACCTCGAACGGTTCCGGCCCGACGCTCCGCTGCGTCCCCCGGTGCTCGGCGATCCGGACGGCCCGCCCGGCCTGGACGGCTACGGGCACCGGCTGGTGGTGCTGTCCCGGCTGGTCGAGCGCAAGGGCGTGGACACCGCCATCGAGGCGCTCACCCAGATCCCCGGCGCCGAGCTGCTGGTCGCGGGCGGGCCGCCGCCCGGGGACCTGGACGCCGACCCGGAGGTGGCCCGGCTGCGGGCGGTGGCGCGCGCCGCCGGCGTCGCGGGCCGTGTCACCTTCCTGGGCCGCATCGGCCGGGACGAGGTGCCCGCGCTGCTGCGCTCGGCCCAGGTCGTGGTGACGCTCCCCTGGTACGAGCCGTTCGGCATGGTGCCGCTGGAGGCGATGGCCTGCGGCGTGCCGGTGGTGGCCACCGGCGTCGGCGGGCACCTCGACAGCATCGTCGACGGCGTCACCGGCGTGCACGTGCCGCCGCGCCGGCCGGGCGAGACGGCCCGGCGGATCCGGGGGCTGCTGGCCGACCCGACCCGCCGTACCGCGATGGGGTTCGCCGGTTCCGACCGGGCGCGGGCCCGGTACTCCTGGACAAGGATCGCGCGCGAGACCCTCGCCGTCTACGAGCGGGCCAGCGCGCGCAACGAGGTGGCCGTATGACGGGCCCCTTCACCGCGGGCACCACCGGAGGCACCGCCGGGGCCGACACCGGGGGCGCCGCCGGGGGCGCCGCCGCCTCGGCGCGGCAGGACAGGCTGGAGGCGCTCGCCGAAGCGGCCCTGCGGTTCCGCCGCTGGACCCCGGTCCTCACCGCGTGGGGCCGCCACCTGGCCGGCGTCCTGGACTCCGGGGGGCGGCTGCTGGCCTGCGGGAACGGCGGAAGCGCCGCCGAGGCCCAGCACCTGACCGCCGAGCTGGTCGGGCGGTTCGAAGGCGAGCGGCGCCCGTTCGCGGCGATCCCGCTGCACGGCGACACCTCGGCGATCACCGCGATCGGCAACGACTACGGCGCCGTGCACGCCTTCGCCCGCCAGGTACGGGCGCACGGCCGTCCCGGCGACGTGCTGATCTGCCTGTCCACCAGCGGGCGCAGCCCGAACGTCCTCGCCGCGGCGCGCGCCGCGCGGCGGCTCGGTGTGACCGCCTGGGCGATCACCGGGCCGGGCCCCAACCCGCTCGCCGCGGCCTGCGACGACGCGGTCACCGTGGACGCCGGCGCCACCGCCACCGTCCAGGAGGTCCACCTGGCCGCCGTCCACCTGCTCTGCGGCGTGATCGACGAGACGCTGGAGGTGACGTGATGCCCGCGGGCCCCCTGGTCGTGGTCGGCGACGTCCTGCTCGACGTCGACATCGTGGGCGCCGCCGCACGGCTGTGCCCGGACGCGCCGGTCCCGGTCATCGACCAGGCCGACGAGCGGCCCCGCCCCGGCGGCGCGGGCCTGGCGGCACTGCTGGCCGCCGCCGAGGGCCGCGAGGTCGTGCTGGTCACCGCGCTCGCCGACGACGAGCCCGGCCGGCGGCTGCGCGCGCTGCTGGAGCCCCACCTGGAACTGGCGGCCTTCCACCTGCACGGCGGCACCCCCTGCAAGCTGCGCATCCAGGCCGCCGGGCAGGCCGTGGCACGGCTGGACGTCGGCGCGGGCCGCGCCCAGGACGGCCCGGTCGGGCCGAAGGTCGCCGAGGCGCTCGCCGGCGCCGGGGCCGTGCTGGTCTCCGACTACGGCCGCGGCGTGACCGGGCACGCGGCGATCCGGACGCTGCTGGAGTCGCTGGCCGCCCAGGTCCCCGTGGTGTGGGACCCGCATCCGAGCGGCGAGCCCCCGGTGCCGGGCACCCGGCTGATGACGCCCAACGAGGACGAGGCCGCCCGGCTCGCCGCCGCCCGCGGCGCCAACATCGCCGGCTCCGGGCTGGCGCCGGCCACCCGCCGGGCCCGGCACCTGGCCGGCGCCTGGGGGCTGGAGGCGGTGGCGGTGACCCTCGGACCCGGCGGCGCCCTGCTGTGCGACGGGAGCGGCGCGCCGTTCCTGGCCCCGGCCGAGCCCGCCGCCTCGTACGGCACGGCCGACTCCTGCGGCGCCGGGGACAGCTTCGCGGCGCGGGCGCTCGAGGTCCTGGCCGACGGCGGCGGCCTGCCCGAGGCCGTCGGCGAGGGCGTGCGCCGCGCGTCGGAGTTCGTGCACGCCGGGGCCGCGTCGGCGGTCGCCGCCCGGCTCGCCGACACCGGCTCGCCCGCGGTCCGGCCGCCGCGGGAGGAGGCGGACGCCTGGGACGTGGTGGAGCGGACCCGCCGGGCCGGGGGGACGGTGGTGGCCACCGGCGGGTGCTTCGACCTGCTGCACGCCGGGCACGTCACCCTGCTGCAGCAGGCCCGCCGCCTCGGCGACTGCCTCATCGTCTGCGTCAACTCCGACGCCTCGGTCCGGCGCCGCAAGGGCCCGGACCGGCCGGTCACCCCCGCCGGCGACCGGGTCCGGGTGCTGCGCGCGCTGTCGGACGTGGACGCCACCCTCGTCTTCGACGAGGACACCCCCGAACCGCTTCTGGAGCGGCTGCGGCCCGACGTCTGGGTGAAGGGCGCCGACTACGCCGGCGTGCCGCTGCCCGAGGCCGGCACGGTGCGCGCCAACGGCGGCGAGATCGTCCTGCTGCCGTTCCTGGAAGGCCGATCGACGACCCGCATGCTGTCCACCAGGAAGGGAATCGGATCATGAAGGTGCTCATCACCGGCGGCGCCTCGGGGCTGGGCGCGGCCGTGGCCCGCCGGATCGCCGCGGACGGCGGCCGGCCGCTGATCATCGACCGCCATCCACCGAAGGCCGAGAACGGGTCGGCGGACGGCGGCGTCGCGCACATGCAGGCCGACCTGGCCGACCGCCGCTGCGCCGAACGCGCCGTGCACTGCCTGGCCCGCGACGCCGGAGGGCTGGACGCCGTGGTCACCGCGGCCGGGATCGACTCCTGCGGCCGGCTGGCCGACGTTCCCGCCGAGGACTGGGAGCGGGTCATCCAGGTCAACCTCCTGGGCACCGCCACGGTCGTCCGCGCCGCGCTGCCCTATCTGGAGCACGCGCCCAACGGCCGCATCGTGACCTGCGCCTCGACCCTCGGGCTGCGCGCCCTCAGCGACGCCACCGCCTACTGCGCCTCCAAGTTCGGCGTCGTGGGGTTCACCCGCGCGCTGGCCGCCGAGCTGGCCGGGCACATCGGCGTCACGATGCTGGTGCCGGGCGGCATGGACACCGCGTTCTTCGACGGCCGTGACGAGAAGTACCGGCCGGGCCCCGGCGCCCAGCTCAACGCGCCCGGGGACGTGGCCGCGGCGGTGGCGTTCGCGCTGGCCCAGCCGCGCGGCTGCGAGGTGCGCGAGCTGGTGGTCTGCCCGTCGAGCGAGCCGTCGTGGCCGTGAGGGCGCCCCGGGCGCTGGTGCTGCGCGCCCTGGGCCTGGGCGACCTGCTGACCGCGCTGCCCGCGCTGCGGGCGCTGCGCCGGGACCTGCCAGGATGGCGGCTGACGCTGGCCGTGCCGCGCGCGATCGCGCCGATCGCGCTGCTCGGCGGGGCGGCGGACGACATCTTCCCCGCCCGCGGCCTGGGCCCGCTGCCCCCTCCGGACGGGCCGGTGGAGCTGGCGGTGAACCTGCACGGCAGCGGCCCGCGCAGCCACCGGCTGCTGCGGTCGCTGCGGCCCGGGCGGCTGATCGCCTTCGCCCACCCGGACGTGCCCGGCGTGGACGGCCCGGCGTGGGACCCGGCCGAGCACGAGGTCGCGCGCTGGTGCCGGCTCGTGGCGGCCCACGGCTTCGACGCCGACCCCGCCGACCTGGACCTGCCGCGGCCTCCGGTGGCGTCCCCGGCGCCGGGGGCCGTGGTGATCCATCCGGGTGCGGGCTACCCGTCCCGGTGCTGGCCCGCCGAGCGGTACGGGGCGGTGGCGGCGGCGCTGCGGGCCCAGGGGCACCGGGTCGTGGTCACCGGCGGCGCCGGTGAGGCGGCGGCGGCCCGCCGGGTGGCGGTGCTCGGGGGGATGGGACCCGGCGGCGACCTGTCGGGCCGGACCGGGCCGCTGCAACTGGCCGCCCTGGTCGCGCGGGCCCGGCTGGTGATCTGCGGCGACACCGGCGTCGCGCATCTGGCCACCGCGTACCGGACGCCGTCGGTCGTGCTGTTCGGCCCGACCCCGCCCGCGCTGTGGGGACCGCCGCCGGACCGGCCCCGGCACCAGGTGCTGTGGAGCGGCCGGCGCGGCGACCCGCGCGGTCTCGAACCGGATCCGGGGCTGCTGGAGATCTCCCCCGAGCACGTCGCCGAGGCGGCGGCGCGGGCGCTGGAACGCCTGGAAGGAGGGACGCGCGATGAGCCATCCGCGCGCGGTCGTGACCGGAGGGGCGGGCTTCCTCGGCTCGCACCTGTGCGAGGCCCTGCTGGCCCGCGGTATCTCGGTGGTCTGCCTGGACAACCTGCTGACGGGGTCGACCCGTACCATCGCCCACCTGCTGCCCCGGAACGACTTCACGTTCCTGAAGCGTGACCTGACCGGCCCGGTCCAGGTCCAGGGGCCGGTGGGGCACGTGTTCCACCTCGCCTCGGCGGCCTCGCCCGCCGACTACCTGCGCTGGCCGATCCAGACGCTGGAGGTCGGCAGCCAGGGCACCCGCAACGCGCTGGAACTGGCCCAGCGCAAGGGCGCCCGGTTCGTCCTGGCCTCCACCTCGGAGGTCTACGGGGACCCGCTGGAGCACCCGCAGCGCGAGTCGTACTGGGGGAACGTCAACCCGGTGGGCCCGCGCAGCGTGTACGACGAGGCCAAGCGGTACGCCGAGGCGCTGACGTCGGCCTTCCGGCACGCGCGCGGGCTGGACACCGGGATCGTGCGGATCTTCAACACCTACGGCCCGCGGATGCGGCCGGACGACGGCCGGGCGATCCCCACCTTCCTGCGCCAGGCGCTGCGGAACGAGCCGGTCACCGTGACCGGCGACGGCTCGCAGACCCGTTCGATCTGCCACGTGGACGACACGGTGCGGGGCATCGTCGGGCTGGCCCTGTCCGCGCACGCCGGGCCGATGAACATCGGCAGCCCGTACGAGATCTCGATGCTCGACCTGGCCCGGCTGGCCATCCGGCTGACCGGGTCGCGCTCGGCGATCCGCTTCGTGGAGCGGCCCGTCGACGACCCGCGCGTGCGCCGTCCCGACACGACGCTGGCGCGCGAGGCCCTCGGCTGGGCCCCCGCGGTCTCCGTCGAGGGCGGCCTGCGCTCCACCATCGCCTGGTTCGTCCGGGAGCTCGCGCTGACCCGGTCCGCGTGACCCGGGCCGGACCACGTGACCTGGGCCGGGCCGCGTGACCCGGTAGGGGCCGGGCGGCCGGGCCGGGCCGTGAATGCGGGGCCGGGCGGCGGGTACGCCCGCACGTAGAGAACGAAGGGAGGATCCAGCCATGCCAGGTCGTGAGGACATGCCGTCGACGCTGCGGCGCTCGCCCAAGGAGGCCCAGGACACCTGGGTCAAGGCGCATGACTCGGCCGTCGACCAGTACGGCGAGGGCGAACGCGCGCACCGGACGGCCTTCAGCGCGCTCAAGCACAGGTTCGAGAAGGTCGGCGATCACTGGCAGCGCAAGGCCGGAGGCCGGAAGGGCCCCTCCGACGAGCAGGCGGCCAAGAGCACCCCGCAGTCGCGGCGGAGCCCGTCCAGGACCGCCGAGGGCGTCGACGCCAAGGCCAGCAAGAAGCATCTCTACGACGTCGCCAAGAGCCTCGACATCGGAGGCCGGTCCAGCATGACCAAGGACGAGCTGGTGGACGCCATCAAGAAGGCCAACCGCCGCAAGACCGCCAAGGCACGCCGCTGACCCGGACCGCGGCACCCGGACCGCGGCACCCGGACCGCGGCACCCGGACCGCGGCACCCGGACCGCGGCACCCGGACCGCGGCACCCGGACCGCGGCACCCGGACCGCGGCACCCGGACCGCGGCACCCGGACCGCGGCACCCGGTCGTGGATCAGATCTGGCGGGCCCCGATGGAGGCCATGAGGTCGGGCCAGATCCGGGTGGCGACCCGGATCCAGGCCGGCCAGTTGTGCCGCCCGTCCCCGTAGAGGTCGGCGGTGTAGGGGATGCCGAGGCGGTCGAGCCGGTCGCGGAAGGCCACGTTGGTCTGGCCGACCGCCTGTTCCCCGATCAGGCCGATGTCCCACGGGGGCGCGTCCGGGTCGCCGGGGCCGGGCTGCCCGGTGGTCCCCGAGGAGAAGAAGACCTTGGTGCCCCGCAGCCCGCCGGCCAGCTCCAGCGGGTCGCGCAGCCTCCAGTTGGCGTCGTGCAGGACCGGGACACCGTAGATGGCCATGGGATCCTGGCCATTGATGGTATTGGTCAGCATGATCAGCGACGGCATGCCGGGCGCGCGCAGCCACAGCACCCCGCTGAGCGAGGCCACGTGCGCGAACATCCCCGGATGCCGGGCGGCGTAGGTGATGGCGCCCTGGCCGCCCGCGGAGTCGCCGATCGCCGCGCGGACGCCGGAGGCGTGGTAGTTGCGCTCGATCAGCTGGACGACCTCCTGGGTGTGGAACGTCTCCCACTTGGGCCTGCCGCCGAACCCGTAGTTGTACCAGTCGGTGTACGCGCCGTCGGCGGCCTCGGGCATGACCACGATCGCGTTGTACTCGGCGGCCCAGGCCTCGATGTCGGTGTTGCGGGCCCAGGAGGTGTAGTCGTCGCGCCCGCCGTGGTAGGCGTACAGCACGGGCCAGGTCGCGCCGGTCCCGGCCTGCCAGTCCTCGGGGAGCAGGACGCGGGTCTTCACCGATGTGCCGAGCGAGGGCGAGTCGATGGTGATGTCGACCTCGTTCGGGCCGACCCTGGTCTCGGCGACGATGCGCGCGCCGGTGTCGGCGGCCTTGAACGGGGCGGCGTGCGCGGTGCCGGCGGGTACCGCGGTCGCGCCGGCGGCGAGCGCCGCCAGCGCGAGCAGCAGCCCGGCGCGGGAACGTGACCTCATGATCTACCTCGTGTCCTCGTCGGGCAGCCTGCGCGCCAGCACCCGGTAGGTGTTGGAACGGCCGGTGCGTCTGATCAGGGGGTGGAGGGACTGGTCCAGCGCCGCCGCGGCGAACATCAGCGGGCCCGCGGCCAGGTACACCGCCGTCCGGGCGGCGCCGCGCGTCCGCGTCCAGCGCCCGGACCGCCAGGGCTTGGCCGGGTCCGGGACGACGCGGTGCGCCAGCATCATCACGATCATCAGGAGGTCCACCGGCTGGTGGGCGGCGCCCCGCTGCACCTCGACCGTGTGGAAGCCGCGCTCGGCCAGCGCGGCGACCAGGTTGCCGACGGGGACGAAGTGCAGGTGCTGGGGCTGGAACCACGCGTGCCACCAGCGGCCCGCGAGCCGGCCGACGATCCACTCCGGATCGGGCACCTCGATGAGCAGGTGCCCGCCCGGCGCCAGGACCCGCGCGGCGGCGTCCAGCTCGGCCCGGGGATCGAGGGTGTGCTCCAGGTAGTGGTGCATGCTGACCACGTCGTAGGCGCCCGCGAGCTTGTCGGCGTGGTCGGGGAAGTGCCCCAGGTGGCCGCCGTCGATCCAGCCCCGGTTCTCGGCCTCGGTGATGCTGACGCTCATGTCGAGGGCGTCGAAGCGGGTCCGCGGCCAGACGTCGCGGGCGGCGTTGCAGAAGTGACCGTGGCCCCCGCCGACGTCGAGCCACGCCTTCGGGACGGCGTGCCCGCGCAGCATCCTGGCCCGGTCGCGGTAGTGGGGCGCGGCCAGCCGGAAGCCGCGCTCCACCTCGGGCCCGCCGGGGCCGTCGTAGAAGTCGCGGTAGTGGAAGTCCAGCCCTTCGAGGTTGAGGCGGGGGTTCTGGAAGACGTGCCCGCAGGAGTCGCAGGCGTCCAGGGTGAACACGCCCGGACGGTGGTGCTGGTGGTCGCCGCTGGTGAGGCGGTGCCTCAGCGCGGTGCCGCCGCACCAGGGGCAGTCGTCGCGGCGGGGCTCGTGGAAGCGCTCCACCCCGGCCTCCAGTTCGGCGGCGTACCGCTCGCGGAGGCGGGGCAGTTCCGGGTCGGGCGCCTCCCGTTCGAGGGCGACGCGGGTCCAGCGGTAGAGCGCTCCCACACCGCGCGTGAGCGCGAACCGGTGACGGTCGTGCGGGCGCAACGCGGTCCCGGCGGTGACCAGGTAGGGCTGCACGGACGCGGCGGCGAGCACGGCCAGCGCCGGCAGCGCCTCGCGCGCCCGCCCGCCTGCCGGGCCGCCGCGCAGGCCGCGGGCCAGCGCCCGTGCCAGGGCGGCGGTGAGGACGCCCAGCCCGATCAGGTTCCCGGACAGGTAGACGGGCAGGTCGCTGGGCCAGCGCCCGCGCAGGATCGCCCGGCGGTCGGCGGGCGTGCACGGGACCGGCGCGACGGCGGGCGCCACCGCCAGGTCGGTGCCCACGGGGGCGTACCGCTTGAGCCGGACGGCCAGCTCCTCCATCTCGGCCGCGCCGAGGCCCGTGAACCGGGTGACGGCGGCCCGTTCCGCGACCTCGGACGCCACCAGCATCGCGTGGCCTCCGGTGCCGCCCGGCGCGAGCCGGGCGCCGCGGTAGGTCTCGGGATCCACCCGGCGGACCAGCTCCAGCGCGCGGGCGCCGTCGAGGCCCGCCGGGACCAGGTCGAGCACCCGCAGGCTCCGTTCCGCCGCGTACGCGGAGGCGGCCCGGCGGGTGGCCTCGTCCAGCGTGACCCCGGCGGCGGTCACGAACCGGTGGCCGTCCCGGGCGGGTTCCACGGAGGGCGGCAGCGGCGTCAGCCGGGCCGCCCGTCTCCGTCGCCACAGGGCGTCGGCCACGAGGCCGAGCGCCACGAGCGGGAGCGTCGATCGCACGCGCATGTCGGTCCCTTCGGAGGGGACGAGGGGGCACGGCGATGATCGTCCAGCGCCCGGAGTCCCGAAACCCGGCCCGCCGCCAAAGGGGACGCGGCTTTGACTCAGCCGCCTGAGTAGCCGGGGCGCTCCACGGCGGTGGCCGCGAGCGCGTCCGCGTCGAAGCGGATGCCGTGCCCCCCGTGGTCGCCGGGGTACAGCAGCCCGCCTTCGATCCGGATCGGATGCGGCTCGGTGAGCAGGCCCAGCGCGGCGAACGAGGCGTCCTCCACGTCCTCCACCATGGCCGGCATCGGCAGGCAGCAGGCCAGCTGCCCCGAGATGTCCGGCAGGAGGTGCGGGTAGGCCGGCACGTCGAAGGTGCGGGCCAGCTCGGCGATCCGCAGGAACGGGGTGATCCCGCCGACGCGCACCACGTTGGGCTGGACGATGTCGCACGCGCCCGCCGTGAGCAGGTCGCGGAACTGGTAGGCGGTGTAGGTGTTCTCGCCGAGCGCGATCGGGACGTCCACGCTCGCCCGCAGCCGGGCGTAGGCGGGCACGTCCTCGGCCGGGAGCGGCTCCTCGATCCAGTACGGGTCGTACGGGCGCAGCGCCTCGGCCGCCCTGATCGCCCGCGGCAGGTCCCACAGCTGGTTGGCGTCCACCATCAGCCGGGCGTCCGGTCCCAGCACCCGGCGGACGGCGGCGACCCGTTCGACGTCCTCGGCCAGGTCGTCCCGGCCCACCTTGATCTTCGCGGCGGTCCGGCCCAGCGCGGCCCACCGTTCGGCCTGGGCCACCAGCTCGTCGAGCGAGTAGTGGCGGTTGACGCCGCTGCCGTACACCGGGACCGCGTCCCGGCGCCGCCCGAGCGTGTCCACCAGGCCGTCCGCGGCGGCGCGCAGGTCCCACAGGGCCAGGTCGACCGCGGCGAGCGCGATCGTCACCAGCCCGCCCCGCCCGGCCTCGTGCAGGTGCCACCACAGCCGGTCGAAGACGACCTCCGGATGGGCGGGCAGGCCGAGCGCGGCGTCCCGGACGTCGGACTCCAGCAGCGCGTGCACCGCCGGCCCGCCGACCCACGGGGCCCAGGAGAAGCCGGTCCCGGTACGGCCGTCACCGGTGGTCAGCCTGGTCACGACGAGGTGGATGCCGGTCATGTCCGGGCTCCACGGCCGCGGCATCGGCACGCGGTGCAGCGTGCTGCGCAGGTCGGCGATCACGGCGCCGCGCACCTCGCCGGCGCGCGCCCGGTCCCGTTCGTGCCCGGTCCTGCCCGCCGCGCTCATCGCAGCTGCTCCTGGGACGGGTCGGTGCGCAGGCGGGCGTGCAGGCCGCCGTCCACGCGCAGGACATGGCCGTTGAGCTGACCGGCGGCCGGGGACGCCAGGAAGAGCACGGCGTCGGCGACCTCCTCGGGCGCGGTCGTCCGGCCCGAGGGGATGTCGGTGGCGGGACGCACGTCCCCGACCACGCTGGCGGGGGCGACGCAGTTGGACCGGATGCCCAGTCCGCCCAGTTCCACGGCGATGGCCCGGCTGAGCGCCTCCAGGCCGGACTTGGTGACGTCGTAGGCGCTCTGGTCCTCGTGCGCCCGGGACCCGCCCGGCGACGACATGGTGACGATGGCGCCGCCCCGGCCCGCGTCCCGCCAGCGGCGCACCGCCCGTACCGAGAGCAGGTAGGCCGACCGCAGGTTCGCCGCGATGATCGTGTCCCAGGTCGGCGCGTCGATGTCGATGAACGGGGTCCGGTAGTGCGTGAGGGCGGCGTTGTTGACCAGCACGTCCAGCCCGCCGCGCCGGTCGACCTCGGCGAAGACCCGGTCGGCGGCCTCCTCCTCTGCCAGGTCGGCGTCCAGGGTGGTGACCCGGCCGGTGCCGGCGAAGACCTTCAGTCCCTCCCGGTCGCGGTCCACGGCGAGCACCTCCGCGCCGGCCTCCGCGAAACGGGTGACCAGCGCGCGGCCGATCAGCCCGGCCGCGCCGGTGACCAGCACCCGCTCGCCCCCGAAGTCGAACCGTACGACGCTCATTCGGCGGTCGCCTCCTTGACCTGCGCGACGATCTGCGTGGGATTGACGAACAGCAGCGCGACGACCAGCAGCACCGCCGACAGCGCCATGTAGATGACGGCCATCGCGTCGATGGCCTGGGCGGCCCGGATCCCCGGGGTGAACGCGGCGCTGTAGAGCGCCACGATCAGGGTCTGGCTGTCGGCGTCGGCGACCAGGAACGTCAGCTCGAACATCGCCACCGTCCGGACCAGCACCAGGATCCCGGCCGCCAGGATGCCGGGCATCAGCAGCGGCACCAGCACCCGGGAGAAGACCTGCCGGGTGCGGGCCCCGCACATCCGCGCCGCCGACTCCACGTTCGCGTCGATCTGCTCCACGAACGGCGTCATGACCAGGACGACGAACGGCAGCGCGGGCACCAGGTTGGCCGCGACCACGCCGGTCATCGTGCCGGCCAGGTGGAACTTGTAGAGGACCGTGGCCAGCGGGATCCCGTAGGTGATCGGCGGCAGCAGTACGGGGAGCAGCAGGAGCAGCAGCACCAGCCGCTTGCCGGGGAAGTCGCGCCGCGCCAGCGCGTAGGCGGCGGGCACCCCCAGCAGCAGTGACAGTGCCACCACCGCCAGCGTGACGCCCAGGGTGACCTGGAGGACCTCGCCGAGCGCGAACTCCTTCCAGGCGTCGGCGTACCAGGCCGTGGTGAAGCCCTGGGGCAGCCACCCGGAGAACCAGGTCGTCCCGAACGAGTTCACGACCACCGACAGGATCAGCGCGGCCAGGTTCAGCAGGAAGAACGCCACGCAGCCCCAGACGGCCCAGCCCGCGAGGGCGCGGCGGCGCGAGGCCATGAAGGAGACGGCGGTCACGAGCCCTTCCCTCCCATCGCGGGACCGGCGTAGAGGCGGCCCCGCAGGAACAGGGTGAACGAGATGACCAGCAGCTCGAACACGCCCATGAGCACGGCGATGGTGGAGGCCATCGAGTAGTCGTACTTCTCGAAGGCCGCCTGGTAGGCGGCGATCGCCATCACCCGGGTCTCCCCGGCGGGCTCGCCCACCAGGTTCGCGGACGGGAACACCGAGAACGCCAGCACGAAGGCCAGCACGAACGTCGTCGCCAGCCCCGGCGCCAGCAGCGGCAGCGTCACCCGCCGCGCCCGCTGCCAGGGCCCCGCGCCCAGCGTGGCCGCGGCCCGCTCCAGCGTCGGGTCGATGCCCGACAGGTAGGCCAGCACCAGCAGGAACGCGAACGGGAACCCGGTGATGATCAGCGACAGCAGGACGCCCCAGTAGTTGTAGATCAGCCGGATCGGCTGGTCGATCAGGCCCGCGTCCAGCAGCAGCCGGTTGAGCCACCCGCGCGGACCGAGGTAGCGCAGCAGCCCGTCGGCGACCAGCACCGTGCCCAGCGTCACCGGCAGGACCAGCACCGCGGTGAGCAGGCGCCGCCCGCGGAACCGCCCGCGCAGCCGGTAGGCGATCGGCACCGAGGCGCCCACGTTGATCAGCGCGGCGGGCACCGCCAGCCGGAGCGTGTTGCCGATGGTGCCGCGCTGGTAGGCGTCGCCGAAGAAGGCCGTGTAGTTGCCGAGCAGGCCGCCGCCGTCCTTCGGCCGCAGCGACAGCCCGACCCCGTACATCATCGGGTAGAGGAACAGCACCCCGACGATCAGCACGGCGGGGAGCAGCAGGAGCAGCACCCGGTCGACGCCGCGCTCGGCGAGGCGGTGCCGCAGCCCTCCCCGGCCGCCGCGCGGGGGCCGGGCGCGGGGCCGCGCGGGGGCCTCGGCCGCCATCACTCCCTCCCTCCGAAGACCAGCACCCGCTCCGCCGGGACGGTGAGGTTCACCCGGGTCCCCGGCGCGACCCGCTCGGGCAGCCGGAAGTGGACGACCTGGCCGTCGCCGGTGACGCCCTCGGCCGCGACCTCGCGGCCGTGGAACTCCGAGACCTCGACCCGGACGCCGAGCACGTTGCCGCCCGCGGAGCCCGCGGAGCCGCTCTCTCCCGGACCCGCGGCGACCGTGAAGTCCTCCGGCCGCACCGCCGCGACCGCCGTCTCCCCGGGCACCTCTCCCTGGGGTACCCCGGTGAGCCGCAGCCCCCGGTCGGCCAGCGTGATCCGCCCGTCCGTACGGGACTCGACCCGCATCTCCAGCAGGTTGCGGTAGCCCATGAAGCCGGCGATGTAGGTGCTGGCCGGGTAGGTGTACACCTCCTCGGGACTGCCCGCCTGCTCGATGCGCCCGGCCCGCAGCACCACGACCCGGTCGGCGAGGGCGAGCGCCTCCTCCTGGTCGTGCGTCACGTACACGGTGGTCAGGCCGAGGGCCTGGTGCATGCGCCTGATCTCGGTGCGCATCTGCACGCGCAGCTTGGCGTCCAGGTTCGACAGCGGTTCGTCCATCAGCACCAGCCGGGGCCGCAGCACGACCGCGCGCGCGATGGCCACCCGCTGCTGCTGCCCGCCCGACAGCTGGCCGGGCAGCTTGTGCGCGTGGTCGCTCAGTTCGACCAGCCGTAGCGCCTCGTCCACCCTGCGCGCGATCTCGGCCTTGCCGACCCGCCGTACGGAGAGCCCGAACGCGACGTTCTTGCGCACCGGAAGATGCGGGAAGAGCGCGTAGTTCTGGAACACCATGCCGAAGTCCCGCCGTTCGGGTGGGAGCCCGTCGATGCGCTCGTCGTCCAGCCAGATCTCCCCGTCCGAGAGGGGCAGCAGGCCGGCCAGGCAGTTCAGCGCGGTCGACTTGCCGCATCCGGACGGGCCGAGGAGCGCCAGGAACTCGCCGCCCTCGATCCGCAGATCGATCCGGTCGAGCGCCACCGCCCCGCCGAACCGCCGCGAGACCCCTTCCATCCGCACGTGCCCGAACGCCGCCCGAGGCTCGCCCTCGACCAGGGTCGCCGCGCTCATGACGCCCCCACGCGAGAACGCGAAGCGTTCCCAAGACCCTCGGTCATGACTTCTTCACCTTCTGGCCGCCGATCTCGCGGTCCCAGCGGTCGAACGCGGCGACCATGGCCTTGGCGTCGAGCGGCGGCGCCTTGGGGTTGCCCGCGATGAGCGCGTCGTACTCGGGGCGGCCGTACTCCCGGACGGCCTGCCGGCTGTCCGCGGGCGCCATGTCCAGGGTCACGCCCTTCACCGCGGGGCCGGGGTAGAAGTAGCCCTTGTCGTAGGTGATCGCCTGTTGCTGCGGGGTGAGGGCGAACTTCATCAGGTCGGTGAGGACGGCGAGCTTCTCCCCGGAGACGCCCTTGGGGACCACCATGTAATGGGCGTCGGTCACCCAGGTGAAGCCGTCGAGGGCTCCGGTCCTGATGTCCTTGGGCACCTGGCCGAGCACGCGCGGGTTGATGTCCCATCCGGTCGTGGTGAGGATGATGTCGCGGGACCCCTCGCCCAGCTCCTTCATGGTCTGGGAGGTGCCGGTCGGGTAGTACTCGACGTACCTGTCCAGCTCTTTCAGGTAGGCCCAGGTCTTGGACCAGCCGTTGACCGGGTCCATGGGGTCGGAGTCCTTGAGGATGTAGGGCAGGCCCATGAGCCAGGTCCGGCCGGGACCGGAGTTGGCGGGGCGGGCGTACATCAGCTTCTTGGGGTTGGCCTTCGCCCAGGAGAGCAGCTCCCCGGCCGTCTTGGGCGGGTTCGGCACCGTCTTGGGGTTGTACTCCAGCAGCGGGCCGGACGGGTAGTACGTCACCGTGACGCCCCTGCCCTTGGCCAGTTCCTGCATCTTGGCCGCCGGCTCCTGGTAAAGGGCGGTGAGGTCGGGGAGCTTGTCGGAGTACTTGCCGAGCAGGTCGACCCAGAGGTTCTGTTCCAGGCCCGCCGACAGCCCGTCCGTCCCCGTGAGGACGAGGTCGATGTCGAGCCGCCCCGCGTCCTGCTGCGCCTTGACCTTCCCGGCCAGTTCGGGGGCGGTGACCTTGGTGTAGGTCACCCGGCTGACGAGCTTGGGATTGCGGGCCTTGTAGTTCTCGAAGATCTGCTGGGTCAGCTGGAGGTTGCCGGCCACGTCCACGATGTTCAGGGTGACGGGCCTGGACGGCGTCCTGACGTCGGCGGGAGCGGGCTCGGCGGCCGATCCGGTGCCGGACTCGGGCGCGCCGCAGCCGGCGAGCCAGGCCATCAGGCAACCGGCGAGGACGAGCGCCGAGGGAGTGCGGGGCGAGGTGAGACGACGCGGGGACGAGGTGCGGCGCGAGGACGAGATGCGACGCGGGGAGGAGGCGCGGTTCGAGGAGGGACGTGGAATTCGCAGCGGAGTTCTCATGGGGGGTGGGTCCTCCTGATGGGCCGGCTCCTACGTCGGCCCTGTAGTGCTCCGGATGAGGAGGCGCGCCGCCAGCTCCGGTGCCGGCGGGCGGGGCGGCGGAGCGGCCGCCACCGTGTCGGATCGGTCCGCCCGGAGGCGGTCGAGGAGCATGGCGGACGCGGCGCGCGCCAGCGCCTGGATCGGTACGGCCACGGTGGTCAGGGGCGGTGAGACCATCGACGCCGTGGGCACGTCGTCGACGCCCACGATGCTCATGTCCTCGGGAACCCGGACGCCCCGTGCGTGCAGGCGGGCCAGCACGCCCAGCGCGATCAGGTCGTTGTAGGCGAACACCGCGGTGACGTCCGCGGCCAGGGCCTCGTCCGCGGCGCGGTAGCCGCCGGTGAACTGGGGCTCGTAGGGGCCCAGCTCGATCAGCTCGATCCCGCGTGCCGCGCACCCGGCGGTCAGGTGCTTACGCCGCTGCCGGTTGGACCAGGAGTCCCGGGGACCGGACAGGAACGCGCACCGCCGGTGCCCGAGGGCGTGGAGGTGCGTCACTGCCTGGTCGATGCCCGGCTTGAGGTCCAGCGCGACCGACGGCACGGAGCGGCTGAGCCGGTTGGCCAGCACCACCGTCGTCTTGGCGGCGATGGAGCGGACCCGCATCCCCGGCATGCGGGACGCACAGAGGATCAGGCCGTCCGCCCGTTCGGCCATGGCCTCGGCCATCCGGGCCTCGGTGTCGGCGTCCTCGTCGGTGTCGGCGAGGAAGACCCCGTAGCCGGTGTCCCGGAAGTACGCCTCGACGCCCTTGATGAAGGGCGCGAAGGCGGGGTTGGCGATGTCCGGGACGATCAGGCCGACGTTGGACGTGCGGCCCAGGACCAGCGACCGCGCCGCCCGGTTGGGCCGGTAGCCCAGGCGGTCGGCGCACTCCAGCACCCGCCGCCGTGTCTCGGCGTTGACCAGCTCCGGGTTGTTGAGCGCCCGCGAGACGGTCGAGGCCGAGACGCCGGCGGCCGAGGCCACCGCCCGGATCGAGGTCATGGTCGGATTATGAAAACGTTTGTGGTACACGTCAACACCCAACCGCCGCCGGAGGCTCCGCTTCCGGTCACGCCCCCTCGGTCACGCCCCCTCGGTCATGACCCCTCGGTCTCGTCCACGCCGCCCCGGTCGGGGCGCGCGGGCGGATAGGCGCGTCCCACCGGGTACAGCCAGCGCCGCAGGAGGCGGCTGAGCAGCGGCATGACGGCGTAGGTGAGCACCGGCACCACCAGCAGCGGGAAGAGCATGGCCCGCAGCGCGAGCGGCCACGACTGGGTCTGCGGGACGACGGTGACCTGGAGCAGCAGGCTGATCGGGTAGACGGCGCAGAAGGTGACGACGACCATCTTCCAGCGGGGCGGTGCCGCCGTGCCTTCACCGGGCAGGCTGAACCAGGTCTCCAGGCCGGTGGTGCGATGGCGGCGGCCCTCGGCGACGCCCCGCAGCCGCTCGATCCAGCGGGCGCGTTCGTCGGAGGCCAGCCAGCGGTCGAGGCGGGGCTGGTCGGCGAAGGTCAGCACCGTGTAGTAGCGGTTGCGGACCCCTTCCGCCCGCAGCCAGGTCGCGCCCATGTGGCCCGGGAAGCGGGTGGCGGCCTGGGTGAGGCCGCTCGCCCAGCTCTCGAAGTCCGCCTCCCGGCCGGGGACGACGTCCCAGGTGAACACCACCGTCACCGGTTCCTGCCCGGCGCCGTTCTCCTCGGCGTGCTCGTTCGCGCTCGTGCGTCCTCCCGTGGTGGATGTCGGCGACCTCGTGCCCGGCGGTCAGACGGGCTCGGGTTCGGGTTCGGGCTGCGGGGGCCCCGGGTCGGGCATGGGGGTGGGGGGCACCAGGGGGCCGGGCCCGGGCGGCTCGGGCTGCGGGGCCGGGTGCGGAGCGGGATGGGGGGCGGGGGCGGGCGGCGGGGGATGGACCGAGCCGGGGGCCGCGTCCGCTCGCGGGTCCTGCTGCATGGCTCCTCCTGTCGTCGTTGCCGTGCTGTCGTGACCGGCCGTACGGGCCTCCCGGCGCATCGGGCCGGCGGGTCCGGGGCGGCCGGCGAAGGTGCCTTGATACCCACCCTGTCCGGCGGTCATTCCGGTGAAAACGATCACGACCGCGGCGAAGGCCGGGCGGAATGTCGGCGATGATCGCTATGCTCCTGCGCGGCAGGGCCGTAGCGCAGAGGTCGTCGCGCCTTAGCTGCAAGCTGGAGGACGCCGGTTCGAATCCGGCCGGCCCTGCCACCCGCGACGTTCCCGCCGCACGGAACGACGTGGATCATGGTCGGCCCGATCTCCGTGGTGGGATGTCGTACCCGGCCGCTATCGTGCGGCCGGGATGGGGCCGTAGCGCAGAGGTCGTCGCGCCGGTACAGCATGCCTGGAGGACGCCGGTTCGAATCCGGTCGGCTCCGTCCCCCACCACCGCCGGACACGGTCAGGAGTACGAGATGTCGGTCGACCCCGGCACGGCCGACATCGAGGCCTGCCTCCGGGTGCTGGCCCGCGCGCGGGCGGCCGACCCCGCCGACCCTCGCTGGCGGGACGTGCACGAGGCCGCCGCGCAGGTCTACCGGGCCGGGAAGAAGTCGCGCAAGGCCGCCCGGCTGGCCGACCGGCGGCGCAACGACCGCGAGGCGACCGCCGCCACCGCCCGCTTCCAGGACCAGGACCCCTGGTCCGCCCCCGTCCCCGCCCTGCCGGACACCGCGTCCGGCACCACGCCCCGCGCCCCGTCCGGCACGGGGAACGAGCCGGTGCGGCGGGTGCTGACCGGCACGCGGCGCTGCTACGTGTGCAAGACCCGCTACCAGCGGGTGCACCTCGAGTACCACATGCTGTGCCCGGCCTGCGCCGAGGAGAACCTCGCCCGCCGCCACGCCCGCTGCGACCTGCGCGGGCGCCGGGCGATCGTCACCGGCGGCCGGGTCAAGATCGGGTTCCAGGTGGCGCTGAAGCTGCTGCGCGACGGCGCCGAGGTGACGGTCACCACGCGCTTCCCCCGCGACGCCGCCCGCCGGTTCGCCGAGGTCCCCGACGCCCGCGACTGGATCGACCGGCTGCATGTGCACGGCCTCGACCTGCTGGACCTGCCCGCGGTCGCCGCGCTGCTGCGCTCGGCGCACGAGCGGTTCGGGCACCTCGACATCCTGATCAACAACGCGGCGCAGACGATCCGGCGGCCCGCCGCCTACCACCGGGAGGTCGGCGCCGCCGAGAGCGCGCCGCTGACCGGCGCCGCCGCGCTGGTGGACGTCACGGACGCGCATGATCGGCCGCAGTCCCTGGAGGGGCCGGACGGGGGCCACGGCGCCGCCCTGCCCGCCCTCCTCCCCCTGGCCGGGACGCCGGGTCCGGAGGCGGAGGCGATGGAGGCGCTCTTCCCCGCGGGCCGGACGGACGAGACCGGGCAGCCGCTCGACCTGCGCGACCGCAACAGCTGGTCCCTGCGGCTGCACGAGGTGGACCCCGGCGAGTGGCTGGAGGTGCAGATGGTGAACGCGTTCGCGCCGTTCCTGCTCACCTCCCGGCTGCGCGGCCTGATGGAGGCGTCGCCCTGGCCGGACCGCTACGTGGTGCAGGTCTCGGCCATGGAGGGCAGCTTCTCCCGTGAGGGCAAGACCGTCCGGCATCCGCACACCAACATGGCCAAGGCGTCCCTCAACATGCTGACCCGTACGGCCGCCGCCGACTACGCGGCCTCCGGCATCCACATGAACAGCGTGGACACCGGGTGGATCACCGACGAACGCCCGCATCCCGCCAAGCTCGCGCAACGCGAGGCGGGTTTCCGTCCTCCCCTCGACGTCATCGACGGGGCGGCGCGGGTGTACGACCCGGTGGTGCGCGGAGTCGGCGGCGAGCGCCTGTCCGGGCTGTTCCTCAAGGATTATCGACCGGTGGAGTGGTGATGGCAGAACCGACGCCCGTACGCTGCCCGGCGATCGAGCACCCCGACGTGCCGAGCGCCGACCTGACCGGGCTCGACCCGTTGCTCGACCGGCTGGCGGCGCCGGCCGGGGTGGCCGGCGACGAGACCTTCCCGCTCGGCACGCTGCGGCCCGACGGGCGCGTCGACCTGTGCAAGCAGGGGCTCGGCGCCGAGGGCGTGGCACGGCTCGTCCCCGCCGCCGCGGCCTCGCCGCACGCCGTCCACGTCCTGCTGGGCACCAACGCCATCGGTGACGCCGGAGCCGCCGCCGTGGCGGGTGCGCTGCGTCCGGGGCACGGGCTGGAGACGCTCTACCTCGGCTGCAACCGCATCGGGCCCGAGGGCGTCGCGACCCTGGCCGGGCGGCTCGCGGAGGACGAGACCGTCCGCGCGGTCTGGCTCAAGCGCAACCCCGTCGGCGACGAGGGGGCGCGGGTGCTGGCCGCCATGCTGCGCCGCAACCGTGCCGTGAGGACGCTCGACCTGGTCAACACCGGGCTGACCGGCGCCGGCCTGCGGGCCCTGCTGGACGTCCTCACCGAACGCCCGGTCCCCCTGGAGCGCCTGTTCCTGGGCGGTAACGGCCTGAGCGTCGACGAGGCCGATCTGCTGGCGGCGCTGATCCGGGACGCGGGCGTGCGCGAGCTGTACCTGTCGGCCAACCACCTGGGCGACGAGGGCGCGGCGGTGCTGGCCGGCGCGGCCGACCCGGCCCGTCCCGTACGGCTCGGGCTGGGGGGCAACGGGATCGGGCCGGAGGGCGCCCGCGCCCTGGCCGGGTCCCTGGACGCGATCGAGTCGCTGGACCTGGCCCGCCCGCCGTCCGAACGCGCCCTGGGCGCCCCGCCCAACGCCACCGGTGACGAGGGCGCGGCGCTGCTGGCCGCGGCGCTGCCCGGCAGCCCGCTGCGCCGCCTGGACCTGCGCCGCACCGGCATCACCGGACGCGGCGCCAAGACGCTGCTGTCGTGCGTTCCGGGAGACACCCGCCTGGAGTACGTGGGGCTGGGCCCGGGCGTCCCCCGGCGCGTCAAGCGCGCCCTCGCGCCGCGCCTGCGGGCCGAGGCGCGCCCCCATGCCGACATGCGGGCGATCGGAAGCGTCTACCGTTGATCGGCTCCGCCCAGTACGTCGCGCAGGAGCTGGCCGCCTGGCAGCGCGCCCGGCGCTACGGCGTGCCGCGCTGGATGATCGGGCGCGCCACCGAGCGCCAGCTGGCCGGTGACTGGGAGGGGGCCTGCCGGGCGGCCCGGGTCAGGGTCGCCCTCGACCCGCGGGCCGTCGCCGGCGAGCACGGCGCCGAGGTCGCCGGGGCCCTGCTGGAGGACCTGCGGCATCTGGCGCCCGACCTGCTGCGCTGGCACCTCCCCCGGATCGGCCACGGCCGCAGCACCCTCAGCCCGCACCAGGCGATCGTGCTGGCCCGGCACGGCGGGCGGGCGCTGCACGTCCTGACGCCCACCATGATGGACGGCCCCCAGCACCTCGTCCTCCGCTTCGGCGACGTCGACGAGGGCGCCGGTGAGGAGTCCCGCCGGGAGGAGCAGGACTGGACGGGGGCGCGGCACCTGTGGGACGCCCGGCGCGTCGGCGAGCTGCTCGAACGTTGCGGCGGCGGGGGCCGGGTCCCGTTCTTCCACCCCGACGGCACCCCGCTGGCGGACGATGAGCTCGCCGCGGGGGGCGTCGCCGGTCTCGCCGAGCGGGTCGCGCTGCTCCAGGAACGGGGCGAGGTCGAGGCCGCCTTCGACGCCGCGGGCCTCGACCTGGACCTGACGGCGCCGGATCTGCCGGCGTACTACGACGCGGAGCCCCTGCCGCTGCTGTCGCGGCTGCCGCTGGCCCTGACCCGGCTCGGCCCGGAGATCGCCCGGCTGGGCGGAAACCTCCACAAGATCTTCGTCGGCTGGCCGGCCACGGTACTGATCGACAGCGGGCGGGCCGGGACCGGAGGGCGCCCCCTGGTCAAGGTCGTCGACGACAGGAGCGCCGGAAGCGCGGCGTACCTGCCGGCCCCGGCGTGGCGCCGCCTCCCCGACCTCGATCTCCTCCGGGCCGGGCGGATCGGTCCCGACGAGCTGCACCCGCTCGTGCGGTCGGCGCTGTTCCCGGCACGTCCCGAGCCCGCGGGGCCGTCCGGGCCGCCCGACGCCGGGCTCTCCGGCGCTCCCGTCCGGGTGCGCTGCCGCGGCGAGTGGCACGAGGTGCGCCAGGGAGACGGCGCACTGCGCATCCCGCACGGCGACGGGGAACGGCAGCGGGAGAAGGCACTGCTGGCGCTCGGCGGCGCCGTGTCCGGATGCTTCGCGCTCGAACGGGCGTGGACGGGAGGCGGCGGGAGGCTGCCCAAGGCTCTGCGCGACCAGCGGCAGGAGCTGTTCCTGCGCGCCCAGCACGGTGACGCCCCCGGCGTGCTGCGGCTGCTCGACGCGGGCGCCGATCCGCACGCCCGCGACGGGCGCAAGCGCACGCTGCTCCACCTCCTCCACATGCTCGACCACGAGGAGCTGCTCCCGCGGCTGCTGAAGGCCGGGCTCGACCTGGAGGCCCGCGACCAGAACGGCCGCACGCCGCTGCACATGGCCGTCGGCGACCACGGCTCGGAGGCGCTCGTCCGGGCGCTGGTGGACGCCGGTGCCCGGATCGACGTGGAGGACGAGCTGACGTTCGGGCTCGTCGACTTCCTCGACCGGCACCGCCGCACGGACCTGGACTGGCTCAGGAAACGGATCGAGAAGGAGTGCCCCGGCGCCGGCGGCGCCTGGTGGAGCGGAGACGAGTACGAATGAGCGTGAACACCCCGTCCCCCGACCCCCTGGCGGCGGCCGACGAGCTGACCGCGCGGGCCCGCGCGTGGCGGACCGAGCCGTCGGAGAGCCCCCAGCTGGAGGCCCTCGCCCTCGCGGTCACGGCGAACCTGCCGGTGCTGCTGTGGGGCGAGCCGGGCATCGGCAAGTCGGCGGGCATGGAGCAGCTGGCCGCCGGGCTGGACGTCCCTCTGGAGACGGTCATCGCCAGCGTGCACGAGCCGTCCGACTTCGCCGGGCTGCCGATCATCGGGGACGACCCGGCCACCACCGGCGTCCCGATGGCGCCGCCGGACTGGGCGGTACGGCTCGCGGCGGCCGGCCGCGGCCTGGTGTTCTTCGACGAGCTGTCGTCGGCTCCGCCGGCCGTGCAGGCGGCGCTGCTGCGCGTCGTCCTGGAACGGCGGGTGGGCAGCCTGACGCTGCCCGAGCCGGTCCGCGTCGTGGCCGCGGCCAACCCACCGTCCAGCGCGGCCGACGGGTGGCACCTGAGCCCGCCGCTGGCCAACCGGTTCGTCCACCTGCACTGGACGCACGAGCCGCGCACGGTCGCGCGGGGCATGGCGGGCACCTGGCCCTCGGTGACGGTGCCGCTGGTGGACCCCGGCAAGATCTCCGGCGCGGTCGCCCGGGCCCGCGGCGCGGTCTCCGGCTTCCTCACCGCGCGTCCCGGCCTGGCGCATCACCTGCCCGCCGACGCCGAGGGCCGGGGCGGGGCGTGGCCGTCCCCGCGCACCTGGGAGATGGCGCTGCGGCTGCTGGCCGTCGGGTACGCCACGGACGCGAGCCGGGAGGGCCTGGCGTCCGCGGTGGTCGGGGCGATCGGCGACGGCGCGGGGATCGAGCTGCTGTCCTACCTGGAGGAGCTGGACCTTCCCGACCCCGACCGGGTGCTGGCCAACCCGGAGGCGTTCGCGCTGCCCAAGCGCGGCGACCGCCAGCTCGCCTTCCTCACGGCGGTGGTCTCCGCCGTCCAGGGCGACCTCAGCCGGCGGCGCTGGGAGGCCGGTTGGGTGGTGCTGGCCAAGGCGGTCGACGCGGGCGTGCCGGACGTGGCGGCGCGGGCCGCGGTCGACCTGGCCGCGCTGCGCGACACCGACTGGGCGGTGCCGAGCGGGATCGACGGGTTCATCGACATCCTGCGGCTGTCCGGGGCCATGCCGGCCGGGAGCTGAGATGGCCGGGACGGAGCCCGCCGAGCGGGGCGCCCGGCTCGACCGCGACAAGCTTCTGGCCGCCCGCTACCGGGCCGCGACCGACCGGCCCTACCTGGCCTCGGCCCTGTACTCGCTGTCGGTCGTGCCGAGCACGGGCGTGCCGACGATGGGCGTGGACCGGCACTGGCGCTGCTACGTCTCGCCCTCGTTCGTGGACGCGACGCCCGTCCCCGAGCTGGCGGGCGTGTGGATCCACGAGGTGTCGCACCTGCTGCGCGACCACCACGGCCGCGCGGAACGGCTGCCCGCCGCCGACCAGCGCGACCACCGCCGGGTCAACATCGCGCAGGACTGCGAGATCAACGACGACCTCCTCGCCGACCGGCTGCCGCTGCCCGAGGGACGGGTGGAGCCCGGGACGTTCGGGCTGCCCGCGGGACGGATCTTCGAGGCGTACCTGCCGGACATCCCTCCCCAGGACACGCACCTGAACTGCGGCTCGGGGGCGCACGGCGTGCCGGCGCCGTGGGAGCGGGACGGCCCCGGGCTGGCAAAGGTCAGCGAGGTGGAGGCGAGCGCGCTCCGGCGGGCGACGGCCGAGGCGATCCGCGCGCACGAGCGCGGCCGGGGCACCGTACCGGCCGGGTGGCGGCGCTGGGCGCTGGAGATCCTGGAGCCGACCGTCGACTGGCGGCGGATGCTGGCGGGCGCGGTCCGCGAGGCGGTCGCCTGGGCCGGCGGCGCGGTCGACTACACCTACCAGCGGCCGTCGCGGCGGACGGCGGCCATGCGCGGCGTGGTGCTGCCCAGCCTGCGCCGCCCGCTGCCGCGCGTCGCGATCGTGGTGGACACCTCCGGCTCCATGGGCGAGGACGACCTGGCCGCGGCCATGGCGGAGGTGACCGGCGTGCTGCGCGAGGTCGGGGTGCGGGGCAACCGGGTGACCGTGCTGGCCTGCGACGCCGACGTGCACACCGTCTCCCGGGTGACCTCCGCCGAGCAGGTCACGCTGGGCGGCGGCGGTGGCACCGACATGCGGGTCGGGATCCGCAGGGCGCTCACCTCCGGGGACCGGCCGAACGTGGTCATCGTCCTCACCGACGGCTACACGCCCTGGCCGGAGGAGCCCGAGACCTGCCGCCTCATCGCGGCCCTCGTGGGCGTCGGCGCGGGCGCGGCACCGCCCGATCCGCCCGGCTGGGTGGAAACCGTCCGCATCGGCGACCCGCCGGGATACGCTGCCGCACGATGACCAGCAGTGAGCACGACATCACCACGCCCGGGCCGCCCCGCCTGGAGGAGGTCTCCGAGGGCGTCTTCGCCTACCTCCAGCCGGACGGCACCTGGTGGATCAACAACACCGGGTTCCTGGTGGGCTCCCGCGGGGTGGTGAGCGTCGACGCCTGCTCCACCGAGCGCCGTACCCGCGCCTACCTGGAGACGATCGCCTCGGTGACCGACCGGCCGGTGCGGACGCTGGTCAACACCCACCACCACGGCGACCACACGTTCGGCAACCACCTGTTCGGGGGCGCCACCATCGTCGCCCACGAGGAGACCCGGGCCGGTGTGCTGGCCTGGGGCGCCCCGTTCGACGAGCCGGTCTGGACCCCCGTCGACTGGGGCGCGTTCACGCTGGAGCCCCCGTTCCTGACCTACACCGAGGGTGTCACGCTCTGGGTGGACGACCTTCGGTGCGAGGTCCGGCACGTCGGCACCCCGGCGCACACCACCAACGACTCGATCGTGTGGATCCCGGACCGGCGCCTGCTGTTCTGCGGCGACCTGCTGTTCAACGGCGGCACCCCGTTCCTGCTCCAGGGGTCGGTGGCCGGTGCGATCAGCGTTCTGGAGGAGGTCGTCGCCCCGCTGGGCGCGGAGACGATCGTTCCGGGGCACGGCCCGGTCGCCGGCCCCGACCTGATCGACCGGGTGCTCGGCTACCTGCGGTTCGTGCAGGCGACGGCGAAGCGGGGCCGGGCCGCGGGGCTGACCCCGCTGGAGGCGGCCCGCGAGACCGATCTGGGGCCGTACGCGGAGCTGGCCGATCCCGAGCGGATCGTGGGGAACCTGCACCGGGCGTACGCCGAGGAGGACGGGCTGCCTCCGGGCGCCCCGGTCGACGTGGTCACGGCGCTGTCCGACATGATCACCTATAACGGCGGGCGCCCGCTGACCTGCCGCGCCTGACCGCGCCTGACCGCGCGCGGGCCGTCCGGGCGTCCCGGCCGCGCGGCCCGCCCAGACGATCGGGACGCCCGGCGCCTCCAGGTCCGGCGCGACCGGCCGGTCGACCGGATGGTCCCGGAGGAGCCCGGCCGTCATCTCAGGTCGATCGCGGTGATGAGGCGTATCTGGGCGTCCACCCACGCTTCGACCATGCGCTGCGGGTCGTCGCCGTCGAGGGCCGTGTCCAGTGCGCGCAGCACGTCCGCGGTGACGGTGAGCCCGATCCTGCGCAGGTCCCCGGCGGCCCGCGCGACGCGGGTGCGGGTGCCGTGCTGCAGGTGCCGCAGCCCCCGGTGGGCGGCGTCGGCGCACACGGCGAGCGCGTCCGACAGCGCCTCGCTGAGCGGGTCCTTCGCCGGTTCGGTGTACGCGTCGAGCGCGGCGCCGCCGTCGCCGGGGGCCAGGTCGGGGACGACGACGCCGCCCGTGGTCATGACGGCCACCGGTTCCACGACCAGCGTCCCGCGGGAGCGGCGGACCGGACCGCTGACGTAGAGGGGCTCGCCCCGTTCGCCGCCGAGCGCCGCGGCCAGCTCGTCCAGCGCCCCCGGCCGGGACGGCGCGTACGTCGCCGACAGCGTGGCGGTCGTGCCCTCCCGGTCGGCGAAGGTGGCCTCCAGCCGCTGGGCGCCCGGGTGGTACCCGATGGCGTGGACCTCGGCGATCTCGACGACCCGGACCGTCTCGGCCTCCACGCGCGGCCGGACGAGGCGGGGCGGCAGGGCGTCCAGCTCCCCTTCCAGCGCGCGCAGGTCGCGGGCCAGAACCGTCGCGGGCAGGTCGCCCCAGGCCAGGCCCACGGGTGTCACCGTCGTCTTGGACACCCGGCCGGTGCCCAGCCGGACGACGCGGCTGGGGCTGCGGGTGGCGTTCTCGGAGACGACGTTGGCCGTGGCCAGCGACCGCAGCGCGGCACCGGCGATCCTGCGCCCGGCGACGTCGTGCCCGGTCAGCGCCTGGTCCCCGGCGACCTCCCAGCGCCGCTTGAGCACGAGCACGATGCCGGTGCCGGCGTGCGCGAGGAAGACCTCGGCGGTCCGTTCGCCGTCCGTGCCGCCCACCCGGCAGCCCAGCGCCGTCAGCCGCACCCGGCGCAGCGGCGTCTCGGCGGTCTCGTTGGTGCCCAGCACCTGCGAGCGCGGGCTGCCGCCCTCGTGCAGGGCCGCCCGGTGCCGGGCGTGCAGCTCGGTGATCAGCGCGGCCAGGCGCTCGGGCTCGTGCCCGGCGCCGCGGTCGCGGTAGGCGGCCAGCTGACCGGCGATGTCGCCGAGCGCGGCGGCGGGCCAGTGCAGGTTGGCGCCGGTGAGCTCGCGCGCGGCGCGGTGGAGGGCGGTGTCCAGCACCGGCCCGGCGTGCATCGCCCCGTCGAGCAGGATCTGGCCGGCGAGGTCGAGCACGGGTTCCAGCCCGGAGCCCGGGGCTCCGGCGGCCCGGCCCCCACCGCCCCGCGCCGGGCCGCCCACGTCGACGCGGACGTCGGCGGCGAGCAGCCCCCCTTCGTCCGCGGCGCGGAACGCCCAGACGGCGAGTGCGATCACCTCGCCGCGCATCGTCGCCACGGCGTCGGTGTGCACGTAGCCGAACTCCTCCGGCACCAGGAACCGGACGGTGCAGGTCGGCAGTTCCACGGACGCGACCGGGTCGGCGGGCGTGGGACGGTGCACCCGCGCCGCGTACCCCGCCTTCAGCGTCCGCCGCGCCGCGGTGACCACCCGCTCCCCCAGGACGCGGACCAGCGCCTCGTCGTCGTAGCTTCCGGGCGACCAGGAGGTGACCTCGGCCGGGGCGGATCCGGCTCCGGACGCGGGCGTCCCGGTCCCGGCGGCCTCCCCTGCCGCCTCGACCGCGGGTTCCCCGGCCGGGCCGTCCCCGGCGGGTGCGGGCGGGGCCTCCGCGGGCGCCTGCCGCTGGTAGGCCAGGACCAGGCCGACCTGGTGGCGGCAGACACCGGTGGCCGCGCAGGTGCACGTGGCGCCCTCCAGCCCGCCGCCGCCGGGCAGCGTGGTGCTGACACCGTCGGCGAACGCGCCGCGTACGGTGCCGTCGCCGTCGACCTCCACCTCCGGGAGGTTCCCGGCGTCGAGGTCCTTGGTCGCGCGCTTGACCAGCCCGCGGTTGGCGAGGGCGGCCAGCGAGTCGGGGGTGAGGGCCAGGAGGTCGGTACGGGTCATCGGCCGATCCGTTCGGCGACGAAGGCGGCGAGCTGGCCCGGGGTCATCGCCCCGACCTGGGCTCCCTCGTTGGCCAGGCGCTGCGCCATGTCGCGGTCGTAGGCGGGGTTGGCCTCCTCGTCGAGCGCCGCCAGCCCCAGCACGTGCGTGCCCTGCTGGACCATCCCCCGGACCGAGCGGACGAGCCGGTACGGGTCGCCGCCCTCGTAGAAGTCGGTGACGACGGCGACGATGGCCCGGCGCGGGTTCTCGATCAGCCCGGCGCCGTACTCCATCGCCCGCGCGATGTCGGTGCCGCCGCCGAGCTGGACCTTCATGAGGAGTTCCACCGGATCGGTGACGTCGGAGGTCAGGTCGACCACGTTGGTGTCGAACGCGATCAGGTGGGTCTTGAGGCCGGGCAGGCCCCACAGGCACGCGGCGGTGACCGCGGAGTGGATGACCGACCCGACCATCGAACCCGACTGGTCGACGATGAGGATCATCTGCCACTGGTCGAGCTGCCGCCGGGTCCGGGACAGGAACCGCGGATGCTCGATGTAGAGCCGCTTCTCCTCGGGCCGGTAGTGGGCCAGGTTGGCGCGGATGGTGGCGTGGAAGTCGAAGTTGCGGGCCTGCTTCCACCGGCTGGGCCGCCGGGACCGGGTGCCGTGGAACGCCTGCCGCACCTCGGTCGCCATCCGCCGCAGCAGGTCCTGGACGACCTTCTCGACGATCCGCCGGGCGAGCGCCAGCACCTCCTGGTTCATCAGGTGCTTGGTGCGCAGGACGGCGCGCAGCAGCGTCGGGTTGGGCTCGATCCGTTCCAGGACGGCCGGGTCGGTGACGACCTCGTGGATCTCGTAGCGCTCGACCGCGTCGCGCTCGAGCCGTTCGATGGTCTCCTTGGGGAAGAGCCGGTGCACGCCGTCGAGCCAGTCGACGGTGGTGAGCGCCGAGGGTTCGTCGCCGGCGGACCGCGGGCCGTCCCGGTCGGCCTGCCTGGCCCCGCCGCGGCGAACGCCGCGCCGCTGAAGGTCGGGGTCGCGTCCGTACAGCCAGTCGAGCGCCTGGTCGCGGCCCGCGGCGTCGCCGCCGAGGGCGCCGGTACACCCCTCGGCGGGCGCGCCCAGGATCAGCCGCCAGCGTTCCAGGCTCGGATCGGGCGGGGGGTTCATACCGGTTCCTTTCGCAGGGCGTCGTCGCTCGGGCCCAGGCCGTCGGCCGCCAGCAGCCGGTCCACCTTCTCCTCCAGTCCCCGGGCCTCGGCCGTCAGCATCGGGTCCACCTCGGTCCGCAGCAGCGACCGTGCCGAGCCGCGCACGCCGCGGCGCTCCAGCAGCCGCCGGGCGATCGTCTCGCGCTCGCGCGGGGGGAAGAACTCGAACGCCTGGCGCAGCGCGGGCAGCGCGACCAGGAAGTCGTTCTCGGCCAGCCCGGTGATCATCTCGTCGAGCACCGCCAGCACGCTCCGCCCGGCGGCGCCCGGCTCGTCGGCCCCGGCGGACTCGGCCCCGGCGGACTCGCCCGTACCGGCCTGCTCGGTGCCGGCCTGCTCGGTGCCCGCCCGCTCGGTGCCGGACTCGGTCTCCCCGGCCAGCACCTCGTCCCTGGCCAGGGCGAACAGCCCGGCGAGCCAGTCACCGACGATCTGCGGGCGGGCCGCCCCCAGCAGCGCCCGTACCGGATCGGCGGCGGCGCCCAGGGACCAGCCGAGCCCGAACGCGGCGCCGCGCAGGTCCGGGGGCGCCTCGGTGCTCGCGCCGACCCGGCCGGCGACCGCGAGCGCCGCGTCCCGGTCCAGGCCGAGCGGTCCGGCCGCGTGCAGCAGCGCGTCGCGGGTGGCGGCGAGCGCCCGCAGCCGGCGCGGGTCGGCCGGCGCCGGGCCGCCGCGCACCCCCTCCACCAGCCACAGGACACGGGTGACGCACCCCTGCACGACCTGGCCGAACAGCGGGCTGCCCGCCGTGCCCAGCAGCCGGTCATGGCGCCAGAGCCCGAGGGTGGTGTCCAGGACCTCGCCGATCCCGCCCAGCTCCGAGGCGTTCGCGATGGCGGCGGCGATGGTCCCCGCGATCCGCTCCGACAGGTCGGTGCAGCCGCACAGCGCGGCGTCGAAGAGCACGGCGGCCAGCTCGTCGACGGCGCTCGCGGCACGGGCGGCCCGTTCCTCAAGGACGGCCATGGCGGCGTCCTGGAGCGTCGCTCCGTAGGCGCCCGCCTCGATGAGCGCGGGCAGCCGGTGGTCTCCGGGCTTGAGCGTCCAGCGCTCCTCCAGGACGGGCTCGGCGCCGCTGCTCGGGCCGGACTCCCGTTCGAAGCCGGGGATCCCGAGCACCCGGAGGCGGTGCAGGGCCCGGCTGCGCCGCAGCCCGCGGTCTCCGGAGAGCTTGACGGTGACCGGTCCCGCGCCGTCGAGCCCGAGCCGTTCCAGCTCGGCGGTCACGTCGTGCAGCAGCGGCGGCGCCGGCGTGCCGGGGAACAGCCGCCCGACCCGGTCGCCGCTCAGCGCCGCCACCATCTCGGCCACCGCCGGATGCGCGCCCGGCGCCAGCGGTCCCCGGGCGGTCCACGGCAGCCGCTGTTCGAGGTCGTCGGTGACCAGCGCGGCGACCAGCCCGTCGAGCAGGTCGGTGCGGGTGGGCGCGGAGTGGCCGCGCAGCCGCGACAGCCCTTCGGTGAGGGTGCGGGCGGCGATGAGATCGGCGGTCGAGACGGGCTGCCGCCGCTTGCGCAGACGGGTCACCACGATCTCGGTGAGGCCCGCGGCGGCGGCCTCCGGGCCGCCCTCCCAGAGCCGCTGGTAGTACTCGGGCGAGGGCATGCCGGACTGGTAGCCGGTGAACGCGTCCAGCCGCCGGAAGGAGTAGGGCACGAGGTAGCTGCCGCCGATGGCGCCCTCGGGCGGCTCGGGCACCTCCGGCCAGCCCGCCCCGTCCGTCGCTGCCCCCGCCCCGTCGCCGGACCCGTCGCCGGACTCGACGAGGCGGCGGATCGCGGCGCGGTGGAAGCCGCCGGTGATCACCACGATCGGGCGGTCGCCCGCCTCGGCCGCCGCCGCGCGGACCCACCGGGCCATGTACGCCTCGCGGGCGGTGTCGTCCGGCCCGGCCTCGGACTCGCCGCGGACGAGGTCGAAGTAGGCCGCCAGCCGCTCGGCCAGCGTGTCCTCGTCGCCGCCCCCCTCGAACATGTGGTCCCAGAGGGTGTCGCTGTTGTCCACCGCGAAGGTCCGGCAGAGCCGTTCGGTGACGTCGGCGTAGCGCTCGTCGGCGTCGGCGTAGCGGTTGCGCCGCTCGGCGAACGCCGGATGCCACGCGGGGAGGTCGATGAACCGCACCTCGGCGCCCGCGGCACGCCCCTCGGTGAGCGCGACCCACTCCGGGGAGTAGGCGCAGAAGGGCGACCAGGACGCGTGGACGCGCGCCTCGTCCCGGTAGTGGCTGAAGATCGCCACCGGGAGGTCATGGCCGAGCAGCAGCTCCTCCAGCCGGCCGCTGAAGTCGGCCGGTCCCTCCACCAGCACGTACGCGGGCCGCAGCCGCCGGATGGTCGCGCGTACGAGCCGCGCGCAGGCGGGGCTGTGGTGCCGGACTCCGATATAGGTGATCTCCGCCGTACGGCGGGCGGTCCGGGCCGCCATCAGCCCGGCAGGAGGTGACGGGCGGCGTGCAGGGCCTTCCACTGGTGCCCGCTACGGCGCGACGCCTGCTGCTCCAGGTAGCGCCGCAGCCGGGCCAGATCCTCGGGGCTGTCCTTGGCGCCGGCCCCGGCCAGGCACTCCACGATGTCGGCGGGGTTGCCCTCCTCGCCGCGCAGGAACCAGCCGCGGATCCCGACGGCGTGCGCGACCGAGACCGCCTCCGCGGTGCTCATCACGGTCGACAGCCGGTCCATCGACTGGCCGCCGGCGGTCTTGCCCGTGCGCAGCTCGCGGAACGTGGTGACCAGCACCTCCAGCACGTCCCGGCGCGGCGGCACGCCCACCCCCGACTGCTCCAGCAGCCGGGTGGCCTCCGCCTCGACCAGGTCCAGCTCGGTGGCGAAGTCGGCGATGGGGAACACGGTCTCGAAGTTGAAGCGGCGCTTGAGGGCGGCGCTCATCTCGTTCACGCCGCGGTCGCGGGTGTTGGCGGTGGCGATGATGTTGAAGCCCTCGCGGGCGAAGACCATCGCGTCCGGGCCGGTCAGCTCGGGGATGGCCAGCACCCGGTCCGACAGCGGGGACAGCAGCGAGTCCTGCACCTCCAGCGGGCAGCGGGTGATCTCCTCGAACCGCACCACCTTGCCCTCGGCCATCCCGCGCAGCAGCGGGGCCGGGACCAGCGAGCGAGTCGAGGGCCCCTCCGAGACCAGCAGGGCGTAGTTCCAGGAGTACTTGATCTGGTCCTCGGTGGTGGCCGCGCCGCCCTGGATGGTGAGGGTGGAGTCGCCGCTGACCGCCGCCGCGACCAGCTCCGACAGCAGCGACTTGGCCGTGCCCGGCTCGCCGACCATCATCAGGCCGCGGCTGGTGGCCAGCGCGACGAGGGCGCGGTCGATCAGCGACGGGTCGCCGACGAACTTGCGCCGCACGCCGCGCTCGGGGTCGCCCACGATGAAGCGGCGGGCCGCCTCCAGGCTGAGCGCCCACCCGGGCGGGCGGGGGCCGGTGTCCTCTTCGCGGAGCCGGGCCAGCTCGTCGGCGTAGCGCACCTCCGCGGGCGGGCGCTGCAACTGCTCTTGGGTGGTCTGTGCCGTCATATCTCTTCTTCTCGTGACAGGTGGTGCAAACGGGGGCCGCCGGTGAGCCGCCGGTTCAGAGGGCGGAGCCGGAGAGCCAGGTCAGGTCGGCCAGGACCTCGGAGGCCGTCACCGGATCCAGCTCGCCGAAGGTGTGGCTGGTGCCGCGACGCGGCCAGAAGTCGGTGGGATGGTCGTTGATCCACACATGGCGGAGGACCTGGTTGTCGCTCTCGTTCACGTAGCCGACGATGATCCCCGGATCCAGGTCGATCACGATGTGCAGGCCGCCGGGCACCGGGCGGGAGATCCATCGTTCGCCGCCCGCGTCCAGCGGCACGCCGCGTTCCCAGCCGCGCCGGACCAGCCCCAGCACCGTGTGCACCGGCACCTTGGTCCCCTCGAAGCGCTCCAGCCGCCCCGACGCCCGCTCCTGCTCGGTGAGCTCGTGGACGTCCCGGCCCAGCTGGGGGAACGGCTGGAGGATCTCGTAGTCGGCGAAGACCTCCGACCAGCTCGACGCCTCCCCGCCCAGGTCGAGGGGGTGCGCGATGCCGATCGAGGCGTTCGCGGGCAGGGTCAGCGCGTCGTCCTCGGCGTCGGCGAACGTGCGGTCCTCGGCGACCCGGAACGCCACGGCCCGGCCGGCCCGGTCCCCGTCTCCGTCCTCGGCCAGCCAGACCAGGCGGCGCGCGACGTGCCAGACGAGGGGGTGCTCGACGAAGAACGTCCGGAACTCCTCCGCCGTCCAGCGGCGCCGCGTCACCATGGCCGTCTCCAGCCGCCGGACCTGGTCGGCGGCGACCGCCCGCACGTCCTTCCTCAACCCCGCGAACCGCTTGTACGCCGCGCCCGCCAGTTCCTCGTCGTCCTTGACGCCCGGCTTCGGCAGCGCCTTGCGCCGCTTGCCGTCCTCATCGGTCACGAACGGCTTCAACTGCTCATCGAAACCCACCACGAACCGCCGCGGACCGTAATCGAGCGTCAGGCTCCCATCGGCGTCCAGCCCGAAATCGGGCACCAGCCGGTCCGCCAGCTGCTCGGCGCTCAACCCCAGCCCCGACGCCACCTCGGCGATCTTCTCCTGGGCCCGCGCCCGCAGCCCCTTGAACTTCACCTTCTCGGAGATCCCGTGCAGATGCAGCAACGCCGCGTCCGAACCGATCTCCGCCAGGACGTCGAGTCCGTTGACGGCCTTCTTGTGCCCTCCGTCTCCCGGCCAGGCCCGGATCACGGGCGTGAGGCGCCGCACCGTCTCGTCGTCGCCCAGCCAGGCCAGCTGCGCCAGCGCCCACCCGTCGGCGGACGGTGCGCCCTGCTGCTCCCATTCCTGGAAGAGGGCCCAGGAGAACTCCGCCAGCGACTCCGGATCGCACAGCTCGCGGACCACGTCCACGCCCGCGTACACCTCGCCCGGCTTGGACATCGCCAGCATCGTGACCAGATGCCCGGTCGCCTCGGCCGGCAGCGCACGCTCACGCCCGCGCAGCAGCACCTGCGGGAGCCGGACCGGGGCCGTCCAGTCCGGCCTCTCCGGCGTCTTGGCGGGGAGGCGGTCCAGCGGATCGGTCGCCAGCAGCACGCCGATCGCGTCCGCCACGGAATCCCCGTGCTCGCGCGCGGCGGCCACGATCTCCTCGGCACCGGTCCTGGACGCGACCAGGATCAGCGCCCCCTCGGCCCGCCGCCGCTCCGCGCCGGCCTTGCCCAGCGCCGCCGGGATCAGGAGCCGCGCCGCCGCCGCCCCGTGCCGGTCGAACCAGGACATCGCGGTCTGCCTGGCGGACTTCACCCGGACCAGCCATTCGGCCATCCCGGTGGCGACCTGGGCGTCCAGGTAGGGCAGCAGCAGCTTCGCGCACGTGCCCGGGTTGGCGCGGGCGGCCATCAGAGCCAGTCGCAGGGCGTCCGCCTCGTAGCGGGCCACGACCGACTTCATCCAGGGCACGTCCTCGGCGTCCCAGTACAGGAAGCCTCCCCAGCGCCCGAGCAGCGGCCGGACGACGTCCTCGGGCCCCGTGGCGATCAGGCTCGACTGCTCCCAGGAGGACATGTTGTGGAACCGGGCGACGACCTCCTCCCAGCCGTCCTCCGGTTCGAACCGTCCCGCCGGGGGGACGGGGGACGCGGCCCATGCCTCGCGCTCGCCCTCGGCCCAGTGCAGCGCACGTACGGCGGGGACGTCCAGGCCCTTGACGACGAGCGGCTTGACGGCCTTGCGCGGAAGGGTCCAGGGGGGCTCGACCAGCAGGCGCGGCAGGTCGCCCGCGGGCGCGTCCGCGACCCGTTCCGACGCGGCGGCCACGGACGCGACGACTTCCCGGCTCTCCTCGGGAAGGCCGGGCACGACGGCCTCGGCGATCTCCGCGTGCGTGAGCAGGTGACCGGTGAGCAGGGCGGTGACGGCCGCGCCGGTCTTCGAGCCGGCGCCGCTGCGGGCCCGCGCCGCCGCGAGCAGCCGGATCGCGCGCGCGGGGAACCGGTTCATCGCCGCGAGCAGCGGGGGTCCGGCCTGCTTGTGCTCGATCCGCTCGATGAGGGCCTCGAACGCCTCGTCCGTCGGCAGCAGCGCCACGACCTCCAGCACCCGCTTGCGGTCGGCGCTCTCCAGGTAGGACGTGTCGAACGAGTCGATCAGCAGCGGCAGCAGGTCCGTGCCGAGCCCGTCGGTCAGGGTCGCCAGGAGCCCGACCGTGCTCTCACCCCAGCAGAGCGTCGTGCCCATCGCGGCGAGGTCCTCGGCGGTCCCCATCGACCGCAGCAGCGTCGACCGCCGCTGGTCCTTGTACCGCCACCCCGGGGGCCGCTCCGCGCAGGACTCGTGGACCCACGCGGACTCGGTCGGGAGCAGGTACGCCACCGCCAGCCGCCGGTCGACGGTGTCGCGGACACCGCCGAGCCGTTCCACCGCCTCCCGGTACTCGGCGTCGGTGGCGACCGCCAGCAGGCCGCGGGCGCGGCGCGCGCATTCGCGCACCCTCTCCTTGAAGACGTCGCCGGCCTGGTACTCGACGCCCAGCCGGCTGCCCTTCCAGGGGCCGGTGCCGCGCCGGACGTGCTCGATCGAGTTGAGCTCCACCAGCGCCTCGGCGGCGAAGCCCAGGCCGTGCGCGGCGGCCCAGGAGTCGAAGAAGGCGGCGAAGAAGGCGGCGGTCTCGCGGTGGTCCGGGGAGTACTTCTGTCCCAGGCGGGTGATCAGGGCGACCGCGGCGGCACCGGCCGGGTCGGCGGCGCCGTCCAGGTGCGCGCGGGCCCGCCCGGTCAGCCCGAGGTCCCCGTGCCGGCCGGCCAGGAACGCGTCGAGGGCGTCCTGCGCCTGCGCCATGTACTCCTGGACCTTCGCGTCCGCTCTGGCGGTGACCTTGATCCGGGGACCGGGGGCGCCGCCGCGGCGCGGGTCCAGGTGCCGGTGCCATCCTTCCGGGAGGACCAGGGTGTCCTCGTCCGGAAGGGCCGGGAGGGGGGTGCGCTCGTCGTTCATGCCGCTCGTGTCGCCGTTCGTGTCGCCGGTGGTGTCGTCGGTGGTGTCGTCGGTCAAGACTCGGGCCCTCTCGGCCTTGATGGTCGGAATCGGGAAGCCGGTGGTCGGCCGGTCAGCTGGTGGAGGTCGCGAGGATCTCGGAGGCGGTGACCGGGTCCGGCTCGGCGAGGGTGCCCCGCGGGTCGCGGTCACGCCCGAGGTCGGTGAGCCGGGCGTCGCTCCAGACGCGGTCGAGCGTCTGGTCGCCGCGGGAGTCGACCGCGCCGACGTGGCCGCCACGCCGCGGGTGGAGCCGCCCGTGCCAGGTGGCCGGCACCGTCAGGACGTCCTCCCGGGGGAAGGAGTGATCTTCCATGTCGCCTCACCGTAGAGGACCAGTACGACAAATCGCTGGAACTTGACGAAGCAGCCGGAGCACTCCCGACCTGGACATTGACCTTGTCGTCGGCCGGTCCGGACGTGCTCTGTGCGTGCTCCGGCGCGGCGGGTCAGCGGATCGCCGCCTCCGCCAGTTCGGCCAGATCGGCGAGGATCTCCGAGGCCGTCACCGGGTCCAGATCGCCGAAGCGCCGCTCCTGGCCGTCCGCGCGGTAGTCGTCGGGGTGGTCGCCGAGATGAACGGGGTGGATCTTCTGCTCGGGGAACTCGTCGAGGTAGCCGGCGGCGATCCCCGGCTCCAGCGTGAGCACCGCGTACCGGCCGGGGGCGATCCTCCGCGACATCCAGCACGCGACGCCGCCGTCCTGGGGCTCCCCGCGGTCCCAGCCGCGGCGCTGCAACCCCAGCACCTTCCCCACCGGCACCGTGATCCCGGCGAAGCGGGTCAGCTCGGTACCACCGCGCTCCTCGTCGGTGAGCGTGTGAACGGCCCGGCCGAGCTGCGGGAACGGCTGGAGGATCTCGTAGTCGGCGAACATCTCCGACCAGGCTCCCCGCTCCTCCTCGCCCAGGTTCAGCGGATGGGGGATGCCGACCATGGCGCCGTCCGGCAGGACGAGGGCCTCGTCCCCGGCGTCGGCGAACGTGCGGTCCTCGGCGATGCGGAACGTCACCGTGCCGCCGTCGTGCTCGGCCGCCCACACCAGCCGCCGCGCGATGTGCCAGACGAGGGGGTGGTTCACGAAGAACTCGCGGAACTCGGCGAGCGGCCAGCGGCGCCCCTTCACCATCGCCGCCTCCAGCCGCCCGATCTGGTCGGAGGCGACCGTCCGCACGTCCTTCTTCAGGCTCGCGAACCTCTTGTACTCGGCGCCCGCCCGTTCACCGTCGTCCTTGGCCCCCGGCTTGGGCAGGGCCTTGCGCCGCTTGCCGTCCTCGCCGGCCACGTACGGCTTGAGCTGCTCGTCGAAACCCACCACGAAGCGGCGCGGGCCGTAGTCCAGGGTGAGACTCCCGTCGGCGTCCAGCCCGAAGTCGGGCACCAGCCGGTCGGCCAGCTGGTCGGCGGTCAGCTCCAGCTCCGCGGCGACCTGCTCGATCCTCTCCTGCGCCCGCGTCCTGAGGGCTTTGAACTTCACCTTCTGCGCGATGCCGTGCAGGTGCATCAGAGCCACGTCGGTGCCGATCGCGGCGAGGGCGTCCAGCCCGTTCACCGCCTTGGCGTGGCCGCCCTCCCCCGGCCAGGCGCGGACGACCGGGGTCAGTCGCCGGACCGTCTCGTCGTCGCCGAGCCAGCCGAGCTGGGCCAGCGCCCAGCCGTCCTTGGACGGCGCGTCGTTCATCTCCCACGCGCGGAACAGCGCCCAGGAGAACTCGGCGAGCGACTCCGGATCGCACAGCTCGCGGACCACGCGGACGCCGGGGTACACCGCGTCCGGCTTGGACATGGCCAGCATCGTCAGCAGGTGCCCGGTCGCCGCCGCGGGCAGGGCCCGCCCCCGGTCGCGCAGCAGGACCTGCGGGAGGGCGCGCGGGTCGGCCCAGTCCGCGACCTTCGGGATCCGGGCCGGGAGGATCTCCAGCGGGTCGGTCGCCAGCATCGCCTGCACCGCCCGCGCCGCCTCGTCACCGTACTGGCGGGCGATCGCCACGACCTCCTCGTCCCCGTGGCGGTCCACGAGCAGGCGCAGCGCGCCCTCGGCGTCGCTTCGCGCCGCGCCGGGCATGCCCAGGGCGTCCGGCAGCAGCATGGGGACGGCCGCCAGGCCATGCCGTCCGAACCAGGCGATGGCGTGCTTGCGGCCCGCCTTCAGGCGCGCCAGCCAGTTCGCCTGGAGCGCGGCGACCTTGGCGTCCAGGAACGGGGCCAGCACCCCGCCCCAGCTCGCCGGGTTGGCCGTGGCGATCCGCAGGGCCAGGGGCAGCGCGCCGAGCCCGAACCGCGCCACGATCGGGCGCACGTAGTGCCCGCCGTACCAGGCGTCCCGAGGCGTCCAGTCCACCATCAGGGACCGGACCTCCTCTTCGGGCCCCTGGACGAGCAACTGCCCCTGGGCGTAGCCGCCCAGGCGGTCGAAGTCCTTGACCATGCTGGGCCAGTCCTCCTTGTACGTGCGGAGGCGCAGGTGATCGGCCTGCCACTCGTCCCGTTCACCGTCCGCCCAGGACAGCGAGGACTCGCCGGGCGGCTCCAGTCCCTGGACGACCACGGGCTTGGCCGCCTTCCTCCGGCCCGTCCACGGCGGCGTGACCAGCAGCGGCGGAAGCTCCCCGGCGGGGACCTCGGGCAGCCGCGGGGCGGTCAGGGCCTCGATCGCCGCGCGGGCCTCGCCGGGAAGGTCGTCCGGCGGCCGGGTCACCAGCTCCGGATGTCCGGCGACGTGCACGCGCAGGATCTCGGCGGCGAGCCCGGCGATCTTGGACGCGCCGGACCCGCCGGACGCTGCCAAGGCCAGCAGGCGCAGCGCGCGAACGGGGAAACGCCTCGCCGCCGCCAGCACCGCCGACTGCACGTACTGCCGGTCGAGCCGCTGCACGAGGGCCTGGAACGCCTCGTCCGTGGGAACCGTCCCGAGGGCCTGGAGGAGCAGCCTGCGCGCGTCGGCGTCGACATACTCCACGTCGAGCGCGTCGGCCAGGAACGGCACGACCGCCGGGCCCACCCCTTCCAGGGCCGTGGCGAGGATGTCGATCCGCGTCTCGGCGTAGCCCATCTCCAGCTCGTCCTTGAGCCCGTCGAGCTGATCCGGGTGGCTCACCGCGCACCACAGCAGCCACCCGGTGTAGTGGTGGTCGGACAGCTGCACCGCCGAGAGCGCGGCGCGGCATTCCTCGATCCAGTCCTGCCTGGTCGGCATGAGGTAGGAGGCCATGACCATGCGGGAATGGTCGCCGCGGTGGTCGGCCAGGCGCGCGGCGGCGGCCTCGTACTCGTCGTCCCCGGCCACCGCCAGCAGGGCGCGGAGCTTGCGCGCCACGTTCCGGGCGTGCCAGATCCTGTAGGAGCCCTCCTCGGGGGTACGGGACGTGACCGCCTTGGGGTCGATGTGCGCGCGTCCGGCCCCGCGGTAGCCGATCGTCACCGACAGCCTGCTGAGCTCGGTGAACGCGCAGGCGGCGAAGGCGAGTCCGCGCTCGACGATCCAGGCGTCGACGATCCGCTCGAAGACCTCGTCGTACCCGCGGCC
Organism: Actinomadura viridis; assembly: GCF_015751755.1. GTDB lineage: Bacteria > Actinomycetota > Actinomycetes > Streptosporangiales > Streptosporangiaceae > Spirillospora > Spirillospora viridis. Next base: position 5,157,268 of record NZ_JADOUA010000001.1, read on the forward strand.
CGTCCGCTGGAGGTGGATGCCCGCGATCACCGCCGCGCCGAGGGGGTCGACGTCGCCCTTCTGGTAGCGGCGGCCGGCCTCGACGAGTTCGGGCTCGCTGTCGGGGGACGCCAGCGAGGCGTTGACGTCCGAGCTGAGGTCGGACTTCGTCAGCAGCGGGGCCGCCTTCGCGGGGGCGGCGTCATCGACCGTGACCGGGGGGACGGCCAGGCCGCCGCGCCGGGGGTGCAGCCGGCGCAGCCAGGTGTCCGGGAGGACCATGGTCCGCTCTCCGGGAAGGTCGCCGAAGGCGGACGCCGAAGGCGCGGGGGAAGGCTCGTTCATGCCGCCACAACGTAGAGCAGCGGTCCGACAGTGGAGCGGCCGCTAGCCCGTGCCGTCCAGGCCATAGGCTCGGCGGGCGTTCCCCGAGCCGATGAGGCGCGCGATGCGCAGGGCGTCCGACCGCGTCCAGGAGCCTTCCTCCACGCCTTCTCCCAGCACCCGTTCCAGTGTGCGGCGGAAGAGCAGCGCGCCGAGGTAGTAGTGCTCGGCGAGGCCGTAGGCGTCCGACGCGTACAGCACCTTGCCGAACGGGGCCAGTTCCAGGGCTTCGGCCAGGAGCACGGGGGCGCGGTCGCCGAGATTGTGCGTGGCCAGGCTGACGTCCAGGAAGACGTTGGTGAAGACCTGCGCCAGGTAGCCGGCGTTGCGGTGGTACGGGTAGTTGTGCAGCAGCATGACCGGGGTGCCGGTCCGTTCCAGGGCGCGGAGCAGCGGGGTCAGGTGCAGCGGGTCCGCGTGGTGGAGGTCGACGTCGGAGTCGCCGTAGCCGACATGGAACTGGACGGGCAGGCCGCAGTCCACCGCGCACCAGACCAGGTACCGGTGCATTGTCTCGTCCGCGACGCGCGGCGCGCCGCCGTGGCCCGCCATCGCCAGGTCGGCCTGGCGGTACAGGCGTGCCGCGGCGGCCCAGACCTCGGCCGGCGACGGCCGTTCGCCCCGCAGTCGCAGCCCGGCCCGGTAGGCGGCGACCGACTTGGCCCCCACCGCCGTGGCGGCACGCGCGGCGATTTTGCTCCCGACGTCGTCGGGAAAGCCCGCGACGCCGGCGCCCTCGGCGACCGTCCTCTCCGCCAGGTCCTCCAGCCGTACGATCTCGTGCGCCGGGGCCCCGGCCAGTACGCCCAGTTCGGCGGGTTCCAGGAGCGGTTCCGGGGTGTATCCGGTGTCGACGCAGAGGGCGTCGAGGCCCGCGGCGGCCAGGAAACGGCGGTTCACCTCGGCCGGGTCGAGGGCCGCCCGGCGGCCGACGTATTCGTCCGGCGGGGCGTGGGGCGGCAGGTCCAGCAGCGGCGCGCACCAGCGCCGCACCGCGAGGCCGAGCCGCGAGTCGAAGAGGGTGCCGCCCAAGGCCCCTGGTTCGGACGCCTCGGTGAGCAGGCCCTCGTAGCCCTCACGGTCGAGTTCTCGCTGGACCACCCCGTGACAGTGATGGTCGACGATCCGCAGCGACTCCAATTCCTCGCGCATGTGTTCCCCTACGGGTATCCGCCCGGCCGCGTATCTACGATGTCGTGTCTACGATGCCGTTACCGTCAGCGCAGACGCCGTAACCCTCCGGTTGGGAGAATCGCCGTGGACGAGCAGGAGCGGCCCGCCTTCGCGGGAACGCCGGACGGCCGGGAGCGGGTCCCGGACGAGCGCGTGCGGGTCCTGGACGAGCGCGAGCGCGCGCGGCGCGGCGAGCGGGCCGCGGCGATCGCCGCCGACCTCCCGGTCAAGGACATCGTGGCGGTCGCGCTGACCTGGGTGGACACCAGCGGGATCAGCCGGACCAAGGCGGTGCCGCCGACCGGGCTGCGGGACGCGGCGACCTGGGGTGTCGGCATGTCCCCGGTCTTCGACGCCTTCCTTCTGGACGACTCCATCGTCGCGGGCCGGTACGCGGGCGGGCCGGTCGGGGACCTGCGCCTGCACCCCGACCTGGACAGGCTCGTCCCCCTCGCGGGCATGCCCGGGTGGGCGTGGGCGCCGGCCGAGCGGTTCACGCAGGACGGCACCGAGCATCCGATCGACGCCCGGGGGGTCCTGCGCCGGGAGGTCGCCCGCCTGGCCGCCCAAGGCTGGTCGGTACGCGCCGCCTTCGAGGTGGAGTGGGCGGTGTCGCGCGGGGACGGGGAGGACTTCGTCCCCGCCTGCCGAGGCCCGGCCTACGGGATGACACGGATCACCGAGCTGTCCGGCTACCTGCGCGACCTGATGCACGCGCTCGCCGAGACCGGCGTCGCCGTCGTGCAGATCCATCCTGAGTACGCGGCGGGCCAGCTGGAGCTGTCGGTCGCGCCCGAGGACCCGGTCGGCGCGGCCGACACCATGGTGCTGGTGCGGGAGACCATCCGGGCGGTGTCCTTCAGGCACGGCCTGGCCGCGTCCTTCTCCCCCAAGGTCGTGGCCGAGGGGGTCGGCAACGGCGGGCACGTCCACCTGAGCCTGTGGCGGGAGAACGCCGCCAAGGGCACGGAGGGGACGGGCAACGCCATGGCCGGCGGCGACGGCCCGTACGGCATGACCGGTGCGGGCGAGGCGTTCGTCGCGGGGATCCTGGACCGCCTGCCGGCCCTGCTGGCGGTCGGGGCGCCGTCCGTGGCGAGCTACCTGCGCCTCATCCCGTCCCATTGGGCGGGGGCCTTCGCCTGCTGGGGGCTGGAGAACCGGGAGGCGGCGCTGCGGTTCGTCACCGGCCCGGCGGCGACCAGCAGCCGGTCGGCCAACCTGGAGGTCAAGTGCTTCGACGCCGCCGCCAACCCCTATCTCGCCCTGGCGGCTCTGCTCGCGGCGGGCCGGGCGGGGATCGGGGCCGGGTCGGTCCTGCCCGAGCCCGTGGACGTCGATCCGGGCACGCTGGACCCCGCCGAACGGGCCGCGCGCGGGATCGCCGCCCTGCCGTCCTCCCTGGAGGAGTCGGTCCGGGCCTTCGAGGCCGACCCGGTGCTGCGCGCGGCCCTCGGCGAGGCGGTCGTCGACACCGTCGCGGTCGTCCGGCGCGGCGAGGTCGCGCTGTTCGACGGCGCCACCCCGGAGGAGATCACCGCGGCCACCCGCTGGCGCCACTGACGCCCGCCCGCGCCGCCGGCGCCCGGATCCGGGTGCCGGCGGCGCGGGCGCGCAAGTCAGAAGGTGACCAGCGGGTCGCCCACGAAGTCGGCGATGAAGTTGACGAAGAAGAACCCGAAGAACAGGAAGTTCAGCACCAGGATCACGTAGTGCCAGGGGCGCGGGCGGGCCGGGCGCGGCAGCCTGGAGTTCAGGTACATGAGCATGAACGGGTAGATCAGCGCGCCCAGGTTGGACATGTTCGCCGACCACTGCACCAGGCTGATCGGCAGCGCGAAGTGCAGGATGATCCCGATGATCACCAGCAGGACCAGCATGAACGGGTAGTAGAACCGCCGCGGGTCCCCTTCCAGGAGCCGGCGCAGGCGGGGGCTGGTGGCGTGCGCGGCGTCGGTGGTCACCCGCACCATGGCCTCGAAGATGCCGAGCTGGGTGGTGAAGAGGATGAGCACGCCCAGCAGCAGCGCCGCGTAGAAGAGCCAGCGGCCGTACTCGGCGTCGAGGGCGCCGGCGACGAACGTGGGCATGTCGGCCTGGGTCGGCCTGGTGCCCGACAGCTCGACCGCGCGGGCCATGAGGATCGTCGGCAGCAGCATGCCGAGCATCGCGCCGGCGAAGAAGATGCCCCACATGTCGGTGAGCAGCAGCCGGTACCAGCGCCGCCAGAGGGCCTTGTTCTTGGCGTCGTCGGGGAAGGTGACCCCGCTGGAGAGGAGGGTCGAGCGTTCCCCGCGCAGGCCCGAGATGAAGCCCGTCCGGTAGCCCATGCCGTAGCCCTTGTCCCGGTAGTGGCCCATCACGTACCAGTTCAGGCCGGAGGCGAGCGCGGTGAACCCGGCCAGCCCGCCGAGTTGCGTGGCGGTGATGCCCTCCGGCGGTGCGGCGGGGGTCACGAACCCCTTGATGCCCTCCCACCACAGGCCGAACGGGACGACGAACAGGCACAGGAGCAGGAGCCCGACCAGGATCGTGCCGATCATCAGCCAGTTGGCCAGTTCCAGGGCCCGGGAGATCCGGCGCGCCCCGGCGGTGATGAGGAACACCACGACCAGCAGCGCGATCGCCCAGATCCGGGGCTCCTCGGCGCCCTCGGGCGGGACCTCGCCGTGGACGAGCGCGTACAGCCCCTGTCCGGCCGACGCGGCCCAGCCTCCGACGATGAAGGAGAAGATGACCACGAACACCGACAGCGGCACCCACAGGAACCAGCCGGGCGGGACGCGGCCCCAGCCGACGACCGGCGCCTCGCCGGTCGCCATCACGTACCGGGAGGACTCGATGTTGTAGAGGGTCTGCAGGACCGCCGACACGACGATGATCCAGCCGACTCCCTCGAAGCCGAACTGGCCGACGGCCTGGGGGCCGAGCAGCCATTCGCCGCTTCCGATGGAGATGCCGAGCGCGATGAGGCTCGGGCCGAGCGCGTACTTGAACAGTTCACGCGGGCCGAGCCTGCGCACGCCGAAGACCTCTTCGGGCGAGGGCAGGTCGGTGACCGGGAGATCGGGCCGGCTGACACCGATCTTGTGCGTCGGGGCGGGGGTGGCGGTCGCGGACGGGTCGGCGGGGGTGGGATCGGCCATGGGCGCCTCCGGTGAGCAGGCCCCCGACTTCCTCGGCTGCATGCATGATCCGTCAGGGAGCCGTTCGCGGCAAGGGCCCGGAGGCGCCGGATCCGTCCGGCCGCCCTGGGTCCCGCGTCGGTCCCGTCCTCAGTCCCCGACGGTCACGACACGGCCGGCGTCGAACGGCTGCACGCGCATCTGGACCGCTCCGCAGGCACAGCGGGTGTAGGTCACGACGCCCTCGGACGTCAGATGCCGCGAGAGCAGCTCATAGATCTTCGACTGGGGCCAACCGCAACGTGGGCACTCGTCCACCGTGCATCCCGTCTTCACTGGCACCGATGTAAGGGTTATAGCTAATATGTCGTTTACATCATGCCATGATCGCGGGAGCCGGGGCAATGCAGATCACCGGGTACAAGAGTCACGGGGTGGCCGCTTCGGTGGCCGTGGTGAACGCCGTCACCAGCGCGGGCGGGGACGACTCGGAGGGCGCGCTGCGCGAGATCCTGCGCGAGTGCGAGTTCCGCTGGCAGGAGTTCGAGCCCCGGCACGCCGGGCCCTTCCGCGAGTGGGGCCGCACCCTCCGCGGGTTCTTCGAAGCCACCGAGCTGACCGCGGCCGTGGACCTGCTCAACGGCCTGCTGCTGGCCACCCCGATGCACCCGCATCTCGCCGACCACGAGGATCCGGCGGGCCTGCACATGCACTACGCGCCGCCGTCGGCCGACCTGGCGCACCGCTTCCAGGCGACGACGCTGATGAAGCTGTCCGAGCTGGTCTGCATGTACGGCCTCAGCCGTACGGGCGTGTGCGCCGCCGACGGATGCGACCGCGTCTACGCCGACACCTCACGCGCGGGACGGCGCCGCTTCTGCTCGGAGACGTGCGCGAACCGCACCAACGTCGCGGCCTTCCGCGCCCGTAAAAGGGAAGGCTGAGGGCCCCGCGGCACCGGCCGCGGGACCCTCGTCCCGTTCCGTCTTCGGATCAGTCGGCGGCGTCGTGCGCCGGAGCCGCGCCCCGGGCCGCCGCGGCGGAGCCGCCGGGCAGGGACGGGCCGCGCGGCGGGATCGCGTCGGCCCGCGCCGGGTCGATCCCGGCCAGCGCGCCGCTCGCGGCGGCCCGCGCGAGGTCGACCATCGAGATGGCGGCGCTGCGGATCTGGAAGTTCTCCCGTTCCTGCGGGAGGGCGCTCAGCTCGACCAGGAGCGAGGCGCTGCCCCGCAGGCCGTAGGCGTTGCGCGCGATCCCCTCGTAGGAGCCGCCGGGGTACTGCGACACGACGGCGCCCGCGCCGGTGAACGCGTCGTGCACGCGCACCCCGACCTGCTTGGCGGCCCGGAGCGCGCCCGCGGAGACGTCGTCGTTGGTCGGCCACAGGATGGAGGTGGTGATCTCCCTCCCGTCCGGCGGCGGGAAGGCGTAGCGGCCCTGCATGTGGTAGTCGACCATGATCGAGGGACGGAACGCCGCGTACTGCCGCTGGATCACCGCGGCCTCGGTCGCCGGGTTGTCGTCGGGCGCCACCGCGGGGTCGTGGTAGCGGTTGATGTCGTAGCCCTTGCCCGGCTCGCCGTACTCGGGGTCGGCGCCGGGGTCGTAGTTGTACCGCCAGCCGTGGTGGTGGCCGTCGGGGTTGGCGCGCACCACGATCCCCAAGGTGATCTTCGAGCGCAGCGCGCGGGACTCGCGGTCGTCGCCCAGCCCGAGCGAACGCAGCGCGAGCAGGGCCGACTCGGTGCCGAGGGGCTCGTTCCCGTGCTGCTGCGTCACGTACATCAGCCGGGTGGGCCCGGTGCCGAGCGTGGCGTACCAGATCGGGCGTCCCTGGTTGGACGTGCCGATGCTGCGGACGCGCACCCGGCCGTGGCTCGCGTGCTCGATGCGCTTGAGCTCGCGGGCCAGCTCGGTGTTGGTGTGCAGCCGCGCGCCCTGGCCGGAGCCGCCCTGCTCGGTGACGGGACCGGGAGCGTGGACGGGTGCCGCGGCGGCCGGCGCCGCCAGCGCGCCACCGGTGAGGGCGGCGGCGGCCAGCCCGGCGGCCAGGGAACGGACCGCCTGGAAGGAGAGGGGTCGCACGAGGGGGAGCCTCCTGTGGATCGAACGGACGGGCGCCACCCCCGTGTCACCCGGGCGCATCCGCGTGGTTCCGGCCGCGACGGGCCGCTTACCGGAAGGTGGTCTTCAGTACGTCGATGCCGCGTGCGTGGTCGGCGACGTAGACGTAGCCGCCGTGGTAGTAGGACGCCCACGCCCGCGCGTCGTCCGGCCGGTAGTAGGCGATCTGGCGGGGGTTCGTGGGGTCGCGGACGTCGATGAACCGGGTGCCCTGTGAGTAGAACGACTGGGCGAGCACGCCGTCCTTGACGTCGAAGTAGTGGGCGGAGCAGTCGTCGGAGTCGGGACGGCTGCCCTCCTGTCCCGCCACGCTCCAGGTGCCCAGCGTACGGAGGCGGAATGGCTTCTCCGGCGTGGACCGCCAGCCCTGGCCTCCGTAGGAGCCCTTGAGCGAGGAGATGACCAGCAGGCCGTCGTTGGCGCAGCCGTCGTTGAAGGTCTCCTCGGTGACGATCAGCGTCTGCCCGTCGCCCCACAGCCGGGGGTCGGGGCCCTGGTCCCGGGTGCGGCCCACGGCGCGGTAGCTGTTGTGCATGAACGAGGACTTGGTGGTGGCCTCGTCGATGCCGCCGCCCGCGTAGGGGACGGGGTCCCAGGCCGTGGCGGTGCGATGCCGCTTCTGCACCGGGTCGTAGTGGCGCCCGGTGGTGTGGTAGCCGCGCACCCCGCCGCGCCCCGACGCCCAGGCGATGCCGTCCGAGTCGACCTGGATGTCGTGCGTGTAGTCGGTCTTGCCGTCGTTGCGGCCGGTGTCGATGGGCGTCTTGAAGACCTTGGGCTTGCGCGGGTTGCGCACGTCGGTGACCCAGACCGGCCGGCCGCCCCAGTCCTCGGGCATCCAGTCGGCCTTGGCCGGCCCGCCCGTCCACAGGTAGCGGCAGTCGTTCACGCACGAGGTGGTGTGCCCCGCGGGGATGACCTGGTAGGCGAGCTGCTGGAGGCTCTCGGGCTTGGACACGTCGATGACGTAGACGCCCGACTCGCCGGTGTCGGTGTTCCCGCCGAACGCCCGCGGGTCCCGGGACAGGTAGATGATCTTCCGCTTGTGGTCGGCCTCGGTGTCCTCGCCCTGCCAGAAGCCCGGCAGGTCGAACGTGCCGACGAGCTTGGGGCTGCGCGGGTCGGCGGTGATGTCGTAGCCCTTGAGCCCGAACCGGCCGCTCACGTACATGATGGTGCGCTTGCCGGCGCCCTTGCCGTAGTCCATGAAGATCAGGGACGTGGCCTCCTTGGCGTCGGGCACGTTGCCCACCCGCTGGACGCCCTTGATCGCGTCGGACACCGTGGCGGACGTCTTGCCGACGTCCCGCCGCACATGGCCCGCGTGCCCGCCGAGGTCGCGGCCCTCGCCCTGCGGCTGGACCACGCCGTTCACCCGGGCCTGCTGCCCGTCCGGCTCGGGCGGGCACGCCCACGCCGTCCCGGCCGTCAGCGCCGCGGCGGAGACGGCGGCGGCGGAGGTGAAGAGGACACGCCCGGGCCGCCTCGGCCGGAACGTACCCCGGAACGTCGTGCGTGCCACCATGGTGCCTCCGAGCCTCCGCGCCGCGCGGATGTCATGCGGATACCGTGCAGATACCGGGGGAGGTCCCGCGGTACCGGCGGACGTCGCCGAGCCAAGTCTGGACGGAGCGCTCCGCCAGGTCCATCGGCGATGACTCACAAAAAGATCATCGTCACTCTGTGAGGCACCGCCCGTGTCCACCCCTTGGACGGCCTCCGGCAGGTCCGCGGGAGTCCCGCAGGAGGTCCAAGGGCAGGTCGCGGGGCCGCGGGGCCTTCCGATCGCCCCCGCCTTGCCGTACGCTCACCCGCGTCCTCAACAGCGCCTCGGGAGCGGCCCTTGAACAGCGTCACGCGCACCGCCGCACTGGTCATCGGAGCGGTCGCGATGCTGGTGGCGCCACCGGTCGCCATGAAGGTCCTCGGCGGCTCCGGCGATCCCCGGCTGTCCGTCGGCGCCGCCCCGCCCGCCACCCTCGTCCCCGGCGACGTCCGGGACGCGACCGGCCGGATGATCGCGGGCGCCGTCTGGACCGGCCTGGTGTCCTACGACCCGCGGACCGGCGGACCCGTCATGGCCGCCGCCGAGTCCGTCACCTCCCCCGACCGGAAGGTGTGGACGGTACGGCTGCGGCCCGGCGGGCGCTTCCACGACGGCTCCCCCGTGACGGCGGGTTCGTTCACCGGAGCGTGGACCGCGGTCCTGCGCGAGGGCTGGCACGGGGCGCGCATGCTGACCGAGGTGGCGCGCGTCCGGGGCGGCGCCGAGGGCCTCACCGTGAAGGACGACACGACGTTCGAGGTCACCCTGGACCGCCCCCTCGCCGGTTTCCCCGCCCTGCTGGGAGACCCGGCGTTCCTGCCGATGCCCGAGGGCGTCCTGCGGTCCCGGGACTGGGCCGCGTACGGGCGCCGCCCCATCGGGAACGGCCCCTTCCGGGTGGCGGCCCATGGCCCGCGCGAGACGGTTCTCGAACGGCCCGGCGCCCGTACCGTCACCGTACGGTCCATGCCCGACGCGGCGAAGCAGTACGCGGCCGTGGAGGCCGGCGACCTGGACGTGGCGACCGCCGTCCCGCCCGACCGGCACGAGCGGATGGACACCGAGTTCCGCGGCCGGCACCGCATCCTGCCCGGCCGGGCGGCGACCCATCTGGCGTTCCCGTCCTGGGACGACCGTTTCACGCCGGCGATCCGGCACACGCTGTCCATGGCCGTCGACCGCCGCGCGATCGGCGAGGGGGTCCTGGGACACCAGACCACCCCGGCCGACGCGCTCGTGCCGCCGGGGGTCCTGCCGGGCCGCCGTGACGGCCAGTGCCGCATGTGCGCGCACGACCCGAAGGCCGCTGCCGCCGCCCTCGCCGACGCGGGCGGCTGGGAGGGCACCCTCACCCTCTGGCACGAACGGGGCGACGCGGCCTGGGTCGAGGCCGTCGCCGAACAGCTCCGCAAGACGCTGACCATCGACGTGCAGCCCCGTTCGCTGGACGCCGGGGAGCTCCGGAAGGCGCTCGACGAGCGGGAGGTGGACGGCCCGTTCGTCGTCCACTCCACCGCCGCCTACCCGGCGCCGGCCGCCGCGCTCCGGCCCCTCCTGGAGGCCCGCACCGGTTACCGGGACGGCTACGTGAGCGACCTGATCGACCAGGCCGAAGGCGCCGCGTCCCCCGAGGCCGGGGTCACGCCCGCGCGGCTCGCCGAATCGGCGCTGCTGCGCGACATGCCGCTGATGCCGCTGTGGTCGGCCCACGAGCACTACGTCTGGTCCGAACGGGTGCGCGGGGTGACCACCGAGCCGTTCACCGGACTGCTGCTGGCCCGCCTGTCCCTCAAGGACTGAGCCGGTGCGCGAGGGCGGTGTGGCGGCGCCCGGCTCCGGCGGTGCGGACGGCGGCGGCCAGGGCCCGGCGTGACCCGACCAGCACGACCAGCTTCTTCGCCCGGGTGATCCCGGTGTAGAGCAGGTTGCGCCGCAGCATCATCCACGAGCTGGTGGTGAGCGGGATGACCACGGCCGGGTACTCGCTGCCCTGCGAGCGGTGAATGGTGATGGCGTACGCGTGCGCGAGCTCGTCCAGCTCGTCGAAGGCGTAGTCGATGCTCTCGTCCTCGTCGGTCCGCACCGTCAGCGAGTGGTCCTCCAGGGAGACGGACGTGACGACCCCCACGGTGCCGTTGAAGACTCCCGCCTCCCCCTTGTCGTAGTTGTTGCGGAGCTGGGTGACCTTGTCTCCGACACGGAAGACCCGGCCGCCGTACCGCCGTTCGGGCCGGTCCTCCCGGTGCGGGGTGAGGGCCTCCTGGAGGAGGCCGTTGAGCGAGCCGGCGCCGGCGGGCCCGCGATGCATCGGGGTGAGGACCTGCACGTCACGGCGCGGGTCGAGGCCGAACTTGCGCGGCACGCGGTGCGCGACGACGTCCACCGTCAGCTCCGCCGTCGGCTCGGGCTCGTCGCAGGGGAACAGGAAGAAGTCGGGGTAACCGCCGGTGTGGGGGTGCTCGCCGGAGTTGACTCGGTGCGCGTTGACGACGATGCCCGACCGCTGGGCCTGCCGGAAGATCCTCGTGAGCCGGACCCGCGGGATGACCTCGGCCGCCAGCAGATCGGCCAGGACCTCCCCGGCCCCGACCGACGGCAGCTGGTCGACATCGCCCACCAGGAGCAGGTGGGCGCCCCGCGGGATCGCCTTGACCAGCTTGTTGGCCAGGATCAGGTCGACCATGGAGGTCTCGTCGACCACCACCAGGTCGGCGTCCAACGGGTTGTCGAGGTCGAACTTGGCGTCCCCGCCGGGCTGGAGCTGCAGCAGCCGGTGCACGGTGGCGGCCTCGTGCCCGGTCAGCTCCGCCAGCCGTTTGGCGGCGCGCCCGGTGGGCGCCACCAGGACGATCTTCGCCTGCCTCGCGGCGGCCAGCTCCACGATGGACCGGACGGTGAAGCTCTTGCCGCAGCCCGGACCGCCGGTGAGGACCGCGACCTTGGCGGTCAGCGCCAGCCTGACCGCCTCCTCCTGCTCGGGCGCCAGCTCCGCGCCGGTCTTCGTGCGCAGCCAGGCCAGCGCCCTGTCCCAGTCGACGTCCGCGAACGCCTTGAGCCGGTCGTGCCCCGCGTCCAGCAGCTCGCGCAGCCCGGTGGCCAGGGACCGTTCGGCCCGGTGGAAGGGCACGAGGTAAACGGCGGGGATGGTGGCCGCGTCGTCGCCCGCCCCCGGGATGGCCTCGCGGACCACGCCCTCCTCCCGTACGAGCTCGTCCAGCGCGGGGCCGATCAGCTCGCGGGGCACGCCCAGGATCTTCTCGGCGGCCGTGACGAGGTTGGGCTCGGGGAGGAAGCAGTGCCCGTCGTCGGCGGCCTCAGACAGCGTGTACTGCAGCCCGGCCTTGACGCGCTCGGGGCTGTCGTGCGGGATCCCGACCGCCTGCGCGATGGTGTCGGCCGTCTTGAAACCGATCCCCCACACGTCCGCGGCCAGCCGGTACGGCTCGCGGCGAACGGTGTCGACCGAGGCGTCGCCGTACTGCTTGTAGATCCGCACCGCGAGCGAGGTGGAGACCCCCACGCCCTGGAGGAAGACCATCACCTCCTTGATGGCCTTCTGCTCCTCCCACGCCTGCGCGATGCGCTTGGTGCGCTTGGGCCCCAGGCCGGGGACCTCGACCAGCCGTTCCGGCTCCTCCTCGATGATCCGCAGGATGTCCGTGCCGAAGTGGGTCACCATCCGGTCGGCCATCACCGGCCCGATGCCCTTGATCATCCCCGAGCCCAGGTACCGGCGGATGCCCTGCACGGTCGCGGGCAGGACGGTGGAGTACGAGTCCGCCTCGAACTGGCGCCCGTACCTCGGGTGGGAACGCCACCGCCCCGTCAGCCGCAGGCTCTCCCCCACCTGGGCGCCCAGCAGCGCGCCCACCACCGTCAGGAGCTCCCCGCCGCTCCGCTCGGTCGCCACCCGCGCGACGGTGTAACCGGTGTCCTCGTTGGCGTAGGTGATCCGCTCGAGGACCGCCTCCAGCACGACCGGCCGCGGCCCCTCCGGCCTCCCGCCGTCAGCCCTCATGCCGAGGGATTGTACGCACTCACGCCGACACTTCCCGATCCGTCTTCACCCTGTGGACAACTCCCCCGCCAAGTTATCCACAATTCCGATTCCCTCTCGCCCCTCCCCTCACCCCCACCCGACCATGGCTCCATGGAAATCCAGAAAGGGGAACGAAATGCACGGCGCGGTACCCGGCATCGGGATCAGCACGCTGATCTACGGAACGGTCTGGCTCGTCACCCTCACGGCACGCGCGTTCCGGAGCCGGCGATGAGGGTCTCCGTCGTCGTCCCGGCCCACAACGAGGAGCACGGGCTGCCCGCGACACTGCGTTCCCTGCTCGCGCAGACCGAGCCCGCCCACCAGATCATCGTCGTCGACGACGGCTCGGCCGACCGCACCGGCGAGGTCGCCCGCTCCTACGGCGCCACCGTCCTGCGGCCCCCGCGCAACCTCGGCAGCAAGGCCAAGGCCCAGAATCACGCCCTCCCCCACTGCGATGGCGAGCTGGTCCTGGCCGTGGACGCCGACACGGTGCTCGCCCCCGACTACATCGAGAAGCTCAGGCCGGCGTTCGACGACCCCGCGGTCGCGATCGCCGCGGGCAACGTCCAGACCCGCTTCACCCGCACCGTCTGGGAGCGCGGCCGTTCGATCGAGTACCTCTTCGGCTTCCACTGGCACCGCCCCATCCAGTCCGGCGCGCACAGCCCCATGGTCTGCTCGGGCTGCTGCTCGGCCTTCCGCCGCGACGTCCTGCTGGAGTTCGGCGGCTTCCCCGAACGCACCATCGTCGAGGACATGGACCTCACCTGGTCGGCGCAGATCGCGGGCCACAAGGCCGCCTACGTCGGTGACGCCGTGGCCTGGGCCGCCGACCCCGAAACCCTCCCCTACCTGCGCCGCCAGGTCCGCCGCTGGATGGCCGGCTTCTTCCAGAACGTCCGCCTCCACCTGCGTCCCTTGCTCACCCGCAAACCCATGCTCGCCCTGTGGGTGAGCCTGGCGATACTGGAAATCCTCATCGCCCCCCTCTGGTGGGCCACCCCGGCCCTGCTCACCCTCGCCTGGCACATCCCCCCGGCACAGGCCCTCGCCTGGTGGTGGGGCACCGAACTCCTCCTCATCACCCCACCCCTCATCTACGCGGCCAGACGCCGCCGCCTCCCCCTCCTCCGCGTCCTGGCCAACATCCCCTGCGTCTACGCCACCCGAGCCGTCAACACCTACTACGCCTGGAAGGGCCTCATCATCGAATTACTCCTCGCCCCTCTGGGCCTCGCCACGTCCCTCACCACCTACGAGAAAGGCCGCGCCAACGCCCCGGCCTACACCCCCAGGCACGCAAGGAACCCCCGAAAGGCCCCACAAATCCCCTAGCCGTAACCATTCTTGTTGAGGCCGGTGAGTTCTTCGCTGAGCGTCCACAGCCGGGCGGCGGCTTCGGGGCCGTCACAGCCTGCTTCCCTACCGGCCGTCGCCCGGCGTCACAGGAGGGCGCCGCCGGAGACCTCGATGCGCTGGGCGGTGACCCAGCGCAGTCCCTCGGAGGCCAGCGTCGCGATGGCGTCGCCGATCTCCTCAGGTTCGCCGACGCGGCCGAGCGCGGTCTGTCCGGCCAGAACCTGGCGCATTCCGGCGTCGTCCCGCATCGCTCCGCCGTTGAAGTCGGTGGCGGTCGGCCCCGGAGCGATGGAGTTGACCCGGATGCCGCGAGGTCCGAGTTCTGCGGCGAGGGTGCGGCTCAGAGCTTCGACGGCGGCCTTGGAGGCGGAGTAGGCCGAGGTGGCGGGGCTGGTGTGGCGGGTCAGTGACGTCGAGACGTTGATGACCTGGCCACCTTGGGCCAGCAGCGGCACGAGCGACTGGATGAGGAAGAACGTGCCCCGGACGTTGGTGCCCATCACCGTGTCGAAGTCGTCGATCGTGACAGTCTCCAGCGGCCCGAAGACCCCCACTCCCGCGTTGTTGACCAGGATGTCGAGCCGCGAAGTACCCCAGCGCTCCAGCTGCGCGCCCAGTTCGGAGGTGAAGGACGCGAAGGAGGAGACGTCGCTGATGTCGAGCCGGAGAACAGCGGCGGTCCCACCCACGGCCTGCACCTGTTCCGCCGTCTTCTCAGCCCCGGCCACATCGCCGCGGTGGGTGACCACGACCCGCACCCCGCGTGTGGCCAGGGCGATGGCCGCGCTGCGCCCGAGGCCGCGATTCGCACCGGTCACCAAAGCGATCTTGTTGATTGTCATGAACTTCCTCCACCGCGCGACGACCAGGATGCGCCCAGGTGCCACAGACCAGAGGCGAGTCACTCGACTCGCCTTACTCGTGCAGCGTAAGCGGGACCATCAAGGCGAGTCAAGTGACTCGCCTCGGGACTGCGGCATACTGCCCGCATGGCAGCAGAACTCTCCGAACACCACCGCAGACTCGCTCAGCAGAAGCGCGAGGCGATCACCTCCGCGGCCACGGAACTGTTCTTGGATCGTGGCTACGACGGCACCTCCCTCGCACGGATCGCCGAAGCGGCCGGGGTCTCGAAGTCCACCCTGTTCAAGCGGTTCCCCACCAAGGCGGCCCTCTTCGAGGCCATCGTCACCGAATCCTGGCAGCGTGACGCCGGCGACGCTGCCGCGCAACCACAGACCGGAGATCTGCGCGCCGGACTGACAACCGTCGGCCACCGCTATGCCGACCTGGTCGGCCAGCCCCGCATGACAGCCCTGTTCCGGATCGTCATCGCCGAACTGCCTCGTTTCCCCGAACTGGGACGGATGCAGTTCCAGCTCGGCAAGCTGCCCTACTTCGCCTCTGTTCAGCACTACTTGGAATCCGAGCACGAGGCGGGCAACGCTGACGTCCCGGACGCGGCGAGCGCCGCGAACCAGTTCCTCGGCATGATCGCCAACTACGTCCTGTGGCCCCGCATGCTGCTGAGCGACTGGAACCCCGCAGCCTCCGACATCCACGACGCCGTCGAACAGGCCGTCGAGACCATGCTCGCCAGATACACCCCGACCCGCCAGCCTGGCCCGAGGCCGAAACGTTGACACTGGCGTGACACTGGCGCGCATTGCTCAACATCCACGACGCCTCCACTCAGCGGCGCCTGTCGTCAAACGATCGTTTGACGACAGGAGGTGCGCCGGCGTTCAGCCGGGAGGCCGGCGTCCCCTATCCCGGCGGCTCGGCCGGCAACTCGGCCTCTTTAGACGGACGGCCGCCGCGGAAGCCGAGCCTCTTTCGGTTGCGAGCCTGGTCGACCTGTCCGGGATGGTGCAGCCGATGCCGCGTCCGGGCGGTTCTTGCGGGAGACGTACGCCTTGCGACGTACGCCTTGTCGGCGCGTACCCGCCTCGGCCGGGTACCCGACCGGCCCCGCCCGATACGTGGCACCCGGACGCGACCGAGGGACAGCGTCGAACTGCGGGAGTCCCCACGCTGCCCGGCCGTTACAACGAAAGACATGGGTTCTGCTCCTCCTCGACCGCCAAGTGCAGCTTGGGGTGAAGCCGCCACGCGAGCGCCCGAGGCCGTGGTCACCGGGCTCAGTGGCGCTACCACCGGGCGGCTCTTTCTGTAGCTCCCCGCGCAAGCACCCCGCCACGTAGGCACCCAGTTCGAACGCCTGGTCGCACGAGCCCTATCAGTGGCCTCTTGAAAGAAGATGGCCTGCTCGATGCGTCAGTACGCACTCACAGCAGTTGGGCCGGCGCGGCTCACAGCCGGGATCTCAGCACATCGACCTCACAGCCCGGCGCGGAAGGGTCGAAGCCGTGCTCGACCAGCCAGCGAATCGCCAGCAGGCTTCGCAACGACCACCACGCACGGATCACGTCGAGATCGACGTCGGTGCCATAGCCGGCGACGACGTCGTCGAGGTGCTCCTCGTGTCCGAGCGTCAGGGTGGCGAGGTCGTACAGGGCATCTCCCTGACCCGCCTCGGACCAGTCGACGACGCCGGTGATCTCGTCACCGTCCACGAACACGTGAGTGAGCTGCAGATCGCCGTGCGTGAACACCGGGGTCCACGGCCTGAGCGCGGCCTCGGCGACCTGGCGGTTGCGCTTCACCAGGTCGGGGGGAAGGACTCCGTTCGTCACGAGCCACTCGCACTCGCCGTCGAGATTCGCCGTCAATTCGCCGAGGTCGCGACCGGGCCACGGCGGCAGAGGCGCCTCGTGCAACTCCCGGATGGCGGCACCCGCCGCGGCCCACGCCGCCGGCGACGCGGTCGACGGCTCGCCGAGGCGGCCGAGCGCCGTCCCCGGGACCGCGGAGATCGCGAGCACGGGCGGCTTGCGCCACAGCACCTCCGGGGTCGGGACCGGCGCCAGGCCCATCGCCTCGATCTCGACGTCGATGCGCGCCTGATCGGCGTCCACCTTCAGAAACACGTCGCCGACGCGCAGCGTCGCGCGCTCGGAATGGGCGACGACGACCTCGACCTCATCCATGGCGGCCAGTATCCCGGGGTGATCGTCGAAGCCGCCGGCCTTATCTCGTGCGATTGCGCGGAAGGAGAATCGACCGTCCACGGCGTGCTCGTGGCGTCAAGCAGCGCTCGACGAAACAGGATTGTCAAGCGAGTCCAGGTAGACGTACTGGTGGTCACGGAAGACCGCTAGCCCGAACCGACCGGTCTCTGGCCGATCAAGCCCTTCCCACCACCGGTAGGCGGCCTCGATCTCCGACCACAGCGCGCGCGGGCCGTACTGACGCACCTTGTACCTGGAGGCACCGTCGGCGACTTCGACGCACGCCCAAGACGCACCGGCGAACGCCCAGAACGTGAAGTCGTCGCCGCCGTCGTCGGCGTCCACGAACCTCCTGCTCACGTCGGGCAACCGCGCCCCGACCGCGAACGAGGCGTTGAGGTCGTCCCAGGCGACCGCGTCCGGGTGCAGGGCGGTGGTCGACTCGGCCGCCCCCGCCAGGTCGACCGGTGGCTCGGGCCGGGGAGCGCGATGGGCGCGCAGCCGCATGAAGGCGACCGTGTTGTCGACGAACCGGCCGTACGCCGCACCGTTCTCGTCAACGACCAGGCGGACCAGCGCGCCATCGTCGAACGCCGTTCCCCATGGGGCCAGGATGACCCCGCCTGGCCTGGTCTGTGCCACCCACGAATAGGGGACCTCCTGTACGGAGGCGGTCGCGATGACCCGGTCGTACGGCGCGCCGTGCGCATGGCCCTCCGCACCGTCGCCGGTGACCACCGTCGGCAACACACCTGCGTCCGCGAGCGCCTTGCGGGCCCGCTCGGCGAGCACGGCGTCGACCTCGACCGTGATGACGTTCTGCTCACCGAGGCGGGCGGCCATCAGGGCAGCGTTCCAGCCGGTCCCCGTACCGATCTCCAGGATCCGCATCCCGTCTTCCACCTGGAGGTAGGCGAGCATCCCGGCCACGATGGACGGCTTGGAGATCGAACTCGTGACCAGCCGCCCGGTTTCGGTGTCCGGTGTGGCGCCGTCGTCGACCTGCGTGACGATCGGCCCATCCCTGTACACGGTCTCCAGCCAGACCGCCGGGTCATCGCGGCGGCGACGTGCGGTGAACCCGCCGCCGTCGGCGTCGGCCCAGATGACGTCCGGGACGAACCGATGCCGGGGCATGGCCAGGAACGCCGGGCGCCAGCGGTCGGGCAGCAAACCGGCGGCCGTCAGATCATCGACGAGCCGCCGGTTCCGGGCGTCGGCGTCACTCACTTTCCTTTGTCGTCCTTGCTCTTGTCCTTGCCGCCCTTGCCCTTGTCGCCCTTGAAGGGGTCGACGAACGTGCCCTGCTTGTCCCTGTCCCTGCTGCCGTCGCGCTTGTCGCCGTCAGAACCGTGTCTGCCCATGTCTCGTCCCCCGTCTCGCTGGTAGCTCAATGAAAACGTGCCGGTCGGCCTGCCGATACCTCCTTCGAGTTGGAGTCTTGTGGTGTCGCGGCCCTGGTGCACGGCTTCACTCCAGAGCCGAGGAGAAGGCCGCAGTCAGGAGGTGGCCCTGCGCTTGGTGCAATAGGTGGCGCCGTTGGCCCAGCCGGACTGGTGGTTGCCGCCCTCACAGCGGGCGCCCTCATCTTCGGCAGGGTCAGTGCGGGATGCCGGCGATGATGTCGCGGGCGCCCTTGCTTGCAAGCACCCCCGCCACATACGCGCCCAGCTCGAACGCCCGGTCGCGCGAGTCCCATTCGTGCGCATAGGCGAACTGTGCCCCTTCCCGGCTGAAGACCATGCCGTGCAAGGAAAGCTGCCCATCCTCGGTGGTGTGGCAGTGTCCGGCGATCGGGGAGTTGCAGTGCCCTTGGAGGCCGTGCAGCATCGCGCGTTCGGCCGTGACGTGGATCCGCGTTTCGGCGTGGTCGATGAGCTGAAGCAGTTCCACCACGCCCTCGTCGGTCTTGCGGCACTGCACTCCCACCACGCCGGC
Source organism: Actinomadura viridis (assembly GCF_015751755.1). GTDB lineage: Bacteria > Actinomycetota > Actinomycetes > Streptosporangiales > Streptosporangiaceae > Spirillospora > Spirillospora viridis. The sequence continues at coordinate 5,176,012 of NZ_JADOUA010000001.1, forward strand.
GCCGACCGCGGGACACATCTCCTCCAGGGTGAAGATCTGCCCGATGCGGTGTTCCATGCCGACGTGGACCAGGCCGCCGCGTGACAGGACGATGCCCTCCAGGTGGTCGGACTCGTCCAGCTTGGCGATCCGGGGAACGACGTTGCCGCGGAACCGTTCGACCTGGCGATCGCGTCGGCAGGCAGTTTCAGCGCGCGCAGGCAGTCACCGGCGCGCGAGGTCTGGTTACCCGCGATGCCGACCCACAGACCCCTGGCACGCAGTTCGGCCAGGGCCTGGCGGACGTCACCGTAGAGGTCGGCCTCGCTGATCTGCTCGCCGCATCCGGCCTCGGCGCGAGCGCGGCGCTCGGCCGCCACGTCTATGCCGGGCCGAACGAGACGTAGTGCCTCGGCGTTGTCGCGTCCCTGGGCGACCACGGCGCCAACGAGTGCCGAGATCGTGTGGAGGGGAACGCCAAGCCACTCGGCCCACGCCCGCCACTCACGCGTGTCGTCCACCAAGGTCTCACCGACGTCGAACACCACAGACCTCACCGCCTCAGGGTACGAGCGCGGGCCGCCAGGTGTCTGAGGGTGTGCGGCGCGGTCGGCTGGGTGCTCCTGGCAACGTCAGGGCGGGACGGGGACGAAGCCCGACCGTGCCGCCGCGTCCATGCCATCGCGATAGGGGCCGCCGGTCGTGCCGAACCTCGTTCGCCTCAGGACTCTCGGCCCTTCGCCGGTGGGAACGATCAGCGAGGGCGGAGAGGCAAGCCTCAGCAGGATCCGGCCGGCCGCGAGCGCGTCGATGAACAGCACGATGTCGGACTCGACGTCCACGGCGAGCGCGGCGAACGCCGGTCGTGAGATGTCGTACAGGTCGGTGTCGACGGCGTGGCCGAGCAGGACGGAGCCGTCGTCGGCCAGCAGGTCGAACTCCAGGCCGATGCAACGCATCGGATCGACGATCACTGACAGCCGGTACGCGTTGCGGCCGGCCTCGTACCGGACCGCCTGGCCTACGGCACTGCGCTCGACGTTCACGCCACGACGCCGCAGCCTGCCCATCGAGACCGCGAGGCGCTCTCCCCTGCCCCACCCGTCGTCCACCACCGAATGATCGCACCCTTCGGTGCCGGGAAGCGGCGAGGCGTCCACCGGTTGGCCCGTGTCCCCGGCCCTCTCATTACAGTCATTGCAGTAGTGACTGCAATGACTGTAACTTCGGGCCATGAGCACTCCAACGGACGCCGAGCTGGACTTCGTCGATGATGTGGCGGTCTTCTTCGAACGGGAGGGCATGCCGCTGATCTCGGGGCGGGTCCTCGGCTGGCTCCTCATCTGCGACCCGCCCGAGCAGAGCGCCGCCCAGCTCGCCGAGACCCTCCAGGTCAGCCGGAGTTCGATCAGCAGCGCGACCCGGTTGCTCACGCCCAGCGGCCTGGTCGAGGGCGTGCGCCGCCGGGGTGAGCGGCAGGAGTTCTTCCGCATCGCCGCCGACGGGTGGAGCCGGATGCTGGCCGGCCGGTACGCGAAGACGGCCGCGTTCCGGGCGATCACCGAGGAGGGCCTCAGGGTCCTGTCCGGCAGCACGCCCGAGCGCAGGGAACGGCTGAGCAACGTCAACGAGCTCTACCGCTTCCTCGAAGGAGAACTACCGGCGCTCTGGCGGCGCTGGGAAGCGCATGTGGCCGCGCAGCGGGAAGGCGGACGCGGATGACGGGCATGCCGCCGCTGCCCGGAACGCACGGCACCTTCCTGACGTGCCCCGAGGGCAGGATCCATGTCCGCAGCGCGGGAGAGCGGGGCTCCCCCGTTGTGCTCCTGAGCGGGGCCGGACTCGACAACGCGCTGCTGAGCTGGCGGCACCTCATCCCCGCGCTGGCGCCCCACCACCGCGTCTTCGCACTCGACTGGCCGAAGCAGGGCGAGAGCCGTCCCTGGAACGCGCGGGTCACCCACGCGCGGATGCTCGACGTCATCACCGAGGTCCTCGACCACTTCGGTCTCGGCTCGGTCGGCCTGGTCGGGCTCTCTCAGGGCGGCGCCCTCGCCCTCGCGTACGCCATCGACCATCCGGAGCGCGTCGACAGGCTCGTGGCCCTCGCTCCGGCGGGCATCCTGTCGTTCCCGCCGGGGATGCACCAGTTGCTCTGGCTCACCGCCAAGCTGCCGCTGCTGAACAGGACGCTGCCCAGCCTCATCTTCAAGGACCGCGCCCGGGTGGCCCGCTTCGCCGAACGGGCCCTGTTCGCCGGCCCCGTCGAGGACTTCGACGAGATCGTCGACGAGATCGTGGCGGAGGCGCGGGTCTCGGGGGCCGCTTCCTCCGACTGGCAGAACGCGTCCATCGGTCCTCTGCGCATGCGGGTGGACCTGAGGCCGCGCCTGCATGAGATCACCGCGCCGGTCCTCCTCATCCAGGGCTCCGAGGACGTGGGCGTCGCGCCCAAGCACACCAAGGCAGCCGCCGAACTCATCCCCGACTGCCGTCTCGAAGTGCTGCAAGGGGCCGGGCACTGGTCCAACCGCCAGATGCCCGGAACGGTCAACACGCTCATCAGCCGGTTCCTCGACGCCCCGTGACGGGAACCCGGGCACGCGCCGTCCGGGACGGGCAGGGACTCCGGCGGTTCTACGGGCGGGCGGCGGCCGGGGTCTCGCCGGACGAGACCTCCAGGACGCCGGTCTCGGTGGCCAGGGCGGTCACCAGGCGGGCGGGGGTGACGTCGAACGCTGGATTGAAGCCCCGGGCGCCCTCGGGGGCGACCTCGGCGCCGCCCCAGGCGAGGATCTCCTCCGCCGCGCGTTCCTCGATGGGGATCTCGCCGCCGGAGGGGGTGGCGAGGTCGACGGTGCTCCACGGCGCGGCCACCACGAACGGGATCCCGGCGTCGGCGCAGGCCAGGGCCACGCCCACGGAGCCGATCTTGTTGGCGGTGTCGCCGTTGGCGGCGATCCGGTCGGCGCCGATGACGGCCACGTCCACCAGACCGCGCAGGATCGTGCTCGCGGCGGCGCCGTCCGCCTGGACGAGGTAGGGGACGCCCGCCCGCTCCAGTTCCCACGCGGTCAGCCGGGAGCCCTGGAGGAGAGGGCGGGTCTCGTCGGCGTACACCCGTTCCACGAGGCCGCGGCCGTGGAGTTCGCGGACGACGCCGAGGGCCGTTCCCCAGCCGGCGGTGGCGAGGGCCCCGGCGTTGCAGTGGGTGAGGACGCGCAGGGGGCGCTTCCCGGTCCGGGCCAGGATCCAGTCGGCGCCGGCCCTGCCGATCGCCCGGTTGCCCCGGATGTCCTCGTCCAGCAGTTCCTGGGCTTCGGCCACGACGGCCTCCACGCCCTTGGGGACGAACGGCAGGACCCGGTCGACGCCCGCGGCGAGGTTCACCGCGGTCGGGCGGGCGGAGCGGATCCGCTCGATCGCCGCGTCCCGTTCGGTGACGTTCCAGCCCTGCCGGGCGGCCTGGAGCATGGCGACGGCGACGCCGAAGGCCCCCGCGACGCCGAGGGCGGGCGCGCCGCGGACGACCAGGCGCCGGATCGCGTCGACCAGCGTGTCCACGTCGCGCGCGTCGAGATGCTCGAACCGGCCGGGCAGCACGGTCTGGTCGATGAGCCGCAGCCCGTCGCCCGTCCACTCCACGGCCCGGATGTCGTCCATCACGTTATGCACCTTTTCATGCTTCCCGGTCCGCGTCGAGCGTCGCGCCAACCGCCGGAAACCCTTGCGGCACCGGGCCTGACGGCGTCTCCCTCACCTCGTGGCCACCTTCCGATTCCCTCACTTGACCTGCGACAACTTGACATGGATCGAATCTGTGTTCGATCTTAGAGGCGCGAGGAGAGGAGGTGGCGCGTGCCGGACGCGGCGTGGGCCGGGGCGCTGCCCGGGGGCGCGCCGCACCTCGATCCGCCGCCCGTGCGGGAGCCGGTGCCGGTGCTCCCCGCGCTGCGTCCCGTGATCTCCGGCGGGGGCCTGCGGCCGGGGTCGCTGGTGGGCCTGGACGGCCCCGGCGCCGCCTCCCTCGGCCTGGCGCTGGTGGCCGGGGCGTCCGAGGGCGGCGGGTGGTGCGCCGTCGTGGGACTGCCCGACTTCGGGGTCGTCGCCGCCGTGGACATGGGCGCCTCCCCCGAACGGCTCCTGCTCGTCGACGAGCCCGGCGAACGGTGGCCGGACGTGGTGGCGGCGCTTGTCGAGGCGGTCGACCTGGTCCTGCTCCGTACGTCCGGGCCGCCCCCGTCCGCGGCCGTCCGCCGCCTCTCCGCGCTGGCACGCAAGCACGGCTGCGTGCTGACGCTCACCGGCGCCGGCTGGCCGGGGACGAGACTCCGGCTGCGGCTGGACGAGGCCGCCTGGGAGGGGCTCGGCGACGGTCACGGCGTGTTGCGGGGCCGCCGGGTCCAGGTCACGGCCATGGGCCCGGACGCGCCTCAGGGGCGGCGGGCCGCGGTCTGGCTCCCCGGGCCGGACGGGCGGGTGGCCCCCGCCGGGACCGCCCCGAGACGTCCCGCGCTGGAGGTCGTGCCCGGCGACGGCGGGCGCGGCGTGCCGGCCCGGCGCCCGGCCGGCCCTTCCGGCCTGGACGGACGCGGCGGGGCGGCGTGAGCAGGGTCCTGGTGGTCTGGTGTCCGGACTGGCCGGTCACGGCGGCCGGGGTGGACGCGGTGACCCCGGGCGCGGTGGTGGCCGACGGCCGGGTCGCGGCGTGCAGCGCCGCGGCACGGGCCGAGGGGGTGCGCAGGGGCCAGCGCGTCCGGGACGCCCAGCGCCGATGCCCCGGGCTGGTCGTCAAGGAACGGGACGCCGACGCCGAGGGGCGGCTCTTCGAGACGGTGGTGAACGCGGTCGCGGAGCTCACGCCCAAGGTCGAGGTGGTACGCCCGGGGCTGTGCGCCGTCCCGGCGCGGGGGCCCGCCCGTTTCTACGGGGGCGAGGAGGCGTTGCGCCTGCTGCTCCAGGACGCGGTGGTGGAGGCCGGGTTCGACTGCGGCGCGGGCGTCGCCGACGGCCTGTTCGCGGCCGAGCTGGCGGCCCGCCGCGGCGGGGGTGTGATCGTCGAGCCGGGTGGGGCGGCGGCGTTCCTGGCGCCCTACCCGCTGGAGGTGCTGGAGCGGCCCGAGCTGGCCGACCTGCTCCGGCGGCTGGGCGTTCGGACGCTCGGCGACTTCGCGGCGCTGCCTTCGGGGCATGTGGCGGGACGGTTCGGAGCCGACGGCGCCCTGGCGCACCGGCTGGCGCGGGGCGAGGAGCCGCGGCCGGTCGCTCCTTCCGCGGCGTCCGCCGACCTGTCGGTGCGGAACGAGTTCGATCCTCCGGCGGCGCGGGCCGAGCAGGTGGTGTTCGCGGCCAAGCGGCTGGCCGGTGAGCTGCACGAGGGGCTGGCGGCGGGCGGGCTGACCTGCGTGCGGCTGGTGGTCGAGGTGGGTTTCGCCGACGGCCACGTGCTGCGGCGGCTGTGGCGGCACGACGGGAGGCTGTCGGCGCTCGCGGTGGCCGAACGCGTCCGCTGGCAGCTGTCGGCCTGGCGGGGCGGGGACGAGGAGGCGGTGTGGGGCGGCGTCACCTGGCTGGAGTTCGCGCCCGACCAGCTCGTTCCGGACACGGGCGCGCAGGAGTCGCTGTGGGGGTCGTCCGGCGTGACCGAGCGGATCGCGCGCGCCGCCGACCGGATCCAGGCGCTGCTGGGGCACCGGGGCGTCACCCGTCCGGTCCTGACCGGGGGCCGGGGCCCCGGCGAGCGGGTGGCCAGGGTGCCGGTCGGCGACCTGCCGCCGGGCGGCGCGCCCGACGGGCCCTGGCCGGGGCGCGTCCCCGCGCCCGCTCCCGCCGTCGTACCGCCGGAGTCGTGGCCGGCCGAGGTCATGGACGCCGCGGGCGCCCCGGTGACGGTCTCGGCGCGCTGCGCGGTGTCCGCGCCGCCCGCCCGCCTCGCGGTGCGCGGCGGGCCGCCCGCGGCCGTGACGGCCTGGACCGGCCCCTGGCCGGCCGACGAACGCTGGTGGGACCCCGAGCACGCCCGCCGCCGGGCGCGGTTCCAGGTCGTCACCGACGACGGCCGCGCCTACCTGCTCGCCGTCGAAGGGGGCCGCTGGCAGGTGGAGGCGGCCTATGACTAGGAGAGCCGATGGGATGGCATAACCCGCCCGTTCCCTGGAAGGAGTTCGAGCGGCGCCTTTCCTGGGGCCCGCGCGCCGAGGAGCCGCCGAAGCGCGACGACCGGCCCCGGGCGGACGGCACCGCCCGCACGCGGCCGAGCCACACGGACACGGACGTGGCCTGGGCGGAGCTGCACTGCCACTCCTCGTTCAGCTTCCTGGACGGGGCGAGCGACCCGGCGGCGCTGGTCGCGGAGGCGGCGCGGCTGGGCGTGGAGGCGATGGCCGTCACCGACCACGACGGCATGTACGGGGCGGTGCGGTTCGCGCAGGCGGCGGCCGAGGCCGGGATCGCGACGGTCTTCGGCGCCGAGCTGAGCCTGGAACTGCCCGGCCCGCGGACCGGGGAACCCGACCCTGCGGGACGGCACCTGCTCGTCCTGGCGCGGGGCCCGGAGGGGTACGCGCGGCTGTGCTCGGCGATCACCGCGGCGCAGCTCGCGGGCGGGGAGAAGGGCCGGCCCGTGTACGACCTGGACGCGCTGGCGGACGCGCACGAGGGGCACTGGGCGGTGCTGACGGGATGCCGGAAGGGGCCGGTGCCCGCGGCGCTGGAGGCGGGCGGGCCGGAGGCCGCGGAACGCGAGCTGCGCAGGATGGTGGAGATGTTCGGCCGGGACGGCGTGTTCGTGGAGCTGACCGACCACGACCTGCCCGGCGACGATCCGCGCAACGACGCTCTGGCCGGGCTGGCCGCCCGGACCGGGACCGGGGTCGTGGCGTCCAACAACGTGCACTTCGCCGCGCCCGGCCCCGACGCCCGGCTGGCGCAGGCGCTGGCGGCCGTGCGTTCGCGCCGCGCCCTGGACGACATGGCGGGATGGCTCGCCGCGGCCGGGACGGCGCACCCGCGGTCGGGGGCGGAGATGGCGGTGCGGCTCGCGCGCTTCCCCGGCGTCCGGGAACGGACGGTGGAACTGGCGCGGGAGTGCGCGTTCGGGTTCGAGGTGATGACGCCGCGGCTGCCCGACCGGCCGGTGCCGGAGGGGCACACCGAGGCGAGCTGGCTGCGGCACCTGGTGGCCGAGGGGGCGCGCCGGCGGTACGGGCCGCCCGGCCGGGAGCGGATCCCCGGCGCGTACGCCCAGATCGCTCGCGAGCTGAAGGTGATCGAGGACCTCGGATTCCCCGGCTACTTCCTGATCGTCCACGACATCGTGGAGTTCTGCCGGAAGCGCGACATCCTGTGCCAGGGGCGGGGTTCGGCGGCCAACTCCGCGGTCTGCTACGCGCTCGGGATCACCGGGGTGGACGCCGTCCGGCACGGGCTGCTGTTCGAGCGGTTCCTGTCGCCCGGCCGCGACGGCCCGCCCGACATCGATCTGGACATCGAGCACCGGCGCCGTGAGGAGGCCATCCAGTACGTCTACGACACCTACGGGCGCGCATGCACCGCCCAGGTCGCCAACGTGATCAGCTACCGGCCCCGGATGGCGGTCCGGGACGCCGCCCGGGCGCTCGGGTACTCCCCCGGCCAGCAGGACGCCTGGTCGCGCGGCGTGGATCCGCGCGACCCTGTGGGCGCGGAGGCCGGCGTGCCGCCCGCGGTGACCGGGCTGGCCGAGCGGATGCTGACGCTGCCCCGGCATCTGGGCATCCATTCGGGCGGCATGGTGATCGCCGACCGGCCGGTCGGGGAGATCTGCCCGATCGAGTGGGCGCGGATGCCGGGACGCAGCGTCCTCCAATGGGACAAGGACGACTGCGCGGCGGCCGGGCTGGTGAAGTTCGACCTGCTCGGGCTGGGCATGCTCGCGGCCCTGCACGACTGCTTCGACCTGGTGGAGGAGCACCACGGGGCGCGGTACGACCTCCAGTCGATCCCGCCGGAGGACCCGAAGGTCTACGAGATGCTGTGCGACGCCGACACCGTCGGGGTGTTCCAGGTGGAGTCCCGGGCGCAGATGGCAACGCTCCCCCGGCTCAGGCCCCGCGAGTTCTACGACCTGGTGGTGGAGGTGGCGCTGATCCGCCCCGGCCCCATCCAGGGCGGCTCGGTCCACCCGTACCTGCGCCGCCGCAAGGGCGAGGAGGCCGCGGCCTGCCCGCACCCGCTGATGGAGAAGGCCCTGGCGCGGACGCTGGGCGTCCCGCTGTTCCAGGAGCAGATGATGCAGCTCGCCGTGGACTGCGCGGGCTTCTCCCCCGCGGAGGCCGACCAGCTTCGGCAGGCGATGGGGGCCAAGCGCGCGCCCGAACGGGTGGAACGGCTGCGGCGGCGGCTGCTCGACGGGATGGCGGCCCGCGGCATCCCGCCCGGGATCGCCGAGGACGTCTACCAGAAGATCCTGGGGTTCACGGGCTTCGGCTTCCCCGAGTCGCACGCGCAGAGCTTCGCGCACCTGGTGTACGCGAGCGCCTACATGAAGCGCTACTACCCGGCGGCGTTCACCGCGGCGCTGGTGCGCAACCAGCCCATGGGGTTCTACAGCCCCCAGACCCTGCTGGCCGACGCGCGCCGGCACGGGGTGAAGGTACGCGCGGTGGACGTCAACGCCAGCGACGTCCTCCCTCGCCTTGAGGAGCCGCTGCCCGTGGACTGCGGCCATCCCCACGCGCCCGTGGAGGCGCAGCCCGCGATCCGCCTGGGGCTGGGCGGCGTACGCAACCTCGGGGACGAGGCGGCCGAGGCCATCGCGGCGGGCCGCCCGTACACGAGCATGGAGGACCTGGCCCGCCGCGTGCGCCTGTCGGCGGCGGCCCTGGAGGCGCTCGCGACGGCGGGCGCCTTCGGATCCGTCCCGGTACGCGACGGCGACGGCGGTGAGGGGCTCACGCGGCGCGCGGCGCTGTGGGCGGCGGGGGCGCTCGCGGGGTCGGGCCCCGGCCAGCTGGAAGGGGTCACGCCGGGCGCACGCGCGCCCGCCCTTCCCGCCATGACCCCCGTGGAGGAGACCCTCGCCGACCTCTGGGCGACGGGGATCTCCCACACCCATCCCATGGCGCACGTACGCGAGGCCCTGGACGACCTCGGCGCGACGCCCGCCCGGGGGCTTCCGGCCGTGCCGGGCGAGACGAACGTGATCGTGGCGGGGCTCGTCACGCACCGGCAGCGGCCCCCGACCGCGGGCGGGATGGTCTTCATGACCCTGGAGGACGAGACGGGCCTCATCAACGTGATCTGCCCGCCGCAGGTGTTCCAGCGGCACCGCGGGCTGGCCGTGGACGCGCAGGCCCTGCTGGTCAACGGGCGGCTCGAACGGGCCGGCGGCGTCACCAACGTCCGCGCGAACCGCCTGCGGCGCCTGCCCGTCCCCGGCCGGGTACGTTCCCGCGACTTCCGCTGAGCCGCTGACCACGGGAGCGCGGCGACCGGCGGCGCGGCCGGTCGGGGCTACGACCAGTTGGCGTGGCCGACCACGCCGTTCGCGGGGCCGAACGGACGGTCGCCCGTGCCGTCGACGCGGATCACGCGCAGCTCCGGCGACTCGTAGGGGCCGCGCGTGTAGGCGACCCACCGGCCGTCGCGCGACCACGCGGCGTCCATCTCGTGCGCCGGTCCCTTGGTGAGCTGCCGGGCGCCGGTACCGTCGGCGTTCATCACCCACAGGTGCCCGTTCGGGTAGACGCCGCGGGTGAAGGCGATCATCTTGCCGTCCGGGGACCACTCGGGGTCGACCGACCGCACCCCGTCCCGGGTGAGCCTGGCCGGCGGCGCCTCCGGCCGGCTCGGATCGAGCGAGTAGAGCTGCTCGGCCCCGCCCTGCTTGCTCCAGTAGACCAGCCGCCCGGTGGACGACCACATCGGATCGTCCTTGTCGGCGGGGTCGGTGGTGAGCCGGCGCGGCTCGGACTCCCCGATCGTGATCGTGAAGATCTGCCGGACCGCCCCGTCCCGGACCATGAAGGCCAGCCGCTTCCCGTCCGGCGACCAGGTCACCCTGCCGCCGGAGAGCCGGTCGGTGATCCGCCGCGCGCCGCCGCCGTCCGCGTTCACCACCCACGCCTCGACGCGGCCACCGTTCCTGCGGGTGAAGGCGAGCTTGCCGGGATCGGCCGGGGACCGCTCGGGGAGGGTGTCGCAGGTGTTCCCGGGCACGATGGTGACCGGAGCGGCCTGCCCCGGCGTGTAGGTGCCGATGTCGGCCTTGCAGTCACCGGGCCAGCCGGGCGCGGTGTCGACGCGGACGAACATCCGGTCGGCCGGGGGCGATGACGCCGACGCTCCCTTGCCGTCGCCGCCGGCCAACTCCGCCAGGAGATATCCGCCTCCGGCCGCGAGCACCGCCGCCAGCATGGCCGCGCCCGCCACCCGGGCGCCTTTGCGGCGCGGGCGCCGCGTCGTGGTCGTGCCGGTCGGCCCGTCCAGGACGTCGGTGAGCGCCGCCGGACCCGCCGGGCTCATCGGATTCGGGCTCGCCGGGCTCGCCGGGCTCGTCCGGCCGTACCGGCTCGCCGGGTCGTACGGGCTCGTCGGGCCGGGCGGGTTGGGCGGGCTAGGCGGCGGGGACGGAGCCGGAGCCGGCATACGGGCCCGCGACGCCGGGTCGGTGACCGTCCGCCCCGCGGGGTCCGCGGGCGGGACCCGGTTCGCGGCGGGCGGCGTGCCCGGCGAGGGCGGGACGGGGTCGGACGCCGCGCCCCCCGGGGACCCCACGACGGTCGGGGACGCCCAGCTCTCGCCGAGCGTGGTGGTCACGGCCGCTTCGGACGCGGCGCCGCCCACCAGGCTGAGCAGGAGGTCGCGGGCGGTCGGGCGCGTCTGGGGGTCCTTGCGGAGGGCGGCCTGGACCAGGCTCGCGAGCGGCTCGGTGAGGGCGCCCAGCTCGGGCGCCCCGTGCAGGGCCCGGCCGACCATGATCTGCAGAGAGCCCTCGCCGAACGGGTTCCGCCCGTTGGCGGCGTAGGCCACCAGGCAGCCCCAGGCGAAGACGTCGATCGCCGGGGTGACCTCCTGGGTGAGGATCTGCTCGGGCGCGATGTAGCCCGGGGTGCCCACGACCTGGCCGGTCCGGGTGTGGGAGGTGGCCATGTCCAGCGCCCGCGCGATCCCGAAGTCGATCACCCGCGGGCCCGAGATGGACAGCAGCACGTTGCTGGGCTTGAGGTCGCGGTGCACCAGCCCGGCGGCGTGGATGGCGACCAGCGCGGCGGCCACGCCGACCGCGACGCCGTGCAGCATCCCCGGCGACAGCGTGCCGTGGTCGACGATGTGCTGCAGGAGCGACGGCCCCTCGATGTACTCGGTGACCATGTAGGCCATGCCCAGGTCCTGGCCGTGGCCGAGGACCTGCGCCGTGCAGAACGACGCGACGCGCTCGGCGTTGCGGCACTCGTCGCCGAACCGGGCGACGAAGGCGCGGTCGCCCGCCAGCTCGGGACGCACCACCTTCACCGCGACCTGGCGCCCGTCGGGGCCGCGGCCGAGGTAGACCGCGCCCATCCCGCCCTCGCCGATCTTCGCGTCGAGCTCGTAGGAGCCCACCCGGGTGGGGTCCTGCGGCCCCAGTCCGCGCGGCCCCGCCGTGCCCGTTCCGGGCCGCGAAGGTCGGTCGTCCATTGGCGTTCACCTCTCGCCGCCCGGGTCCCCCGCCGGTCGGCCGCCGTGTCCGAACGGCGCCTGGACCCACCCAGATGCACAGAATGGCAGAGGTCAGAACGCGATGGCAGCGCGGGGACCGGACGAAGGGAGGCCGGAAAAGGTCAACTTTCGCCCGAACTCTGGCGCCTCAGCCGGTGATCATGTCGAGCCTGCGGAGGATCACGCCCTCGCGCAGGGCCCAGGGGCAGACCTCCAGGCGGGAGACGCCGAACAGGTCCATCGCGGCGTCGGCGACGATGGCGCCCGCGGGCAGCTGCGGGACGCGGCGCTCCGAGACCCCCGGCAGCCCGGCCCGCTCCGTGGGGGACATCTGGGCCAGTTTCTCGGCCCATTCGGTGACATCTCCATGGCGGATCTCCCGCTTGACGTACGGGCCCTCCGAGGAGGCCGCGGCCCCGGCGATCCGCGCGAGCTGCTTGAAGGTCTTGGACGTGGCCACGGCGTGGTCGGGCGGCCCGTACCGGGCCACCTCGCCGACATGCCGGGCGATCTCCGCGCGCACGTGCCGGCGCAGCTTGCGCGCCTCGTCGGCGGGGACCGGGTCGCCGGTGAACCAGTCGCGGGTGAGCCGGACCGCGCCCAGCGGCAGCGAGAGGGACACGTCCGGGTCCTCGTCGATGCCCGTCGCGATCTCCAGCGAGCCGCCGCCGATGTCGACCACCAGCAGCCGGCCCGACGACCAGCCGAACCAGCGCCGTACCGCCAGGAAGGTCAGCCGGGCCTCCTCCTCGCCGGACAGTACCGCGATGTCGACCTCCGCCCGGTCGCGGAGCCGCTCCAGGATCTCCTCACCGTTGGCGGCGTCCCGCACGGCCGAGGTGGCGAACGCGACCAGGTCCTCCACGCCCTTGTCCTCGGCGACCTGGAGCGCCTCGTCGACGAAGTCGTGCAGCAGGCGCTCGCCCTCGTCCGACAGCCGGTCGCCGTCCTCCAGGTGGGCCGCCAGCTGAAGCTCCGCCTTGTGGGAGAACGCGGGGAGCGGGCGCGCTCCGCGGTGCGCGTCCACCACCAGCAGATGAACCGTGTTCGAGCCCACGTCCAGCACGCCGAGTCGCATGGTCCCGACGCTACCGAACACCCGTCCCGAAATATTCGGCGGATCACGACCTAGCGGACTATAACCCCCCGGACAGCCTCGCCCTGGAATCACAGGGACAGAACTACGCCGTTCGAACTACCCGGGCGGAACTCCACCACCGGAACTCCACGGCCGGAACTACAGCGGTGGAGCGTCGGCCGTCCGGCGGGCACCCCGTGCTCGCCCGCCCGCGGCCCCGGATAACGTGGAGCCCGTGAGCGACGACACCGGAGCGGAGCGGCGCTGGCGCGTGCCGCGCGCGCATCTCGCTCTGAAGGCCGCCGCCGTCGCGGCGTTCGCCGCCGTGGCGGCCCTGTCCTGGCACGACCGGCCGTTCGTGGTGCTGGCCACCGTCGCCACCGCCGGGCTCGCCGCGCTGGCGCTGCGCGACGTGGTCGCCCCGGTACGGGTCGCGGCCGACGCCGCCGCCGTGACGGTCGTCAGCGGGTACGCGAGGCGGCGCCGGATCCCGTGGGCGGAGGTGGCGGCGATCCGCGTGGACGAGCGACGCCGGGTCCTCCTGCACACCCGGCTGCTGGAGATCGAGACGGCCGACGACCTCTACCTGTTCAGCCTCTACGACCTCGGCGAGGACGTCGCCGACGCCGCCGCGGAGCTGGAACGGCTGCGCGCCCGGGCCGTCGACCTCGAACCGCGGCCACCGCAGTGATCACCACCGTGACCGGCGTCGTGAGCGGCGTTGTGCCCCCGCGACCGGACGAGGCACCGGTCCATGCGTGACACCTTCTGGGGCATGCCGCTGTGGCTGGGCGTCATCGCCGCCGTGCTGATCATCTTCGTGCGGGGGCAGGTCTACTACTGGATCGGCCGCGGGCTCGGTGACCGGCTCTACACCTCCCGCCCGGTCCGCCGGATCGGGGAGCAGCGCGTCCGCAAGGTCGAGGGCATGGTCGCGCGGCGCGGCGCGGTGGCCGTCTTCGGCGCGCACTGGGTCGCCGGGCTGCGGCACGCCATCCCCATCTGCGCGGGGGCCGCGCGCATGCCCCTCCCCCGCTACGTCGCGGCCTCGGCGCTCGGTTCGGCGCTGTGGACGCCCCCGTGGGTGGTCGGCGGCTACGCGGTGGTGTGGGGCTGGCTGGAGATCTTCGGCCGCTCCCCGGTGGCCGCCGGGGCGCTGGCCGCGGCGGCCGTCGCGGTCATCGCCGCACTGGTCCTGCTTCGCGGGCGACGCCGCGCGGCGCCCTCCTCGAAGGCGCGGACGGGAGACTGAACGCGGCGCTCCGACCGGGTCAGGCGGGGAGTTCCTCGTCCGCCCCGGGAAAGGAGCTCTGCGCGCCCGGCCGGCGGACGGCCGCCGCGCCGACGCGGGCGGCGTACCGGGCGGCGTCGGCGAGGGCGTCGCCACGGGCCAGGCGCAGGCAGAGCGCGGCGGTGAACGCGTCGCCCGCGCCCGTGGTGTCCACGGCCTCGACCCGGGGCGAGGCGACGGCGGTCACCCCGGAGGCGTCGGCGACCAGAGCCCCGTCCGCCCCCAGCGTGACCAGCACCGAACGCGGGCCGCGGCCGAGCAGTTCCTTGGCCAGGACGGCCGGCTCGCCGCGGTGGCCGAGCAGGAAGGCCGCCTCGTGCTCGTTCACCACGAGCGGGTCGCACAGTTCCGCGAGCCCGCCGGGCAGCGGCGCCGGCGGCGAGAGGTTGAGCACCACCCGCGCCCCGGCGTCCGCGGCGGTGCGGGCCGCCGCCTCGACCGTCTCGATCGGGATCTCCAGCTGGAACGACACCACCGAGGCACCGGCGAGCATGGCCCGGGCCCGTTCCACGTCCGGCGGCAGGAGCCGGGCGTTGGCCCCCGGAGAGACGATGATGCTGTTGTCGCCGTCCGGATCGACGGTGATGAGCGCGACCCCGGTGGGCCCGGGCGTGACCGTCAGGTGGCCGAGGTCCACGCCCGCGCCGGCCAGCGACCCGCGGAGCAGTTCCCCGTGCCCGTCGTCGCCGACCCGGCCGAGGATGCCGACCCGGCCGCCCAGCCGCGCGGCGGCGACGGCCTGGTTGGCCCCCTTGCCCCCCGGATAGGTGACCAGGTCGGACCCGAGCACGGTCTCGCCGGCCGACGGCCGCCGCTCCACGCCGACCACCAGGTCGGCGTTGACCGAGCCCACGACGACCACTTCAAGCCGTTGAGATCCAGGCCGTTGAGATCCAGGCTGCTCGGACACGGCGCCTCCTTCTGCGTTGTTCTCGTACGGCCGTCGCGGCCGGTCATGCCGGGACGCCGCCGTCCCGCTCGCCGCAGGAACGGCGGACCACCAGCCGGGCGGGCAGCACCACCGAGGACACCGGCCGGCCCTCCATCCGTTCGGCCAGCACGCGGACGGCGCGCCGCCCGAGCTCCCGCACCGGCTGGGCGACGGCGGTGACCGGCGGGTCCAGGTGGGTGAACCAGGGCAGGTCGTCGTAGCAGGCCAGCGCCACGTCCGCGGGGATCCGCAGCCCCCTGGCCCGGATCTCGTCGAGGGCGCCCAGGGCCATCAGGTTGTCCCCGACGAAGATCGCGTCCGGTGGTTCGGGCAGGTCGAGCAGCCGGGCCGCCCCCGCCCGCCCGCTGGCCGCCTGGAAGTCCCCGGCCTCCAGGTACTCCGGGCGCACCGGGAGGCCGTGCGCGCGCATCGCCGCGGTGAACGCCTCGGTCCGCTCCCGGCCCGTGGACAGCAACGCCGGCCCGGTGATGAACGCCACCCGCCGGTGCCCGAGGGCGCACAGGTGGCGCACCAGCTCGGCGATGGCCGCGCCGCCGTCCACGCGGACCGCAGGCACGTCGAGGCCGGGCAGGGTCCGGTCGAGGAAGACCAGCGGCCGGCCGTCCCGGACCATGTCGCGCACCAGCGGCGTGACCTCCGCGGTGGGGCACAGCAGCAGCCCGTCCACCCGCCGTTCCAGCAGGGTCCCGACGTAGTGGTCCTGCCGGTCGGGCCGCTCGTCGGCGTTCCCGATCACGACGGAGTAGCCGAGCGCCCGCGCCTGGTCCTCGACGGCCCGCGCGAGCTCGGTGAAGAACGGGTTGAGGATGTCGCCGATCACCAGCCCGATCGTGCGGGTGGCGTCGGTGCGCAGCGAGCGGGCCACCGCGTTGGGCCGGTAGCCGAGCTCGGCGACCGCCGCCAGGACCCGGTCGCGGGTGCCGGGCAGGACCGGGACGCTGTCGTTCAGCACGCGCGAGACCGTGGCGACCGACACGCCCGCGTGCCGCGCGACGTCCTTCACGCTCGCCATGGCCCCTCCCTCCGCCTGCGGAAACGATTCATGTAAACGTTTACACGCCCGCGGGGCCGCGGGCAAGTCCCCGGCCGGGGTCAGCCGGGCTTGAGGGCGGCGAGGTCGACGACCTCGGCCAGTTCCTCGACCGAGGTGTAGTAGCCCCGCCCCACGAACGCGCCGCCGTCCGTCACCAGGAACGCGGCCTGGACCCCCGGCGGCACGCCCGCGAAGGACGCCCACACCCGGTGGGCCCCGGCCAGGCGTACGGCCGCGACCCTCAACCCGCCGGGCCCCGACCAGCGGGTGCCCTCCCCCCGAGCCCCTTCCACAAGATCACATTACGGAACGTGGCCGTCCCGCCACGCGTCGTCCGGATCGGGCGGCGCGTCGCGGGACCGGACGGCGGTCCGGCCACGTCCCGCCGCCGGCTCCGCTAACGTTGCCGACCGTGAGCGAGGTGCAGGAGACCCGGTTGGCGCGCAGGGTCGACGAGGCCGCGGGAACGCTCCTGCGGCGTTCGCACTCCGTCTCCGCGATCGAGGTGTTCCAGCAGATCGGCTGGCTCACCGCCGCGCGGGTGGACGAGTGGCGGCAGGGAAGGCTCGACCCCCTGGAGGCGGCCCTGCCCGTACGGCCCGACAAGGTCGACGGCGCGCTCCGGGCACTCGGGTCCTGGGCCGCCCGCCAGGGCCTGGAGCCCTCGGAGGCCGCCTACGTCGCCGCCACCCGCGACCGCAGGCCGCTCCGTTTCACCGAACGCGGCGACGCGGCCACCGAGCGCGCCTGCCGCACGCACTGGCTCTCCCCCGACCTGTCCCCGGCGCGGCGCGAGCGCCTCGCCGCGCGCCAGAACAAGGCGCCCGACCTGGTGGCGGTCCAGGCGCTGGAGGCGTGGGCCTGCGCCACCTGCCGCGGCACCGGCGACCTCCTGGTCATGGAGGACGACGAGCCGCTCTGCCTGGCCTGCGCCGACCTGGACCATCTGGTCTTCCTGCCGTCCGGGAACGCCGCGCTCAGCCGGCGCGCGAAGAAGGAGAGCGGGCTGTCGGCGGTCGTCGTCCGGCTCAACCGCCGCCGCAAGCGCTACGAGCGCCGCGGCGTCCTGGTCGAGGAGGAGGCCCTGGCCCGGGCCGAGGAGCAGTGCCTGGCCGACGAGGACGCCCGGGCCCGCCGCCGCGAACGGGACCGGGAGCGCCGCGCTCACCAGGACGGGGAGTTCCAGGACCGGATGGCCGCCGAGATCGTGCGGCTCTTCCCCGGCTGCCCGCCCGCCCGCGCGGAGGCGATCGCCGTCCACGCGGGCCTGCGCGGCAGTGGCCGGGTCGGCCGGTCGGCGGCGGGCCGGGAGCTGGACCCGGACGCCGTGCGCCTGGCGGTCGCCGCCTCCGTCCGCCACCTGGACACCGACTATGACGACCTGCTGATGGCGGGCGTCCCGCGCCGGGAGGCCCGGGACCGCATCCGCGCCACCGTGGAGGAGGTCCTCGGCGGCTGGCGGCGGGGACCGCGCGCGGACGGCGGCTGACGCCCTATGCCTCGGTCGCCAGGTACCTGGTCCGGGCGAGGACGGCCGTGCCGGGATGGTCGCTGAACAGCCCGTCGATGCCCGTCCTGTAGAAGAGGTCGTACTCCCTGAGGGCCCGGCCGCGGGCGCCCGGCGCGGTGCCGTCACGCAGGTCCGCCGGCAGGAACCGGTTCTCGTCGCGGAAGGTGTAGGCGGCGACCTTGAGCCCGGCGGCGTGCGCGTCCGGCACCAGCGAGGTCGGCGTCCCGAGCGAGCCGTCCGCCCGCAGGGGGATCACCCGTCCCTTCTCGGGGGCGATCCAGTCGGCGTAGGTGCCGATCTCCTTGAGCCCCTCCGGGGTGACCATCTCGTCGAAGGTGGGGCCCGCCCCGCGCGCGACCGTGTCGTACGGGGCGCCGGAGGGGGCGATGCTCTGCAGGATCGTGACGTTCAGCGCCCTGTCGAGCCTGCGCAGGGCGGCCGGTTCGAAGGACTGGACGATGACCCGCCCGTCGGGGCGGTTCAGGCCGTTGCGCCTGAGGAGCGCGGCGAGCCTGCCCTCCAGCGGGAGGCCGATCGACCGGAAGTAGGTCGGGTGCTTGACCTCGGGGAAGATCCCGACGCGCCTGCCGTGCCTGCGGCCGAGCCGCCCGGCGAGGTCGACGACCTCCTGCACGGTCGGGATCCGGAAGCGCCGGTCGTACCGGGTGTTGCGCGGGCGCAGGCCGGGCATCCGCTCGACCGCGCGGAGGGTCCTGAGTTCGGCGAGGGTGAAGTCCTCGGTGAACCAGCCGGTGACCTTCCTGCCGTCGATCGTCTTGGTGGTGCGGCGGCGGGCGAACTCGGGGTGCCGGGCGACGTCGGTCGTCCGGCCGATCTCGTTCTCGTGCCGCGCCACCAGGTGCCCGTCCTTGGTGGGGACCACGTCCGGCTCGATGTAGTCGGCGCGCATCCGCACCGCCAGCTCGTAGGAGGCCAGGGTGTGCTCGGGGCGGTGGCCGGGGGCTCCGCGGTGCCCGACGACGATCGGCACCGTCCCCCGCCGTGCCGCCTCCCCCCGTACGGCCTGCCCGGGAACGGCCGGCGCGGGGCCGTCGATCGCGGGGCCGTCGAGAGCGGGGGCGCCGCGGGCCCCCGGTGCCGCCACGGCCGCGGCGACCTCGCGGGGCGCGGGGGCGGCCGTGGGCACCGCGGCCAGCATCGGCACCAGGACGGCGGCGGCTCCGAGCGGACCGGAGACACGCCTCCTCCTCGTTCCACAGGCGGCCATGGGCCGGTTCCCTTCCCGCGGCACTCCCCTGCGACCGTCGCCGGCGGACACCGCGCGCCCGGGAAAGGTACTGAGCCGGGGACACCCCAGGCCAGGACGCGTGCGAACCCGGCGCGGCCGTGCCTTTTGACCGCCAAGGGAGCGAACGGGAACGAGCCCGCCGCAAGGGACCTCCCGGTACGGGTCGCCCCCGGGGAACGGCGGGCGGGCCGCCCGCGTCGTAGGCGGATGAGGTCACGTCGAACCCTGCTCGCGGTGCCGGTGGCCACGGCGATCACCCTGGCAGGAGCCTGCGGCGGCGCGGCGGGCGGTCGTCCGGGCTCGGGCCCCGCCGACCGCTCCCCGACCGCGGAGGTGAAGCCCGGCCGGACGTTCACGCTGGCGATCGGAGGCACGGCCCGCCTTCCGGAGGCCGGCCTGACCGTCACCCTGCGGGACGTCCGGAACGACGGGCGCTGCCCGTCCGACGTCGAGTGCTACTGGCAGGGCGACGCGACCGTGGTCGTCGGCGTCACGGAGACCGGGAGGTCCCCCGCGGCACGCGAGCACGAGCTGCACACGGTGATGCGCGCCCCGGCACGCGGCGGGGACGGACCGGCGGACGGCGAGGGGCGGGCCCGCGACGACAGGCTCGTCCGGGTCGGCGGGCACGTGCTCAGGCTCGTCGGGCTCAGCCCGTCGCGCAAGTCCGACGCGGCCGTCGACCGCGACGCCTACCGGGGACGGTTCGTGGTCGTGGCCGGGTGAGCGCGCGGCCGGCCGCGCGTGCGCCCGAGGCGCTCAGGGAGCGGCCACTTCGTAGTCCACCTTGTGCTCGTCCAGGTCGCGCAGCGCCTCGCCCGACGCCCCGGAATCGACGATGACGCGGTCGAACGCGCTGAGCGGGGCGAGCCGGTGCAGCGCGACGCGGCCGAGCTTGGAGTGGTCCAGCAGCAGGACGTTGCGGGCGGCCGAGGCGAGCATGGCGCGCTTGACCGCGACGATGTGCTGCTCCTGGTGGTGGGCGAACCCGCCGGACACGGCGGAGGTGGACACCAGGCACAGGTCCACGGTGAGCGACTCGATCGCCTCCACGCACGAGACCCCGAGGAACGAGTCGTGCAGCGGGTCGTAGTCGCCGCCGAGCGCCATCAGCCGGATGCCGGGGACGCCCGCCAGCAGGTTGAGCCCTTCCAGGAAGTTGGTGACGACGGTCAGCGGGGTGATCCCGGCCAGCCGCCGGGCCACGGCCAGCACGCTGGTGGAGTCGTCGAGCATCACCGCCATGCCCGGCTCGATCAGCTCCAGCGCGCGGCGGGCCACCGCTTCCTTCTCGGCCTGCATCGCCTTGCGGCGGAAGGCGACGTTGCTCTCGAACACCCCCGAGGGCTGGGCGGTCACCCCGCCGCGGTACTTGCGAACGACGCCCTGCCGCTCCAGCTCGTCCAGGTCCCGGTGGATGGTCATCAGGCTGACCCCGAACCGGTCCGCCAGCTCCGCCGCGGTCGCCGAACCGGCCGACAGCACGTGCTCGGCGATCGCCTCCTGCCGCGGGGCCGGGCCGCGCCGCCCCCCGGACCGTCCACCGCCCGCCCGTGCGCCGTCCTCGTCCATGGGTCCATCTTCCCCCGGCGGCGTCGGGTTTTCCGCCGATATGCGGCGGATCGCCGGCCCGGAACGATCAGGGGCCGGCGACCCGCCGCGCCGCTCTGGGAGGCGGTTCTAGGAGGCGGTGCGCTCGCGCAGCGCCTCGCGGGCGATCACGGCCGTGTCGGGGTTGTCGCTCACCACCGCGTCCAGGCCGGCCCGGAAGTACGCGGCGTACTCCTCGAACGCCCGGCCGTAGGCGTTCGGGTCGGTGCCGGTCCGCAGGCCGGCGGGCAGGAACTGGTTCTCGTTGCGGAACGTGTAGGCGGAGATCCTCAGCCCGGCGGCATGGGCGTCGCGGGCCAGCGTGGTGGGCGCGCCGAGCGAGCCGTCCTCGCGCAGCGGGATCACCAGCCGCTTGTCCGGTCCGATCCAGTCGGCGTAGGTGCGGATCTCGCGGAGCCCGGCCGGGGTGGTCATGTCGGCGAAGGTGGGCCCGTGGCCGGCGGCGACGGTGTCGTAGGGGGCGCCCGAGGTCGAGATGGCCTGGAGGGCGGTGACGCGCAGCTCCCGGGTGAGCCGCCGCAGGCTGGTGGGTTCGAACGACTGCACGACCAGCCGCCCGTCGGGCCGGTCCAGGCCGTTGCGCTTGACGGTCCGGATCAGCGGCTCCTCCAGCGGGAGCCCGATCGAGCGGAAGTAGGTCGGGTGCTTGGT
This sequence comes from Actinomadura viridis, assembly GCF_015751755.1. Classification (GTDB taxonomy): domain Bacteria; phylum Actinomycetota; class Actinomycetes; order Streptosporangiales; family Streptosporangiaceae; genus Spirillospora; species Spirillospora viridis. The sequence continues at coordinate 5,197,045 of NZ_JADOUA010000001.1, forward strand.
CTCGGGGAAGACCCCGACGGTGCGCTTGTGCTCACGGCCCAGCCGTTCGGCAAGGTCGATGATCTCCTGGAGGGTCATCAGCGGGTAACGGCCGTCGTAGAGGGTGTTGTGCTGGCGTGCCTCGGGCAGCCGTTCCACGGCGCGGAGGGTCTTCAGCTCGGCCAGGGTGAAGTCCTCGGTGAACCAGCCGGTGACCTTCCTGCCGTCGATCGTCTTGGTGGTCCTGCGGTCGGCGAACTCGGCCCGGCGGGCGACGTCGGTCGTGCCGCCGATCTCGTTCTCGTGCCGGGCGACCAGTTCCCCGTCCTTGGTCGGGACGAGGTCGGGCTCGATGTAGTCGGCGCCCATCTGCACGGCCAGCTCGTACGACCCGGACGTGTGCTCGGGACGGTATCCGGCGGCTCCGCGGTGGCCGAAGACCGTCGGATGCTCGCCGACCATGCCGGGGCCGGCCATGCCGGCACGGGCCTTGCCGGCGCCGTCCGCGCGGGCGGCGGCGGGACGGGCCGGCGCGGCGAGGCCGGAGACGAGGAGGGCGGCGGCGGCCAGGACGGCGGCGAACGCGAGGAGGGGTCTTGGGGGGCGGGTCGTTCTCGGGCGGGGGGTGGACGGATGCACTGGTGCCTCCTGTGTCACTACTGGTGATCCCCGAGTTCTGGTGGCGGCGCGAGCAGCGGGCGGCCGAGCGGCGGCAGGGTCTCGCGCAGCCGCTGGAAGAGGTCGAAGCGCGCGGCGTAGAGGGCGGCGCGCGCGGGATCGGGGCGGTGGGTGCGCGCGGTGGCGGCGGTCAGGCCGCGCAGTTCCCCGGGCGCGGACCACACGCCGGTCGCCAGGCCCGCCATCATGGCGGCGCCGGCGGCGGCGCCGTGACCGGTGACCGGCACCCGGATCGGGCGGTCCAGCACGTCCGCCTTGATCCGCAGCCACGCCTCGCTCCGGGCCCCGCCGCCGGTGCAGGTCACCGAGGTCACCGGCAGCCCGGCGCGTTCCAGCAGGTCCAGGTCGGCGCGCAGGGCGAAGGCGGTGCCCTCGAACACCGCGAGGAGGAGGTCGCGGGCGTCGGTGGCCAGGTCGAGCCCGATGACGGCGCCGCGGGCGCGGGCGTCCCAGGTCGGCGTGCGCTCCCCGGCGAACGACGGCACCACCAGGAGCCGGCCCGGCCGGGGACGTGCCAGCAGCGGCGCGGACTCCAGCAGCTCCGCGGCGCCGCCGGTCAGGTCCCGGACCCAGTCGACCACGGCGCCGGTGGACACCTGCGCGGTGAGGACGAGGTCGGCGCCGTCCACGCAGTGCCGGGTGTGCAGGAGCCCCGGGACGTGCGTGCCGCGCGGCACCGCCAGCATGCTCACCGTGGAGAAGCCGGTCATCTCGGCGAGCGGGTCGCCGGGGCCCAGCAGGCCCGCCTCCAGCGCCGATCCGAGGGCGTCGATCCCGCCCGCGGCGACCGGCGTTCCCGCGGGCAGCCCGGTGCGGGCGGCGGCCTCGCCGGTGACCTCGCCGACCAGGGCCAGGGACGGCACGGCCTCGGGCAGGAGCCCGACCGGCACCCCGTGGCGTTCCAGCGCCGCGGGCCAGCCGTCGTCCCAGCCCTGCATCAGGCAGGCGCCGGACGCGTCGAGGGTGCGGGCCCCGGTGAGGCGGCCGACCAGGAACCCGTTGGCGTGCAGCACGGCCGCGGCCCGGTCGATCTCCGCCGGGCGGTGCCGGGTCCACCACAGCAGCTTGGCCGTGCCGAAGAACGGGTCGGGGCCGTTGCGGACCGGGCCCAGCAGGTCGCCGATCTCCCGCGCCTCCGCCATGGCCCGCCGGTCGATCCAGGTCAGCGCGGGCCCCAGCGGGTCGCCGCGCCGGTCGACCGCGACCAGGGTCGGCGCCTGGCCGGTCACCGCGACCCCCGTGACGCCGGTGCCGCACGCGCCGGTCACCCGGGACAGCGCCGTGCGGGCCGCCGCCCACCAGACCTCGGCGTCCTGCTCGGCCGCCGTGCCCGCGAGCCGGGTCGGGTAGCGGACGGCGTGCTCGGCGACCACCCGGGCGCGCTCGTCGAGCGCCACCGCCTTGAGCCCGGTCGTGCCGACGTCGACGCCGATCGTGACCGGGCCCGGCGGCGGCTCAGGCACCCCGTCCCCAGCGTTCGCGGGCCGTGGCGACGCGATCGAGGTAGCGCGCGTAGCCCTCCTCGTAGAAGGCCGCGCGGCCGGGGTCGGGCTCGTAATGGGCCGAGGCCGCGGTCCACGCCTTCGTGTCGAGCGGTACCTCGAAGCGTTCCGCGGCGGCCAGCACCGCGCCGCGCGCCCCGACCTCCCCGGAGGCGGTCCGGATCGGACGGCCCAGCACGTCGGCGAACAGCCGCAGCCACGCCTCGCTCCGGGTGCCCCCGCCGCAGACGGCCAGCTCGCCGGTGAGCCCGGCGGCGTCCAGGCAGTGCCGCGCCGCGTAGGCGATGCCCTCGCAGGTGGCGCGGACCAGGTCGGCCGGGGTGGTCTCCAGGCTGACGCCGGTGAACTCGGCGCGGGCCGCCGGTTCCACGAACGGCGCGCGCTCGCCGGAGGGGGCGAAGTAGGGCAGCACGCCGACGCCGTGCGCGCCCGGCGGGGAGTCGCCGAGCAGCCCGGAGACCGCCTCGTGCCGCAGCCCGGTGGTCTTCAGCGTCCAGTCGAGCGCGGCCGTCCCGACCATCGCGGGCATCGCCCGCAGCCACCGCCCGGGCCGCGTCGTCGCCAGGTGGAAGCCGGCGGGCTCGCCGTCCAGGTCGAGCCGGTCGGTCACGACCTGGCAGGCCAGGGTGGTCCCGATGATCAGCAGCCCGTCGCCGGGCTCGGTGATCCCCGCGCCGAGCGCGCAGGCCGACAGGTCGAACGGGCCGCCCGCCACCGGCGTCCCCGCCGGCAGCCCGGTGCCCGGCAGGCTCGGCCCGGCGGGCAGCGGGTCCTCGACCGGGGCGAGCAGCCCGGCGCGGTGCGTCAGCCCGCACGCCTCGATGGCGTCGCGCTCGTAGTCGCGGGAGCGCTGGTCCAGGAACGGCATCGAGGTGTCCGAGACGTCGGTGGCGCGGATCCCCGTGAAGCGCTGGAAGATGACGTCCTTGCAGTACGCGGCGGTGGCGGCGGCGTCCAGCGACTCGGGTTCGTACCGGTCCATCCAGGCCAGGAGCGGGGCCGGGCAGCCGGGGAACATGGCGGCGCCGGTGCGGCGGTACACCTCCTCGGCCACGCCGGCGGCCGTCCACTCGGCGAGCAGGCCGGTGGCGCGGCCGTCCATCCACGACACCGCCGGGCGCACCGGCCGGGCGGCGGCGTCCACCAGCCAGAGCCCGTCGCCCTGGCCGGTCAGGCCGGCCAGCCGGGGCGGCGCGGGCAGGGACGCGACCAGCCGGTGCACGACCTGCTCGACCGCGCCGTACACCGCGTCGACGTCCTGCTCGACACGGCCGTCCCGCATCTCCAGGCCGACCGGCGTGGCCTCGACCCGGCGGATCCGCCCGTCCTCGTCGAAGGCGGCGGCCTTGACCACGGACGTGCCCGCGTCGATCCCGATGAACATCACGGCCTCCTGGTGGGTGCCTGGGGGTGGGGCCCGGAGCGGCGGGCCTGGGCTGACCTGGGGTGGACGGAGGGTGCGCTCACCCGATCACGGATTGAGGCAGTGTGCCAGCGGCTCTCCGCGCCGGTACCGGCCGACCTCGGCGGCGACGATCCGGGCGGCCTTCTCGGCGACCGCGCGGCTGGCCCCGCCCAGGTGAGGGGTCATGACCAGGTTGGGAACGTCGAAGATCCGCGCGCCGGGCGGCGGCGGCTCCACCGCGAAGGTGTCCAGGCCCGCGCCCATGAGCTGCCCGGACTCCAGCGCGTCGCAGAGCGCGTCGTAGTCCAGCAGCGGGCCGCGGGCGACGTTGACCAGCACGGAGCCGCGCGGCATCAGCCCGATCTCGCGGGCGCCGATCAGCCCGCGCGTCTCGGGGGTGACCCGGGCGTGCAGCGAGACGATCCGGGCCCGGCTCATCAGCTCGTCCAGGGAGCCGACCCGTTCGCCCGGGACGTCGGCGGGGGCGTACGGGTCGAAGATGAGGACCTCTGCCCCGAAGGCGGCCAGGATCCGGGCGACCCGCCCGCCGATCGCGCCGCAGCCCACCAGGCCGACGGTCGTGCCCTCGATCTCCAGCCCGCACTTCTCGTAGGTGTAGTAGTCGCTCGCCCACTCCCCGCGCAGCGCGAGCGCGGCGTGCGTCTCGGGGATGCGGCGCAGCGTGGCCAGCAGCATCCCGACGGTGAACTCGGCGGTCGCGGTGGCGTTGCGGCCGGGGGCGTAGCACACCCGGATCCCGCGCTCGGTGGCCGCCTCGACGTTGACGTTGACGGGGCCGCCCCGGCTGACCACGACCAGCCGCAGCCCCGGGGCGTTCTCCAGGACCTTGCGGGTGAACGGCGCCATCTGGGTGACGGCCACCTCGATCCCGCCGACCGCCTCGATCATGAGGTCCTCGGTGCCGGACGCCTCGTCCACCTCGGCGACCCGGCCGAACGGCTCCACCGGCCAGGGCAGGGTCAGCTCCCGGATGGCGGGCCCGCCGTCCGGGCCGCCGCCCAGCTCGGCGCGCAGCGCGCCGGTGAGCAGGTCGGTGCGGACGAAATGGTCGCCCGCGGCAAGGATGGTCATCGGCGCTCCGTTCGGGTGATGGCCTTCTGGGTCTCGGCATCGAAGAGGTGGCTGCGGCGAGGGTCCAGCCGCAGGTGGACGGTCTGGTCCCGCTCCAGCCGGACGGCCGGGTCGGTCTGGACGAGCAGGGGCCGGTCCACGCCTTCCAGGCGCACGGTGGCCAGGCCCATCTCCAGCAGCGGCTCGTACACCACGACGGTCCCGCGCAGGTCGGCGTCGGCCTCCCCGGACGGCGCGACGTCCTCGGGGCGGACGCCGAGCACCACCGCCCGGCCGGGTTCCAGGTCGATCCCGGCCGGGAGCGGGACCCGTACGGACTCCGACAGTCTCAGCCCGCCCCTGCCGTCCCCGCCGGGCCCGTCCCCGTCCCCAGCGGCGGCGGTGACGGTGCCGGGCAGCAGGTTGATCGCGGGCTCGCCCACGAAGTCGGCCACGAAGAGGGTGGCGGGCGCGTCGTAGATCTCGTCCGGGGTGCCGATCTGCTGGATCTCCCCGTCCTTCATCACCGCGATCCGGTCGGCCAGCGACAGCGCCTCCTCCTGGTCGTGGGTGACCAGGATGGTGGTGTACCCCAGGTCGCTCTGGAGCCGCTTGAGCTCGCGGCGGGTGGTGTCGCGCTGCGCGGCGTCCAGGTGGGACAGCGGCTCGTCCAGCAGCAGCACGTCGGGTTCGCGGACCAGCGCGCGGGCCAGCGCGATCCGCTGCTTCTGCCCGCTGGACAGGCCGCCGGGCTTGGCGTCCAGCAGCTCGGTGATCTCGATCCGCTCGGCCATCGCCCGGACCCGCGCGGCGATCTCCCGGCGGTCGCCGCGGCGCCGCGCGGCCAGCCCGAAGGCCAGGTTCTCCGCCACGGTCAGCGGCGGGTAGAGCGCGTAGTTCTCGAACGCGACGCCGATGTTGCGGCGCTGCGGCGGCAGCCCGGCCACCGAGGAGCCGGCGACGACGATGTCGCCGCCGGTCACCTCCTCCAGCCCGGCGATCATCCGGAGGGTGGTGCTCTTGCCGCAGCCGGACGGGCCGAGCAGCCCGAGCATCTCGCCCGAGGGGATCTCCAGGTCGATGCCCCGGACCGCCTCAACGTCCGGGCGGCCCTTGCGGGAGTAGGTCTTGCGCAGCGCGCGCAGCGCGAGGTCAGCCATGGGTCTCGTACTCCGTGGTCATGGGGCGTCCCCCTCCGGCGCCGGGAGTCCGTGCTCGATCAGGGCGAGGATCCGCTCGCGGGCGTCACCGGGGCCGGTGGCGACCTGGGCGGCCAGCGCCAGGGCGCCGGGCGCGGGCGGGTAGGCGGGGTTGGGGATGGCGATCACCGCGAGCCCGGCGGCGTGCGCGGCGCGGATGCCGTTGGCCGAGTCCTCCACCGCGACGCCCTGGCCGGGGCCGGTGCCGATCCGGCGGGCCGCCTCGGCGTACACGTCGGGGGCGGGCTTGCCGCGCGGCACCTCCTCGCTGGAGACGGTGGCGGTGAAGTGGCGGTCGAGCCCGAACGCGGGCAGCACGGCGTCGATCAGGCGGCGGGCGGCCGAGGAGGCCAGCGCGACCGGGACGCGGGCCGCCACCCCGGCGACCAGTTCGGCCGCGCCGTCCAGCAGCCGGATGTCTCCCCGTTCCAGGGCGCCGATCATGTAGCCGACGCAGGCGTCCCTGACCTCGCCGGCGCTGCCGGGGTCGCCCAGCAGCACGGCGATGTGCCGGGCCCATTCCGGGGCGCTCATGCCCTGGACGGCGGCGGTGTCGGCCGGGGTCCAGGCATGGCCGCGGCGGCGGGTGTGGTCGGCCCAGCTCTCCTCCCACAGGTGCTCGCTCTCCACGAGCACCCCGTCGAGGTCGAAGACCACGCCCGTGACCGGGCGGGGCGTCCGGTCGGGGGCGTCCCGGCCGGCGGGGGCGGCGGGACGGGAAGGGGCGGGGGAACGGTCGGATGCGGGGGTCACGCGGATGCCACCTCGTAGTTCACCTTGTGCTCGTCCAGGTCGCGCAGGGATCCGGCGGAGGCGCCCGAGTCGACGATGACGCGCTCGAACTCGCTGAGCGGGGCGAGCCTGTGCAGGGCCACGCGGCTCAGCTTGGTGTTGTCGAGCAGCAGCACGTTGCGCTCGGCGGCGGCGAGCATCGCCCGCTTGACCGAGACGATGTGCTGCTCCTGGTGGTAGGCGAACCCGCCGGAGACCGCCGAGGTCGACACGAAGCACAGGTCGACGTTCAGCGACTCGATCGCCTCCACGCAGGCCATGCCCAGGAACGAGTCGTGCAGCGGATCATGGTCGCCGCCCAGCGCCATCAGCCGGATGCCGGGGGCGCCGGCCAGCAGGTTGAGGCCCTCCAGGAAGTTGGTGACGACGGTCAGCGGGGTGATCCCCGCCAGCAGCCGGGCCAGCGCCAGCACGGTGGTGGAGTCGTCGAGCATCACCGCCATCCCGGGCTCGACGAGCGCCAGCGCGCGCCCGGCGACGGCGTTCTTCTCCGCGAGCATCGACTTGCGCCGGTAGGCGACGTTGCTCTCGAAGACCCCCGAGGGCTGCGCGGTGGCGCCGCCCCGGAACTTGCGCACCACGCCGCGCCGCTCCAGCTCGTCCAGGTCCCGGTGGATGGTCATCAGGCTGACCTTGAAGCGCTCGGCCAGCTCCGCGGCCGGCACCGACCCGGCCGACAGGACGTACTCGGCGATCCCCTCCTGCCTCCCGGCCGGGCCGCCGCCGGACGGGCCGCCGCCCCCGGCGCCGCCGCCGTGCGCCGTCATCACGCGATCCTCCGGCCGCCGTCGGCGGGGTCGAACAGCAGCGTCCGGCCGCCCGGCCCGTCCGGGCCCGGCACCGCCAGCCGCACGGGCGTCTCGGGCGCGAGCCCGGCGGCGTCCTCGCGCGGCACCACCAGCGCCAGCCTCTGGTCGCCGACGGTGACCGTCACCTCGCTCTGCCGGCCGAGGACCTCGGTCACGTAGACGCGGGCGCGGACCTCCGCCATGCCCTCGGGCGCCGTGTCGCCGGCGCCGCGCAGCAGCACCAGGTCGCGGGGCCGTACCCCGAGGGTCACCGCCCGGCCCGGGGCGAGCCCGGACCCGCCGGACGGCAGGTCGATCTCGCCGCCGGCGGCGCGCAGCCGGCCGCCCTCGGCGACCTCCCCGGGGAGCAGGTTGATCCGGGGCTTGCCGAACGCGTGCGCGACGAAGGTGTCGGCCGGCTCGTTCCAGATCTGCTCGCGGGTGCCGACCTGCACGATCCGGCCGTCCCTGATCACCCCGATCCGGTCGCCGAGCCCGAGCGCCTCCACGTAGTCGTGCGTGACGTACAGGGTCGTGGTGCGCTCCACCGCGCCGATGGTCTTCAGCTCGGCCCGCATCGACTGGCGGAGCTTGGCGTCCAGGTGCGACAGCGGCTCGTCCAGCAGGAACGCCCGGGCCGGGCGGACCAGCACCCGGCCCAGCGCCACCCGCTGCCGCTGCCCGTTGGACAGCTCCCCCACGCCGCGGTCGAGCAGGTGGGAGATGCCCAGCAGCTCGGCGAACCGGCCGACCCGCTCGCGCGCCTCGGCGGCGGGCACCCGGTACCGGGGCGAGCGCAGCGGCGAGACCATGTTGTCGAACGCGGTGTAGTGCGGGTAGAGGGCGTAGCTCTCGAAGCACATCGCCACGCCCCGGTCGTAGGGCTCGACGCCGTCCATGTCGACGCCGCCGATCTCGACCCGGCCGGCGTCCGGCGGCTCCAGCCCGGCGACCGCCTTCAGCGTGGTGGTCTTGCCCGCGCCGGACGGGCCGAGCAGGCAGAAGAACTCGCCGTCGGCGACCTCCAGGTCGATCCCGTCCAGCGCCGTGACCTTGCCGTAGGTCTTGCGCAGTCCCTTGAGGGTGAGCGTGGCCATCAGCTCTTCACCGCCCCGAACGACAGGCCGCGGACCAGGTAGCGCTGGATGGTCAGCGCCAGCAGCAGCGGCGGCACCACCGACACCAGCGCGGCGGCGGCGGTCAGGTTGTACTTGGGCCGGTCGCCGCCGAGGAACGACAGCGCGCCCACGGTGACCGTCTGCGCCTCGGAGGAGGTGAGGATCAGCGGGAAGACGAAGTTGTTCCAGGCGAAGATGAACGCCAGCAGGCTGACCGCCGCGATGCCCGGTTTGACCAGCGGCAGCGCGATCCGCACGAACGCCTGCCGCCGGGTGTAGCCGTCCAGCAGCGCGGCCTGCTCCAGCTCGGGCGACAGGTCCGAGAAGTACGACCGCATGATCCACACGATCAGCGGGAGCGTGACCAGCTGCAGCACCCAGATCATCCCGACATAGGTGTCGAACAGCCCGAGCTGCTGGTAGAGCACGAACAGCGGGATGATCACCGTCAGTTCGGGGGCGAACCGGAACGACAGCAGCGTGAACATGAGGTTCTCCGAGCCGCGGAACCGCCAGCGCGCCGCCGCGTACGCCGCCGGCAGGCCGATCGCCAGCGACAGCGCCACCGCGCCCAGCGACACCACCAGGCTGTTGACGAAGAACCGCACGAACGGCACGCCCTCGTCCCCGCCCGCCCCCAGCACCGTGCGGTAGGTCTCCAGCGTGGGCGAGAACGAGAAGTAGGTGTTGAACAGCTGGTCGGCCGGTTTGATCGACAGGATCACCATCCAGGCGACGGGGAACAGCGCGAAGACGAAGTAGGCGATCAGCGCCGCGTTCGCCGCGACGGAGACCAGCCGTCCCCGCGATGCCCCGCCGCGCCCCTTGCCGGTGCTCGTCCCGGTGCTCGTCTTGGTATCCGTCCCGGTGCTCACTGGGACACCTCCGCCGCGCGTCGCTGGGCGCGGGCCAGGTAACGCACCAGCACCATCGAGGCCAGGTAGACCACCGCCCAGAGGATGATCATGTAGCTGATGCCGAACGAGTACCGCTGGAAGCGGATCGCCTCCAGGTAGGCGCGGATCTGCAGCACGACGGTGGAGTCGCCGGGGCCGCCCTCGGTGAGCGCGTAGATGATGTCGAACACCTTGAGCGAGTCCATGAACCGGAAGATCACCGCGACCAGCACGTACGGCCACAGCATCGGCAGCGTGAGCCGCCGGAAGGTGAACCACCGGCCCGCGCCGTCCACCGCCGCCGCCTCGAACGGGGAGCGCGGCAGCGAGCGCAGCCCGGCCAGGGCGAGGATGGCCACGAACGGGGTGTAGACCCAGACGTCCACCATGATCGAGGACAGCAGCGCCCCGGTGGGGGTGTCGGTCCACTGCACCCCGCCGAGCCCGAACGGCCGGAGCAGGTAGTTGATCACGCCGACGCTGGGCTGCAGCATCAGCTTCCACATGATCGCGGCGATCACCGGAGCGATCATCAGCGGCAGGATCAGCACCTTCTCCAGCGTCCGGCCCAGCCGCGTGCCGCGGTTGAGCAGCAGCGCCACGCCGACCCCCAGCACCGTCTCCACGGCGGTGGCGCCGACCGCGTACATCACGGTGACCAGCGCCGAACGCCAGAACGCGTCCTGCTTGACGATGGTGAGGTAGTTCTCGAGGCCCACCATGTCCGGCTGCGGCTTGGTGGCCGAGAAGTCGAAGATCGTGTAGTAGAGCCCGAGGCCGAAGGGGTAGAGGATGCCGCCGGTCAGCAGCAGCGCCGGCACGATCAGGAGGTACGGCCGCAGCGAGCGCCGCCATCGGGGCACCCGGCGCGGCGCGTCCGGACGCCCCGGCGCGGGCGCCGCCTCCGCCGCCGCCTCGGTTTCGGTGAGAGCCGCCATGAGCCCGTCCCTCGCCCCCCGTCAGCCCGCGACCTTGGGGGCCAGGTCCTTGGCCAGGCCGTTCAGGACGCCCGCCGCGTCCTTGCCGCCGTAGATCTCCTGGAGGGCCGCCGCCCAGCTGGTGGTGGCGTCGAAGAACTGCGTCTGCGGGGTGAACTGGATCTTCGTCTGGTCGGCCACGGCCTCGAAGGTGTCCAGGAAGCCCTGCAGGTCCTTCATCTTGTCCTTGTACGCGGCGTCCTGGCTGATGGACTTGCGCACCGGGTCGATGTGGTTGCCCTCCAGGGCGGCCTTGCGCAGGTGCTCCTTCCCGGTGGCCCACTGGAGGAAGAGCCAGGCCGCGGTCTTGTTCTCGCTCTTGGCGTTCATGCCGAGCGACCAGACCCACATGTTGGTGGCCAGAGAGCCGTCCGGCCCCTTGGGCCCGGGATGGAAGGCGATCTTGCCGGACGCCGGGCTGGCGCCCTTGATGGCCTGGAAGTAGGCGGCGCTGTCGGCGTCGAACAGCATCGCGGCCTTCTTGGCGCCCAGGTCGCTGGAGCACTGGTACCAGGTGTAGGAGGTCCAGGACGGCGCGCCGCCGTTCTTGACCATGTCGGCCCACTTGCGGGTGAACTCGACGGCCCTGGGGTCGTTCATGGCGGGCTTGAGCTTGCCGCCCTCCATGACGAAGTCCTTCAGGCCGTACCGGGAGTACATCGTCATGAAGCCGGGGTGGATGGTGGCCCAGCTGCGCGAGCCGCGGACCGCGACCCCGTACATGCCGTCGAACCCGGCGCCGGGCGCCTTCCGCTTGATCGTCGCGGCCATCTCGATCAGCTCGTCGAGGGTCTCGGCGGGCTTGAGGCCGAGCTTGCCGAAGACCTCGGTGTTGTAGGCGACCACGTTGGTCTCCCAGCCCCAGGGCAGCGCGTACTGGCCGCCCTGGCCGAGCGGGGTGCCGTACTTGAGGCTCCACTGGTCGGCCTGCAGGAGGTTGGGGAAGAAGTCGCCCGGGTCCCACTCGGCGGAGGTGGCGGCGGTGTTGCGCATCCAGGGGCCGAGGTCCTCCAGCCATCCGGGCGGGCCGTACTGCCACACCATGTAGGCGCCGAGCATGAACACGTCGTAGGAGGCACGGCCGCTGGACAGGTCGACGGTCAGCTTGTCGAAGTAGTTGTCCTCGGGGAAGACGTCGTACTTGACCTGGATGCCGGTCTGCTCGCTGAACGCCTTGAGGTCGGCGATGAGGGCGTCGGTGTAGGGGTGCTTGTTGAGCAGTGCCTTGATCGTCTTGCCCTGGGCGCGCTTCCAGTCGAAGGCCCCGGTGACCTCGTCGGCGGCCGAGCCGCCGCCGGCGGAGGAGCCGCCGCCGAATCCGGCGCCGCACGCGCTGAGCGCGGGCGCCGCGGTGAGGGCCGCCGCGGAGGCGCCCATCATGCCCAGGAACCGCCGCCGGTCGATCGTGTCCATCCGTGCCTCCAGGGGGGTGGGAGCTTCGGGGCCGGGGGCCACCCTGATGTAACACCTTCGGACGGGTAATTAACATTCAGGGTGAGTTAGTTCACAGAGCTTGTAACATGATGGCGTGGCCGTCAAGGCCCAGTGGAGCACGAGTTAATACCACGTGGCACCTGCACTCATGAGCGACCCGGTTCGCCCGCGACCTTGCTAGGTGTCACCATGGTTGTTATAACTTCACAGAACCAGCCGAGAAGTTAACGGAGGACATCGTGCCCGTACCCGACGGCGACCGTCCTCCCGGATGGCTGGGCATCGACCTGGGCACGCAGAGCGTGCGCGCCCTGGTGGCCGACGCCTCCGGGCGGGTGCTGGGGCGCGGCTCGGCTCCCCTGGCCGGGCGCCGCGCCGCCGCCGGACGGCACGAGCAGAGCCCCGAGGACTGGTGGGCCGGCGTCCGGACCGCCGCGCGGGCCGCCCTGGACGGGCTGGACGCGGCCGTGCTCGGCGTCGCGGTGTGCAGCACGTCGGGCACGGTGCTGCTCGCGGGCCCGTCCGGTGAGGCGCTGACCGCCGGACTCATGTACGACGACGGGCGGGCCGCCGCCGAGGCCGCCGAGGCGCAGGAGACCGGCGCCGAGGTCTGGGACCGCCTGGGCGTCCGCATCCAGCCGTCCTGGGCGCTGGCCAAGGCGCTGTGGCTGGTCCGCCGGGGGACGGCACCGGGGGCCCGGCTGGCGCACCAGGCCGACTTCGTCAACCGGCGGCTGGTCGGCGGCCCCGTCGCCACCGACTCCAGCCACGCCCTCAAGACCGGCTACGACCTGCTCTCCGAGAGCTGGCCGGCGGGCGTCTTCGAGGCGCTGGGCCTGGACCCGGCGCTGCTGCCGGCCGTGGTCCGTCCCGGCACCGTGCTGGGCGAGGTCTGCCGGGAGGCCGCCGAGGCCACCGGGATCGCCGAGGGCACCCCCGTGGTGGCGGGGATGACGGACGGATGCGCCTCCCAGCTCGGCTCGGGGGCGCTGCGCGTGGGGCGGTGGAACTCGGTTCTCGGGACGACCCTGGTGCTCAAGGGGGTCACCGCCGAACCCGTCCGCGACCCGGCCGGGGTGATGTACAGCCACCGCTCCCCTGACGGCACCTGGCTGCCCGGGGGCGCCTCCAGCGTGGGCGCGGGCGTGCTGCCGGCCGGCGCCGACCTCGCCGCGCTGGACGCCCGCGCCGCCGCCTGGGAGCCGTCCACCGCCGTCGCCTACCCGCTGGTGTCGCGGGGGGAGCGCTTCCCCTTCCTGGCCCCCGGCGCGGTGGGCTTCATGCTCGGCGACCCGGCCGACGACGGCGACCGGCACGCGGCGCTGCTGCAGGGCGTGGCGTTCGCCGAACGCCTCGCCCTGGCCTACGTGGGCGCGCTGGGCGCACCGGTCGAAGGACCGGTAACGTTCACCGGCGGGGCGGCGCGCAGCGCGTACTGGTGCCAGCTCCGCGCGGACGTGCTGGGCCGGCCGGCCCGCGTCCCCGAGCACGCCGACCCGGCGCTCGGGATGGCGATCCTGGCGGCCTGCGCGACGCAGGAGGGACCGGCACGCCCCCTGGCCGACATCGCCGAGTCCATGGTCCGGATCCGCGCCGCCGTCGAGCCCCGGCCCGGCGGCACCGCGCGGTTCACCGGGCCCTACCACCGGCTGCTGGACGAACTGGAACGACGCGGCTGGCTGCCCGCCGAGGTGGCCGCCCACGCACGGGAACACGGGTGACGGGGACGTGACGACGACGCTCTACCTGGTACGGCACGGTCAGACCGTGTGGCACGCGGAGAACCGCTACGCCGGTATCAGCGACATCGGGTTGACGGCGACGGGACGGGAGCAGGCCCGGCGGCTGGCGGACTGGGCGTCCGGCACGCCGATCGAGGCGGTCTGGTCGTCCCCGCTGAGCCGGACCCGGGCGACCGCGGCCCCCGCCGCGGGGGCGCTCGGCCTTCCGGTCACGGTGGACGGCGACCTGATCGAGCTGGACTTCGGCAGCGCCGAGGGCCGGACCCTCGGTGAGCTTCCGCCCGCCGAGGTCGAGGCGTTCCGCGCCGACCCGGTGGCCGGCGCCTTCCCCTGCGGCGAGCATCCGGTCAAGGCCGCCGAGCGCGGGGTCGGAGCGCTGCGCCGGATCGCGCACCGGCACGAGGGGAAGCGGGTGCTGGTGGTCACCCACAACACCCTGCTGCGCCTGATGCTGTGCGAGCTGCTGGGCATCCCGCACTCCCGCTACCGGACGGTGTTCCCGCAGGTGGTGAACTGCGCGCTGACCGAGGTGCGGATGTCCGGGGACACCGCCGCGCTGATCGCCTACAACGTCCCACCGGCGGCGACCCCGGGTTAGCCGAAGGTCTCGGGGTCGGGGCCGAGCCTGGTGCCGCTGTCCAGCCGCCCGATCGCGGCCATCTCCTCGTCGGACAGCTCGAAGCCGAACGAGTCGAAGTTCTCCGCGATCCGGGACGGCGTCACCGACTTGGGGATGACGACGTTGCCGATCTGCAGGTGCCAGCGCAGCACGACCTGCGCCGGCGTCCGGCCGTGCGCCTCGGCGATCGAGGCCAGGACGGGGTCGTCCAGCAGTCCCTTGCCCTGCCCGAGCGGGCTCCACGCCTCGGTCGCGATGCCGTGCACCCGGTGGAAGGCCCGCAGGGCGTCCTGCTGGAGGTAGGGGTGCAGCTCGATCTGGTTGACCGCCGGGACGACCTCCGCCTCGTCGATGACCCTGGTCAGGGTCTCGACGGTGAAGTTGGACACCCCCACGGCCCGGACGCGCCCGTCGGCGAGCAGCTTCTCCAGCGCCCGCCAGGTGTCGAGGTAGCGGCCGCGGGCCGGCATCGGCCAGTGGATGAGGTAGAGGTCGAGGTAGTCCAGGCCGAGCCGTTCCATGCTGGCGTCGAAGGCCCGCAGCGCGGAGTCGTGGCCCTGGTCGGAGTTCCACAGCTTGGTGGTGACGAACAGCTCCTCGCGCGGGATCCCGGACGCGCGCAGCGCGCGGCCCGTGCCCTCCTCGTTCTTGTAGAGCCGCGCGGTGTCGATGCTGCGGTAGCCGGTCTCAAGCGCCGTCCTCACCGCGGTCTCGGCCTCGGCGTCGGCCACCTGCCACACCCCGAACCCGAGCTGCGGCATCGCGATCCCGTTGTTGAGCGTGACGTTGGGAACGGTCACGATCTCCCCCTGACGAACGACTTCGATGATCGCTTCCCACCCTAGAAGCCGTTCCGGACCGTCCGTCACCCGCGCCCGCCGTCACCCGCGCCGGCCGTCGCCCTCCGCCGGGAGGACGCGGAAGACGGGGACGCCCGGGGCCACGCCGGCCAGCTGCTCGTCGGTGGGCTTCTTGGGCAGGTCCTCGAAGAAGCGGGCGACCTCCCACCCCCACCGCTCGAAGTAGGCGCGCAGCAGCGGGACCTTCTCCTCGTCGGGCAGCTCGACGGCGGTGAACGGCTCGGTGGACCGGCCCAGGCGCAGCTCGCCGCCGCCCGCGGCGCGGATGTTGCGGACCCAGTGGGTGTGGCCGCGCGGGGCGAGCAGGTAGCGCTCCCCCTCGTGGGTGAGCAGGTTGACGGGGTTGGTCCGCCATTCGCCGCTCTTGTGGCCGCGCACGGCCAGGATCCGGGTCCCGAGCAGGCTGATCCCGTGCCGGGTGAGGAAGGCCGCGACCCGGTTGAAGTGGGCCTCGAGCCCGGCGGGCCGGACGTAGCGGTCGCTGGTGATCGTCATGACGTGCTCCCTGGGCGAGATTGCGTGAGCAGTGCTCTCGGTTAAGAGCAGTGTGCAGCATCCGGACGGTTCTCGCAAGAGCAGTGCTCTCTAATTTGTTCGGCGCTCTGACCTCTGGCAGGATGCGGGCATGAACGCGAGCCGTACCGCGCGCGAGCGCGCCAGGGCGGAGCTGACCCGCGAGATCAAGGAGGAGGCCCGGCGGCAGCTGCGGGCCTCGGGCGCGCAGGGCCTGTCGCTGCGCGCGGTGGCCCGGGAGCTGGGGATGGTCTCCTCGGCGCTGTACCGCTACTTCCCCAGCCGGGACGAGCTGCTGACCGCCCTGATCATCGACGCCTACGACGCGCTCGGCGACCGGGTCGAGGCGGCGGACCGCCCGGGCGCCGGCGCCCGGGAACGCTGGCGGGCCTGCTGCTCGGCCGTACGGGACTGGGCGGTCGAGCATCCGCACGAGTACGCGCTCATCTACGGCTCCCCCGTGCCCGGTTACCAGGCGCCGGAGGCGACCATCGCGTCCGCGAGCCGCGTCCCCACCGCGCTCCTGTCCGTGGTGCGGGACGCCTGGCGGTCGGGCGGCCTCCGGGAACCGCCGGAGGAGCTGGCACCGGACCTCGCCGGCCAGGCGGCCCGCACGGCCGCGCTGGTGGCACCGGACCTGCCCGGGCCCGCGCTCACCCGCGCCGCGATCGCCTGGACCCAGCTCTTCGGCATGATCGGCTTCGAGCTGTTCGGGCATCTGGCCAACACCTTCGACCCCGCCGACGCGCTCTTCGCGCACGCCGTCGAGCGGATGGCGGACTTCGCCGGCCTGCCCGGATGACCGCGGGCCCGGAAGGGACGCCCCGCGGCGTTCCTTCCGGGCCCGGTGGTCACACCGTCCGGCGGGTGATCAGGAGGTGAACGTCCAGGTGCCGGAGCCGACGGTGCGGACCTGGCCGCCGGGGACGTGGACCTCGGCGGTGCTGCCCGGAGGCACGGTCACCGTGAGCTCGACCCCGCCGTCCTTCTTCTTCCAGGACGTGCGCACCTCTCCGTAGGGGGTCTGGCGCGTCCCGGCGGCGTGGGTGAGGTCGCCCACCACCGACGGCTTGATCAGCAGCTTGCGGAACCCGACCGAATCGGGCGCCTGGTCGATCCCGGCCAGCCGGGAGGTGAACCAGGAGTCGATCGTGCCGAGCATGAAGTGGTTCTGCGACTGGCCGCTGGTGCCGTCCCACATCTCGCCGAGCGCGGTGTTGCCGTGCACGACCTGGTAGCCGTAGCTGGGACTGTCGGTCCGCGTCGCGATCTTGTAGACGACGTCGTCGCGGCCGTTCTCCGACAGCACCCGGAACGCCGAGGGCAGCGAGATCTCGCCGAGCAGCAGGTGCCAGCCGGCCGCCTCGATGCTCGACACCAGGTGGTCCAGCAGCCGCTGCTTCTGGCCGGCCGGGACCGCGCCCATGTCCAGGGCGATGGCCTCGGCGCCGTGCCCGCCGCCCGCGAACGTGCCGGTCGCGGGGTCGTAGTACTTGTCGGACAGGGCCTTGGCGCTGAGGTCGGCCTTGGCCTTGAAGGCCGCGGCGTCCTCGGTGTGGCCGAGGGTCGTGGCGATCTTGGCGAGGGTCTCATTGACCCGCCACCAGCCGTAGGTGCCCGAGACCGTCTTGGGGAACGTCCGGTCCGGGGTGATCCAGTCGCCCAGGCTGTAGTCGGTCAGCCCGCCGCTGACCCGGTTCTCCAGGTGCGCGGCGTACCGCTTCATCGCCGGGTAGTGGGCGCGCATGGTCTCGGCGTCGCCGTACGCGCGGTAGAGCTGCCACGGAACGGCGACGAACGCGCCGCCCCAGTTCGAGTCGTCCCGGTACGACCCGGCCAGCACCGTGTAGTCGGGCACGGTGGAGGGGATCAGGCCGGTCTCGGTCTGCGCGTCCGCCATGTCCTGGACGACCTTGCGCAGGTGGCCGTGCACGTCGTAGTTCGCCGCGAGCGCGTCCCCGACCAGGTGCGTCTGCTCCAGCCAGCCCAGCTTCTCCCGGCTCGGACAGTCGGTGAAGATGCTCATCATGTTGCCCTCGATGGCCCGCCGGATCAGCCCGTGGATGCCGTTGACCAGCTCGTTGGAGGACGCGAACGAGCCGGCGGAGGCGTTGTCGGCGTGCAGGACCTGGCCGCGCACCTTGAGGGAGGCGCCCTCGGGCAGCCCGCGCACCTCCAGGTAGCGGAAGCCGTGGTAGCTGAACCGCGGGTGCCAGGTCTCGGCTCCTGCGCCCCGGGTGGTGTACTCGTCCCAGATCGGGACCCCGACGTTGGAGATCGACTGATAGGGACGGCCGTCCCTGAGGCTTTCGGCCGGGACGACCCGGACGGTGGTGCCCGCCGGGGCGTCGATGGTGATCTCGGGACGGCCGGCGATGTTGCGGCCGATGTCGAAGACCCGGTAGCCGTCGCCCTTCCCGATCTCGCGCCCGTCCAGGTTCTCGATGACCCGCACCGGCTCGGCGGACCGGCCGCTGAGCGCGGTGGCGGGGCCGGGGGCGGCGACCGGCACGGCGGCCGGCCAGCCGGCCCGGGAGGCGCCGGGCCGGTCCCAGCCGGGCCGCTCCCGGCGGGCGTCGTGGTCCTCGCCGCCGTACCAGTGGGAGAAGGTCACCGGGCCGAGGGCGCTGCGCCATCCGCCGTCGCTGACGATCCTCTGGACCCGCCCGTCGGCGAGCGTGACCTCCAGCTGGGCGATCAGCTTGGGGTCGCTGATCGTGCCCGCGTACTTGCGGTAGCGGTCCGGGGTGGAGATGACGTTGGCGGCGCCGTTGCCCAGCTCCACGCCGAGGGTGTTGCCGCCAGGCCGCAGGATCCCGGTGACGTCGTAGGTGGCGTAGGTGACCCGCTTGGCGTAACCGGTGTTGGCGGGCTCCAGCTCGGCGTTCCCGACCCGGGTGCCGTTCAGCCGGGCCTCGTAGACGCCCAGGCCGCTGACGTAGAGGCGGGCCGAGCGGACGCCGCGCGGCAGCGCGAAGTCCCTGGCGAAGATCGGCAGCGCCTCGGGGACCGGCGAGGCGGGCGGCTCCTGGCCGGTGACCCGCGCCCTGGTCTCGTACGGGCCGTCGGCGGCGTCGCCCGCGCCGACCGTGAAGTCGGCGGGCGCGTAGGGCACCTTGCCGCCCTCGGCGGGCCCGTCGGTGCGCGGGTAGAGCAGCACCTGGTCGAAGGTCTTGGCCTCCTTCAGGTCCACCGTGAGCACGAGCGGCTTTCCGGAGACGTCCGCGCCGTCGTAGGCGGAGCTGGACCATCCGGCGAAGCCCTGATTGGTGGTCTGGGTGCCGTCGGTGAGATAGCGGGGCGCCCAGACTCGGTTGACGTTGCCACCGTTGTCGGACGCGGTCACGGTGGTGCCCGCGGCCAGGTTGGCTCCCGAGCCGGCGGAGTCGCGGACCTCCAGTTCGGCGAGCTGGAGCCGCCAGGTCGGGTCGGGCAGGTTCTCCACCTTCGGCAGGCCGAGCCTGCTCACCTCGATCCGGACGTACCGGGCGGTGGTGGCGGGCAGCTTCACCGCGATCGGGGTGGGCTTCTTGTCCTTGACCTGCCAGTCCTTGTGCCCGATCCACCGTCCGGACCAGTCGCCCGGCGAGGTCAGGCCGGTCTCGAACCAGGCCGGTGCCGACCAGGACGAGGGCTGCCCGCCGGACCAGACCTTGACCCGCCAGTACACGCGGGCCCGGCTGCCGAGCTTCCTGCCCGCGTAGTCGACGCGCTGGCCGGCGGAGGCGACCCGGCCGGTGTCCCACAGGTCCGCGCGGCCCGACAGCAGCCGTTCCCGGCTGGTGGCGGCCTGGACCTGGTAGGCGGTCTGGGCGACGTCGCGGCCCTCGGTGCCGAGCCGCCAGGTCAGCGGGGGCGTGGTGTCGTCGATGCCGAGGGCCTGGGCGAGGTCGGCGGAGCGGAGGCCGACGGCGCCGGGGCCGCGGCCGGGGTCGGCGAAGGCGGAGGGGACGGCCAGGGCCGTCAGCGGCAACGCCGCGATGAGGGCGGCCGCGGCGAGACCGCGCAGGGGGATGCGCAAGGGAGACTCCTCGAGGATGCCTGGGTGATGGGAAGAGCGGGACCGGCGGGACGGGCCGGCGCGGCACGGGCCGCGCCGGCGTCGTTCACCGGCCGCGTCCCTCCGCTGTCAGTTCGGCCACCTGGGCCGCGGTGAGCGCGTGGTCGTAGAGCCGGAAGCCGGCCAGCCGGCCGTGCAGGAACGGGTGCCGGGTGTCCTGGGAGCGGCCCAGGAAGTTCTGCGAGGTGGCGCCCAGCACCAGCGGGCTCATGATCAGCCCGTCCTTGCGCCCCGCCTCGACGCCGTCGAGGTAGAGGACCGCGGAGCCGCCGCCGGTCCGGCCTCCCGTCCCGCCGGTCACGGTGACCGCGACATGCGTCCAGGCGCCGGTGGGCAGCGGGGCGGGGGCGTCGGCGAAGTCCTCGCCCTCCATCCCGCTGATCCTCATCGCGAACCGGGTCCGGCCCGCCCCGGTCCGCGGCGTGACGTAGAAGTACGTCCTGCGGTTGAAGCCCAGGTCGAGGACGCGGATGTTGGTGACCGGCGAGTCCGGCCGGACCCACAGGGCGGCGGTCACCGCGTCCAGCCCGGCGAGGAGGCCGGGCGGGAGGACGACGTGACCGCCGGTGCCGTCCAGTGCCACTCCCCCGCCGTCGCCGTCCCAGGTCGCGGTGCCGGCGAGCACGGCGTCGGGCCAGTTCCCCGTGGCGTCGGCCGCGGCGGTGCCGCGCCCCTCGTCCAGGGGGTAGTGGGCCACCAGGCCGGGGCGGCGGCGCGGGGCGGGGGTCGCCCAGTAGACGTTGTAGCGCTGGTGGTGGATCTCGGCGAACGGCATCAGCCGCACCTCGGCCCCGTCCGCCCGCGCCGTGTACCGCAGGGGCGCGCCTTCGACCGGACGCAGCGAGCCCGGGTCGATGGCCGGGAAGGTGGTGAGATCGGTGTCGCCGTACGCGCCCGCCAGCACGACCGGGCCGTGGGTGACGGCCTGGACGCAGGGGTTGTCGGGCGCCTTCCGCCAGACCGGCCGCATCGGCATCGCGACCTCGACCACGTCGCCCCGGCGCCAGCGGCGTTCGACGGTGACGTAGGTGCCGGGCCGCGCGGCGTTGCCCAGGCCGGGCGCGGCCGTCCCGTTCACCCGCACCGAGGCGTGCTTCCCCTGCGCCCCCAGCCAGCCCGGTATCCGGATCTTGAGGGCGAAGCGGGCGTCGCCCTCGGTCACCGTGAGCCGGGTCGTCTCGGCGTGCGGGTAGCCGGTCTCCTGGCGGAGGCGGACGCCCCGTTCGGCCCAGGTGACCTCGGACGGGACGAAGAGGTTGACGTAGAGGGCGTCCTCCGACCGGAAGTAGACGCTGTCGGCGAACTTGGTGTGCGTCTCCAGTCCGGTGCCGTGGTCGCAGGAGAAGTTGTCGTAGTCGCCGCTGTAGCTGCCCGGCGCCGCCCCGAGGCCGCCCTTGGGCTTGCGCTCCGACCCCGGGAACAGGCCGGTGTAGTAGGTGCAGAACCCGTGCGCGGAGTCGGGGTCCTGCTCGCCGAGCATCTGGTTGAGCAGGGCCCACTCGTAGTAGTCCATGTACTCCGGCGACCCCGGGTCGTGCAGGAAGAGCAGCCGCGAGAGCTTGAGCATGTTGTAGGTGTTGCAGTTCTCGCAGGTGTCCTCGCCGAGCCGGCTGGCCAGCTCGCCGGGCGGGCCGAAGAACTCCTCGTTGCTGTTGCCGCCGATCACGTAGGTGTGGTGGTGGACGACGGTGTCCCAAAAGAACGCCGCGATGTCGCGGTACCGGGCCTCGCCGGTGGCCTCGTACTCGCGTACGGCCCCGACCACCTTGGGGATCTGGGTGTTGGCGTGCTGGCCGTTCAGCGCGTCGCGGCGCTCGGCCAGCGGCACGAACAGCTCGTCGTGGTCGAAGCGCCGCGCGGTCGCCAGGTGCCCGGGGTCTCCGGTGACCAGGTACAGCTCGGCCAGCACGTCGTTCATGCCGCCGAACTCCACCCGCAGCAGCGCCTGCATCGCCTCCCGGGACAGCCGTGCCGTGCGCGCGCCCGCCCAGGCGGCCATGCCGGTCAGGACGTCCAGCGCCTGCCGGTTCCCGCTCAGCCGGTACTGGTCGAGCAGCCCCGCCATGATCTTGTGCAGGGTGTAGTAGGGCGCCCAGGGCTTGGCGCCGGCCTCCAGCTGGTCGAACACCTCCTCCCCGAAGGCCGACAGGTAGCCGCGGCTGAAGCCCTTGGCGGGCGAGGCCGCCTGGCACTTGGCCAGCTCGGCCACCAGGTACCGCGCCTTGGCGGCGTACGCGTCGTCCCCGGTGCCGGCGTGCGCCTGCGCGAGCGCCGACAGCAGGTGGCCGGTGGTGTGGCCGCGCAGCAGGACGTTGGGGGCCTCCCAGCCGCCGCAGGGCTCGGCCGGCGAGGGCAGCCCCACGTTCAGCCGGAAGGTGTGCAGCAGCCGGTCAGGGTCGATGAACTTCAGGTAGGCGCAGGTCCGGAGCATGTTGGCGCGGAACGGGCCGTCCAGCAGCGTGACGGCCGACAGCGGGAACGGCGACAGCGCCGCCGCGCCCTTGCCCGTGCCTCCGCCGGGTGCCGCGGGGGCGGCCGACGCGGGAGCGGCGGCGAGGCCGAGGCCGGTCGCGGTGGCGGTGGCACCCGCCGTGCCGATGAAGGCACGGCGGGTGACACTCGAAGGCGAGGCGGAGACGTTCACGAACCGCCCAGCCGCTCGCTGGTGATGGAGACGCCGCCGCGCAGCCCGTCCACGTAGACGTACTCGCCGTCGCTGGACGCCCGTCCCCGGGCCCTGGTCCCGTCCCAGACCATCCGGCCGTCGACGAACACCTTGATCCGCGCGCCGAACGTGGGCACGCCCGCGCGGCCCTCCACCCCGGGCGGGGCGGTGAGCCTGGCGCTGTAGGTCCCGTTCTTGATCTTCCAGGAGCCGTCCACGGGGCCGCGCGGGGTGGTGATGCGGCCCCGGGCGAACGACAGGTCGGCGGTGTGGGGGACGAACTCGAAGGTGCGCCCGCCGGTCCCGGTCGGCTTCAGCCCGAGCACGTAGAACGTGAGGGCGGGCGTCGGGCCGGCCGCCCACGCGTGGGCGAGGCTGACGTAGGAGCTGCAGAAGACGCAGCCGTCCTCGGGGTTGCGGAACGACTCCCAGAACGTGCTGCGGGTGCCCTGGGGGTGGTCGAGCATGTAGCCCCACTGGCGCCGGATGATGTCCACGCCCGCCTTGTCGGCGGCCTGCCCGCCGGCGGCGAAGTGGGCGTTGACCTCCATCGAGCCGGAGAACACGCCCGGGTTGCCCTTGTTCTCGGGCGCGGTGGTCGCCACGGAGTTCCAGTTGCCGGTGAGGTTCCGGCTGATGCGCCGGGCCTTGTCCCGGTCGGCGAGGCCGTACCAGACGGCCAGGGAGTTGCCGTCCTGGGCGTGGATGGTGGAGTCGGGGTAGAACTTGTAGGCCCCGGCGGCCTCGTCCCACAGGTGGGTGTCGACGGCGGTGCGCAGCGCCGCGGCGCGGGCGGCGTACGAGGAGGCCAGGGCCTTGTCGCCCTGGGCCGCCGCCAGCCGCGACCCGGTCTCCAGCACCCGCCACAGCAGCACGTTGGCGATCAGGTTCTCGCCCTTGGCCAGGATCCGCACCGAGTCGGAGGTGCCGGTGATGGACAGCAGCCCGCGGTCGTTGACCTTGCCGGAGATGAAGTCCACGCCGTGCTTGTAGCGGTCCCAGATCCCGGCCAGCCAGGCGGCGTCGCCCGTGTAGGTGTAGTAGTCCCAGCTCGCGGCCAGGGTCCACAGGTGGTAGGTGTCGGAGCCGTACTTGTTGAGCATCGGGCCCGCGTAGGGCAGCTCACCGGTGTCACGCTGGTGCTGGTACACGGTGGTGAGCGCGTTGCGGGCCGACTCGGTGTCGTTGAACGCCGCGTACGCCGCCGGGATCTCGATGCCGAGGTCGCCCGGCCACACGGTGCGGTCCCGCTTGGCGCCGTCCACCAGGATCGTGTCGCCCACGCCGATGTCACCGGTGTTGTCCCACAGCTGCGCCGGCGGCTCCCAGATGCGCCCGGTCTTCGGGGAGATGGTGTTGAGCTGGATGGTGTAGGCGCCGGCGTACCAGATCCGGTTGAGCAGCTCGTCGCTGGAGTAGAAGTGGTTGGCGTAGCGCGCCGGGTCCTTCATCTTCGGCGCGGGGGTGAAGTGCAGGGAGACGCCGTCCAGCTCGACCCGCCCGGCGGACTCCAGGAAGATCGTCAGGTAGCGGAAGCCGCCGCGCAGGTACTTGGCCGGGGTGGTGTAGGTGGTGCGGCCGTCGACCTCGGTGGACAGGGCGCCGTCCCGGCTGCGCGGGCCTCCGGTGGAGGCGTCGCTGGTGGGCTGGCCCGCGTACACCGACGACTCGCTGAAGGCCAGGCCGACGCGCTGCGCGCCGTCGGAGCCGGCGAAGCTCAGCGTGGTCAGGCCGCTGACCTCCTTGCCGAAGTCGAGCGTGAGGGAGGCGCCCGCGCCGCTCAGCGCGGTCCGGCCGCCCTTGAGCACGGCCTGCGGGTCGCTCACCTCGCCCTGGACGGCGAAGACCCCGGTCGGATGGATCGTCCGGGAGGACGGCGAGAGGTTGTAGGCGTCCCAGGGCTTGGCGGGGCGGCGGTCGTCGGCCAGGCCCGCGGTGGCCGGGGCCGAGACGACGAGCGGCACGGTGACCGCCGCCAGGCTCAGCGCCAAGGCTGCTCGTCCACGGAATCGACTGGCTACGCTGTGGTTCATGGGTTCCTCGCACTCCGGTTCGTGGCTGGACGGGGATGAAGGGAATTCACCGTGGGGGAGGGCGGGCCAACGCCCTCCCCCACGTCGCTGGGTCGGCCGTGATCAGCGCTTCTGATCACGGTCCTGATCAGCGGTTCTGATCAGCCGGTCCTGATCAGCGCCTCGCCGTAGGGGACGAGCCGGACCGGGCCGATCAGCCCGTAGTTCTGGCGGGCGGCGTTGCCGTAGACCGCCGGGTCGGACACCCGCAGCCGGTTGTTGAGGGTGGTGGCCACCTCGACCTCGATGGTGTTGGCGCCGCGCCGCAGGTACGGGCCTGCGTCCACCACCGGGTTGATCTGGTCGACCGCGGGCAGGCGCCTGCCGTTCACGGTGACCCGGCAGGTGTCGAACACCTCGCCCAGCTCCAGGTAGGCGCCCGGCCAGCCGTCCTCGCCGAGGTCGACGGTCGCGGTGTAGACGCCGACCCCGGAGGCGTCCGCCAGCTCGGGGATCTGCGGCCAGGGCACGAGCGCGTCCAGGGTCACCTCGTGCCGGGTGGTCACGGTCTCCGCCGGGGTCGCGCCGGGTCCGAAGGACTCGACCCGCAGCCGCCAGGAGGTGAGCTCCAGCGCGGCGGGCAGGTCCCCGATCGTGGCGGCGACCTTCCGGCCGCCGGGCAGGGTGGTGGTGTAGGTGCCGGGCCGGGTGTCGCGGATCGCCAGGCGCCCGCCGTCGGCGACCCGGACCCGTTCCGCCTCGCTGGCGATCGCCCGCGGCGAGCGGCCGGGCGCGAGCGCGATGACGGCGGACTCGCTCGGCTGGAGGGCGATCCGGACCGTGACCCTGTCGCCGTCCGCCGCGTAGACCGCGATCGGCTCGATGGCGCCGGTCCAGGGGTCGAGCCGGTACGGCACCGCGTTCCGGTCGGCACGGGTCAGGGTGATCTCGTGGTCGATGGCCGCGACCGGCGGCTTCACCGTCTCGGCGTGCTTGCCGTTGCACAGGTAGTAGTAGTCCACCCCATCGGCGACCCGGCGCGCGTTGAGCAGGGTCGAGGTGGTGGCGTAGGAGACGTCGGGCCGCACCCCGAGGGCCGCGAGCGCGCCGGGCACCTCGGCGTCGGTGGCCACGTTGCGGACCCTGGGCTGGGCGAACAACTCGGCCAGGACGGCGCGGAGGCGCTCGTTCTCCCCCTCCCCGGCCACGCCCGGGACGGTGGCCGCCGACCAGTCGCCGGTGAACAGCAGCGGCAGGCCCGCGCGGGTCAGCTCCAGCAGGCGGCGCGCCGTGCCGAGCGGGAGGGTGCGCGCGTTCCCGGAGAACCGGTCGCCCTCGATGAAGATCACCTTGTAGGCCGGGCCGCGCGGGTTGAGCCGCCCGCCGGACACGGTCGCGCTCGGCAGCTCCAGGATCGGGGCGCTGACGAACTGGTGGGTCCAGCCCTGGGGGATCCCGTTCGCGGTGAACCACCCCGCGCCGATCCCCGTCTTGGTGTAGCCCTTCTGGCGGAAGACGGCCACGTCGGCGCGCATGGTTCCGGCCTGCATGACCTGGTGGACGCGGCCGAGGTAGGCCGACACGTCCCCGGCGTGCCGCCAGGTGGGCTGGCGCGGTCCCCAGGACTCGGAGTACCCGATCGCGCCGCCGTAGGGGGTGAAGCCCGCGAAGCCCGGCCAGTTGACGCCGGGCGCGGTGGCGTAGGAGAAGCCGTGCAGGACGGTCATGTTGAGCCCGGCCGCGTAGGCCCCGCCCATGGTGCGCAGCAGCCTGTCCCAGGTGGTGTTGTAGGCGCCGCCCTGGTAGGCGCCCGCCTCGCAGGACAGCACCGTGCGTCCGCCCATGTCCCGGCCGCCCGCCAGGACACGGTAGTCGTCGAGGTTCCGGAACCCCAGCGACTCCCCTTCGGGGATGTCGAGGATGGCGGCGGTCTGGATCGCGTCGGTCTCCAGGCCGTAGGGCTGGGCGCGGAACTTCAGGCCGATGGAGTGCGCCCATTCGGCGAGGCGGGTGAAGTGGTGCTCGTTGAACAGGTCGGAGACGGTGAGCCAGAAGTCGTGCCGGACACCGGCCGTCACGCCCGACTCGTAGGAGAAGACCGTGGCCTCCTTGTTGCGCACGATGACCGGCAGGTACGGCCACAGCGAGTACCCGCGGCGCTTCTCGAACTCCGCGGGCAGGTCCGGGGTCCAGTTGAGGGCCCGGGTCTCCAGCTCGATGGAGTCCTCGAACAGCGCCCCGCCGGCCTGCCTGATCAGCCGGCGGATCCGCGGGGTGAGCAGCCGCTTCTCCCAGAAGTCGATCACCGCGTCGGTGCCCGCGCGGCTGAAGTGGTCGACGACCACGCAGTCCGGCGCGCTGTGCGGGCCCGACTCGGGACGCTGGCCGCTGCCGCGCCGCCAGTACGACAGCAGGACCCACTCCCCGCCCTCTGGAGCGGTCCACTGGATTCGGCCGTCGCGTACCCGCGCGGTGAGGTCCTGGAGCGAGTCGCGGGCGAGCCCGGTCTCCTTGCGGGTGGAGTTGGCGGTGTCGATCCGGACGGCGTGCACCGCCACCAGGTCGCGCCGCGTCACGCCGTGCTCGGGCGCGGCGACCGGCTCGGGGACGGGGCCGTCGTGCGCGGCGCCGCCCGCCAGCGTCACGCTCCCGTACGCCAGTTCCTGGACGGCGGCGGGGCTGTCGGGGGTGAGGGTGGGGACGGCGGCGGGCCAGGCCGGGCCGATGGTGAGGTCCACGGTGATGCCGCGCTTGCGGGCCTGGTCCAGCGCCGCCTCGACGCCGGCGTTCCAGGCCGGGGTGCCCCAGCCGTGGTTCTCGGGGTCCAGGACCGACTTGTCGCGGATGCTGTGGTGCAGCGCGACGATCTCCGCGCCGCCGAAGCCGGCGTCGGCGATCTGGTCGATCTCCCG
Source organism: Actinomadura viridis (assembly GCF_015751755.1). Taxonomy (GTDB): domain Bacteria; phylum Actinomycetota; class Actinomycetes; order Streptosporangiales; family Streptosporangiaceae; genus Spirillospora; species Spirillospora viridis. The sequence goes on from NZ_JADOUA010000001.1 coordinate 5,224,267, forward strand.
CCGGATCTCGGCGGGCGTCACGTGGGCGTCGGGCCACCACCACCGGAACCGGGGGCGGACCGCCGCGGCGGGACGGGCGAACCCGTCCGCCGCGAGCGGACCGGCCTGGCCTGGTGCGGCGTCGGCGACGGCCGGCCCCCCGAGCGGCAGGGCGGAGGCGAGCACCGCCCCGGCGCCCGCGGCCGTGCCGATCTGCAACACGTGCCTGCGAGAGACCCCGCCCTGCTCGTCGCGGTCGTCGTTCATGGTCGTTCTCCTGATCTGCTGTACGGGTGGTGCTGTGGCGCCCGCTAGCGCCGGTGGAAGGAGACGCGGCCGGAGCCGGTCTCGTAGACGGCGTGGCCGTCGCGCATCCCGAGGAAGCGCGCCTGGCCGGTGACCCGGACCTCGTCGGACGAACGGGCCGGGACGTGCACTTCGGCCCGTACGTTGACGGGCACCTCGGCGGTGAGGGAGAAGCCGCCGCCGCCCCGGCGCCAGTCGACCCTCAGGTCGCCGCGCTGGAGCGGGAGGGTCCCCGAGGCCCGGTCCAGGCCCGTGGCCGGCGGGCGCACCCGGACCGCGGCGCCCGCCGGGGCGGTCACGGTCGCGCCGAGCAGCGTCCGGTTGACGTCCACGAGCGCGGTGGCGCCCCAGGGGTGCGAGTGGCTCTGCCCGGTCTCGGGGGCGTCCCAGGACTCCCAGGTGAAGGTGCCGCCGCGGGCGAGGATGTTGCCCCAGCCCGGGCCCTCGGCGTCGGTGAGGCGGGTCACGAAGTCGTCCGGCCGTTCGGCGAGCGCGGCCATCAGGCGGTGCGCGGTGAACGGGCCCATCCGCATGCCGAGCCCGGCGGTGTAGGCGCGGACGCGGTCCCGGTCGGCGGCCGGGGCGACGCCGTAGGCCAGCGCGTAGGCGTTGGCGATCTGGGAGGCGTGCGTGCTCTGCGCGCCGTCGCCCTTGAGCCCGTCGATGTAGATCCCGTCGGCGGGGCGGCGCAGCCGGGCGTTGATCGCGCCGGTCAGGGTCCGCGCCTCGGCGCGCAGCGTGGCGGCCTCGTCCGCCTTGCCCAGGGCCTCGGCCGCGCGGGCGGACGCCTCGAACACGTCCACGCCCAGGATGTTGATCACGGTGCGGGCGGCGGTGTCCATGTCGTGCCCGTAGCGCATGGTCGCGGGCCAGTCGATGATCCCGTAGCGGTACGCGCCGGACCCGCCGGTCAGGTCGGTCACCAGGCCGGTGCCGGCGTCGACGTGCCGGCGCACGTAGCCCGCCACGGCGTTCATCACCGGGTACGCCTCGGCCAGCGTCGCGGTGTCCCCGGACTGCTGGTAGTAGTCCATGACCCAGCCCGGGAACATCTGGGTGTAGTCGGGGATGTCCCGCTTGCCGTCGCCGTTGGGGTAGACGGCGTTGAGGCGCCCGTCCGGCCAGTACCGGGACTGCGAGGCGATGAACTCCCGGATCGCCTGGCGGGTCAGCCGGCGCTCGCCGTAGGCGGCCATGGTCGCCAGCGAGATGTCGGCCGCGTCGCCGAGGAACTGGCCCTTCTCCCTGGTCGGGGTGTCCAGGAACTGGCTCTGCGAGCCGTACAGCGCCGACCGCCTCATGAGGTCGTAGACGGCGTCCACCCCGGCGTCGGACGTCTTCAGCCGCGCGGTGCGCGCCAGGTCGACGTCGGTGTGCTGGACGACCGCGGAGATGTCCTCCGGCTCCACCCCGGCGCCGGGCGCGATCTCGAAGTAGCGGAAGCCCTCGTAGGTGAAGGCGCGGAAGGTCTGGTCGCCGTCGCGCTGGGTGTACCCGTAGCTGAGGTCGGTGTTCTGGTTGTCGCTCTTGGAACGGGAGACCGACCCGTCCTCCTTGACGACGTACCCGGCGTCCATGTCCACGTGCCGTCCGGCCTGCCCGTCGCGGAACCGCACGACCGGGACGGCCGGGATGACCTTGCCGAAGTCGGCGACCAGCGCGCCGGACTCCAGCCGGGTGACCTTCTCCGGGCGGACGGTGCGGTAGGACAGCCCGGTCTCCTGGCCGCGCAGCCTCGTGAAGACGGGCGTCGGGTGCTGCCCGGCGACCTGCGCGGGCTGCCAGCCGGAGGCGTCGAAGCCGGGCCGGTCCCAGCCGCGCTGCTCGGCCGTGCCGTCGATGTCCTCGACCCAGTCGCCGCCGTCGCCGTTGCGCCGCGGCGCCTGCTTCCAGTGCGCCCGCGACACCTGCCAGGTGGCGTCGCTGACGACGACCTGGCGGCTGCCGTCGGCGTGGTCGACGACCAGCCGCACGAGCAGTCCCGGCTCGCCCTTGGGACGGCCCTGCCCGCCGCCGTACCAGTGGTAGAGGGCGCCGAGCGTGGCCGGCCGCCCGGCGCGGAGCCTGGAGGTCACGTCGACCGTGCGGTAGTAGCCGTCGTCGGCGTAGTTGAACGCGGGGCCCCGGTCGACGACCTCCCCGTTGAGGTGCAGGGCGTACTGGTGGCTCGCGGCGATGTGGACCCGGGCCCGCACGACCGGCGACGGGCCGACGGTGATGTCCTTGCGGGCGAGGGTGTAGTCGTCGGCCTCGGCGGTGGTCCGGCGGATCCAGCTCGCCTGCCAGTCCTGGTCGCGCAGGCCGATCTCGAACGAGGCGGGCCGCGACCACGCCGACGCCCGGCCCGTGCGGTCCCAGGTGCGGACCGTCCAGGTGTAGGCGGCGCCGGGCTCCAGCGCGGGACCCGCGTACGGCACGTACTCCTGCCGGCCGGAGGCCACCTTGCCGCTGTCCCAGACCGTCTCGCCCCCGCCGCCGCCCGTGGCGGGGTCGGTGCGCACGACGATGCGGTAGGCCGACTGGATCTCGCCGGGGTCGACGTCGCGGGGCCGCCATCCGAACAGGGGCGTCCCCTCCACGTTCAGGGGGCGGGCGCGGTCGCCGACGGACAGCTGGACGGGGGCCTGCGGGGCGTGCCCGGCGGCGGTCACCGCCGCGCCGGACGTGCCGGGCGCCGCCACGACGGGGACCAGCAGGGCCGCGGCCGTGAGGGAGGCGAGCAGGGCGCGGCGAGGTCGGGGGGAGGTCATGAAGCTCCTCGTCATGCGGGGGGCAGGGGGTGACGCGGGGGGGTGACGTGTGGTGGGGATGGCGCGGGGTGGGCCGCCCGGTGCCGGCGGGACGTCCCGCCGGCACCGGGCGGAGGGTCAGCCGGCGCCGGGGGCGGAGAAGCGGTGGGAGCCGGAGCCGACGGAGAAGACGGCGGCGCCGTCCTGCATGCGCAGGAACGTGGCGCCCTTCTGGGAGACCTCCGCGGCCGACCGGGCCGGGACCCAGACCTCCGCGGTGGTGTTCACGGGCACGGACACCGACAGGTCGAAGCGTCCGTCCCGGACGGACCAGCCGGTGCGGATCGGGCCGTAGACCGAGTCGTACCGGCCCTCGGCCCGGCGCACGTCGCCGCCCGGACGGGGCCGGATCACGATGCGCCGGTAGCCGGGCTCACCGGCGGCGATGCCGGTGATGTTCTCGTACATCCACTCGCCCACGGCCCCGTAGGCGTAGTGGTTGAAGGAGTTCATGCCCTCGTCCTGGAAGCTCCCGTCCGGCTTGATGGAGTCCCAGCGCTCCCACATCGTGGTCGCGCCCTTGTCGATCTGGTAGCCCCAGGACGGGAAGGTCCGCTGCCGCAGCAGCCGGTAGGCCACGTCGGTGTGCCCGGTCGCGGTGAGCACGGGCAGCAGCTGCGGGGTGCCGAGGAACCCGGTGGACAGGTGCCAGTCCCGCGCCTTGATCAGCTCGACCAGCCGGTCGGCGGCGGGCTTGCGGGCGCTCTCGGGCAGCAGCCCCATGCCCAGCGCCAGGACGTAGGCGGTCTGGGTGTCGCCCTTCACGCGGGCGCCGCCCTCGGTGACGTAGGCGCCGTTGAACGCGGCGCGCACCCGTGCGGCCAGGGCGTCGTAGCCCTGGGCGTCGTCCTCCTTGCCCAGCACGCGGGCGACCTTGGCGACGAGGGTGCTCGCGTAGGCGAAGTAGGCGGTGCCGATGACGTCCTTGGGCGTCTCGTCGTCGACGTTGAGCCAGTCGCCGTAGCCGGAGGCGGGGCGCAGCAGCCCGTCGCTGTTGTTCTCCAGGTAGGAGATCCACTTCCGCATCGCGGGGTAGTTGGTCTCGAGCACCCGCCGGTCGCCGTACGCCTGGTAGAGGTTCCAGGGGACGGTGACGCCCGCGTCGCCCCAGCCCGCGGCGCCGCCGCCGATGAACCCGACCTTCGGCGCGACGTCCGGGAAGGCCCCGTCACCGGACTGGGCGTCCCGCATGTCCTGCATCCACTTGGTCAGGAAGCGCGCGGAGTCCATGTTGTAGGTGGCGGTGCGGGAGAACACGTTGATGTCGCCCGACCAGCCCATCCGCTCGTCCCGGGCCGGGGTGTCGGTGGGGACGGTGAGGAAGTTGCCGCGCTGCCCCCAGGTGATGTTGCTGTGCAGCTGGTCGAGCATCGGCACGTCGGTCTTGAACGACATGGTCAGCGGCTCGGAGGTGTGCATGACCCGTCCGGTGACGGCGTCCGGGCCGGGGGTGCCCGGGTAGCCGGTCACCTCGACGTAGCGGAAGCCGTGGAAGGTGTAGCGGGGCGTGTAGGTCTCGGTGGTCCCGCCGCCCTTGAGGGTGTAGGTGTCGGTGGCCTTGGCGGTGCGCAGGTTGCCGGTGTAGAGGCCGCCGTCCTTGTTGAGGACCTCGCCGTGCCTGAGGGTGACGGTCCTGCCGGCCTCGCCGGAGACGCGCAGCCGTACCGTGCCCACCATGTTCTGGCCCAGGTCGAAGATGTGCACGCCCGCCTTGGGGCTGGTGATCTTGACCGGCCTGATCTCCCGTTCGACCCGGGTCGGGGCGTCGGGCTGGGCGACGGGCAGGGCCTTGGCCTGGTCGTTGAGCAGGACCGGCTTCCAGGCGGCGGCGTCGAAGCCCGGCCGGCTCCAGCCCGGCGTCTCCTCGCGCGCGTCGTAGGACTCGCCCATCAGCAGGTCGGAGGACTGGACGGGCCCGGTGGCGCTGCGCCAGCTCGGGTCGGTGACGATCTTCTGCGAGGTGCCGTCGGTGTAGTCGATCTGCAGCTGGGCGCGCAGCCACGGGCGCGGTCCGTACTGGGCGGGCCCGAAGATGGCGATGTGCCCGGCGTACCAGCCGGGCGCGAGGGTGGCGCCGATGGCGTTGCCGCCGGCGCGCAGCAGCTTGGTGACGTCGTAGGTCTGGTACTGGACGCGGGTGTTGTAGTCGGTCCAGCCCGGCGCCAGCTCGTGGTCGCCGACCCGGCGGCCGTTGATCTCGGCGGTGTAGACGCCCAGCGCGGTGGAGTAGAGCCGGGCCCGGGCGACCTTCTTGCCGACCTGGAAGTCCTTGCGGAGCTGGGAGGTCAGCCCGTCGGCACCGGTGGAGACGGTCCGGAACGAGAACCGGCGGTCACCCGCGGCGGGCTTGCCGTCCTTGTACGCCTGCCCGTGCTCGTAGCCGCCGCCGGTGTGCCCCCACCAGCCGATCTTGCCGGACGGCTCGGACTGCTCGACGTAGTACGCGCCGGGCGGCGCGGGCTCGTCCAGGGCCAGGGTCACCTCGGCGTTGTCGGCGTGGTCCTCCACCCGGCGCCGCGCCAGGAGCTCGCCGCCCGGGCCGCCCGCGTACAGGGCGACGGTCACGTCGGCGTCGGAGGTGTGCCAGGTCGGCATCGGGATCGACACCTCGGTGACCGGCTTGTCGGAGGTGAACGTCTGCCCCTGCGTGCCGGTCGTGAGCTGCGCGGGGTCGTTCTGCCCGGTGAAGGAGGTGGGCAGCGGGAGCGGCGAGTCGTGGCCGATCCACCGGCCGCCGAGGGTGGAGCCGTCCAGCAGCCCGGTCTCCCACCAGGTCGGCCTGCTCCACTCCGACGGGCGGCCCGCCGCGTCCCACACGCGGACGGTCCAGTGGTAGCGGGTGCGGGGCTTGAGCGCGGGACCGCCGTAGGAGACCAGCACGGACTGGCCGGAGCCGACCTTCCCGCTGTCCCAGACGTCCCCGGACGCGAGCCGTTCCGGGCTGGTGGCGACGTGGATCTCGTACGCCGACTGCGCCTGGTTCCGGAGGTCCGGTCCGGCCGCGCCGAGCCGCCAGCTCAGCCGGGGCCGCGGGTCGTCGATCCCGAGCGGCCGTTCGCCGTACTCGGTGGTGGCCGTCAGGACGCGGACGCCGCCGGCGGGGGCCGCCGCGGCGGGGGCGACGCCTCCGGCGGTGACGGCCAGGAGCAGGGACGCGGGGAGGATGAGCAGTCTGGACGGTGTTCGCCTCACGGGCAACCTCCGGTTTCGGGCACGCCGACCAGGGCCCCCGGCCGCGTCGCGCGGCCGGGGCCCGGTCACCGGCACCTAGGGTGGGATCCCCCGATCACTCACTCAGGTCGAGAACGGACACGTTGTTCGTCGGGCTCGGGTCAGGGGCTCACCTCGACCAGTTCGACGTCCATCAGGTCGGCCAGCGCCCTCAGGTCGGCGACCATGTGGCCGGTGCCGAGGGCCCAGTGGTGGGAGATGCCGGTGGCGCTCCAGGCGTCCACCCACTCGCCGGGGTCGCAGCCGAAGTCCACCCGCGAGGTGGTGTTGCCGATCTGCAGCAGCGGGCCGTCGACGGTCTCCCCCTCGGAGGCGACGAACGCGAACCGCCCGTCGCGGCGCTGGATGACGCCGAACGCGGTGACCGGCCCGTGCCTGACGTCGAACTCGACCGACACGCCGTACCCGCGCTTGCCGTGGTAGACGCCCAGCCCGCGCAGCAGCGGGCGGCGCGCGCTGATCGCCAGGTGGGCGGGACCGTCGTGGCCCATCTCCACGTGGCCGCGCTGGAAGTCCAGCGCCTGCAGCTCGGTGAACGAGCCGCCCGCGCCCAGCCGGTCGGCGATCAGCATGGCCAGCGAGGTGCGCAGCTCGTACTCCCCCGCCGCCGGGACGCCGCGCGCGGTGAGCAGCGAGGCGCCGAGGATCATCCCGGCGCCCAGCCGCTCGTGGATCTCCCCGTCCAGCCCGCGGTGGTAGTAGGCGAGGCTGTCCAGCCCGAAGTCCTCCACGAGGTGGTCCAGCCCGGCCGAGACGCGCGCCGCCCAGGCCAGGTCCTCCTCGTTGACCGAGTCGGCCAGCTCGAAGGTGGCGGTGGCCTCCTCCACCTTGGCCCTGGCCTCGGCGTCGGTGACCTTCTCCACCCGGACCCGCAGGTCGTCGAACTCCAGCACCTCCACGTGCCCGCCGAAGTTGGCGCTGACGAGCGTCAGGTCGGTGGAGACGTCGAGCATTCCCGGGTAGAGGTGGCCCATCAGGCCGTGCCGGCCCCGGCGCAGCGCGGCCCGTACCCCGGCGGCCCGCACCCAGCGGCCGATCTTGGCCCAGGCGCGCTCGTCCTCCAGGTAACCCGACACCGAACGGAACGGGATGCCGCAGCGCGTGAAGGCGTTGGCCATCTCCGGCAGCGGGCAGGCGCCGCAGTAGGCCAGCCACTGGCCGGTGTCGAAGGTGGCGTGGTCCATCGACTCGGTCGGCTGCAGGTTGATCAGCAGCACCGGGGCGCCGGACCGCTGCGCGATCGGCACCAGCATGGTGGCGGTCATGTACGTGGTGAGGAAGCCCACGATGATGTCGCAGCCGGCCTCGCGCAGCTTCTCGGCGGCGGCGGCCCCCTCCTCGGCGTCGGAGATGAAGCCGACGTCGACCACCTCGGCGCCCAGGCCGCGCATCCGTTCCGACACCCGCTCGGCCGACCGCCGCAGCTGCGGCAGCAGGTCGGGGAACTGCGGCCAGTAGGCGCCCAGCCCACCGGCGACCAGCCCCACCCGTACCGGGGGCGGCGTCCCGGCGATCTGGGCCGGTGAGGTGTTGGTGGTCATGTCTCGCTCTCCAGTCTGTGCTCTCTGCGGTCGGCGTCCGTGGGGGGTGTCGGGACGGGTTGGAGCGGTGGGGGCGGCGCGGCTCCTGCGTGACCGGCGCCGCCCCCACCGGGTCTGGGCGGCCTCCGGTCAGCGCAGGAACGCCGCGGCCACGCCCGCGTCCACCGGGACGTGCAGCCCGGTGGTGTGGGTCAGGTCCCCGCCGGTGAGGGCGAAGACGGCGGCGGCGACGTGCTCGGGCAGCACCTCGCGCTTGAGCAGGGTCCGCTGGGCGTAGAACTCGCCGAGCCTCTCCTCCTCCACGCCGTAGACGGCGGCGCGCTTGGCGCCCCAGCCGCCGGCGAAGATGCCCGAGCCCCGGACGACCCCGTCGGGGTTGATGCCGTTGACCCGGATGCCGTGCCCGCCCAGCTCGGCGGCCAGCAGCCGGACCTGGTGGGCCTGGTCGGCCTTGGTCGCGCCGTAGGCGACGTTGTTGGGCCCGGCGAACACGGCGTTCTTGGAGGAGATGTAGATGATGTCGCCGCCCATCTTCTGGTCGACCATGACGCGGGCGGTCTCCCGGGACACCAGGAACGAGCCGCGCGCCATCACGTCGTGCTGGAGGTCCCAGTCGGCGGCGGAGGTCTCCAGCAGCGGCTTGGAGATCGACAGCCCGGCGTTGTTGACCACCAGGTCGACCCCGCCGAAGGCCAGGACGGCGGCCCGCACGGAGGCGGCGATCTGCTCCTCGTCGGTCACGTCCACCGCGACCGCGACCGCGACGTCCGACTGTCGCAGCGCGCCCGCGCCGATCTCGGCGGCGACCTTCTCGGCGGCGGCCAGGTCGCGGTCGGCGACGACGACGCAGGCGCCCTCGGCGGCCAGCCGGCGGGCGGTGGCCGCGCCGATGCCCGAGCCGCCGCCGGTGACCAGCGCGACCCGCGTGGCCAGCGGCTTGGGCTTGGGCATCCGGCGGAGCTTGGCCTCCTCCAGCTCCCAGTACTCGATGCGGAACTTCTCCGCCTCGGGGATGGGCGCGTAGCTGGACAGCGCCTCGGCACCGCGCATCACGTTGATCGCGTTGACGTAGAACTCGCCGGCGACCCGCGCGGTCTGCTTGTTCGCGCCGAAGCTGAACATGCCCACGCCGGGGACCAGCACGATCGCCGGGTCCGCGCCCCGCATCGCCGGGGAGTCCTCGGTGGCGTGCCGGGCGTAGTAGGCGGCGTAGTCGTCCCGGTACCGGGCGTGCAGCTCGCGCAGCCGGTCGGCCACCTGCTCCAGCGGCGCGTCCGGCGGCAGGTCCAGGACCAGCGGGGCGACCTTGGTGCGCAGGAAGTGGTCCGGGCAGGAGGTGCCCAGCGCCGCCAGCCTCGGGTGCTCGGCGCGGGAGACGAAGTCCAGCACCTCGGGGCTGTCGGTGTAGTGCCCCACCTGCGGGCGGTCGGTGGAGGCCAGCCCCCGCACCAGCGGGAACAGCGCCGCCGCGCGGGCGTGCCGCTCGGCCTCCGGCAGCGTCTCGTGCACCACCGGGCCGAACGGGTCGGCCTTGCCGTGCTCGGCGATGAACGCCTCGGCGGTACGGATGATCTCCAGCGCGCCGGCCTGGCACTCGGCGCTGGTCGCGCCCCAGGCGGTGATGCCGTGGCCGCCGAGGATCACCCCGATGGCCTGGGGGTTGTCCTTCTTGATGGCGGCGATGTCCAGGCCCAGCTGGAACCCGGGACGCCGCCACGGCACCCACGCCACCCGGTCGCCGAAGATCCGGCGGGTCAGCTCCTCGCCGTCGGCGGCGGTCGCGATCGCGATCCCCGAGTCGGGGTGCAGGTGGTCGACGTGCGCGGCGTCCACCAGGCCGTGCATGGCGGTGTCGATGGACGGCGCGGCGCCGCCCTTGCCGTGCAGGCAGTAGTCGAACGCGGCGACCATCTCGTCCTCGCGCTCGACGCCGGGGTAGACGTCCACCAGGGCGCGCATCCGGTCCAGCCGCAGCACGGCCAGTCCCGCCTCGGTGAGGGTGCCCAGGTCGCCGCCCGAGCCCTTGACCCACATCAGCTCGATGTCCCGGGCCGTCACGGGGTCGGTGACGGTGCCCTTGGCCGAGGCGTTGCCGCCCGCGTAGTTGGTGTTGCGCGGGTCGGAGCCCAGGGTGTGGGCCCGCTCCAGCAGTTGCTCCACCTCGGGTGGAGTGGCGGTCATGGGATATCTCCTCACTTGCGTGCGTGGAATCTGTAGGAGCCGGAGACGGCCTCCAGCCGGACGACGCCTCCGTTGGGGCCCTGCCCGGTGCCCAGGACGCGCACGCCCTGCGCGGAGGTCACGTCCCGCCCGCCCTCGGTGACCCGCTCCGCCGACGCGGCGGGCAGCTCGATCCGCGCGGTGGCGCCGACCGGGACGTCCACCTCCAGGGCGAATCCGGAGCCGGACCGCTTCCAGCGGACCGAGACCGGGCCGTGCGGGGTACGGGTGGTGGCGTTCACCGACGTCAGGTCGCCCAGCGGCTGGGGCGCGACGGTGATCTGGTCGTAGCCGGGCGCGGCCGGCCGGATCCCGGCCAGGTCCTCGTAGAACCACTCGCCGATGGCGCCGCCGAGGAAGACGTGGTCACGGGACCGGGCGTCCAGGTCCCAGCGCTCCCACAGCGTGGTGGCGCCGTTGTCGACCCAGTAGCCCCAGCTCGGGTACGTGCGCTGGTTCGCGACCCGGTAGGCCAGCTCGCCGTGGCCCCGCCTGGTCAGCTGGGTCAGCAGGTACTTGGTGCCCAGCGCCCCGGTGTTGAGGTGGTCGCCGCGTTCCCGGACGTCGCGGACGAGCCGGTCGGTGACGGCCTTCTCCGAACCGTCCGGGACGAGGCCGAGGGCGAGCGCGATCAGCGCCGAGGTCTGCCGGTAGCCGGGGTCGGTCCGGGTGACGTAGGCGTCGCCGCGCAGGAACTCCCGGTTGAAGGCGTCCTTCATCGTCGCGGCGGCGGCCCGGTAGCGGGCGGCGTCGTCGGCGCGGCCGAGGACCTGGGCGATGTCGGCCATGATCAGCGAGTTGGAGTAGGTGTAGGCGGTGCCGTGCAGCCGCATGTCCTCGGGGGTGTTGCCGCCGTACCCGGGGGCCAGGTAGTCGTTCAGCTGGCTGGGGTAGATGCCGTCGCTGGAACGGGTGAGCCAGCCGTCCAGGTAGCGGCGCATGGCCGGGTAGTTGGCGGCCAGCACGTCACGGTCGCCGTACCGCTCGTACATCAGCCAGGGGACGACGGTGAACGAGGCGTGCCACGGCGGCGAGGGCCAGCCGGGGCCCAGGCCCCACCCGTTGTCGGGGACGATCGCCGGGACGAGCCCGTCGGAGCCGAGGCTGTCGCCGTGGTCGGTCATCCACTTGGTGAACAGCCGGCGCAGGTCGAACTCGGCCATCTCCATCGGCGCCATGAGCTGGGCGTCGCCGGTCCAGCCGTTCTTCTCGTACATCGGGGTGTCGGTCGGGATGCCGTGCCAGTTGTTGAGCACGGTCTGCCGGGTGATCGTGTTGATCGTGTCGAACAGCTCGTTGGAGCTGCGGAACGTCCCGGCCGGACGCAGGTCGCTGCGCACCTCGCGGCCGTCCAGGTCGTCGGCGGTGGGGGCCTCGCCCGGCCAGCCGGTGACCTCGACGTACTGGAAGCCCTTGTAGGTGTAACGGGCCTCCCAGCTCTCGGGTTCGCCGCGGCCGGCCAGCACGTACTCGTCGATCTGGAACCGCCCGGTGACGTGGCCGCTGTCGGCCCGGACCGTGCCGTCGTCGTTGAGCCGCTCGCCGTACTTGAGCCCGACCGTCGTGCCCGCGGGACCCTGCGGGCGGACGCGGGCCCAGCCGGCGATGTTGCGCGGCAGCTTGAAGACGTAGGTGCCCTGCTTGGGGTTGGTGACCGAGACCGGGCGCAGGGTGTCGGTGACCCTGATCGGCTCGTGCTCCTCGGGGACGATCGTGGCCGCGGGCGCTGGGCGCGTGGCGGCGTTCTTCCAGGAGGAGGCGTCGAAGCCGGGGCGGTCCCAGCCGGGCTTCTCCTCGCGGGCGTCGTAGGTCTCGCCGCCGTAAAGGGAGTCGAACCGCACCGGGCCCTCGGCGTAGCGCCACCGCCCGTCGGTGGCGACGGTCTGGGAGGTGCCGTCGGCGTAGGTGACCACGAGCTGGGCCAGCAGCCGCGGCTCGGCGGTCCAGGGGGTGTCGTGCCAGTTCCAGACGTTCTGCTGGGTCATGCCGTAGAAGCCGCGGCCGAGGCGGGCGCCGAGCACGTTGCCGCCGCCGCGCAGCATCGAGGTGACGTCGCGGGTGACGTACTGGACGCGCTTGTCGTAGCGGACGAACCCCGGCTGGAGGACCTCGTCGCCGACCCGGCGCCCGTTCAGGCTCAGCTCGACGTACCCGGCGCCCGCCGCGTACAGGCGGGCCTTGGCGATCCGCTTGCCGGGGACGGTGAAGTCCCGGCGCAGCAGCGGCTCGGGAAGGGTGGGCTTCTCGGCGGTCACCCTGCCCCAGGGGCCGCTGCCCCAGGCGGCCAGGACCTTGGCCTGGGCCCACGAGGCGTCGTCGTGGTCCGGGGCCTGCCAGGAACCGGACGGCTCCTGGTCGGTGGAACGCCACGATCCGGCGGTGTCGAAGTGCTCCGGGGCCTGGCCGGGCAGCTCCAGGCGGCCGAGGAGCCCCGCGGGGCTCTCCCTGCCGTTGGTGGCCTTGACGGCGATGACGTTACGGCCCTGGCGGAGCTTGGCGGTCACGTCGACCACGATGGGACGCCGCCAGTTCTCCGCCGCCGGGTCGGGGTCGCGGCCCCCGGCCTCGGCACCGTTGACCCAGGCGGTGAAGCCGTCGTCGGCGGTCATCACCAGGCGCGCCCCGTCCGGAACCGACGCCAGGTCGAACGTCCCCCGGAAGTAGCGGGACCCCGCGGGCGCGCTGGTGGCCGGGTCACCCTCCGGGTACCAGATCCAGCTGGTGCCGTTCAGGTCCGGCGCGGTGGGGGCGTCACCGGGGGCGCCGATCCAGGACCCGCGCCACCCGTCCTTGGCCAGTGCGGTCTCGAACCAGGTGGCCTTGCTCCAGCCGGTCCAGCGCCCGCGCGCGTCGGCGACCTTGACCCGCCAGGTGTAGCGGGTGGCGGGGTCCAGCGCCGGGCCGCCGTAGCGGACGTCGTAGGGGCGGGCGCCGGTCACCGCGCCGGAGTCCCAGACGGTACGGCCGCCCTCGGCGGTGGCGACGGACACGCGGTAGGCGGTCTGCCGCTGGCCGCGTTCGGCGGCCTTCAGCAGCCAGCCGAAGCGGGGCCTGGGGTCGGCGACGGCGATCGGGGTGGGGGCGTGCTCGGTCTCCAGGCCGGTCACGCGCAGCGCGGACTCCTCGCGCGCCTGCGCGGGCGCGGCGGCGGCGAGCACGAGCCCGGCGGCGACCAGGGCCGCGGTGCCGCGGCGCCTGAGGGTGGGCCGGAGGGACAGGAGGGAGGTCGCTCGGTGGGGCCGTGGCGGTGCCGGGGTGGGGCGCATTCCAGGTGGCTCCTTGGTCAGCCGGGTCTCATCCGAGCCGGAAGTCGATGACGCGGATCGGGGACGGGGTGGTTCCGGTCGACCTGCGCTGGTACATCACCGACAGGACGCCGTCGGACGCCACCCGCGAGTCGTCGACCAGCACCTCGCCGAAGGCGTTGAGGGTGCGGCCGTCCTCGTCGAACGTGCCGTCGTACAGCAGCTTCCAGTCGGTCCAGCCGGTGGCCTTGCTCGCGGCGACCACGCGGCCGAACGGCATGATCACGTAGGCGTTGTCGGACCTGTCGAAGACGATCCTGGAGCGGCCGAACGCCTCGTTCGGCACCGGGATCTCGATCTTGCGCCACTTCCCGGCGGCGTCGCGGGTCAGGTGGAAGGCGCGCGAGTACGCCTTGCGCTGGGCGACGAAGTCGGTGACGCACTGGGTGAACCGGCCCGGCACGTAACTGATGATCACGTGCGGGTTGCCGGCCGCGTCCACGGCCTGGCTCTCCTGGTTCATGAGGGCGTGGTTCGGGTCGATCGGGTCGACGACCAGGCCCTCGTCGTCCAGCGCGACCAGGTCCTGGGTGCCGGTGGCGGCCACCTGCCGTCCCGCGTCGTTGCGCCAGGTACGGCCGCGGTCGTCGGAGTAGACGTAGCCGGTGTCGTGGTTGGACAGCCCGCCCCGGTGGCACAGGACGCCGAAGTTCTGCTCGCGCCAGGTGAACGCGGCGTGCAGGCGGCCGTCCTTGCCGTAGGTGACGCCGTGCACGTACATGTTGCGGGCGTTGCTGGTCTGGCCGTTGCCCGTGTACGTCCCGGCGGCGCTGGACCACTTGCCGAGCTTGGCCCAGGTGCCGCCGTCGTACTCGGCGATCTCGTTGGTGCCGTTGCCGGACCCGCCCGTGCGGTAGACGAGCTGGAGCCTGCGCTCGGGCGTGACGGCGAACTGCGGGTAGGTGATGGAGCCGAGGTCGGTGCCGTCCAGGGTGCGCTGGACGGGTCCGAACCGGCCCGCGTCCCAGCGGCTCGGGGACGGCTCGGACGCCAGGCCCGGCTCGGACTTGACGTAGAAGACCTGGTTGTTGTGGGTGTCCATCGCCACGTGCAGGCGGCCGTCCTGCGGCGAGACCCCCATCGAGATCACGTTGTGGGAGTCGTTCACGGTGAGCTTGTGCGGCAGCGTCACCGCTTTCCACGGCCCGTTCGGCAGGTGGCGCCGCGCGATGACGGCACTCCTGTCGGCCGAATACCACCCGGCGTACTGGTAGCCCGCGTAGGTGAGGATGCCGCTCTGCTGGAACGAGGCGTTGTTGACCAGCCCGTCGTAGGACACGAAGTAGAGCGCGCGGGCGTCCAGCTGCGTGTCGCTCAGCCGCTCCAGGGCGGGCGCCGCAGCAGCCTGGACGGCGGGCGCGGTGGCGTTCGCGGGCGCGTTCCGGGGGGTGAGCGCCACCGCCTGCCCGCCACCGCCCAGGACGGTGACGAGCAGGGCTCCGGCGCCCAGGACCACGGCCTTTCGGGGGGTGATGGCCATGGTCAGGCGCCCCATCCGGCGGCCTGGCCGTCCTTGCGCTCCTCGATGACCTTCTCGTAGTAGCCGGAGGCCAGGTAGGCGGCGATCGGGTCCGCGTCCAGGCCCATCTCCTCGCGCAGCTCGGCCAGCAGCGGCCGGACGTCGGTGTTGTAGGCGTCCATGAACACCGCGTTGGCGCCCAGCACGTCACCGGAGCCCTGGGCGGCGCGCAGCGCGGCGGTGTCCACCAGCAGCGCCTTGGCGGTGGCCTCCTGGACGTTCATCACCGACCGGATCTGCCCCTGGATCTTCGGCTCGATGTTGTGGCACTGGTCGAGCATGAACGCCACCCCGGTCTCGGGGTCGTAGCCGCCGCCCTGGACGACCTCGTGCATGATCCGGAACAGCTGGAACGGGTCGGCCGCGCCCACCATCAGGTCGTCGTCGGCGTAGAAGCGCGAGTTGAAGTCGAAGCCGCCCAGCTTCCCCTCGCGCAGCAGGAACGCCACGATGAACTCGATGTTGGTGCCGGGCGCGTGGTGCCCGGTGTCCACCACGACCTGGGCCTTGGGGCCGAGCTTGAGGCAGTGCGCGTACGAGGTGCCCCAGTCGGGCAGGTCGGTGGTGTAGAACGCCGGCTCGAACAGCTTGTACTCCAGCAGGAACCGCTGGTGGTCGCCGAGCCGCTCGTACACCGCGGACAGGGCCTCGGCCATGCGGTCCTGGCGGGCGCGGATGTCGTCCTGGCCCGGGTAGTTGGTGCCGTCGGAGAACCACAGCTTCAGGTCGCGCGAGCCGGTGGCGTCCATGATGTCGACGCATTCCAGCAGGTGGTCCAGCGCCTTGCGCCGGATGGCCGGGTCAGGGTTGGTGACGCTGCCCAGCATGTAGTCGTCGTCCTGGAAGACGTTGGTGTTGATGGCGCCGATCTGGACGCCCCGCTCCTTGGCGTAGGCGGCCAGCGCGCCGTAGTCGTCCACGGTGTCCCACGGGATGTGCAGGGCGACGCTGGGAGCCACTCCGGTGAAGCGGTGCACCTGGGCCGCGTCGTCGATCTTCTCCTGCGGGGTGCGCGGCACGCCGCGCTGGGCGAACACCTTGAACCGGGTGCCGGAGTTGCCGTACGCCCACGAGGGGGTCTCGATGTGCTGACGGCGCAGGGCGTCCTTCGCCGCGCTGATGTCGGTCACGGGGGTTCCTCTCCGAATCCTCTAGTCCAGGTGGAAGACCTCGGTCAACGGCCGCATCCCCTCGTCGGGGCGGCCGTCCAGGTCCTCGAAGAAGGGCGCCATCTCGGCCTGCCAGCGCGCGTTGACGTCGGTGCGTTCCATGCCGTCCAGGGCCGCCTCGAAGTCGTCGGTCTCCAGGTAGCCGACGAGGAGGCCGTCTTCGCGCAGGAAGAGCGAGTAGTTGCGCCAACCGGTGTCGCGGAGCGCGGCCCGCATCTCCGGCCAGACCGCGGCGTGCCGCTCCCGGTACTCCTCCAGGCGGTCCTGCTTCACCTTGAGCAGGAAGCAGACGCGTTTCACGAGGATCTCCCTCTGGGTGGACCGGCCCTCCCCGCCGTGACCGGTGACCGGCGGCCGGTCGCCGGAGCGGCCGGCCGCACGGCCGGGAACGCGGCCACGGCGGGGGCGGGAGGTCAGAAGTTGTACTGGTCGATGTTCTTGGCGTCGAAGACGGTCGGCGGGCCGAGGATGACCTCGCCGTTGGCGCCGACGGTGCGCTCGCCGAGCTTGCCGGCCTTGAACTTCTCACCCTCCGCACCGGTGATCTGGCCGGAGGCCAGCGCGGCGGCGGCGTAGGAGGCCAGGTAGCCCAGGTTCTTGGGGTCCCAGAGCGCGAACTGCTTGACGGTGCCGTCCTTGACGAACTGCCGCATCTGGTTGGGCGTGCCCAGGCCGGTCAGCGTGACCTTGCCCTTGTACTTGGAGCCGCCGATGTAGCGGGCGGCGGCGGCGATGCCGACGGTGGTCGGGGAGATGATGCCCTTGAGGTTGGGGTACGCCTGCAGCAGGCCCTGGGTCTGCTGGAACGACTTCTGGTCGTCGTCGTCACCGTAGGCGATCTTGACGAGCTTCATGCCGGAGTACTCCGGCTTCTTCAGCTCGTCCTGCATGAACTTGATCCAGGTGTTCTGGTTGGTGGCGTTGGCGGTCGCCGACAGGATCGCGATCTCGCCCTTGCCGCCGATCTGGTCGCTCAGCAGCTTGACCTGGCTGCGCCCGATCTCCTCGGAGCTGGCCTGGTTGATGAACAGGTTCCGGCAGTCCTTGGCGGTGTCGGAGTCGTAGGCCACGATCTTGACGTTCTTGGCCATGGCCGCCTTGAGCGGGCCGCACACCGCGTTCTCGTCGTTGGCCGCGATCAGGATCGCGTCGTGCCGCTGCTGGACGAGGGTGTTGATGTAGGAGACCTGCGAGGAGGCCGAGGCGTCGGACGGGCCGACCTCCTTGGCCTCGCCGCCGTACTCCTTGGCCGCGGCGATGCCGGCGTTGTCGACGATCGTCTCGTAGGGGTTGTTGACCTGCTTGGGCAGGAACGCGATCTTCAGTCCCTTCTTGATCGGGGCGTTGGGGTTGGCCGAGGCCTGCCCGCCGGCGGCGGTGCCGTTCCCGTTGGAGGAGGCGGAGTCCTTGGTCGTGCCACCGCAGGCGGCCAGCGAGAGGGCCAGCGCGCTGACGGTGGCCATCGCGGCGAAGCGCGGCATCCGCACACGGACGGTCATGATCTTTGCCTTTCGGGGGTGGTGGGGAGGGTGGCGGCGGGGGGCTGTCCAGAGGTCGGGGACGGGTGCACGGGTCAGGACGAGGCCGCCGGGGCGGGGGACGCGGGTCGCGCGCCCCCGCCCTTGGCTCGGGACTCGCGCACCACGGCGATCAGCCGTGGGGTGAGGACCGAGACGATCAGCAGCAGGCCGGTGACGATCGACTGGATCTCGGTGGAGACGTCGTTGAGCATCAGCAGGTTGCGCAGCAGGCCGATCAGCAGCACCGCGGCGATGACGCCGCCGAGGGTGCCCTTGCCGCCGTCGAAGTCGATGCCGCCCAGCAGGACCGCGGCGATGACGGTGAGTTCCAGGCCGAGGCCGTTGTCGGCGCGGGCGCTGCCGTAGCGCAGCGTGAACACGATCCCGGCGAACCCGGCGACGACCCCGGAGACCACGAACAGCACCAGCTTGATCCGCTTGACCCGGATGCCGGCGAAGTAGGCGGCGTCCTCCTGGGAGCCGATCGCGAACAGGGAGCGCCCGAGGCCGGTGGCGTGCAGCACCACGGCCGTCACGATGGCCAGCAGGGCGAACAGCGCGATCGGGTACGGGATGGGCGTGCCCGGGACCGAGGTGGTGGCCAGGTCGGTGTAGCGCTGCGGGAACTGGGCGATGGCCTCGGTCCCCAGCACCACGTACGCCAGGCCGCGGTAGAGCGTCATCGTGCCGATGGTCACCGCCAGGGACGGCAGGCCGAGGCGTGTGACCAGCAGGCCGTTGATCAGTCCGCAGACCACGCCGACCACCAGCACCAGCGGGATGATCGTCTCGATCGCCCAGCCGGCGTTCCACAGCCATCCGGTCAGGGCGCTGCACAGGCCCAGCACCGAGGCGACCGACAGGTCCACCTGGCCGCACACCACCAGCAGGGTCATCGGGAGCGCGATCAGCGCGATCTCGCTCAGGTCGCCGAGCGCGAACGAGAGGTTGTCGCCGTTGGCGAAGTCCGGGGAGACCCCGGCGCCGCCCACGAAGACCAGCACCAGCAGCGCGGTGACGGCGGTCTCCCAGCGGATCAGTCCGCGTGCGTCAAACTTCATCGCGGGCGTTCCCTTCTTCCTTGGCGGTGGCCGCCGCCGTGGCCGCCGGGCCGCCGCCGGCGGCGTCGCCCGCGCCGTTCCCGTTGCCGTTGCCGTTGGCGCGGCGGCGGCCTCGCCTGGACCTGGACTTGGCCTTGAGCGTCCGGGTGACGCGCAGGGCCAGCAGCCGGTCCACGCTGATGGCCAGCAGGAGCAGCACGCCGGTGATGGCGTCCTGCCAGAACGGGTTGACCTTGAGCACCACCAGCACGCTGCCGATGGTGGTGAGGAGGAGGGCGCCCAGCGCCGCGCCGTACACGGTGCCGACGCCGCCGACGATGGCGACGCCGCCGACCACGACCGCGCTGACGACCTTCAGTTCCCAGCCGTTGGCGGCGTCGGCGACCACGGTGCCGAACCGGGCCAGCCACAGCACCCCGGCCAGGCCGGCCAGCACGCCGCTGACCAGGTAGGCGGAGAGCACCCGGCGGCGGATCGGGACGCCGGCCAGGCGGGCGGCCTCGGGGTTGGAGCCGATCGCGTAGAACTCCCGGCCCGAGGAGTAGGAGCGCAGGTAGAACCCGATGCCGAGCATGACCACCACGGTGATGATCGGCAGGTACGGGATCCCCAGCAGCGCGTCGTTGCCCAGGGCCAGGACGGAGGAGGGCAGGTCGGAGGCGCTGATCTGCTCGCCGTGCGCGACGTAGTGGTCGATCCCCTGGATCACGTACAGCGTGCCCAGGGTGACCACCAGGGCGGGCACCCGGCAGAAGCTGACCAGCAGGCCGTTCACCAGCCCGCACAGCGCGCCGATGAGCAGGCCGAGCAGGATCACCAGCAGCACGTTGCGGTCGGTGCCGGCGGCGAACTTGCCGGTGACGAACGCCACCAGCCCGACCACCGACCCGACCGACAGGTCGATGTTGCGGGTGACCACGACCATCGTCTGGCCGACCGCGAGCAGGGCCAGGATGGAGGCGTTGAGGAAGATGTCCTCCACGCCCTGCGCGGACAGGAACCGGGGGTTGGCGATCGTGGTGGCGACCACCAGGACGACCAGGGCCCCGGCGATGCTCAGCTCGCGGGCGCGCAGCACCAGGTCGACCAGCCGGCCGTTGCCGGTGGACGGCGGCCCGGAGGGGGGCTTGGTAGGGGTTTCGGCGAGTACGGTCATCGGTGTCAGGCCGCCCTTCCGGAGCCGTGACCGGCGCGGCCGGTCGCCGCGGCCATGACGGTCTCCTCGGTGGCGTCCGCGCGGGAGATCTCGGCGGTCAGCCGGCCCTCGTGCATCACCAGCACCCGGTCGGCCATGCCGAGCACCTCGGGCAGGTCGGAGGAGATCATCAGCACCGCCAGGTCCTGCCCGGCCAGCTCCGACAGCAGCCGGTGCACCTCGGCCTTGGTGCCGACGTCGATGCCGCGGGTGGGCTCGTCGACGATCAGCACGGCCGGCTCGGTGGCCAGCCACTTGGCCAGCACGACCTTCTGCTGGTTGCCGCCCGACAGCACGCCGACGGTGTCGGTGAGGCGGGCGTACTTCAGCTGGAGGCGCAGCGCCCAGTCGGCGGCGCGGTCCCGTTCCACCTTGCGGGAGATCAGGGGGCCGCGGCCGGTGGCGCGGCGCAGCGAGCGCAGCTGGGTCAGGCCCATGTTGCGTTCGATGGACATGTCCATGACCAGGCCCTGCTGGCGGCGGTCCTCGGGGACGAGCGCGACGCCCGCCGACATCGCCGCGGTGGGGCTGCCGGCCGGCAGCGCGTTGCCGGCCACCTCGACGCTCCCGGCGTCCCAGCGGTCCACCCCGAAGATCGCGCGGGCGACCTCGCTGCGGCCCGCGCCGACCAGCCCGGCCAGCGCGACGATCTCGCCGCGCCGCACCTCGAAGGACACGTCGGTGAACGCGCCCTCACGGGTCAGCCGGGACACCTTCAGCACGACCTCGCCGGGGGTGACCTCCTGCTTGGGGTACAGCGCGCCGAGCTCGCGCCCGACCATCCGCTGGACCAGGTCGTCGGGGGTGAGCCCGGCGACCGGCTCGGTGGCGATGTAGGTGCCGTCACGCAGCGTGGTGACCGTCTGGCACAGCTCGAAGATCTCCTCGAGCCGGTGCGAGATGAACAGGATCGCGCAGCCCTGCTCCTTGAGGGTGCGGGTCACCGTGAACAGGCGGGCGACCTCCTGGCCGGTCAGCGCGGCGGTCGGCTCGTCCATGATCAGCACCCGGGCGTCCCGGGAGATGGCCTTGGCGATCTCCACCACCTGCTGGTCGGCGATCGACAGGCCGCGGGCGGGCTGCTGCGGCTCCAGCGCGACGCCGAGGCGGGCGAACAGCTCGGCGGTCTGCTCGTGCATGGCGCGGCGGTCGATGCGGCCGAGCCCGGTGCGGGGCTGCCGGCCCATGAAGATGTTCTCCGCGACCGACAGGTCGGGGAACAGGGTGGGCTCCTGGTAGATGACCGCGACGCCCGCCTGCTGCGCGTCGGCGGGCCCGTGGAAGACCACCGGTTCTCCGTCCACGAGCACCTCGCCCGAATCGGGCCGGTGCACGCCTGCGAACGTTTTGACGACGGTGGACTTGCCGGCGCCGTTCTCGCCGGCCAGCGCGTGCACCTCGCCGGCGCGCAGCTCCAAGGTGACGCCCTGCAGGGCCTTGACGGCGCCGAACGACTTGCTCACGCTGACCAGTGCCAATGTCGGCGGCGCCGACCGAGCGGGTGCGCTCACGGCCACCCTCCTCGCTGGGGTGATCTGTAACCGGATGATGAAAAACGTTTTAACGCGATGTTGCGGAGGACGCTAGATGTGAGCCGAAGCACTCGTCAAGAGGCTCTTGCCGCGGAACCCCCCGGTGAGAGGCCGTGAACCCCGACGCCATCGGGGAAAAGAGATCTTTGCCGGATGCGTGCGGAGGCCCCCGGAACGCGGCGGTGCCCTGGGGGAACTTCCGACCACGGGGTTGACACGTTTTAAACACATGACCCAGAGTGAGCGCGGCACACCAGCGGAACGAGACCGGGGGCACAGCGTGGGCACCGTGGGGATCAAACAGGTCGCCGAGCATGCGGGAGTGTCCCCCGGCACGGTCTCCAACGTGCTCAACCGGCCCGAGCGGGTGGCCGCGGCGACCCGCGCCCGGGTGGAGCGGTCGATCCGGGAGCTGGGCTTCGTCCGCAACGGCTCGGCCTCCACCCTGCGCGCCGGGCACAGCAGCACGGTCGGGCTGATGGTCCTCGACCTGGCCAACCCGTTCTTCACCGACGTGGCCCGCGGGGTCGAGGACGTCGCCAGCGAGCGCGGCTACGCGGTGCTGCTGTCCTCCTCCGCCGAGTCCGGAGAGCGCGAGCAGCACAACATCCGGGTGTTCGCCGAGCAGCGGGTGCGCGGCGTCCTGCTCACCCCCGTGGGCGACGACGGGAAGAACGCCGACCGGCTGCGCGAGCGCGGCGTGCCGGTCGTCCTTCTCGACCACCCCACCCCGCGCGCCAACCAGTGCTCGGTCGCGGTCGACGACGTGGCCGGAGGCGAGCTGGCGGTCGGCCAGCTGCTGGCCGAGGGCGCCCGTACCCTCACGTTCGTGACCGGCCCGGCGGCGCTGCGGCAGTGCGCCGACCGCCGCAAGGGCGCGCTGCGGGCGCTGCGCGCCGCGGACCTGGGCCGCGAGGCGATGCGGGAGCTGACGGTGCCGGCGATGAACGCGCGCGCCGGGCAGGAGGCGGCCCGCCGGCTGCTGGCCGACGGATCGCTGCCCGACGCCATCTTCTGCGCCAACGACCTGCTCGCGCTGGGGGTCATGCGGGTGCTGCTGCAGGCGGGCGTCAAGGTGCCGACCGACGTGGCCCTCATCGGGTACGACGACATCGAGTTCTCGGCCGCCGCGGCGGTCCCGCTGAGCTCGGTGCGCCAGCCCACCTACCAGCTGGGGCGGATCGCCACCGAACTGCTGCTGGAGGAGTGCGATGATCCTGACGGGCACGCGCACCAGCAGGTCATGTTCCAGCCGGAGCTGGTCGTGCGCGACTCCAGCCGCCGCGAGGGCGCCGGCGCCCAGGGAGGGCCACTATGAAGATCGCGCTGTTCGTCACCTGCCTGAACGACACGATGTTCCCCGGCACCGGCCAGGCGTCGGTCCGGCTGCTGCGCAGGCTCGGCCACGAGGTGGACTTCCCCACCGCGCAGACCTGCTGCGGCCAGATGCACTTCAACACCGGCTACCGGCGCCAGACGGTCCCGATGGTGCGCGGCTTCGCCGAGGCGTTCGCCGGGTACGAGGCGGTGGTGACCCCCTCGGCCTCCTGCGCGGCGATGATCCGCGACTGGCACCCCAAGATCGCCGTCGAGGAGGGTGACGGCGGGCTGTCCGGCCGGGTCGCCGAGGTGGTCCCCAAGGTCTACGAGCTGTCGGAGTTCCTGGTGGACGTTCTCGGCGTGACCGACGTGGGCGCCTACTTCCCCTACCGCGTCACCTACCATCCGACCTGCCACTCGCTGCGGATGCTGCACGTGGGCGACCGGCCGCTGCGGCTGCTGCGCGAGGTGCGCGGCATCGACCTGGTCGAGCTGCCCGAGGCGACCGAGTGCTGCGGGTTCGGGGGGACGTTCGCGCTGAAGAACTCGGAGGTGTCCGCGGCCATGTGCGCCGACAAGGTGACCAACGTGCGCTCCACCGGGGCCGAGGCGCTGTGCTCGGCCGACAACTCCTGCCTGATGCACATCGGCGGCGCGCTCACGCGGACCCGGTCCGGGGTACGGACCGTGCACCTGGCCGAGGTCCTCGCCGCCACGGAGGACGACCGCGCATGAAGCACCAGCACGCGACAGACCCCGCCGCGCCCCGGAAGGCCGGCGCGAAGCCCACCGGCGGCGAGGCGGCCATGCCCACCTACCTGGGGATGCCCGCCTTCCCCGAGGCCGCGCGGCGCGCCGTCGCCGACACCCGGCTGCGGCACAACCTCGCCCACGCCACCGGCACCATCCGGGGCCGCCGCGAGGCCGCGGTCGCCGAGCTGGACGACTGGCAGGCGCTGCGCGAGGCCGGCCGGCAGATCAAGGACCATGTGCTGGCCGACCTCGGGCACTACCTGCGCCTCCTGGAGGAGCGGGTCACCGAGGCCGGCGGCACCGTGCACTGGGCCCGCGACGCCGCCGAGGCCAACCGGATCGTCGCCGACCTGGTGAAGGCCACCGGCGAGACCGAGGTCGTCAAGGTCAAGTCGATGGCCACCCAGGAGATCGGGCTCAACGAGGCGCTGGCCGAGGAGGGCATCACCGCCTACGAGACCGACCTGGCCGAGCTGATCGTGCAGCTCGGCCACGACCGGCCCTCCCACATCCTGGTCCCCGCGATCCACCGCAACCGCGCCGACATCCGCGACATCTTCCGCCGCGAGATGCCGGACGCCCCGGCCGGGCTGTCGGACTCCCCCGCCGAGCTGGCCGAGGCCGCGCGCCGCCACCTGCGGGCCAAGTTCCTGTCGGCCAAGGTCGCGGTGTCGGGCGTCAACTTCGCCGTCGCCGACACCGGCACCCTGGTGGTGCTGGAGTCGGAGGGCAACGGCCGGATGTGCCTCACCCTCCCCGAGACGCTGATCTCGGTGATGGGCGTGGAGAAGCTGGTGCCCAGCTGGCGGGACCTGGAGGTCTTCCTCCAGACGCTGCCCCGCTCCTCCACCGCCGAGCGGATGAACCCCTACACCTCCACCTGGACCGGGATCTCCCCCGGCGACGGCCCCCGCGACTTCCACCTGGTGCTGCTGGACAACGGCCGCACCGCCACGCTGGCCGACGAGGTGGGACGGCAGGCGCTGCGCTGCATCCGCTGCTCGGCGTGCCTGAACGTGTGCCCGGTGTACTCCCGCGCCGGCGGCCACGCCTACGGCTCGCCCTATCCCGGGCCGATCGGCGCGATCCTCTCGCCGCAGATCCGCGGGATCGGGTCGCCGGTGGACGCCTCGCTGCCGTACGCCTCGTCGCTGTGCGGGGCGTGCTTCGAGGCGTGCCCGGTCGCCATCGACATCCCCGAGGTGCTGGTGCACCTGCGCGCCCGCGCCGTGGAGAGCTCGCGCAAGCATCCGATGGAACGTGCGGTGATGGGCATCGCCGGCTGGACGCTGCGTTCCCCCGCCCGGCTCGGGATGGCGCAGCGCGCGGCGTCGGCGAGCCGATGGGTGGTCGGCCGCGGCGGGCGGATCCGCCGCCTGCCGGGCCCGCTGAAGGCGTGGACCGACACCAGGGACGCGCCCGCGCCGCCGCGGGAGTCCTTCCGGGCCTGGTGGGCCCGCACCGACGGCGGCCGGAACGAGGAGGGCGGGAAATGAGCGCGCGGGACGACATCCTCGGCCGGATCGACCGCATCGCGCCGCCCCGGGACGCCGCCGGGATCGCCGCGTCCTACGCCGCGATCGACCGTTCCTACCTGCGCCGTCACCACGAGGACGGCATCCTGGACCTGTTCGCCGAACGGGTCGCCGACTACCGCGCCGGAGTGCGCCGGGTCACCTCCGGGGAGCTGCCCGGCGCGGTCGCCGCGGCGCTGGCGGCCCGGCCGGGCACCCACGCGGTCCCCGGCGGACTGCCCGCCGCGTGGCTCGCCGACGCCGACCCCGTCCTGCTCACCCGTGATCCGGCGGTCGCGGACCTGGACGGGCTGGCCGGCGCCGTCACCGGCTGCGCGGCGGCCATCGCCGAGACCGGCACGATCGTCCTGGACCACGGCCCGGGGCAGGGGCCGCGCGCGCTGTCGCTGGTCCCCGACTACCACCTCATCGTCGTCACCGCCGAGCAGGTCGCCGCCGACGTCCCCGAGGCGCTGGAGCGCCTGGACCCGCGCCGGCCGCTGACCTTCGTCTCCGGCCCCTCGGCCACCAGCGACATCGAGCTGTCCAGGGTGGAGGGCGTGCACGGCCCCCGCACCCTGGAAGTCCTGCTCGTCTCGTGAGCGCCGCCTCATGAGAGCCCTCACCATGATCGCCCTCTGCATGATCGGCACACCGGCATGACCACCACCCCCACCTTCGCGGCCGTCGACCTCGGCGCCTCCAGCGGGCGCGTGATGACCGCCCGGATCGGCGCGGGAACGCTCGACCTCACCGAGGTGCACCGCTTCCCCAACCGCCCGGTCCGGGCCAACGGCACCCTGTACTGGGACCTGCTCGGCCTCTACGGCAACGTGCTGGACGGCCTGCGCGCCGCCCCTCCGGAACTGGTCTCGGTGGGCATCGACTCCTGGGCGGTCGACTACGGCCTGCTGGACGGGAACGGCACGCTGCTCGGCAACCCCGTGCACTACCGCGACACCCGTACCGACGGGGTCATGGAACGGGTCCGCGCCGAGGTCGGCGACGATCTGCTCTACCAGGTCTCGGGCCTGCAGTTCCTGCCGTTCAACACCGTCTACCAGCTGGTGGCGGCCCGGGCGGACCTGGAGCGGGCCGAGACCCTGCTCCTCATCCCCGACCTGCTGGCGTTCTGGCTGACCGGGCAGGTCGGCGCCGAGCGCACCAACGCCTCCACCACGGGGCTCCTGGACGTCCGCGAGGGCGTCTGGTCCGGGACGCTGATCGAGCGGCTCGGCCTCCCCGGCCGCCTGCTGCCCGGGCTGCGCGAGCCCGGCGAGGTCATCGGACGGCCGCGGCCGGAAGTGGCCGAGGAGACCGGGGTCGCGGCCGGGCTCGCGGTGACCGCCGTGGCCTCCCACGACACCGCCTCGGCCGTCGCCGCCGTCCCCGCGACCACCGGCCGGTTCGGCTACATCTCGTGCGGCACCTGGTCGCTGGTCGGGGTGGAACTGCCCGCGCCCGTCCTCGGCGAGGAGAGCCGCAAGGCCAACTTCACCAACGAGGGCGGCGTCGACGGGACCGTCCGGTACCTGCGCAACGTGATGGGGCTGTGGCTGCTGCAGGAGTCGATGCGCGCCTGGGGCTCACCCGACCTGCCCGCACTGCTCGCCGAGGCCGAACGGGTGCCCGCGCTGCGCTCGCTCGTCGACCCCGACGATCCCGAGTTCCTTCCGCCGGGCGACATGCCGTCGCGGATCGCCGCGCACTGCGTCCGGCGGGGGTTCCCCGAGCCGCGCACCCGGGCGGAGGTCGTCCGGTGCGTGCTGGACAGCCTCGCCCTGGCGCACCGGCGCACCCTGCGGGAGGCGGTGCGCCTGTCGGGACGGGAGGTGGAGGTCGTCCACCTGGTCGGCGGCGGCAGCCGCAACGACCTGCTGTGCCGCCTCACCGCCGACGCCTGCGGCCTGCCGGTCGTCGCCGGCCCGGTCGAGGCCACGGCGCTGGGCAACGTGCTCGTCCAGGCCCGTGCCCACGGCGTCGTCGGCGACCTGGCGGAGATGCGCGACCTGGTCGCGCGCACCCAGACGCTCCGCCGGTACGAGCCCGGCGGCGACGCCGCCGCGTGGGCCGAGGCGGCGGACCGCCTGCGCTGACCCGCGCCTTCACCCGGCGTCCGGGCCTCCGCCGCCCGCCCGTGCCGCGCGGGTCGCCGGTTCGCCCGGCGTACCGCCGGCGCGGGTGCGAGGATGGGACCGCGCCGGCCGGTTCGGCCGCCCCGGTTGACACGGGCGCGCCGATGACGGTTGATAGCACATGACCGGAGCGTCGGGGACGTCCGGCGCACCGGCGACCGTGGCCCGCACCGGCCACGGCGGGATTCCGGTGCGCCGTCCACTCCGTCCGCCCACCGATCAGTACTATGACCCGGCGAGATCCGGGACTCACACGAGACGTACGCAAGCAGAACGATCAGGACGCATCGACCGCCTGTCACTGTTGGGGTGTGGACATGGAGGGGAGCGCGGACCGGCACGCGGGGGGCTTGAGGGCCGACACCCCGCTCATCGGGCGGCGGACGGCGCTGCGCGTCCTGGACGGGGCGCTCGATTCCGCGGCCGGCGGTTCGTTCCGTTTCCTTGCGCTGTCGGGCGACCCGGGCGCGGGCAAGACGCGGCTGCTGGGCGAGCTGGCCGACGCCGCCGCGGCCCGCAAGCACCCGGTGCTGGCCGGCCGCGCCGCCGAGTTCGAGCAGCAGATGCCCTTCGGCGCCCTGGTCGACGCGCTCGACGACCAGCTGGAGGAGCGCCGTCCCGCCCTCAACCCCGCGACCGCGCGGCTGCTGTCCACCGTCTTCCCCGCGCTGACCGGCCTGGCCGCGGACCCGTACGGCGACGCGGAGGCCCCGGCCCCCCAGCTCGCCCCGGACGCGGACGCCGGCGCGGCGGACGCGGAGGGCGGCCCGGGGCCCCTGGGCATCGCCCGCTACCAGTTGCACCGTGCCATCCGGCACCTGCTGGAGGAGCTGGCCTCCGACAACGGCCTGGTCCTGGTGCTCGACGACGTCCACTGGGCCGACGACGCCTCCATCGAGCTGCTGGGCTACCTGGTGCGCCATCCGCCGCGCGCCCGGGTGCTGATCGGCGTCGCCTACCGCCCGGCGCAGGCGTCCCCGCACCTGGCCACCCTCGTCGACATCGCCGGCGAGCACGGCGTCAGCGTCTCCGCCGACCCGTTCACCCCGGCGGAGGTCGAGGAGTTCCTCGGCCCGGGCGTGACCCGCGCCCGCTGCCAGGCCCTCTACGAGGCCAGCGGCGGCAACCCCTTCTACCTGGAGGCGCTGGCCCGCAAGGAGGGCGCGGCCGAGCCGTCCCGCGCCGAGGAGACCGGCGCCGAACGCTGGGGCGCGCTGCCCGACCTCGGCGAGATCACCGAGCTGCCGCCCGCGGTGCGCACGGCTCTGCGGGTCGAGCTGAGCGGCCTGGACGAGACCTCGCTGCTGGTGGCCCGGGCCGCCGCGGTGGCGGCCGACGAGTTCGAGCCGGCGCTGGCCGCCGCCGGCGCGCAGCTGCCCGAGACCGAGGCGCTGGCCGCGCTCGACGACCTGGTGGCCCGCGACGTGGTCCGCCCTGCCGCGGCCGGGCGGTTCCGGTTCCGCCACCCCCTGGTCCGGCACGTGGTGTACGGGTCGGCCGCGGCCGGCTGGCGGCTGGCCGCGCACGCCCGGATCGCCCGCCATCTGGCCGGGCTCGGCGCCCCGGCGACGCTGCGCGCCCACCACGTGGAGCGTTCGGCCGGGTTCGGCGACCGGGAGGCGATCGCGACGCTGGTCGAGGCGGCCCGCACGGTGGCGCCGCAGGCCCCGGCGACCGCCGCGCACTGGCTGGAGGCCGCCCTGCGCCTCATGCCCGAGGCCGGGCCCGGCGACGAGGACGGCCCGTTCCCCCGGGTCCGGCTGCTGGTCGAGCTGGCGCACGCCCAGACCGTCAGCGGCCGGCTCGTGGAGGGCCGCGAGACCACCCGGACGCTGCTGCGCCTGCTGCCGCCCGACGACCACGCCCGCCGCGCCCGCGCGGTGCAGATGTGCGCGGTGATCGAACGGCAGCTGGACCGCCACCAAGAGGCCCGCGCCCTCGTCCTGGACGAGCTGCACCGCATCCCCGACCCGCAGGCGCCCGCCGCCGTCCTGCTGCGCGTCCGCCTGGTCGCCGACCGGCTCATGCGCGTCGACATCCGCGGCGCCCAGGCGGTGCTCGACCGCATGCCCGAGAACGCCCCCGACTGGCAGCCGGGCCTGCGGGTCGCGGTCGCCTCCCTGCGGGTGCTGCCCGCCTACGCCGCCGGGCGCGTGGCCGACGCCGTCGCCTACGCCGAGGCCGCGGAACGGGTCTTCGCCGCCGCCCCCGACAGCCATATCGCCGAGGCGCTGGACACCGTGCCGTGGCTGTGCTGGACCGAGATCATGATGGGCCGGTACGACGACGCGCTGCGCCGCATCGAGCGCAGCATCGCCATCGCGCGGGCCACCGGGCAGACGTCCTACATCACCTACCTGCTCAACGCGCAGGCGCGGGCGTACACGCTGCTGGGCCGGCTGGACGAGGCGTCGGACGCGGCCGAGGAGGCCACCGAGACCGCCCGTCTGCTGCGTTCCGGCGAGGGACTGGTCTTCGGCCTCACCCAGCAGTGCCTGGTCGCGAGCTGGTCCGGTGATCACGACCGGGCGCTGCGGCTGGGCGAGGAGGCGGTCGGCGGCGACCTGGGCGCCGGGGAGTGGTGGGGCGCCATGGCCCGCTACGCCCGGGGGGTCGCGCTGATCAACGCCGGGCGGCCGGACGAGGGCGCGGTCGCCGTCCTGGAGGCGTGCGGCGACCCCGCCGCGCCCCAGCTCGACCCGTCCACCCTGCTGACGTGCGCCGAGATGCTGGCCTATGTCGAGTCCTGCCGGGAGAAGGGCGGCGATCCCGGCAGGTGGGCGGAGATCGCCGACATGCTGGGCGGCCTCGGGCTGCCGGCCGACGCGGGGCTGGTCCGGCTGGCCCGCGCGCACGCCGTCCGCCCGTCGGACCCGGCCGCCGCCGCCGCGCTGGCCACCGAGGCCGGGGCGCTGCTGGCCGGCGCCGGCCGGCGGATCGAGGCCGGCCGCGCCGAGCTGACCGCGGGCCTGGCGCATCACGCCGCCGGTGACCGCGACCGGGCGCGGGAGCGGCTCCGCGCCGCCGTCGCGCTGTTCGACGCGTGCGGCGCGCGGGCGCTGTCGGCCCAGACCGTCCGCGAGCAGCGCAGGCTGGGCGTCCGGGTGGCCTCCCCCCGCCGGGGCGGGCGCGGCGAGGCGCCGTTCGGCCTGTCCCCCCGCGAGCACGAGATCGCCACCCTGGTCGCCCAGGGCTGCACCAACCAGCAGGTGGCCGAGAAGCTGTTCCTCAGCGTCCGGACGGTCGAGACCCACCTGTCCCGGGTCTTCGGCAAGCTCGGGGTGTCCTCGCGGGTCGGGGTGGCCACCGCCCTCAACGCCCGTGCCGCCGGCCGCGACTCCTGAGCCGCGCCCGCCCGCCCTCGCGTGACGGAACGGCGCCGGCACGGCGGCCCCCGGCGTCGATTCGGTTCATGATCCGGACGACAATGAACCGTCCGGTCGAAACCGGACTCTAATCCGGCGCGGGCACCCATGACCCGTGCCCGCGAATACGGGTTTTCCACGATGTCGTTCCGTCGTAGGGGGCTGCCATCGTTGGACCGACATTGAGCCGGGAGGGCGAGAAATGCCACGCCAGATCCGACGCTTCTCGGGAGAGGGCGTCACGGACGCCGAGGTGTCGCTGCATCCGTTCACGACCGAGGACGACCTGCTGCTGACGCTGTCGCGCTTCCACCGCGAGGACTGCGACGACGTCGTCCTGCTCATGCACGGCCTCACCTCCGCCAGCGATCTGTTCGTCATGCCCGAGATCCGCAACATGGTGAGCCATCTCCTGGACAACGGCTTCGGCGACGTGTGGGCGCTCGACTTCCGGATGAGCAACCGCTTCCCCTACAACACCGGCACCCGCCGCTTCTCCCTGGACGACATCGCGCTGTTCGACTACCCGGCCGCGATGCGCGAGCTGCGCCGCCACATCGGCGACCGCCGCGTGCACGTCTTCGCCCACTGCCTGGGCGCCCTGTCGTTCAGCATGAGCCTGTTCGGCGGCGCGGTCGAGGACGACCTGGCCAGCCTGGTGGTCAACAGCGTCTCGCTCACCCCGCGGGTGCCCGCCTGGTCCAAGGTCAAGATGGCGGTCGGGCCCGACTTCGCCGACTACGTCCTGGGTTCCCCCTACATCGACCCCCGGTTCATGCAGGCGCCCAAGCTCAGCGGCCGGTGGCTGATGGCCAAGGCCATCTCCGCCTTCCACCCCGAGTGCAAGGAGTCGGCCTGCCACATGCAGAGCTTCATGTGGGCCAGCGGCCGTCCCGGCTTCTTCATGCACGAGAACCTCGCGCCCGAGACCCACGCGCACGACCGGCTCGCCGATCTCAACGGCGCCTCGACCGTCCACTACTACCGGCACATCCGCAAGATGGTGAAGGCCGGCAGGGCGGTGCGCTTCGACCCGCGCGACCCCCGGCTGAAGGCGCTGCCGACCGACTTCCTGGCCCGCGCCGCCGAGATCACCACGCCGATCCTGTTCACCACCGGCGACCACAACCGGATCTTCACCGACTCCAACGTGGTGTGCCACGCGCTGCTGTCCAGGATCGTCCCGGGCCGGCACGAGCTGGAGATCCTGCCGGGCTACGGCCACATCGACCCGATCCTCGGCAAGAACGCCCACCGGGACGTCTACCCGAGGATCGTCGCGCACTTCCAGAAGCACAGCACCGACCGAAGGGCCGCCTGAGATGACCGAGGACGTGGCCACCGAGCACGTCGACGCCGTCGTCGTCGGCTCGGGGTTCGGCGGCTCGGTCGCCGCCTACCGCCTCGCCGAGGCGGGGCGGTCGGTGGTCCTGCTGGAGCGCGGCCGGCCGTACCCGCCCGGCTCCTTCCCCCGCTCGCCCTCGCAGATGGGCCGGGCGTTCTGGGACCCGGCCGCCGGCCTGTACGGCATGTTCGACGTGTGGCGTTTCAAGGGGTGCGACTCGGTCGTGTCCGCCGGTCTGGGCGGCGGCTCCCTCATCTACGCCAACGTCCTGCTCCGTAAGGACGAGCGCTGGTTCGTCAACGACGGCCCCGACGGTGAGTACGAGCCCTGGCCGGTGTCCCGGGCCGACCTCGACCCCTACTACGAGCGGGTCGAGGAGATGATGGGCGTCACCCCCTACCCCCTGGGCCGGGCGCCGTTCGACGACACCCCCAAGACCCACGCGATGCAGGACGCCGCCGCCGAGCTGGGGCTCAACTGGTCGCTGGCGCCGCTGGCGGTCAGCTTCGCCTCCGAACGGGGCGCCGACCCCGGGGTGGGCCTGCCCATCGCCGACCCCGGCTACGGCAACCTGCACGGCGTCTCCCGGCGCACGTGCCGCCTGTGCGGCGAGTGCGACATCGGCTGCAACGACGGCTCCAAGAACTCCCTGGACCACAACTACCTGTCGGCGGCCCGGCACCACGGCGCGGACCTGCGCACCTCGCACGAGGTGAAGCGGATCCGCCCGCGTCCGGGCGGCGGGTACGAGGTCGACTACGTCCACCACGACGTCGAGCGGAAGGCGGGCAAGGGCCCGGTCCGCACCATCACCTGCGACCGGCTGATCCTGGGCGCGGGCACCTACGGCACGACGTACCTGCTGCTGAAGTCGCGCCGGGACCTCCCCGGCCTGAGCCCGGCCCTGGGCTCCCGGTTCAGCGGCAACGGCGACCTGCTGACCTTCCTGCTGAAGGCCAGGGACCGTGACCGGGTCCGTCCGCTGGACGCCAGCCGCGGCCCGGTCATCACCAGCACGATCCGGCTGCCGGACGAGCTGGACGGCCACCCGGGGGCGGGGCGCGGCGCCTACATCCAGGACGGCGGCTACCCGGCGTTCGTCGACTGGATGGTGCAGCCGTTCGACCTGGCCGACCAGATCGACCGGGCGGTGAAGTTCCTGTGGGCCCGGTTCACCGAGTTCTTCTCCGGCGCGCCCGACACCAACCTGTCCAAGGAGCTGGCCGACCTCATCGGCGACGGGGCGCTGTCGGTGAGTTCGCTGCCGCTGCTGGGCATGGGCCGCGACACCGCGGACGGGCGGCTGATGCTCAAGGACGAGCGTCTGACCGCCGACTGGACCGCCGAGTCGAGCGCGGCGCTCTTCGACCGGCTGCGGACGACGATGCAGGGCATCGCCGACGTGCTGGGCGCGGAGTACGCCGACAATCCGATGTGGTTCCGCAAGCGCGTGATCACGGTCCATCCGCTGGGTGGGGCCCCCATGGGCCACCACCCGGTCGAGGGCGTCTGCGACGCCTTCGGTGAGGTGTTCGGGTTCCCCGGTCTCTTCATCGCCGACGGGGCGGCGATGCCGGGGCCGGTGGGCCCGAACCCCTCGCTCACCATCGCCGCGCTGGCCGACCGCATGGCCACGCGGATCCTGGAGGGTGAGTCCCGCCCCGCCGTTACGGGGGCCGAGCCGGTCGCGGGGACCGGCTCGCCCGGCGGGGCGGTGAACGGCACGGCGTACGGTCCGGGTACGGGAGGCCTTCCGGAGACCAGGGGACCGTCCCCGGAAGGCTCCGGCCGTACGTCGCTGTCGTTCACCGAGGAGATGAAGGGGTTCATCACCTACGGGACGTCCGATCCGCGGGCGGGCGAGCAGGGTGAGGGCCGCGAGCGGTTCTCGTTCCGGCTCACCATCACCGCCGACGACGTGGATCGCTTCCTGGCCGAGCCCGAGCACACCGCTCGGGCCGAGGGGTGGGTGGACGCCGCCGGTCACGGGGGCCGGCGGCCCGTCCAGCGGGGCTGGTTCAACCTCTTCGCGCCGGGGGGCGCGGAGGATCGCCGCCTGATGAGGTACCGCCTGCACTTCGCCGACGGCGAGGGCCGGCCCCGCACCCTCACCGGCCAGAAGAACGTCCTGCACGGCCCGCCCACCCGGATCTGGCCGGACACCTCGACGCTCTACGTGCACCTACTGGAGGGGCACGTGGACGAGGGCGGCGACGAGGGCGTGCCGGTCCTGGCCTCGGGCGTGCTGCACATCCAGCTGACCGACTTCGCCCGCCAGCTCACGACCTTCCGTACGGCGGGCCCCGGCGGCGCCGCGGCCCTGGTTTCCTTCGGCCGCTTCTTCGCCGGTGAACTGTGGGAGGTCTACGGCCCCGACCTCGACTGAGCGGGGCCACCGGAACGTGCGGGCGGAGAGAACTGCGGGGTGCTCTCCGCCCGCACCTTTGTCCGCGTCCCGCCCTCCTGGCGCCCGGGCTGCCGCGGCCGGCTGCCGCGGCCCGGGTCACATTCCGAGGAGGGTGCGCTTGGCGGCGGAGAACTCCTCGTCGGTGAGCACGCCCTCCCGGTGCAGCTCGCCGAGTTCGCGCAGCCTGCGGAGCATGGCGTCGGGGTCGGCGCCGGAGAAGGCGGCGGGTGCGGGTCCGCCGGCGTTCCCGGCGTTCCCGTCTGGCGCGGCGGGAGCGAGTTCCGCCGGGGCGTAGGGGTGCGGGAGCCGGGCGGTGACGGCGGCGGCGACCAGGGCCGTGCTGCCTCCCTCGCGCTGGACGCCCCAGGACAGGGCGCGGGGGTCCGCGTCGGGTGAACGGTCCGGCACGGGGGTGCGGAGCCTGAAGCGCAGGTAGCCGTACTCCATGCTCCCTTGGCGACCGGCCCATTCCACGCCCAGCATGTCCTTCAGCTCGAACGTCTGCGTGCCCGCGGCGGACTTGGCCCCGCTGGCGAGCCAGTTCCATTCGAGGCGGACGCGTTCGCCGTCGAAGGAGACGGTGCCGTCCCCCGCGCCGGCCGTGAGAGGCACTCCGGGGCCCGGCATCAGGTAGCGGTCGCAGGGGCCCTCGGGGACCTCCCAGATCTGCAGGGAGTTGCGCACCTCGTCGACGAAGAACCCGGCGGCCCCGGTGCGGTCGTCGCTCACGGCGAGCCGGTAGGGGTCGGCCGGTACGGGCAGGGCGCCGGCGACGGCCTGGGTGAACGGGTCGGCGCCGTCGCGCAGCCGCAGCCGCAGCCGCCCGCCCTTGCGTCCGGGCTCGTAGGCCACGCCCCGGACGCCCTGGAGCGGGACCACCAGTTCGCCGAGCGCCTTGCGCAGCCGGTGCACGGAACGATCATGTCCGGGCACGATCCGCACGACCTCGCCGTCGAACGTCCAGGTCCCGTCCCGGGAGATCACTTCCGCCATAGCTGGATGGTAGAGGGTCGGCCGGGGGGCCGGTCCGCCCCCGCGGGGCCGCCCCCGGCCGTCACGCGGAGGCGGCGGGGCGGCGTCCCCAGCGGGTCCGGCCCCAGGGCTTGAAGACCGACAGCGCGGTCATCCCGATGTAGCAGGTCAGGGACACCAGGGGTGCGGCGAGCAGGCCCACCCCGGCCTCGCCCGGGCTGGGCGGGTCGGCCAGGACCCCGGCCGCCGCCTCGTGCAGCCCGTCGCGCAACGCGAAGATCGTGAGCGTCGCCGTGATGATCGTGACCACCAGCTTGGTCAGCACCCAGCGGTACCGGACCAGTCCCCAGGGGGTCCCGATCCCCAGGAGGACCCCGGTGGCCAGGGCGAGCAGGCTCGCGGGGACCAGCAGCGTGTCGCCGATCATGTTCATCGACAGGTAGGCGGTGCGCCGGGTGACGGGGTCGTCGCTGACGAAGCCGGTGACGCTGAGCATGAGCAGTCCGATGTCCAGGCCGAGCCAGGTCATGGAGGTGATCACGTGCAGGAGCAGGACGGTCTTGCGAGTGCGCGGCGAGAACCGGGACCGGGCCGCGCGGCGGGTCGTGCGGCGGGCCGCGGGCGGTGGCGCCGCCGGTACCGGCGGCTCCGGTGATCTCTCGGGTGCCCTCTCGGATGTCCGGGGTGTCGTCGGTGTCGTTCCCATGACGCCGACGGTGCCGGTACGGTCGCCCGCCGCGCATCGCGTCCGCGGCGGTTCCCGCCGTACGCCGGGGGTGGTAGCGGCCCGGTGGGAGCTACCACCCCCGGTGTAGGAGGCGGCCTCAAGGGTGCGGCCGCCTCAGGTGCGGCTGCCTGAGTCAGGGGTGCGGCTGCCCGTAGACGCGGTGGACGTGCAGCCGCAGGACCACGCGCCGGTCGGCGACCATCGCGCGCCGGTAGTCGTCCCAGTCGGGGTGCTCGCCCTGGACGGCCCGGTAGACATCGATCAGTTCCTCGACCGCGGCGTCGCCGGGGTCGGCCGCGACGTCCGACAGTTCGGCGTCGCCCTCGGCGACCGTCCAGGCCCAGCCGTCGGGCGAGCTGATGTGCAGGCTGGCCCGGGGGTCGCGGCGCAGGTTGCGGGCCTTGGCCCGGTCGTCGGTGATCGAGATCCGGATCAGCCGGCGGGGCTCGTCGAAGTGGTAGTTGATCGTGGAGAGCTGGGGCCGCCCGTCCCGCTTGAGCGTCGCCAGCACGCCCTGGTCGCGTTCGCTCAGCAGCGCCATCAGTTCCGCCTCGTCCGCCATCAGCGTCTCCCTCGTCGCCGTGGACCGCATGCCGCCGTGCCGCCATGCGTGATCATCCAGAGGGCACAACCATGCCCCGGCCGTCCCCCTTCCCGATCCGGCCGGGGATTCCCCTCGCGGGCGAGAGGGCGCGATGCCCGGTGCGCCCTCAGGCCCGCTGCGGCGTGACCAGCCGCGCGAAGTCCAGGACCCGTGCGCCGCTGATCGGCGGGGCCGGGCTGTGCCCGCCAGGCCCGTCGCGCTCTCCCCGTCCCGCGGCGCCCCGGCTCGCGGCCTCGCCGGTGAGCATGTGGCCGCGGAACACGGCGCCCTTGGCGCTGACCTTGATGGGCTGGAACGCCGCCGGCGGCAGCGCGCAGAACCCGGTCTGCACCACGTCGCCGTACAGCGACTCCGAGACCACGTAGGCCACGTCGCGGTCGGGATCGTCGGCCAGCAGCCGTCGCAGCGGCGCCGAGTCGAGGAGCCGCTGCACCACGATCGGCGCGTCGCCCGCCGGGCCGAACGGGCCCGCGGTCATCGTGCCGTGGTGCAGCGCCAGCCGTACCCGCAGCGCCGGGCCGCCGTCCCGGTCGCGGTTGAGCCCGCGCAGTTCGGCGGCCAGGGTGATGACGAAGTCGCCGGCCACGGGTGCCGGGTCGACGTCCTCGGGGAGGGTGGCCAGTTCCCCGTCGCCACCGACCTGTTTGTCCCAGCCGGCGCGTTCGAGCCCGACGGCCCGTGCGGCCCGGTCGAGCGCCCGGGTCAGCAGGTGCTGGGCCTGGAGTTGCTCGCGCGTGTCCCGTTTGCTGTACCCCTGGATATCTACGGCCAGAAGCAGCCGGTAGACCAGCAGTCCGTTCCCGTTCACTTCCGATCGCCTCTCGGTCCTCCGAGCGAATCGGGCCGGTTGCCCTCATCCGCTCCAACGATGGGAGTGGGTGTTCGCCTCATGCGGAGAACCGTCGCGATGGTCTCGGGCGCACCCCTTCCTGTGTCGTCTGATGCCGCTGCACGCTCCTTGGACGTCGTAGCGCGGCACCCCGGGCGCAAAGGTAAGGGAAAGGTAGCGAACTAGTTAGTCCCAATCGTGAACAAGCCGGTCAAACGGAGCGCCCGGCTCCCGAGGCATGCGAGCCGGTGGCCACCGTCAGCCCGCCGCCGCGGGTCGCCTAACCTGGACCGGTGACCGTCCCCCGATCCGGTGTTCCCGCCTCCCGGCGGCCCCGGCTGACGCTGCCCGGCCTGCGCGAGGTGTACGAGGCGTACGCGCGGGCGGCCGAGGAGCTGCCCGCCCTGCCCGGCGCGCTGCAGGCGGAGGTGTGGACCTCCGCCCAGCTCGGCGCGCTGGAGTCGGCCGCGCCGCACGCCGAGGGCCGGCGGGCCGCGCTCGGCGACCTGATCACCACGTTGCGGGCCGCGGGCACTCCCGGCGCGCACACGTTCCTGCGGGTGCTGGCGGCGATCGGCCCGGCCGGGGCCCGCCGGGCCGCGCACCGCGCGGCGGGCGAGCTGGACGGCCTGCCCGAACCGCCCTGGGCGGGCGCGCTGGGCGCGGTCACCCCGGGCCAGGTGTGGCTGATCCAGGAGGGGCCGCTGGACGGCGACCGGCTGGTGTGCGAGTTCCGGTACGAGGGCGGCGCCGAACTGCACGCGGTGGCCGTGCGGCTGTCGTACGGGGACGCGCCCCGCGAGGTCGTCGTGGTCGGGGACGTGCGCGCGCTGATGGCCGCCGCCCGGCAGGCGATGCAGGCCGAGCTGTGCGTGGTGCAGCCCTACGACCCGGCGGCCGTGGGGGCCCGCCTCCGCGCCGCGCTCGACGGCGCGGAGACCTTCCCCGAGGACTGCTACCCGGCGCTGGCGCTCGCCCGGCACCGGGTGGCCCTCCTGCCCGGCGCCTGACGCCCCGGCCCGCCCGGTCCGCCCGCCCCGCCCGGCGCCGGGCGGGGCCCTGGACCGGGCGGGCTTCGGCGCCGCGGGCGGGACGGGACGTTCAGCGGCCCATGGCCCGGTAGCGGCGCACCGACAGCGGCAGGAACACCGCCGCGATCAGCAGCGGCCACACCACCGCCATCGTCGTGGCGTGCTCGGCCGCCCAGGAGCCGCCGGCCGCGGCGCCGGGGCCCCCGAACAGCTCGCGGCAGGCCGTGACGGTCGCCGACATCGGGTTCCATTCGGCGATCGCGCCCAGCCAGCCGGGCATGGTGGCGGGGGCGATCAGGGCGCTGGACAGGAAGCCGACCGGCCACACCAGGATCTGCACGGCCACGATCGCCTCCGGCCCGCCGGCGACCAGTCCCAGGTAGACGCCCACCCACAGCAGCGCGAAGCGCCACAGCAGCAGCAGGCCCAGCGCCGCCAGGGCGCGGCCGGGCCCCTCGTGCCAGCGCCAGCCGATCAGCAGGCCGCAGGCGACCATGACGGCCAGCCCGGCCACCGAGTGCAGCATGTCGGCGGCGCCGCGTCCCACGACCACCGCCGAGGAGGACATCGGCATGGACCGGAACCGGTCGGTCACGCCCTTGGCGGCGTCGCCGGCGATGGCGGCGAAGGTGGTCTCGATGCCGAAGAGCATCGTCATCGCGAACATGCCGGGGACGATGAACTCGCGGTAGGTCCCGCCGCCCGGGACGTCCATCTGGCCGCCGAACAGGTAGCCCATCATGAGCACGACCATCACCGGGAAGAGCAGGCCGAGGAGGACCTCGCCGGGGCGGCGCGTCCAGTGGGCCAGGGCGCGCCCGGTGAGCGTGGCGCCGTCGGTGAAGACCCAGCGGAGCCTGTGCGCGCCGGTCGGGGTCAGGGCGGGGTTGGTCGCCGGGTTGAGTGCCGGGTCCGGGGATCCGGACGGGCGGGTGCGGGTGACGCCGGTGGTCATGCCAGGGCCTTCCTCTCGGTCTCGCCGGCGGGCCTCCGGGCGGGGCCGGCCCCGCCCGGACCGGTCTCGCCGGCGTCGTCCTCGGCCGGCCGCCGGCCGGTGAGGTGCAGGAACACCTCGTCCAGCGTGGGGCGGCGCAGCCCGATGTCGGCGACGGCCAGGCCCGCCTCGTCCAGGGCCCGCACCGCCTCGGTGAGCGCGCCCACCCGGTCCGTCACGGCGGCGCCGACGCGCAGCGCGTCGGGGTCGCACTCGGGCTCGCCGCCCGCGACCCGCGCGACGATCTGGGTGGCGCGGGGCAGGTCGGCGGCCTCGCGGACGACCACGTCGAGCCGGTCCCCGCCCAGCTCGGACTTGAGCCGCTCGGGGGTGCCGCCGGCGATGACCCGGCCGTGGTCGATCACCGAGACGCCGTCGGCGAGCCGGTCGGCCTCGTCCAGGTACTGGGTGGTGAGCAGGACCGTGGTGCCCCCGTCCACCAGGGCGCGGACCTCCTCCCACATCTCGATGCGGCTGCGCGGGTCCAGGCCGGTGGTGGGCTCGTCCAGGAACAGCACCGGCGGGGCCAGGATCATGCTCGCGGCCAGGTCGAGGCGGCGCCGCATGCCGCCGGAGTACCGGCCGACGGGGCGGTCCCCGGCGTCGCCGAGCCGGAAGCGTTCGAGCAGCTCGTCGGCCCGCCGCCGCGCGGTACGGGCGTCCAGGTGGTAGAGCCTCCCGAACATCACCAGGTTGCGCCGCCCGTCGAGCACCTCGTCCACGGCCGCGTGCTGCCCGACCAGGCCGATCCTGGACCGCACCTGGACGGCCTCGGTGGCCACGTCGTGCCCCGCCACCCTGGCCCGGCCTTCGCTCGGCCTGGTCAGGGTGGTGAGGATGCGCACGGCCGTGGTCTTGCCCGCGCCGTTGGGCCCGAGCAGGCCGTGCACGGTCCCGGCGGGCACCGTCAGGTCGATCCCGTCCAGGGCCTTGGTTCCGCCGTAGCGTTTGCGCAGCCCCTCGGCCACGATCGCCGGTCCGTCCATCCGCCGCTCCAAACTCTGTACGTCGTACGAAATAAGTCGCGGCAACTATAACGTACGTCGTACAGAGTTTTGTTCCGCGCGCTCCGGCGATCTCTGCCAGGATGGAAGGGTGACGACCGAGCACAGCGGGGCGGGCGACCCCGGGCGCACCCTCGAACTGCTCTGGGGCGTTCAGGGGCGCCCGCGGCGGGGGCCCCGGCCCCGGCTGACGGTCGAGGAGATCGTGCGCGCGGCGACCGCGCTCGCCGACGCCGAGGGGCTGGACGCGCTGTCCATGCGCCGCATCGCCGAACGGCTCGGCGTGGCCCCCATGTCCATCTACACCTACGTGCCCGGCAAGTCCGAGCTGATCGATCTCATGCTGGACCGCGCGTACGGCGAGCTGACCCCGCCCCCCGAGAGCACGGCCGGGGAGGGCACGGCCCGGGACCGGGACCGGGACCGGGACCGGGACGAGGGCACGGACGATGCCTCGGGCGAGGGCGGGCAGGGCCGGCCGCCCGGATGGCGGCGGCGGCTGGAGCACATCGCCCGCGAGAACTGGGCGCTGTTCCACCGGCACCCCTGGATGCTCCAGGTGGTGACCGCGCGCCCCCCGATGGGCCCCAACCTCCTCGGCAAGTACGAGTACGAGCTGCGCGCCGTCGACGGGCTCGGCCTCAGCGACCTGGAGATGGACTCGGTGGTCGCGCTCGTGAACGGGTTCGCCGAGAGCTCCGCGCGGGTGTCGGTCCACGCCGCCCAGGCCGAGCAGCGCACCGGCATGAACGACGAGGAGTGGTGGAGGGCCACCGCCCCGGTCCTGGAGAAGCTGATCGACCTTGAGCGCTACCCCCTGGGCAGCCGGGTCGGCACGGTCGCCGGCCGGGAGCACGGGGGCGCGGTCGGCCCCGGCCACGCCTTCGAGTTCGGGTTGCGGCGCGTGCTCGACGGCATCGAGGTCCTCATCCGCTCCCGCTGAACGCGCCCCGCCCCGCGCGCGAGCCCGCCCGGCTCCCGATCAGCGGCGGGGGTTGGCGCGCCGGGTGGCGGCGGCGCGGGCGGGGTCCTCCGGCCACGGGTGCCGCGGGTACCGGCCGCGCAGCTCCGCCCGTACGGCCTTGTACCCCTCACGCCAGAACGAGGCGAGGTCGGAGGTGACCGCCGCCGGCCTGCCCGCGGGCGACAGCAGGTGCACCGTCAGCGGCACGCGCCCACCGGCGAGCCG
Organism: Actinomadura viridis; assembly: GCF_015751755.1. GTDB lineage: Bacteria > Actinomycetota > Actinomycetes > Streptosporangiales > Streptosporangiaceae > Spirillospora > Spirillospora viridis. The sequence continues at coordinate 5,265,823 of NZ_JADOUA010000001.1, forward strand.
GGGCGCGGCGTCCCATCCGAACAGCTCCTGCAGCTTCACCGCCAGGACGGGCCGCTCGCCGGAGTAGTCGACCCGGACCCGCGACCCCGAGGGCACCTCGATCCGCTCGGGGGCCATGTCCTCCAGGCGGGCCGCGCACTCCCACGGCAGCAGCCCCCGCAGCGCGGCCGCCACGTCCACCCGGGCCAGGTCGGCCCGGCGGCGCGCGCCCGAGCCGGCCAGCCACCCCGCGGCGTGCTCCAGCAGCGCGGCGTCGTCCATCGCCGGCCACGGCTCGCCCAGCGCGCGGCGGCAGAACGCCAGCCGGTCGCGCAGCTCTCCCGCGGCGCGCGTCCAGTTCAGCAGGGCCAGGCCCTCGGCGCGCAGGCCCTCGGCCAGCGCGGCGCGCACCCGGACGGGGTCGGGACGGGCCGTCGGCTCGGCGGCCAGCTCGATCGCGCCGAGCCGCTCGACCGTACGCGCGACCACGTCCCCGTCCCGCCAGGCGACCTCGTCCTCGCGTGACAGCAGCGGCGCGGCGGCCTCCCGCGCGATCTCCGCGTCGATCACCACGGCCTGCCGGATCCGGGCGGAGGCCGATCCGGCGGGGCGGTCGGCGACCGCCACCGCCAGCCACGGCGGGCGGGCCGCCGCCAGGGCGGACCCCTCGGCCAGGACCGCCCCGGTGCCGGACGCCATGAGATGGCCCTGCCCCGGCCGGGCCCGCGCGACCCGTTCGGGGAACGCCAGCGCCACGACGGTGCCCGCCACCGCGTCGTCGTGCCCGCCCGCGCCGGCGAGGGGACGCGGCCGTCCCCGGCCACCGTCCGCGGACCGGCCGGTGGCGGATGCGCCGCCGGTGGCGGATTCGCCGAGCGCTCGCTGGAGGCGGCGGGCCTCCTCGCGCCACCGGGCGGCGTGGGCGTCGGCGGGCGGGCCCTCCCGGCGCAGGGCGCGCCAGGCCGCCGTCAGGTCGTCCCCGGCGGCACGGGGCGGCGGCTCCGACAGCAGCGCCACGATCTGCGCGGCGGCCCGCGCGCCGACCCGCCGGGACCCGTCGAGGAGGGCACGGGCCAGGCGCGGCTCCACGCCCATCCGTGCCAGCGCCCGCCCTCGCTCGGTGACCTCGCCGCCGGGCCCCGCCTCCAGCGCGCCGAGCGCGTGCAGGGTCGTGCGGGCGGCGCGCAGGGCCGCTTCGGGCGGCGGGTCGGGCAGCGCCAGCCCGCGCGCGTCGGGCTCTCCCCAGCAGGCGATCCGCAGGGCGAAGCCGGTCAGGTCGGCCAGCTCGATCTCGGGCCGGGGACGCGCGGGCAGCCGCTCGTGCTCGGCCTGGGTCCAGCAGCGGTAGACCGTCCCGGGCGCCTCCCGCCCGGCGCGCCCGGCACGCTGATCGGCGGTGGCCCGGGAGGCCCGTACGGTGGTCAGCGCCCCCAGCCCCCGCGCGTGGTCGGTACGCGGCTCGCGGGCCAGGCCCGAGTCCACCACCACGCGCACGCCGGGCACGGTCAGGCTCGACTCGGCCACCGAGGTGGCCAGGACCACGCGGCGGCGGTCCGCGGGGGCGAGCACGGCGTCCTGCACGGCGGCGGGCGCCTGGCCGTGCACCTGCAGCACCTCGGCGTCGACGCCGCGCAGGGCCCCGGCGACCCTGGCGATCTCCCCGGCACCGGGCAGGAAGCACAGCACGTCCCCGCCGCGTTCGGCGAGGGCGCGGCGCGCCGTCGCGGCCACATGGGCCAGGAACGCCGGGTCGACGCGCATGCCGTGCGGCGGGGGCAGCGGCCGGGCGGGCGGCGCCCACACGATCTCCACGGGGTGGGAGACCGCGTCGGTCTCCACCACCGGGGCGGGGCCCCGCCCGTCCTCCCCCGTGCCCTCGGGCCCGCCGCCCAGCAGGCGCGCCCAGGGGGCGGTGTCGGCGGTCGCGGAGGCGGCGACCAGGCGCAGCTCGGGGCGCAGGACGGCGCGTACGTCGAGCATGAAGGCCAGCGCGGTGTCGGCGTCCAGATGGCGCTCGTGGCACTCGTCCAGGATCACCGTGCCGGCGCCGTCCAGCTCGGGGTCGCCCTGGAGGCGCTGGAGCAGCACCCCGGTGGTGACGACCTCGATCAGCGTGCCGGGACGGTGCTCGCCGCGCACGGTCACGCCGACCGACCCGCCCACCCGTTCGCCCAGCAGCCAGGCCATGCGCCGCGCGGCGGCGCGGGCGGCCAGCCGGCGCGGCTCCACCACGATCACCTTGCCGTGCGGCGGCGCGGGCGGGCGCAGGTCCGGGACCAGGCCGGCCAGGGCGAGCGGGACGAAGGTCGTCTTACCGGTGCCGGGCGGCGCCGCCAGCACGGCCACGCCCCGCTCCGCCAACGCGGCGAACAGCGCGGGAACGGCGGCGCGTACGGGAAGGTCCATCCGGCGGGTGCGGTCCATCGCACCAGTGTGGCCGCCCGCGCGGCGTGGCCCGTCCCCCGCCCCGCCTTCGTCCGGGCCCGGCCGCACGGGCGCGTGTGACGAATACCACGGCCCGATTTTCCGTCGCCCCTTGCGGTGATAGTTGCACCGCGTTTTACGCCATTTTGCGTAGAACGTTCTAACGCCCACTCCGAGTAGGCATGGAGATGCTACGGCAGGCTACCGGCTCGGCAATGACTCTTTCATCGAACGTGGCCCCCGCGTACGACTTCCCTAACCCGGGGTCGCACTTTCGCAATGAGCCCTGTATCTCCATAATTAGCATCGTCACCCCGGGTGCAGGAGGTCAGGATGTTCGGCGGCTCCATCTATCTCAGAGGCAGGGAGGCCTTCACCGGCGGCTCCCCCCAGGCCGTCTATGAGGAGCTGTGGCAGCGGGACCGAAAGACGCGCCTGCGAAACCGGGCAATTCTGGCGGCAGTGACATTGTTGTTGTGCGGGGCCCTGGTGGACCCCGTTTTCGGAGTGGTGTTGGCCGTCCTCGTGGCGGCCGGAGACGCCTACTTCCACTGGCACGGTTATAACGCAGCCAAGGTGTGGCGGCGCGGGCTGCGAGGCGAGGAACGGATGGGGCGGCTGCTGCGCCATACCCTGGAGCGCCGCGGTCACCGGGTGCTCCATTCCCGCACGGTGCCCGGCCACGGCACCGCCGACCAGCTGGTGGTGGGCCCGGGGGGCATCTGGCTGGTGCACAACGACGCCTGGCACCCGGAGATGGAGATCGTCGCGCACGGCGGCAAGCTGTTCATCGACGGCCGGACCAAGTCCCGGATGGTCCGCGAGATCGCCGAGCGGGCCGCCACCGCCGGACGCCTGATCGCCGAGCGCGCCGAGATCGAGGTGAAGGTCGTCCCGGTGCTGGTGGTGCACGGCGGCAAGGTGCGCAAGGCCCCGTTCCGCGCGGACTCCATCGTCTTCGCGCCGCCGCTGAAGATGATCCGCTGGATCCGGCGCCATCCCGTGGCCGACTTCTCGCCCGAGGACATCGAGACGATCACGCGTGCCGCCGTGCACGCGCTCCCCATCGGCGGCCGGACGATGACCGCCGACTGAGAAGAGCCCAGGAGGTTGCGACGCCTGAGAGGAGGGCGCCAAGGCCAAAGGAGAGGGAGCCTCCCGCGGGGACACCCGTGAACATCAAGCGCGACCCCCAAAAAGGGTGTCCCCGCCGGAGGCGGCCTGACCTCAGGCCCCTGCACTCCCAGGCCCTCGGACCTCAGGCCCTCATGCCTCTTGCCGCGCCTGCCCCGGCCCCTGTTCCCGCGCGGTGCGGCGCAGCCAGTACAGCCCCACGACGGGCAGCACCAGGGGAATGAACAGGTAACCCTTCCCGTAGGCCGACCAGACGGTGGCGTCGGGGAAGGCGGCCCGGTCGGCCAGGCTCAGCGTCCCGACCACCAGCACGCCCGCCAGCTCGATCGACAGCGAGACGAAGGCGACCCGGCGCGACGTACGGCCGCCCAGCGCGAGCGCGACCGTGGCCAGGACGTAGACGACCGCGGCGAACGCCGACAGCGCGTAGGCCACCGGCGCCTCGGAGAACCGGGTGGCGATCTGCACGCCCGCCCGGGCCCCGGCCGCCAGCGCGAAGATCGCGTAGACCGCCACCAGCAGCCGTCCCGGACCGGTCCCCGTCGCCGCGTCCCGGGGCGTGGGCTCACGCAACGGTGCCCTCCCAGATCTGCCGCATCCGGACGATCATCACCGCGACCGACAGGCAGGCGACCACGATCACGCCCGGCCCCCAGCGGGTCCGTTCCAGCAACCCCCAGCCGGCCCCCGCCGCGGGGATCAGCGCGATGCCGACCAGGTAACCGATGAACGTGGCGGGCTCGGCCGGGCCCTCGTCCCCGGCGAGCTTGACGAAGCCCACCACGATCTGGGCGACCAGCAGCGCCTCCACCACGCCGAGCGCGCCCAGGTGCCACCAGTCCATCGGCCGGTCGCGCAGAGCGCTGACGAGGGCGTACACGGCGGCCAGCAACGACACGACGATGATCACATTCGCCAGGACGTTCGTCATAGGACTCAGAGACTACTACCGCTTGTAGAGCATGGCCGACCCCCGACGGCGACGTGGGATCATGACTGGCGTGAACGCGCTCCAGTGGCTGACCCTCATCCGGCACGGTGAAAGCACCGGCAATCTCGCCCACCAGGCGGTGCAGGGCACCGACGCGGAGGAAACGGGGATCACCGTGCGGGACCCCGACATCCCCCTCACCGACACCGGGCGCGCGCAGGCCGCCGCCCTCGGCCGCTGGCTGGCCGCGCTGCCCGAGGACGAGCGCCCGACCCGGGTCGTCAGCTCCCCGTACGTGCGGGCACTGGACACCGTGCGGATCGCCCTGGCCCAGGCCCCCTACGAGGTCGGCATCGAGGTGGACGAGCGGCTGCGCGACCGCGAGCAGGGCGTGCTGGAAGGGCTCACCCCGCTCGGCGTACGCCGCCGCCATCCGGAGGAGGCCGAGCGCCTGAACCGTCTCGGCAAGTTCTACTACCGGCCCCCCGGCGGGGAGTCCTGGGCCGACCTGGCGCTGCGGCTGCGCAGCCTCTACCGCGACCTGGAGCGGGACGCGCCCGGCGAACGCGTCCTGGTCGCGGCGCACGACGCGATCATCGTGATGACCCGTTACGTGCTGGAAGGCCTCTCCGAGCGGGAGATCCTGGAGATCGAGCGGACCCCGATCGCCAACTGCTCGGTGAGCCGCTGGAACTGGCTGGAGGGCCGGCTCAGCGCCGTCTCCTACAACGACTGCACCCACCTCACCGGAGCGAGCGCCGCCACCGCCTAGGGCTGTGTCTCGAAGTCCCGGCCCACGGCGCTCGCCTGGCGGCTCGCGCCTGACCGGGCCTGTGCGAGCGCGACATCGCTTCGCGATCTGCCCGGTGAGGCTCGCCTCCGGCATCGCCCCACCGGGCAGCCAACGCGCTCGCGCGGTGGCCGAGGCCACTTCGAGACACGCCCTCTAGGGCTCCTCGTCGAGGAGCCGGCCGATGCGCGCGGTGAGCTGGTCACGGCGCGGGTCACCGGACGGGATGAGATCCCCCAGGCGCTCCAGCACCTCCAGATCGTCCCGGCCCGGCTCGACCTGCGCGTACGCCCACAGCGACTCGGCGCCGCCATGGTCCAGCACCTGCCGGCGCAGCAGCACCGACAGCTCGTCGCGCTCGGCCCGGATCCCCGGGGCGTCGGACCGGGGCAGCAGCTCGCCGCGCGCCAGCCGTACCGCCGCCGCCACCTCGCCGGTGTCCAGCAGCCGCCGTACGGCCAGGAAGTCGGCGTCGACGTCGCAGCCCAGCCGGTACGGCTTGGCCTGCACGATGTCACCGAACTGCGCGCGCAGCCGGTGGATCTCGGCCCGCACCGTGACCGGGCTCCCCTCGCAGCCGTACAGGTGCGTGGCGAGCCGGTCGCCGTTCAGCCCGCGCGGGTGGAGGGCCAGCAGGGCGAGGATCTCGGCGTGCCGCAACGACAGCGGTAGCCGGCGGCCGTCGAGCCAGGCCGCCGGCTGCTCCTCCCCCAGCAGGGTCAGCGCGAGCAGCCGGCGCACCGCGTTCTCGGGCCCCGGCCCGGCGGGCTCGGCCCCCTGGTCGCCGCGCGGCGGGCGCAGCAGGAACACCTCGCCGAGCGGTTCGGCCATGGCCCACCGCCCGTCCGGGAGGGCGACCGGGCCGCCGGGCACGGGCACGTACAGCCGCCGCCCGCTCCAGCCCGCGGGCTCGGCCGCCAGGATCCGGCCGGTCGCGGTGGCCAGCACGCCCGGCTCGCCGCGCAACGCCGCCAGATGGCGGCCGTAGCGGTCGCGCAGCAGCTGGTCGCGGAGGCGCATCCGCGCCTCCAGGTGCGCCTCGGCGAGCCGGGCGGCGGCGCCCACCAGGGCGACCGCCGCGGGATGCAGCGCCTCGACGGTGCCGCTGACATCGATGCAGCCGATCAGGCACCCGGTGTCGGGATCCCTGATGGGGGCGCCGGCGCAGGACCAGCCGTGCAACGAGGAGGCCAGGTGCTCGGGCCCGTAGACGTACTCGGGAGACCCCGTGACCAGAGCGGTGCCTATGCCGTTGGTGCCGACCGAGCGTTCCGACCAGCAGAACCCCTCCACCAGCCCGACCTGGTCCGCCTCCCGCAACACCGCCGGCGCCCCCTCGCTCCACAGCGTGTGGGCGTCGGCGTCGGCGATCACCATGATGTGCTCGGACTCGTCGGTGAAGCGCCGGAGCAGGTCGCGCAGCATCGGCAGGTGCGGGTCCAGCGGATGGCGGGCGCGGGCGGCGGCCAGCTCGTCGCGCTCGTACACCCGGGGCGCGCACGGCGTCGCCGGGTCGGCCCCCGCGCGCCGCGCCCGCCGCCATGACTCCGAGATGCTCCGCCGCACCAGCCGGCCCGACGCGTCCCGCCGCCCGCCCGGCAGGTCGTCGTCCCCTCGCTGGACCGCGTCTCGGACGGCCGAGAGCGCGCGCGCCATCTCGCGCGGGCTCCGGCAGGCATGCGGCATGGGCACGGCCGATCGCTGCCCCAATGGAACTCTCCCCCCAGATGAGAACCGTGGATCACGATCGAGAATCGACCCCCCTGGATCACGGCGCAAGGGGTTCCCCAGAAGTAATGACCACCTGGCCATCTGCACAGAACGTGATGGCGCGGTCGCAACGTGCGCGCAACCTCGGGGAACTTAACGTACTGGCTCCACCGGGTGTCCGAATCCGGCCGTGAACACCATCGGGCGTCCCGGATGTGCCGGGGGGGTGGCATCCGGGACGCCCGATGGGCCGGGGGGACGCCCGTCCGAGGGGGGAAGGACTGTCCATGTTGTGCTTGACTTGCCACAGGGTGCGCCCGGCCGGCGCCCGGGGGGACTACACCAACCGGCGCGCGCAACTGATCATCGCGCACGGCCTCTGCGTCTGCGCGGGCCGCGGGCCGCTGTCCGGGGAACGGCGCAGCGTCCCGCCCGAGAAGAGCCCGGCATGGCCGTTCTGGCACGGAGGGGCCGAGCGCGTACGGGCAGGACGCCCGGTGACACCGGGCCGGGGTGACACCGAGGCAGGTTGACGCCGGGGCGGGGTGACACAGGCCCGGGGCGGGGTGACACAGGCTCGGGGCGGCCCTCGGAACGGGGCGACGGCACCGCGCGGCGGGCGCCGACCGGTCCCGGCCGTCGACCCTGAGGACACCGCGATGACATGCTCCGTTTCCCTCTGATTCGCCTACTGTTAAAGGGCAGCCCCTGTCGCGATCCCCGCCTCGATCGAGGAGCATCATGACCCTGTTCTCGGGCCTTGTCCGCCGCGCCGCCGCCGAGGTGGAGCACAGGCTGCGCGCGGGCGCCGGGCTGCTCGCCGCGATCGCCGGGGACCCCGAGGGCACCGCCGCACGCGAACGGCTGCTGGAGTGCGAGGAGCGGCTGCGGCGGATGGAGAGGGTCATCGAGGGCCAGGATCGCGACCTGCGCGCGCTGCGGACCGATCTCGACTCGCTGATCGTCCAGCTCAACGATCGCCTGCTGCCCCGGATCGACGAGCGGATGGACGACACCGAGCGCGACCTGACCACGCTGGCCACCGGCCTGATCCGGGCCGACCGGGAGTCGGTGTCGTCCCGGTCACGGCTGGAGACGCTGGAGAACCGGCTGGCCGACCTGCGGGGCAAGCTCGTCCGGATGGAGCAGCGCGCCGGGCTGTGGCGCGACCTGCAGGCCACCATGGCCCGCCTGGGCGACGACATCGACACCCTGCGGTCACGCCTGCCCGCCCGCCCCGCCGCGCCCTCGGCCACCGCCGCCTCGGCCACGTCCGCCGTGTCCACGCCGTCCGTGCAGGCGACCGCGGCCGCGCAGCCCGCACAGGCGGCGCAGGCCGCGGCGGCGTCCGCCGACCACGTGAGCGAGAACGGCTCCCTGCGACTCGGCGGGCCCGATCCCCGCGGCCACTGACCGCTGCCTGGACAATGGGAGGCATGACGCAGTTCTCGAACATGGACGCCGGCGACCGCGTGGTCGTGGTCGCAGGCGCCGGCGGGCCCACCGGACACGCGGTCGTCAAGGCACTGGTGAACAGTGGCGCCCGGGTCGTCACCGCCGACCGGGTACCCCACGAATGGGACGACGAGCGGGTCACCCCCACCGTGGTGGATCTCCTCGACGCCGACGCCACCCGCGCCTGGGCCGACCGCACCGCCGCCGAGCACGGCCGGGTCGACGGGCTGATCCACCTGGTGGGCGGCTGGCGCGGCGGCACCTCGTTCGGCGACACCGACCTGGCCGACTGGGCGTTCCTGCACGACCTGCTGATCCGCACCCTGCAGCACACCACCCTGGCCTTCTACGAGCACCTGCGGTCGGCGCCCGGCGGCGCCCGGGTCGCGATCGTCTCGCAGCACGCGGCGCGGCACCCCAGGCAGAACGCCGCCGCGTACGCGACGGGCAAGGCGGCGTCGGAGGCGTGGCTGCTGGCCATGGCCGACGCGTTCGAGGGCACCGCGTCGGCGGCCACCATCCTGGTGGTCGAGGCACTGCTGAACGACGCCATGCGCGCCAAGCGGCCGGACGCGGACTTCACCGGTCACACCCATGTCGACGATCTGGGCCGGGTCATCGCCGGCCTGTGGGACCGTCCCGCCGCCGAGCTGAACGGAACGCGCATTGACCTCGCCGAGTGACACCACCGCCACCGGCGCCACCGGCACCGGACCGTTCCGGGGGTTCGCCAGCGACAACCACGCCGGCATCCATCCCGAGGTCCTCATCGCGCTCACCAACGCCAACGAGGGGCACCAGCCCGCCTACGGCGACGACGAGCACACCGCGCGGCTGCGCGAGGTGATGCGGCGCCACTTCGGCGAGCAGGCGCAGACCTACCCCGTGTTCAACGGCACCGGAGCCAACGTCGTCGGGCTGCAGGCCATGTCCGAACGCTGGAGTTCGGTGCTGTGCACCGAGTCCTCGCACATCAACGTGGACGAGTGCGGCGCCGCCGAGAAGGTGGCCGGCCTCAAGCTGGTCCCGATCCCGACACCGGACGGGAAGCTGACGCCCGAACTCGTCGACCGGTACGCGTGGGGCTGGGGCGACCCGCACCACACCCAGCCCCGGGTCGTGTCCATCACCCAGAACACCGAATTGGGCACCGTCTACACGCCCGAGGAGGTCACGGCGATCGCGGCGTGCGCGCACGAACGCGGCATGCTGCTGCACATGGACGGCGCCCGCCTCTCCAACGCCGCCGCGGCGCTGGACGTCCCCCCGCGCGCGTTCACCACCGACGCCGGGGTGGACGTCCTGACCTACGGCGGCACCAAGAACGGCGCCATGATCGGCGAGGCGGTCGTGGTGCTCAACCCCGGCGCCGTGCACGGCATGGAGTTCCTCCGCAAGATGGGGATGCAGCTGGCGTCCAAGATGCGGTTCGTCTCCGCGCAACTGGTGGCGCTGCTGGACGGCGACCTGTGGCTGCGCAACGCCGCGCACGCCAACGCGATGGCCCAGCACCTGGCCGCCGCGGTCCGCGCGGTGCCGGGCGTGCGCATCACGCAGCCGGTGGAGGCCAACGCGGTCTTCGCGATCATCCCGCGGGACGTCGCCGGCCGGCTGCGCGAGCGCTACGCGTTCTCGACGTGGGACGAGCGCACCGGTGAGGTCCGCTGGATGTGCTCGTTCGACACCACCGAGGAGGACGTCGCGGCGTTCGCCGCCTTCCTGGCCGAGCAGATGTCGGCCTGAGCAGGGCTCCGGGCCCGCCTCCGCACGACCCCGCACACCCGGCCCAAGCGAGCGCTCAGTCGGGCGCCGGGTTATCGTGACTCCCGAACCTGATTCGGGTACAAGGAGGCGGGCCTGATGGCCAACCGCACGTACGTCGTCGGCGTGGGCATGACCAAGTTCGAGAAGCCGGGCTCCCGTGACTGGGAGTACCCGGACATGGCCAAGGAGGCCGTCGGCAAGGCCCTGCAGGACGCAGGCGTCGCCTACGAGCAGGTGGAGCAGGCCTACGCGGGCTCGGTGTACGGCTCGATGGGCCAGCGCGCACTCTACGAGACCGGCATGACCGGCATCCCGGTGATGACCGTCGCCAACGCCTGCGCCACCGGATCCAGCGCCCTGTTCATGGCCCGCCAGGCCGTCAGGGGCGGTCTCGCCGACTGCGTGCTGGCCCTCGGCATGGAGAAGATGGAGAAGGGCTCGCTCGGCGCCGGCATGGGCAAGTCCAAGGTCACCATCATCGACCACCACCTCAACGCGATGGTCGCCGGGCGCCCCTGGGAGATGGACAAGGCCCCGATGCCGCAGATGTTCGGCAACGCCGGCCGCGAGCACATGGAGAAGTACGGCTCCACCCCCGAGCACTACGCCTGGATCGGCTGGAAGAACCACAAGCACTCGGTGCACAACCCCTACGCCCAGTTCCAGGACGAGTACTCCCTGGACCAGGTCAGGAACGCCACCATGATCTACGACCCGCTGACCAAGCTGCAGTGCTCGCCCACCTCCGACGGGGCCGCCGCCGCGATCGTCGTCAGCGAACGGTTCGTGGACGAGCACGACCTGGGCGACCGGGCCGTCGAGATCGCCGGGCAGCACATCGCCACCGACACCCCCGACAGCTTCGCCGGCGGCTCCTCCATCCAGGTCGTCGGCTTCGGCTGCTCCCAGCGCGCCGCCAGGCGGGCGATGGAGGAGGCCGGCGTCGGCATCGACGAGGTCGACGTGATCGAGCTCCACGACTGCTTCAGCGCCAACGAGCTGATCACCTACGAGGCGCTCGGCATGGCCGCCGTCGGCGAGGGCCACACGCTGGTCGACGACCAGGCCACCACCTACGGCGGCACCTGGGTGGTCAACCCCTCCGGCGGGCTCATCTCCAAGGGCCACCCCCTCGGCGCCACCGGCATCGCCCAGTGCGCCGAGCTGACCTGGCAGCTGCGGGGCCAGGCGGGCGACCGGCAGGTCCCGAACGCGCGCGTCGCGCTCCAGCACAACATCGGCCTGGGCAGCGCCTGCGCGGTCGCCGTCTACAAGCCCGCCACCTGACCACAGACGACCGACGCCGTCCCCGGAAGACCCCGCCTCGCGACGGTCGCGAGCGAGGCGGGGCGGGACCGGCGGGCGGACGGACGTTAGACAACTTCGGACATTTGTCTCATCATGGCGTCACAGCCAGGCGCACCACACTGGAGGCGCGATGTCCGCTCCGCCCCTCGCCCCGCCCGAACCGTCCCGCGTACGGACCGCCGCCCCGCTCGGCCCGGGCTCGCTGCTGTGGGCCTACGCGGGCGACGTGCGCTCCCTGATCCCCGGCGCCGCCGCCGGGCTCATGCAGCTCATGCACCCCGGGATCGGCGCCGCCGTCTCCGAGCACTCGGCCTTCTTCGACGCGCCCTTCGACCGCATCTACCGGTCCGTCCCGCAGATCTGGGCGACCATCCTGGCTCCCGACGCCGAACGGCGCGGCCGCGGCATCCGCGACCTGCACCGGACCATCGCCGGCGTGGACGAGCACCACCGCCGCTACCACGCCCTCGAACCGGAGACCTTCTGGTGGGCGCACGCCACGTTCACCTGGGAGATCTTCAAGGCGGCCGAACTCTTCCACCCGCGGACGCTCACCGCCGAGGACCGCGAACGGCTCTACGCCGAAACCGTCACCTGGTACTCCCGGTACGGCGTGAGCATGCGGCCCGTCCCGCCCGACCACGCCTCGTTCCAGTCCAAGTTCTGGCACGTCTGCGCCAGGCGGCTGGAACTCACCCCGGCCGCCGCCCGCGCCCTGGAGATCGCCAGGCACGGCTCGGAGACCGTCTCCCTCATGCCGGTCGGCGGCGCACGCCTGGAGCGGGCCGGGCGCCTCGTGGCCGAACGGCCGCTGCGGCTGCTCACCTTCGGCTGCCTGCCATCGATCGTCCGCGACCGCTTCGACATCCCCTGGAACGCGGCCGACCAGGTCGCCTTCGCCGCCCTGGCCATGGCCCACCGGCAGGGGTACCGGATGGTGCCCGCCCGCCTCAACCACTGGACGCTGCGCAGCACCCTCCGCTACATCGGCTCCCAGACCCGCGAGCACCGCTACCAGCCCGCCGCCTGACCCTCCCTGATCCCGCCCCGAGGTGGCCGACCGCTGCTTTCCGCGATGAATCGCCCGGCCGCCCCCTTCAGGCGGACACGCCCGCGGATGTCCGCCGCGCCGCCCGGTCAGTCCCGGACCAGATGCTCCAGCAGGGCCTGGAAGTCCTCGCCGATCGACACCGTGAGCGCGTCCTCCCCCGCCTCGACCGCTCCGGCCAGCCGCAGCTCGCCGTCATCCCACCAGTAGACGTTCGGGCTGATCGAGCGCGGCCCCTCCTGGAAGCCCGCCCAGGCCACACGGATCAGCACGTTCATCGCGGCCGGCACGCCGCCGGGATGGACGGGCGAGGCATGGACGACGCCCTGGGCGGGCACCGCGACCAGCGCCCCGTGCGGCCCGGTCACCGGGTAGTCGCCCGCCCACAGCGCGTGCGCCGTGACATAGGCGGTCTCGGCGCCCAGCGAGAAGATCGGCACGCCGCCGGCGTCATCCTCCACCATCTCCAGCGGCCCGTCCGACCGGACGTTCTCGCGCGCCACGTGGAACAACTCGTCCCGGCCGACCGGCCAGTCCGCCGCCATGCCGGTGCTCACGATCAGCAGCGAGGTCGGCTTGTCGACGACCAGGACCTCGGCCAGGCCCGGCGCCACGGTGCGGCGGACGACCTCCATCCCGGCCTGGAAGTCGTCCGCGTACAGGCGCGTCCGCAGCAGGGGGCGGATCAGCGCGAAGTCCGCCAGGTCGAGCGCCTCCTCGTCCTCGACCTCCGTGGTGGCGATCAGCGTGCCGACGAAGTCGCTGACGATCGCCGGCCACTGGTCCTCGGGCTCCCGCGCGACCCATTGCCGCAGGTTGCTCAGGTACATCCGGGAAGGCGAGGAGTCTCCGGGGCGGCCCAGCTCCACCTGGTCGCCGTCGATCACCGTGCAGGTGTATCCGTGGCTCTCGACCACCGCGCAGACCAGGGTGATGACGGGATCGGCCACGACCGGCGCCGGGGACGGCCCGGTCCCGGCGTCGCCGGACTCATCCCTGCGGAACCACTTCATGTCGACCCCCGCTTCGTACGCCAGAGGGCCCTCAGCGTAGAGGGCCCCTCCGACGGAACCCGGCCGGGGCCTTTACGTTGTAGATCACAAATGGAAGACCTTGCGGGCGTTCCCTTCCAGGAAGGCCGCCCGCTGCCGCTCCCCCAGCCCCAGCCCGTCCAGGCCCCGCAGCGCGTGCTCGGCCGTCACCATCGGGAAGTTGGTGCCGAACATGACCTTGTGGCGTTCGCTCCGCATATAGCGCACCAGCTCCGGCGGATAGCGCTCCACCGTGTAGGCCGAGGTGTCGATGTGGACGTTCGGATGCTTGCGGCAGACCGCGACCATCTCCTCCGTCCACGGGTACCCGATGTGCCCGCCCACGATCACCAGCTCGGGGAAGTCCAGCGCGATCTGGTCGATGTACGGGATGGGGCGCCCCACCTCGCTCGGACGCAACGGCCCCGTGTGCCCGACCTGAGTGCAGAAGGGGATTCCCAGCTCCACGCACTCCGCGTACAGCGGGTAGTAGAGCCGGTCGGTCGGAGGACGCTCCCACAACCAGGGCACCACCCGCAGCCCCTTGAACCCGAGGTCGCCGACGCACCGCCGCAGTTCCCGCACGGCCTCCATCGGCTTGCGGAGGTCGACCGAGGCGATCCCGGCCAGCCGATCCGGCGCCGCCGCCACGAACCGGGCGACCTCGTCGTTGCTCACCAGAGCGCCCTCGGGCCCGTACCAGGCGCTGATGAGGCCGAGCCCCACTCCCCCTGCGTCCATCGCCGCCACCGTGGTCTCGACCGGCACCTCCTCCTCGGGCGGCTTCTGCCCGGTCCACCGCCACAGCGAGTCGAGCATCTCGTGCCGCAGGAACCGTACGGTCCCGTGCTGCATCCAGGCGTCAACGATCATCGGAGTCTCCCTTCAGAGACCGCCAGGCGGCCTGCGGCGTCGCGGTGACCTGCTCCTTGGAGGCCAAGGGGCGAGGGGAGCCGCCGACGCCGCCCCATAGAACATCATTCTGTTCCACTAGAACGATCTTCTACAACCCGGATGGCGAGGGGCGGCCGGCACGGCCGCCCGGCCCGGCTCGGCACGGCCGCCCGGCCCGGATCGAAGGGGCCCGGGCCGGGCGGGGATCCGCCCGCCGATCAGCTCGACAGGTCGGCGTGCATGCCGGGCGCGTACGAACCTCCCCGCTGGTGCACGATCACGGCGAGCCGGTTGGCCGCGTTGATCAGAGCGACCAGGGAGACCAGCGCGGCGATCTGGTCGTCGTCGTAGTGCTCGCGTACCCGGGCCCAGGTCTCGTCGGACACGCCGTGGTGGGCGTCGGCGAGCCTGGTGCCCTCTTCGGCGAGGGCCAGCGCGGCCCGCTCGGCCTCGGTGAACACGGTGGACTCGCGCCAGGCGGCGACCAGGTGGAGCCGGACCGCGGTCTCACCGGCGGCCTCCGCCTCCTTGGTGTGCATGTCGATGCACCATCCGCAGCCGTTGATCTGGCTGGCGCGCAGCGACACCAGCTCCTGCGTGGACCTCGGCAGCGGCGACTGGACGATCACCGTACCGGCGTTGGCGAACCGCTTGGCGAACCTGATGGCGAGCTCGTTGCCGAGCAGGTCGAACCGGGCGTCCATGACTTCGTCCTCCCTCGTGGTCGTGCACCGTATGAAGTCGTGCACCTTATGAACACGAGATGCCGGTCCCCACCGCTTTGTGACACCCGCGAGCGGTGGCCGACCTCACATGACCGAGCCGTCACAGGGATCGGACCGCCGGCGTCCTGTGCCCGCCGGACGCGCCCCGGATACCCCTCATCTGGTGGTGCCCACCTGCAAGAAAGGTGGGCGGCACGGACCCCGGAGGAGCGTTCCCCGGAGGAGCCCTCCGCCGCGCGGCCCTCACTCGATGGCGGAGGGCCGCGCGACCGGCCGGGACGGGCCCGGCCTCCCTTCAGAGGACGGCGGGGAGACCGAAGGCGGGGAACAGCGCCGTGCCGAAGGTGGTGATCTCCACGATCCGGCCGTGCTCGACGCGCAGGACGTCCAGCTTGAAGGCGCGGAACTCCGAATCGCCCGGACGGCGCAGGTAACTCGCGGCGGCGGGCATCCGGTTCGCCCACGTGGGCAGGAGGCGCCAGTCGCCCTCGCGGTCCTCTCCGAACGCCCGCTCCAACAGCACCGCGACCTCGTCCAGCCCGTCATGACAGGCCGGGAACGGAGGCATCGTGACCCGGATGTCCTCCGCCGCGATCGCGATCGCGGCGGCCATGTCGCACCGTTCGTGCGCGTCGATGAAGCGCTCCAGCACCTGGCGTTCCTCGGCGCTCGGCTCGCCGGCCGTCCACTCGCTGCGACGTACGGGCAGATGCCTCTGCAGCGTCGCCCTCGCCCGCTGCAGCGCGCTGTTGGCCGCGGCGACGCTGGTGCCCAGAGCGGACGCCGTCTGCGCCGCCGGCCAGCCGAGCACGTCCCGCGCGATCAGCACCGCCCGCTGCCGCGGCGGCAGCGTCTGGAGGGCCGCCAGGAAGGCCAGCTCGATCGTCTCCCGCCGGACGGCCACCTCCTCGGGCCGGTCGTCGTCGGGCGCGGCGTCGTCCAGCAGGCCGTCCGGGTACGGCTGCAGCCACGGCACCTCGGCGAACGACCGCGGGCTCGACGGCTTGCGGGAGCCGCGTCGCAGCTCGTCCAGGCAGACGTTCGTGGCGATCCGGTAGAGCCAGGCGCGGAACAGCGTCCCCCCGCCGAAACCGTCCCGCCCCCGCCACGCCCGCAGGAGGGTCTCCTGGACCGCGTCCTCGGCCTCGTCGAACGAGGCGAGCATCCGGTAACAGTGCACATGCAGCTCGCGCCGGTGCCGCTCGGCGAGCACCGTGAACGCCCGCTCGTCACCGGCGATCGCGGCGCTCACCAGGGGATCGGTCTCGTCCGCCCGCACCGTGTCCGGCATCGTCACCGCACCAGGGCCTTGACCTCCTGGACCAGCCAGGAGTTGCCGTCGGGGTCGTCGAACGCGCAGTAGGACCCGTAGTCGCGGCGCTCAGGGTCCAGCCCCGGCGTCTGCCCGCCCGCACCGAAGTGGAAGAACTCGCCGACCTCCACTCCGCGCCCGGCCAGCTCGGCCCGCGCGGCCTCGATGTCGGTGACGACCAGGTGCAGCCCCTGGGCCGAGCCGGGCTCGGCCGTGGTGACGCCCTTGCCGATCGTGATCGAGCAGGCGGAGCCGGGCGGCGTCAGCTGGACGACGCGGAAGTCCTCTCCGGCCTTGTGGTCGACATCGACATGGAAACCCGCCTTGTCCGCGTAGAACGCCTTGGCGCGGTCGACGTCCGAGACGGGCAGCACTACCACCTGCAGCTTGAAGTCCATGATGCGTTCTCCTTGTTCTTTCGTTCGCCTGCCGATCGTTCCACCACCTGTAACGACGGCCGCTCACAGAACTCATCGGTGATGCGATGACTTTTTCGCGCCACGTGATCCGCCACACGCCGGTCATCTCGCGACCGCTGATCGGCTCCCGCCACTTCCCTCCGCCTCCCTCCGCACGACCGCCGTGTCGCCCGCCTACGCCTCGGCCCAGACGCCCAGTTCGTTCCCGCTCGGATCGGTGAAGTGGAACCGGCGGCCGCCGGGGAACTCGTAGGGCCCGTTCACCACCAGGCCGCCCGCGTTCTCGACAGCCTCCACGGACTGGTCCAGGTCGGTGGAATAGAGCAGCACCAACGGGCCGCCCGGTCCCCCGTTCTGGCCCGCACGGAGGCCGCCCGCTTCGGGTGCGCCTTCGCCTTCCACGCCCTGGATGCCGGCGTACGCGGGCCCGTAGTCGTTGAACCGCCAGCCGAACGCCTCGGCGTAGAAACGCTTGGCCTGCTCAAGGTCGGTGACCGTGAGCTCCACATAGTTGATGGCATGGTGCTGATGCGAAGACGTTCGAGTCATGCGCGCATCATGTCCGCCGGGTCCGACACCGCACGCCCGAAGGCACGGGCTGTTGCCCCGGTGCGGGGGACTGCCCCGTCTGCGGGGCATGCCGGGCGCCGTCATCGCGTGGGGGCTCGAGGGCGGCGCCTTGAGCGGGGGCTCCGGCGGGAAAGGCGGGCCAGGCGGGTGGCGATGCGGTCCATGGTCGTGGGGGACGGCTCCCAGCCTCGATGGAGCAGAGCGGTCAGAAGGACCTCCAGGTACGGACCGGGGCAGGGCAGGAAGTCGCGGGTGACGGTGATGATCTCCCAGCCCATCTCGCGGGTGAGCCAGCGGCGGCGGGCCTCGTCGCGGGCACGGGCGACGGGACCCGTGTGGTGCGGTTCGCCGTCGTACTCCATGCCGACGCGGAACTCCTCGTACCCGAGGTCGATGAAGAAGGGGTCGCCCCGCGGACCCATCACGGGGACCTGCGTACGGGGGCGCGGGAAGCCGGTGTCGACGACGGTGAAGCGGGTCCGGCTCTCGCCCGGAGACGCGGCGCCGCGGTCTCCGAGGCTCAGCACGCCGCGCAGGCGTGAGGAGTCGCGACGGCCCCGGAGATCGCGGGCCATCAGTTTCAGCTCCGCGAGCTCGACGCCCGTCCTGAGGAACTGGTCGAGGGCCGCGACCGCCTCCTGCGGTGGAAGCCGGCGGGCGCAGTCGAGGGCCGTCCGGGCCGGGGTCGTCACCCGCAGGCCGCCCTCCTCGGCGACGTGGGACGGCGGCAGGCCGGCGCCGTCCACCAGGTCGAGCTCCCAGCCCATCCGGGCGGCGCCGGGCGGGAGGACGTCCAGGCCCCAGATCCAGGCGGCGGTACGGCGGGCCACGACCTTGGGCGGGAGAGCGGCGCCGGGGAGAGCGGTGCCGAGGAGAGCTGTGCAGGGGAGGGCGGTGCCGAGGAGGGCGGTGCCGAGGAGGGCGGCCCGCCCGGCCGGGGACGTGGTGCGGCCGCCGGGGAACGGGCCGAGGGTGGTGCCGTCGTGGTGCCAGGCGATGGTCGTCGTCATGGTTCGATGCTGCTCGGCGCGCACCATGATCGGGCGGGGCACCGGAAACTGTGGATAACTCCGGGAGGCGGCGCCCTCGGGTGACGGCCGTCTCTAACGCCGCCCCTTGGCCCACTCACCGATCCGCTTGATGAGGTCGGGTGTCGCGGCGGCCTCCGCATGGCCGAAGCCGGGCTCCACCCACAGCTCGCGGGGGTCGCGTGCCGCCTCGTACAGCTGATAGGCGTGCTCTATGGGCAGGAACGCGTCCGCGTCCCCGTGGACCACCAGAAGCGGAACGGGGGCGATGCGGGACGCGACCGCGTGCGGGGCCTCGGGCTCGGGGTCCCAGCCCTTCGGGGCGACGCGCGTTCCCCTGGCCAGGCGCACCGCCAGCCGCCCCATGCGGCGCTCGATGACCCAGTGCACGCGGCGCATGGGCACCGTGTCCCGGTAGTACCAGCGCGCCGGGGCGCTGATCGAGACGACGGCGTCCACGCCCCCATGAAGGGCGGCGTGCCGTACGGCCACCGCGCCGCCCAGGGAGAAGCCCGCGGCCACGACGCGCTCGTATCCGTGCCGGCGGGCCGCCGCCACCGCGGCCTCCATGTCCAGGACCTCCAGATCGCCCACCGTCGAGCGTCCCCCGGACCGCCCGTGGCCGCGCAGGTCGAGCCCGATGACGCCGCCGTGCGCGTTCAGGGCCGCGGCGATGCGGCGCAGGACGGGCTGCCGCCAGGAGCAGGTGAACCCGTGCGCCAGCACGATGCACAGCTCGCCGTCACCGGGCGTATGACCTGCGTCGATACGGACGGCATCGCGAGTGAACAGGGTGAGCGGTTCGGGCTCTCGCACCCTTTCATCATGACCGACCGGTGCCCGGATCCCGTGAACGGAACCGCGGCGACGCGCCGCGCCGCCGCCTGCCGTGTGCCATGGTGGCGCCGGCGGGCCCGGGGATGGCAGGGTCGTGAGGCGCGGAGCCGGGCGCCGGTCTCCGCGGCGCGAGTCCGAGAGCCGGGGAATGCGGGGGAACCACGATGAGCGACTTGATCACGACCCGCCGGGCGCTGCACGGCGTCGCCGAGACGGTCCTGGCCGGCCCGCAGTACCGGCGGAGCGGGACGATCCGGCTGGCGATCACCTCCGGCGGCTTCCGCACGATCGCCGAACCGGACCTGCGCGTCGAGGGCACCGATCTGGTCTCCGGTGAACGCGTGCTCCCGTTGGACGGCACCACCTGCCGGCGGCTGGCAGCGGCCGCCGGTGTTGACGCGGGCGCCCCCGAGGACCTTTACAAGGACGGCAGCGGGATCGGGCTCGATGACGCCCTCGGCGTCGACCCGGATGCCGCGGCCCGCCTGGAGGCGTCCTTCACCATGGGCGCCGAGGCGCTCCGGCGCCTGGCCCCGGCGGCCGAGCCGGTCCTGTGGCCCGAGCATTTCGACGTGGGCGTGACACTCGACGAGGTCAACTACGGGATCTCGCCTGGTGACGGCTACCTGGACGAGCCCTACGCCTACGCGGGCCCCTGGCGGCCGCGCAACGGTTCCTTCTGGAACGCCCCGTTCGGCGCCACCCGCCCGTTGCGGGAACTCCCGGACCCCGACGCGATCCACCGTTTCCTCGCCGAGGCCCGCGAACGGGCCTCGGCCGACCCGGTGCGCGAGAGCTGAGGCCCGCAGGACCGCCGCCGGGACGGAACCTCCCCCGGCACCGCCTCTGAGCGGTCCGTCCCGGTATGCCTGCTAACGTTGCGTTTCAAGCGCGTCATGGAGCGAAGTCCGGTGTGATTCCGGCGCTGTCCCGCAACTGTGATGCCCCTCCGAGATCGTCCTCCGCGATCGTCCTCTGAAGGGCCGAGCCAGGTCGCCTCCTGCGCGCCGACGTTTCTCGACCTCGTGGAAGGGCGATCCGTCGGCCCATGGCGGCGGGTCCCGCCTTCCCGTAGCCATGGAGGCTCCCTTGGGACCGGTACGTGCTCTTGGCGCGGCCCTGATGATCGGTGTCGTGACGCTGGCGGCCGGCTGCGGCTCCGGCGGCGGAGAAGGCGGCGGCGACGCCGCCGGGGGCGGCGCGGTGACCGTCCAGGCCGCCAACGGCGCCGTGACGATCCCGGCCACGCCGAAGCGGATCGTCTCCCTGTCCCCCACCCACACCGAGACGCTCTTCGCGATCGGGGCGGGGTCACAGGTGGTCGCGGTGGACGAGTACTCCGACCACCCGGCGAACGCGCCCAAGACCAAGCTGTCGGGCTTCAAGCCGAACGCCGAGGCGATCATCGGGCACAAGCCCGACCTGGTCGTGCTGTCGGACGACATGAACGGCATCGTCAAGGCGCTGGAGAAGGTGAAGGTCCCGGTGCTCCTGGAGCCGTCGGCCGCCAAGCTGGACGACGCGTACGACGAGATCATGGACCTCGGCACCGCCACCGGCCACGCCGAGCAGGCCAGAAAGCTGACCGACGACATGCGCGCCCGGATCCAGCGGACGGTCGCCGCCTCGTCCAAGGGCAAGGGGCTCACCTACTACCACGAGCTGGACAACCAGCTGCACACCGTGACCTCCTCGACCTTCATCGGGCAGGTCTACGGCCTGTTCGGCCTGCAGAACATCGCCGACAAGGCCGAGAAGGCGTCGGGCGGCTACCCGCAGCTGTCCCGGGAGTTCCTCGTCAAGAGCGACCCCGACCTGGTCTTCCTGGCCGACACCAAGTGCTGCGCCCAGAACGCCGCGGCCGTCGCCGCGCGCCCCGGCTGGCAGAACCTCACCGCCGTGAAGAAGGACGGCGTGATCGAGCTGGACGACGACCTCGCGTCCCGCTGGGGCCCGCGCCTGCCCGAGTTCGTCCAGGCCATCGGTGACGCGGTGCAGAAGGCCCCGGCCGCGCAGTGAGGACCCCCGGCCGCGCGGTGAAGGCCCCCGGCCGCGCCGGGCAGCCCCCCGGCCGTGCCGGGCGCCGCTCGGGCCCCGCGGAGGGCCCGGTCCCGGCGCGGCTGCGGCCGTTGCCGCTGGCCGCCGCGCTCGCGCTGCTCGCCGCGACGTCGGCGGCCGGGCTGCTGATCGGCGCGGCCGACCTGCCCGCCGGCGCGGTCCTCACCGCGATGCTCGACCGGCTGCCGTTCGTCGAGCTCCACTCGGGGCTCAGCGCCATCGAGCGGAACGTCCTCTTCGAGCTGCGCCTCCCCCGGGTCCTGATGGCGGCGCTGGTCGGCGGCATGCTCGCCATGGCCGGCGCCGGTTACCAGGGGGTCTTCCGCAACCCGCTCGCCGACCCGTACCTGCTCGGTGCCGCCGCCGGGGCCGGCGTCGGCGCGACCCTGGTGATCGTGGTGACACCGGGCGACCCGACCTACACCGTTCCGCTGGCCGCGTTCGCCGGGGCCCTCGGCGGGGTCCTCCTGGCGTACGCGCTGGGCAGCATGGCCGGCAGCGGCGGCGGCTCGGGCGCGGCCGTCCTGGTGCTGGCCGGGGTCGCGGTGTCGAGCTTCCTCGCCGCCGTGCAGACCTTCGTGCAACAGGCCCGGACCGACGAACTTCAGCAGATCTACGCCTGGATCCTCGGCGGGGTCGGCTCGGCGGACTGGCGGCAGCTGGCCATGGTCGCCCCGTACGCGCTCGTCTCCACCGTGGTCCTGCTGCTGCACGGCCGGCTGCTGGACGTGCTCGCCGTGGGCGACGAGGAGGCGTCCTCGCTCGGCCTGTCGGCCACGCGGGTACGCCTGGTCGTGCTCGTCACCGCGTCATTGGCGACGGCGTGCGCGGTCGCGGTGAGCGGGCTGATCGGGTTCGTCGGCATCGTCGTGCCGCACGTGGTGCGGCGGCTGGCCGGGGGCTCCTACCGGATCGTCCTGCCGCTGTCGCTGCTGGGCGGGGCCGCGTTCCTCGGGCTGGCCGACCTGGCCGCCCGCAGCGTGGTCGCCCCCGGCGAGCTCCCGCTGGGCGTCGTGACGGCGTTCGTCGGCGGCCCGTTCTTCGTGGCCGTGCTGCGCGCCACCCGCAGGCAGGTGGACCCGTGATCCCAGCGAGCCGCGGGCGGAACGAACTCCCGCGCGACACCCCGGGCGGCGTCCCGGACGGCGTCCCGGACGGCCGGAGGGCACCCGCATGACCATCGCGATACGCGACCTGGACGTCACCCTGGGCGACCGCAAGGTGCTGGACGGCGTCACGCTCACGGTCCCCGCCGGGTCCTGGACCGCGATCATCGGGCCGAACGGGGCGGGCAAGTCCACGCTCCTGCGTGCGATCCTCGGCCTGCGTCCGGGCCGGGGAGAGGTCACCGTCGCGGGGACCGACCCGCGCACCCTCAAACCCCGCCAGCGGGCCAGGATGATCGCCTACGCGCCGCAGAACCCCGGCCTGCCCGCCGGGATGCAGGTGTTCGACTACACGCTGCTGGGCCGTTCCCCCTACATCCCGCACCTGGGCCGGGAGGGCGCCCGCGACCGCGCCGTCGCCGCCGAGGTCCTGGAACGGCTCGACCTGACCGGCCTGGCGGCGCGCCCGCTCGACCAGCTGTCGGGCGGTGAGCGGCAACGGGTGGTGCTGGCCCGGGCCCTCGCCCAGCAGACCTCGGTGCTGCTCCTGGACGAGCCCACGACCGCCCTGGACATCGGCCACCAGCAGCAGGTGATGGAACTGATCGACCAGCTCCGGCTGGCCGACCGGCTCACGGTGGTGACCACCATCCACGACCTGACGCTGGCGGGCCAGTACGCCGACGATCTGCTGCTACTGTCGGCCGGGCGGGTGGCGGCGGCGGGCCCGCCCGCGCGCGTGCTCACGCGCGCCGCCGTCGCCGAGCACTTCGACGCGAGAGTCCGGGTCGCCCCGGGCGTCGACGGCCGTCCGATCCTGTCCCTGGAACGTCCCTGAGACCCGACCCGGAGCGTTTGTGAGACTGAACCTGATGTGGCGCCGGGAGGACGGCGCCAGGCTCGCCTCCACCGTGTGGCGTACGGGACCCGGCCTGCGCACCATCTCGTCCGCGACGGTCGGCGGCGGGATCGGTCCCGCGGGGTGGGTCCTCAACGCCCAGGTCTCCGGGAACTACGCGCGCACCGATCCGGCCGCGCATCTGATGGAGCTGGCGTCGTCCTGCGGCCTGCGGGGCCCCGGCGTCGGGATGATGACCGCCGCCGCGGTGGACCGTACGGCGCGGCGTTCGGACGAGGGCGTCACCGCCTCCGCCACGGTCGGGCTGCGGGTCCCGACCTGGGCCGCCGCCCCGCCCGGCGTCCCCGACGAGGAACTCGCCCCGATCGGCGGCGACCCGCTGCCCCCGCCGCCGATGGCGCCCCCCGTACCGGGTGGGCGGCCCGAGGCTCCTCCGGCGCCGCCCGTCCCGGGCCCGCGCCCCGGAACGGTCAACATCATCGTCGAGGTGCCCGCCGCGCTGTCGGACGCGGCGCTGGTCAACGCGGTCATGACGGCGACCGAGGCCAAGACCCAGGCGCTCCTCGAAGCGGGCTACGCGTGCACGGGCACCGCCTCGGACGCCCTCTGCATCGCCGCGCTGATCCCCCGGTCCGGCAAGGCCGAACCGTTCGCCGGCCCGCGTTCCACCTGGGGTGCGCGCATCGCCCGCGCCGTGCACGCCGCCGTGCACGCGGGGGCGCTCGACTACACCGAGTACCTCAAGGCCGCGCACCCGGAGCCGGCGCGCCCGGAACCCGCGCGCTCCGATCCTGGACGGCAGGACTCCGGCCCTCGTGCGAGCGGTCCCCGCGAACCGGCCCGCCCGGAGATCGACCTGGAGGAGACCGACCACCTCAAGTCCGAGCTCCTCAAGAGCGGCGACCAGGGGATGAACGCCGCACGCTGACCACGGCGCTCGCCGTCATCCCGCTTCGCCCTGTTCGCGCAGGTAGTCCTCCCGTACGCGGCGCCGGCTGAGCTTGCCCGACGGGGTCCGCGGCAGCGAGCCGCGGAACACGATGCGCCGCGGGTGCTTGAACCGCGCCAGCCTGCTCTCGCAGTGCGCGAGCAGTTCCGCGGCCAGGCCGCCGCCCGGCGCGGCGTCGCCCGGCGCGGCGTCACCCTGGGGCAGGGCGCCCTCGACCGGCTCGATGAGGGCGACGACGCTCTGGCCCCAGTCCTCGTCGGGGAGGCCGATCACCGCCACGTCGGCCACGGCGGGATGCTGGAGGAGGGCCGCCTCGATCTCCGCCGGGTAGATGTTCACGCCCCCGGAGATGATGAGGTCGGTGCGGCGGTCGCTCATGTAGAGCCAGCCGTCCTCGTCCAGATGTCCGATGTCACCGGGCGTGTAGTAGTCCCCGAGCATGCTGGAGGCGGTCTTGTCCGGGTCGCCGTGGTACTCGAAGCCCACCTGCCCCCGCGCGTAGATGAGGCCGGGTTCGCCGGGGGGCCGTTCCCGGCCCTCCTCGTCGAAGATCTTGATCTCGACGCCCTCGACCGCGCGGCCGACGGTGCCCGGGCGGGCGAGCCAGTCGTGCGGCCGGGCCACCACCACCGGGCCGCTCTCGGTCGAGCCGTAGTACTCGTACAGGACCGGGCCCCACCAGTCGAGCATGCGCTGCTTGGTGTCCACGGGAATCGGCGCCGCGCTGTGGTAGACCTGCCGCAGCGACGACAGGTCGTGGCGGTCACGGACGCCGGCGGGCAGCGCGAGCATCCGGTGGAACATCGTCGGGACCATGAACGTGTTGGTGACGCGGTGCCGTTCGATCGTCCGCAGGGTGCGTTCGGGCTCGAAGTGCGCCTCCACCACCACGGCGTGGCCGAGGTTGAGGGCCAGCAGGGCGTGGACGCAGGGGGCCGAGTGGTAGAGCGGCCCCACGGCGAGATGGACCTCGTCCCCGGGTTCGAGGTCGAGGTGCTTGGCGAGGGTGTGGCGCAGGGCGGACATCGCGAACTCGGGCGGGAGGTCCAGCAGCGGGCGCCGCACGCCCTTGGGCCTGCCGGTGGTGCCGGAGGTGTAGAGCATCACCGAGCCCATCGTGCGGTCGGCGGGCGGCTCGGCGGGCCGCCCGTCCAGGAGGCCCGCGAACGGCACGAACCCGCCGGCCGGCTCGTCCCCGGGGGCCTCGACGGAGACGCGGGCCCGCTCCGGGACGCCGGCCTCGCCGGCCGCACCGGCCACCACGTCCGCGAAGGCCGGCTCGGTGATCACGGCTCCCGCGCCGCTGTCGGCCAGGATGTAGCCGATCTCCGCGGCGGTCAGATGCCGGCTGACCGGGACCATGTACAGGCCGCTCTGCACGGCGGCGAGCAGGACCGTCAGGAACTCCGGCCGGTTCCCGAGGACGCCGGCCACCGCGTCGCCGGGACGGAGGCCGAGGTCGCGCAGCGCGTGGGACAGCCGGTTGACCTCCGCGTGCAGTTCCCCGTAGGTGGCGGGGGACCCGGCCGGAGGGTCGAGGAACGCGGGACGTTCGGGGTGGGCGGCGGCGATCTCGTAGAAGCTGGCGCCTTCGACTCCCATATGTCCTCCTCCGGCGGGGCGGTGCTCCGTCCATGGAGCTACGCGGAGGGCGGGAAGTCAACCCTTGCACCGGTCCAAAGTAAGTGTGCGGTTACGTCGCTGCCCGCCGCCGCCCGCCGCTGCTCCCGATGCCCCGCGTCCCGCGCCCCGAGGTCGCCTCAGCGGTCCGAGGCGCGCAGGGCGGCGTGCGCCATCGCGTGCAGGAGCGCGGCCATCGCCTCGCGGTCGAGACCGGCGGCGCTGTGCGGGGTGGAGTTGAGCAGGCCGAAGCAGGCGTGGACGGCGGCGCGGGTACGGTCGGCGGGCTCCTCGGGACGCAGCCGGCGCAGGACGCCGACCCACTCCTCGACGTACGCCCGCTGCAGGCGGCGGATCTTGTGGCGCTGGGGCTCGGGCACGTTGTCCAGCTCGCGGCCGTGCACGGTGATCAGGGCCGGGTTGCCGAGCGCGAACGCGATGTGCCAGCGCAGCAGCCCGTCCAGCGCCTCGCCGGGATCGGGGGCGGCGGCGCGGCGCACGCCCTCCTCCAGCAGCCGCTCGCTGATGTCCAGCAGCATCTCGGCCAGCACCGCCTCCTTGCCGCTGAAGTGGCGGTACAGCGCGGGACCGGTGAGCCCGACGGCGCGCCCGAGGTCGCCGATCGACACGCCGTGGTAGCCGCGCCGCGCGAACAGCTCGGCGGCGGCGCCCAGGATCTCGGTACGGCGCGGGTTCACGGGCTCGCTGGTGGCCTGCGTCATGGCGGCCAGTCTAGACTAGCGTTGTTAATGTTGGTTAACATCGACCGGCATCAATAGCCGACATTGTTAATGACCATAAACTCGGTCGGCGAGGACGAGCGATGGGCGGGCGGGACGAGCCATGAGCGGACCACCGGAGCTGGGCACCCGGGCCGATCCCGGGGACGAGACCTTCAAGCGCAACGCCGCGTACAACGAGGCGCTGGTGACCGAGCTGCGCGACCACCTCGAGCAGGCGGGCAGGGGCGGCCCGCCGCGCTCCCGCGAACGGCACGTGGCGCGCGGCAAGCTGCTCCCCCGCGACCGGGTGGACACCCTGCTCGACCCCGGCTCCCCGTTCCTGGAGCTGTCCCCCCTCGCCGCGTACGGGATGTACGACGGCGAGGCCCCCGGGGCGGGCATCATCACCGGGATCGGCCGGGTCGGCGGGCGCGAGTGCGTGGTCGTCGCCAACGACGCCACCGTGAAGGGCGGCACGTACTACCCCGTCACGGTCAAGAAGCACCTGCGCGCGCAGGAGGTGGCCCTGCACAACCGGCTCCCCTGCGTCTACCTGGTCGACTCGGGCGGGGCGTTCCTCCCCCGCCAGGACGAGGTCTTCCCCGACCGGGAGCACTTCGGCCGCATCTTCTACAACCAGGCCACCATGTCGCGGGAGGGCATCCCGCAGATCGCGGCGGTCCTGGGGTCGTGCACCGCCGGCGGCGCCTACGTCCCGGCGATGAGCGACGAGGCCGTGATCGTGCGCGGGCAGGGCACGATCTTCCTGGGCGGGCCGCCGCTGGTGAAGGCCGCCACCGGGGAGGTCGTCACCGCCGAGGAGCTGGGCGGCGGCGAGCTGCACTCCCGGACCTCCGGCGTGACCGACCACCTGGCCGAGAACGACGCGCACGCGCTGTCGATCGTCCGCGACATCGTCGCCACGCTGGGCCCGCGCGGGCCGCGCCCGTGGGAGACGGCGCCGCCGGAGGAGCCCGCGCTGGACCCCGGCGAGCTGTACGGCGTGGTGCCGCCCGACGCGCGCACCCCCTACGACGTCCGCGAGGTGATCGCCCGGATCGTCGACGGCAGCCGCTTCCAGGAGTTCAAGAAGGAGTACGGGACGACCCTGGTCACCGGCTTCGCCCGCGTCCACGGCCACCCGGTCGGGATCGTCGCCAACAACGGCATCCTGTTCGGCGAGTCGGCGCTCAAGGGCGCGCACTTCATCGAGCTGTGCGACCGGCGCTCGGTCCCCCTGGTCTTCCTCCAGAACATCACCGGGTTCATGGTGGGGCGCGAGTACGAGGCCGGCGGCATCGCCAAGCACGGCGCCAAGATGGTCACGGCGGTGTCGTGCGCGCGGGTGCCGAAGTTCACCGTCGTGATCGGCGGGTCGTTCGGCGCCGGCAACTACGCGATGTGCGGCCGGGCGTACGCGCCCCGCTTCCTGTGGATGTGGCCGAACGCCCGCATCTCGGTCATGGGCGGCGAGCAGGCCGCCAGCGTCCTGGCCACGGTCCGCCGCGACCAGCTCGGGGACGCCTGGACGGCGGAGGCCGAGGAGGAGTTCAAGGCCCCGATCCGCGAGCAGTACGAGCGGCAGGGCAACCCGTACTACTCCACCGCCCGGCTGTGGGACGACGGCGTCATCGACCCGCGCGACACCCGCCGCGTCCTCGCCCTGGGCCTGTCCGCCGCCGCCAACGCGCCGCTGGAGCCGGTCGGCTACGGCGTCTTCCGGATGTGAGGAGCCTGATGTTCGAGAGCGTCCTGGTGGCCAACCGGGGGGAGATCGCGGTCCGGGTCTTCGCCACGCTGCGCCGGCTCGGGATCCGGTCGGTGGCGGTGCACACCGCCGCCGACGCCCGGGCGCTGCACGTCCGGGAGGCGGACGAGGCGGTGCGGATCCCCTCCTACCTCGACATCGACGCGGTGCTGGCCGCCGCCCGGCGCACCGGCGCGCAGGCCGTCCATCCGGGGTACGGCTTCCTGGCGGAGAACGCCGCGTTCGCCCGCGCCTGCGGCGACGCCGGGATCACCTTCATCGGCCCGCCGGCCGAGGCGATCGAGGCGATGGGCGACAAGATCCGCGCCAAGACGACCGTGGCCGCCGCCGGTGTCCCGGTCGTGCCCGGACGCGACGAGGCGGGCCTGACCGACGAGGAGCTGGCCGCCGCCGCCCTCGGCATCGGCCTGCCGGTGCTGCTCAAGCCCTCGGCGGGCGGTGGCGGCAAGGGCATGCGGCTGGTGCGCGAGGAGGCGGAGCTGGCCGAGGCGATCGCCTCGGCCCGCCGCGAGGCGCGCGCGTCGTTCGGCGACGACACGCTGCTGGCCGAACGGTTCGTGACCAATCCCCGGCACATCGAGATCCAGGTCTTCGCCGACGCGCACGGCGGCGCGGTCCACCTGGGCGAGCGCGAGTGCAGCCTGCAGCGCCGCCACCAGAAGATCATCGAGGAGGCGCCGTCGCCGCTGCTGGACGAGGCCACCCGCGCGCGGATGGGCGCCAGCGCGGTCGCGGCGGCCCGGGCGGTCGGCTACACCGGCGCCGGAACGGTCGAGTACATCGTCTCGGCCGACCGCCCCGGCGAGTACTTCTTCATGGAGATGAACACCCGGCTCCAGGTGGAGCACCCCGTCACCGAGATGGTCGCCGGGCTCGACCTGGTCGAGCTCCAGATCCGCACGGCCGCCGGCGAGCCGCTCCCGTTCACGCAGGACGACGTCGTGCTGCGCGGGCACGCCGTCGAGGCCCGCGTGTACGCCGAGGACCCGTCCCGGGGCTTCCTGCCCACCGGCGGCACCGTGCTCCTGCTGCGGGAGGGCCGGCCGGAGGGGCCGGGAGGGGACGGGCCCGGCGGGGACCACGTCCGCGTCGATTCGGGTCTCGAGGAGGGCACCGAGGTCGGCGGCTCGTACGACCCGATGCTGGCCAAGGTGATCGCGTGGGGCGCCGACCGCGCGCAGGCACTGCACCGGCTCGACCGCGCGCTCGCCTCGTACACCCTGCTGGGCGTGCCCACCAACGTCGGGTTCCTCCGGACGCTCCTGCGCCATCCGGACGTGGCCGCCGGGCGCCTGGACACCGGCCTGGTCGAACGTTCCCTGGGCGAGCCGGCCCCGGCGGCCGTGCCGCCCGAGGTGCTCGCCGCCGCCGCTCTGGAGCGCATGCTCGCCCTGGAGACCGGCGATCCCGACCCGTGGGCCGTACCGGACGGCTGGCGCCCGGGGGCGCCCGCGTGGACGCCCTGGATCATCACGCCGTCCGGGGGCGAGCCGGTGGAGGTCCGCGTGCAGGGCCGGGCGCACGACGCCCTCGTAGCCGTCGGCGGCCCGGACGCGGGCGCCGAGGCCGAGGCCGTGCCCGCCTCGCTGCGGGCCGACGGGCCCTCCCTCGTCCTCACCTATGACGGGCGGACCGTCACGTTCGCCGCCGCCCGCGAGGACCACACGCTGTGGCTGGGACGCGACGGGCACGCCTGGGCCCTGGCCGAGCACGTACGGGCCGAGAGCGGCGGCGCCGCGGACGCGGCCGGCGACGGTGTGCTGCGCAGCCCGATGCCCGGCACCGTCCTGGCCGTCAAGGTGGCCGAGGGCGACCTCGTCGCCGCCGGGCAGCCGGTGGTCATCGTCGAGGCGATGAAGATGGAGCACACGGTCACCGCGCCGGTCGCGGGCCGGGTGACGCGGCTCCCGGTCCGCGCGGGAGCCCAGGTCGGCCTGGACGCCGTGCTGGCCGTGATCGGGGAGGGGTGAACGATGCGCGTACCTCTTGAGGGCCTTCCGGAACGGGTGACGATCTACGAGGTCGGCCCGCGGGACGGCCTGCAGAACGAGAAGGCGATCGTCCCGGTCGCCGACAAGGCCGAGTTCGTCGTCCGGCTCGCCGACGCCGGCCTGCGGACCATCGAGACCACCAGCTTCGTCCATCCCAGGTGGGTGCCCCAGCTCGCCGACGCCGGGGAGCTGCTGGACGCGCTGTCGCGCTCGCCGCACCTGCGCTACCCCGTCCTGGTGCCCAACGAGCGCGGGCTGGACCGGGCCCTCGACCACGGCGTCGCCGAGATCGCGGTCTTCGCCAGCGCCACCGAGTCCTTCGCCCGGCGCAACCTCAACCGGACGCTCGACGAATCCCTGGCGATGTTCGCCCCCGTCGTCGAACGGGCGCGGGCCGAGGGGCTGTGGGTCCGCGCGTACGTCTCGATGGTCTGCGGCGACCCCTGGGAGGGCGACGTGCCGATCGAGCAGGTCGTCTCCGTCGCGACCCGGATGATGGACATGGGGTGCTCCCAGCTCAGCCTCGGCGACACCATCGGCGTCGGCACGCCCGGCCAGGTCACGGCACTGATCGAGGCCATGGTCGCCGCGGGCGTCGGCACCGGCCGGCTCGCCGTCCACTTCCACGACACCTACGGCCAGGCCCTCGCCAACACCCTGGCCGCACTGCGCGCCGGGGTCACGACCGTGGACGCGTCGGCGGGCGGCATCGGCGGCTGCCCGTACGCCGAGAGCGCCACCGGCAACCTCGCCACCGAGGACCTGGTGTGGATGCTCGACGGGCTCGGCGTCGAGACCGGCGTCGACCTCGCCAAGCTCGCCGCCACCAGCCGCTGGATGGCCGGCCGCCTCGGCCGGCCCAGCCCGTCGCGCGTCGTCCAGGCCCTGTCCCCCGGGGACTGACCGGTCCGGACGCGCGGGAACGTTCACGAACAGCCAGGGAGACCTAATGATCGACTTCACCCTCACCGAGGAGCAGGAGGAACTGCGGCGCACGGTCGAGCGGTTCGCCCGCGAGACCGTCGCCCCGGTGATCGGGGACCTGTACGAGCGGGGCGAGTTCCCGTACGAGATCGTCGCCGCCATGGGCAAGATGGGGCTGTTCGGCCTGCCGTTCCCCGAGGAGTACGGCGGCATGGACGGCGACTACTTCACCCTCTGCCTCGCCCTCGAGGAGCTCGCCCGCGTCGACTCCTCGGTCGCCATCACCCTGGAGGCCGGGGTGTCGCTCGGGGCGATGCCCGTCTACCGCTTCGGCAGCGACGCCCAGAAGTCCGAATGGCTCCCCCGTCTCACCTCGGGCGAGAGGCTGGCCGCGTTCGGCCTGACCGAGCCCGGCGGCGGGTCGGACGTGCCGGGCGGCATGCGCACGACCGCCCGCCTCGACGGCGACCACTGGGTGATCAACGGCTCCAAGTCGTTCATCACCAACTCCGGCACCGACATCACGGCGTTCGTGACGGTCACGGCCCTCACCGGCGAGCGCGAGATCTCCACCGTCATCGTCCCGAACGGCACGCCCGGTTTCACCGTCGGCAGGAAGTACTCCAAGGTCGGCTGGTCGGCGTCCGACACCCGCGAGCTGTCGTTCGACGACGTCCGCGTGCCCGCCGCCAACCTCGTCGGCGAACGGGGCCGCGGCTACGCCCAGTTCCTGCGCATCCTGGACGAGGGCCGCATCGCCATCGCCGCCCTCTCCGTCGGCCTGGCCCAGGGCTGCGTGGACGAATGCCTCCGCTACGTCCGCGAGCGCGAGGCGTTCGGCAAGGAGATCGGCCGCTACCAGGCCATCCAGTTCAAGATCGCCGACATGGAGACGCGCGCCCACACCGCCCGCCTCGCCTACTACGCCGCCGCCGCGAGGCTGCTGGCCGGCGAGCCGTTCAAGAAGGAGGCCGCGATCGCCAAGCTGGTCGCCTCCAACGCCGCCATGGACAACGCCCGCGACGCCACCCAGATCTTCGGCGGGTACGGCTTCATGAACGAGTACCCCGTCGGCCGCTTCTACCGGGACGCCAAGATCCTCGAGGTCGGCGAGGGCACGTCCGAGGTCCAGCGCATGCTCATCGCCCGCGCCCTCGGCCTGCCGCCGTCCTGAGCCGGTCCGGACCGCCTCCCCGGGCGGCGGGGCGCAGTATTTTGGGTGTCCCAACTGAATCGGGGGTGCCGTGTCCGTCGAAGTCGCCGCGCTCGGGGTGGGCAGGTCGGTCGCGCAGCTCGCGGTGGGCCGCCTGCTGGCGGCCCGGGGCGACCGCACGTCGCCGTCGAAGGACCTCGTCGAGTTGATCCGGACGGGGTTCCCCGACGACATCAGGCGGCGGCGGGTGGAGCGCCAGTTCGAGGACATCGCCGACTCGGTGACCGAGCGCCTGCTGACGTTCTGCCGCCACGAGTTCGGCGGGCTCACCGACGGGGACCGGCAGGCCACGCTCCACCAGGTCGTCCTGACGCTGCGGGAGGCCGACCTGTCGGACGCGGCGCTGCTCGCCGACGACGCGGACCCGGTCAGGCTCGCCCGCAGGCTCCGGGGGACCCTGCCGGCGCGGCGGGCCGGGTCCCAGCTGGGCGAGGCGGGGGCCCGGCTCTATGACGTGGTGCTGGATGAGTGCTGCGACTGCCTGGCGCGCATCATCGTGCACCTTCCCCAGTTCGAGCCGAGGGCGGCGGCCGAGACCCTGGGGCGGCTCACCGGCCTCGCCGACCAGGTCGCGGCGGTGCTGGCGAGGCTGCCCGCCCGTTCGCTCGACGCGCCCGAGGGCGAGTCCGGCGACGCGGAGTTCACCCGCCGCTACCTCGCCTCCGTCAGCGAGGGCCTGGACTCCCTGGAGCTCTTCGGTGTCCGGTTCGAGCGCTTCGCCCGGCCCCGGACGGCGCTCAGCGTGGCGTACGTCAGCCTCAACGTCTCCGACGAGAGCGGCCGGCAAGAGCCGGTTCCGCCCATGTCGGAGTGGCGGGAGCACCGCGGGGGCGGCGCCGTGCGGGTCGAGACGGCGCTCAAGGGCCACCGGCTGACGCTGGTGCGCGGCGAGGCGGGCGGCGGGAAGAGCACGCTGCTGCGCTGGCTGGCCGTGACCGCCGCGCGCGGCGCGTTCACCGGCGACCTGGCGGACTGGAACGGCTGCGTACCGTTCCTGGTCAAGCTGCGCAGCCACGCGGGCGGGCCGCTGCCGCGGCCGGAGGAGCTCCTCGACGACGTCGCCGGGAACCTCACCGGCATCATGCCCCGCGGGTGGGTGCACCGGCGGCTCTCGTCGGGACGGGCGCTGCTCCTGGTCGACGGCGTCGACGAGGTCACCGCGTCCCAGCGCCAGGCCGTCCGGCGGTGGCTCAAGGGGCTGGCCGGCGACTTCCCCGGCATCCGGGCCGTGGTCACCTCCCGCCCGGCGGCGGCGACCTCGGACTGGCTGCGCGCCGAGGGCTTCACCCCGGCGTTCATCGAACCGCTCGGCCCCGCGGACCTGCGGGCGCTGATCCGGCAGTGGCACCTGGCCGTACGGGACTGCGACGATCTCCCGTGCGCCCCGGAGAGGCTGCCGTCGTACGAGGCCAGGCTGCTGGCCCGGATGGAGGCGGCGCCGCACCTGCGCGGGCTGGCGTCCACGCCGTTGCTGGCGGCGATGCTGTGCGCGCTCAACCTCGACCGCGAGACCCTGCCCCGGGACCGGATGGGCCTGTACGCGGCGGCGCTGGACCTGCTGCTGGAGACGCGCGACGCCAAGCGCAACGTTCCCAGTGCCGCGGACGTCGTCCTGCAGCGAGACCAGAAGGTCCACATCCTGCAGGCCCTGGCCTGGCATCTGTCGCTGAGCCGGCGGGTGGAGCTTCCCAGGACGACCGCGGAGCAGGTGATCCGGGAACGGCTCCTGGCGATGCCGGGGGTCGACGCCCGGGCCTCCGACGTGCTGGAGTACCTGCTCCAGCGCAGCGGGGTCGTCCGCGAGCCGGTCCCGGGACGGATCGATTTCGTGCACCGGACCGTCCAGGAGTACCTCACGGCCAAGCAGATCGCCGACCTCGGCGACATGGAGCTGCTGGTCGCCAACGCCCATCGCGACCAGTGGCGGGAGACCGTGATCATGGCCGCGGGGCACGCCATCGAGCCGCTCCGCCGCGACCTGGTCGCCGGGCTGCTCGCCCGGGCCAGGGCCGAGCCGAAACGCGCCCGGCAGCTCGAGCTGCTGGCGGTGGCCTGCCTGGAGACGCTGCCGTCGATCCCGCGCGAGCTGCGCGAGTCCCTCGACCGGTGCCTGGACGAGCTGGTCCCGCCGCGCGGCGTCGCCTCGGCCCGTTCCCTCGCCAGTGCCGGGGAGGCCGTGCTGGCCAGGCTCCCGGAGCGCCTGGACGGGCTGTCGACGGCGGCCGCGCGGGCGGCGGTGCGCACGGCCTGGATGATCAATGGGCCTGGCGCGCTGGACGTCCTCGCCCGCTACGCCCCCGACGAACGTCCCGAGGTGTGGGGGGAGGTGCAGGAGGGGTGGCGCTACTTCGACCCGGAGGAGTACGCGACGCGGGTCCTGGCCCCGGCGTCTCCCGGCCGGCCGGTCACGGTGACCGGGTCGCGAGGTCGGCTCGACGCGCTCCGCCTGCTGAGCCCGCTGTCGGAGCTGTACGTGTCCGTCGACGGGCCGGCCGACCCCGGCTTCCTCACTCCGCACGCGGAGTCCCTCGAGAGCCTCACCCTCATGTTCCCGGGAGGTTCGGAAGCGGACTTCGGCCGCCTGCCGCGCCTGCCGCGGGTGCGTGACTTCTCCCTGGGACTCCCCGGGATGACCGGCCTCGGGTTCCTGGAGTCCCTGCCTGCCCTCCGGTCGATCTGGCTGACTCAATGCGAGGAGGTGCGCGACTTCTCCCCGCTGCGCCGCTACACGGATCTGAGCACGTGCACGCTCTACGGCAGCCGCCACCTGACCCGCCTCGACACCCTGCCCCCGCTGGGGGGCCTGACCACCCTGGGCCTGGAGGAGGCCCCGCTGACCTGCGGCCTGGCCGAACTGGTCGCCGAGGCGCCGAGGCTCGAACGCCTGTTCCTCCTCGCGTGCGACTGGGTGCGCGACCTGTCGCCCCTGGCCGGGCTGCCGCTGCGGCACCTCATACTGGGGCAGTGCTCCGGGGTGGAGGACCTCTCGCCGCTCTCCGGCCTGGACGAGCTGACCCTCCTCAACGTCTCCGGCACGGCGGTCCGCGACCCCGCTCCCCTCGCGGGCGCGCGCGGGCTGACCCACCTGTACATGGACGAGTGCGAGATCACGGATCTGAGCCCGCTCGCGAGGTCGCCGCGGCTTCGCTGGCTGAGCGTCCACGGCCTGCCGCCCGGGGTCGATCTGGAGCCGCTCGCCGCGAACCCGAAGCTGACCGTCCAGATCGGCCGCGGCCAGGAGGTCCGGGGCGGCGAGGCGCTGGGACGGCGGCTGCGGCGCCTCTGACCACCGCGCATGACATGTGCGGCGGGTCACACCCCTGCCCCGGTGAATTCCGGGGGGCGGCCATGTCACATACATCACACTCGCTGGACCTCACCCCAGGCTGAGGTCGGAGACTGGACGCCGGGGACCAGCAAGGACATGACGGTTCTGTCGGACCTGACTGGAATACTCCGTGAGCTGCCCAAGTTAAACAACTCGCAAAAGTGTCAGTGACTGCAGTATTTTGCTGAGGCATCCCCAGCCCTCTTGATGCTGTCCGCATGCCCGCATGCCCGGGCCCGAAGATTGGAACAGTCAGTTGACCGCTCCCGCGTCTCCCCAGACGGCGGACGGCCCGAAGGCCGAGGACTCCGGCGGAGGGCTTGATCGCGGCGTGCTCGCGGTGGCCATGGTCGTGGTACTCGGCGCGATCATGTCCATCCTGGACGTCACGGTCGTCAATGTCGCGCTCAAGCACCTCACCGAGGACTTCAACACCCCGCTGGCCACCATCCAGTGGGTGGCCACCGGTTACACGCTCGCGCTCGCCACGGTGATCCCGGTGACCGGGTGGGCGTCGGCCAGGTTCGGCACCAAGCGCCTCTACATGATCTCGATCACGCTGTTCGTGGCGGGATCGGCCCTGGCCGGGATGGCCTGGAGCGCCGAGTCGCTCATCGCCTTCCGCGTCCTGCAGGGCCTGGGCGGCGGCATGATCATGCCCGCCGGCATGACGATCCTGACCCAGGCCGCCGGTGCGCAGCGGGTCGGCCAGGTGATGAGCATCGTGGGCATCCCGATGCTGCTCGGCCCGATCGCCGGCCCGATCCTGGGCGGCTGGCTCGTCGACGACGTGTCCTGGCGCTGGATCTTCTACATCAACGTGCCCATCGGCGCGGTGGCGCTGGTGCTGGCCGCGCGGATCCTCAAGCGTGACCAGCCGCGCCCGGCCGAGCGGCTGGACTTCCTGGGCCTGGTGCTGCTGTCCCCCGGCCTGGCGGCGCTCATCTACGGCCTGGCCACCGGTGCCGAGAAGTCCGACTT
This sequence comes from Actinomadura viridis, assembly GCF_015751755.1. Classification (GTDB taxonomy): domain Bacteria; phylum Actinomycetota; class Actinomycetes; order Streptosporangiales; family Streptosporangiaceae; genus Spirillospora; species Spirillospora viridis. The sequence goes on from NZ_JADOUA010000001.1 coordinate 5,302,701, forward strand.
CACCCTGCCGGGCGTCCTGGTCCCGACCGTCGCGGGCGGGGCGCTCGTGCTCGGCTTCGTGGCGCACGCGCTGCGCCGCGGCAACACCAACCCGCTGATCGACCTGCGGCTGTTCAAGCGCCGCTCGGTGGCCGCGGCCTCGGGCACGCTGGTGCTGTTCGCCTGCGCGTTCTTCGGCGCGATGCTGATCCTGCCGCTGTACTACCAGACGGTACGGGGTGAGACCGCGTTCGCCGCGGGCCTGCTGCTGGCCCCGCAGGGCTTCGGCGCGATGGTCACGATGCCGATCGGCGGCAAGCTGACCGACAAGCTGGGCCCGGGCAAGGTCGTCCTGGTGGGGCTGGCCATCGTCGTGGCGGGCGTGGCGGGCTTCGCCACCCAGCTCACCCCCGACGCCTCGTACTGGGCGCTGGGCGCGGCCCTGTTCGTGATGGGCCTGGGCATGGGCATGACCATGATGCCGACCATGTCGGCGGCCATGCAGACGCTGCAGCACGACGAGGTCCCCCGGGCCAGCACCTCGCTCAACATCATCCAGCAGGTCGCCGGCTCGATCGGCACCGCCTTCATCGCGGTCATGCTGGCCACCCAGATGCGCGACCGCGGGCTGGACCTGGGCGGCGGCATGGGCGCGGAGACGCCCGCCGCCGGCCAGGTACCGCCGGAGATCATGGCGCAGATCATGACGAAGATGGCCGACGCGTTCCAGACCACCTACTGGTGGTCGCTGGGCCTGCTGGTGCTGGCGTTCCTGCCCGCGCTGCTGCTGCCCCGCAAGAAGCCGGACACGGTACCGGTGGAAACCCCCATGCCGATGCACTAAGCGCCGGTGTGAGGGCGAACGCCCCGTCCCGGGACTCCCGAGTCCAGGGGCGGGGCGTTCGCCGTCCAGAGGGCCGTGAGGGTCCCCGCCCGCACGTTCGCGGGGCGGGCGCCAGTGGCCCGGGGGCGCCTTCCCTCAGGAACTCGCCAGGGTTCCGCTCCGGCCCTTCCAGTACTCGTCGCGCAGCAGCCGCTTGTAGAGCTTGCCGGTGGGGTGGCGGGGCAGTTCGGACCGGAAGTCGACCGTGCGCGGGCACTTGTAGTGGGCGAGGTGCTCGCGGCAGTAGGCGATCAGCTCGGCCTCCAGCTCCGGGCCGGCCTCGTCCGGGAACTGGGGCTGCACGACGGCCTTGACGGCCTCCCCCATCTCGGCGTCGGGCACGCCGAACACGGCCACGTCGGCGACCTTGGGGTGGACGGCCAGGACGTTCTCGGCCTCCTGCGGGTAGATGTTCACGCCACCGCTGATGATCATGTACGAGCGGCGGTCGGTGAGGTAGATGAAGCCGTCCTCGTCCACGTAGCCGACGTCGCCGATGGTGCTCCAGCCGTTCCCCCAGGGGTCGCGCGACGCCTTGGTCTTGGCCTCGTCCCCGTGGTACTCGAAGACGGGCCCCTCGCCGAAGTAGAGCGTCCCGGGTGTGCCGGGAGGCATCTCCTCACCCGACTCGTCGCAGACGTGCACCTTGCCGAGCAGGGGACGTCCCACGGTGCCCTTGTGGGCGAGCCAGTCCTCCGAGTTGGTGTAGACGAAACAGTTCCCCTCGGTCCCGGCGTAGTACTCGTGGAGCACCGGCCCCCACCAGTCGATCATCTGCTCCTTCACGGGGACGGGGCAGGGCGCGGCGGCGTGCACGGCGCAGCGCAGCGTCGACAGGTCGTACCCGGAGCGGGTCTCCTCGGGAAGCTTGAGCATCCGGATGAACATGGTCGGCACCCACTGGCTGTGGGTGACCCCGTACTTCTCGATCGCCTTCAGCGCCCCCTCCGGGTCGAACCTCTCCATGACCACGACGGTGGCGCCGAACCGCTGGAAGTTGATGCAGTACCGCAGCGGGGCCGCGTGGTAGAGCGGCGCGGGCGAGAGGTAGACCGAGTTCTCGTCCGGCTGGAAGAGGAACGAGATCAGCTGGTACAGCGGGCCGGGCTCCCCCATCCGGGCGAGGGACAGCTGCGGCTTGATCCCCTTGGGGCGGCCGGTGGTGCCCGAGGAGTAGAGCATGTCGACCCCCTCGCACTCGTTCTCGATCGGGGTCGCCGGGTACTTCTCCACCTCCTCCTCGTAGGAGAGGAAGCCGGGCGCGGTGCCGTCCAGCATGAGGCGCAGCCGCACCCCGGGGGTCTGCTCGGTGATGGCCGACGCCGTCTCGGCGAGCGCGTGGCTGGAGATGAAGACCTTGGCCTCGCAGTTGTCGACCACGTAGGCCAGTTCCTCGGCCTGGAGGCGGGAACTGATGGCCGTGTAGTAGAGCCCCGACCGCTGGGCCGCCCAGGCGATGGCCAGGAAGAGCGGATGGTTCTCCAGCATGAAGGCGATGTGGTCGCCGGGACGCAGCCCCTCGGCGTGGAACAGCTGGGCGAGCCGGTTGGAGGCGTCGTTCAGCTCTCGGTAGGTGATGACCCGCCCGGAGCCCGCCATGATCACGGCGGGCTTGCCGGGGGTCCGTTCAGCGATCTGCCCCAGATGCATGAAACCGCACGCTACCGGGCCGATCACCAATTTGGAATGGCATTCGGTTTACTGGTGAACGGGCGGCTCAGACCAGCATGTGATCGAAATCACCGTCCTTGGCCCCGCCGACGAACGCCTCGACCTCCTCTCGCGTATAGATGAGGACCGGCCCGTCCGGGTACCGGGAGTTCCGTACGGCGATCTCCCCGGTGGGAAGCTCGGCCATCTCGACGCAATTGCCGCTCGGGTTGCTCCGGCGGCTCTTCTGCCAGGCGAGTTCGGTTCGCCGCATGTCCGGCGGCTCGGCGCGGTTCATCTTCTGCCCCCTCAGGCGTACTCGCCTCCCAGCGGGAGGTCCGCGATCTCGCCCCACCCCAACGTCATGGTACGAGATGCACGTGCATTCGTTCTTGCATTCGTTCATGCAGACGGTCTTGCATCTGCACGACATGGGGAGCAAGATAGCGAACGCTCGCCCCCATACCGACCCGCACGCCTCTGGGGTTTGACAATGATCGTTGACCAGGCAGACGACGTAGCGGCCCCCGCCGCCCCGAGCGCACGACGGCACCCGCGCCGGCACCACGCGCCCGACCATCCGCCGAGACCGGGTGCCCGCACGCCCTCGGTCGCGCACCGCGCGCCGTCCTCGCCCGCCGCGGTGTCCGGTCTGGCCGGTCTCTGGCCGGCCCCGTCGGCGGGCGTCCCGCGCACCGCGCGGCGGGTGCTGCCGGCCGAGCCCACCTCGCCGAAGGAAGCGCGCGCCTTCACCCGGGCCACGCTGCGCGAGTGGGGGGTGGACGGCGCCGCCGCCGACGACGCGCTCGTCGCCGTCTCCGAGCTGGTCACCAACGCGCTGCAGCACGGCCTGCGCGGGCTGCCCCGGCCACTACCGGCCGGGCCGATCCAGCTGGTGCTGCTCGGTCACCCGCGGCGCCTGGTCGTGACCGTGACCGACCCCGGGGAGCGCACCCCGGAACCGATCGCGCCCGACCCCGTACGGTCCCCGGAAGGGGGCCGCGGCCTGCTGGTCCTGGGCGCGCTCAGCGACGCCTGGGGCTGGGCTCCGCTGGCCACCGGAGGCAAGGCCGTCTGGGCGGCCTTCGATCTGCCGGCCGGTTCGTCATCGGCGACGGCGTAGCGCCGCCGCTCACGGTGACGGCCCGGGCCGCACGGTTCCGCCAGGCGCTCGGCCGCCGAGCGCCCTGACGTCAGTCAGGGGCGGCCGCCGGGGCGCGTTCTCCCGGCGGCCCCGGGCCCCTTTCACTGGAGGGGCGGCCCGGAGGGGGAGTTCGGCTCCTCGAGCGAGCTGAGGAAGTCGCGCGCCCACCGGTCGACGTCGTGCTCGATGACCCGCTTGCGCATCGCGCGCATCCTGCGGGCCTGCTCGGCGGGCTCGGCGTTCAGCGCCATCAGGAGGGTGTCCTTGAGGCCGTCGATGTCGTACGGGTTGACCTGGTAGGCGCGCTTGAGCTCGGCGGCGGCCCCGGCGAACTCGCTGAGCACCAGCGTGCCGCGCAGGTCGGCCCGGCACGCCACGTACTCCTTGGCGACCAGGTTCATGCCGTCCCGCAGCGGGGTCACCACCATGACGTCGGCGGCGAGGTAGAGGGCGGCGAGCTCGTCGCGGGTGTACGAGGTGTGCATGTAGTGCACGACCGGGAAGCCGATCTCGCCGTACTCGCCGTTGATCCGGCCGACCTGCTGCTCGATCTGGTCGCGCAGCAGCTGGTACTGCTCGACCCGTTCCCGGCTGGGCGTGGCGATCTGCACGAGGACCGCCTCGCCCGGCTTGAGGTGCCCGTCGCCGAACAGCTCCCCGAACGCCTCCAGGCGCTGGGTGATGCCCTTGGTGTAGTCGAGCCGGTCCACGCCCAGCAGGATGGTGGTGTCCCCGAGGTCGGTGCGGATCTCCTCGGCCCGTTCCCGGACGGAGGGCCGGGCGATGAGGTCGTTCAGCTCGCCGACGTCCACGGAGATCGGGAAGGCGCGCGCCCGCACGACCCGGTCGTCCCAGAAGACGTCCTGCTTGTTGTAGCGGGCGTCGAGCAGCCGCCGGCACAGCCGGACGAAGTTGGAGGCCGCCCCGGGCAGCTGGAAGCCCACGAGGTCGGCGCCCAGCAGTCCCTCCAGGATCTGGCGCCGCCAGGGCATCTGCCAGAACAGCTCCAGGGGCGGGAACGGGATGTGCAGGAAGAACCCGATGCGCAGGTCAGGACGGAGCCGCCGTAGCATCGCGGGGACGAGCTGGAGCTGGTAGTCCTGCACCCAGACGATGGCGCCCTGGGAGGCCACCCGGGCAGCGGCCTTGGCGAACCTCTCGTTCACCCGTACGTAGGCGTCCCACATCTCGCGGCTGTAAACGGGCGGCGCGACCACGTCGTGGTAGAGCGGCCAGAGGGTGGCGTTGGAAAACCCCTCGTAGTAAAGCTCCACATCCTCGGACGACTGCGGGACGGGGACGAGCTTCATCCCGTCGGTCTCGAACGGCATCAGGACCTCGTCGGGAGCCCCGTGCCATCCCACCCAGGTGCCCTCCCGGCGCCGCATCACGGGGGCGATCGCGCTGACCAAACCCCCAGGACTCCGGCGCCAGGACGCCCCTTCCCCCGTTCCGGTGCCGGGCACCCGGTCGACCGGCAGCCGGTTGGCCACCACCACGAACTCACTACTCAGCGACATCAGCGACCAGCCTCCCGGGGAACCGTCAACGATCACCATGCCCAGAAAAAGTCTTGTTAGGCCATTGTGTCAGAGTGACGTTAATCGCCGGTTTCGTGAAGGGGTCGGGCGGGCGCGATCCGCGCCGCCGGCGGCGTCCCCTCCCCGGCGACGCGGATGTCATGGCAGGTCGGAACGCCGCCCGAGCCGCCGCGACGCCCGGACGCCACGCGTTGGCCGATCCGCGCCCTTCCCCTGAAAGGACGCCGGTGATAAGGGCCGGACCGCCTGGACGGGGCACGGCCCGGGCCGGGAGGCGGCCCAGCGACCGGACACTCACGGTGCGTCGATCTCCACACGCTCCCCTTACCGCCCCGCGGACGCCCCGAAGGCGGGTCCACGGCCGCGGTCCGGAGGGGACGGGTCGCCGCAGTTCAATCCAGGAACGGGCCCGCTCGGGTGCTCCGCACATTACGGGCACCACCTCCGGCCGGGGCCGTCCGGGCGGCCGTGCCCGCCGACCGCGCTGACCAGCACCTCGCTTCCGATGAGGATTCGGTTGATCCGAAATCGGGATTGATCATCCGAATTGCGGTCTCAGTGGACACCACGGACAGGGCGGCTCGCCGGATCCGCTCCGCCCGGAGCACGGGCCGGACGGAGCCGGCGAAGTGAACGTGCACGTCCCTCACCCCTCTCAGGGGCACAGAATGCGGCGAACGGACCTCCGATCCGGGGTTCTCACCCCCATCCGAGGCAGGGGGCGGAAATCCGACAGACCTAAAAGGCGATTTGAGTCAGCCCACGTTCGAAGGGACGCGCGTCAGGCAGGGTGGAGCGCGCCGGGACGGTGGACACGGACGGGTTCCTTGCCGGGATGGAGGAAGCGGTGCGCGGGCTCCCCCTCCCCTATCTCCCCCGCCAGGCTCCAGGCGAGGGCCTGCCGCCACGCGTTCCGGTGCGCCCGGTGAGCATCGGCCGCCACACCGGCGAAGGCGGTGCCGGTCGGAAGGTGGGTGACGCGCAGCGCGGGCGGCGGGTGCGGCGCCCGCGTGCAGGCGAGGTCGATCCGCCAGTCCCAGTCCGCCCCCGGGCGTACGACCGACTCGTCGGCGTCGGGGCGCACGGTCACGCGGGCGGCACGATCCCCCACCCGGTGGACGCCGTTCTCCCCCTTGAGGACCGACCACGCGCCCGGGCCGCCCTCTCCGGCGGTGATCGCGACAACGGTCCTGCCCGCCGGTCCGGGCTCACCGTCCAGCGGCTCCGTACGCCAGCCGCGCCCGCCCGCACGCGCCAGGCAGTACATCCGGAGCAGGCGCACATCCTGCGGGTCGCCCTCGATGGTCACGATGACGTCGTACGGGTCGTAGCGGTCGCGGCCGGCCAGGTCCGCCGCCAGCCACGCTTCCGCCCGCGCGCACGCGGCGGCCAGCCGTTCCGCCTCGGCCGCCCACCCGGAATCCTCAGCGGCCAGGTCGCGGGCGGCGGCGAGGTCCTCACGCAGTGCGAGCAGCCGCACGGCGCGGTCGTGCAGGGGCGCCAGGGCCTCCAGGGAACGGCGTACGCGCCTGGCACGGCGGAAATCCCGGAGCACGCGAGGATCGGTCAGCCCCTCGCCCAGGCGGGCGTACTCGGCCACCACCTCCGCCAGAGCCGCTCCGTCCATCCGGCCATGAAAGCACGCGCCCGGCTCCGACACGAGCGCGCCGCGACCGCCTCCGTGACCGGTGCGGGACCGGGACACTGGGACGCATGCGCGACTTCGGAGGAACCGTCCAGCGGACGCCACGCGAGGTGGTGCGTCCCCGCTCCGCCGAGGAGGTCGCCGCGTTGACGCGGGCGGGCGCGCACGGCCCGGTCGTCCCGCGCGGCTGCGGGCACTCCACCGACGGGCGGACCCTGACCGGCGGGATCTCGCTCGACATGCGCGGGCTGGCCGCGATCCACGAGGTGCGCGGCGACCGGGTGCGCGTGGACGCGGGCGCCACCTGGCGCGCGGTGCTGGAGGCCACGCTGCCGTACGGGCTGACGCCGCCGGTGCTGACCGACTACCTCGACCTGACGGTCGGCGGCACCCTCTCGGCGGGCGGCGTGGGCGGGACCTCGCACGTCCACGGCACCCAGGCCCGTAACGTGCTCGGACTCCGCGTGGCCACCGGGGACGGCGCGATCACCTCCTGCTCCCCCGCGCGGAACCGGCGGCTGTTCGACGCCGTACGGGGCGGCATGGGGCGGCACGGGGTCATCACCCAGGCCACGCTGCGGCTCGTCCCCGCCCCGCGCCACGTCCTGTCCTGCCGGGTCCCCTGCCGGAGCGCGGCCGACCTCCTCCGCCTCCAGGCGCGCGCCCGCACCCAGGTGCATCACCTCTCCGGCCAGGCCAGGCCGTCGGACGACGGGTGGCGGTACGAGATGAAGGCGGTGCTGTACGAGGGCGAGGCCCCGCCTCCCGGTCTCGTCTGCACCGAGGCCGAGGCGCTCCCCTTCCTGGACTTCGCCGATCGGATGCGCCCGGACGTGGCGGAGCTGACCGCGCTCGGCGAGTGGACCCGGCCCCATCCGTGGGCGATGGCGTTCCTGCCCGGCGGCGTCGCCGCCGGGTTCGTCGAGGCGACCCTCGCCGCGATGGGACCCGCCGACATCGGCCTCAGCGGGGTCGTCCTCATCAAGGGCATCCGGGACGCCGGACCTCCCGGCCCGCCCGACCTTCCGGAGGCGCCCGCACTCGGCCTTCCGGCCGAGCCGGTCCTGTTCGGCCTTCTCCGCACCGCCTCACCCGGATGCGCCGCGCCCGAGGCGATGATCGCCGCCAACCAGGACTTCCTCGGGCGCGCCGTGGCCGCGGGCGGCGTCCCCTACCCGCGGGCGCCCGCCGCCCGTGACGGGGTCAGCCGCCCGTGACGGGGTCAGCCGGCCGTGACGGGGTGGGCGGCCTGGAAGGCCAGGCGCCGGTCGGCGTCTTCGGCGATCCTTCCCAGAACGTCGTCCAGCGCGAGGAACGCCTCCCAGGGCTCCTGCCCGGAGGCCACCGCGAGACGGTCGACGACGAGCCGTTCCAGCTCGGGAACGCGCTTGCCCTTCCACACCTTGTCGGCGAGGCTCACCAGCAGGTCGTCGATGCCGATCCCGTCGCCGCCGGCCCAGGCGGCGTGCGTGCGCGCGAACCGGGCCATGCGCTCCTCCACCCCGTACGACAGCAGCAGCTCGTACCCGGCGGGCTCGTGCTCGGCCCCGGGACCCGACAACTCGCCCGGGTGGAGCGCCTTCCCGATGTCATGGATGGCCGCGCCGAACGCCACCGCCCGAGCGTCGGCGCCTGCGCCCGGGTACCGTCCGGCGACCCAGGCGACCAGCTCGCAGGCCACGTCATGGACGGCCCGCAGGTGGGCGGCCAGGCGGGGCGGCGCCTCGACGGCCTCCAGCAGCGTCACGGCCGGGCCGGGGAGCGCGCGGAACCCCGGCTCGTCCAGGGCGCGGCGCAGCGCGTCGGTCTCCATGGGTCTCCTACCGGGCGAGCGCGAGGACCTCGGCGCCGGGGAGGTCGGTGAGGGACTTGCCCGGAAGCAGCAGCTTGGACCGGCGCACGCCGCTGCCGATGACCACCTGCGGTGCCGCCGCCACCGCCTCGTCCACCAGGACGGGCCATCCGGCGGGGAGGCCCAGTGGCGTGATCCCGCCGTACTCCATGGAGGTCAGGGAGGTCGCGTCGGCCATCGGCGCGAAGGACACCTTGCGCGCGCCCAGGTGCCTGCGGACGACGCCGTTCACGTCGGCCCGGTCGGTGGCCGCCACCATGCACGCGGCGTAGCCGGCCTCGCCGCCCCGCTTCGCCGCGACGATCACGCAGTTCGCGCTGACCTCCAGCGGGACGCCGTAGCGCTCGCAGAACGCGGCCGTGTCGGCCAGCTCCGGGTCGATCTCGGCGACCCTCGCCTCGGGCCGCTCCCCGATCACCGCGGCCACCGGCCCGGCGAGCAGGTCGGTCCGCTCCGCGGCCGGCCGCCAGTCCAGGTTCCCCACCATCGGCGTCCTCCTCTCGCGGGTCCCACCCTGCCATGAAACCGGCGGGCGCCCGAATCGGCACCACCCGCCGACCCGCCGTCCGAACAGGGCGGACGCGGGCCCCCTTTCCGGCGCGCGGACCCGTTCCCGTGTAAAACGCAGACCAAGGGTAGGGATGAGGTCGCCGGCGAAGAAGACCGGCGCACCGACGACAAGGAGAGGATCGATGCGACGCGTCACCGGCGCCCTCCAGGCCGTGATCGGCACGATCATCAGCGTCATCACCCTGCCCTTCCGCGTACTGTCCCGCCTGATCGGCGGAGGCGGCGGCGCGGGGCGCCGAACCCACCGCACGGGCCGCAGGCCGGCCGCTTGACCGGGCACGGAGAACGCTCACGTCCGCGGGCGCCGGGCGGGACGCCGCGCAGGCGTCCCGCCCGGCGCCCGCGTGATCAGGGGCGTTGACCGTCACGGCCGGCGGGCCGGAACGGGGCCGGGCGCGGGCAGGCCGCTATGAGCCCTGTGACGCGCCCTGTTACGAGCCCAGGTAGCGGAGCACGGCCAGGACGCGGCGGCTGTATCCGGCGCCGTGCGGGAGGTCGAGCTTGTCGAAGATCGCGTTGGCGTGCTTCTCGACCGCGCTCTGGGAGATGTGCAGCTGCCCGGCGATCCCCGCGTTCGTCCGGCCCTGCGCCATGTGCCCCAGCACATCGCTCTCGCGCGGGGTCAGGCGGCTCAGCGGGTCGGCGCGCGAGCCGCGCGCCAGCAGCTGCCGCACCACCTCCGGATCGAACGCGGCACCGCCCGCACCGATCCGGTCCAGGGCGTCCAGGAACTCGTCCACCTGGGCCACCCTGTCCTTCAGCAGGTAGCCCACCCCGGCGGTGCCGGCGGTGATCAGTTCGGTGGCGTAGCGCTTCTCCACGTACTGGGACAGCACCAGCACCCCGATCTCCGGGCGGCGGCGCCGGATCTCCAGCGCCGCCCGCAGCCCCTCGTCGGTGTGCGCCGGCGGCATCCGCACGTCCACGACCACGACCTCCGGCGGCGGCTCGGCGGCGGACACCGCCGCCAGCAGCGACCCGGCGTCCCCGACCGCGGCCAGGACCTCGTGGCCCTCCTCGGCCAGGAGCCGGACCAGCCCTTCGCGCAGCAGGGTGGAGTCCTCGGCCAGGATCACCCGCATGGCAGCTCCGCGGCGATCACGGTCGGCCCGCCGGGCGGGCTGTCCACGGTGAACGTCCCGTCCAGCGCGGCCACCCGGCGGGCCAGCCCGGCCAGCCCGCCCCCGCCGGGGTCGGCGCCGCCGCGGCCGTCGTCCTCGATCCGCACGCCGATCGCGCCGCCGCGCCCGGCTCCGCTCGCCTCGCCGTCCGCGGTCCCGGTCGCGGTGACCCGGACGGCCACGCGGGTGGCGCCGGAGTGCTTGGCGGCATTGGTGACGGCCTCGCAGACGACGAAGTAGGCGGCGGTCTCCACCGCGTGCGGGGAGCGCCCGGACGGCTCGTAGTCGATGGCGACCGGCAGCGGGGAGCGTTCGGCCACGGTCTCCAGCGCCGCGCGCAGCCCCTCGCCGTCCAGCGCCGCCGGATACACGCGCCAGGTGACCTCGCGCAGGTCCTCCAGTGCCCGCCCGGACTCCTCGTGCGCCTGCCGCAGCAGTTCGCGGGCCCGTTCCCCGTCGCCCGCGCGCCGGGCCCGGCCGATCAGCATGCCCAGCGCGACCAGCCGCTGCTGGACGCCGTCGTGCAGGTCCCGCTCGATCCGGCGCCGTTCATCGTCCACCGCGTCGACCACCTCGGCCCGGCTCACCGACAGCTCCTCGATCCGGCGCTCGTACTCGGCCAGCGGGCTGCGCCCCAGGCGGCGGGCCACCTTCCGCTCCAGAGCCACCACCCCCGCCAGGCCCTGCACCGCGATGAAGAGCAGGATCGCCCCGGACACCGCGACGTAGAGGACGATCAGCGGTTCGGGCGGGATGTCGTCCAGGTGGTCCCCGGTGATCCACCAGCTCGCCAGGAGCGCGGCCCCGACGACCGCGCCATAGACGATCAGGATGAGGATCGCCCCGCCCAGCAGGCCGACCGGGACCCGCAGCACCAGGTAGGCCAGTGCGCGCGCCGGGCCGTACTCGGCCGCCTCGCGATGTCCGAAGAAGGCCGCCAGCCGCCGGTGTTCCAGCCTGGCCGCCGCGACCGCGCCCGAGGCGACCACGCGGGGCACGGTCCGCCGCCCGCGGGAGAACACGAACGCGCAGGCCATGGCCGGCGCCGCGAGCACGAGGAGGGCCATCTCCGCCCCGGCGGTGAACGATCCCAGCACCAGGCCCGCCGACGCACGCGTCAGCCGCGTGGCGAAACCTCGCCGGCCACCCGATGCCGTGGACCCGTCCGCTCGGGTCTCAGCCGATCCGGTCACCCTCGTAGTCTCGCGATCCGTAGTACTGCCCGCCCGGGTGTCCCTGCGGCCCGGCGTGACCCTGCGGGCCGCCCTGGCCATGGCCGTGCTGCTGCCCCTGCGGGCCCTGCCCGTACTGCTGCTGGCCGTACTGCGGCTGCCCGTACTGCTGCTGAGCCTCACCGAACTGCTGCTGGCCGTGCTGCTGCGGGTTCTGCGGGAGGCCCTGGGGATGCTGCTGGCCCTGGCCGTAGTGCTGCTGACCGTAGTGCTCCTGGCCGTAGTGCTGGGGGTTCTGCTGAGCCTGCCCGTACTGCTGCTGACCGAACTGCTGCTGGTCCTGCCCGAACTGCTGCTGGTCCTGACCGTACTGGTCCTGCCCGTACTGCTGCTGGTCCTGGTCGTTCTCCTGCCGGCCCTGGTGGTGCCGGCCCTTGGGGTCCTTGTTACGGGCCTTCACGACACGGACGACGATGAACACGACGGCGGCCAGGACGGCGAGGGCCAGGACCGCCTTGGAGTAGACGCCGACGTACTCCTCGACCTTGTGCCACTGGTCCCCGAGCCCGTAACCGGCCATGACGAAGATGGTGTTCCAGATCAGGCTGCCCAGGGTCGTGTACAGCAGGAAGACCGTCAACGGCATCCGCTCGACACCGGCCGGCACCGAGATCAGGCTACGGAAGATCGGGATCATCCGGCCGAAGAAGACCGCCTTGGTCCCGTGCTTGAGGAACCACGCCTCGGTACGGTCCAGGTCCTCCAGCTTCACCAGCGGCAGCTTCGCCACCACGGCGCGGACCCGGTCGCGGCCGACCGCCGCGCCGATCCCGTACAGGGCGAGCGCGCCGATGACCGAACCCAGGGTGGTGCAGACCAGCGCGGCGACCAGGCTCATCCGCCCCTGCGCCGCGGTGAACCCGGCCAGGGGCAGGATCACCTCGCTGGGCAAGGGCGGGAAGAGGTTCTCCAGCGCGATCGCCAGGCCCGCGCCCACGGCGCCGAGCCGTTCCATCAGGTCGGTCGCCCAGCCCGCGATCCCTCCGGCCGGTTCGGTCCCGCCGTTCGCCGCGGCGAGCGCCGCCCAAGTCGTTGTGATCATCCCTTAACACTAAGGGTTCCCGAGAGCCCGCAACCATGGAACAGACCACCCGCCCGACCGGCCGATCTCCGCACCCCGCCCCTGCGGGAAACCACACCCCGGGCCGGGCCCGCACCCCTGGTCACGTACGCCACCCCGTCACCTCGAGGCACGTCCCGGCCCGTGTCACCGCGATGACGGGTCGCCCGGCGGCCGGGCACCAGCGCGCACGGGCGGGACGGGACCGGTCCGTTCCGCCAGGGGGTCGGTCTCGGGCGGCGCCTGGGGGGCGCCGCCGTTCCCGCCGGCCACGGGGAACCAGAGGACGAACGTGCTGCCGACGTCCGGGGCCGAGAACAGCCGCACGTGGCCGCCGTGCGCCTCCACGATGTGCCGGACGATCGCCAGTCCCAGGCCGGTCCGGCGATCCGGTGAACGGCGCGCCTCGGGGCCGCGCCAGAACCGGTCGAACACCCGGTCCTGCTCGTCCCGGCCGATACCGGGTCCGGCGTCCTTGACCGCGAGCCACTGCCAGCCGCCCGCGCGGTCGGCGGCGACGGTGATCCGGGAGCCGGCGGGCGCGAGCCGCACCGCGTTGGACAGCAGGTTGCCCGCCGCGCGGCGCAGCGCGTCGTGGTCGCCGATGAGCGTCAGGCCGCGGCGCAGCTCGCGGTCGATGGTCAGCCGCCGGGACGCGGCCAGCGAGTCGAACTCCTCGGCGGCCTCGCGCGCGACCACGGCCAGGTCCACGTCGGTGTCGTGGAAGGCGGGGGCGGAGCGGCGCGCGGTCGCCAGCAGGTCCTCCACCAGCCGGGTCATCCGGGTGGTGGCGCGGTCCACCACCTGGACGGCGCGGCGGCGGTCGGCGTCCTCCGCGTCGGGGGCGATGAGGACGGTGTCCAGGTTGGCCCGGATGATCGCCAGCGGGCTGCGCAGCTCGTGCGAGGCGTCGTCGATCAGCTGCCGCTGGGCGGCGAACGCGGCGTCCAGCCGGTCCAGCATCGAGTCGATGGTGTCGGCCAGGTAGCGCAGCTCGTCCTTGGGGCCGGTCAGCCGGATCCGCCGCGACAGGTCCGTGGCCTGGATCTCCGCGGCGGTCCGGGCGATCGCGCGGACCGGCTTGAGCGCGCGGCCCGACAGCACCCAGCCGATGCCGAGGCTGGCCACGAACAGCCCGGCCAGCATGAGCAGCGAGTAGTGCTGGAGGGCCTGCTGCGTCTCGTAGTTGACGGCCCGTTCGACCTGCTGGACCTTGACCACCTCCACCTCGCCGAGCTTGGTGGTGCTGCCGTCGGGGAAACGGTAGATCTTGTCGGCCCGGGCGGTCTCGGTGATCGGCTCGGCGTCGGTGCGGGCCGCGACCGCGCCGTAGATGCCGCCCAGGACCAGCGCGGTCAGCACGAACAGCAGGGTCGAGTACATCACCGTGAGGCGGAACCGGATCGAGTGGGCGAACGCGGGCAGGCGCGTCCCGGCGGGCGGGCGGAGCCGGGGCGGTCTGCGGAAGCGGGGGCGCGGGCGCATGGTCAGTCCGCCTTCTCTCCGGTGCCCGCGGGGGCGGGCCGGCCGTACGGGGCCGGGGACGCGGTGGCCGTCTCGCGCAGCCGGTACCCCTGCCGCACGACGGTCTCGATGAGCTGCTCCTCGGGCTCCACGGTCAGCTTGCGGCGCAGCGTCCCGATGGTGACCCGGACGGTGTTGGTGAACGGGTCGGCGTGCTCGTCCCAGACGTGTTCCAGCAGGTCCTCGGAGGAGACCACCTGCCCGGGGCGGCTCATCAGGTAGCGCAGGACCGCGAACTCCTTGGGCGTCAGCTGCAGCCGCCGCTCGCCGCGGAACGCCTCGTGCCGCCCGGTGTCCAGGCGCAGGTCACCCACCTGCCACACCGCCGAGGCGGCGGCGCCGGCGTCGCGGCGCAGCAGGGCCCGCACCCGGGCCAGCAGCTCCGGGAACGCGAACGGCTTGACCAGGTAGTCGTCGGCGCCCAGGTCGAGGCCGTGGACCCGGTCGGCGAGGCGGTCCCGGGCGGTGAGCATGAGGATGCGCAGGTCCGGGCCGCTCTCCCCGTCCAGCTCGCCGCGCCGGACGGACCGGCACAGGTCGAAGCCGTCGCCGTCGGGGAGGTTGAGGTCCAGGATCATCAGGTCGTAGGAGGCCGCGTAGAGCTTCTCCGACGCCTGCGCGATGTCGTAGGCGACGTCGACGGCGTAGTCCGCGCGCACCAGCCCGTACCGGAGCGCCTCGACGAGGTCCTCCTCGTCCTCCACCACGAGAACCCGCATGCCCCGGCTCCGCCCTTCCTTGGCTTCTCGCCCATCCTTGGCTTCTCGCCCATCCGTGCCGTCTCGTTCCGCCGGCCCGCCCGCCGTACCGGAACCGTCCGATCTGCGCATTCTCTCAGCGGATGATCCGTTCGGCACCGTCCACCGCCCGGTCCACCGGGATCGCGAAGCCGATGCCGATCGAGCCCCCGCCCCCACCGCCCCGGCTCAGCGTCGCGATCGCGGTGTTCACCCCGATCACCTCGCCCCGGGTGTTGACCAGGGGACCGCCGGAGTTGCCCGGGTTGATGGAGGCGTCGGTCTGGAGCGCGGTACGGCGTTCCCCGTCGCCGAGCCGCACCTCCCGGTCCAGCGCGCTGACGATGCCGCCGGTCACCGTGCCCGCCAGGCCGAGCGGTGAGCCCAGCGCCATCACCGGGTCGCCCACCCGCACGTCCGCCGAACGGCCGAAGGTCAGCGGCGCCGGGCTGTCGGACGGGCCGATCGACAGGACCGCGAGATCCTGCGCCGGGTCGGTGCCCAGGACCCTGGCGGTCAGCCGGCGGCGGTCCGCCAGGACGACGTCGACCTGCCCCGCACCTTCCACCACGTGCGCGTTGGTCAGGACGTGCCCGGACCGGTCGATGACGAAGCCGGACCCGGTGCCGCGTCCCGTCCCCGACCGGACCTCCACCGACACCACGCTCGGCTGCACCCGCGCCGCGACGTCGCTGAGATCGCCCGGGCCGCTCGCCGGGCCGGCGGTCGACTGCGCGAGCGGCGCCGCGGAACGGTCCGCGGAGGCCCGGCCGGCGGCGGCCCCCGCGGCGCCGCCGGCGAGCACGGCCGCCGCCACCGTCACGGCGATCAGCCGCGATCCGCGTCCGCTCCGCGCGCCCGCCGCCGGGGGCGGCGGGCCGGGGACCTCCGGGGTCCCGTGTGCCGGGGACGGCTCCGGCGCGTGCGCGGACGGCCACGCCCCCGGCGGCGGCGCCGGGTCGAAGTCGGGCCCGCGCGGGTCCCCCAGGCCGTATCTCGGGTCGGGTTCGGGCGGCGGTCCGCCGCCCGCCCCGTCCCACGTCCGCTGACTCATGACACTCCTCCACACCTCAGGGAAGCCGCGAGAACCACAGCAGCGAGGCCGCCGCGGTGACACAGGCCAGCAGCAGCCCGGCGCCGACGAACCAGGACCACACCTCGCGGCGCTCGGTGCGGTAGCCGACGCTGCTGCCGATGTCCTGGTAGACCTGGCGCAGTTCGGTACCGGAGGCCGCCTCGTAGAAGCGGCCTCCGGTGGACTGCGCGAGCCGTTCCAGGGCGGGGCCGTCCACCGGGACCGGGACCGCCACGCCGTTCTGGTAGAAGACCCCGTCGGGGGTGCCGTAGGCGATGGTCGAGACCGGGATGCGCGCCCGCGTCGCCCGTTCGGCGGCCTCCACGGGGGTGCGGCCCGCGGTGTTGGTGCCGTCCGACAGCAGCACGACCCGTCCGGGCGGGGCGCTCTCCCCGTACTGGGCGCCGAACGCGGCGATGGCCTCCAGCGAGGCGATGACGCCCTCGCCGATCGCGGTCCGCGGGCCCAGCGCCAGCCGGTCGATCCCGGTGCGCATCACCGCCCGGTCGGTGGTCGGCGGCACGGTGACCGTCGCCGTCCCGGAGAACGCGACCAGCCCGACGTTGAACCGCGCGGGCAGCCCGTCCAGGAACGCCCCGGCCGCCCGCTTGGCCGCCGCCAGCCGGTCGGGCCGGACGTCGGTGGCCTCCATCGAGTTGGACACGTCGACCGCCACCATGATCGTCGCCTGCTCGCGCGGCACCCGCACATCGGTGGCCGGACGCGCGAACCCGGTGACGAACAGCCCCGTCATCAGCAGGAACGCCGCCGCCGGCACGTGCCGCCGCCAGCCCGGCGTGACCGGCGCCACCTTCTCCAGGAGCGCCAGGTTGGTGAACCTGACCGCGTACCGGCCGCGCCGCATCTGCACGGCGACGTACGCGCCGGCGAGGACGAGCAGGGCGATCAGCAGGAGCAGGCGCCCGGGTGCCAGGAAGTTCATGCCGTCCCCCCTCCCGGGCGGGGGCCGGGGCCCGGGGCCGCGGTGGCGGCGCGGCGCTGCGCCACGACGTGCCCGACGAGGTCGCGGATCCAGTCGCGGTCGGTGCGCAGGCGCAGGTGGGCGGCGCCCGCCCCGCGGAGCGCGGCCCCGA
Source organism: Actinomadura viridis (assembly GCF_015751755.1). Lineage (GTDB taxonomy): Bacteria > Actinomycetota > Actinomycetes > Streptosporangiales > Streptosporangiaceae > Spirillospora > Spirillospora viridis. The sequence continues at coordinate 5,319,808 of NZ_JADOUA010000001.1, forward strand.
TCAGCGACCGCTGCCCGGCCGCCGCCTCCGCGTACCGGCGCCTCAGCCGCGGGTTCGCGGTGGAGATGTCCCGGCGCCGGCCCGTCTCCGGATCGACGACCGACAGCAGCCCGACGTCGGGCAGGGACAGCTCGCGCGGGTCGAGCACCTCGACCGCCAGCAGCTGGTGGCGGTGCCCCAGAGCCCGGAGCGGCCGTTCCCACGACTCCACCGGCTCCAGGAAGTCCGAGACGACCACGGCCAGCCCGCGCCGCCGGCCCGCCGTGCGGAGCATCAGCTCCGCCCCGGTGCCGAGCGAGGGGTGGCCGGCGGCTCCGGGCAGGGAACGCGGCACGTCCAGGAGCGAGCGCAGCAGGCCGAGCAGGTGGGCGCGGCCCGAGCGCGCCGGTACGTGCCGCATCCCGCCCCCGTGCAGGACCTGCGCGCCGATCCGGTTGCCCGTCCGCTCGGTGAGGAAGGCGACCGCGGCGACGGCGAAGACCGCCAGGTCCCGCTTCTCCACCCGCCCGGTGCCGAAGTCCATGCTCGCGGTGGCGTCGACCAGGGCCCAGGTCTCCAGCTCCCGGTCGGCGATCCGGTCCCGGACGTGCGGAACGGTGGTCCGCGCGGTGAGGTTCCAGTCCATCGCCCGCACGTCGTCCCCCGGCCGGTACTCCCTCCCCTCCGCCGCCTCCGTCCCCGGGCCCGGCAGGAGGCCGAGATGCTCGCCCTGCAGCAGCCCGTCCAGCCGCCGCACGATGGTCAGCTCCAGCCGCCGCAGCGCCTGGTCGGGCGCCAGGTCGCGCAGACCGGGAGAGGTCATGCCACGGCCTCCCCGGGCCCGCCGGCGTCCCGGCTCTGTTCGCCGTGGTGAGGGGCGGCTCCGCCGACGGCGGCGAGGGCGTTCCCCTCGTCGTCCTGGCTCGGCGCGATCCGCGGAGCCGGTACGGCCGGCACGATCCGGCCGACGATCGTCGCCGCGTCCACCCCGTCGGCCAGGGCGTCGAACGACGGCACCAGCCGGTGGGCCATGACGTCCACCGCCAGGTCCCGCACGTCGCCCGGCAGCACGTAGCCGCGCCCGCGCAGCAGCGCCAGCGCGCGGGCCGCGGCGACCAGCCCGAGCGTCGCCCGCGGCCCGGCCCCGTAGGCGATCAGCCGCGCCACATCCCCGGCCCCGTACGCCAGCGGGTCCCGGGTGGCGGCCACCAGCCGCACCGCGTACCGCGCCACCTCGTCGTGGACGAACACCAGCTCGGCCGACCGGCGCAGCGCGATCAGCCGCCCGGTGTCCAGCACCGGCGACGGCCTGGGCGGGTCCACGCTCATCCGGTACAGCACCGCCAGCTCCTGCGCCTCGGTCGGATACCCGACGTCGATCTTCAGCAGGAACCGGTCGCGCTGCGCCTCGGGGAGCTGGTAGACCCCCTCGGACTCGATGGGGTTCTGGGTGGCCAGCACCATGAACGGCGCGGGCACCGGATGGCTGCGGCCGCCGATGCTGACCTGCCCCTCGGCCATGACCTCCAGCAGCGCCGACTGGACCTTGGCGGGCGCCCGGTTGATCTCGTCGGCCAGCACCACGTTGGCCATCACCGGGCCGAGCTCGATGTCGAAGCCCTCGGTGGAGGGCCGGTAGATGCGGGTCCCCACGATGTCGGAGGGCACCAGGTCCGGGGTGAACTGGACCCGCGCGAACGACCCGCCGACCACGGTGGCCAGCGTCTCCGCGGCGAGCGTCTTGGCCACCCCCGGCACGCCTTCCAGCAGGCAGTGCCCTCCGGCCAGGACCGCGACCAGCATCCGCTCGAGCACGCGGTCCTGGCCGACGATGATCCGTTTCATCTCGAACAGGGCCCGCTCGGCGAGCGCGCCGGCGTCCCCGGACGGTGTCATCGGCTCTCCGCCGCCTGGACGGTCGCCTTGGAGTCCGGGTCGCGGCCGGGGCAGTCCTTGCCGGGCGTGGACGCGGCCCATCCGGAGCCGGAGGTGGCCGCGGGGGCGTCCCGGTGGCCGCTGACGATCTGCAGTTCGGTCCGCCCGCCGCCGGGATCGGCCAGTGCCGCCCCGCCCATCCCGAGCGCCGCGGCCCCGGCCGCCCCCGCCACCGCGACGGCGATCCTGGTACGTCCGCTGAGAGCCATGCTCCTCAATCCCTCCGTCTGGTCGTGCCGGCCGGCACGCCGGTCCCGTGCCCGCCGTCCCGGGCGTCCGGGACGGCAAGCACGATCAGATCAGGCAGGAGCGAAAGCGAACCTAAGGATCAGTGGGCGAGGCGTGCGCCGGACGCCCGGCCTCCGTCGTCGCTCATGCTCCCGTTTCCGCGGGAGGCAGCCATCGCAGGATTCTCGTCCGCGGCCCGATGCGCTGATGGAAGATGCCGTTGGCGATGACGATCGGCTCGCGGCGCCCGGCTCCGGGCAGCTCGAGAAAATCGAGCCACCGGCCGGTCCGGAGGTCCAGGAAGAGCAGCCCGACGGTTTGCCAGTCCCAGCCGTCCGCTGTTCGTCGCTCCTCGTCGACCGCCACGGCCAGCAGCCGGCCCCTGGTGAACACGGGGCCGTTCAGGCCGGCCTTCAGGTCGCCGGTGCTCAGCGCGCGCGACCGGGCGGCGAACCCCGGGAGTGGTCCGCCGTCGCCGGCTCGGAGGAGCCGGTGGCCGCTGCCGAGGCACCGTGCGCCTGCCTCAGGAACATGCCGGCGGAAGGCCGACAGCGACTCGTCGGAGTCGAGCACCACCAGTTCACCGGACGCCGGCAACGCGAGTCCCATCACCCGTTCGCCGGGAACGGCGTCCGCAAACGACGCCTGCCCGGGCACGGCCCCGGACAGCCGCAGCCGATCCCCCACCACCTCGGCGACGGCGAGGAGCAGGGTGTCGTCGCCGGAGCACGTCGCGAAAGCGACCGCGGTCGACGGTGCCGCCGCGCAGCCGACCTCCACCCCCTCCCCCCAGTTCTCGAGCGAGGCACCCGTGGCGCTCTCCAGGGCCGGGACGCCATCGACGCGCGCCAGGGTCACCGCGTCGAGCAGGTGCAACCGGGCAGGGCCTCCAGGCGGCGCCTCGCCGAAGAGCAGATACGAGCCATCGGCGGTGAACTGGAGCCAGCCACGCTGCGCCCAGCCGGAGTCCTGGGGCGCGCACGGGCCTTCCGCCACCGCCCGACCCGGCCCGCCATCTGGCGGCCGTCGTACCGTGCCGTCGGACCGCCGCAACTCGACCGTCAGGTCCCCACCGAGCACGGCGACGCTCTTCCCGCCGGGGTGCACGGCGAGATGGTGGAACGGCCCGGTCAGCGTGCAGGACATCATCGGGCTGAGCGCGGCGCCGGCGTCATGGACCGTCACGACGTCACCTCGCGCGACCGCCACATAGCGCCCGCCCGGGTCGACCTCGACAACCCGTCCGGCCACGTGCCCGGCTTCGACGACGGCACCCGGCACCGGCACCGGCGGCCATGAGCGGATCCTGCATCGGCTTGTTCCACCTCAGGGGAGAAGGGGGCGTCCGCGGCGGGGGCTTAGGCGGGGGGCGGCTCGTGCAGGGGTGTCCGGACGAGGCGGGTCCCGTGCTTCGGGTGGACGTGGCGGGCGCGGCCGGGTGGCAACGGCTCCGCGGGTCCCCCCGCCCCCGGGGTTCCCGCGCTCGCGGCGCCCCCCATCAGCAGGCACGGGGTACCGGTGTCCCGGAGCGCGCGGAGGACCTCGTTGCCCAGTTTCCGGGTCGCGCCGCTCACCGTCCGGGCCAGGATGAGGTGAAGGCCGATCTCGCGGGCGCGGGGCAGCAGGTCCGCCAGGGGCCGCAACGGGTCGCTGTGAGCGGCGGCCCGCTGGTGGTCATCGACGATCACGTACAGCTCGGCACCCGTCCACGAGGCGGTGCCGCCCGGGGCGCCGGACGGCGGCAGCCGCCTGCTCAGGGACGCCTGGATGTCGGCGGCCAGGGACGCCGCGCTCGACGCGTGGACGGCGTAGCCGATCTGGTGCTCGGTGTCGGCGACCTCCAGCAGGGAGTGGCCGAAGTCGATGAAGACGATCCTGGCCCGTGCCGGTTCATGGCGGCGGGTGATGGTGGAGGCCAGGTGGCGCAGCAGGTTCGACTTGCCGCACCCGGCGTCGCCGAGGACGAGCAGGTGCGGGTCGGCGGCGAAGTCCGCGTACACCGGGGCCTGCGAATCCTCGTCGACGCCGATCTGGATCGGCACCCCCGCCTCCTCCGGGCCGGGCGGTTCGGGGACGGCCGCCCGGCCGGACGGCGTCCGCGCCGGGGGCGCCGCCCGCTCGTTCCACGCCTCGGCGACCCGGTCGGCCAGCCTGCCGAGGCCCTCGCCGGGCGGGCACGAGGCGTCCAGGACGGGCAGGGCGGTGAGGAAGTGGAAGCCGTCGCCGGTCAGGCCGCGGCCGGGACGGTCGTAGGGGACGTCCTTCGCGCGCTTGGCCCCGAGCCGGGAACCGGCGGGGTCGGCGAGCCTCAGCTCCAGCCTCGTCCCGAGCAGGTCGCGGACCTCAGGAGGGAAATCCACCCAGTCGCCGGAGGCCGTGACAAGGTGGACGCCGTACCGCAGGCCCCGCTCCGCCAGGTCCGTGACGGCGCCCTCCAGCGAGGGGAACCCGGCGCGGAAGGCCGGCCAGTCGTCCACGACCAGGAACACCTCGCTCCGGCCGTCTTCCCCGCCCGCGCCGTGCCCGTCGTGTGCCTGGGCGTCGTGTCCCCGGGCGTCGTGTCCCTGGGCGTCGTGTCCCTGGGCGTCGTGTGCGTCGCGGTAGGCGGCCATGTCGCCGACGGACAGCTCCGCGAACTCACGTTCGCGGCGTTCGAGCAGCGCGGTGATCCCCGTGACCGTCCGGCGGACCTCCTCAGGGGCCGAACGTCCTGCGACCCCGGCGACGTGCGGGAGGCCGCCCAGCGCCGCCAGGGCACCACCGCCACCGCCGTCCCCGCCGAGGTCCAGGACATGGAACCGGACCTCTTCGGGGGTGTGGGTGAGCGCCAGCGACGCCACGACCGTCGCTATCGCGGTGGACCTGCCGCTGCCCTGGGCGCCCACGACCGCGACGTGCCCGCCGGGCCCCGACAGGTCCAGCCAGTACGGATCGCGGCGGTGGTAGAAGGGGCGGTCCACGATCCCGGCGACGGCCGTCAGGCGGCCCCGGTGCTCCCAGCCGGCCGTGGTGAGGCCGTGCTCGGGGGTGACCTCCAGGGGCGGCAGCAACTCGGCCAGCGACGGCGGCGCCTCCAGCGGCGGCTGCCAGATCCCCAGCGCCTCCGTCCCGTGCCCGGCCAGCCGCCGCACGATGACCTCGTGCAGGCTCTCGGGAGCGGCCGGAGCGGCGGGGTCGCCGGGGTCGCCCGCGGGCTCCCGCGGCATCGGCTCCGACGCGTACGCGGCCCGGAACCAGAGGGGCGGTTCGGTGCCCCGCCTGAGGAATCCGTGCCCGGCACCGGGAGGCAGCTCGTACGCGTCCGGAACGCCCAGCACGGCCTGCGACTCCGCCGCGGACCGGGTCCGCAGGACGATCCTCTGGCCGATGCGTTCGTTCAGGCCGCGCATCCTGCTCTCCTCGTAGCGCTGCGAGGAGAGCAGGAGGTGCACGCCGAGCGCCGCGCCGTGCCGTCCGATCGACGCGAACAGCTCGCCGAACTCCGGCTTGACCGCGAGCAGCTCGGAGAACTCGTCGACGACGATCAGCAGAGCCGGGCCGGGCGGGGTGCCGGCGCCCTCCTCGCGCCCCCTCTGGGAGCCGTGGAGAGAGGTCAGGTCACCCGCGGGCCGCAGCGCCTGCTGCCTGCGCATCAGCTCTCCCGACAGCGCCTCGTACATGCGCTCCGGACGCGAGAGGTCGTCGAAGAGCGTCACGTGCGCGGACACATGAGGGAGCCGTTCCATCCCGGCGAACGTGGCCGAGCCCATGTGCTCCAGCAGGAGGACGTTCAGCGCCTCGGGCGGATGGGTCACCGCCAGTCCCAGCACGATCGAGCGCAGCAGTTCCGACTTGCCCGAGCCGGTGGCCCCGATGATCATGCCGTGCGGGCCGTGGCCGGAACCCGCCAGGTCCAGCTCGACCGGGCGGCCCTCGGCGTCCAGCCCGATCGGCACCCGCAGCCGCTCGCGCTCGACCGCCCACGTCCGCTCCGGGTCCAGCTCGCGCGGGTTCTCGACGCCCAGCAGGCCGGTCAGGGACGGCGGCCCGCCCGCCAGGGTCCGTTCCCGCCGGGCGGTGGTCGGGCTCGCCTCGGCGGTGGTCAGGCTCGCCTTGAGCGCCTCGTTCTCGGCCCGGAGCCGGTCCTCCTCGGCGGCGCGGTGCGCGACGGCACGGTCGACGGCCTCGTCCAGGAGGGCGCGGGCGTCGCGCCGGGCCTGGTCCAGGATCGCCGCGGCCTGCCCGCGCAGCTCGTCCAGCAGCTCGGCCCGGAGCTCGGCCCGGAGCTCGTCGCGGACGCGGGAGATCATCGCCTCGAGCCGCCCGTCGCCCGCGAGCCTCGCGGCGTCGTTGACGGTGACGCTGAGGTCCGGCGGACCGGCCGCGGGGGGCTGGGCGGGCGGGACGGGCGGGACGCCCGGCGCCCCCGGAACGGTCCCGTCCGGAAACGGAACGGTCCGATCAGGGAGCGGAACGGCCGAGGCGCCCGGAACGACCGGAACGGCCGGGCGGACCTCGGGGGCGGTCAGGCCGCCCGAGTCCAGGCGGCGGCAGGCCGCCAGCCAGGGTCCCGACCGCCCGTCCGGCACGCCGCACGCCCGCAGGAACGCCACCAGCCCGGGCTCGCCCGGGAACCGGCGGCCGGCGAACATGCCGGAGAGGACCTCCTCCGCCAGCCCGCTGCCCGCCTCCAGCTCGCGCAGCGACCGTCCGGCCCGGTGCCGCAGCTCCAGCAGCAGCGCGCCCAGCCGCGGTCCGGTGGAGGCCGCCGCAAGGGCGGCCTCCAGGTCGTCGACGCGCGGCCCACCCGCCTTCTCGTCCAACGCAGCCCCTGTCCGGGAATCCCAGGGTCCGGGAGCCCTCCCGGAACCGTCCGTCACCGCCCGACAGCGTAGAGGGCGCAACGATCATGGACGGCCCGGTCCGGCCGAACGAGGAGACCAATCCCACATCGGCCCGGCCGCGAGCCCCCTCGGACGGCCTCCGAACGCGCCCGAGGGCCGTCCAGGCCGGGGTTTCGGGCATCCTCAACGTCCGCATCGCAACGAAGATTCTTTTCTGATCGACTTTTCCGTAAAGGGGCTTTCTTGTAGCGTGCCCAGCGTTTTGTGAAGTGAATTCATGATCGCTCTCAACGCGGCAAGATCATGAAAGGACGCCACGATGGCCACGGCGACAGGCTTGGCCGCCACCGTGCTCTTGAGCCTGCTCGCACTGCTGGCCAGAGCCCGGCGCGGTACCGGCCGTTCCCCCCAGCCGGTGACCGGCACCGCCGTCTCCCCCGACCATGCCCCCGCGGAAACGCCGGGGGCCTCGGCGGAGACGCCCGTGAGCGACCCGGCCGGCCCTCCCGGGGAGGCGCACCCCGAGTCGCTGACCGCGGTGCTCGACTCCACCTCCGAGGAGTACCTCGCCTGGCTCGCCGACCACCACTGGCCGGCCGACGAGTACCTCGACCTGGAACTGGAGTGGCGGAACGAGTTCGCCTCGACCGAGCTTCCCGGGCCCCCCGCCGGAACGGAGCCCCGGTTCCCGGTGCTGCGGGACTTCGCCGATCACGGCGACCTCCTCGACTGCTCCCAGCCGTACCAGACTCCGCTGTGCCCCCAGTGCCGGCTGCGCCGCGAGGACGTCTGGCCGTGCCCCAAGTGCGGCAGGCTGCTGCACTCCACCTGCGGCCACGGGATGCGGCGCCGTCGCCCGGCCCACCCGTACCGCACCCGGGCCACCGATCCGGAGGCCGTCACCGCCGAATGGATCTGCACGGGCTGCCGATCCATCGTCGGGCTGGACGTGGATCATGACGACGAGGCGGACGACGATCTCCTGAGATGAGGAGATCTACACGTCCCATCAGGTAAAAAATTCGCCATATACTTGCATATTTCGGCCGACCGTAGGCAAACTTCACTATGTCCTAAATTAGGACCCAGTGGAGGTACGACCCATGTCCGCCCGACGACACACCCCGACCTGTGCCCACCAGCCGGCCTGCCCCACACCGGACGGCCTGGACCGGGAGGCGGCCCGCATCGTGGCCACCCACCCCGAGCAGGGATGGAGCCTCCTCTGCAACGGCATCGTCCTGTTCGACGACACCGGCGAGCTGCTGCCCGACGGCCGCATCATCGCCCCGCACCGCCCGCACCCCGCGCCGGCCTGAGCCCCGGCGGGCCCGGGCCGAGCCCGGCCCTCTCCCCCGACCCCGTTCCTGAGGCGCGCCGCTCCGCGGGACCTTGACCTTGTCCATGCCGCCCCGCCCCTGTCGAGGGGCGGCATCGGACCCGGTCAGGCCGCCGCACCGCGGTGGGCGTCCCGCTTCATGCGAACACTACGAGCCGGGTACGACATTCCTGCGCGGCCCGCCGTTCAGCGGATCAGATGGCGGTCGTAGCCCAGCTCGGCCAGCCGCAGGTGCGCCGCCCAGGCCGCCTCCGGAACGGGCATCGGCACCTGGAAGCCCCGCTCCGCGTACACCACCATGCGCCGCAGGTCTCCGACCATGAGTTCCAGGAACCGCCGCGCGTCCTCCCCCAGGTACGTCTCGTAGCCGATCTCCGGCGCGGACGCCAGCCACTCCACCTCGGGCCAGCGGAGGCGGGCCGTCGCCAGTGATCGCCGGGTCATGTACGGCTTGGCGACGAGGATCCCGCGGCGTACGGGCGTTCCGCGCGCGGCGAGCAGGCTCCTGGTGGCGGTGATGTTCTCGCCCGTGTTGGCCGCCGTCTCCTCCAGCAGCAGCGCCTCTGCGGGAACGCCGTGTTCGCGCGCGACCCGCGCGAAGACCTGCGCCTCGGTCTCCTCCCACCCCGCGGTGATCTTGCCTCGGCCGCCCGACACCACGACCAGGGGCGCCCATCCCTCGTGCCACAGCCGGGCCGCGTGGACCGCGACGCGAACGTCGTGGCATCCCATGGCCAGGATCACCTCGCCCGGCGCCAAGGGCGTCACCAGTACCAGGTGGTCCCAAACGAGCCGTCCCAGCTCGCGCACCTCCGGCCAAGGGGGAGAAAACTTCCCGGCATCACTCTCCCCCGCGTACGGCATGTCGTCGCCCATCCGAAACATCCGGCTAGTAGCTTTCAACTACTTTGCTCCTTACGAAAGGCTCTTACGGAAGGCAGCGTGGTGTGATCACGGCCCTCGTCCTCGCCTCCCTGACCGGCCTGCTCCTTCTGAGCCTGCCACGGGGGCCCCGTCGCGCGCCCGAACCGGGGCCGCCGGCGGACGCGCCCCGGCCCTGCGCGTACCCCGAATCCATGACGGCCGAACTGGAGCCCTGGGAGGAGGAGTACCTCGCCTTCCTGGCCGACGACCTGTGGCCGGACGACGAGTATCTCGACCTGGAGCACCGCATCGACCACGAAGGTGACGGCGAGGGCGGCACCGGCCGGTGACGCCCGGCCCGCTCCGGGCCCTATCCTCGCCTCGTGGACTGGGTGGAGCGGGTGACGGGCATCCGGCAGTACTCCCGCGGCGGTGAACGCGCCCCGCACAAGCCGCTGCTTCTCCTGCTCGCCCTGGGACGCTTCCAGCACGACGGCGGCGCCCCCATCCCCTTCTCCGCCGCGGAGGAACCTCTGCGGCGGCTCCTCAGGGAGTTCGGGCCGCCGCGCGCCACCAGCCCGGGCTACCCGTTCCACCACCTCGCCAACGACGACGCGATCTGGGTCGTCGACACCCCCGGCGGCACCGGCAGCCCCGGACCCGACCTGCGCAGCCTGCGTTCACCCGGCGTCCAGGGCCGGCTGCACCCCGATCTCGCCGCGGCCCTGGCCGGCGACCCCGGGCTCCTGGCCCGGCTGGCCCGGACCCTCCTGGAGGTCAACTTCGAGCCGTCCCTGCACGCGGAGATCTGCCAGGAGGTCGGCCTGGACCTGGAGGGCGCGCCCCTTCCCGCCTCCGCCGAGGAACTCCTCCCGCCCCGCGACCCGGCCTTCCGCATGGAGGTCCTGGAAGCGTACGAGTACTGCTGCGCCTTCTGCGGGTACGAGGGCTGGCTGAACGGCATGGCGGTGGGCCTGGACGCGGCCCATCTCCGCTGGAGGGCCTATGGCGGCCCGGACCACGTCGTCAACGGGCTGTGCCTCTGCTCCCTGCACCACCGCCTGCTCGACCGCGGAGTGCTGGGGATGACCCGGGACCGTACGATCACCGTCTCGCGCAAGTTCGTGGGGCGCACCTCCACGACCACGGCCCTCGTGCACGACCTCTCCGGACGTCCCGTACGCGAACCCCAGCCGGGTCTGCCGTCCCTCGAACCGAGCCACATCGACTGGCACACGGCCCAGGTCTTCCGTTCTCCCGCCCGCGCCCCGAGCGCCGCCTGAAGGCCGGTCCGTTTTCCCGCGCCGCCGAGACCAATTCACAATTACGGGCGATCAGCACCGCGGCGCCCGGTCCTTCCCAGGGACGTACGCCGGAATGGGCACCGGAGATCGACCTTCCACGCGCGGATTCCCGCACGGATTGCCGCACGCACTTCCCGGCCTCGAATACGCCGAGACGCCGGAAGGGCCCGGGGTGACGTGCCTGCCGGTTCGGCGGCGGCGTCACTCCGCGGGCCCCTCCGGCGCCAGGAACCGACGGCGTCAAGGACGGACGGCGTCAGGGGGGTCGGGCGGATCGCGCCAGGGTCGGTGCACCAGGGGGCAGTGCGCCAGGTCGGTGCACAGGGGCAGTGCGCCGGGTCAGCCGGCCTTGCGCAGGGCCAGGGAGCGGTTCGCGGCCGAGTTGAGGCCGGGCAGGTAGCCGTTGGCCTGGCCGCGGGCAGTCGGGTGGTAGGAGTCGCCGATCGGATAGGTCAGCGAGTGGAGCCAGTCGTGTCCCGAGCACAGCTCGTGCCCGTTGAACTCGTCCCGCACGTCGGAGAACACGAACCCGGCACGCGAGACGGCACCGCTGACGGAGGTGTTCAGCGTGTCGGCGGCCCGGTTGAGCACGGCGCGCTTGGTCTGGTTGAGGCCCACGCATCCGGAGCTGTTCGGGATGTAGAGGCGCGGATAGCCGAGCACGACGACGCGCGCCGAGGGGGACTTGGAGCGGATCGATCCGTAGAGCGAGTCGAGCCGGCCGGGGAGCGTGTTCCGCATGAAGGTCTCGGCGTTGGCCACCGCGGTCTCGCAGGAGGAGGTCGACTGCAGCACGCAGGTCTCCATCACCTTCGCGAACCCGGCGTCGTTGCCGCCCACGGTGATGCTGACGAACGAGGTGGAGCTGCTCAGCGCGCCCAGCTGCCCGCTGGCCACCGACGAGGTGGTGGCGCCGGAGCAGGCGGCGAAGTTGAACGAGGCGGGCGAGTTGGCCGCCGCCCACAGCTTGGGATAGGCGTTGGCGCTGCGCTTGCAGTTGCCGCTCGCGGGGTCGTAGCTGCCCGCCCCCGTTCCCGAGGAGTACGAATCGCCCAGCGCGACGTAGTTGGTGGCGGCGGCGGACGCGGGTCCGGCGGCGGCGAGGGAGCCTGCGGTGATCGTCAACGCACCGAGTGTGATCGCGCAAAGGCGGGAGGCGTACATGCGGTACTCCGTGGGGATGGGGCCATTCGTGTCGCCTCGCTCATACCCATTACGACAATTTCCGAAGCCACCGCTTGATCAGCTTTTTTTGTCACATTTCGCCATTGAAGATACTTTTATTTCCCCTCCCTGCTGATCAGCCGGATCCACTCCTGTTCTCCTCCCGGAGAGCACGCGTGGACCCGTGCCCGCCCCGGCGCCGGCGGCCGGGGCGGGCACGGTCGTCCCGCCGCCGTCAGCGGCTCAGGAGTCGCCGCCCGCCGCGGTCATCCTGGTGAGTTCCACGATCACCTCGGAGACGTCCACGGGGTCGAGGTCGCCGAAGCGGTGCGTCCCCTCCGCCCCCTCCCGGTACGGGCCGGGCTCGTCGGCGAGCCACACGGCGGTGAGCCGCTGCTCGGGGTAGTCGCCCATGTACCCGCCCACGCCGAGGCCGGGGTTCAGGCCCGCCACGACGTACCGGCCCCCGGTGACCTTCCGGGCGATCCACCCGTCGGCGCGGCGCCCCTCGGTGCCGTCCCCCCAGAGGTCCTGCGACATCCCCTTCGCCTTGCCGTACGACGCGACGGCCCCCTCGAACCGGCGCAGCCGGCCGGAGGCCCGCTCCTCCTCGGTGAGGACGTGGAGGGGACGGCCGAGCTGCTGGAACGGCTGGAGGATCTCGTAGTCGGCGAACAGCTCCGACCAGGCGCCCAGGTCGTCCCCGAGGTGCAGCGGATGGGCGACGCGGATCCGCGCCGTCTCCGCCGGGGTGAACTCGTCGTCGGCGGCGTCGGCGAAGGTGCGGTCCTCGCTGAGGCGGAACGCCGTCACGCGGCCGTCCTCCTCGGCGAGCCAGACCAGCCGCCGTGCGATGTGCCACATCAGCCCGTGGCCGACGAGGTACGTGCGGAACTCCTCCAGGGACCGGCTCCGTCCGGTCGTCATGGCCCGTTCGAGCCGGCGGATCTCCCGGTCGGCGATCGCGCGGACCTCCTTCCTGAGGTCGGAGAAGCGCCGCTTGGCGGCGGGCGCCAGCGCGGGGTCGTCACCGGCGGCGGGTTTGGGCAGGTCCTTGCGGATCTTGCCGTCCTCCTGGACCACGTACGGCCTCAGCTGCTCGTCGAACCCCACCCGGAACCGCCGCGGCCCGTAGTCGAGGACCATGCCGCCCTCGGCGTCCAGGCCGAAGTCGGGGACGGCACGGTCGGCGAGCTGGTCGGTGGTCAGTTCCAGCGCGGCGGCGATCTCTTCGATCTTCTCCTGCGCCCGTGCCCTGAGCCCCTTGAACTTCATCGTGCGGGCGATGCCGTGCAGGTGCAGCAGGGCGACGTCGCTGCCGATGGCGGCGAGGACGTCCAGGCCGGCGGCGGCCCGGGCGCTGGCGCTCTCCCCCGGCCATGCCTTGATCAAGGGGGTGAGCCGCCGCACCGTGTCGTCGTCGCCGATCAGGCCGAGCTGGGTGAGCGCCCAGCCGTCCTTGCCGGGGGCGCCGCTCGCCAGCCACCGCTGGAGCACCGCCCAGCCGAAACCGGCCAGCGACCCGGGGTCGCACGCCTCGCGCACAACCTCCAGCCCCGGGTAGGGCGGCTCCCCGGGCTTGGACATCGCCAGGATCGTCAGGACATGACCGGTGGCGGCGGCCGGGAGGGCGCGGTCGCGGCCCCGCAGCAGCGGCTGCGGGAGCATGGCGGGGTCCGCCCAGGCGGCGATCTTGGGCATCCGGGCCGGCAGGACCTCCAGCGGATCGGTCGCCAGCAGCGTCGCGATCTCCTTGGCGGCCTCGTCGCCGTACGCGGCCGCCGCCTCGACGATCGGCTCGGGGCCGTGCGCGGCGGCGAGGTGGAGCAGCGCGCCCTCGGCGGCGCGCCGTTCCGTGCCCGCCCTGCCCAGCGCGGCGGGCAGGAGCAGCGGCACGGCGGCCAGGCCGTGCCGCCCGAACCAGGCGCGGGCGTGCCGCCGGCCGGTCTTGAGGCGCGCGAGCCAGTCGGCCATCACCTGGGCGACCTCGGCGTCCAGGAACGGCAGCAGCACGCCCCCGTGCGCGGCGGGTACGTGCCTGGCGACGCGCAGCGCGATCGGGAGGGCGTCGAGCCCGAACCTGGCGATCATGCGCGGCAGCCACTGCTCGGCCAGCCACACGTCGTCGGTGTTCCACTCGGCCAGCAGCGGGCGGACCAGCTCGTCGGCGCCTTTGAGGAGGAGGCCGACCATGCCGCTGGTCTCCAGCTTCCCCTCCCGGTACAGGCGGGCCTCCCCGTCCCAGTCGTGGCTCTGCTCCTTCTCCGGGGGCCAGGGGTACGCGCCGGCGTACCAGCATTCGGTCTCGGCCCACCGGTCCCGCTCGCCCGGCTCCCAGACCAGGCGGCGGTCGGCGGGGACGGTGAGCCCCTCGATGACCAGCGGCCTGCGCCTCGGCCTCGGCCGCGTCCACGGCGGGTCGGCCAGCAGCGCCGGGAGGTCGTCGGGGGCGGCCTCCTCGATCCGTTCGAGGGAGGCGAGGACCGGTGTCAGGGCGGCGCGGACCTCGGCGGGCACCGTTTCCAGCAGGGCGGGATCGGACACCAGCAGCCCGGTCAGCACGGTCCCGGCGAAGTCGGCGGCCGGGGAGGCGCCGGTGGCGACCGGGGACAGGAGCCGGACGGCCTGGCCGGGCCGGCGTCCCGCCGCCTCCACCACCCTGGCCCGGACCTGCCGGTGTCCGAGCCGGTCGACCATCGCCTGGAACGCCTCGTCGGCCGGGATCAGGGAGAGCGCCTCCACCGCCGTCTTCCAGACGCCGGACTCGGGCGAGTATTCGTCCAGGATCCGGTTCAGGAACGGGACGGTCTCCGCGCCCAGAGCGTCCAGCAGGGTCCCGATGACGTCCCGCTGCCCGCCGGCGTCCCAGCCCCAGCGGTAGTTCGGCTTCCCGAAGAGGTCGAGGTGCCTGCGGTCACTCGCCGAGCACAGGAGGAACCTCTCCATGGTGCCGTCCCCGAGAAGTTCCTGGCTCGCGCAGCAGTCGTCCAGCCAGTCCGGGCGGGTGGGAACCAGATAGGCCGCGATCGCCATCTGGTAGGGGGTGCGGCGGTGCTCCGCCAGCCGCTTCACCGCCTCCTCGTACTCCCGGTCGTCCGCGTGCACGAGGAACGTGCGGAGCCGGCGGAGGAGGGCGACCTGGACCCAGAGCCGGTGAGAGCCCCTGAGGTTGTCGGTGAAGGTGACCGGGACGCCCGTCCCCGTCTTCTCCCTGGCTGCGCTCAAGGCGATGTCGACGGCGCTCCTGGGCGGACCCCCGGCGGGGGTGCCGGACCTGGAGCGCCGCGCGCGGGAGCGGGCGATGGCCGCGCGCACCGAGGGCGGGAGGGTGACGTCGACGCGGCCGAGCTCGGTGAACGCGGTGGCGGCGAAGGCGGGGCCGTGCTCGGCGAGCCACAGCTCCGCGAACGCGGGGAGCCGGTCGTCCTCCCCGAGCCAGGCCGTGGCAGCGATGATCGCCGCCACGGCGGCGGCCCCCAGCGGGTCCGGCGTCCCGCCCAGATGCGCCCGGGCCCTCGCGGTGATCTCCGGCTCGGTCGCGGGGGCGCCGAGCATCGCGTCGATGACCTCCCGGTGCCTCTGGACGGCCGTCCGCGCGGAACCGGCCGATGCCTCGTCGACGTCGAGGGGCGGCACGCTCAGCCCGCCGCGCCTCGGATGCAGCTCCCGCAGCCACGGGTCGGGGAGAGCGAGAACGTCGTCCTCGTGTCCTGCGGGGGCCTCTGCCTCGTCGTGTGAGAGTCGCATCGCTTTCCTTGCAGAGAGTCGGGAGGAAGGGAGGGTCGGATGGGGGTGGCCCGCGTCGGTCATCGTTCAGGGGGCTCGGTCAGCTCGATGAGGGCGGCCAGGACCTCCGACGCGGCCGCCGGCGGCACTTCGCCGAAGGGCAGCGGGGGCCGCCGGGCGGGGTCGTAGTCCCCCGGCCGCCGTCCCACCCACACATGCGTGGTCTTCTGGTTCCGGTAGGTGCCGGTGGACCCGACGACGGGGGTCATGTCGACCACGACGTACAGGTCGGGGGCGACCTGCCGGTAGGCGCAGCCGTCGAGGTAGACGCCGTGGTCGTCGTGCCGCCGCCAGCCTCGCCGTCTCAGGCCGGGCATCCTTCCCGAGGGCACGTCCAGGCCCTCGAACCGCTTCAGGCGGGTGCTCTCCCGCTCCTCCGGGGTCAGCGCGTGCACCGTGCGGTCGAGCTGCTCGAACGGCTGCATGAGCTCGTAGTCCTGGAAGGCCTGCGACCAGTCCCCCAGCCGGTCACCCAGGTCCAGCGGATGCGCCACGCCGACCCGTGCCGACTCCGCCAGGGTGAACACCGCGTCGTCCACGTCGGCGAGCGACCGGTCCTCGGCCAGGCGGAACGCGGCGGACTTGCCGCCGTCCTCGGCCAGCCACACCAGCCGCCGCGCGATGTGCCAGAGCAGGGGGTGGGCGGCGAAGAGGTCCCGGAACTCGGCCGGCGACCACCGGCGCCGGTCGGTCATGGCCGCCTCCAGCCGCCGGATCTGCTCCTCCGCGACGGCCCGCACCTCCTTCTTCAGGGCGGTGAAACGCTGCTGCGCAACGGGCGCCAGCTTGGGGTCGTCCTTGGCGCCGGGCCGGGGCAGCAGCTTGCGGCGCGTCCCGTCCTCGTCGCTGACGTACGGGTTGAGCTGCTCGTCGAAGCCCACCACGAAGCGGCGCGGCCCGTAGTCGAGGATCATGCTGCCGTCGGGGCCGAGCCCGAAGTCGGGGACCATCCGGTCGGCCAGCTGCGCGGGGGTCAGCCCGCGCTCGGCGGCCACGTCCTGGATCTTCTCCTGGACGCGCGCCTTGAGGCCCTTGAACTTGAGCCTCTTGGTGAGGCCGTGCAGGTGCATCAGCGCCACGTCGGTCCCGATCCCGGCCAGGACGTCCAGCCCGGCGACGGCCTTGCGGTGACCGCCCTGCCCCGGCCAGGCCCGGATCACCGGGGTCAGCGCGCGCACCGTACGGTCGTTGCCGAGCAGGGCCAGCTGGTTCATCGCCCACGCGTCCCGGGACGGTTCCCCGTAGGCCCGCCAGCGTTCGAAGAGCGCCCACGCGAACTCGGCCAGCGACTCCGCGTCGCACACCTCCCTGACCACCTCCAGCCCCGCGTACACGTCCCCGGGCTTGGACATGGCCAGCATGGTGACCAGATGCGCGGCGGCGTCGTCGGGCAGGGCGTGGACGCGGCCTTCCAGCAGGACCTGCGGGAGCACCGCCGGGTCGGCCCAGGCGGGCGTCTTCGGGACACGGGCCGGGAGGATGTCCAGCGGGTCGGTCGCCAGCAGCGCGCCGATCGCGTCCGCGGCCTCCGCCCCGTGGTCGTCCCGGACCCGGTCCACGATCGTTTCCGCGCCGGTGTCCCCGCCGACGAGAAGCAGCGCGCGTTCGGCGTCCCGGCGCTCGGGCCCCGCCCCCAGAGCCGCCGGAACGAGCCACCGGGCCCCCGCCGCCCCGTGCCGGCCGAACCAGGCGACCGCGATGTGCCGGGCCGACTTCAGCCGGCCCAGCCAGCCCGCCATCAGCTCCGCCACCTCGCCGTCGAGGTAGGGCAGCAACAGCTTGCCGCACCCCGCGGGATTGGCCCGCGCGGCCTCCAGCGCCACCGGCAGCGCGTCGAACCCGTGGCGGGCCACGGCGGCACGCAGCCAGCGCCCGTCGTCGGCGTCCCACGCCTTGCCGTCCCGCCTCCACTCCCCGATCAGCGGCCGCACCATCTCCTCGGGGCCCTCGGCGATCAGGTGACCGATCTCCCGCCCCTCCGGCTTGGCCCGGGCCAGCCTGACCTGCGCCGCCCAGTCGGAATCGGCGGGGAACCAGCGCCCGTAACCGCGGGAGAAGGTGTTCCGCCACGCATCCCGTTCACCCGGCGCCCAGACCAGGTCCCGTTCGCCGGCCGGTGCCAGGCCCGCCACGACCACGGGCTTCCTCCGCGCCTTCCTGCGCTTCCACGGCGGCTCCACCAGCAGCCGAGGCAGCGCCTCCGCGGGAGCCTCCTCGACCCGCTCCTCCGCTGCCAGCATGGCCTCGACGAGGGCCTGCTGCCTGTCGGGCAGTTCCGGGAGGACCCTGCCGACGACCTCCGGATGGGTCTTCAGGTGCCAGGTCAGCAGCCCCTTCGCACGGGCGTCCTTGGAGGCGCTCACGGCCTCGGCCAGCAGCCTCAGCGCCCGGGCCGGGAACCGTTCCATCGCCTGGGTCAGGGCGGGCAGGACATGCTTCTGCCCCATCCTCGCCACCAACGCCCCGAAAGCCTCGTCACAGGGCAGCACACCCAGCGCCTCGAGAAGGCACACCCGATCAGGCCCGCCCGACGGATCGGCGTCCACCGCCTGGACCAGCGCCGGCACGACCGCCGTCCCGGCGCCCTCCACGACCGTGGCCACGACCGCCGGGACGGTGTGCCCGGTCAGGTACGGCAGCGTCCCCTTCAGCCGCCGCGCCTGCTCACCGCCGATCGAGCACCACAGCAGCCCGATCCAGTCCCTACCGGGCGGCTCGGCGAGGCACTCCTCCACCCAGTCCCGCCGCGTCGGCACCAGGAACGACACCACCAGGCGCCGCAACTGCGTCCCCCGATGCCCCTCCAGCCCCCTGACCGCCTCCTGGTAGTCCCGCTCGTCCGCGGCGGCCAGGATCGCGCGCATCCGCACCAGCAGCTCGACGAACCACCCGTCCGTCGCGTCGGTCACGGACCAGAACCGCAGCCCGAACGGGACGATCGCGTTCTCCTTCCAGCTCCACCTCCGCGCCTCGAGCACCAGCAGGGGGAACTCCACGCACGCGCGCGCGGCGAACACCACCCCGTGCTCCCCGACCCAGGCGTCCACGATCCGCCGAAGCCACTTACCGGACGGCCCCTCGTCCTCGGCGAACGCGACCCGCACCGCCGCCGCGGCCCCCAGCGGATCCGCCGCCCCGCCCAGGTACGCGCGCAGCCCGTCCACGATCTCCGGCGCGGCCCCCGTCCCCGCCACCAGGGCGTCGAGCACGGACCGCCGCCGCTCCACCCGCTGCCTGAGCGCCCCGGGCGCGGTCGCGTCAAGCTCGATCCCGGGCCCGGCCACCCCGCCCCGCCGCGGATACAGAACCGTCCGCCAGGAGTCGGGGATCAGGAGGCTGTCTTCGTCCGTCATGCCGCGCACCCTAGAACCACCCCCCGACATCACGCCCCCGACCGGCCGGCCGCGCTTCCTTCACGCATCCGCAGGGCTCCTCTCTGGATCTGACCCGATGTGTCAGTGATTGTCGATACGCTTCTCGCCTGAGAAGCTGCGGCCCGACGGGCTTCCGCCGTTCGCGGACACGCCCCCACACCGCACGAGGATTCGTGCTGCCTGGGGGTAGGTCTCTTGACGGTCTTCCGTCGTACCGCGGAGGCGTTGCTGTCGCCGGTCGAACGTCACTTCGCCGCGGTCCTCGCGGAACAGCTGAAGATGAGGGACGGCATCCCGGTCTCGGCCTCAGAAAAGCGATCATGGGAGCGGAGCCTGCCCGTGCTCGCCCACGACCTCGTCGAGGCCGGGCTCGGGCAGGTCGAGATGCTCATCGAGTACCAGCTGCCCCTGACCAGCAAGCGCGCGGACGTCGTCCTCGCCGGGGTCGACCGCCGCACCGGCGGCGACGCCTACGTGATCGTCGAGCTCAAGCAGTGGAGCCGCGCGGAGGTCTGGGAGGACGATCCCGGCCGGGTCCTCGTGCACAACATGACGGGGAAACCGAAGCTGCACCCGGCGCTGCAGGCGAAGGGGTACAGCGACTACCTCTTCGACTTCGTCAGCGTCCTGGCCGACCACCGCGACGCGGTGCACGCGGTGGCGTACCTGCACAACGCGGCCAAACTCGATGTCGTCGATCTCTACGACGTCGTCGAGGACGAACGTACGAGGCTGTTCACGCAGACGACCCGGGGAGCCTTCGTCGAGTACCTGAAGGACCGTTTCGCTCCGGACCCGGGCCGGGGCCCCGCCGACCGCCTACTGTCGAGCGCCGTGCGCCCCTCCAAGCAGTTGCTGCAGTATGCCGCCGAGGAGATCAGGAGCCGTGAGCAGTTCGTCCTGCTCGCCGAGCAGCGCCTGGCGTACGAGATGGTCTGGCACGCGGTGGACCAGGCGCGCCGCGAGGACGTCAAGACGGTCGTGGTGATCAGCGGCGGGCCGGGCAGCGGGAAGAGCGTCATCGCCCTGTCGCTCCTCGGAGAGCTCTCCCGCCAGAACTACTCCGTCCTGCACGCCACAGGGTCCAAGTCCTTCACCCAGACCATGCGCCGATACGTGGCCAAGGGGTCTCCCAAGACCAAGGCCATGTTCAAGTACTTCAACAACTTCATGGACGCGGACAAGAACGGGCTTGACGTGCTGATCTGCGACGAGGCTCACCGGATCCGCGAGGTGTCGGCGAACCGTTTCACCCCGGCCCGGCTTCGCACCGGACGGCCGCAGGTGGAGGAGCTGATCGACGCCGCGCGGGTACCGGTGTTCCTGCTGGACGAGCATCAGGTCGTGCGGCCCGGCGAGATGGGCACGCTCGGGCGGATCCGCGAGCACGCCACGGCCAGGGGGCTCACCGTCCGGGAGGTGTCACTGGACGAGCAGTTCAGATGCGGAGGCAGCCGCAAGTACGAGGAGTGGGTGCTGAGCCTGCTCGGACTCGACGGAGGCGTCCCCGAACCGTGGACGGGCGACGACCGCTTCGAGGTCACCATGGCCGACTCCCCGTACGATCTCGAGGCCCTGCTGCGGAGCCGGATGAAGGAGGACTACTCGGCGCGGATGACGGCCGGGTTCTGCTGGCCGTGGAGCGACCCGCGCAAGGACGCCGAGGGCGGGTACGCCCTGGTCGCGGACGTGGTGATCGGCGACTGGGCGCGCCCCTGGAACGTCAAGGGGGACCGTGCGGTCGGCGACGCCCCGCCCAGCGAGCTGTGGGCCACGCACGAGGGCGGCTTCGACCAGGTCGGCTGCGTCTACACCGCCCAGGGGTTCGAGTACGACTGGAACGGCGTGATCCTCGGTCCCGACCTGGTCTACCGCGGCGGAGGGCTGACCACCGTCCGCGCCGCCAGCAAGGACCCGGCGCTCAAGCCGCGCGGCGTGACCGACGAGGAGGCCGACAGGCTGATCCGCAACACCTACAAGGTGCTGCTCACCCGCGGCATGGCCGGGACCGCGATCTACTCCGTGGACGCGGAGACACAGGCTTTCCTCTGCGCCCTCCTGCGCTGATCGCAAACCTCGGCGGACGCCGCCATCAGACCATTGACCGCCATAGGCCACGCCTTCGGCTCTGATCCCCGATAATGAGAAGCACTCGCCATCCGACGGATAGGCTGGCAGCACATCGCGGTTGCGATGGCGAGCTGAACCGGGGCACACGGCCCCCGAGGGCGCGGTCTGGCAGACCGCGCCCTCTCCTTTCCCAGGATCCCCATGAACGCACTCCCCGAGGGACGGGACCCCGCGTCGCCGTACTCGCGCCATGTCACCGCCCGGCTGCTCGACTTCACCAGCCCCACCACGCCCTGGACGCGACGGCTGTGGGACGTCGGGGCGTTCCTCGCCCTCGAGGAGCTGCACGAAGCGGGTGAGTGGGTGGACGGTGGCGTACTCCACCAGTCCGCCGTGGACTGGCAGCGCAACGCGATGGAGAAGATCCTCGGAGCGGACCCGGCGATCGGCACCCGGGACGTGCGCCGGCGGCTTCAGGAGACCCTGCGGACGACGCTGACGGTGGCCGGCGACGGCCGGCGCAGGCTCCGGTGCCTCATCGACACTGCCCGGCCCGGTTACCTGGCCCGCTGGTCGGACCATGTGGCGGCCGGAACGGCGCCGGGACCCGAGCGGGTGGCGCGCGCGGTGACGGCTCACCTGCTGGACTCGGGTCACAGCCCGTCCGGGCTTCACCGCTGGCTCCAGGACGGCCGTACGAGGCTTTCCGCCGCCGAACTCGTCGGCGAGGCCGCCGAACTGCTCGCGGCCCCCACCCTGACCTGGGAGGTCATCGTGCCTTTCCGGGCCCTTCCCGACCACGAGGAGATGGCCGCGCACCTGAGTTATTGGATACCCGCCCACGACGCCCAGGCCCTCCTGCAGAAGGCGGGAATGAGCGCGCGGCGCACCAAGGTCGCCGGGGCGATGCGCTACAGAATCGCGGCCCGCGACGTGGAGCGCGCCATCGAGATCGCCTACGATCTGGTGGAAAGACTCCAGGCGCGGGCGCGATTCAGAGCGACTTCCGGCAGGGTGGTACCGCTCGACCAGGTCGTGATCGACGGCTGGCACAAACCCCTTCCGCTGCGCATGCCGGCCCGCGGTGTCCACGTGCGCTCCCTTGCCTCGAAGAAGCGCCTGTACGCCGTCCAGCGCTCCACGCACAGGCACGGACAGGACGAACGCAGCCCGCTGGACGACGCCCTGGAGATCGCCTCGGCCTTGAACGAGGGGCCTCTCGCCCCGGCGCTCGCCGGAGGCTGGGCCGCCCTGGAGTCGCTGCTCACCGAGTCCCGCGACCCCGACGAACGCGGGAAGATCGTCGCCGCGGAGCGCGCCGCGGCGCTGGTGGCCTGCTCCTGGCCGAGGGCCGAGCTGACCGCGCTCTCTTACCAGGTGCGGCAGGTGAGCGGCGACGACCTCACCGGCCGGCTCGACGCCTGCGGATCCAACCACGCGCGTGCGACGCTGCTGGCCGACCGGCTCCGGGAGCGGCGCGCGCTGCCTCTCGTCCGCTCCTGGCGGCTGGAGAGCGATGTCGCCGCGCTCCGGCGGATGCTCGACGTGGTCGACCGTCCGCGCCCGAACCTGGACAAGGTGCGTGAGCGCCTCGAGGTGTCGCTGCGGAGGCTCTACCGATGCCGCAACATCGTCCTGCACGGCGGCTCGACCGGGGGTGTGGCGCTGTCCGCGGCGTTGCGGGCGGCGGCCCCGCTGGTCGGCGCCGCTCTCGACCGGATCACCCACGCGCATCTGGCCACCGGCGTCTCGCCTCTGATGCTCGCGGCCAGGGCCGACACCGCGCTCCAGCTGGTCGGTGACGACCTGGGCCCGCATGTCTGCGACCTCATCGAGTAGCCGTTCCGGCATCGTCCCGGCCGCCCTTCCCGACGTAGATCATCGCTAATCTGCTCCGGTAAGGAGTTGCGGCCCGACGGGCTTCTTCCGGTTCCCCTGGGCGGGAGCCGAGGACACGCCCCCATTCCGCACGAGATCTTCGTGCTGGCTGGGGGTAGGTCCCTTGACGGTTTTCCGCCGTACCGCGGAAGCACTGCTGTCGCCCGTGGAGCGGAACTTCGCCGCTGTGCTCGCCGAGCAGATGAAGTTGCGGGACGGCCTGACCGTATCCGAGGCCGAAAGGCGGTCCTGGGAACGCAGCCTCCCCGTCGTCGCCCACGACCTGCTCGAAGCCGGTCTCGGTCAGGTCGAGATGCTGATCGAGTACCGGCTGCCGCTGACGAGCAAGCGCGCCGACGTGATCCTCGCCGGGGTCGATCGGCGGACCGGCGGCGACGCCTTCGTGGTCGTGGAGCTGAAGCAGTGGAGCCGGGCCGAGATCTGGGACGACAACCCCAGCCGCGTCCTGGTCCACAACATGACAGGCAAGCCGAAGCTGCATCCGGCGCTCCAGGCCAAGGACTACGCCGATTACATCGCCGGTTACCTGACCGAGCTCGCCGCGAACCCGGATGCCCTGGCCGCTGTCGCGTACCTGCACAACGCGGCGAACGCGGACGTCATCGATCTCTACGACGCCGTGGAGGACGACCGGACGCAGCTGTTCACCCTGACCACCCGGGGCGCGTTCGTCGACTACCTGAGCGACAGGTTCGCGCCGCTGCCCGGCCGGGCAGCGGCGGACCGCTTCCTGGACAGCGCCGTGCGACCGTCAAGGCGGCTCCTCGAGCACGCCGCCGCGGAGATCAGGAACCGGGACCAGTTCGTCCTGCTGGACGAACAGCGGCTCGCCTACCAGCTCGTGGTCCACGCGGTGGGGAAGGCGCACCGGAGCGATCTCAAGACGGTAGTGGTGATCACCGGCGGGCCCGGCAGCGGCAAGAGCGTCATCGCACTCTCCCTGCTCGGCGAGCTGTCACAGCGCGGCCGCGCGGTCCAGCACGCCACCGGATCCAAGTCCTTCACCCAGACGATGCGCAGGCAGGTGGCCGGCAAGGCGTCGATGACGCAGTCGGTGTTCAAGTACTTCAACAGCTTCACGAAAGCGGCGAAGAACGACCTGGACGCGCTGATCTGCGACGAGGCGCATCGCATCAGGAGAGTGTCGGGCAACCCTTCGCCCCGTTCGCAAGGCCGCCGCCTGCAGATCGACGAACTGATCGACGCGGCGCGGGTCCCGGTGTTCCTTCTCGACGGGCAGCAGAACGTGCGACCTGGAGAAATGGGCACGCTCCCGCGAATCCGCGAACATGCGAAGGCGAGGGGCCTGGACTTCTTGCACGTCTCGCTGGACGAGCAGTTCCGGTGCGGCGGGAGCCGCAAGTACGAGGACTGGGTACTGCGCCTGCTCGGGCTTCGTCCGGAACCACCGGACTGGACGGGCGACGAGGGGTTCGAAGTATCGGTCGCCGCTTCGCCGTACGAACTGGAAGCGGCCCTGCGGGCACGGCTCGCGGACGGACGGTCGGCCAGGATCACCGCGGGATTCTGCTGGCCGTGGAGCAACCCTCGCAGAAGAGCGAACGGGAAGGGCCCGTCCCTGGTCCCCGATGTGGTGGTCGACGGCTGGTCGCGCCCCTGGAACGTCAAGGGCGACGAGAAGGTCGGTGACGCGCCTCCGAGCGACCTGTGGGCCACCGACCCCGGCGGTTTCGAGCAGGTGGGGTGCGTCTACACCGCCCAGGGCTTCGAGTACGACTGGAACGGCGTGATCCTCGGCCCCGATCTCGTCTACCGGAACGGGCGCCTGGTCACCGTCCGGCAGGCCAGCCGCGACCCGGCACTCAGGAACCAGGACGTGTCCGACAGGGAGGCGGACGAGCTCATCCGCAACACCTACAAGGTCCTGCTCACCCGGGGCATGGTCGGGACGATCCTGTACTCGACCGATCCCGAGACCCGGGCCTTCCTGGCCGGCATCCTGAACGCTCCGCCGCCGGGAACCCCACACCGGTGATGTCCCACGCTTACGAGGGTGTCACCCGGCAGGACTCGAAGCCACCGAATTGCCGCCGGTCTTCGCTCCTCAGGGTTCGCGCAGCGTGAACGACGCCCATTCTTCCCTCGCCACGATCATTGTTCTGTCGCCCCACTTACGCCCGTGCCACGCCCGCCGATGCTCAGGAGGGAAGAACATGTCACCCATCTCGGCGATCCGGACGACGCGGCCTCGATGACTGAAGACCATGAAGGCGGAGAAGGACGGCCTGTACTCGAGCCCCGCATAGGAAAGCCCGGTCTTCTTCTTCAGATCCCTGGGCTCGATCACGCGCATCTCGTCCCACGCGAACCCGAGGTCACCGATGGGAACGGACTTCTTACGCTCATCCCGGAGCGTGCGGAGCCTTTCAATGATCTTGAACTCCGTGTCCCGGTGGTAGAGGCGCTGAAAAGCGGTCGGCTCCACCAGTTTCATCACTCGCTTACCGTCCATGCTGATCATGCGCGCCTGGGACGAGTACTTCTTGCCATTGGCGTAGTACAAGGGAAAGGACAAGCCGTCCTTGAGGAGCACGACCTTGGCAAGGTTCGGCCCGTTGAGGAAAACGAGGAGTGAATGGTTCTCCTGCACGTACTCCCGTTCCGGCAGGATGGAGAAGCCCGTCTTGTCGCGGACGTTCCCGCCCTGAGGTCCCGACTCGAAGAAGAAGAGCCCGTCCCAGGCGAAGGGTGTCAGGTTCCGCATCGGAACACCGGGGTATTCTGGCCGCGAACCCGCGAGCCGGGTGAGTGACTCCGTCATCATGCGACTCACCCGTTCGTCCACGTAGCGATCCTTCCAGTCGGGCTCGGCGCAGCCCACCACCGTGCCGCAGGCGGCCAGCAGAACGACGGCCAGTGCCGCCCATCGCCTTACCGGAGAACGCATTCTCAGCGCCCCACCTCGGAAGGGTTCCGTCCAGGACCGTGCTCGGGCAGGAGGCTGACCTGCTTTTGCGGCATGGTCTGGCCCTGGGGTGTCCGGTCGCTCCAGCCCAACTGGCCGTCCTTGCCGATCACCACCATCTGGCCTCCGTCCACGGCCTGCCGGATGTACTTCGCCAACTCCTCGTTGGTCGCATCCGGGTGCTGGAGCGCGATCCGCCGTCCCACCTCATTGTTGTAGAGGTCCATGGCCTCGCGCGGCCCCGGGTTGTCGTCGGCGATGCGCTCGTGGGCGACGGTGAACCTCTCCGTCCACTCCGCTCCGAAATCACGGGTCATGAGGGCGTTCCAGTACGCGTGCCGCCAGGCGTCGCCGTGACCGTCCTGCCATCCCCCCTTCGGCGCCCAGTTCGGAGGCGGATTGGCCGCCGCGCCGAAATCGTTCTCGAACATGAGGAGGCCCTTGATCCCCTGGGAACGCACAAGGGAGTCCAATGCCTCCTTCTCGCTCGCGGTCACCTCCCGCGGGTCCTTCCCGAGCTGCTTGGCGATCCATTCCATGAAGCCGTCCGGGTACTCGGTCATCCCGCCGGGATCTTTGGTGACCTGGTACATCTTCATGATGTCGGCGAGCGAGCGGCGCCCGTCCACGTCATGCGGATTGGCCATCCACAACGCTCGCCACACGATCTGCTCGGGGTCGGTACCGGCCTGCGCGAGGATGGTCGGGCGGAGCGTCCCCAGCGCCTCGGCGATCCTCCGGTCGGCGTCGTTCGCGGTGCGCAGCGCGGCGGCCATCTTGTCCCGGAGTCGGTCGGCCTTCTGCAGGAGCAGCGACTGCTCGATAATGGTGGTGGGGCCATCGGTCGGGGGGCGCCGGAGGGAACCGTCCTCGCCGACATGGAACCGGGCGGATCGCGCCTCCTCGACGGCCTCCAGCAAGCTGGCCTGGGCAGCCTGGAAACGCTGATGGGCGGCATCCAGAACCCGCCCGATCCCGCCGGCGGCCTTGGACGCGGTGTAGCTCTTCTCCCGCAGCATCTGGATCTGGAGGTGTGCGGCGTCGGCGTCCTTGCCCTGCCAAATCTTCTGCAGTTTCGCCTGCTGCTCGACGACGTCCTTATGCGCCCGCTCCAGACGGGTGGCGAGGCGCGCCCACGCGTCGGCGGCTTCGGCCAAGGGTCCGAGCCGGGCGTCGCGCAGTCCCGCGAAGGTCACCATGCTCAGTCCCCCAGCATGGAGGAGATGCCCTGCATGGCCTGCCGGTTGATGGCCTCCACCAGCATGTGGTTGCCCGCCGTCTTCGCCAGCTTCGGCCCCACGTCACCGACCTGGCCGGCGAGCCCCTTCAACGCCGTCTCCCAACCGGTCGTCAACTCGGTGAGCCGCGCCGTGGTCGACCATTCCCGCCCCAGTGCCCGGGCGCCCTGCTCGGAGTCGGGCACCATCTTGTGCACGGCGGACCGCATGTCGCCCTCGGTCTCCTTGGCGGGGCCGGCCAGGCGCTTGAGCTCGCCAGGATCGACCTGGAGTTCTCTGCCCTCCCCGCCTTGGGCGGGGGCCGGACGGGCGGGGACACTGCTGTTCAGGAGCCTTCCGATGTCTTTCGTCACAGCGCCGCCTCCCCGGACGTTGGCATCGAAGTGTGATCATACGACCGTTTCCGTCCCCGGACATGCGGCATTTTCAACAGACCACGAAACGCCTTGTCAGAAGGTAGTCGGTCGTCACCGTGTTGATCATTTTTGGACGGGAATCGCCCTGTCCACGACGAGGCGCTGGCGTACGCCACGGGCAGGAAGTTCACGGTCAACCATGCGCTCGGCGTACTGGAGGCCCGTGACCGAGATGAGGGCCTGATCAGGCTGGAGACCGGTGCGTGCAGAAGGAGCCGCACCTGCTGTTCCGTTACTGATCGTTCACAGGTGGGGATCGTCCAGCAGTTGCACGAGTCCGGGTACCTGAGCGTGATCGTCGCCGTGCACGCTGCGGATGTCGGCGAGGAGATCTGAAAGCTCCTGCCGGCCCTCGGCGGGCCGGCCCGCGGTGAGCCACAGGCGGCCGATGTGTCCGCGCACGCGCAGGATCAGATCGTCGTACGGTTCCCGGCCGGAGACGTCGGTGAGGAGTTTCTCCAGGAGGCGGATGGCCTCGTGGGCATGGCCCACCTGAGCCAGGCACACCGCGGTCTGCTCGCGGCAGTGCAGGACCCTGTCGTCGTCCGGACCGTGCCGCTCGGCCAGCCCGACGGCCGCCACCCTGTAGGCGGGGATGGCGCGCCGGTGTTCGCCACTCTGGTGGAGGACCGACGCCAGATCCAGCCGCAGTCCCAGCACTTCCAGGTCGTCGTCGCCCAGGGAAAGCAGTGCGGGTTCGGCCATGTCGGAGAGCAGTTCGGCCGCCTGCGTGAACCGTCCTGACGACGCCAGGTCCGCTGCCTCCGCCCTGCCCTGGGCCACTTCCTCCTGGGAGGGCAGCTTCACTTCTTCCAGGGTGGCGGGGAGGGACGGCACTTCCGGGGAGATCGACGTGTTACCGGTGGCAGGGATCCGAGCGAGGACACCCGCGTACAGGCGGGCCGAGCGGGCGGGCGGCGGGACGATGTCGACGCTGCCGGGCAGGGGCTCGAGATCGGTGACGAACCGCAGGACGCGCTCGCAGACCTCGTCGGCGTCGGCGGGCCGGTCCGCGGGCCGCTTGGCCAGCATCTGGAGGACCAGTGCGTCGAGCGCGGCCGGGATATCGGGGAGCAGCTCCCGGAGGGACATCGGCACCTCGTCCTCGTGCCGGCGCATCATCTCGTACGGGGTGGCGGCCGGGAAGACCTCCTGGCCGCTGAGGAGTTCGTAGGTCACGCATCCCAGCGAGTAGAGGTCGCTCTGCGGGCAGGGGGTCCCGTACAACTGTTCGGGCGCGGTGTAGCCGGGTGTGAGGGGCGCGTCCTGGCCGGTGGCGGTCCGCCGTACGTCGCCGGGGGCGAGCCCGGCGGTGATACCGAAGTCGAGGACCTTGACCGAGCCGTCACCGCACAGCATGAGATTGCCCGGCTTGAGGTCGCGGTGCATCAAGGGGCGCTGGTGGGCGACGGACAGGACCCCGCAGACCTGCGCGGTGATGAAGGCGGCCCAGGAGACCGGCAGGGTGCCATGTGCGTCGATGAGGTGATCGAGCGTCAGTCCGTCGATGTACTGCGTCACCAGGTAGAGCGAGGGTCCGCGTACCTCGTCGTGGTGCTCACCCAGGTCGTGGACCGTGGGCACGCCGGGGTGTTCGAGCCACGCGGCGCTGCGGGCCTCCTGCCGGAAACGGCTGATCAGCTCGCTGCCGGCCTCGTCGACCAGGATGAACCTGACCGCGAGCCGGCGGTCGAGGAGCCGGTCGTAGGCGCGCCAGACCTCACCCGTGCCGCCCCGCCGGAGCGGCTGGTCGAGTTCGTAACGGTCCGCCAGCACGAGCCCGCGCCGCACATCCGCCTCCTTCGGCCCGGCAAAGCCCCCCGACCGGCAAGGGCGCTTCGTAACGCTCGAAGACTCCCCACACTACGCCCTGCGACGACACGGCGACTTCTCGATCTTCACGGCCCTCGCTCGGGCGGCCTCGTGCGCCGTGGGCGGATACGTCGCGTGCCCACCGCCGGGGCTACGGGCTGCCGGTCAGGTAGCGCTGGAGGGTGGGGGCGAGCCAGGCGACGCACTCGTCGCGGTCCATCGCCACCACGGGCGGCAGGCGCAGAACGTAGCGGCACAGGGCGAAGCCCAGGGCCTGGGTGGCGGCCAGGCCGGCCCGGGTCGGCGCCTGGGCCGGATCGTCGGCGAGCTCGGCCGCGACCGGGCCGAGCTGCCCGGCGAAGATCGTCCGCATCCGTTCGGCCGTGTCCTCGTCGGTCACGGCGGTACGGAGCAGGATCTGCAGGACGTCGCCCTCCCACCGGTCGACCACGTGGGCGGCCAGGACCCGGCCCACCTGGTCGCGGGGAACGGCGGACAGGTCCGGAATCCGCAGGTCGAACTCCGCCGCCCTCGCGAAGAGCTGCTGCTTGCTGCCGAAGTAGCGCATGACCATGGACGGGTCGATCCCCACGTCCGCCGCGATCGCCCGGATCGTGGCCCGGTCGTACCCGTCGGCGGCGAAGCGCTCGCGGGCCGCCTTGAGGATCACGGCCTTGGTCTCGGCTGAGGATCTGCGCATGCCGCCACCCTAGGCCAACGCGCGTTGGCCAACCAGCGTTGACCCCCTTCCCCCGTACGGCCTTCTCCCGGGCTCAGCCGCCCAGGATGCGGTCGGCGGTGCTGACCACGTGATCGACGAAGCCGTACTCGCGGGCCTCCTCCGCGCTGTAGTAGCGGTCGCGGTCGGAGTCGGCCGCGATCCGTTCCAGCGGCTGGCCGGTGTGGTACGCGATGCGTTCCTGGACGGTGCGCTTGGTGAGCAGCAGCCGCTCGGCCTGGATCCTGATGTCGGACGCGGTGCCCTGGATCCCGCCGGACGGCTGGTGCATGAGGATGGTGGAGTGCGGCAGCGCGTACCGCTTGCCGGGGGCGCCCGCGCACAGCAGGAACTGCCCCATCGAGGCGGTGAACCCCATCGACAGCGTGGCCACGTCGTTCGGGATGAACTGCATGATGTCGTAGATCGCCATGCCGGCCGTCACCGAGCCGCCCGGCGAGTTGATGTAGAGGTGGATGTCGCGGCGCCGGTCCTCGGCCGAGAGCAGCAGCATCTCGGCGCAGATGCGGTTGGCGATCTCGTCGTCAACCTGCTGTCCCAGGACGATGATGCGCTCGCGCAGCAAACGCTGGAAGACCTGCTCTCCCACCGGCGACGGCGCGGGGGCCTCGGCGGTACGGGAGGAGGGCTCGGTGAGCATTCGCGTGGAAACGGTCATGGCCCCAGCGAACCCGCAGCTCATGGGTGTCGTCCAACAACTTCCGGCGGCGCTTTGACAACCGCGGGTTGTCGGCCGAGGCTGAGGCCATGGAACCCGATCTCCAGTGGATGCGCGCCTTCGTCGCCGCCGCTCAGGAGCTGCATTTCGGCCGGGCCGCGGCCCGGCTGTTCCTCACCCAGCAGGCGCTGTCCAAGCGCATCCGCCGGCTGGAGACCGCCCTGGCCACACCCCTGTTCGCACGTTCCACGCGCAGGGTCGAGCTGACCGCCGCCGGACGGCGCTTCCTGCCCCTGGCCAGGGAGGCGCTCGCCGCGTACGACGCGGCCGTCGCCACCATGCGCGCGACCGCGGAGCCTTTGCGCGTCGACGTGTACGCCGAACGCTTCACCCCGTTGCAGCTCCTGCGCGAGATCGTGGAACGCGTCCCCGGCCTGCGCGTGGAGCCCAGCATGCGGCAGGGGCTGGCCGGCGCGCTCCCGTCCGTCCAGAGCCGCGAGCTGGACGCCGCGTTCGGCCGCGTTCACGACCTCGGGCGCGGCTGGCCGGCCGAGCTGCGGCACCGGCCCGTCCACCTCGTCCCGATGGACGCCTTCGTGTTCGACACCCACCCGCTCGCCGGCCGGCGGGTCCTGAGCATCGCCGACCTGCGGGAGGCGGGCGTCGCGATGCCGGACCCGACGGGCTCCCCCGAATGGCGCGGGTACCTGACCCGGCTGAGCGACGAACTCGGCGTCCCGGTCCGTTTCAACGAGCCCGCGGTCGGGGTCAGGCACATCACGGAGCAGATACGGCGGGAGGACCGGGCGGTGGCGCTCGGCGAACGGGGCACGGACCTGCCGAGCGAGCCGCGGATGCGGCAGATCCCGCTGGCCGATCCGACACCGATGCACCTGTGGTCGATCGCCTGGCACCGCGAGGATCGCAACCCCGCGCTGGCCCGGCTGCTCCAGGAACTCCCCGGCCCGCCGCGTCCCGCCGACCTCGGCCCCGGCACCTGGCTCCCCGAGATCGACCGGACCGCTCTGGAAGCGCCGCACGAGGTCTGAACGGCCCGAGAGCACGGGGGAAGGGGCTTCAGCGGCGGGCCGTGATCCGGGTGGGCAGGGAGACGAAGCCCCGGTTGTTGGAGGAACGCACGCGCCGCGCACGGTCGATGTCGATCTCGTAGTCGGCGACGGCGGAGACGATCTCCTGGAGGGCGATGCGCGCCTCCAGGCGGCCCAGGTTCATGCCGAGGCAGTGGTGGCGTCCGCCGCCGAAGGCGAGCGACGGGCCGGTGTCGCGGTCCAGATCGAACCGGCCGGGGTCGGTGAAGACGCGCGGGTCGTGGTTGGCCGAGCCCGCGAGCAGCAGGATGCGCGCGCCGGCCGGGATCTTCACCCCGTGCATCTCGACCGCCTCGGTGGCGGTGCGGGCCAGCGCCTGGGTCGGCGGGTCGAACCGCAGGGTCTCGGCCACCCAGTCGTCGATGCGCCCGGCGAACGCCGCGGCCCGCTGTTCCGGGTGCCGCCAGGCCGCGTGCCAGGCGTTGCCGAGCAGCAGCATCGTGGTCTCGATGCCCGCCCCGACCAGCAGGATCAGCACCCCGACGATCTCCTCGGGGGTGAGCCGGTCGGATCCCTCGGCGGCGTCGAGCAGCCCCGACAGCAGATCGTCGCGCCGCTCGCGGGCGCGTTCGACGGTCAGCTCGGTGTAGTAGCCGACCAGGGCTCCGATCGCCTGCTGCGCCTCCGGGGGGAGGTCTCCGGACTGCCCGGACTCCTCGTCCCGGTACATGATCGCCATCCCCAGCCGGCGCACCATCTCGCGGTCGGCCTCGGGCACGCCGACCAGTTCGGAGATCACGTCCGTGGGGAACCGGCCGGCGAAGTCGGTCATCAGGTCGAACGTCCCGCCGTCGAGGAGCGGCCGCAGGCAGGAGGCGGCGATCTCGCGGATCCGCGGCTCCAGCTCCAGGACACGGCGCTGGGTGAACGCCCGCGACACCAGCCCGCGCATCCGCGTGTGCTTCGGCGGGTCCATGGCCACGAACGAGAAGAACCGCTCGGCGTCCGGCCCCCAGAACGCCGGCTCGATCCGCAGGCCGTTGACGCTGGAGAACCTCTCCGTATCGCGCAGCGCCGCCGCGATGTCGGCATGCCGCGACAACGCCCAGAAATCATCGGTCTCATTGCGGTAGACCGGCGACTCTTCGCGCAATCGTTCGTACACCGGATAGGGGTTGTCCTGAATAGTGAAGTCGAAGGGACTGTAATAGGGAGCCATGACCGCCTTCCGGATCGTCGCCGCCGGGCTGCAACGATCATGGCCTGATTCGCGCGGGGGCGCCACCGATTGGCCGGGTACGGCGCTCAGCCGGTCCCCGATGTGCGCGGACGGTCCCCCGCCGGGCACAATGACGCTGATCACTTGGAGCCGCCGCGCACATTCCGTCCGCCGAATCGAGGTCACCCTATGGACTCTGATCAGGTACCTCGCGGGATCGACCCGTCGAAGGCTCACCCAGCGCGCCGTTACAACTACTGGCTCGGCGGCAAGGACAACTTC
The DNA here is from genome assembly GCF_015751755.1 of Actinomadura viridis. Classification (GTDB taxonomy): domain Bacteria; phylum Actinomycetota; class Actinomycetes; order Streptosporangiales; family Streptosporangiaceae; genus Spirillospora; species Spirillospora viridis. Next base: position 5,352,912 of record NZ_JADOUA010000001.1, read on the forward strand.
GCGGCGGACCGGGAATCGGCGGAGACGGTCGCCTCGGGATTCCCGACCGTACGGCTGTCGGCCGTGGAGAACCGCAAGTTCATGCGCCGGGTGGTGACCTATCTGGCCGGGGAGGCCGGGATCGGCCAGTTCCTCGACATCGGCACGGGACTGCCGTCGGCGGGCAACGTGCACGAGGTCGCGCAGGAGATCGCACCGCGGTCGCGGATCGTCTACGTCGACAACGACCCCATCGTCCTGGCGCATGCCCGCGCGCTGCTCACCAGCGCGCCCGCCGGCGCCACCGCCTATATCGACGCCGACCTGCGCCGTCCGGAGGCCCTCCTGGCCCATCCGGAGCTGCGGAAGACCCTCGACCTGGGTGAGCCGGTCGCGCTGATGCTGATCGCGATCATGCATTTCATCGTCGACGAGGACGATCCTTACGGCATTTTCGCCACGCTGCGCGACGCTCTTCCACCGGGCAGTCACATCGTCATGTCGCACGCGACCGACGACTTCCTCGAACCGGAGGAACTGGCCGAGGCGAATGAGGCCAACAAACGGAGCGGGGTGCCCTTCCGGCTGCGTTCCACGGAGGAGTTCACCCGATTCTTCACCGGGCTGGAACTGCTCCCGCCGGGGATCACGTCGGTCGTCGACTGGCGGCCCGACGTACCGGAGGATCAGCGGGCCGCCATCGATGACGTGTCCATGTTGTGCGCCGTCGCCCGGGTCCCCTGACGGAGCGGGACGCCAATCGAGGCGATGTGCGCGAACGGCAGCCGCCGCGCGGTGACCGGGCGACCGCGGACGGTTTGTGAAAGAGGCTGGCAACGCCGGCGATGTACCGGCCCGCCAGTTCTCAGGAAGAGGCGCGGCGGCAGGAGCTCTCGCAGGACCTCAGGCGCTGGCCGGCGTCCGCCTGAACGGCCGGACGCTCTAGCCTGGCGGGATGCAGGACATCGGGACGTTGGCGGCGCGGCTCCGGGATTTCGCCGCCGAACGCGACTGGGAGCAGTTCCACACGCCCAAGAACCTGGCCATGGCGCTGTCGGGCGAGGTCGGGGAACTGGTCGCCGAATTGCAGTGGCTCACCCCGGAGGAGTCCTGGGCGGTCATGGACGATGCCGAGGCCGCCGCCCGGGTGCGGTCGGAGATGGCCGATGTCTTCATCTACCTGACCAGGCTGTCGGACCTGCTCGGGGTGGATCTCCTGGACGCCGCGCACCGCAAGCTGGACGAGGGCGAGCGCCGGTACGACGCCGCGACGTACCGCGGGTCGGCGCGCAAGGCTCCCCCGCTCCAGTGAACGAGGGAGCCCGTACGCACGTTCAAGTGGTGGAGGCGAGCCACAGGTCGGGGCCGAAGACCTCGTAGTGGATGCGGGACGCGGCGACGCCCCGTCCGAGCAGCTGCTCACGGACCGAACTCATGAAGGGGACGGGGCCGCAGAGATAGGCGCGGGTTCCTTCGGGGACGTCGATGCCGGCCAGGTCGGCCAGGCCCGTGTACTGGGACGGCCTCGGGTTCTCCGGGTGCTCGTACCAGATGTGGGCTTCGGCGTCGGAGAGCTTGTCGACGAGCAGGCCGAGTTCGGTACGGAACGGGTGGGTGCTCTCAGCGGCATCGGCGTGTACGACGACCACGCGGCGGGGCGAGCCGGTGGCGGCGAGGTGGGCGAGCATGCTGATCGTCTGGGTGCAACCGATGCCCGCCGAGGCCAGCAGCACCGGTGACTCGCCGTCGTCCAGCACGGTGTCGCCGAACGGGGCGCTAACGGTGAGCACGTCCCCTTCCTTGACGTTGGCGTGGAGCCGGTTGGACACCTCCCCGTCGGGCGCGCCGCCGGTGCCGTTCACGCGCTTCACCGAGATCCACCGGTCGGTGCCGTTGGGCGCGCAGGACAGGCTGTACTGGCGGATCTGGTTCGCGCCGTCGGGCAGGGGGCAGCGGACCGAGACGTACTGGCCCGGCTTGAACGGGGGGCTCGGCGACCGGTCGGCGGGGCGCAGCATGAACGTGGCGACGTCGGGCGTCTCCTCCAGGCGTCCGACCACCTTCCACTGGCTCCAGACGTCCCCGTCCGCCACGCCCGCCTCGGCGTACAGGCGTGCCTCCATGGCGATCAGCGCTCCCGCCATCAGCCAGTAGACCTCGTCCCACGCGGCGGCGACCTCGGGGGTGACCGCGTCGCCGAGCACCTCGGCGATGGCGGCGAACAGGTGCCGCTGAACGATCGTGTACTGGTCCGCGGTGATGCCCAGCGAGGCGTGCTTGTGCGCGATGCGGGCGAGCATGGCGTCGGGTCGCCGGCCGGGGTTCTCCACCAGCATCCCGGCGAACGCGGCGATGGACCCGGCCAGCGCCCTGGCCTGGGTGCCGTCCGCCTGGTTGCCGCGGTTGAACAGGTCCCGCAGCAGTTCGGGCTGAGCGGTGAACATCCGGCGGTAGAACACCGGCGTGATCTCGTCGATCGCGGCGCCGACCACCGGCAGGGTGGCGCGGACGACGGCCGCGGACTGGCTGGACAGCATCGACCCTCCCAAAAAATTGGTATCTCAGATACCTATTATCCCGCCGGGGTCGTCCGCCCCTCTTCCGGGGGTGGGGGAACGGTCAGCCGGGGCGCGTGCCGAGGATCTGGACGAGCACCGGCCTGGCGGGCTCGTCCACCAGGTCCCGCACGGTGATCGGATCGAGCGCCCGGTAGAACGCCTCCTGGGCCGTACGCAGCGCCACCCGCAGGCGGCAGGCGGCGCGCAAGGGACACGGCGGATCGTCCTCGCAGCCGACCACGTCCCCATGGCCTTCCAGCTCACGCACCAGGAAACCGACCGAGACACCGCGCCCGTACTCGGTCAGCACGAGGCCGCCGCCGCGTCCTCGCCTGGCCTCCAGCACCCCCAGGTGCTGCAGCCGGCTGACCACCTTGGCGACATGGGTGTACGGGGCGCCCACCGCCGCGGCCACCTCCTTGGAGGTCGGCGTCGCCCCGTCCTCCGCGATCGCCAGCCGCATCGCGACGCGCAGGGCGAGATCGGTGAACTTCGTCAGCCGCATGCGTCCAGATTACTTTCCATCCAGATGCCGATTTCCCAGCGCCGCCCAGTGGCCGTCGGCAGGCCTAGAGGCGGTGATGGGCTGCCCAGGCCGGACATTGGGGCGCGGACTCCGGCGAGTGGCCGTGGATGCCTCCGGTTCGCCGGGCGGGGACGGCGGTGAGCAGGATCGGTCTCGGTCTTATAAGCGGGGACGGCGGGACCTTGCCACCGTCGCGGAGCCGCTCGAGCGCCCAGGCCTCGGCGTCCTTCAGCTCCAACGTTCCGCTCTTCGAGTCCGTGCCGAGGGAAAGCCTTGATGATCGTTGTTACGATCACCGAGGCCGGGCTTCATTTCCGTCAGCGTGTGCGTAGAAGCGGTTGAGCCCGTCGAAGAGCGCCAGTTCGTACCCGGCGGCGAGCACTCCCGGCTCCCACTCGCGGTGGCTGGGCCGTGAGGTCAGCGGCACGGTGGCCTCCACCACGATCACCCTCGGCCGCCACGTCCCCAGGTCGGCCGAGGCCGGCACTTCCCGTTCGGAGCCTTCGACATCGACTTTCAGCAGATCGAACCCAGGTTCCGCGTGCTCGTGCAGGACGGTCTCCAGGCGTACGGTCTCCACCCGAAGTTCCTCGAATCCCCACCCGGCGGCCACATGCATGTCCAGCACGTCGCGGTCCAGGGTGCTCAGGCCGCCCCCGCCCACCTTGCCCGGCACCGGCACGACCCGGAAGAAGGTCTCCGTCCCCGCCCGCTCACCGATCGCAACGGGGACCGTCACATCATGCGGGCGCGCCACCCTGAGCCGCTGCCCCACGGCCGTGTTCTGATGCTATGAGTGCGGAAGGCTTCCTGGAGACGGACCCCAGGCGACCGGCAACTCCTCGATTCGACGAATCGGGGTGCCGGTATTCCATCTGACCTGGTCAGAGGGCACGGCAAGCCGAAGATCCGGGAACCGGCCGGTCAGAAATTCCAAGACGACATTGATCTCCAGCCGGGCGAGGTGGGCGCCTAGGCAGAAGTGGGCTCCAAACCCGAATGCCAGGTGAGGGTTCGGAGCTCTGTCCAGCTTGATCTCATCCGCGGCGTCGAAGACTTCGGGGTCGCGACTGGCGACGTCGTGCGCCACCAGCACCACGTCTCCCTTTTTGACATGGGCGCCCGCGAGCATTACGTCACGGGCCGCTCTGCGTGGCTGCCCACTGTCGAACCAGGAGTTCGGGACCACGCGAAGCAACTCCTCCACTGCGGAAGGAATCAACTCGGGTTGTTCACAGAGTCGGCGATAGAGGTGCGTTCCTTCTTCACCATGTACGGTGAGAAGCTTATAAACGGTTGCTGTGATCGCGGCAGCCGTGGTCTCCCAGCCCGCTATGATCAGGCTGGCCAAGAAAAGGGCAACCTCTTCCGGGTCGATGCCCAGATTTTGGGCATTCGTCACGGCCGTGGAAATTATATCGCTGGACGGACGGTTATGCCCTGCCTGCATGAGTTGGCCGGCGTACTTGGCTATCTCGACCATGGCCGCGGCATTCTGAGCATCCCGGTCAGGCCCGGTGGACAGCAGCATGTCCCCCCAGACCCAGAACTGCTCCACCTCATCTTCTGGCGCCCCCAGAAGTTCCGCGATGGCGTGCAGTGACACTGGCCATGCCAGATCATTCACGAGATCGGCAGGACCTCCAGAGGATTCCAGAGTTTCCATATGGCGGCTGACGAGAGCCTCGACATTCGGCCGGAACTTTTCGATGCGAGGGCGAGTGAAGCTCTTACTCACCAAGCTTCGCAGGTTCCTGTGATGCTCGCCGTCCTGGGCGAGGATGAGCGGTGACAGCCTCAAGAATGGGAGGATTCCATCGGCGTCGCCGCGCAAGAAGGTCGTGTCGTCTCTATAGACCTGCTGTGCGGCTGCGTGACTCCCTACCCACCATGCCCAGTTATCTGCTTGGCCCTCGGGGAGCGCCACTTTGAAGATGGATTGACCATCTACCTCGGCCGGTACGGGTGCGGGAGCCGCAAGGTCGGGGCCAGGCGGGAACGGGAATGGGCAGGCGGTCACCTGGGAGTTAGGACGAGTCACTTCGTGTGATCCTCTTTCCTTGACGGCCCCCGTGCTGTTCCCGTAGATCATCAGAGGAGCGAGACTCTGTCAAGCACTTGACGCTTTACTCCTCCTGAGGGCAGGTAACCGACCCTACGACGCCAGCTCACCGTCCGGCGCCCACCCTTCAACCTTCGCCCGCTCCAGCCGCTCGGTGAATACGGCAGGTGCCTGCCGGAACTCAGACTCTCGGTCAGCCTTGCAGAACGGCGTATACCCCTCCGGTGGAGACACCCCTTCCGGATTTTCCAGGTGCTCCTGGAGACTCTCGCAGCTCCCATGACTTGCCCAGATCCGCAAGAATTCCAGTTTTCGGCGATTTTAAAAGTTGGCCATCGAACCACATCGCAGACTCATATCCGTACTGACGAGAACCGAAAGAAACTGTAGGTCGATCGAATCAACATGCGCTTTACTATGTGCATGGCGACACGAGACTGGAGTCCCCCTGACGGTCTGCGCGGTCCCGCCGGTGTCATCCGGCTGACGGCGAGCCAGCTCGATCCCGGCGACCGGCGCTGCCCGGAGTTCGCGGCGCTCAAGGCGCGGCCCCAGGTCTGGCCGCGCCAGTCCGAACGGCGGCGTTTCCCGCCGTGGGAGGACTTCCCGCTCGGGCTCGTGATGGAGGCGCTCGACGCGGTCGAGTTCGACGGGTTCGAACTCGACGACGCCGTCGAGCGGGTGCTCAGGGAGAGCCGGTCGCCGGCGCATCCGGGGGCCGCCGTCTGGGTCCGGCACGCCTGCCACGCGTACGTGGAGGCGTCGGCGTGGGTGACCGACGAGCTGGCCGGCGAGGGGGTACGGCTGCGGCCCGAACGGCAGGCGCGGGTCGTCCAGCACGGGTCGGCCGTGGAGATGCGGGTGCTCACCGCGTGGGGCCGCTGGTACGCCTCCCCCGACGGCACGGTGCGGGAGTTCCGGCGGTTGCGGATCAGCCGTTCGGGCGACGCCGGCGCGCCGTCCACGGCGGCGGCGGCCTTCGTCACCGCGGCCGGGCTGAGGGCCTTCGGCTCGGTCTACCGCGAGCTGCCCGTCGAGGTCGGGCCGGACGACGCCGAGGCCGCGCGGGTCCGCGTGGTGGAGGTCGTGCTGGACTCGGACGCGCCGCCCAAGGTGCTGTTCGACGGTACGCCCGAGGAGGCCCGCCGGGTGTACGGCGAACGGGCCCGGCCGGTGGCGGCCGACCTCATCCGTGGCGGGTCCCGGCGGCCCGGCTCGGACTGCGCCGACTGCAAGATCCGTACCGGCTGCGAGGCGCTGCCGCACGCGTCCGGGCTGCTGGGGCTGGACGACCGGGGCACGCACCGGCGCACCTGGTCGATCACCACCGCGCGCCGGTACCAGATCTGCCCCGCGCGGGCCCATCTGCGCGACCTGCACGTCCCGGGCGGCCCGGCGGCGCAGGGCCCGGCGGTACGGCGCGGTGTGGTGGTCCACGAATGGCTCCGGATCGCGCACGGCAGGCCGGGTGCGCATCCTTGTTCGGCGGCGGACCTGCCGGAGGGGGATCCGGGGTTCGCGGCGGAGTTCATGACGCCCGAGGAGTACCGCGAGGCGCGCGCCTACCTGCTGGGGCATGTGGAGGTGTGCCCGCTGCGGCAGGTGCACGAGGAGGTCGTCACCGAGCCCAAGATCGCCGCGTACGATCCGGCCGCCGACGTGGTCGTGGTGGCCGATCCCGATCTGATCGCGCGCGGCGGGGGCCGGGTGCTCTACCGGGAGCAGAAGACGACGGTCAGCCCGGACCGGTTCGGCGCCGACGAGGCCCTCGAACAGGTGCCGCAGCTGGCGCTCGCGGTGCTGCTCATCGCCCACGGCGTCTTCGGGTCCACGGCGGGGACGGTCGAGCTGGAGGTCATGACGCCGATCGGCGCCGCGGTCCACGCGTTCGACGCCACCGACCCCGCCGTCCTGACCGAGGCGCGCCGGGTGATCGCCCGGCTCGTCCGCGACTGGCACCGGGACGTGCGGTTCGACGCGCGGCCCGGCCCGTGGTGCGCGGGCTGCACGGTGGCGCGCTGGTGCCCCGACCACCGCGAGCACGACCCGGCGGCGCCCATCGAGGTCGACGGCGTGCTGATCGACCCCCGTACCGGGGAGGTGCTGGGCACGGCCGACGCCGTCAGCGGCCGGGCGGCGGCGGTGTCGGCGGACCTGGTCGAGCCGGAGACCGAGGAGGTCCCCTTCTGACGGGTCAGGCCGGCGGGCGCAGGCCACCGTCGCCGAGCCCGTCCAGGCCGAGGCCGACGACTTGTTCCCCCGCCTCGACCTGTTCGCCGAACGTGCTCACCGCGGCGTCGTGCTCCTCGAGCGCGGGCAGTGCGCGGTCGAGTTCGGCCCGCAGGCCGGCCTCCGCGCGGACCATGCGGTGACGCGTCTCCTTGGCCATGCCTCTGCGTGCACGCGCACGGGGCTCCCCGGAGTGAACCGGGGAGCCCGATGCCGGGTTCTCTCTCGCCTACCCGCTCGCAGGTTCGACGAAGAAGCTCTCTTCCAGGAACGTGTTGTCCAAGCGCGCGGTCACCGTGGCGTACTGGAAGTACTCCACGGTGGAGGTCGTCGCGGTGAAGGTGCCCGATGACCGGCCGGCGGGGATGACGACCTGCGCGGGGACCTGCATCGCCGGATTGTCACTGGTCAACGTGATGGTGACCTGCTCACTCGTGGCGGTGCCCAGCTCGACGGTGCCCTCGTAGGTCCGCCCGCCGTACAGCGGCCAGTCGGTGAACGTGATCTGCTTGAGGCCGGGGCCGACGTGGAGGGTGTGGCTGCGCGCTCCGACGCCCTCGATGGTCGCGGTGATCGTGACGTCACGGTCGAGGTCGTAAGGAGCGCTGACCTGGACGGTCCGGGCGCCGCTGGTCCCTTCGGGGAGGTCCATGGCGGACGGCAGGTTCATCCTCGGTTCGTCGGAGGTGAAGGTGACGTGGATTCCTCCGTGAGGGACGGGGTTCGGCAGGTTGAGGCTCATGATGGTGTAGAAGCCGCCCCCACGGAGGCGTGCCGGGCCGGTGAGGCTCCAATCGCCGGGATCGTAGGTCCACGCTCGCAGGGCCACCAGGGCGGTCCTGGTCTGTCCGGGCAACTTGGCCGTGACAGTGACCTGGGCGTCCTGTGGGATACGGGTGGTCTTCCCCCGGAATCCGGCGACACCGAGGGCTCCTTGCGGGATGGTGACGGACGCCGGCATGCGGAGCGCGTCGTTGTCACTCTCCAACGGGATCGTCAACCCGCCTTCGGGCGCAGGGCCGTTCAGCCCGATCTGGAAAACGACATCGTCGCCACTGATGACCGAGCTATCGGCAGCGAAGAACTTGAGGCCCGGCTTGAGCTTGAGCGCTCGGGTCAAAGTCTCCCCCGGCAATGACGCGGTGATGGCCACGCCGTATTCGCCGTAGATGTAATCCGGCTGGTGTGTCTGGATGGGGAAGACCGCCTCGGTGGCGCCCGCCGGGACGGTGACGCTCTCGGGGACGCTCGCCCAGGCGGGCTCGGCGGAGGCCAGCGTCACCGTGGTGGCCTGCGGCCTCGCGCAGTTCAATGTGACGCTGCCATCGGCCTTTCCACCTGAGTGCACCGGCTCGCCTGGCAGCTCCAGGCTCGCGAGACGAGGCCCGCACGGGGGTGTGACGGGGACCTCCGCATACGCGTGCGACGCCAGTCCCAGCGTTCCGATGACGAACACCGCCAGGACGGTTCTCACGACCGCCCTCGCCGTTCTCATCCGTTTCATTCCACGCCCTTTCTCCACCGCCGAGCGATGGCACGACAGCGTTGAGCGGCCGAAGAGCGGGGATTTCTTGGTGGAAACGGGCGACGGCCGGCCGAGGCCGGCGCTGAACGGTCGACCGGCCCGTGCCCGAGATCATAATTGGCGGGAGCAGGCACGACCAGGCATCCGGCCATGACCGGACCCGGCCGGATTTTCCGGACGTGGATAATGCGGTGGGTGGAGAGGGCTGACGAGATCTGCTCGATCGGGATCCGCCGTGGAGTCATCCGGCTGACCTCCGTCGAGATGCGGACGACCTATGGCGGCTTGATCGAAGGGGTGCCGACGGCTTCGCACAACGAGCGGGTGATCGAGCGTGCCGCCGAGCGGGCGGGGAAGATGTTCCGGCGCCCCGTGTACGTGGTGCCGCCGGTCAGGACCGGCGGGGGCCGGACGGGCTTCCGCGGCGAGCCCGTGGAGTTCCTGCCGCCGGTGGAATGCACCGGGTCGTTCAGCGGGCCGCCGACGTCCAGGGCGGCGGGCGACTGGTGGTTCACCTCACTCGCGGTCGTGTGGTTCCAGGCGCTCGGGGGACGGGTCGTCCACCCGGACGCCGAGAAGGCGATGTACGGGATGCCCTGGGATGAGCTGGCTCAGGACTTCACCTTCGACGACTGGTAGGGCTGGGACTTCAGCCCGCTCAGCGCGGCGCCGAAGAGGCCCTTGACGCTGGAGGCGAGGACCGAGGCCCAGTCGTAGTGCTCCCGCCACAGCGTGATCTTGCCGTCGCGCACCTCGAAGGTGCTGCAGACCCAGAACCGGGCCCGCCAGTTCTTGCGGACCGTGACGTCGACGCGCTCGGTGAGGACGATCGGGCCGTTGGTCGCGATGTTGCGGATCTGGGCCTCGTAGCCGGTGCCCATGCGGGTGAAGCCGCGCATCCGCTTCTCGAACTTGTCGAAGCCGCGGACGACCGGGAACGGGACGTTCTGGTACTCGATGTCGCGGGAGACGTAGGTCAGCGCACGGTCGACGTCGAGGTCCTCGAAGGCCGCGAGGAACTCGGTGACGACGGTCTGGTTCGAGGTCATGGTCTCGGTGGTCATGGTCTCTCCGATGTACGGGCGGCACCGTGCCTACGAGAGAATCGGCGCCATGCTGTTCGGCATATTGGGGCCGGTCGAGGTGTCCCTCGACGGGCGGGCCGTCGCCGTGGGCGGGCCTCGCGTACGGGCCCTGCTGGCGATGCTCCTCCTGGACGCCGGCAACATCGTCGGCACGGAGCGGCTGATCGACGGCCTCTATGGGGAGGATGCCCCGCCCGGCGCGGCCAACGCGCTCCAGTCGCAGATTTCCAGATTGCGGCGCGGATTGGGCGGTGCGGCGGCGGTGGAGGGGCATCCGGCCGGGTACCGCCTGGCCGTCGGCAGGGAGGCCGTGGACGTCCACCGGTTCGAGCGGCTCGCGCGGGAGGGGCGGCGCGCGCTGGGCGACGGCGACCACGCGCGGGCGGCCGGGGGGCTGCGGGAGGCGCTGCGGTTGTGGCGCGGGCCCGCGCTGGCGGACGTGCCGGCCCCGTTCGCCGCGGGCCAGGTGGCCAGGCTGGAGGAGCTGCGGGCGGCGGCCGTCGAGGACTGCGCCGAGGCGGAGATCGCCCTGGGGGACCACGCGTCCGCGCTGCCGGGGCTGCGGGGGCTGGTCGCGGCGCATCCGCTGCGGGAGCGGGCCCGGGGCCTGCTCATGCGGGCGTTGTACGGGAGCGGGCGGCAGGCCGAGGCGCTGGAGGTCTACGAGCGGACCCGCGCGCTGCTGGCGGAGGAGCTGGGCGCCGACCCCTCGGCCGAGCTGGCCGGGGTGCATCTGGCGATCCTGCGCGGCGATCCGGCGCCGGGCGGGCCGCGGCGTCACCTGCCCGCGCGGCTGACCAGCTTCGTCGGGCGCGAGGAGGAGCTGAGCCGGGTCGGGGCGATGCTGGCCGGGCGGCGGCTGGTGACCCTGCTGGGGCCGGGCGGGGCGGGCAAGACCCGGCTGGCGCTGGAGGCCGCGGCGCTGGAGGAGGGCGAGGTCTGCTTCGTGGACCTGTCGCCGGTGGGCGACGGCGCGGAGGTGCCCAGGACGGTGCTGGGGGCGCTGGGGGTGCGGGAGAGCGCGATGCTGCCGGGCGCGCACCCGTCCGATCCGGTGGAACGGCTGGTCACGGCGCTGGAGGGGCGGCGGTTGCTGCTCGTCCTGGACAACTGCGAGCACGTGATCGAGGCCGCGGCCCGGCTCGCGCACCGGCTGCTGGGCGCCGGGCCGGGGCTGCGGGTGCTGGCGACCAGCCGGGAGGCGCTGGGGATCACCGGGGAGTCGCTGCATCCGCTGCCGCCGCTGGCGCTGCCGCAGGAGGGCGCCGGGGCGGCCGAGGCGGCGGGGTACCCGGCGGTGCGGCTGTTCGCGGACCGGGCGGCGGCGGTCCGTCCGGGCTTCGCGGTCACCCCCGGCAACGTGGCGGCCGTCGTCCGGATCTGCGCGGCCCTGGACGGGCTGCCGCTGGCGATCGAGCTGGCCGCGGCGCGGCTGCGCTCGCTGCCGGTGGAGGAGGTGGCCAGGCGGCTGGACGACCGGTTCCGGCTGCTGTCGCGGGGCGACCGGGCGGCGGCGCCGCGCCACCGGACGCTGCGCGCGGTGGTGGAGTGGAGCTGGGACCTGCTCGGGGAGGCCGAGCGGACGCTGGCACGGCGGCTGACGGTCTTCTCCGGGGGCGCGACGCTGGAGGCCGTCGAGGCGATCTGCGGCCTGGAGGGCGAGGCCGACGAGCTGCTGGTGGAGCTGGTCGAGAAGTCGCTGCTGCAGACCGACGGCACCCGCTACCGCATGCTCAGCACCGTCCAGGCGTTCTGCGCGGAACGGCTGGAGGAGGCCGGTGAAAGGGAGCGGCTGGAGCGGGCGCACACGGCGTACTTCCTGAACCTGGCCCGCCGCGCCGACCCGGAGCTGCGCGGCCCCGGGCAGCTGGAGTGGCTGACGCGGCTGGCGGCCGAGCACGGGAACCTGCACGCCGCGCTGCGCCGTTCGGTCCGGGCCGACCCGGTGACCGCGCTGCGGCTGGTCGCGGTGCTGACGTGGTACTGGTGGCTGCGGGGGCGGGTCGAGGGCGGGCCGCTGGCGATCGAGCTGCTGGAGGCCGTCGGCGTGGAGCCGCCCGAGGGGTGCGACGAGGAGTACGTCCTGTGCGTGGCCAACGCGATCAGCGCCGGGGCGTCCGGGCCCGGGACTGCGGCGGCGCTGGACCTGGCGACCGCGAGGATGGCGGCGCTGCGGTGGCGGCTCGACCATCCGCCGACCATGATCCTGTGGGCGGTCACCGCGGGCCCGGAGCGCATGGACGTCGACACGCACGCGCTGCAGGTCGGCCGGGACGCCTGGTCCACGGCGGTGCTCGAGATGAGCAACAGTTTCCTGGCGCAGTTCCGCAGGGACATGGACGAGGCCGAGGCGTCCAGCAGGCGTGCGCTGGAGGGGTTCCGGGCGGTCGGGGACCGCTGGGGCATGGCCAACTCGCTGGATCCGCTGGCGCAGCTGGCCGACCGGCGCGGTGACCGGGAGCGCGCCCTGGCCCTGCTGGACGAGGCGCTGGGGCTGATGAGGGAGCTGGGCGCCCTGGAGGAGCAGTCGGACCTGCTCTGCCGCCGCGCCGACATCCACCTGCACGGCGGCGACCTGGACACCGCGCACGCCGAGTTCGAGGCCGCCTCCGATCTGGCGCGGCGGGCGGGGGCCCGGGACAAGGTGGCCGCCGCCCACCACGGGCTCGGGGAGGTCGCCCGGCTGCGCGGTGATCTGGACGGCGCCCGGCGGCTCTACGAGGGGGCGCTGGCCCAGGTCTACCCCGAGCGTTTCATCGCCGCGGCCACGCGTGCGGCGGCGCTGATCGGGCTGGGCTGGCTGGCCGTCGCCGAGGGGGACGCGGCGGGGGCGCGGGCCCTGCTGCGCGAGGCGCTGGAGATGGGCGTCGACCACCCGGTCTTCCTGCACCGGTCGCAGGCCGTCGTGGCCCTGGGCGGCCTCGCGCTGCTGGAGGGCGACGGGGAACACGCCGCGCTGCTGGCCGGGGCCGCCGGGGTGCTGCGCGGCGCCCGCGCGTACGGCGGCCCCGACCTGGCCCGCGTGGAGGCGGCGGCGCGCGCGATGACCGGGGACGCCGCGTACGAGGCGGCCCGGGCGAAGGGTGCCGCGATGACGGCCGAGGAGGCCTTGCGGGCGGCCCTCAGGGCCTGACCGCCGCCCGCGGGGAGCGGTCAGTCGCGCTCCGCCGCCGCCTCCTCCGGGAACGGCAGGTAGCGCGCGCACGTCCCGCACCACCACCGTTCCGGCCCGACCTCGCAGCCGCCCAGGACGATCTCGCCGCGCTCGGCGGCCTCGAACATCTCGGGCCCCGGCAGGCCGTACAGGACCGGCGCGGCCGCCCCGCCGCACCGCGGGCACGCGGTCGTCTCGTTCTCCGCCACGGGCGTCCTCCCTGGTCTCGATCATGTGTCGCGGGGTGAGACGCGCCCGCGGGGCGCGAGGTTCGGGACGTTCACGGCGGCGGTGCGGCGGCGGTGCGCGGACGGTGCGCCGCCGGTCAGCGGGCCCGGCCACGGTGGCCGGCATGAACGAATTCTCCAGTGCCCGCAAATGGGGCACGTTCGCCGTCTGCGGGCTGCTCGTCATGCTCCCGAACCTGGATCTCACCGCGCTGAACCAGGCGATCCCGCACCTGACCGCCGACCTGGCCCCCTCGGCCACGCAGATCCTGTGGATCGCCGACGCCTACGGCTTCGCGCTGGCCGGGCTGCTGATCACGATGGGCGGGATCGGCGACCGGATCGGGCACCGGCGGATGCTGATGGCGGGGGCCGGGCTGTTCGGCGCCACGTCGGCGCTGACCGCCTACGCGAGCAGCGCCGAGCTGCTGATCGCGGCGCGGTTCCTGCTGGGGGTGGCCGGGGCGACGCTGATGCCGTCGGCGCTCTCGCTGATCCGGCGGGTGTTCACGGACCCGGGGGAACGGACCATGGCGGTCGGGATGTTCGCCGGCATCGGCGGGCTGGCGGTCGGGCTCGGCCCGGTCGTGGGCGGAGCCCTGCTCGACCACTTCTGGTGGGGCTCGGTGTTCCTGATCAACATCCCGCTCACCCTGGTCGCGGTGGTGGCCGGACTGGTGGTGCTGCCCGAGACGCGCAGCCCGCTGCCCGGCCGGCTGGACGCGCTCAGCGTGCCGCTGTCGATCGCCGGTGTGGTCGGCGTGGTGTACGCGCTCAAGGAGGCCGCGGCGGGCGAGGGCGCGAGCGCCGGGGTCGTGGCGGCGGCGGTGGGCGGCGTGCTCGCGCTGGCGGCCTTCCTGCTGCGGCAGGCCCGGCTGGACGACCCGCTGATCGACGTGCGGCTGTTCCGGCGGATGGCGTTCTCCGGGTCGGTGATCACCACGATGTTCGCGATGTTCGCCCTGGTGGCCCAGTCGCTGATCTTCTCGCTGTACTTCCAGCTGGTGCTGGGGTGGTCGCCGCTGCAGTCCGGGCTGGCCGGGCTGCCCGGCGCGCTGGGCGCGATGGTCGGCGGCGCCGCGCTGGCCCCGCCGCTGATCGGCCTGCTGGGCCGGGCCCGCGTGGTGGCCCTCGGGCTGTTCGTGGCCGCGCTGGCGTTCGGGCTCCTCACCCGGGTGGGAACGGAGGCGGACTACATCTCGGTCCTGATACCGATCGTCTTCTCCGGTACGGGCATCGGCATGGTCATGACGGTCACCGCCGACACCGTCCTGGCGACGGTCCCCCGGGACCGTTCGGGCGCGGCCTCGGCGATCTCGGAGACCGGCATGGAACTGGGCGGGTCCCTGGGCATGGCCGTGCTGGGCAGCGTGCTCAACGCCGTGTACCGCGGCAGCGTGGAACTGCCGGCCGGGCTGCCCGCCGCGGCCGGGCACGCGGCGCGGGACTCGCTGAGCGGTGCGGTGCAGGCCGCCGCCGGGCTGCCCGCCTCCCTCGCGGCCCAGGTCGAGTCCGCCGCCCACCGGGCGTTCGTGGACGGCCTGCACGCCGCGGTGCTGTGCAGCGCCGCGCTGGCCGCGCTCGTGGGGGTCTTCGCGCTGTTCGCGCTGCGCGGCGTCCCCAAGGTCATCCCGGAGGCGGCCGAGAGCGGGGACGGGGCCGCGAAGGCGGAGGTCACGGCCACGCGTTGAAAAAAGTGATATCACTTTGCTAGATTGCTGCCATGAGGATCGAGGACGCGCCGAAGGAGGCCGCCGCCATGGCCGCACCACCCGTGGAGATGCCGAGGCCGGAGATCGAGGAACGCGCCGCGCGGGACGCGTCGGGGTGGCCCATGCTGGGGCTGTCCCTGCTGCTGGTCCTGCTGGGCGCGGCGGCGATCCTGGTGGGCGTGGCGGTCGGCGGCGCCGCCGTCGTCGTGGCCGGGATCGTGCTGGGATCGCTGATCGTCATCGCCGGGCTGGTCGTCATGGCGGGCCTGACCCCGGTCGCCCCCGGCGAGGCCCGGGTGCTGCAGATGCTGGGCCGCTACACCGGCACGGTCCGCACCGACGGGCTGCGCTGGGTCAACCCGATCACCGAGCGGAAGCGGATCTCCACCCGGATCCGCAACCACGAGACGGGGCTGGCCAAGGTCAACGACCTCGACGGCAACCCGATCGAGATCTCCGCCGTGGTCGTCTGGCAGGTGGAGGACACCGCCCGCGCGGTGTTCCAGGTGGACGACTTCGTGGAGTTCGTGGCGTTCCAGACGGAGGCGGCGGTCCGGCACATCGCCGGCAGCTACCCCTACGACTCGCACGAGCGGCTCTCGCTACGCGACAACGCCGACGAGATCACCGCCCAGCTGTCGGAGGAGCTGTCGCTGCGGGTGTCCTCCGCCGGGGTCCGGATCATCGAGTCGCGGATCACCCGGCTGGCGTACGCCCCCGAGATCGCCCAGGCCATGCTGCGCCGCCAGCAGGCGGGCGCGGTGGTCGCGGCCCGGCAGCGGATCGTCGAGGGCGCGGTCGGCATGGTCCAGCTGGCCCTGGACCGGCTGGACGAGGAGAACGTGGTCGAGCTGGACGAGGAGCGCAAGGCCGCCATGGTCAGCAACCTGCTGGTGGTCCTGTGCGCCGACCGGGACGCCCAGCCGGTGGTCAACACCGGCTCCCTCTACCAGTGACCAGTGGCCTCCGAACGTAAGAAGATCCTGCTGCGGCTCGACCCCGCCGTCCACGACGCGCTGGCCCGTTGGGCGGGGGACGAGCTGCGCAGCACCAACGCGCAGATCGAGTTCCTGCTGCGCCAGGCCCTGGCCGACGCCGGGCGGATGCCGCGGACGGCCGGGCGGATGCGCCGGCCCGGCCGGCCCGCCAAGGGCGCCGCCGCGGAGGTCACCGAAGACGATCCCCCAGGGCCCCCTCCCACCGGGGATTCCACGAGCGAGGATTAGGTCATGGTCGAGATTCCCGAGACACTGCCGGCCAGGATGTTCCTGCTGGCCTACGACCTGAACAAGAAGCGCCTGGCGCTGTCGGGCGGCACGCTGGGCTACCTGCTGCGGGCCGCCGCCCTCACCGAGCTGTACCTGGACGGGCGGCTCGACGAGGAGCGGCGCCGTCCCACGCCCGGCACCCCGGGCGAGGACCCCTACGGCCTCGTCGCCCAGATCTCCGCGTCCCGGCCGCGCTCATGGCAGTACTGGGTCCGCAAGGACGGCAGGGCCATGGTCCGGACCGTGCGGCAGGAGCTGGCCGACGGCGGCTGGATCCGGGTCCGGCACCGGCGCAGGCTCGGGCTGTTCCCCCACGACGAGATCACGGTGCGGGACCCGCGGGTCGTCAAGACCCTGTGGGGCGGGGCCTCCTCGGCGCTGCGGGGCCGGCCGGTGGCGCACGTCAACAGCTACGACGCGGCGGCGGTCGCCCTGGCGGCGGCCGGCGAGCTGAAGACCGTCCTCCCGGCTCCGGACCGGCGCCGCCACAAGCGGCGCATCGAGGAGCTGACGGCGCGGTCGGGGCCGGCGGCCCCGGCGGCCCGGAAGGTGATCCGCGCCACCCAGTACTCGGCCGCCGCCTCGGGCGGCTGACCCTCCCGGATTGACAGCGCGGCCACGGCGGACGACCCTGACGGGGTTCGTGACCATGATCTGACATCCCGCCGGAAGGGACGGCCAGTGCGCGAGCCCGCGGGGCACGGCGGAGCGGAGCCGCCCGCCGGGGACGCCGCCGGAGCACCGGCCCCCTGCCCCGATCCCTGGCGGGTGCTGTCGGCCGTCGGCCTCGGCACGGTGCTGCTGGTCGTGAACGTCAGCACCCTCAACATCGCGTTGCCCGTGGTGGTCCGGCACTTCGGCGCGGGCGCCGCGGCGGCCGGGTGGATCCTGCTGGCGTTCATGCTCGCGCAGACCGGCCTGCTGATGGTGTTCGGCCGGGTGGCCGACGTGTTCGGGCGGCGCGGCACCTACCTGTGCGGGCTGGCGGTGTTCACGCTGGCCAGCCTCCTGGCCGGGTTCGCGCCGGACGTGACCACGCTGATCGTGCTGCGGGCCCTGCAGGGCGTCGGCGGGGCGGTGCTGCTGGCCAACGGGACCGCCATCATCGCCTGGGCGTTCGGGCCCGCCCGCCTCAGCCAGGGCCTCGGGGTCTACCTGGGGATCCTGGGGGCGGCGCCGCTGCTGGGGCCGTCCATCGGCGGTTATCTCGCCGAGACGGCGGGCTGGCAGTGGGTGTTCTGGTTCAACGTCCCGCTCGGCGCGCTGGCGCTCGGCTGGGGGCTGCTCTCACTTCCCCGCGTGCCGCGCGGCCCCCGCGAGCCGATCGATTACCTCGGCGCCGTGCTGCTGGTCGGCTGGCTGAGCGGGCTGGTGATCTCTCTCACCGAGGCGGGCGCGCGCGGCTGGACGGGCCCGCTCACCGCCGGGGGGCTGGCCGCCGCGGCGCTGCTCCTCCCCTGGTTCGTCCTCAGGCAGCGCCGGGCCCGGTACCCGCTGGTGGACCTCGCCCTGTTCGGCGACCGCCGCTTCACCCAGGGCTCGGTCGCGGCGCTGTTCAACACCCTCGCCCGGTTCGGCACTCTGCTGCTGCTGGCACTGTTCCTTCAGGCGGTCAGCGGCATGACGCCCGCCCAGGCGGGGCTGGCGGTGCTCCCCGGGCCGCTGGCGGGGATGGTCGCCGCGCCCGTCGGCGGCTTCCTGAGCCGCCGCGTCTCCCCGCGTACGCTGGCGGTCGCCGGGTCCGCGATCACCTCGGCGGGGCTGGCGGTGACGCTCCCGCTCCTTTCCGGCGACACCCCTTACGCGCTGGTCGCGCTGTGCCTGGTGGCGGTCTCGGCCGGCAGCGGGATCTTCGCCACGGGCAACACCGCGGCGATCCTGGCCGCCGTCCCGCCGGAACGGCTCGGCATCGCCAACGGGCTGCGGATGACCCTGCAGAACGTGGGAAACGTGCTGAGCGGCGCGTTCTGCCTCACCCTCGCCGCCTCCGCGCTCGCCCGCGCCGACCGCCACCTGCTCTACCAGGGGGCGGCGGCCGAGATGTCGCGGTCGTCGCTCGGCGCGCTGGCGGACGGCTACCAGCGGGCGTTCGCCCTGCTCCTCGCGGCCTCGCTGATCGCCACGCTCACCTCGTTCTCCAGCCGCCGCCTGGCCCGCGCGGAGGCCGCCGGCACCGCGGCACCACCGGGCGCGGACGGAGCCGTCCCCTCGGGCACGGCTCCGGCGAGGAGCCCGGGCGGAAATCAGGTGCCCGGTGAGCCCCCCTCGCCCTAAAGTGTCCGGATGTTCGGCAGGCAAAGGCACGACGACCCCCCTGTCTCGCTCTACGACCACGTACGGGCTCACGTCCCCGAACGCGGCCCCGGCCTCCTCGACGGCGGCGAGACCCTGCCCGACGAGGGCGACGAGGGCGACGGCGACGGCCTCGTGTGGGCGCCCGGGGCACGCGACGGCATGCTCACCCACCACTGGGCCGGCAAGGCCGATCCCGGGGAGGTCGAACGCGTCTCGGCCGCCCTGCTCACGGCCCTGCGCGACCGGAAGGGCCGGGACGGCGGCGACGCGGCGCTGTACGAGGCCGCCCGGCAGGTGTCGGTCGTCTCCCTGGTCGGCGACGTCCTGGACCGGGTCGTCGCCGCCGGCGTCGACGCGGAACGGTGCTACCGGACCGGCTACCGCCTGGCCACCGAGGGACGCCACCGCGAGCCGGTGAAGCTGGGGATCGCGCTGCTCGGCCTGTTCGACGCGGCGCACCACCGCGACGAGCTGATGATCCTGGGTCGGCACGACGAGTTCACGCTGTTCGCCGCGGTGGCGCTGGCCAACCGGGAGGGCGGCGCCGAGCAGGACCTGTGGGAGCTGGCCCGTTCCGTACGGGGCTGGGGGCGCGTCCATCTCGTGGAGCGCCTCGCCGGGACGGCGGACCCGGGCCTGCGCGACTGGATCCTGCGCGAGGGCTTCCGCAACGAGGTGATGGACGCCTACCTCGCCGGGACCGCCGCGGAGACCGGCGGCCTGGCCGAGGCCCTGGCGGGCGGGGCCGCGGGCGGTCCCGACGACGAACTGCTGTACGCGGCGGGGGACATCCTCTCCGCGCTGTGCGACGAGGGCGGGCCGATGGAGGGCATCACCGCGTACGCCGACGGCGAGCGCGCGGCCGGTCTCTTCCTCGGCCACATGGCCGCCCGGGCGAGCGACCTGCGCCACTTCCTGGCGGTGCACGCGGTGCGCGGCCACGCCGAGCGGGCGTGGCCGGACCTGGCGGAGCGCTGCGCCGAGATCCTCGGCCGCCCGGTCTGGCCCGAGAGGGCCCGGCGGGACCTCGCCGCGGACGACCCGGCCCGCTTCCACCGGGCCGTCCACGCGTGCGGGATCCTGGGCGTCCCCACCCTGCGGGCGCACCTGGACCGGCTCCGCACCCGCGACCCGTTCGTCCAGGACGATTGGTACGGCGCCGTGACGCAGGCGGGACCGGACGAGATCGACGAGGTGATCGCTCTGGCGTCCGAGCTGCTGCCGCTGGACGCCGTCGCCGCCGGGCCGGCCCGTAAGGCGGGCTCGGGCGAGGCGTTCACCCCGCACCGCTGCCTGGACATGCTGCTGCAAGGACTGGTCGCGTGGCCCGGCCGTGGAACGCCGCTGGTGCTGGCCGGCCTGGCGAGCCCGGTCGTGCGCAACCGCAACATGGCCGTCCGCACGCTGGACGCCTGGGGCGAGGCCGCCTGGCCGCCCGGGACGCGGGACGCGCTGACCACCGCGCTGGCCCGCGAGCCGGACGACGGCGTCCGCGGACGCCTCCAGGCCCTCCTGGAGGACCGCCCGGTCGACTGAACCGGTGCTGACGAAAGTCGGGGACGCGCGGAGCCGTTCGGCCATGATCTCGGACGGGCCGCGCGCGCCAGGGTGGGCGCATGCGTACGACGACACGCCTCCTCGCCCTGGCCGCCGGAGCGTCCTGCCTGGTCACGGCCTGCGGCTCCGGAGCCGCCACCCATGCCGCGCGGTCCGCGGCCACCGCCGGCGCCTCCGGCGCGAAGGCACGCTTCGAGCTGCCGGCGCCGACCGGGCCGCTCCCCGTCGCGACCACGGAACTGCATCTGGTCGACCACGCCCGCACTGACCCCTGGGTGCCGGGACGGACCCGCGAACTCATGATCAGCCTCTGGTATCCGGCGCGCACCGCCCCGCCGCCGGAGCGGGCCTCCGGGAACCGGCGGACGGCCCCGTACCTGCGGCCCGGGGTCGCTCGGGCGCTCGACCGCGGCGGGGCCCTCGGCGTCTTCAAGCCCGGCGAGGTCGACTGGGCGGCCGCGCGGACGCACGCCGCCGAGGGGGCGCCCGCCGACACCCGCCGGGGGGCGCTGCCGGTGGTGCTGTACTCCCCCGGCTTCGGCGTGCCCCGGGCGCTGGGGACCACCCTGGCCGAGGAACTGGCCGGACGCGGCTACGTGGTGGTGACCATGGACCACACCTACGAGACGGCCCCGGTGGAGTTCCCCGGCGGGCGGGTCGAGCTCCAGCGCCTGCCGGAGCCGGGGCCCGCACGGCTGAAGACCGCGCTGGCCACCCGCGTCCAGGACACCCGGTTCGTCCTCGGCCGCCTGGCCTCGATGCGCGCCGGGACCAACCCCGACGCGGAAGGGCGGCCCCTCCCCCGCGGGCTGGGCCGGATCCTCGACCTCTCGCGGGCCGGCATGGCCGGGCACTCCGCCGGGGGCATCCAGGCCGCCGAGACCATGCGCGTGGACCGGCGGCTGGACGCCGGCGTCGACCTGGACGGCACGATGCAGTACGCCGCCGGCGATCTCGTCCGCGTCGCCGAGGTGGGGCTGGACCGCCCGTTCATGCTGATGGGCGCGGCGACCGGGGGCAAGCCGCAGACCCACCTCACCAACCCGTCCTGGAAGTCGTTCTGGGAGGCGTCGACCGGCTGGAAGCGTGACCTGAACGTCCCGGAGGGCAGCCACTACAGCCTCACCGACCTGCAGGCGATCCTGCCCGCCCTGGACCGGCACCTGGACATCCCCGCCGACGGGCGGCGCGCCCTCATCGGCACCGTGAACCCGGAACGGATGACGGACGCCTACCGCGCCTACGTCACGGCGTTCTTCGACCGGCACCTGCGGGACCGGCCGGGGCGGCTGCTGGACAGGCCGTCGCCCCGGCATCCCGACATCCGTTTCATCCCCTGACCGCGGCCCTGCCCTGAGCCCCGGACAGGGGTTCAGGGCAGGGGTTCAAGGCAGGGGCTCAGCGGTCGAGCGCGGCCAGGCCGGGGGCGGGCTCCTCTGGCAGCAGCACCCGGCGGACCGGGAACGGGATGTCGATGCCCTCGGCCTGGAAGCGCCGGTGCAGGCGCTTGTAGAACTCGTGCTTGATCCGGAACTGCTCGCCGAACTCGATGATCCGCAGGATCACGGTGAACTCGATCCCCGACTCGGCGAAGGTGTGGAAGCGCACCAGGGTCTCGGCGTCCCGTACCGCGCCCTCGATCTCCGCCATCACCTCGGTGCCGGTCTCGACGACGACCTTCTCCACGTGCTCCAGGTCACTGCCGTAGGCCACCCTCGCCTGGATGAGCAGCGACATGTCCTGGGCCGGGCGATGGTAGTTGGTCAGGATCGTGTCGGAGAAGCGCGCGTTCGGGATCACCTCGATGTTGTCCGAGAGCGTGCGGATCGAGGTGTTGCGCCAGTTGATGTCGACGACGTACCCCTCCTGGCCGCTGCTGAGCCGGATGTAGTCGCCGGGCTCGATCGTCTTGGACGCCAGCACGTGCACGCCCGCGAACAGGTTGGCCAGGGTGTCCTGCAGGGCCAGCGCGACCGCCAGGCCGCCGACGCCCAGGGCGCCCAGCAGCGGGGTGATGGACACGCCCAGGCTCTGCAGCATGACCAGCATGCCGACGCCCAGCACCACCACCCGGGTGATGTTGGCGAAGATCGTCACATTGGCGGCGACGCCCTGCCGGGCCAGCGCGATCGACGTGACGATGCCCGCGATCAGCCGGGCGCAGGCGAGCGAGACGATGATGATGGTCGCCGCGGTCAGCACCTCGGCGGTGACCCTCAGCGTCCCGTGCTTGAGGTTCAGCACGTTGGCCGCGACCCAGGCGCCTCCGAGGAGGGACAGCGGCACCGCCAGGTCGTGCAGCAGCCGGGCCGCCAGGTCGTCCCAGGCCCACCGGGTGTCCCCGGCGCGCTTGTTCAGCCGTCCCGACAGCACGCGCAGGACGACCGCGACGACCAGCGCCGCCGCCATCACGGCGATGGCGGCGATGACCCGGCCCCAGTCCAGCGACTCTGGCATGACGTGAATCTTCTCCCTCCGGGCGGCGGCGTGCTCGCGCCGCCGGCGCCGTCCCCGCGATGCGCGGAATGCATGTGCTCATTTGCACCGGTCTCGACAGCGACTGATCGTAGTGAAAGGCGATGGCGCTCCGGGCCTATCCGCCGAGACCGGGCGGACTCGCCGGACCGGTGCGGGGCCGTCGACGGTCCCCGGTCCCGGCCCGCGCAAGCGCAGGCCACGGCGATGCACACGGCGCGAGCAGGGCGGCGTGACCATCGGCGCCCGCCCGCACACGAACGGTCAGCCGGCCGCGGAAGGCGCGCTACGATCGGTGACGGAGAGTGATCGTCCGCGTCGCGTGGACGGAGCCCGCCGAACGCCGATTACGATCGTTCGAGTGGTAGGTCTGGGTCTCATGCGCCGTCTGGGGACCACGGCGCTCGGACTTCCGAACGGTCCCCACCGGGTGTCGGTGGAGCGCGACCTGGAGGTCCCGACCGCCGACGGGATCGCGCTGCTGGCCGATCGCTACGCGCCGGTCGACGTGGAGCGTCCCCCCACCGTGCTGGTCCGCTCCCCCTATGGCAGGCGCGGCCCGTTCGGGCTGATGTGCGGGCAGACGTTCGCCTCGCACGGCTTCCAGGCGGTGGTCCAGAGCGTCCGCGGCGGCTTCGGCTCGGGCGGCGTGTTCGAACCCCTGGACGAGGGCGAGGACGGCCTGGCGACCATCGCGTGGCTGAAGGAGCAGCCGTGGTTCGGCGGCACGTTCGCCATGCACGGCCCCAGCTACCTCGGGTACGTGCAGTGGGCGGTCGCCGCCGAGGCCGGGCCGGAGCTGCGGGCGCTCTCGATGCAGGTGACCGCCTCCCAGTTCCGGGACGCCATCAACGTCGGCGGCACCTTCGCGCTGGAGTCCACGCTGATCTGGGTCGACCTCACCTCGCGGATGAAGCATCCGCTCTCCGGCATCACCACCGGGATCATGTCGCCCCGGCGGGCCCGCCGCGCCGCGCTGTCCGGCCGCCCGCTCGCCGAGCTGGACGTGCTGGCCACCGGCGAGCAGCAGCGCTTCTTCCAGGACCTGCTGGTGAACGGCCCCGACACCCCGTTCTGGGACAAGCGCGACTTCAGCCCCACGGTGTCGCGGGTGCGTGCCCCGGTGAACATGACCGGCGGCTGGTACGACATCTTCCTGCCCTGGCAGCTCAAGGACTACGCGGCGCTGCGCGCGGCCGGGCACCGCCCGTACCTGACCATCGGCCCGTGGACGCACGCCGACCAGCGCATGATGCGCGACTCGATCGGCGAGTCGCTGAGCTGGTTCCGCGCCCACCTGCTGGACGATCCCGGCGGGCTGCGCGAGCGTCCCGTCCGGGTGTACGTCACCGACGCCGGTTCGCGGCGGTCGGTCGGCACGGTCTGGTCGGGGCCCACCGGGGAGTGGCGGGAGTTCCCCGACTGGCCCGTCCCCGGGATGCGGGAGCGGCGCTGGCACCTGCAGCCCGGCGGCGGGCTGTCGCGCGACCGGCCGCCCGCCGCGTCCGAGCCGGACCGGTACCGCTACGACCCGGCGCACCCGACGCCGTTCCTGGGCGGCCCCACGCTGATGGGCGACAACCACCCGGTGACCGACCAGCGGCGCCTGGAACGCCGCCGGGACGTGCTCACCTACACCTCCGGGGAGCTGGCCGAGGACCTGGAGATCATCGGGCCGGTCACGGCGGAGCTGTTCGTCCGTTCGGACCGGGAGCACACCGACTTCGTCGTCCGGCTCTGCGACGTGGCGCCGGACGGGGAGTCGCGCAACCTGTGCGAGGGGATGCGGCGGCTGGTCCCGGGCACGCCCGAGGCCGGCGCGGACGGCGTGCGGCAGGTCGCGCTGGAGCTGTGGCCGGCCGGGCACCGGTTCCGGGCCGGCCACCGGATCCGGGTACAGGTGTGCAGCGGTGCCTACCCCCGGGTGGCCCGCAATCCCGGCACCGGCGAGCCGATCGGGACCGCGCACCGGATGCTGACCGCCGACCAGGAGATCTTCCACGACCCCGGCCGCCCCTCGGCGATCGTCCTCCCCGAGATGCCCGAGGTCCCCAAGCCCCCGGACACCGAGGACACGACGGACGCCACGGGTGCCACGGGTGCTACGGACGTCCGGGAGGACCTGGAGGCCGCGGAGGGCGTGGAGGCCGCGGACGCGCCGGACGCCGCGCCGGGCCCGTGAGGCTCAGGCCCCGCGGGCGCGCAGGGCCGCCAGGGCGCGGTCGGCGTGGACGTTCATCCGGATCTCGCTCTTCACGATCTCCAGCACCCGGCGGTCGGTGTCGATGACGAACGTCTGCCGCTTGGTCGGCGCGAGCGCGATGCCCCGCTTCACCCCGAAACGGGCCCGGACGGTGCCGTCGGCGTCCGACAGGAGGGGGTAGCCGAACCCGTGCTTGTCGGCGAACTCCTTCTGTCTGCCGACCTCGTCGCCGCTGATCCCGACCGGATGCGCGCCGACCTCGGCCAGCTCGGCGGCCAGGTCACGGAAGTGGCAGGCCTCCGCGGTGCAGCCGGGCGTCAGCGCGGCCGGGTAGAAGAAGAGCACGACCGGGCCCTGCTCCAGCAGCCCGGTCAGCGTGCGGGTCCGGCCCGTCTCGTCCGGAAGCTCGAAGTCCTCGACCACGTCACCCACGTTCATGAGCCGAACGTACAGCAGCGCCCGGCCGGCGCAGCAGGGCGGTGATCCTCGGCACCGGCCACGCCCCGTCCGCTCCGGGCCGGGCGCCGAGGTAGGAGGCGGCGCGTTCGCAGGTCCAGCCGTGCGCCTCGCGCAGGCCGTGGCCGAGCATGGCCAGGTACGGGGCGGCCGGGGCGTTCAGTTCCGCCTCGGCGGCGCCGTGCGGGGAGGTGAAGGTGAGCATGGGATGCCCCCGGTGCTCGCCGACCTTGAGGACGGTCTCGTACCGTCCCGGGCCGAGCGTCTGGCGGCCCGTGGCCAGGACCTCCGCGAGGTCCGGGTCGGCGCCCTCCCCGGCTTCGCGGCGCATCTCCTGGGCCACGACGTCGCAGAACTGCTGCCGGGTGAGGAGGTAGGCGCGGGCCGCCGCCCGGCCGGGCAGGCGGGGGTCGTAGAACGCCATGCCGCCGCCCCAGGTGAGCGAGGTGAGCGCGAAGTAGATGCCGTCGGGCAGGGTGACGGGCCGGGCGTCCCTGGCCGGCCGCGGGTCACGGCATCCGGTGTAGGTGCGCGCGCCGCCCCGTGGCCGCCCTCCGGACAGGTAGCAGGCGAAGCGTTCCTGGAAGAGGTTGGAGCCGTACGCCACGTACCAGACCGCCGCTTCGCCGCTCATGGGCCGCCAGTCTACGAACGGACGGATCCACCGCACGGGGGCCGAGCAGGCAAAATCCGCTCAACGCGACACCGCCGTGCACAGTGCTCATCCGGCTCGGATGGTATGACGTCGGTCACGGTTCCCCTGGTCCGGGCCCTTTTTCCCGGCGCGGACGTTTCAGCGGCGCTCGACCGGAAAGACAAAGACCGAGCGGGTGTCTAAGACGCAGATACCTCCAGGTTTCACCTTTGCTAACCCGGAGGATCTCGTCATGGTTCGCACTTTGCACATTGCCCTCGTGTCCGCCTCCGACCTCGACGGCGAGCACGTCCAGGCGATCCACATGCGAGAGCTGGCCCGAGCCCTCGCCCGCCCCGTGCAGGGCGACACCCGCGGCCACCAGGTCACGCTGTACACACGCCGCCAGGACGGTGCGGCCCGTACGCGCAGCCGCCTGGCGCCGGGTGCGATGCTCCATCAGATCGACGCCGGCCCAGCCCGGCGGCTGACGGACGCCGAGCTGCTGGACCACGTCCGCGAGTTCGCCGACGGGCTGCGCGCTCTCTGGTCGGGCGCCGGACGTCCCGATGTGGTCCACGCGCACGGCTGGATCGGCGGGCTCGCCGCCTGCGCGGTGGCCCGTGAGCTGGACATCCCCTTTGTGGAGAGCCCGCACGGCCTGGGCATGACGGAGCGGCGCGCCGGCCGGGAGGTCCACCCCGCGCGGCCCCGGCTGGAGTCGGCGATCGGCCGCGAGGCCGCGGCCGTCGTGGCCGCCTGCGGCTCCGAGACCGACGCGCTGGTCCGGATGGGCGTCCCGCGCAAGAGGATCACGGTGGTTCCGTACGGTGTGGACGGCGAGCAGTTCAGCCAGGTCGGCCCGGCCATGCCGCGCGGCGACCGGGACCGGCTGGTGACGGTCTGCCGGGACCTTGAGGACGGCGGCGTGGCCACCGCGATCCGCGCCCTGGTGCACGTCCCCGACGCCGAGCTGACGGTGGCCGGCGGCCCGCCCCGCGAGGAGCTGGAGAACGACCCGGCCGTGCACCGGCTGCGGCTGCTGGCCAAGGAGCTGCACGTCGAGGACCGGGTGATCTTCCTGGGCCGGCTGCCCCGCAAGTCGCTGCCCCGGCTGCTGCGCACCGCCAGGCTGGCCCTGTGCCTGGCCCCGCACCAGCCCTCCCCGCTGGCGCCGCTGGAGGCCATGGCCTGCGGCGTCCCGGTGGTCGCCTCCCGTACCGGCGGCAACGCCGACTCCGTGCTGGACGGGATCACCGGCCTGCACGTCCCGGCGGACCGGCCCGTGATGATCGGCCGGGCGATCCGCCACCTGCTCTCCGAGGAGACCACCCTCCACGGGTACGCGATCGCCGCCGCCGACCGGGCCCACTCCCGCTTCGCCTGGGACCGGATCGCCGCCGAGACGCTCCGTACCTACGCCAAGGTCCTTCCCCCCGAGCCCGAGCCCGCCGAGGCCGCGGAGGACGCCGAGGCCGTCGAGATGGAACGCGAGCCCGCCCTCGCGGGATGACCCCCGGTGGAGATCGGGGCCCCGGTCCGACCGCGCCCGGACCGGGGCCCCGTCGTGTCCGGCCCCGGCTCCCGGCCCCGTGCTCCCGCCCCCGTGCCCACGCCCCGTGCCCACGCCCCGCGTCCGGCCCGCGCTCCCGCGGTGACGGCGGACGCGGCACCGCCCGGCGGGTGCCATACTCGGCGGCATGGGGGAAGGCGAGCGTTCCGGGGTGCTGATCGGCCGTACCGCGGAGCTGGCCACGCTCACCGCCGCGCTCGACCGGGCCGCCGCCGGCTCGGCCGGGGTCGTCCTGGTCAGCGGTGACGCCGGGGCCGGCAAGTCGCACCTGGTCGCCACGCTCGCCCGGGCCGCCCGCGAACGCGGCTGCGCCGTCCTGGTCGGCCAGTGCGCCGAACTCGGCGAGAGCATGCCCTACCTGCCCCTGGCGGACGCGTTGTGGACCGGATCGCGCGACCCCGAGCTGCACGCGGCGCTGGAGGCCCGTCCCGTGCTGCGGCGGCTGCTCCCGGACGGGCAGGAGCCCGGGGCCCCGGCGGGCGGCGGGGCGTCCGAGCTGGGCCGGCAGCAGGTGTACGGCGCGGTGCTCGGGCTGCTGGGCGAGCTGGGGCGCAGGAGCCCGGTGGTGCTCGTCCTGGAGGACCTGCACTGGGCCGACCGTTCCACCCGCCATCTGCTGACCTTCCTCAGCCGCGTGCTCCAGCACGAGCGGGTCTGCCTGATCGGCACCTACCGTTCCGACGACCTGCACCGGCGGCATCCGCTGCGGCCGGTGGTCGCCGAGCTGCTGCGCCTGCCGAACGTGACCGCCGCCGAGGTCGGCCCGTTCGGGCCGGACGAGACCGGCGAGTACCTCGCCGCGCTCGCCGGGGACGGCGTCCCGCCCACCGCCGAGGAGATCGCGCGGGTGCACCTGCGGTCCGAGGGGAACCCGTTCTACGCGGCCGAGCTCTACACCGCGGCGCGGGACGGCGAGGAGATGCCCGCCCTGCTCGCCGACCTCCTGCTCGCCCGGGTCGAGCGCCTGTCGGAGAACGCCGCGCGGGTGGTGCGGGCGGCGTCGGTGGCCGGCCGACGGGTGGACGACGAGCTGGTCCGCCGGGTCTCCGCGCTGGACGAGGCGACCGTCGGCGAGGCGCTCCGCGAGATCGTCCACCACCAGCTGCTGGTCCCGGACGGGGCCGAGGGCTACACGTTCCGGCACGCCCTGCTCCGCGAGGCCGTGTACGCCGACCTGCTGCCGGGCGAGCGGACCCGGCTGCACGCCGCGTTCGCCGCCCTGCTCGCCGACGGGCCCGCCGCCGGGCACGCCCGCGCCGCCGCCGAGCTGGCCCATCACAGCCTGGCCGCGCACGATCTGCCCGCCGCGTTCACCGCCTCCCTGCGGGCGGGACGCGAGGCCGACCGGATGGGCGCACCGGACGAGGCCCACGAGCACTACGACCGCGCCCTCTCCCTGTGGGACGCCGTTCCCGATCCCGAGCAGGCCGCCGGGGCGGGGCGGGTCCGCGTCGAGCTGGACGCGGCCCGCGCCTCCGGCCGGGCCGGGGACACCCGCCGCGCGGTCTCCCGGCTCCGCCGCCTGCTGGAGTCCGCGCCCCGCGACGACGTCCGGCTGGGCGTCCTGCTGCGCGAGAAGCTGGCCCATCACCTGGTCGATCTCGACCCGGAGGAGGCGACCGCCGTCGCCCGTGAGGCCGTCGGGATGCTGCCCGCCGAGCCGCCGACCCCCGAACGCGCCGCCGCCCTGGCGACGTACGCGCGCAACCTGCTCATCAGGGAGGAGGACCCGCGGATCCCCGCCATCGCCGAGGAGGCCATCGCCGCGGCGCGCGCCACCGGCACCGCCCACGCCGAGGCCAGCGCGCTGGTCACGCTGGGCTTCCACCGCGAGTCGCGGGACCCCGCCCCCGAGGTCCAGGCGCTGTTCGCCCGGGCCCGGGACCTGGCGATCGAGGACGGCAACCACCAGGTGGCGCTGCGGGCCGCCTTCCACCACGCCCGCGCGATGTTCGACCGCGGCGACCTGGACGGCGCCGCCCGCGCCGCCGACGAGGCGATGCGGTTCGTCCGCGCCAACGGCCTGGGCTGGAGCTCCTACGGGACCACGCTGCGGTGCCTGGAGTTCCTGATCCGCTACACGACGGGCGACTGGGAGGCGGCCGGCCGGCTGGCCGGCGGGTTCCAGGTCAGGGTGGTCCGGCCGGTCGAGGCCCAGGTCTCCGCGTACGCGCTGTTCGTCGAGGTCGCCCGGGGCGAGGACATCACCGAGCGGATGCGCTGGCTGGAGCGTGTCTGGCCGCAGGACCCCTTCATCGCCTACGTCGCCCGCGGCCTGGCCGCCGAGGACGCCCTGTGGCGGGGCGACACCGACGCCGCCCTGGAGCACACGACGGCCCTGCTGGCCTCCATGGCGCCCCGCGACGTCGCGGCGATCAGGATCATCGGCACCGCGCTGTGGGCGCAGGCCGACCGCGCCGTCCGGGCCCGGGCCTCCGGTGACGCCGAGACGGCGGAGGCCGCCGCGAAGGCCGCCGACGACCTCCTCGAACGCGCCCGCACGGCGGCGTCCACCACCCCGGACGGACGGCCGCGCACCTGGCTCGGGCTGGAAGGCCACGCCTGGCTGGCCCGGGCCGAGGCCGAACGCGCCCGCGCCCACGGCGACGACGACCCCGGGCTGTGGCGGGCCGCCGTCGCGGCGTTCTCCTACGGCTTCACCTACGAGGTGGCACGTTCCCGCCGGCGCCTGGCCGAGGCCCTCGCCGTGCGGGGCGCGCGGGAGGAGGCCGCCGCCGAGTGGGGCGCGGCCCTCCGGGACGCCGAGGCCCTGGGTGCGGCCCCGCTCGTCCGGGCGCTGCGCGATCTGGGCACGCGGGCCCGCCTGGGCGCGTCCCGCCCCGCCCCCTCCCCCGCCGCCGGGCTCACCGCCCGCGAGCGGGAGGTGCTCGCGCTGGTCGCCGCGGGCCGTAACAACAAGGAGATCGCGGCGGCCCTCTTCATCTCGCCCAAGACCGCCAGCGTCCACGTCTCCAACATCCTGGCCAAGCTGGGGGTGACGAGCCGTACGCAGGCCGCCGCCAAGGCCCGTGACGAGGACCTTCTCGGCGACCGGCCGCGCCGCTGAGGCCGTCTAGCGGAGCAGGCCCCTGCCCGGGATCAGGGGGAGGTCCAGGGCGGTGAGCAGGCCGGGCGGGGCCTCCACCACGGCGGGGACGGCGTTGACCAGGCGCATCGCGGTGGCCTTCAGGCCGGCGGTGTTGTGGTCGCCGTCGCCGCCGAGGAGCTGGAGATCGAGGGTGTAGTCGGGCTCGCCGCGGACCTCGATCCGGTAGCAGCCCGCCCCGGTGGGCTGGGGCCAGTCGGGCGCCAGGTCGTCACGGAGCCGGGTGACGTGCTCCAGCACGATGACCGGCCGGCCGCCGAGCATGCCGCGGACCTCGAACCGGAGCGCCGCGGCGGTGCCCTTCTCGATGGTGCCGGAGGCGACGTGGAAGGTCTCGGGCGCGGGGAGGCGGTGGTGCCGTTCGGTGATCTCGTCGAGCTCGGCGCCCAGTCCGGCGGCGATCTGCCGGACGACGCTGCCCCAGGCCATGGTGAGGACGCCTGGCTGCAGGAGCATGGGGGTCTCGTCGAGGGGGCCGCCGAAGCCCATGATGTCGAACAGGACGGTGCCCTGGTCGTAGGTGGCGTAGTTGAGGATCTCCAGGCAGCGGACCTCGTCGACGCGCTCGCTGATGCCGGTGAGGGCGAGCGGCAGGACGTCGTTGGCGAAGCCGGGGTCGATGCCGTTGACGAAGAGGGAGGCGCCGCCCTCGGCCGCCGCCTCGCGGACCGGGCCCGACATCTCCGGCGGGACGACGCCGTCGGGGAACTGCAGGAAGACCGGGCTGCTGGACACGACGTTCACGCCGGACCGCAGGATGCGGCACAGGTCGCCGATGGCCTCCGTGATCCGGACGTCGGCCATGGAGGTGTAGACGACGCAGTCGGGGCGCAGGGCGAGGAGGGCGTCGGCGTCGCCGGTGGCGGTGACGCCCAGCGGGCGGTCCAGCCCGGCCAGCTCGCCGGCGTCCTTGCCCTCCTTGGCGGGGTTGGAGACCCAGACCCCGGCGAGTTCGAGGTCGGGGTGGGCGTCGATGCCGATCAGGGCGTTGCGGCCGACGTTGCCCGTGCTCCACTGGACGACGCGGTAGGTCATCGGGGTCTCCTAGAGGTCGGGGAGGCCGAGGTCGAGGTTGGGCGTGTCGATGCCCCCGTCCACCCGCAGCACGCTGCCGGTGACGTACGCGGAGGCCGGGGCGGAGAGGTAGACGGCGGCCGCGGCCACGTCCTCGGGGTCGCCGATGCGGCCCAGCGGGGTGCCGGACTCCATCTCGGTGCGCATCCGGTCGTCGGCCATCACGATGTCGAGCGCCGAGGTGGCGACGGAACCGACGGCGATGGCGTTGACCCGGATCCTGGGCGCCAGGTCGAGGGCGGCCAGCCGGGTGTAGTGCGCGAGGGCGGCCTTGGCGCTGCCGTAAGCGAGATAGCCCCGTCCGGCCACGCGACCCATCACCGAGGAGATGTTGACGACGGCGCCGCCGCGTTCCAGCAGGTGCGGCACGGCGGCGCGGGTGAGCGCGTGCGCGGTGCTCACATTGAACTGGAACGCGTTCTCAAGATGGCGGGGCTCGGTGTCCATGAAGGCGCGGGGCAGGGCGCCGCCCATGTTGTTGACCACGATGTCCAGGCGGCCGAACGCGTCGGCGGCGCGGGCCGCGAGGCCGGCCGCGGCCTCGGGGTCGCTCAGGTCGGCCGGGACGACCAGGGCCCGGCGGCCTGCGGCCTCGATCCGCTCCGCGACCTCCTTCAGCTGGTCTTCGGTGCGGGCGGAGACGACGACGTCGGCACCGGCCTCGGCCAGCGCCACCGCGCAGGCGGCGCCGATCCCGCGGCCCGCGCCGGTCACCACCGCGACCCGGTCGGTGACCAGGAACCGATCGCCGATCATCGGCCTCACCTCCGGCGGCCAGCGTAACCAAAACTAGAACGTGTTTCAATCCGCTGCCGCCGGAGAAGTTCACGGCCCGGCGCGTTACTTCTTCACGGCCCACTCGTGATGTCTGCTACTGGTGCGCGTTCCGGCGTTTTGGAATTCTCCTCCTGGAACAAGCCCCCCGGCCCGGAGAGGGAGCGCCATGGACAAGAGGTACGAGCTTTATTGCCTTGCCGACAGACTTTTCTATGATGCTCCGCCGGCCACCCGTGAGACCGATTTCGCCATTTCGTCCCGGCCCCTTCCCTCCGGATGGAGACGGCGGTTCATGGACGAGTGGCTGTGCTACGAACCGCCGGCCGCCCGGACGCCGGCGCAGGGCTGGAAGATCCATGTGACCGGGTGCGCGGAAAGCGCGGCCGAGGCGCTGGACCGCACCTGGCGCCATTGCGTCGGGAACGGCATCGAGTTCAAGCATCTGCGCGGCCCGGGGGCGCTGCGCATGCGCAACGCCAAATACGCCCCGAGGGGCGCGAGCGGCAAACTCATCACCCTCTATCCCGCCGGCGAGCAGGAGCTGGAACGGGTGATCGGCGAGCTGGGCGCGCTGCTGGACGGGCTGCCCGGGCCGTACATCCTCAGCGACCTGCGCATCGGGGACGGCCCCCTGCACGTCCGGTACGGCGGGTTCGCGCCGCGCCGGTGCCTGGACGAGCGGGGGGAGCTGGTCCCGGCCTTCGAGAACGGGGAGGGCGAGCTGGTCCCCGACCGCCGCTCGCCCGTCTTCACCGTGCCGGACTGGGTCTCCCTCCCGCCGTTCCTCAAGCCCCACCTGGAGGCGCGGGCCGCGACGACCACCGCGGACCTGCCGTACCGGATCGAGAAGGCGCTGCACTTCTCCAACGGCGGCGGCGTCTACGAGGGCACCGACACCCGCACCGGCGAGCGGGTCGTCCTCAAGGAGGCGCGGCCCCACGCGGGCCTGGCCGCCGACGGCGCGGACGCCGTCACCCGGCTCGGACGCGAACGCGACATGCTGACCCGGCTCGCGGGCATCGACGGGGTGCCGGGGGTGCGCGACCACTTCACCCTCGGCGAGCACCACTTCCTCGTCCAGGACCTGGTCGAGGGCCGCACGCTCAACACCTTCTTCGCCGAGCGCCACCCCCTGCTCGACCCCGAGCCCGACCCCGACCGGATCGCCGAGTACACCGACTGGGCGCTGCGCGTGTACGCCGGAGTGGAACGCGTGATCGGCGCGATCCACGAGCGCGGCGTGGTCTACAACGACCTGCACATGTTCAACGTGATGGTCCGTCCCGACGACTCGGTGGCGCTGATCGACTTCGAGGTGGCCGCACCCGCCTCGGAGGCCGGGCGGCAGACCCTCGCCAACCCCGCCTTCCTGGCCCCGCGCGACCGCCGCGGCGCCGACGTCGACCGCTACGGGCTGGCCTGCCTGCGGCTGGCGCTGTTCGCGCCGATGACCACGCTGCTGGTGCTGGACCTGGGCAAGGCCCGGCACCTGGCCGACATCATCGCCGAGCACTTCCCGGTCCCCCGCGGCTTCCTCGACGAGGCGGTCGCCGAGATTGCCAGGGACGTCCCCGGGACGTCCGCGGCGTTCGCGCCCGACCCGCCGGGCTGGCGCCGGGCCCGCGCCGCGCTGGGCTCGGCCGTGCTGGCCGGCGCCACGCCCGGCCGTGACGACCGGCTGTTCCCCGGCGACATCGAGCAGTTCGGCGGCGCCGCGCTCGGCATCGCCCATGGCGCCGCCGGCGTGCTGTACGCCCTGGAGGCGACCGGCGCGGGACGGCGTCCCGCGCACGAGGAGTGGCTGGCGCGGCGGGCCGTCGATCCCCCGCACGGCACCGGCCTGGGGCTCTACGACGGGCTGATGGGCGCGGCGTACGTCCTGGAGGGTCTCGGGTACGCCGAGGCGGCGGCCGCGGCGGTGGAGCGCTGCCTGGCCGAACGCTGGGAACGCCTCGGCACCGACCTGTACGGCGGCCTGCCGGGATACGCGCTGGTCCTCGACCACCTCGCGGCCGCCATGGGCGAGAGCGCGTTCACCGACGCCGCCCGGCGCGCGGCCGACATCGTCGCCGGGCGTTCCGGCGAGGGCGCGCCGGCCCGTCCCGGCCTGATGCACGGCGGGGCGGGGCGCGCGCTGATGTTCATCCGCCTGTACGAGCGCGGGCGGGACGCCTCGCTGCTCGACCTCGCCGCCGCCGCGCTCCGCGCCGACCTGGGCGCCTGCGTCAAGGACCGCAACGGCGCGCTGTACGTCGACCAGGGCTGGCGGGTGATGCCCTACCTCGGCACCGGAAGCGTCGGGATCGGCCTGGTCATCGACGAGTACCTGGCGCTGCGGCACGACGAGGAGTTCGAGGCGGCCCGCGCGGCCATCCGGATCGCCGCCTCCTCCCGCTACTACGCCCAGCCGAGCCTGTTCTCCGGGCGCGCCGGGATGCTGTTCTACCTGGCCCGGCACGACCGGGACGATCCGCTGGTCGCACGGCACGTCCGCGACCTGGCCTGGCACGCGCTGCCGTTCCGGGACGGGCTGGCCATGCCCGGCGAGCACCTCTACCGGCTGTCGATGGACCTGGCCACGGGCACCGCGGGGGTGCTGCTGGCGCTCGGCGCCGCGCTCCACGACCGCCCGGCCGGCCTGCCGTTCCTCGGGACGGCCCTGAGCCCCGCCGTGGAGTCCTCCACGGCGGTCACCTCTCCCCAGCCCGAAAGGAGGTGAAGAGACATGGCGCTTCTCGACCTGCAGGGAATGGTGAGCGAGAACCACTCCGGCGGCGGTCACGGTAACAGCAGCCTGAGCCTGCTGTGCGTGAGCCAGGCCAGCTACACCCTTTGCCTGTAAAGGCCGTGCGGTGGCCATGGCTCCTTCCCGGGGCCATGGCCACCGTTGTGAGGACCGTATGACCACGTTCGAAGGAACCGCGCGACGCCCGCCGGCCGGCCGGCCGGTGCCGCGCGCCGCCCGCGGGGGCGGCGGCTGGACGGCGCTGCTGGCCGGCTCGACGCTGCTGGACGCCGTGGCGGCGACGCTGCTGCCGATGGCGCTGGCCCGCGCGATCGACGCGGTGCTCGCCGCCGGGACCTCCGGCGCGGGCGCCGTGGCCGGGGCGGTCTGGGCCTGCGTCGCGCTGGTCACGGTGTCGGCGGCGGCCGACGTGTGCGCCGAGCTGGCCGCGGGCGGCGGCACCGCCCGCGCGACGGCCCGGCTGCGGCACGGCCTGGCGCGGCACGTGCTGGCCGTGGGCCCGGCGCTGCGGATCCCGCCCGGCGACGTGGCGGGGCGGATGGTGGGGGGCGTCGCCGAGGCGGGCGCGGGCCCGGCCGCGGCCACCCAGGCCGTCACCGCGCTGCTGCCGCCGGCCGGCGCGCTGGCCGTGCTGGGCGTCACCGCCCCCCCGGTGGCGCTGACGGTCGCCGTCGCGATCCCGCTGGTCGCGCTGCTGCTGCGCGCGTTCGTCCGCGACGTCGGCGCCACGGCGGAACGCTACCTGGCCGTGCAGGGGGCGATCGCGGCCCGGCTCGCCGAGGCCCTGGACGGGGCGCGGACGATCGCCGCCGCCGGCACCGCCGGCCGCGAGGCCCGCCGGATCCTGGCGCCGCTGCCCGAACTCGGCGCGGAGGGCCACGCGATGTGGCGCGTGCAGGGCTCGGTCGCGGCGCGCGGGCTGCTGGCGCTGCTGGTCCTGCAGATCGCGGTGGTGACCGTGGCCGGGCTGGAGCTGATGGCGGGACGGACCAGCGCGGGTGGGCTGGTCGCCGCCGTCCAGTACGCCGGGCTCGCCGCCGGGTTCGGCCCGGCCGTCAGCCACCTGCTCCGGCTCGGCCGGGCCCGGGCCGGAGCGGCCCGCGCCGCCGCCATCCTGGCCGAGCCGCCCCGCGCGCACGGCACCGCCACGCTGCCGCCCGGCCCGGGACGGCTGGAGTTCCGCGGGGTGTCGGCGGGCGGCGTCCTGGACGGCCTGGACCTGGTCGTCCCCGGCGGCCTGGCCGTCGCCGTGGTGGGCCGGGCGGGCAGCGGCAAGGCGACGCTGGCCGCGCTCGCGGGACGGCTCGCCGACCCCGACCGCGGCGAGGTGCTGCTGGACGGCGTCCCGCTGCGGCGGCTGAGCCGCGACGCCCTCCGCGGCGCCGTCGGGTACGCGTTCGCCCGGCCCGTCCTGCTCGGCGACACGGTCGGCGACGCCATCGGCCTGGGGGCCGGGCCCGGACCGGAGGGGCCGCCGGAGGCCCGGCTGCGTGAGGCCGCCCGCGCGGCCTGCGCCGACGGCTTCGTCCGCAGGCTCCCCCGGGGGTACGGGACGCCGCTCGCGGACGCGCCGATGTCCGGCGGCGAGATCCAGCGGATCGGGCTGGCCCGCGCGTTCGCCCGGCCCGGCCGGCTGCTGGTGCTCGACGACGCCACCTCCAGCCTCGACACCGCGACCGAGCTGCGGATCACCGAGGCGCTGCTCGGCCCGCTCGGCGACCGGACCCGCCTGGTGACCGCGTACCGGGCCGGCACCGCCGCCCGCGCCGACCTGGTGGTCTGGCTGGAGGCGGGCCGGGTCCGCGGGTGCGGCCGGCACGCCGACCTGTGGCGGGACCCGGCGTACCGGGCGGTCTTCGCGGCCGGGGACCGATGACCACCCGGCGGGAGGCGGCGCGGCTGCTGTGGCGCACCGTGGCCGGCGCCGTGCGCGCCCATCCGCGGCCGGCGGCGCGGCTGGCGTTCTGGTCGGCGCTGGAGGCGCTGCCGGTGCTGCTGTTCGGGCAGGCCGTCGGGCGGGCGGTGGAGGCGTTCGCGGGCGGGCGGCCGGGCACCGCGGCGGCCTGGCTGGCCGCCCTGGGAGCGTCGGCGCTGGCGGGCGCGGCGGGCGCGCGGCGCCTGTACGCGCCGCTGGCCGAGATCGTCGAGCCGCTGCGGGACGAGCTGGTGCGCGGGGTGGCGCGGGGGGCGCTGCGGCGCTCGGCGGCCGGCCGTCCCGACACCGGCGCGGTCGCCCGGCTCACCCACCAGGTCGAGATCGTCCGCGACACCTTCGGCGGGATCCTGGTGGTGCTGCGCGGCTTCCTGTTCTCCGTGGCCGGGGCGCTGGTGGGCCTGGCGACGCTGATGCCCGAGATCGTGCTGCTGGTCGTGCCGCCGCTGCTGCTGGGGCTGGCGCTGTTCACCGCCGTGTTCGGCGCCGCCGCCGTCCGGCAGCGCGCGCTGGTGGTGGGCGAGGAGGAGATCGCCGAGCGGACCGCCGCGATCGCCGGGGGCCTGCGGGACGCCGTCGCCTGCGGGGCCGAGGAGCGGCTGCGCGCGGACCTGGGCCGCGCGGTGGACGGGCAGGCCGCGGCCGGGCGCGCGGTGGCGCGGCTGGCGGCGGTGCGCGCCCTCGCCCTGGCGATCGGCGGCTGGCTGCCGCTGCTGCTGATCCTGGCCGCCGCGCCCTGGCTGTCCCGCCGGGGCGCCACGGCGGGCACGCTGATCGGAGCGCTGACCTACGTCCTGCACGGCCTGCAGCCGGCGCTGCGGACGCTGGTGCAGGGCATGGGCTCCAGCGGGCTGCGCCTGGCGGTCACCCTCGGCCGCCTCCGCGAGACCGACGCCCCGGACGGTGACGTCAGGCCCCTCGGGGACGTACCGGACACCGCGACGACCTCGGGCACCTCGGGCGCCGTGGAGATCGCAGAGGTCGCGGACACCGCGGGGACGGCCGTGGAGCTGCGCGGCGTCACGTTCGCCTACGGGCCCGGCGCCGAGCCGGTGATCCGCGACCTGGACCTGACCGTTCCGTACGGGGACCACCTGGCCGTGGTCGGTCCCAGCGGCATCGGCAAGTCCACGCTCGCCTCGCTCGTCGCGGGCGTGCTGACGCCGGGGGCGGGCGAGATCAGGGTGGGCGGGCGGCCTGCGGGCGACACCCGGCGGCGGGTGCTCATCCCGCAGGAGGCGCACGTCTTCACCGGGTCCCTCCTGGACAACCTGACCTACCTGGCCCCCGGCGCCGGCGGGGCGGCGGTGGAGCGGGCGGTGGCGGCGATCGGCCTGGAGCGCCTGGTGGAACGGCTGGGCGGTCTCGGGGCGCGGGTCGATCCGGCCGCGCTGGCGGCGGGCGAGCGCCAGCTCATCGCGCTGGCCAGGGCCTACCTGGCCCCGATGCCGCTGGTCATCCTGGACGAGGCGGGCGGCCGGCTCGACCCGGCCGCCGAGGCACGGGCCGAGCTGGCGTTCGCCCGGCGGCCGGGCACGCTGATCGTCATCGCGCACCGGATCAGCTCCGCGCTGCGCGCCCGCCGCGTCCTGCTCCTGGACGGGACCCGCGCCCACCTGGGCCGGCACGCGGAGCTGCTGGCCACCGCGCCGCGCTACCGGGAGCTGGTCGGGCACTGGGACGCGGGCTCACAGCCAGCCCGCCTCCTCGGCGATCCGGATGGCGTGCACCCGGTTGCGCGCCCCGATCTTCCGGTTGATCCGGGAGAGGTGGTTGCGGACCGTCCCGATGGTGAGCACCAGGGACTGGGCGATCTGCGCGGCTGAGTCGCCCCGCGAGGCCATCCGCAGCACCTCCAGCTCGCGTTCGGTGAGCGGGTTGCGCGCGGCGCCCAGCTCGGTGAAGGCCAGGTCGGGGTCGATGACGCGCTCGCCGCGCGCCACCCGTCGGATCACCGTGACCAGCCGGGCCGGGGAGGTGTCCTTCAGCAGCAGGCCGGCCGCCCGCACCTCGGCGGCCCGCCGCAGGTCGCCGGGGCGGCACCGGGAGGCCATCAGGAGGCTGGAGCACTCGGGCAGGACCTCGCGCAGGGCGCCCGAGAGGGTGAAGCCGTCCACGCCGGGCAGCCCGACGTCGATCAGCGCGACGTCGGGCCGCAGCCCGCGTCCGAGCGCGGCCACCCGCTCCCCCGTGCCCAGCGCGGCGACGACCTCGATGCCGCGGACCTCGCCGAGGGTCGCGACGAGCCCGCTGCGCACCAGCGGGATCTCCTCGGCGATCAGAATCCGGATCATGTTCCCTCTCCATTGACTCGCCTTTTCGCGGCGGGGAGTGCGAGACCGGCCGGGACGGCGTTCACGGAGATCGGGAGATCGGGAACGCCCCGGGAGCGGGACCGGAGGCTCGCCATGCGACTCAGGGCACCATGAACCTCCTTTGTCCGTTTCGTACTCATTCATTCGCTCGTTCCCATAAGCGGCGAAAAGGGGAACGTCAGGAAACCTGCGACCATGCCTCATCGAGTGAAGACAAATGACGGCGCCGAGTCAACCGGTATCGGCACAAAGGGTGATCGTTCAGTCACCGAGGAAGGCGCCGTTCCCGGGCTCGGGCACACCATTGTTCGGAATGGCCGCCGGAGCCCGCCCGGCGATTACACGCCGGTGAACGATTTCACGAAAGAAAGTCGAAGGTGTGGCCGACACCGGCACCCCGGGGACCGTCCGCGCCGGCCCCGGCACCCGCCGCGGCGTGGTAGGCGGTCCAGGCGACGGCGAGGTCCTGCCAGGGCAGGCCGACCGGGGCGTACACGGTGATCTCGCTGTCCTTGACGCGCCCGGGGGCCTGGCCGCACAGCAGGTCGCTCAGCGTCCCGGCGGCGTGCTCGACCCCGAGCCCGGCGTTGGCCAGCACGCCCATCTCCACCGCGAGCGGGATGTCGTCGACCACGACCCGGGCGCCCTTCAGCAGGTCCGCCGCCAGCTCGCTCTTGCCGGGCTCGTCGGCGCCCAGCGAGGTCACCTGGGTGCCCGGCGCGATGTCGGCGGCGTGCAGGAGCGGGCGCCGCGACCAGGTCGCCACGATCACGATCTCGGCGCCGTGCACGGCGGTCCGCAGGTCGGGCGCCACCGAGGCGGGCGCCCCCAGCAGCGCTCCGTGCCGCCGCGCGAAGTCGGCCGCGCGGTCGGCGTCGATGTCGAAGACCGTCAGCGCGCGCACGGCCCGCAGCCGCGACAGCCCGCGCATGACCAGTTCGGACTGGGCGCCGGCACCGATCACCGTGAGGGTCTCGGCGTCCCGGCGGGCCAGGGCGTGCGTGCCGAGGGCGGCGGCCAGCCCGGTCCGCCACGCGGTGACGGTGGCCGAGTCCAGCAGGGCCAGCAGCTCGCCGGTGTCCAGGTCGTGCAGGCACACCACGCCGCGCAGCGCCGGACGCCGCCCCGGGAACTTGGCGTTCACCTTGACCGTGTACGCCGGGACGCCCTCGACCAGGCCGGGCAGCAACGCGGTGGCGCCGCCGGGGCCGGGCAGCGAGGTGACCGTACGGCGCGGCGCGACCTCGGCGGGCGCGGCGGTGAACCCCCGGCGCAGCGCGGCCACGCAGTCGGCGGGGTCGAGCAGGCCCTCGAGATCGGAACGGCTCAGCAGCAAGGTCACCTGATCATTCTCGGGGTGGCCGGGACCGCGCGTCGAGATGAAACTTTCACTTTTTCGGGCGAGTCAGGCCCACCAGGACCGCGAAGACGGCGATGACGTCCGCGTACACGAGAAAGGAGACGAGCGCTTCCCGTTCCATGCCCGCCACGAGGAATCCGACCACGAACGGCAGGCACAGGAACGAGGGCAGCACCGTCCCCACCACGACGGGGAGCCGTGTCCGCAGCCTGCGTCCGATGGGCGTGTTCAGGGTGGCGACGTAGAGGGCCACGATCAGCACGAGGACCGGCAGCATCATCAGGGTCAACGGTTCCCACCCGCCCTGAGCCGCAGGAGAAGGGCGGCGGCGACGCCCATCACCAGGATGAGCACCTGTACGGCGATGAGGGCGTCCAGCTCGGGCGCGCGGCGGAACGCTTGGACGGCCATGGCCACGCCGACCAGTACCTGCAGCAGCGTGCCGGCGAAGAAGACCCCCATCCCGAGCGGCCGGGGAGCGTCCGGCGCCTCCTCCGGCAGGCGCGGGCGGGTCGGGCCGGGCTCCGGTGGAGGCGCGGTCGGCCAGGGCGGCGGCGGCGGGCCGGGCGCCTGTCCCGGAGGAACGGAACCGTGCGCCTGGGGAACGGGACCGTACGGCGGCGCGGATCCCGGCGGCACGGATCCCGGCGGCGGCACGGATCCCGGCGGCGGCACGGATCCCGGCGGCGGCGCGGTGGCGCGCGCCGGGGCGTCGCCGAGCAGTTCGGCCAGGACCTCCGACATCGTGGGACGCCGCTCGGGCGCCTTTGCCAGGCAGGCTGCCAGCAGGTCGCGCCGGTTCTCCGGCAGCGCCGACAGGTCGGGGTCGACGTGCAGGACGCGGTGCAGCACGGCCGGGATGCCGTCGGTGCCGAACGCCGGACCGCCGGTCGCGGCGAAGGTCAGCGTGACCGCCCAGGAGAACACGTCCGAGGGCGGGCCGATGTCCCCGCCCGCCACCTGCTCGGGCGACATGTACGCGGGGGTGCCCACGATCCCGCTGGACAGCGTGGTCGTCGCCGTCAGCGCCCGCGCGATCCCGAAGTCGATCACCCGGGGGCCGTCGGTGGACAGCAGGACGTTGGAGGGCTTGAAGTCGCGGTGGACGATGCCCGCCCGGTGGATGCCCTTCAGCGCGGCGGCCGTGCCGATGGCCAGCCGTTCCAGACTGCCGTGGTCGCGCGGCCCGGTGCGGCGGACCAGATCGCTCAGCGACTCGCCCTCGACGTACTCGCTGACGATGTACGGGCGGTCGCCGGCGACGTCGGCGGCCAGGACGCGGGCCGTGCAGTACGGCTCGACCTCGCGCGCGACCGCGCTCTCCCGCAGGAACAGGCGGCGTGCCCGTTCGTCGCCGGCCAGGCGGACGTGCAGGGTCTTGACCGCGACCCGCGTGCCGGACCGGTCCTCTCCGAGATAGACCGTGCCCTGGCCTCCCTCGCCGAGTAACGCCAGCAGCCGGTAGGGGCCGATCGTCCGGGGGTCGTCGGCGCGAAGTTCCGCGGGATTCCGCACCCGCTGATCATAGGAAAGGTCAGGGAGTCGTCACCATACGGGCAAGTCCGGAACCCCCGAAGGGGGCGCGATGGCCCCCGAAGAAGGTCATCTTTCCCTCCTGGTCACGGACCATCCCGCACCCGATCTGCCAACGCGCCGCAGGATTTTAGGCACTTTATCGACTTTCCGGGACGATCGTGATTCTCCGAGCATGTGCGGTGACCTCCGGCGCGCCACCCGGGCGCGCCCAACCCCCACTGGAGGCTCAGTGAAACACCGTCATGCCCGCATCCGCGGGACCGCGGCCCTCGGTGCCGCCACCGGTCTGGTGGCCACCGCCCTCGTCGCCGTACCGGCCGCGCACGCCGCGCCCGGTGCACCGGCCGGGCCCGCGGCACCCCCCGCACCGACCCCGCAGGCGAGCACGGCCAAGACGGCCCGCACGCTCGCGGACACGCTCGGCACCCGCAGCGCCGGCGCGTACCTCGACAAGGCCACCGGGAAGCTGGTGGTCACCGTGACCGACGCCGGAGCCGCGAGCACCGTGCGCGCCGCCGGCGCCGAACCCCGCACGGTCGAGCGCAGCGGCGCCGACCTGAAGAAGGTCATGGCCGCGCTCAAGCGCGACGCGACCGTCCCCGGCACCGCGTGGGCCGTGGACCCGGTGTCCAACCAGGTCGTGCTGTCGATGGACAGCACGGTCAGCGGCGCAAAGCTCAAGAAGGTCAAGGCCGCGGCGGGCAAGCACGGCGCCGCGGTGCGCACGAGGACGGTCGCGGGCGAGTTCCGCACCTTCACCGCCGGTGGCGAGGCCATCTACACCGGCGGCGGGCGCTGCTCGCTCGGCTTCAACGTGACCAACGGCAGCGAGTACTTCTTCCTGACCGCCGGCCACTGCACCGACATCGGAGGCGCCTGGTACTCCGACGCCGGCAACACCCAGAAGCTGGGCGACACCGACGGGAGCAGCTTCCCCGGCGACGACTACGGCATCGTCAAGTACAGCGGCGCGCCCGCCGACACCCAGGGCGTCGTGAGCCTGTACGGCGGCACGCAGGACATCACGGGCGCGGGCGACGCCACGGTCGGCCAGGCCGTGACCCGCAGCGGCAGCACCACCCAGGTCCACGAGGGCGAGGTGACGGCGCTCGACCAGACGGTGAACTACGCCGAGGGCACCGTCAGCGGCCTGATCGAGACGACGGTGTGCGCCGAGCCCGGCGACAGCGGCGGCTCGCTGTTCGCCGGCTCCACCGCCCTGGGCCTGACCTCGGGCGGCAGCGGCAACTGCTCCAGCGGAGGGACGACGTTCTTCCAGCCGGTGGGCGAGGCGCTCAGCGCGTACGGAGTCGACATCTACTGATCCATCGGTGAACGGCCGATCCGGTCGATGTCCCCGGAGGCCCCTGATCCCAGCGCGCGGGGATCAGGGGCCGACGGGCACCTCCAGCGTGCGCAGCACCTCGCCGATCACCTCGGACCGGTGCGCCGTCAGGTAGAAGTGGTCGCCGGGCCAGACCCGCACGTTGCACGGCCCCGCGTCGGTGACCTGGCGCCACTTCGCGGCGGCGCCGGGATCGGCGTGCGGGTCGGAGTCGCCGGCCAGCACGGTCACCGGGACGTTCAGGCGCGGCTCGGGCCGGTACCGGTAGCCCTCGATGAGGGCGAAGTCGTTGCGCACGTACGGCAGCACCAGCTCCCGCAGCTCCGGGTCCCGGAGCACCTCCGCGTCGGTGCCGCCCAGCTCGGCCAGCGCCTCGACCAGGCCGTCGTCGTCGCGGCCGGCGACACGGTCCTCGCCCCGGTCGTGCGGGGGGCGGGCACCGGAGGCGAACAGGTGGACCGGGGGCGTGCCGCGTTCCTGCAGGAGCCGCGCGACCTCGTAGGCGACCACCGCGCCCATGCTGTGCCCGAACAGCGCGAACGGCCGGTCCAGCAGCGGCGCCATCGCCCCGGCGATCAGGTGGGCGAGCCG
Source organism: Actinomadura viridis (assembly GCF_015751755.1). Classification (GTDB taxonomy): domain Bacteria; phylum Actinomycetota; class Actinomycetes; order Streptosporangiales; family Streptosporangiaceae; genus Spirillospora; species Spirillospora viridis. The sequence continues at coordinate 5,397,213 of NZ_JADOUA010000001.1, forward strand.
GTGCGCGTCGGAGACCATCGGCTCGGACATCCGGTCGGCCCGCCCCGGGTACTGCACCGCGTGCAGCTCGACCGCGGGGCCGACCTCGCGGGCCCAGGTCCGGTAGAACACCGCCGAGCCGCCCGCGTGCGGCAGGCAGAACAGCCGCAGCGACGCCCAGGGCCGGGTCTCCACGCAACGGAACCAGCTCACCGGATCAACTCCTCCTCTTCGGCGGCACCCGTACGGCCCGGTCCCGGGACGGGACGCGGATCGCACGGCAGCGGCCACGGCGCCAGCCGCGGGTCCGGCACGCGCTTGGGCCGGGTCGACTCGCCCGCCACGGTGAACCCCCGTCGCCGGTAGTTGGCCATCGCGCTCGGGTGATCGAGCGTACTGGTCCGCAGCCACACCCGGGTAGCGGGTCCGGCGTGCCGGGCCCATGACCGCCCGCGCTGCCAGGCCCTCCGCACGCACTGCTCGACCAGGTGACCGCCGTACCCGCGGCCGACGAACGCCGGGGTGAGCCCCACCAGGTGCACCTCGGTGTCCCCGCCGGGCTGCGCCTCCAGTTCGAAGAACCCCGCGACCGTGCCGTCGGCCATGGCCAGCCAGGTGCTCAGCTCGGGCCGCTCGACCCACGCCCGCCAGTCCTCGTGCGACCAGGGGAACCGGTCGGTCCAGCACACCCGGGCCCCCACGGCCGCGTACAGCGCGCGGCTGACGTCGGCCGACGGGCGGCGGGCCAGGGTGAAGGTCATCGCGGTCCCCGGCGGCGGCGCGGGCCGCAGGTCGGCGCTGTCGCGCATCTCCATCGCCCACTCGGTCACGGCCGGGATCTCGACCACCGCGGTCCCGGCGGCCGGTTCCCCGGGGAACGCGTCGCCGCCGGCCACCTATCTGTCGCCCATCGCCTCGATCAGGCTCGCGGGCCGCATGTCGGTCCAGTGCTCCTCGATGTAGTCCAGGCACGCCTGGCGGCCGTCCTCGTCCTTGGCGACCGTCCATCCGGCGGGGACCTGGGCGAACGACGGCCACAGCGAGTGCTGGCCCTCGTCGTTGACCAGGACGAGGTAGGTGCCGTCGGGGTCCTCGAAGGGGTTGGTCATCGGTCTTCCTCTCGCGTCGGGGCGGGATCGGGGGCGGGACGGGACGCGGCCGGCGGGCCGCGCAGGTCAGTCGAGCTTGTCGAGCCGGGCGGCGAGGATCGCGCCCATCTCGGCGACCGGGCCGGGCTCCATCAGCAGGTGGTGCTCGGCGTCGATCGGGTGGTCCTCGATGTCCCCGCCGACCAGCGGGCCCCAGTTGGAGCGGGCGGTGGGCGAGGCCGCGGTACGGCCCCGGGTGGCGGTGAAGAAGAGCAGGTCGCCCGGGAAGGGGCCGGGCCGGTACCTCTCGGCCTGCCGCAGGCCGTTCTCGTAGTTGCGGTAGACGTTGACCAGGTCGTCCTCGCCGAGGGTGGCGAGGGCGTCGCCGCGCTCGGCCAGCACCGCCATGATCTGCTCCAGGTCGGGGTTGCCGTCCGCGGCGACCATCCGGGCGTCGATCCCGATGGACTCCAGCAGCTCGGGCAGGATCTCCCTCTTCTCGGCCTCCAGGTCCTGGCCGTGGTAGGCGTCGACGAGCGCGAGCAGGCCGACCCGCTCCCCCGCCGCCCGCAGCCGCCGGGCCGCCTCGTAGGCGACGAGCCCGCCCAGCGACCAGCCGACCAGGTGGTAGGGCCCGGACGGCCGCACCGAACGGATCCGCGCGAGGTAGTCCTCGGCCATCTCCTCGATCGAGCCGGGCAGCTCGGCCTGGGTGAAGGCGCGCGCCTGGAGCCCGTACACCGGCCGGTCGTCCCCGAGATGCCGGGGGAACCGAAAGTAGCCCCAGGCCAGCCCGCCCGCCGGGTGGACGAAGAACACCGGCGGCCGGGAGCCGGCCGGCCGGATCGGCAGCAGCACCTCGAAGCCGAGGCGGTCGTCCGGCTCGCCGAGCCGGGTGAGCGCCGCCGCGGTCTGGTGGGTGAAGACGTCCCGCGGTGTGATCTCCAGGCCCGCCTGCCGCGCCAGGGTCACCAGCCTGAGAGCGGTGATGCTGTCGCCGCCAAGGTCGAAGAACCCCACGTCCGCGCCGACCCGTTCCAGGCCCAGGACGCGGGCGAAGAGCCCGCACAGCAGTTCCTCGCGGGGGGTGCGCGGCTCCCGGCCCGTGCGCGCGCCGCCGCCGAAGCCGGGCGCGGGCAGCGCGGCGCGGTCGAGCTTGCCGTTGGCGTTGGTCGGGAGCGTGCCGAGCACGACGAAGGCCGCCGGGACCATGTACTCGGGCAGCCGTTCCGCCGCGAACGACCGCAGCTCCTCACCGAACGCGGAGGCGCCCGCCCTCGCCGCGTCGTCGTCCGGGCGGGCCGCGGGGACGACGTAGGCGACCAGGTGCTTGACGCCCGGGGCGTCCTCGCGGGCGACGACCGCGACGTGGGCCACGCCGGGGTGGGCGGCGACGGCCGCCTCGATCTCGCCCGGCTCGATGCGGAAGCCCCGGACCTTGACCTGGAAGTCGGCGCGGTCGAGGTACTCCAGGTCGCCGCCGGGCCGCCGGCGCATCAGGTCGCCGGTCCGGTACATCCGGTCGCCCGGGGCACCGAACGGGTCGGCCACGAACCGTTCGGCGGTGAGCGCGGGCCGGCCGAGGTAGCCGCGGGCCAGCCCGGCGCCGGCGATGTACGCCTCCCCGGTCACGCCGGGCGCCACCGGCCGCAGCCACGGGTCCAGCACGTACACGCGCATGTCGTCGAGCGGCCGGCCGAGGACGGCGGCGCTCTCGCCGGGGCCGGCCAGCCGCCCGCGCAGCCCGGCGTACGTGGTGTACGTCGTCGCCTCGGTCGGCCCGTACACGTGGCCGACCTCGGTGCCGGGGCAGGCGGCGATGACCTTGCGCATGGCGGCGGGCGACCCGGCCTCCCCACCGGTGAGGACCTCCCTGAGCCCGGCGAACGCGCCGGGGCGTTCCTCGGCGACCAGGTTGAACAGGGTGGTGGTGAGGAACAGCCCGGTGAGCCGCTCGGCGGCGATGATCCGTTCGAAGTCGGCGCCGTGCAGCCGGCCGGGCGGCGCCATGACCGCGGTGCCGCCGCGCAGCAGCGGCGTCCACAGTTCGTAGAGGGACGCGTCGAAGGCGTGCGCGGAGTGCACCAGGACGCGGTCGTGCGCGCCGGCGCTCAGCCGCGTGTCGGTGGCCAGGTCCACGACGTCGCGGTGGCGCAGCATGACGCCCTTGGGCACGCCGGTGGAGCCGGAGGTGAACACCACGTACGCGAGCTGCTCGGGATGGCAGGGGACACCGGGGTCGGTGGCGGGCGACGCGGCGAGGTCCGCGTCGCCGTCCACGACCACCACGCGGGCCGGGGTGCCGAGGGCGGACGCGCGGCCGGCCATCGCGGTGTCGGTCAGCAGCACCGGCGCCCCGATCGCGTCGATCGTCCAGGCCATCCGTTCCGGCGGGTGGCCGTGGTGGATCGGCGCGTACGCGCCGCCCGCCTTGAGCACGGCCAGGCTCGCCACGACCAGGTCGGCGGAGCGTTCGAGGAGCATCGCGACGGGGGTGTCCGGGCGGACGCCGAGGGCGGTCAGCCGGTGCGCGAGGCGGTTGGCGCGCTCGTCCAGGGCGGCGTAGGTGAGGGACGTCCCGGCGGTGGTCCGTACGGCCTCCGCGTCCGGGTGCGCGGCGGCCACCGCGGCGAACCGGCCGGTGACGGTGCCGGGGCCGCGGCCGGTCCGCGTGCCCCGCGCGTCGCGCAGCGCGAGCGCCCGTTCGCCGCCGTCGAGGACGTCGGCGCGGGCGAGGGGGAGGTCCGGCCGGTGCGCGATCGTCTCGAGGAGCCGGACGTAGCGGCGCATCATCCGCTCGGCGTCCGCGGCGGAGCAGGCGCCGGGCCGGTGGTCGAGCCGCAGCGACAGGCGGGGGCCGGGCACGGCGGCGAAGGTGTAGGGGTAGTGGCTGGCGTCGTACCCGTCCACCTCGTGCAGGGTGAGCCCGCCGAGGTCGGTTCCCGCGGCGTCCGGGTCGAACGGATAGTTCTCCAGCACGGTCATGGTGTCGAAGAGGGCGCCGCCGGTGCCGGCGAGCCGCTGGATGTCGGCGAGCCCGAGGTGGTGGTGGGCCATGAGGTCGGCCTGCTCGCGCTGCAGCCGGACGAGGGCGTCGGCGACGGTGTCCGCGGGCCGGACCCGGACCCGCACCGGGACGGTGTTGACGAACAGCCCGATCATCTGCTCCACGCCGGGCAGCTCGGGCGGCCGGCCCGACACGGCGGCGCCGAACACCACGTCGGCGCGGCCCGTCATGCGGCCCAGCAGCACGCCCCAGCCGAGCTGGAGCACGGTGTTGAGCGTGACGCCGTGCTCGCGGGCGCGGGCGGACAGCGCGGCGGTGAGCTCCGCGTCGAGGGCGGCCCGGACCCGCCGGGGCGGGTCGGTACCCGGCTCGGGCGCGTGCGGGGCGAGCAGGGTCGGTTCCTCCAGGCCCGCCAGCGCGCGCCGCCAGGCGTCCTCGGCGGCGCCCCGGTCCTGCGCGGCGAGCCACGCCAGATGGTTCTTGTACGGGGTGACGCGCGGCAGCCCGGTGTCGTCGCCGCCCGCGAGGTAGAGCGCGAAGAGCTCGGTCTGCAGCACCGGCGTGGACCACCCGTCCAGCAGGATGTGGTGGTGGGTGAACACCATCCGGTGCAGGTCGGCGGCCATCCTGACCAGCAGGAACCGCAGCAGCGGTGGCCGGGCCATGTCGAACGGCCGGGCCCGCTCCCGTTCGGCCAGCGCCCTGGCACCGGCCTCGCGCCCGGACTCCGGCAGCCCGGTCAGGTCGGCCTCCTCCCAGGGCAGCCGCACCCTGCGGTGCACGACCTGGACCGGGGTGCCCTCCTTGCGCTGCCGGAACCCGGCGCGCAGGTTGGCGTGCCGCCGCAGCAGGGTCCCGGCGGCCGAACGGAGGGCGTGGGTGTCGAGCGGGCCGCGCATGTCGAAGACGATCTGCGCGGTGTAGACGTCCCGGGTCACGGCGCCCGAGGCGGTCGCGCCCGTGTCGTACAGCGCGTGGAAGAACAGCCCCTGCTGGAGCGGTGAGAGGGGAAGGATGTCCTCCAGCTGGGACTTCTTCCGCTGCGCGTCGTCCTGTCGCACGGTCACGGCAGCTCCCCTTCGCCGTCCAGGTCGTCCAGGTCGTCCAGTTCCGCGGCCAGCTCGTCGATCTCGTCCTGGGTCACCGAGACCAGGGACAGGTCGGAGGGCGTGAACCCGCCGACCGGGCCGCCGGACCGCCCGTCCACGACATGGGCGACCAGGCCGCGCAGCGCCTCGCACCACCGGCCGGTGAGGTCCTCGATCCGGGCCTCGTCGAACAGGCCGCCCGCCCAGGTGAACGTGGCGGTCAGCCGCGGCCCGCCGGGCAGGTCGCGGGTGTGGGCGTTGATCTCGATGGCGTGGACGAGGGCGAGGGCGTCGTTCTGCCCGGCGCCGAGCGCCTCGCTCTCGGCCGCGTCCGCCGGGCCCCAGTCGGTGCCCTCCGGCACGGCGGACCGGCCCAGGTAGTTGAAGGCGATCTGCGGGCACGAGGACGGCGCGGCGTCGTCCCCTCCCGCCGTTCCGGTGAGGCGGGGACGCAGCAGGCCGTACCCGATGCCGTTGTCGGGGATCTCGCGGAGCTGCTCCTTCACCCTCTTCAGCGCGGTGCCGAGGGCCGGGCCGCCCGCGCGGACCTCCGCCCTGCCGACGGCGCCCGCGTCCAGCCGTACCGGGAAGATCGTGGTGAACCAGCCCGCGGTACGGGACAGGTCCACGCCCGGCACGATCTCCTCCCGCCCGTGGCCCTCCAGGTCGACCAGCACGGCGGTCGCCTCGCCGTCCCGCCAGCCCGCGACCGCGATCGCCAGGCCGGTCAGCAGCACGTCGTTCACCCGGCCGTGGAACGCGGCGGGCACCTCCGCCAGAAGCGGCCCGGTCACCCCGGGCGGCAGCTCGACGGTGTGGTGCCGGGCGGTCCCGAACGTGTCGGCCGCCGGATCGAGCGGCCGGGCGCCGAGGAGCGGATCGGGCGTGGCGAGGATCTCCGACCACAGCGGCAGCTCGGCCAGGCGCGCGGGATCGGACGCCGCCGCGGCCAGCCGCTGCGCCCAGCGGCGGAACGAGGTGCCGGCCGGGGCGAGCTCGTGCCCGGCCCAGGCGGTGACCAGGTCGGGGAGGAGGATCCGCCAGGAGACCCCGTCCACGACCAGGTGATGCAGGGTCAGCAGCAGCCGTCCGGGACGGCCGGGACCGGCGTCGAACCACACCAGCCGCGCCATCGTCCCGGCCTCCGGGTCGAGCCGGCGGCGGGCGCCCGCGGCCTCGCCGGCGAGCACCGCGCGCAACTCCCGGTCGCCCAGACCGGCGACGTCCACGCGGCGGACCAGCGCGGCGGCGTCCACGGTGCCCCGCTCGGCGACCTCGAACTCCCAGTCCGGGGTCGTCCGGTCCACCCGGAGGCGAAGCATGTCGTGGTGGTCGAGGAGCGTTCGCAGCGCGCGGCTGAGATCCTCCAGGCGCAGACCGGGCGGGACCTGGAGGAGCATCCGCTGGCTGTAGTCGTCGACCGGGCCGTTCAGCTCCCGGAACCACCGCATGATCGGGGTGGCCGGGACGGGTCCGATCGCGGCGCCCGGCGGCTCCTTGTCGAAGGTGCCCGCCTCGTCGACCGGGCGGGCGAGGGCGGCGAGCTGTTCGACGGTCTGGTGCTGGAAGACCTCACGAGGAGAGATCACCAGCCCGGCCTGGCGGGCACGGGACACCAGCTGGATCGCGATGATCGAATCACCGCCCAGCTCGAAGAACCCATCCCCCACCCCGACCCGCTCCAGCCCCAGCACCTCGGCGAACAACCCCGCAAGCGTCTCCTCCTGCGGGGTGCGGGGGGCCTGGCCTGAGACCTTGGCGGCGAAGTCGGGGGCCGGCAGAGCGGCCCGGTCGAGCTTCCCGTTCACCGTCAGCGGCAGCGCGTCCAACTCCACGACCGCCGCCGGAACCATGTGCGACGGCAGATACCCGGCCGCGTACTCACGCAGGCCGGTGTCGGTGCCGACGATGTAGGCGATCAGACGGTCGTCACGGACGACCACCGCCACATCCGACACCGCCTCATGCCGGGCCAGGACCGCCTCGATCTCGCCAGGCTCGATCCGGAAACCACGCAACTGGACCTGCTGGTCCGAACGGCCCAGATACTCCAGACCGCCATCCGGCAGCCACCGGCCCAGATCCCCCGTGCGATACATACGGGAGCCCGGAACACCGTACGGATCGGCGACGAAACGCTCAGCGGTCAAATCCGGCCGGTTCAGATAGCCACGCGCCAAACCGGGACCGGCCACATACAACTCACCGACCACACCCGCCGGAACGGGCTGGAGGCGATCGTCCAGAACGTAGACGCGCAGGTCGGGAATTCCGGTGCCAATGACGCTTCCCGATGCCGAGGCGGCGGTGTCCCGGTCGAGAGGGAGATAGGAGACATGCACGGTGGTCTCGGTGATCCCGTACATGTTGACCAGGACCGGAGCGTCATCGGAATGACGCGAATACCAATCCTCCAACCGCCCCGGCTCCAGAGCCTCACCACCGAACACCACATACCGCAACGCCGACAGATCCACCCCCGCGGCATCCCGATCCGCCGCCATGAGCTGGTAGAACGCCGACGGCGTCTGATTCAGCACCGTCACCCGCTCCGACTCCACCAACCGCAGGAACTCCCCCGGAGAACGCGACGTCATGTACGGAACGACCACCAGACGCCCCCCGTACAACAACGCCCCCCACAACTCCCACACCGAGAAATCGAACGCGAACGAATGGAACAACGTCCACACGTCACCAGAACCGAAACCGAACCAACCCTCCGTCGAACGCAACAACCGCACCACGTTCCCGTGCGGAACCACCACACCCTTCGGACGCCCCGTCGAACCCGACGTATAAATCACATAGGCCGGGCTTTCCGGGGAAACCTCGATGCCCAGGTCGTCGTCGGGGTAATCGGCGGCGGCGTCGACGGTGTCGAGCGTCAGGACCGGCCGGGCGTCCTCGACCATGAGCGCGATCCGGTCCGCCGGATAATCCGGATCGACCGGCACATACGCACCCCCCGCCTTCAACACCGCCAGGACCGCCACCACCAGCTCGGCCGAACGCGGCAACCTCAACGCCACGAACCGTTCCGGGCCCACACCCCGCTCCGCCAACGACCGCGCCAACCGGTTCGCCCACGCGTTCACCTGCCCATACGACAACGTCCGCCCCTCGAACGTCACCGCGGGAGCATCCGGGGACGCCGCCGCGCGCGCCTCGAACAGCCGGTGCAGCGTGGCGCCCCCCACGGGCACGGTGACCTGCCCGCCAGCCCACTCCCCCAGGATGGTCGCGCGCTCGTGGGGGGCGAGGATCTCGGCGGCGCCGATGGGCCGGTCGGGCTCGGCGACCAGCTCGGCCACAAGCCGGACGAACCGGTCGGCGATCGACCGGGCGGTGGCGGGGCCGAAGAGGTCGAGCGCGTATTCGAGGCCGCCGTCGATCCCGGCCGGGGTGTTGTCCTCGCCGTGCCGTTCCTCCAGGTAGAGGGAGAGGTCGTACTTGGCGGTCCCGGACGGCAGCGGTTCGGCGGCGCCGCTGAGGCCGTCGAGTTCCAGCCGGGCCTCGGGGTTGTTCTGGAACGACAGCACGACCTGGAACAGGGGGTGCCGGGCCATGGAACGGGCCGGGGCGAGCACGTCCACGAGCCGTTCGAAGGGCAGGTCCTGGTGGGCGTAGGCGGCCAGGCCGGTCTCCCGGACCCGCGCGACCAGCTCCCGGAACGTGGGATCTCCGGCGGTGTCGGTGCGCAGGACGAGCATGTTGACGAACATGCCGACCAGGTCGTCCAGCGCCTCGTCCGTCCGCCCCGCGATCGGCGACCCGATCGGCACGTCGGTCCCGGCGCCGAGCCTGGTCAGCAGCGTCGCGTACGCCGCCTGCATCACCATGAACAGGCTGGCGCCGGTCTCCCGGGCGAGCTTGCGCAGCCCGGCGTGCAGGGCGGCGTCCAGTTCGAAGGTGACGGTGCCGCCCCGGTAGGTCGCCTCGGCGGGCCGCGGCCGGTCGGCGGGCAACGGCAACTCCTCCGGAAGCCCCGCCAGCACCTCCTTCCAGTACGCGATCTGCCGCGCGATCAAACTGTCCGGATCATCCTCCGAACCCAGCAGCTCCCGCTGCCACAACGTGTAATCCGCGTACTGCACCGGCAACGGCTCCCACTCCGGAGCCCTCCCCGCCGCCCGCGCCGCGTACGCCAGGAGCACGTCCCGGGCGAGCGGGGCCATCGACCAGCCGTCGGCCGCGATGTGATGCAGGACCAGCAGCAGGACGTGGGTGTCGCCGCCCAGTGCGAACAGCCGGGCCCGCAGCGGAGGCTCGACCGACAGGTCGAAGCCCTGCCCGGCGGAGGCGGCGAGGGCCCCAGGAAGGCGGCTCTCGCCGATCTCGGTGACGGTGAGCCGGGGACGGGCGGACGCGGGATCGAGGACGAGCCGGCGGGGGGTGCCGGAGGCGTCCGGGAAGATCGTGCGCAGCGGTTCGTGCCGGGTCACGACGTCACCGAGCGCCGCCCGCAGCGCCTCGGGGTCGAGGGGGCCGGAGAGGCGGAGCGCGAACGGCATGGTGAAGGTGGCCGTACGCCCCTCGAACCGGTTGAGGAACCACAGCCGCCGCTGCGCGTACGACAGCGGGACCTCCTCCGGCCGCTGCCCGGCCCGGACGAGCGCGGGCCGTGCGGTCCCGGCCGCCGCGGCGACCCGTCCGGCCAGGCCGGCGACGGTGGGCGCCTCGAACAGGGCGCGGACCGGAAGTTCGGCGCCGAGCGCGGAGCGGATCCTGCCGACCAGGCGGGTCGCGGTGAGCGAATCCCCGCCCAGGTCGAAGAACCCCTCGTCCACCCCGACCCGGGAGACGCCCAGGACCTCGGCGAACAGGCCGCACAGGATCTCCTCCTGAGGTGACCTGGGCGCCCGCGTCACCTCCGCGCCCGAGCCGGGGGCGGGCAGGGCGGCCCGGTCCAGCTTGCCGTTCACGGTCAGCGGCAGGGCGTCCAGCGTGGTGAACGTCGGGACCATGTGGGCGGGCAGGTGCGCGGTGACGTGCCGGCGCAGGCTCGCGAGGTCGAGGCCCGCGGCGGCCGGGACGACGTAGGCGGCGAGGCGGCCGTCGCGGGCCACCACGGCCGCCCGCGCCACGCCGTCGTAGCGCGTGATCACGCTCTCCACCTCGCCGGGCTCCACCCGGAAGCCCCGGATCTTGACCTGGTCGTCGACCCGGCCGAGATGCTCGATCGTGCCGTCGGGCCGCCACCGCGCCCGGTCCCCGGTCCGGTACATCCGTTCTCCGGGCGGCCCGAACGGGTCGGCCACGAACCGTTCGGCGGTGAGCACGGGCCGGTCGAGGTAGCCGCGGGCGAGCTGGACGCCCGCCAGATACAGCTCGCCCGGCACGCCGGCGGGCGCCGGTTGCAGCGCCGCGTCCAGCACGTAGGCGCGGGTGTTGCGGTACGGGGCGCCGATCGCGGGGTCCTCGCCGGCGGACACCGGCTGGTTCATGGTGTCGATCGTGGCCTCGGTCGGCCCGTAGAAGTTGCGGGCGGCGGCGCCGAGGCGGCGCAGCTCCTGCCACAGGTCGCCGGGGACGGGCTCCCCGCCGAGCAGGAGTTGCGAGGGCCCGCGCCCGGCGCCGGCCGGCAGACCGGCCTCGCGGAGGGCGCGGAAATGCGACGGTGTCGTGTTGATGACGTCGATCCCGGCCCGCTCCACGTAGGCGGTGTAAGCCTCGGCGTCGCGGCGGGTCCGGTCGTCGACGAGATGCAGCTCCTGGCCGTGGATCATCCACAGCAGGCCCATCCACGAGGTGTCGAACGAGAACGACGCCAGGTGGGCGAACCGCATCCGCCGTTCCGCGCCGGTCGCGCGGTGCTCGGCGATCACAGGCTCGAAGAAGGAGGCCCGGTGCTCCTCGAAGTAGTTGAGCAGGCTCGCGTGGGTGATGGTGACGCCCTTGGGGCGGCCGGTGGAGCCGGAGGTGTAGATCACGTACGCGGCGTTCCCCGGCAGCGGTGGCCGTGCCGGCCGCCCCGGGACGGCGTCCGCCGGTTCGTCCGGGGCCGGGTCGCCCGGGGCCGGGTCGCCCGGGGCCGGGTCGCCCGGGGCCGGGTCGCCCGGGGGCAGGTCGTCCGGGGTGAGCGTCAGGGCGGGACGGCAGTCGCCGAGTAGGTAGGCGACGTGCTCGGCCGGGTACTCGGGATCGATCGGCACGTACGCGGCGCCCGCCTTGAGCACCGCGAGGATCGCGACGACGATCTCGGGAGTGCGGGGCAGGACGAGCGCGACGCGGTCCTCCGGGCCGATGCCCCGTGCGACCAGGTGCCGGGCGAGCCGGTCGGCGCGGGCGTTCAGCTCGCCGTAGGTCAGCGCGCGGTCGCCGTGGACGAGGGCGGTGTCGCCGGGCGTACGGGCGGCCTGCGCCTCGAAGAGCTCCGGGATCGTCCCGGCGCGCGGGGCGGCGGCGGTGTCGTTCCAGGCCGCCGTCCGCGCCCGTTCGGCCTCGCCGCTCAGCTCGACCGAACCGATCAGGCGGCCGGAGTCCTCGGCGAACGCCTCCAGGAAGCACCGCACCCGCGCCAGCAGGGCCTCGGCCACGTCCGCCCCGTACACGTCGGGCCGGTGGTGCAGCCGCAGTGACAGGCACGACCCCGGCACCGCCACCAGCGACAACGGGAAGTGGGTGGCGTCGTGGGAGTCGGCGGCGGCGATCCGCACCCCGTTGAGCGAGCCGTCCATGGACGACGGGTCGAACGGGTAGTTCTCCAGCACCGTCATGGTGTCGAAGAGCGCCGTGCGGTGCCCGGCCGCCCGCTGGATGTCGGTGAGGCCGAGATGGTGGTGGGGCAGCAGTTCGGTCTGCTCGTCCTGGAGCCGTTCCATCAGGGCGGCCAGGGATTCCCCGGGGCGGTGGCGCACCCGGACCGGGATGGTGTTGATGAAGAGGCCGATCATCTGCTCGATGCCGGGCAGTTCCGCGGGCCGTCCCGAGACGGTCGCGCCGAAGACGACGTCCTCGGTGCCGAGCACGCGGCTCAAGACCAGGCCCCACGCGCCTTGCAGGACCGTGCCGAGGGTCACGCCGTGGCGGCGGGCGGCACGGCCGAGCCTCTTGGTGAGCCGTTCGTCCAGTTCGGTGACGGCCGCCTCGGGCGGCGTGGGCGGACGGCCGGCCGCGTCCGGCGCGACCAGGCTGGGCTCCGCGACCCCGCTCAGCGCGCGGCGCCAGGCGTCCTCGGCCGCGTCCCGGTCCTGCCGGGCCAGCCAGGCCAGGTAGTTCTTGTACGGGGTGACCCGCGGGAATCCCCGGTCGTGGCCGCCCTGCACGTACAGCGTGAACAGCTCGGTCGCCAGGATCGGCGTGGACCAGCCGTCCAGCAGGATGTGGTGGTTGGTGAACACCAGCCGGTGCCGGTCGGCGGCCAGCCGCACCAGCACGAAGCGGAGCAGCGGCGGCGCCGTCATCTCGAACGGGCGGGCCCGCTCCCGCGCCACCACCGCGTCCGCCTCGGCGGTGCCCGCGGGGTGGCCGGTGAGGTCGATCTCCTCCCAGGGCGGCTCGACCTCGCGCGGGATGACCTGCACGGGCCGGGACAGGTCCTCGTGCCAGAACGCGGCCCGCAGGTTGGCGTGGCGGCGCAGCAGCGTGGCGGCGGCGGTCCGGAGCGCCGGGACGTCCAGGGGCCCGTCCAGGTCCAGGACGAGCTGGGCGGTGTAGACGTCGGAGTCGTCCCCGTCGAGCAGCGCGTGGAAGAAGAATCCCTGCTGCAGCGGGGACAGCGGCAGGATGTCCTCCAGGTCGCCCCGGTTCACTTCTGGTTCCTCCAGGCGTCCTGCAGCTTGTCGATCTCGGCTTGGTCGAGGTCGACGAGGAGGTCGGACGGAGTGAACCCGCCGCCGTCACCGTCACCGTCGCCGTCCGGGGAGGCGACGTGGGCGGCCAGGCCGCGCAGCGCCGCGAACCAGCCCTCGGCCAGCTCCCGTACGTCCTCTTCGCCGAGCAGGCCGTCCGGCCACGTCCAGGTCGCCGACAGCTCGGCACGGCCGCCCGGCCGGTCCCGCGTCACGGCGTTGATCTCCAGGGCGTGCGCCATCGGCATCCGCGGATCCTCTCCGGCGGGCGGCTCCTCGGGCGCGAGGCTCCAGTCGTCGCCGCCGTCACCGGCCGCGACCCGGCCCAGGTAGTTGAAGGCGATCTGCGGCCGCGGCAGCTCCGCCAGTTCCCGCGCGTCGGGGTGGTCGCTCAGGTAGCGCAGCAGGCCGTACCCGATGCCGCCGTCACCGCCGTCGCCGCCGTCACGGCCGGGAACGGCGCGGATCTGCTCCTTGACCTTCTTGAGCGCGGCACCGGCGGCCGGTCCGCCCTGGCGGACGCCGGCCCAGTCCACGGTTCCCGCGTCCAGCCGTACGGGGTGGATCGAGGTGAACCAGCCCGCCGTACGGGACAGGTCCGTCCCCGGGACGATGTCCGCGCGGCCATGCCCCTCGACGTCCACCAGCACGCTCGTCCCGCGCCCTCCCCTGCGCCTGCGCCACTGCGCGACGGCCAGCGCGAGCCCGGTCAGCAGCACGTCGTCGACCCTGGCGTGGAACGCGGCGGGCACGTCGGTCAGCAGCGGTCCGGTGACGTCGGCGGGAAGGCCGAGGGTCAGCGCGCTCGCGCGGGCGGCGATGTCCACGGCCGGGTCGAGGGGCCGGGTGGCGAGGCACGGGTCGGGGCCGTCCACGATGTCGAGCCAGGCGTCGATCTCCCCGGCGCGGGCCGGATCGGAGGCGGCGGTGGCGATCCGCTGCGCCCAGCGGCGGAACGAGGTGCCGGCCGGGGCGAGCTCGTGCCCGGCCCAGGCGGTGACCAGGTCGGGGAGGAGGATCCGCCAGGACACCCCGTCCACGACCAGGTGATGCAGCATGACCAGCAGCCGCCCCTGGGCCTCGCCCGCGTCGAACCACACCAGCTGCGCCATCGTCCCGGCGGCCGGGTCGAGCCTGTCGCGGGCGGCGAGCGCCTGCTCGGCCACGACCGCTTCGAGCTTGTCGGCGTCCAGGGCGCCCACGTCGACCCGGGTGACCAGGCCCTCCGCCGCGACCGAGCCGGGCGGGCGCACCACCGGCCGCCAGGTCGCGCCGTCGGCGTCGAGCCGGAGCCGGAGGACGTCGTGGTGGTCGAGCAGCGTGCCGAACGCCCCGGTGAGGCGGTCCAGGTCCAGTCCGGACGGCGTCCGCAGGATCATCGACTGGTGGAAGCCGCCGATGAGCGACGCGTCCCCGCCGACCCGTTCGCGCAGCCACGCGACGATCGGCGTGATCGGGACGGGCCCGATCGCGGCGTCCGGCGGCTCCGCCTCGAACGTGTCCGCCTCATCGACCGGCCGGGCCAGGGCGGCGAGCTGCTCGACGGTCTGGTGCTGGAAGACCTCACGAGGAGAGATCACCAGCCCGGCCTGGCGGGCACGGGACACCAGCTGGATCGCGATGATCGAATCACCGCCCAGCTCGAAGAACCCATCCCCCACCCCCACCCGCTCCAGCCCCAGCACCTCGGCAAACAACCCCGCGAGGATCTCCTCCTGCGGGGTGCGGGGGGCCTGGCCTGAGACCTTGGCGGCGAAGTCGGGGGCCGGCAGAGCGGCCCGGTCGAGCTTCCCGTTCGCCGTCAGCGGCAGCGCGTCCAACTCCACGACCGCCGCCGGAACCATGTGCGACGGCAGATGCCCGGCCGCGTATTCACGCAGGCCGGTGTCGGTGCCGACGATGTAGGCGATCAGACGGTCGTCACGGACGACCACCGCCACATCCGACACCGCCTCATGCCGGGCCAAGACACCCTCGATCTCGCCAGGCTCGATCCGGAAACCACGCAACTGGACCTGCTGGTCCGAACGACCCAGATACTCCAGACGACCATCCGGCAGCCACCGGCCCAGATCCCCCGTGCGATACATACGAGCACCGGGAACACCGTACGGATCGGCGACGAAACGCTCAGCGGTCAGATCCGGCCGGTTCAGATAGCCACGCGCCAAACCGGGACCGGCCACACACAACTCACCGACCACACCCGCCGGAACAGGCTGGAGGCGATCGTCCAGAACGTAAATCCGGAGATCCGGAATGCCCGTACCGATGACACTTCCGGAGGCCGACGCCGCATACGCGCGATCCAGGGCGACGTAGGACACGTGCACGGTGGTCTCGGTGATCCCGTACATGTTGACCAGGACCGGAGCGTCATCGGAATGACGCGAATACCAATCCTCCAACCGCCCCGGCTCCAGAGCCTCACCACCGAACACCACATACCGCAACGCCGACAGATCCACCCCCGCGGCATCCCGATCCGCCGCCATGAGCTGGTAGAACGCCGACGGCGTCTGATTCAGCACCGTCACCCGCTCCGACTCCACCAACCGCAGAAACTCCCCCGGAGAACGCGACGTCATGTACGGAACGACCACCAGACGCCCCCCGTACAACAACGCCCCCCACAACTCCCACACCGAAAAATCGAACGCGAACGAATGGAACAACGTCCACACGTCACCAGAACCGAAACCGAACCAACCCTCCGTCGAACGCAACAACCGCACCACGTTCCCGTGCGGAACCACCACACCCTTCGGACGCCCCGTCGAACCCGACGTATAAATCACATACGCCGCGCAGTCCGGAGACATCTCCACGCCCAGATCGGTGTCCGCATAGCCCTCACACGGCCCCACCTCGTCCAGCGTCAGGACCGGCCGGGCATCCCCGACCATGAGCGCGATCCGGTCCGCCGGATAATCCGGATCGACCGGCACATACGCGCCCCCCGCCTTCAACACCGCCAGGACCGCCACCACCAGCTCGGCAGAACGCGGCAACCTCAACGCCACGAACCGTTCCGGACCCACACCCCGCTCCGCCAACGACCGCGCCAACCGGTTCGCCCACGCGTTCACCTGCCCGTACGACAACGTCCGCCCCTCGAACGTCACCGCGGGAGCATCCGGGCACGCCGCCGCGCGCGCCTCGAACAGGCCGTGAATCGTCGCGCCCTCCACCACGGACGAGACGTCCCCGCCGGCCCACTCCCCCAGGATGGTCGCGCGCTCGTCGGGAGCGAGGACGTCCACCGCGCCGATCCGGGCGCCGGGGTCGGCGAGCAGCGCCGTCAGGTACCGCTCGAAGCGGGCGATCAGGCGTTCGGCGGTGGCGGGGTCGAAGAGATCGAGGGCGTACTCCAGTTCCCCGTCCAGGCCGCCGTCGCGTTCGGTCAGGATCATCAGCAGGTCGAACCGGGACACCCCCGCGTGCAGCGGTTCCGGTTCGGCGGTGAAGCCGGGCATCTCCAGCCGGGCCTCGGGGTTGTTCTGGAACGTCAGGCCGACCTGGAAGAGCGGGTGGCGGCCGAGGTGACGCGGCGGGTTCAGCACCTCCACCAGCCGCTCGAACGGGAGGTCCTGGTGGGCGTAGGCGGCCAGGCCGGTCTCCCGGACCCGCCCGACCAGCTCCCGGAAGGTCGGGTCGCCGCCGGTGTCGGTACGGAAGACCAGCATGTTGACGAACATGCCGACCAGGTCGTCCAGCGCCTCGTCCGTCCGACCCGCGATCGGCGACCCGATCGGCACGTCGGTCCCGGCGCCGAGCCTGGTCAGCAGCGCGGCGAAGGCGGCCTGGGCGACCATGAACGGGCTGGCGCCGGTCTCCCGGGCCAGGTCGAGCAGCGCGCCGCGCACGGCGGGGCCGAGCCGGAAGCGGGCGGTGCCGCCCCGGTAGGTCGCCTCGGCGGGCCGCGGCCGGTCGGCGGGCAACGGCAACTCCTCCGGAAGCCCCGCCAGCGCCCCCTTCCAGTACGCGATCTGCCGCGCGATCAAACTGTCCGGATCATCCTCCGAACCCAGCAGCTCCCGCTGCCACAACGTGTAATCCGCGTACTGCACCGGCAACGGCTCCCACTCCGGAGCCCTCCCCGCCGCCCGCGCCGCGTACGCGGTGATGAGGTCCCTGGACAGCGGGGCCATCGACCAGCCGTCCCCCGCGATGTGATGCAGGAGCAGCAGGGCCACATGGTCCTCGGGCCCGAGCCGGTAGAGATGGGCGCGCAGCGGGGGTTCGGCGGAGATGTCGAAGGCGTACCCGGCGGCCATGCCCAGGCGTGCGGGGAGTTCGGCCGCCGTGGTCTCGGTGATCTCCAGTTCGGGACGGGCGGCGGCCGGATCGAGGATCCGCTGCCGGGGCATGCCGCCGGCGCCGGCCGGCAGGATCGTCCGGAGCGGCTCGTGCCGCGCGACGACGTCGCCGAGCGCCTCCCGCAGCGCCGCGTGGTCGAGGGCTCCGCGGATCCGCAGGGCGCCGGGCATGTTGTAGGTGGCCGACGGCCCCTCGAACCGGTTGAGGAACCACAGCCTGCGCTGCGCGTAGGAGGGCGGGATCGCCTCGCGGCGTTCGCGCGGTTCCAGGAGCGGACGCCCGGCGGCACCGGCACCGGCACCGGGGTCCGCTGTCCCGGCCAGGTCGTCGAGCAGTGCGGCCAGGCGGGCCACGGTCGGCGCCTCGAACAGCGCGCGGACCGGCAGTTCGGTGCTGAGCGCCCGGCGGAGCCGGCTGACGACCCGCATCGCGATCAGCGAGTTGCCGCCCAGCGCGAAGAAGTCGTCGTCGATCCCGACGCGCGGCACGCCGAGCAGGCCGGCGAGGACACCGGCGATGACCTCCTCGCGCGCGTCACGCGGGGCCCGGTAGGCGGCCGTGCCGGAGGCGCCGGACCCGGCGACGTCGATCTCGGGTTTGGGGAGGGCCTTGGTGTCGACCTTCCCGTTGGGCGTGAGGGGCAGCGCGTCCAGGACGACGACGGCGGCCGGGACCATCGAGTCGGGCAGGCTCGCGCGGACGTGGGCTCGCAGTTCTTCGGGGTCGACCTTCTGGCCGGGTGCGGCGACGACGTAGGCGACGAGGCGTTTGACGGGGGCCGCCTGGGACACGGCGGGGGACGCTGCGGGGGACGCTGCGGGGGCCCGGCGGTGCTCGTCCACGTCCGGGAGCGGAAGGTTCCCGAGGGTGACGCCGCTGTCGGCGGCGGCCGCCTCGAGCGTCGCGACGTACCAGCCGGCGAGCCTCTCCGCGGTCTCGCGGTCGTAGAGGTCGAGCGCGTACTCCAGCGTCCCGGCGAGCCCGTCCCCGCGCTCCTCCAGCAGGAACTCCAGATCGAACTTGGCGACGCCGGCGTCGACGGGTTCGGCGGTGACGGTGAGCCCCGGTGGTTCCATCGTGGGCCGGGGGTTGTTCTGGAGGGTGAGCATGACCTGGAACAGCGGGTGCCGGGCCAGCGAGCGGGCCGGGTTGAGGGCCTCGACGAGGCGCTCGAACGGGACGTCCTGGTGGGCGTGGGCGGCCAGGTCGGTCTCCCGCACGCGCGCCAGCAGCTCGGCGAAGGTCGGGTCCCCGGAGGTGTCGGTCCGGAGCACCAGCGTGTTGACGAAGACGCCGACCAGGTCGTCCAGACGCTGGTCGGTCCGGCCGGCGACGGGCGACCCGATCGGGATGTCGGTGCCCGCGCCCAGCCGGGTGAACAGCGACGCCAGCGCCGCCCGCAGCACCATGAACAGGCTGACCTGGTGCTCGCGCGCCAGTGCGGCCAGCCGTCCGTGCAGGTCCGCGCCGATCTCGAACGGCACCTGGCCGCCCCGGTACGACGCGTGCGCGGGACGCGGCCGGTCGGCCGGCAGATCCAGTTCCTCCGGGAGACCGGCGAGCGCGTCCTTCCAGTGGGCGAGCTGCCGGGCGGCCAGGCTCTCCGGGTCGTTCTCGTCCCCGAGCAGCCCGCGCTGCCAGATCGCGTAGTCGGCGTACTGGACGGCCAGGGGCGGCCGGGTGGGGGCCGTCCCGGCGCGCCGTGCCAGGTAGGCGTCGATGAGGTCGGTGGCCAGCGGCGCCATCGACCAGCCGTCCCCCGCGATGTGGTGCAGGACCAGCAGGAGGAGGTGCTCGCCGGGCGCGGTCCGGTAGAGGTGCGCCCGCACCGGGAGGTCGGAGGTCAGGTCGAAGCCGCGCGTCGCGTCCGCGAAGACGGCGTCCCGGGGGTCGCCGGCGGCGACCTCACCGATGCTGAGACCCGGTTCGGCCTCGTCCGGACCCAGGATCCTCTGGTACGGCTCGCCGTCGTCGTGGGGGAAGACCGTACGGAGGGACTCGTGCCGGGCCACCACGTCGCGGAGCGCGGCCCGCATGGCCGCGTGGTCGAGGTCACCGGTGATCCGCAGCAGGAACGGCATGTTGTAGACCGCGGTCGGCCCTTCCAGCCGGTCCAGGAACCACAGGCGTTCCTGCGCGTACGACAGCGGCAGCGGGTCGGGGCGTACGGCCGGGACCAGGGCCGGTCGGCCGGGGTCCGCGCCCGCGGCGGCGGCGTGCTCGGCCAGGCGCGCGACCGTCGGCGCCTCGAACAGGGCGCGGACGGCCAGGTCGGCGTTCAGGGCGGCGCGGGCGCGGGCGACGACGCGGGTGGCCTTGAGCGAGTCGCCGCCCAGCGCGAAGAAGTCGTCGTCGATGCCGACGCGCCCGGTGCCGAGGACCTCGGCGAAGATCGCGCACAGCGTCTCCTCGCGTTCGTTCCTCGGCTCGCGGCCGGTGGCGGCGGTGGCGAGGTCGGGGACGGGGAGTGCTGCGCGGTCGAGCTTGCCGTTGGGGTTGAGCGGCATCTCCTCCAGCACCACCACGGCCGCGGGGACCATGTGGTCCGGGAGCCGTTCGGCCAGGAAGGACCGGAGTTCCCCGGCGTCGGGCGCGGGCGTCCCGGGCACCTTGGCGGGGACCGCGTACCCGGCCAGGACGGTGTCCCCGGCGGCGTCGCGGCGGGCGACCACGACGCTCTGCGCGACGGCCGGGTGGCCGGCGAGCGCGGACTCGATCTCGCCCGGCTCGATCCGGAACCCCCGTACCTTCACCTGATGGTCGAGGCGGCCCAGGTATTCGAGCCGGCCGGACCGGTCCCAGCGCACCAGGTCGCCGGTGCGGTACATCCGTTCGCCCGGCCCGCCGAAGGGGCAGGCCACGAAACGTTCCGCGCTCAGGCCCGGTCGGCGCAGGTACCCGCGGGCGAGCCCGTCACCCGCGATGTACAGCTCGCCGGGCACTCCCACGGGGACGGGACGCAGCGCCGCGTCCAGCACGTACGCGCGGGTGTTGTCCAGCGGACGGCCGATCGGGGCGTGCCCGGCGGCGTTCCCGTCGTCGAACCAGGCGGTGACGTAGACGGTCGCCTCGGTCGGACCGTAGATGTTGGAGATCCGCGCCCCGGGGGCGGCGGCGCGCAGGTCGTGGACGAGCCGTGCCGGGAGCGCCTCGCCCGCGAGCACGACGTCCCCGGCGGAGAGCCTCATCCCGCCGACGGCCAGGAGCGCCGACACCGCGGACGGGACACCGCTGATCAGCGTCCCCTCCCACCCGCCGCGCTCGGCCACCTCCAGCAGGTCGCGGACCACCTCGATCCGCCCGCCCACCGTCAGCGGCGCCAGCCACTCGAACACCGACACGTCGAAGTTCAGCGACGTCGAGAACAGCACCCGGTCCAGGCGCCCGGCCCCGAACTCCCTTCCCGCCCACGCGCACAGGTCCACGACGCTCGCGTGGCCGACCACCACGCCCTTCGGGCGCCCCGTCGAACCCGACGTGTAGATCACGTACGCCGCGTTCTCCGGGCGCAGCGGCCGGATCCGGTCCGCGTCGGTCAGGTCGGCGGCGGCCGGATCCGCGGCGGACGGGCACGCGCCGGGGGGCGCGTCCAGGTCCGTCCGGTCGAGGAGGATGCGCGGGGTGGAACCGGGCGGCGCGGCGTCCGAGGTCGTGATCACGCACGCGGGGGCGGCGTCGTCCAGCATCCACGCCACACGGCCGGGCGGGTATCCCGGATCCACCGGTACGTACGCCCCGCCCGCCTTCAGCACCGCCAGCGCCGCCACCACCAGGTCGAGTCCCCTCGGCAACGCCAGGGCGACCCGGTCCTCCGGGCCGACACCCCGGTCCACCAGGGCACGCGCCAGGCGGTTGGCCCGGGCGTTCAGCTCCCCGTAGGTCAGCGAGGCGCCGCCGTGCACCACCGCCACCGCGTCCGGCGACCGCCGGACCTGCGCCTCCACCAGTTCCGGCACCACGCCGCCGGGCACCGGGACGGCCGTGTCGTTCCACTCCCGCAGCACCAGGCGCCGCTCGGACTCCTCCAGCAGCCGGACGTCGCGCAGCGGCGTGGCCGGGTCGGCGGAACCGAGCGCCCGCAGGTACCGGACGTAGCGGTCCTGGTGTGCGGCGACCTCCTCATCGGTGTAGAGGTCGGGGTGGGCCTCGAAGTCGACGCGGATGCCGTTGCCGTCGAAGTTGTCGTAGATGTTGATGGACAGGTCGTCGATCGGGCCCGTGGTGATGGCGTGCATGCGGGCGGGCAGGCCCGCGAAGTCCAGGCGGTAGTCGAACGCCATGATGTTGATGACCGGCCCGTACAGCCGGCGGCGCTCGCCCAGCAGCTTCAGGTCGCGCAGCAGGTCCTCGTGCCGGTACCGCTGGTGGCGCAGCGCCCGCGCGCTGGTCCGGGTCACCGTGCGCACCAGCCGCTCGACCGTCATCTCGGGCCGGACCTCCACCCGCAGCGGCAGGATGGTGGACAGGTGCGCCGGGGTCTCCAGCGCGAGCCGGGAGGTGCGGCCGGTGACCGCCAGGCCCAGGATCACGTCGTCGGTGCCCGTCATGGCCGCCACGTACGCGGCGGTCGCGGCGATGGCCAGGCCCGGCGTGGCGGTGCGGAGCCGGCGCGCGCCGGCCGCCAGTTCCGCGGTCCGCTCCGGCGGGATCGTGGTGATCCGGCTCAGGTAGTCCGCGGCGGGCGCGGCCGGGCCGCCGGCGAGCCCCGCGGCCACCGGCCGGTCGGCGAACCGCTCGGTCCAGTACGCGCGGTCCCGCTCGTAGGCGTCCGACTCCCGGTAGGCGGCCTCCTCGGCCAGCACGGTCCGGTACGAGCCGCGCTCGGCGGGCCGGTACTCGCCGCCGCGCGCCAGGGTCGTGTAGATCTCGGCGGCCCGGCGGCTGATCAGAGCCCCGCTGGAGGCGTCCTGGATGATGTGGTGCGCGCGCAGGAACCACCAGTGCCGGTCGGGGGCCAGGCGGATCAGCTCGGTCACGTAGAGCGGCTCGGAGTCCAGCGGCAGCGGGACGTCCATCAGCTCGCGGACCCGCGCCTCGGCGGCGGCGCGGGGATCCGGCCGCCCGCTCAGGTCCGCCAGCGGGATGGTGGCCGACGCGCCGGGCCGGAGCACCTGGTACGGCACCGCGTCCCGTTCGATGATCCCCAGATGGAGCACCTCGGCCTCGTGCGCGGCGATGCGGGCCACCCGGTCGAGCAGCGCGGGGTCGACCGGCCCCTCGATCTCGATGTACAGCGCGATGTGAATCGGCGTCTCCGGCGCCAGTTGCTGGGCGTACCAGACGCTGCGCTGGGCGGCGGAAAGGGGAACGAACTCGGCAGAGGACATCACGCAGTGCTTTCCCGATCAGAGGCGTTCGTCTTGACACCCCGGCCGGCCGCGGAACCACCACGCCCGGCCACAGAAATGAAGAGTGACCACAAAAAAGCCGGGCCGTCCCCCTCCCCTTTCCCCGGGCCGTCTCCGGCCCGCCGGCCGGGCACGCTATTTTCCACGCACGCGAGAACGAACCCGCCCGGTTCGGGATGCCGCTCCATTCCGCCGCCGTGGATCCACTCTCGACCACGTCTCTACTCAGGAGTAGCGGAGCCACAGTCAACCAGCCTGTCACATGGGCCGCAATCCCCTCTTCTGCAGAACTTGGCCTCAGCCATTGCTCACAGATGTGACAAAGAATCGCGACCTGAGACACGCGGCGGATGGCTGTGTCACTCGTGAAGTGACAAGCATCGACCACTCTTTTCGATCATCCCGATTACGCTCGGTTAAACACGTCCTCACCGTCCCGGGTACTCGTGCACCACGACCGCCGCGGCGCCCACCGAGGGGTGGCGCTGGAGGACGGCCTCGATCTCGCCGAGCTCCATCCGCACGCCGGAGATCTTCACCTGCCGGTCGACCCGGCCGAGGTACTGCAGGACCGGGCGCGCGTCGCCGCCCGCGCCGGGCGGCAGCAGGCGTACGGCGTCGCCGGTCCGGTAGAGCCGCCCGGTCGGCCCGTCCTCGAACGGGTCCTGGTAGAAGGCGTCCCGGGTGCGCTCGGCGTCGCCCAGGTAGCCGCGTCCGACGCAGACGCCGCCGACGAACAGCTCGCCCGTCTCCCCTATGTCGCAGGCCGCCCAGGCGTTCCCTCCCGCCCCGCCGCCGTCGTCGCGGCGCAGCACGTAGAGGCGCGAGTTGACGATGGGCGTGCCGATGGGCAGCCGCAGCAGGTCCAGATCGCCGGCCGTCACGGTGTGGTGGGTGACGTCGTCGGAGCACTCGGTGGGGCCGTAGGCGTTCAGCAGCCGGGCCCCCGGCATCGCCTCCAGCCAGCGGCGGGCCAGTTCGGCGGGCAGTTCCTCACCGGTGGCGATCATCCAGCGGAGGCCGTCCAGCGTGGCGCCCCCTCCCCCGCCGGCGCGGTTCTCCCGCAGGTCGTCCAGAAGGTGACGCACCATGGTGGGCACCAGTTCGACGACCGTGATCCCCCGCTCGTCCACGGTGCGGGCGAACGCCACCGGGTCGTGCCCGACCTCGTCGCCGACCACCTCCACCCGCCCGCCGACCAGCAGCGGGCAGAGCATCTGCCAGACCGAGATGTCGAAGCCCAGCGGGGCGGTCTGGGCGACCGCGTCGGCGCCGGTCAGACCCAGGTCGACGATCTTGGCGAAGAGGTGGTTGATCATGCCCTGGTGCTCGACCACCGCCCCCTTGGGCCGGCCGGTGGAGCCCGAGGTGAACAGCACGTAGCGCGGGCGGTCCAAGGTCTCCAGGCGGGCCGGGCCCCGCCAGGGATCGCACCCGGCGGCGTCCCGCGCCCGGACGATCCGGCACCCGGCCTCGGCGGCGCCCTCCAGCAGCGCGGGCGCGGCGTCCCCCTCGTCCACGACCAGCAGGATCGGCGCCCCCGCCTGGGCCAGCACGTCACGGACGCGGGCGGAGGGCCAGGTGGCGTCGGCGGGCACGTACAGCGCCCCGACCAGCTCGATCGCCAGGAACGCGGCCACCACCGCGGCGTTGCGCTCGCCGCCGACGCCCACCACGGTGCCGGGCCCGGCACCGGATCGCTCCAGCAGCGTGGCCAGGCGGCGCGCCTCGTCGGCCAGGCCGGCGTAGGACAGCGTGCGGGCGGCGTCGGCGACGGCGGGACGGTCGCGCTCGGCGGCGACGCGCTCGACCCGGGCGATCACGGGATCGGCCAGGTCGACGGCCTGGTCACGGGTCATCCCGTGCCGGCCGGCCAGCTCTGCGGCCCGCCGGGCCTGACCGGGGTCGATCGGCAGCACGGGCAGGTCGTCCCGCGCCGGCAACCGGGCGGAAAGGGGGGCGCGACCATCCATCATTACTCTCCGTGATGTAGGACTTCTCCACCGTCATCAACAAATCAGCGGGCCGCCCGAGCGGCCGGGATAGCATATTCCCCATTCACCGCCTCCGCCGATTATCGGGGGTTGCGGGGCCAGATGCCCGAAGGTACGGTGAGGCTCCGCCAGGGTCCGTTCCGACCTTGCGGAGAATCATCGGGGGAAGTCGAGAATGGCGAGAAAACCTCACCGCCCCCACGAATTGTCATTCATCCTAGGGTGGCAGCGTGCCCATCATCACCGCGCCTCAGGAATTCAACGTCGAGGATCTCTACGTGGACCTCGACACGGTCCTGGGCTGCCCGATCTACCTCAAGTGCGAGGGTTTCAATTTCGCCGGATCGGTCAAGCTCAAGGCGGCGGCCGAGATGGTCGGCGCGGCCGAACGCGATGGCCTGCTGGCGCCCGGCTCGACCATCGTGGAGTCCTCGTCCGGTAATCTCGGCATCGCGCTGAGCATCATCGCGGCCGCGCAGGGTCACCGGTTCCTGTGCGTCACCGACCCGCGCTGCAACCCGGCCTCGATGCGGTTGATGCGCGCGCTGGGCGCCGAGGTGCGGGTGGTGGCGACCCAGGACGCCAACGGCGGCTTCCTGGAGAGCCGGATCCGGTACGTCCGCGACCTGTGCGCGTCCGACGACCGGTACGTCTGGCTCGACCAGTACGGCAACGCCGCCAACTGGAAGGCCCACTACCACGGCACCGCCCCGGCCATCGCCCGGCGGTTCCCCGGCCTGGAGGTGCTGTTCGTCGGCGCCGGGACCACCGGCACGCTGATGGGCTGCGCCCGCTACTTCCGCGACCGCGGGCACCCGGTCACCATCGTGGCCGTGGACGCCGTCGGCTCGGTGACCTTCGGCGGCATCCCGGAACGGCGGATGGTGCCCGGCCTGGGCACCAGCACCCGCCCCGGGCTGCTCGACGAGTCGTTCATCGACGATGTGGTGCACGTGACCGAGACCGACACCATCCGCACCGCGCACCGGCTGTCGGCGCGCGGGTTCCTGTTCGGCGGGTCCACCGGCACCGTGGTGTCGGGCGCGGCCCGCTGGCTGGCGGAGAAGTATCCCGGCGAACGGCCCGTGACCGTCGCCATAGCGCCCGACCTGGGCGAACGCTATCTCGACTCGATCTACGAGGAGAGCTGGCTCCGCGAGCACTTCGGCCCCGTCGTGGCCGAACTCGACCTGCCCGACACCGACGTTCAGGAGATCTCGGTTCCATGATCCAGCCCCCGTCCTTCGCCGTGATCCCCGGTGCCCAGGTGCACGAGGCGATCACCGGCCGCGAGGAGCAGGTCACCCGCATGGTGGAGGCCGCCTACCGGCTGCACGGCGAGGGCGCCACCGTCAATCCCGACTCCTACTTCCTGCGCTTCCCCGACCGCCCGTCCTCGCGGATCATCGCGCTGCCCGCCTCGGTCGGCGGCCCGGTGGGGGTGCACGGGATCAAGTGGATCTCCAGCTTCCCGGAGAACGTGGCCGGCGGGCTGCCCCGGGCCTCGGCCGTGCTGATCCTGAACGACGCCGAGACCGGCTACCCGTTCGCCTGCCTGGAGAGCTCCATCATCAGCGCCGCCCGCACCGCGGCCTCCGCGGCCCTGGCCGCCACGGTGCTCACCGGGCGGCGGCGCCTGCGCGCCGGTTTCTTCGGGGTGGGGCTCATCGCCCGCTACCTGCACACCTACCTGGCCGCGAACGGCTTCACGTTCTCCGAGCTGGGCGTCCACGACCTCGATCCCGAGCACGCCGAGGGCTTCAAGGGCTACCTGGAACGCACCGAGAGCGGCCCGATCACCATCCACGACAAGCCCGAGGACCTGGTCCGCTCCAGCGACCTGGTGGTGTTCGCCACCGTGGCGGGCGAGCCGCACGTGACCGACCCCGGCTGGTTCGACCACAACCCGCTGGTGCTGCACATCTCGCTGCGCGACCTCGCCCCGGAGGTCATCCTGTCCTCGTACAACATCGTGGACGACGTGGAGCACTGCCTGAAGGCCGGGACCTCGCCGCACCTGGCCGAGCAGCGGACCGGCGGCCGCGACTTCGTGGACGGCACCCTCTACGACGTCCTCACCGGAACGGCGGCCCCGCCCGATGACCGGCCGGTCGTCTTCTCGCCGTTCGGCCTCGGCGTCCTGGACCTGGCGGTGGCCCGGTACGTCTACGACCGCGTATCGGTCGCCGGTGACCTGCAGGCCGTGCCGGGGTTCTTCCACGAACTCAAGCGCTACGGCTGATCCGCGCCAGAACGGGCATGCCGCCTGTATGACTGAGGAACGCGGCGACGTCCAGGAGCTGAGCGACTTCGAACTGGTGGTCTACGAGACGGTCGCCGAGATCGACAAGGGAGGCGGCGCGGCCGGGATCGAGGACCTGACACGGCTGATCGAGCGGCCGGAGGAGGACATCTGGGCCGCGCTCAGCCACCTGGTCTCGGCCAACCACCTGCACTCGACGGCCAAGGGCTTCGTCCTGGGCCCGCACGACTGGGCCCCCTGACCGGCCGGCCCGCCCCGCTCAGGAGAACTCGGAGGTGTCCAGCTCGAAGTCGAACGGCTCCGGCAGTGACAGCGCCTTCCCGAACGGCACCCACGCGGCCCGGTGGTAGTCGTCCCCCTCGGGTTCGGTGAACAGCGTCACCTTCTGCTCGTCCCGATCGACGAGCAGGTAGTGCGGGATGCCCGCCCGCGCGTAGCAGTGCCGCTTGGCCTCCCGGTCCACCTCGGGCTTGGACGAGGTCACCTCGACGACCATGAGCACCCCGTCCGAGGGCATCCAGGGGTCGGCCCCCTGGAAAAGCCTCAGCTCCCTCGGGGCGATGGTCGCGTCAGGGATCACACGGGACCGGGGACACCTGCCGCCGCTCGGTGTGATCAAGCCCTTGTTGGCGGAGAGGGACACCTTGAGCGCCGCCTTGGTGAACATCTGCTCGGCGATCAGGCTCAGATCGTCCTCGTGATCGCCGCCGGGGGGTGGTGTCACAACGACCTCTCCATCGATCAGCTCGGCCCGGAAGCCCTCGGGTGTGTCCAGGGCGAGGAAATCTTCGAGGAGGATGTCCTCCTGCTTCTTCGGTTCAAGAGCCATAGCGGTCATGCCCTCTCCCTTCCTCGTCGCGACCGAGGATAGCGACAGAGCGCCACCTTTCGCATGCGGATCGTAATGACGGAGCCTGTCACCGTCAGACTACGGGACGTACCTGGCGCACGGCCGCACCCGTGCGGCAAGATTCCTTAGCAAGCGCATGCTTGGTTGTCGTGGGAGGGTGGATGGACCTCGTGGTGAGCGAAGAACTTCAGGAGCTGCGCAAGGAGCTGCGCCGGTTCTTCGCCGACAAGTCGCCCTCGGCCGAGGTGCGGCGCCTGATGGAGACGGCGGAGGGGTACGACCCGGCCGTCTGGGCGCAGATGGCCGGGCAGCTGGGGTTGCAGGGCCTGGCCGTTCCCGAGGAGCTCGGCGGCGCGGGCTTCGGCATGCGCGAGGTGGCCGTGGTGATGGAGGAGATGGGCCGCGCGCTGGTCTGCTCCCCGTACCTCTCCAGTTCCGTGCTGGCGGCGACCGCGCTGCTCGCCTCCGGTGACGCCGGGCGCGCGTGGCTGCCCGGTATCGCCGACGGGACCACGCGGGCCACGCTGGCCTGGTCGGAGGGGGACGGGTGGGATCCCGGGGCCGTGGCCACGACCGCCCGGGAGTACGGCGGCGGCTGGGTGCTGGACGGGACGAAGTCGTACGTCCTCGACGGGCACACGGCCGGGGTCGTCCTGGTGACCGCACGGGCCGGGGACGGGCCGGCGCTGTTCGCCGTGGACGGGGACGCGCCGGGGTTCACCAGGACGCCCCTGCCGACCCTGGACCAGACGCGCCGGCTGGCCCGGCTGGACCTGGACGGCGTGCCCGCGCGGCTCGTCCTCCCGGAGGCGGGGGCGGCGCTGGAGCGGGCGCTGGACACGGCGGCGGTGGCGCTGGCCGCCGAGCAGCTGGGCGGCGCGCGGCGGATGCTGGAGATGACGGTCGAGTACGCCAAGGTGCGCCGCCAGTTCGGCCGCCCGATCGGCGGGTTCCAGGCGATCAAGCACCGGTGCGCGGACATGTTCGTGCTGGTGGAGTCGGCGTGCTCGGCCGTGGCGCACGCGGCGGCGGTCGCCGACGAGCGTCCGGAGGAGCTGCCCGCCGCCGCGGCGCTGGCCAAGGCGTACTGCTCGGACGCCTACTTCGAGGTGGCGGGCGAGGCCATCCAGATCCACGGGGGCATCGGGTTCACCTGGGAGCACGACGCCCACCTCTACTTCAAGCGGGCCAGGTCGTCGCAGGAGCTGTTCGGCCCGCCGGCCCGGCACCGCCGGCGGCTCGCCGATCTTGTCGGGATCTGATCGGATCTGCTGGACAATGGGCCGATGCGAACTTCACGTGCGAGCGGGAGCATGTTCGGGCTGGCCTACGGGGACGCGCTCGGGGCGCCCACCGAGTTCCTGGACATGCGCCAGATCCGGCAGCGGTACGGCGACGACGGCCCGCGGGAGCTCGCCGGGAACCCGGCGCTGGTCACCGACGACACGCAGATGGGCATCGCGGTGGCCCTCGGCCTCCTGGACGCCCTGGAGACCCCTCCGGTCACACCCGACCTGATCACTCCGATGTGGCGACGCCGCTTCGTCGACTGGCTGGTCAGCCCCGACAACAACCGCGCGCCGGGCGGCACCTGCATCCGGGCGTGCCGGGGGCTGTCGGACGGGCGGCCGTGGCTGGAGGCGACCCAGCACGACTCCAAGGGGTGCGGCGCCAACATGCGCGTCACGCCCGTCGGCCTCGTACCGGGGCTCAGCGACGAGGAGCGCGCGGGCGCGGCGCAGCTTCAGGCCGCCATGACGCACGGCCACCCGACCGGGCTGGCCGCCAGCGAGCTGACCGCGTTCACCGTGTGGTGGCTGCGCGAGGGGATGTCGCCCGCCGACCTCCCCGCGGCCCTGCGCGAACGCGCCCACGCCCAGCGCACCGCCTACCACGAGCGCTGGCTGGCCGACCTGTGGGCGCGGTGGGGCGTGAAGACCCCCGAGGACTTCATCTCCTACGGCTGGGACGAGTGCCTGGGGATCCTCGACCGCCTGGACGCCGCGCTGGCGCGCCCCGACCGCGGCGCCGACCCGTGCGAGGCCACCGGCGCAGGGTGGATCGCCGAGGAGGCGTTCGGGACCGGGCTGCTGTGCTTCCTGCTGTTCCCCGATGACCCCGTGTCGGCGATCGCGCGCGGCGCCGCCAGCTCGGGGGACTCCGACTCCATCGCCTGTCTGGCGGGCGCCTTCGCGGGCGCCCACCTCGGGATGGACGCCTGGCCCGCCGCATGGGCCGGCCGGATCGAGTACGCCGACAAGCTCGCCCGGATCGGGAGCGCCTGGGACTGACCCCCGGCCCCCGGCCCCCGGCCCCCCTGAGGACGGGGGACGGTCAGGTGGCCGACCAGCCGGTCCAGCGGTCGATGGTGATCGCGATGACCGGCCCCTCGGGCGGCCGTGCGCGGTACTGCTCGTAGCGGGCGGCCAGCAGGGCGACCGGCTCGGCCATCCGCGCCGGATCGTCCAGCACGTGGGCGTGGCCGTCCGCCCGGACCCACCACAGGCGGTCCCAGTCGTCCTCGTAGTGGTCGGCCAGGAGCGAGACGCGGGGGTTCGCGCGGATGTTGGACAGCCGCTTGAGCTCCCGGGTGGTCTTCGGCTTGTGGTCGACGGCGGTGTAGACGGTGCCTCTGCGCATGGCGAAGGTGACCGCGACCAGGTGGGGGCGGCCCTCCTCGTCGGCGGTCGCGAGCCGGAGCACCGGGACCGCCGCCAGGCGGCGGAGGGCGTCGTCCGCGGGGATCGGAGGCACGGCAGCAGCCTGCCATGCTCCGGCCCGTCAGGCGAGCGGGGCCCCGGGCGTGTGGCCGGGCGGGGTCAGGCCGCGCTCGACGACCTGGCGCAGCTGCTCCTCGGTGAGGACGCGGGGTTCGCCGATCATGCGGGCCCGGACGTAGACGCCGCAGAGCCATTCGAGGAGCCGGGCGTTCTCGTACGCCTCCTCCAGGTCGCGGCCGAGGGCGACGCCGCCGTGGTTGGCCATGAGGGCGGCGTACATGCCGCCGCCCCCGATGCCGCCCTCCAGCGCCGCGCGGACGTTGGCCGCCAGCTCGGGGGTGCCGTACGTGGCGTACTCGGCCACCTTGACGACGCCGCCGAGGGCGAGGGTGTTGTAGTGGATCGGCGGCAGCTCGGTCATGGTCGTCGCGACGACCGTGCCGTAGGTGGAGTGGGTGTGCACGATGGCGGTGGCGCCGGTGACCTCGTAGATCGCCAGGTGCATGGGCGTCTCGGACGAGGGGGCCCGCTCCCCCTCCACGGGCTCGCCGCGCAGGTCGAGGACCGGGCAGTCCTCGGGGGCCATGCGGTCGAGCATCATCCCGCCCGGCGTGACCGCGACCAGGTCGCCGGCGCGGACGCTGATGTTGCCGCTCGCCCCGGTCACCAGGCCGCTTCCGGCCATCCGCCGGCCGATCCCGCACAGCGCCGCCCGTTCGTCCGCCAGCAACATGCGCGCCCCTCTCACCCGTCGGTCACGTGGTCCAAGGCGTACGCTACGGCCCCGGCGATCAAGGGCGGACGGCACGGTCGGATCTCGCGGGGGCCGCGATCGGGGGGAGATGGCCCCCGGCGCGGCCGCGCCGCCGCACCGAGGGGCCATGTCCATCAAAGTAGACGCTCGCGACGTCTGGCCGGTTTCACCCTCGTTACGAGCTACGTACCAGATCAGCGGAGGCGCCGCCCGAGGGGCCCGTACCGAGCACCGCCTCGGCCGCCCCGACCAGCTGCGCGAGCCGGAAGATCTCGGTGCGGTGGAACGGCGGGGCGCCCGTACGCGCGACCACCAGGACCAGGGCGACGGTCTGCTCGGCCGCGACCGGGCACAGGGCGTACTGCGTGCCCTCCTCCGACGTCAGGCCGCGGGGACGCAGCGGCTCCAGCCCGGGAAGCTCCACCCCGCCCAGCCCGCCCAGGCTGGCGTGCACCAGCGACGCGCCCTCCGGCCCGGTCCTGGCCAGCCCCGCCCAATCGGCGCTGAGCAGGGCCGGGACCGCGTCCACCAGCGTCACCGGGCCCCGCTCGGGGTCGGCCGCGAGCTGCCCGATCAGCGCGGCGTCCGGGAACGCCCCCTGCGGCTCGGCCGTCGGCCAGATGCCCACGATCTCCACGCCCGGAACGGACGCCAGGCCGTCGCAGAGGCGGTCGATCCCCGCCCCGGACGGCCAGGCGACCGTGAAGTCGTCCAGGGCACGTCCGTTGTCCCGCTCCAGCACGGCCATCTGGACGACGTCCGCCCCCGCCGCGCCCAGGATCCGCGCCACCTTGCCGAGCGATCCCGGCCGGTCGGGGAGCCTGATACGAATCCGCAGCAGCATGGCCACCTCCAGTAATCCAAACGATGCGCTCCACGCTCCGACACCGGCGTTTCTGTCGTGTTACCCCGGCGTGTCGGAGTTAAGAAACCGCGAGACCCGGACTTACCGGGTGGGCAGGCTGTTGAATTCCCGGGGGAAGGCCGAGGGCGGGGTCTACCCTCGTCATGTGCGGCGCATTAGGGTAACTGCACGTGTCGAGCGCCCGGGATCGCCGAGTCAGCGGGGAGTCCTCCCCCACCCCACCGGCATCGCCCCATGCCCCGGCCGAGGACGGCGAGGCCCGGCACGAGCCCGGCGCCGAGATCCCGTCCCCGCCGCCGGACCCGTCCGCGGGGGACGAGGCCCGGGAGGAGATCCTCACCGCCCTGGCCGCGCTCGCCAAGCAGCTGGAACGCGAGCACGAGCGGGCCGCCCACCGTGAGAGGGTCATCGATCGCCTGCACGAG
The DNA here is from genome assembly GCF_015751755.1 of Actinomadura viridis. GTDB lineage: Bacteria > Actinomycetota > Actinomycetes > Streptosporangiales > Streptosporangiaceae > Spirillospora > Spirillospora viridis. The sequence continues at coordinate 5,429,707 of NZ_JADOUA010000001.1, forward strand.
GAGAACCAGGGCCTGCGCCGCGGCGAGCTGCAGGCCGTTCTCGACCCGGTCCGCGCCGCCCTGTACCGCCTGCACGACCTGGCGCGGCGCGAGGCCGAGCGGTGGGCCGCCCCCGAGCCCCCCGAGCCCGCGCACGCCGCCGCCCTGCTGGCCGCGATGGCCGACGAGGTCGCCGACGCGCTGGCCCGTACCGGTGTGGAGCGTTTCACCGTGGAGCCGGGCGAGCCCTACGACCCGGTCCGGCACCGCCCCGTCGCCGTCGAGCCCGTCACCGATCCCGCCGCCGACGGCACCGTGGTCGCCGTCCGCACCGACGGTTTCGAACGCGACGGCCGCGTCGTCCGCAAGGCCGAGGTCGGCGTCGGCAAGACCGCCGAACCCGCCGGACCGAGTGGGCCGAGTTCCCCGCGCGAGGACGGGCGAGGCGAGACCATGAAACCCAGGCCGTGAGAGCCTCGACACCCCGCTGAATCCTGCCGCCACCGACACCAGGAAGGGAGCGAGCGCGAGCATCGCCGTGGCCGACGGCCCGGCGCCGCGCGACTCTGATGGCCGTCTACGGGATCGACCTGGGAACCACCTATTCCTGTATTGCCTCCATCGACGATGTGGGACGGCCCACGGTCCTGCGCAACCTGGAGGGCACCGACACCACGCCGTCGGTGGTCTACTTCGAGAGCGGCGACAACGTGGTCGTGGGCGCCACCGCCAAGGACACCGCGGTCCTGGAGCCCGACAAGGTGGTCAGCCTGATCAAACGGGACATGGGCCGCGACGTCACCCGGCGGATCGGCGGGTTCGACTACACGCCCGAGGAGCTGTCGGCGTTCATCCTGCTGAAACTGGCGACCGACGCGCGCACCACCGACGGCGAGGAGGCCCGCGACGTCGTGGTGACCGTCCCCGCCTACTTCGGCGCGGCCGAACGGGACGCCACCCGCAAGGCGGGCCGGATCGCCGGGCTCAACGTCATCGACATCGTGTCCGAGCCGATCGCCGCCGCGATCACCTACGGGGTGCTGAACCCCGAGGCCGACCGCACGATCCTGGTGTACGACCTGGGCGGCGGCACGTTCGACACCACCGTGATCGCGCTGCGCGGCGGGCACATCGAGGTGGTGTGCACCGACGGCGACCACGAGCTGGGCGGCGCCGACTGGGACGCCCGCGTGGTCGAGTACCTGGCCGAGCGGTTCCGCGCCGAGCATCCCGACGCCGGCGACCCGCTCGACGACAAGCAGACCGAGCAGCAGCTGCGCCGCGACGCCGAGGACGCCAAGAAGGCCCTCACCACGCGCACCACGCACACCGTGCGGGTGATGCACGACGGCCGGGTGGCGGCCGTGGAGGTCACCCGGGAACGGCTGGAGGACCTCACCCGCGACCTGCTGGACCGGACGATCGAGATCACCGGCCGTACCCTCGCCACCGCCGCCGACAAGGGCGTCGAGGACTACGACGACCTGGTGCTGGTGGGCGGCTCCACCAAGATGCCGGTGGTGGCGGCGCGGCTGGAGACCGAGCTGGGCCTCAAACCCCGCCTCCAGGACCCCGACCTGGCCGTGGCCAAGGGCGCGGCGCTGTACGCGTTCGAGGAGACCTACCGGCGGCTGCTGGCCGCCGGTGACCGCGACGGCGCCGAGCAGATGGCGGGCCGCGCCGGCCTGTCGGCCGACCAGCAGCGCCAGATCGCCGCCCGCCAGATCAAGACGGTGGCCTCGCACGCGTTCGGCATCGTGGTGGTGGACCGCGAGTCGGGCGCCGAGCACGTCGCGCACCTCGTCCACGCCAACGACGAGCTGCCCGCCGCCCGCACCGAGGACTTCTTCACCGTCTACGACGACCAGACCTCGGCCGACATCCGGGTGATGGAGCAGGCCGGCAGCGTCGAGTCCGCCGAGCTGATCGACAACACCGAGATCGCGACCGGCGACATCCGCGTCCCGGGCGGCAAGAAGGCGGGCTGGCCCATCGAGGTCACGTTCGCGCTCGACTCCTCGGGCCTCCTCAACGTCACCGCGGTCGAGAAGGAGACCGGCGAGCGCCTGGAGCTGAAGGTCGACGTCGGCGGCATGTCCGAAGAGGAGGTCGAGCAGTCCCGCCGCGCCCTCTCCCGCGTCCAGGTCACCTGACGGGCAATGGACACTGACACCCGGTATCAGCGTGACGTGCTCGAGCCCGCGCGGGCGGCGGGGGATCAGCCGCCGGAAGATCTGCGGGTGCGGTACGCGCTGCCCGATCCGCTCACGCCGGCCGAGGTGGCGGCGGCGGTCAAGCAGGTGCGGCAGTGCTGGCGGCGGGCGCGGGGGCAGCTGAAGTACCGCAAGCTGATCGACCGGCTGGAGGCGGAGCATCGCGAGCTCGCGCCGATCTTCGCGGCGGCCGAGCGGGGGGATCTGCGCCCGCTGGCCGAGCGGCTGCGGGACGGGCAGGAGCGGACGCGGTCGCGGCGGGCGGAGGCGCGGGCGCGGCTGGCGGACGCGGCGGGCATGCTGCGGATGGTCACTCCGGGCGAGGTGGAGGGGATCGCGCGGACGGCGGGGGTGTCGCGGACGGAGCTGGAGTCGCTGGCGGCCTCGGACCGGATCGAGATCCGCGAGCCCGATCCGCTGCCGGGCGCCGCGCCGTACGCGGCGTACCGGAAGGTGCGCGAGTCGCTGGAGGTGCTGGGGCGGCGGCATCTGGCGCATTTCCTGTTCGGGGGGCGGCTGCGGGGGCCGATCCGGGTGGTGGACGGGTTCGCGGCGCCGGGGCCGGGCGGGCAGGGGCTGCGGCTGGACGCGGCGGCGGTCGCGGCGACGCAGGGCGAGTGGGCGCGGCGGAGCCGCGACACCAGTACGACGCACGCGGACACGGTGCTGGCGGCGCTGCGGTCGGGCGCGGATCTGGCGGAGCTGGTCCGGTTCGATCTGGTGGACCGGTTGCGGGAGCGGCTGCGGCAGCGGGCCTCGGAGCGGGCGCTGCTGCGGCACGCGGTGGAGGATCTGGGCGTCGAGACCGAGGACGCGCGGCGGCTGGTGTTCGCCGTCCTGCGGGAGACGGCGCCGGGCGGGGGGACGGCGGGGCGGCTGCGGGCGCTGCTGGACGCGGGCGAGGTGTACGCGGCGGCGGAGCTGGCGGACGCGGCGAGGATCTCCGCGCCGCTGGAGGGGCGGGACCCGGAGGAGGTCCAGGTGCTGGCGGCCGAGGCCCGGCACCGGCTGGACACCGCCGTGCGGCTGCGCGAGCACGCCCTGGCCGAGGCCGATCCCGACCGGGCGTGGCTGCTGCTGGCCGACGCGTTGCGGCTGGTCCGGGACCTGCCCGGGGCGCTCGATCATCAGCGGCGGCTGCCGCCGCGGCCGGCGTCGGCGGCGCGCGCGGACGTCGATGACGCGGGGTCCGACCCGTCGGTGCGGCTGTCGTGGGAGCCCTCGCCGTCGGCGGCCGGGGAGGTGGTGCACCGGGTCGTGCGGCGGAGCGGCCGGCCGCCGCGGTCGGCGGCCGACGGCGAGCCGCTGGCCGGGCGGGCCGATGACCGGCCGCCGGTGAACGTCCCGCTCTACTACGGCGTGGTCGCGGTGCGGGGGGAGGCGGCGGCGCCGCCGGCGGTGGCGGGGCCGGTGGTGGTACGGCCCGAGCCGCGCGAGGTGGAGCTGCTCCCGGGCGACGGGACGGTCACGGGCCGGTGGCGGTGCCCGCCCGAGGCGGCGCGGGTGGAGGTGCTCCGGGACGGGCGGGCGGTCGCGTCCGGCCGCGAGGGGTTCCAGGAGCGGGTGCCCAACGGGGTCACGCACCATTACCGGATCCGCGCCGTCTACCTGGACGGCGACGACCGTGAGGTGGCCACGCCCGGCGTCCGGGCCGCGGTCACCCCGAACGCGCCGCCCGAGCCGGTGTACGAGCTGGCCGCCGAGCCCGATCCGTCCGATCCGGGCGGGCTGCTGCGGGTGCGGTTCGCGCGTCCCCGGCACGGTACGCCGGAGCTGGTGCTGCTGGACCGTTCGCCGCCCTGGCCGCGCAGCGCGCTGGTGCCGCTGGAGGAGGTGCGGCGGGAGAGCCGGAGGCTGCCGGCCACCGCGTCCGGTGAGGCCCTGGTGGTGCGGCCGGGGGCGAGCGGGTGGGTGCTCGCGGTGACGGTGGCCGAGGACGGCGCGGCGATCGGCGCGTACCACCGGCACGTCCATCTGCCGCCGCCGGGCGGCCTGGTCGCCGAGCGCCGCGGCGCGTACGTGCACGTGGGGTTCGACTGGCCGCCGGGCGTGGCCGAGGTGGAGCTGGCCTGCCGGATCGGGCCGGCGGACGCGGCGGCCGCCGAACGGGAGATCGTCACCCGTGCCGCCTACGACACCCAGGGCGGTGTCCGGGTCGCGGTGCCGGAGGAGCTGCCGGTGGCCGTGACGGTGGCGGCGGCGGGCACGCTGGACGGCGCCCTGGTGACCGGGCCGCCGGTGACGGCCGAGGTCGCCGCGCGGGTCCTGGTGCACTACGACGTGGAGCGCACCGGCCCGCCGTGGCGGCGGTCGTTCACCGTCCGGCTGAGCTGCGCGCGGCCGGTGCGGATCTCGCGGCTGGTGCTGGTGAGGCGGTCCGGGCGGGTGATGCCGCACCGGCCGGGGGACGGGGAGACGCTCGCGGACTGGGAGCAGGTGGCGGTGCCGGGCGAGCTGTCGGTGGCGCTGCCCCGTCCCCTCGGCAAGGGCGCGGGCGGGCCGGACGGGGCCGCCGGGGGGTATTGGCTGCGCTGCTTCGCCGAAGATGATGAGATCGAACTGCGCGATCCCCCCGTTCGCCGTCTCCAGGTCACGAGGTGACGATGCTCCCGACCTCGCCGTTCCGCGCCGCCAGGAGGACGCCGTGCCGCTAGCGTCGCGGGTGCCGTTGCCCGGTGTACGTTCCCGCCAGGGCCTGACCTGCCCGTACTGTTTCGCCGTGGTGGCGCAGGGACGGATCCCGTTCCGCTGCCGGGGGCGCGCGGGACGCCGCCAGGGCTGCGATCCGGTGCTGGACCGCCGGCTGGCCGACTATCTCGGGTCCACGGCGGGCGCGTCGCTGCCGCCGGTGTTCGCGGCGCCGGGGCGCAGGGGCCACGCGCCGTGCCCCGACTGCGGGCAGCCGACCGGTGCCCGGGTGTGCCCGGAGTGCCACAATCCGCTGCCGTCGGCGTACGTCGACTCCCCGGGCCGGATCGTCGCGCTGGTCGGGGCCAAGAACGCGGGCAAGAGCACCTACATCGCGGTGCTGCTGCACGAGCTGATGAACCGGGTCGGCACGGAGCTGGACGCGTCGCTGGTGGCGTGCGACGACCGGACGATCGAGCGGTACAAGCGCGACTTCGCCCGGCCCCTGCTGGAGGAGCGGCGGCTGCTGCCGACGACCGCGAGCGCCGCGACCGGGCCGCGGGAGCCGCTGGTGTACCTGCTGACCCGGACCCGGCGGGCGCGGTTCGCGCCGGGGCGGCTGGCGCGTTCGCGCAACGACTCGCTGGCGCTGGTGCTGTTCGACACCGCGGGCGAGGACCTGCGCAGCCGCGAGGTCCGCGATCTGCATCTGCGCTACCTGGAGGCGGCGGACGCGATCATCTTCCTGGTCGATCCGCTGGAGCTGCCGGGCGCGCGGGCCGCGGTGGTGGAGGCCGCGCCGGGCCTGCCCGCGGTGCCGGGGGACGACCCGGACAGCGAGCCGATCAACATCATCGCGCGGGTCACCGAGGCGCTGCGGCAGCGGCACGGGACCCGTCCGGGCGAGCCGCTGTCGGTGCCGGTGGCGGTGGCGCTGACCAAGATCGACGTGCTGCGGCCCGCGCTGCTGCGGCAGTCGGCGCTGCACCGTTCGCGCGCCGGCGCGGGCGTGCTGGACCTGGACGACAGGGAGGCGGTGGACGCGCAGGTCCGCGCGCTGCTGCACGAGTGGCAGGCCGGTCAGCTGGACACCTACCTGCGCCAGCAGTACGCCGACCACGCGCTGTTCGGCATCTCCGCGCTGGGCGGGGTGCCCGAGGGCGGGCGGGTCGGGGCGGGCGGCGTGCGGCCGTACCGGGCCGAGGACCCGTTGCTGTGGCTGCTGTACCGGTTCGGGATGCTCGACGGGCTGCGGCCGGGCTCGGGGGACGGGAACGGCGGCGGGTCCGGGCCCGCGGCGGGTGGCCCGGCGGGGCCCTCGCCGTTCCAGGGGAGGTGACGGCGTGGCCTGGCAGCTGCACTACACCTCGGCGCGGCGTGGTCCCACCGGCCGGGCGGGCTTCCAGTTCGTCGCGGAGACGCCCGGGCTGCCCGACGGCGTCCGGGCCGAGGTGACCCCCTACCTGTCGTACCGCCCGCCGCCCCAGGCGCCGCTCTCCCCGGACGAGGGGGAGCTGGGCCGGTTCCCGGTGGCGCTCCTGTACGACCGGGTGGCGGGACGGCCGCTGCTGCTGCGCTGCCGCTATCTCGGGCGCGACTACTCGGGCCGGTACGGCAACTTCTTCGCGCACGCGGTCGTGGCCGAGGAGGAGGAACTGGAGGGGCTGCGGCCCGCCGAGCTGTGGCGTGCCCCGCTGTGGGCCGACGAGCCGCTGGACGGCGGGGCGGGCGCGGACGTGCTCCCGCCGCTGGAGGACCTCTCCCCCGGCGCGGGCTCGGATCCGGAGTCGCTGGCGCGGTGGCTGGCCGACCTGGACGCGGCGGCCTCCGCCGGGCCGGACGGCCCCGGCTCCCTGAACGGCTCGGGCTCCCTGAACGGGGGCTCGGGCTCCCTGAACGGCTCGGGCTCCCCGGACGGCCCCGGTTCCCCGGCCGGACCGGGCGCCGGCCCGTACGACCTGCTCGCGCTGCTGATGGACGCGGTGACCGGAGTGCTGGCGCGGGGCCACGGCCGGGTGGTGCTGATCGGCGCCGACGTGGAGCGGATCGCGCGCTGGATCGCCGTGGTGTCGTACTCGCTGCCGGTCGCGGCGGCGACGCGGATGTCGTTCGTCACCTACAGCGCCGACCCCGACGGCGCGGCCCAGCGGGTGGTCGGGACCACCCCGGACGTCTGGGCGTCGGCGCAGCGCCACGCGGCGCACGCCTTCCATGTCGCCGGCCCGCGCACCGGCCCCGTCCCCGAGCCCGCCGCCGGGCCGGGCGGCGCGGCGGGCCGGGGGGCGGCCCCGGCGCGGCCGGTCCGGGCGCCGAGCCGCTTCGCCCGTACGGTCGCCGCGTGCTGGCGCGACTTCGACTTCGCCGGGCTGGACGCGCTGGGCGAGCTCGCCGCGCCCGGTTCCCGTACCGCGCCCGAGCCGCTGGACCAGGCGGCGACGCTACTGTCGCTGTGCCGCGGCGACCGTACGGTGACGCCGGAGGAGCAGGCCGCGGTGGCGGGGCTGCTCGCGCGGCGCGGCGCCGCGGTCCCCGGCTGGGTGTGGCGCGATCTGGCCGAGGGCGTGCCCGCGATGGGCCTGGAGCTCGCACTGGTCGTGCACGGCCGGGCCAGGACGGCCGGGGTGGCCCAGGTGGCCGACGGTGCCGGTGCGGCACCGGGGATCGCGGCGGCGGTGGCGTCCGCGCTGGCGGCGGCGCCCGATCTGGCCGAGGTCGCGCGGATCGCCGCGCTGGCGGCGGACGCGGGCGTCACGGTCGGCGCGGACGAGGCCCGCGCGGCGGCGGCACGGTGTGCGCGGAGCGGCACCGCGGAGCTGCCGGCGGCGCTGGAGGGTGCCCCCTCCGGGCTCCGGGAGACGCTGCTGGACGGCGTCCTGGCCGGGCTGGCCGACGCGGGCCGCGAGGTTCGGCGCGCGGTGCTCGACGGTGACGCCTGCGACCTGCTGTACGAGGCTCCGGAAGGGCTCCGGGCGGTCCCGGTGGTCGCGCTGCCGGTGCTGGCGTCGGTGGGCGCCCGGCATCCCGAGCACAGGGTCGCGGTGACCGGTGAGCTGCTGCGCCTGGCCGGTGAGGAGCCGCGGTCGGCCCCGGCCGTGAGCCGCGCGCTGGAAAGGGTGTGGCGCAGGCCCCCGTCGGCCACCGAATGCCTCACCCTGCTGGAGGCCCACGCGGACGTGCTCGCGGCCGGCGGGACGGCTGCCGCGTTCCTCGCCGGGCTGCCGGCCCGCGCGTTCGCCCGGCTCGCCCCCGGCGGGGACGACGCGCTGTCCGCGCCGGCGACGCTCCGGCTGGCGGCACGGGTCCGAGCGACCCTCCCGGAGGGCGAGTCGTCCCGCGCAGCCGCCGTCGTCCAGGCGTACGCCGACGCGGTCACGGCGGAGCGGGCCGGGCAGGCCGCCGAGGCGTTCGCGGTCATCACGGGTCCGGAGGCGCCGGCCCGGCTGTCCGACGCGGTCCTGGCCGCCGCCGCGCAGCGGCTGGCCAGGCGCGGCCCCCGGTTCCGCGCGGCGCTGCTGGAGGCGGTGCCGGGCCCGCTGCGGTCCCGCCTCGGCGAGCTGTGGACCGCCGGGCTGGCCGGGCGCGCCCGGTCGGGCCGCGCCCCGGTCCGCGCGGCGGAGACGGCGCAGCGCAACGAGCTGGTGGAGGTGGTGCTGCGGCTCCGGCGGCGCGGCGTCACCGAACCCGCGCTGGAGACCTGGGCGCGGTCGGCGGCGGGCCGCTGGCTGTCGGCCCGGCAGCTGGACGCGCACTTCGCGGGCGACCGCGAGCTGCGCGCCGCGCTCCGGGAACTGGTCGCCGAGGCCCGCGGACGAGGTGAGTGACCCGTGCACCCCCTCGTCATGCTCCTGCTCGCCGCCGCGTGGGTGGGCGCGATGTGGCTCGGGTTCATGGTGGTGTTCCCGGTCCTGTTCCCGACCACGCTGGTCGTCGCGGGCGTCGCCGCGCTCGGCCTGTACTACCTGCACGCCTGCCGGACGCTGGGGCCGTCCACCGTGAAGGGCCCCTCCCCCGTGGCGGAGCCGGAGATCTCCTACCGGCACTACCTCCTCGGCCAGGTCTGGCAGGACTGGTGGACCATCACCCGTACGGTGGCCCCCCGCGTCTGGACGACCGCGTCCGGCACCGTGGTGCTCCTGACCAAGACGCTGCTCGGCGGGCCGTGGGGGTTCTTCACGTTCCCCGTGTGGCTGGCCCTGTGCGCCGGTATCGCGGCGGCGGCGGTCCCGGCCGCCGCGCTCGGGGCGGCGCTCACGGTGCTGTACGGGGTCGTCGCCGCGGTCGGCCTCGCCGCGTGGCTGGTGTGCGCGCTCCTGCTGGCCGCCGTGGAACGGGTCTTCATGGCCTACGGGCGGATCCTGCAGACCTGCCCGCACCCCTTCTGCTACGAGAAGATCGCCCTGCCGGTGTACGAGTGCCCGGGGTGCGGGGCGCGGCATCCGCGGCTCACCCCCGGCCCGGCGGGCGCGTTCCGGCACGTGTGCCGCTGCGGCGCGCGGCTGCCCACGACGGTGTTCCTCGGCCGCTTCCGCCTGGCGGCGTACTGCCCGCACTGCGCGGGCCGCCTGCCTGAACGGATCGGGCGGGTGCGGGTGGAGCCGCTGCCCTTCGTGGGCGGCCCGGCGGCGGGCAAGACGACGTTCATGGTGCTGGGCATCCGCGCCCTGCACGCCCGCGCCCAGGCACTCGGCGGGCGGCTGGCCTTCGTCGAGCGGCGGCACGCGGAGGCGTACGCGGGGGCGGTCCGCGAGCTGGAGCGCGGCGGCCGTGCCGCCAAGACCGGGCCGGAGCTTCCGCTGGCCACCATGGTGGACGTGGACCTGCCCGGCCGCGCCCGGCGGATCCTCTACCTGTTCGACCCGGCCGGGGAGCACTTCACGGGGGCGACCGAGGTGGAGTCGCTGCGCTACCTGGACCACGGCGAGGCGCTGCTGTTCGTCGTGGATCCGTTCGCGCTGCCGCAGGTCCGCCGCGCCCTCACCGAGGAGGAACGGCGGCGGGTGGAGCGTTCGGCGGCGTCGTCGGAGGAGGACCCCGCCGACACGCTGCAGCGCGTCCTGAACGAGCTGCGGTCCCGGCCCGACCGGGGGCGCCGGAAGCGGGTCGCGGTCATCGTCACCAAGATCGACCTGCTGGCCGGGACGGACATCGGCCGCACGGCCGCCGCGCCGCCCGCCCCGTCCCAGGACACCCAGGCTGCTGCGGGTGCTCCGGGTGCTCCGGCACTCCCGGACGCTCCGGGCCGTGTCTCCGCCGGCCCCGGCCCGGATCCGGAGCGGGACGGGGCGCCGGACGGGGACGCCGTCCTGCGCCGCTGGCTCGACCACGTCGGCCTGGGCAACACCGTCCGCGCGCTCGACCAGGCCGCCGGGCAGGTGCGCTACTTCGGTTCCGGGCTGGCCACCGACCCCGGCGAGGTGGCCGATCTGCTGGGCTGGGCGTCGGGCCTGGCCCCCGACCGGCGGCGGACCGCCGCCGAGCCCGGCCGCGACCTGCCCGGCACCGCCCCGCTCCGCGCCCCCTGGCCCGTACGGGGCCGTGACGCCACCCGCGTCCCCGCCGGGTACCAGGCCGGGCGCTGGGCCGTCCTGGCCGGCCTGTCCGTCCTCACCGTGGCCGCCCTCACCGGCGCCGCCATCGCCGCCGCCCAGCGCTTCTCCCTGCCGTTCTGAGACCGCGCCGCCCGGGACCGCGCCGTCCGGGACCGCCCGTCCCGGCCGGGAGCGTCAGCGGCGGGCGATCCCGGCGAACAGGAAGGTGGCGGCCGGGTCCACCTCGCGCCGCTCGTCCGGACGCCACTCGGGCGCGTAGACCAGCCCGGGCTCCTCCCAGGTGAAGTCGCCGGCGAGGGCGGCGATCTCCTCCCGGGTGCGCAGCGCGATGGACGCGGTGGACCGGTCGTAGACGCTCCTGGCGGTCCCGGCCGCCTCGGGCCGGTTGCCCTCGCTGGTGACATGGCTGATCACCAGGACGCTGCCGGGCGCCATGGCCGCGTGCAGCCGGGCGACGATCCCGGCCGGGTCCTCCTTGTCGGTGACGAAGTGCAGCACCGCCAGCAGCAGCACCGCCACCGGCTCGGCGGGGTCGATCAGCTCGCGCGCCGCGGGGTCGGCCAGGATCCGTTCCGGCTCGCGCACGTCGCCCTCCACGACGGTCACGCCCGGCGCGGAGGCCAGCAGCGCCCGCCCGTGCGCGACCACCACCGGGTCGATGTCGGCGTAGACGACCCGCGCGTCCGGCGCCACCCGCCGCGCGACCTCGTGCACGTTGGCCTGCGTGGGCAGCCCGGCGCCGATGTCGACGAACTGCCGGATGCCCGCCCGCGCCAGCCGCGTCACGGCGCGGCGCAGGAACGCCCGGTTCTCCCGCACGGTGAGGGCGGTCTCCGGCGCGGCCTCCAGCAGCCGTTCGGCCGCCGCCCGGTCGGCGGCGTAGTGGTCCTTGCCGCCGAGCAGGTAGTCGTAGATCCGGGCGACGTTCGGCACGCCCTCGTCGATGCCCTCGGTGCCCTCGTCGTGCCCGTCGCGTCCGTCCATGGCGGTGTCACCCGTTCGCGGGGGCGGCGGGCGCCTCGGCGGCGGTGGTGACCGGCACCTCGGCCGGGCGGTGGATGACCGCCTCGCCGATCCAGGGGACGGCCGTGGCGGGGCCCGCCAGGCGCAGCCCGGGGAGGCGGGTGGCCAGCGCCCCGAACGCCTCCTGCAGCTCCATCCGGGCGAGGTTGGCCCCCAGGCAGTAGTGCGGGCCGTGACCGAAGCTGAGATGGGGGCGGCGCGCCCTCTCCCAGGCGCCGTCGGCGGTGCGTTCCCCGGCGAACCGGGTCACCTCGAAGCTCTCCGGGTCGGGGAAGACCTCCGGGTCCAGGTTGCCCGCCGGGAGCAGCAGGAACACCGCCTCGCCCGCCTCGACCGCGCCGCCCGACAGCTCCACCCGCTCGGTCATCCGGCGCAGCACCCCGTACCCTCCGGGCCCGTCGTAGCGCAGGATCTCCTCCACCGCCGCCGGGACCAGCGCGGGGTCGGCCGCCAGCGCGGCCCAGCGCTCGGGGTGGCTCAGCAGCCGCAGCGCGCCCCGCGAGATCTGCGCGGCGGTGGTCTCGTGGCCGGCCAGGATCAGCCCGAAGACCAGGCCGACCAGCTCGTCCTCGCTGAGCCGGTCATCGGCGTCGCGGGCCTGCACCAGCATGTCGATCAGGTCGTCGCCGGGCCGCTCGCGATGGGCCGCGACCAGCTCCGCCGCGTACCCGGCGAACTCCATCGCGGCGGCCATCCGGTCGTCGGCGGACGCGTCCGCGGTGGACAGGAACAGCTCGGTCCACCGCCGGAACCGCGGCTGGTCGCGGGCGGGCACGCCCATCAGCTCGCAGATGACCAGGCTCGGCAGCGGGAAGGCGAACGCCTCGACCAGGTCGGCCGGGCCGCCCGCCGCGGCGAGGCCGTCGACCAGCCCGGCCGTGATCTCGGCGACCCGGGGCCGCCAGCCCTCGATCTGGCGGGGGGTGAACGTGCCCGACAGGATGCGGCGCAGGCGGGTGTGCTCCGGCGGGTCCATGTTGAGGATCGAGGTGGGATTGTCCTCCAGGCTCATCCCCTTGGTCAGCCGCGGGGCGCCCTCGTAGCGCAGGTTCCGGCTCGCCGCCGAGTGCGCCAGGACGGTACGGATGTCCTCGTGCCGGGCGACCGCGCGGATCCGGTCGCCGCTGGGCAGCGTCAGCGGGGCCAGCGGCGCCTCCGCGTGCCGGACGGCGAACCGCGGGGACGGCGGTCCCAGCTCGCCCGGTGGTAGCTCGGGCCAGGCCCAGCCGCGCCGGTCCGTGCCCGGCGTCCGTCCGCCGGGGGTGTCCAGGGCCATGCCGTTCCTCCCGCCCTCGCGTGCCGTGGATGTCATGACGCTCACTGTGCCCCGGATGGCCCTCCGGGCGAACGCGCCGGCGGGGGATGGCCGGTTGAGGACGGCCCGCGGGAGGCGCCGCGCCCCCGGCGTTTGTGACCGACCCCACCACCTGACGCGGGCAGAGAACGCGCCGTCGCCCGGTTGGAGCCCGTAGGTCCCGTGCCCCGGGGCGGGACCGGCGGCCCCGCGACAGAAAGGCGACCCTATGGCGACGCTCCCGAGCGACCCTCAGGCCCCCACTGGCCGGACCCCGGCCGACGCGGACGGCGAGGTCCTGGACGAGACCGCACGGGACCTGCTGTTCCGCGAGGCCCGCACCGCCAACTCCTTCACCGCCGAGCCGGTCACCGACGAGCAGGTCCGGGAGATCTACGAGCTGGTCAAGTGGGGCCCGACCGCGATGAACAGCCAGCCGCTGCGGCTGGTGGCGGTGCGCTCCCCCGAGGCCCGCGCGCGGCTGGTCCCCCTCATGGCGGAGGGCAACCGGGCCAAGACCGCCTCCGCGCCGCTGACCCTGATCGTCACCGCGGACACCGACTTCCACGAGCATCTCCCGGCCACGTTCCCGCACAAGCGGGACGCGCGGGAGTCGCTGGCCGCGCACCCGGGCCGGGAGCGGATCGCGCGCTTCAACGCCAGCATCCAGCTCGGCTACCTCATCCTCGGCGTCCGCGCGATCGGCCTGGCCGCGGGCCCGATGGCCGGGTTCGACGCGGAGGGCGTCAAGAAGGAGTTCCTGGCCGATGGCAACCAGCAGCCGGTGGCCGTGGTGAACATCGGCCGCCCCGGCCCGGACGCCTGGTTCCCGCGGAACCCTCGCCTGGAGTACGAGCAGGTCGTCAGGACGATCTGAAGCCCCCGGCCGTGCGGGTGCCGTGCCGCTCCGGCACCCGGCTTGCCAGAGGGTCGACCGGTCGGTATGCACGGAGGGAGATCACTTCCCCGTCCAGAGGAGACCCGCCCCATGCCCTCTGTCGAGACCGCCCGCGGCCCCGTCGACGCCGCCGCGCTGGGCCGGACGCTGATGCACGAGCACGTCTTCGTCCTGTCCACCGAGCACGTCCAGAACTACGGCGCCGGCGCCTGGTGGGACGAGGAGGAACGGGTCGCCGACGCGGTGGCCAGGCTCCGCGAGCTGGCGGGCCTGGGCGTCGCCACCATCGCGGACCCGACCGTCTGGGGGCTGGGCCGGTACATCCCGCGGATCCAGCGGGTCGCCGAGCAGGTCCCCGAGCTCAACATCATCGTCGCCACCGGCATCTACACCTACAACGACCTGCCGTTCCAGTTCCACCACCGGGGGCCGGGCACCCTGATCGACGGCCCGGACCCGATGATCGCCGACTTCGTCCGCGACCTCACCGAGGGCATCGCCGGCACCGGCGTGCGGGCCGCGTTCCTCAAGTGCGCCGTGGACGGGCCGGGCCTGGTCCCCGGTGTGGAACGGGTGCTGCGGGCCGTCGCCGCCGCGCACCGCGAGACCGGCGCGCCCATCACCGTCCACACCGAGAGCTCCGTGCACGCCGGTCGCGCGGTCGTCAAGGTCCTCCGGGAGGAGGGCGCGGACCTGGGCAAGGTCGTCATCGGACACGCCGGTGACAGCAACGACCTGGACTACCTGCGGGAACTCGCCGACACCGGCGCCATCCTCGGCATGGACCGGTTCGGGCTGGACATCATCAACCCCACGTCCGACCGCGTCGCCACCATCGCCGCCCTCTGCGAGCGCGGCTACGCCGACCGGATGGTCCTCAGCCACGACGCCAGCTGCTTCATCGACTGGTTCGGGCCCGACCCCGAGACCGTGCGCGGCCTGGCGCCCAACTGGAACTACCGCCACATCAGCGACGACGTCCTGCCCGCCCTGCGCGCCGCGGGCGTCACCGAGGACCAGCTCGACCGGATGCTGGTCGAGAACCCGCGGCGGTACTTCTCCTAGACTGCTCTCACCTCCCGGGAGAAGATCCTTCCAGGAGGCACGTGGTGAACGAGATCCCCGAACGCCGTGGTTCCGGCTGTTTCGGCTGCCTGGCGATCCTGGCCGTCCTCGTCGCGGTCATCGCCTTCCTGGCCGGCCGCCCGCTGCTGGAGGACCGGTCGGGCGGGGGGCCTCCGGCGGCCCCGCCGGTCGCGTCGCCGTCCCGTACCGTTACCGAGCCCAGCGGCCGGCGGCCCGGCGTGGTGAACATCGACACCGAGCAGGGGCTGCGCAGCACCAGGGCCGCCGGGACCGGCATCCTGATGGACTCCTCCGGCGTCGTCCTGACCAACAACCACGTCATCCAGGGCGCGACCGCCATCCGGGGCACGGTCACCGACAACGGCCGCGCCTTCACCGCCGAGGTCCTCGGCTACGACAAGTCCGGCGACATCGCCGTGATCCGGCTGCGCGGCGCCGCCCGCCTCCGGCCCGCCGTCTTCGGCGACTCCCGCACCGTCCTGCCGGGCGACCCGGTCACCGCGGTCGGCAACGCGGGCGGCAAGGGCGGCGCCCCCACGGTCGTCACCGGCAAGGTCACCGCGCTCGACCGGCAGATCACCGCCACCGACCAGAACGACGGCAGCACCGAGCGGCTGACCGCGATGATCGAGACCGACGCCCCCATCCGGCCGGGCGACTCCGGCGGCCCGCTGCTCAACACCGCGGGCCAGGTCATCGGCATGAACACCGCCGCGTCCGTCTCGTTCCGCGTGCAGCAGGAGGGCAACCCGCGCGGCTACGCCATCCCCTCCGACCGGGCCCTCGCCGTCGCCCGCCAGATCCAGCGGGGCGAGGGCTCGGCCACCGTCCACATCGGCCGTACGCCCATGCTCGGCGTCCAGGTCCGCTCACCCGGCGCCGCCGAGCCCGGCGGCCCGCCGCCGCCCGCGACCAGCGGCGCGCTCATCGCCGACCTCATCCCCGGCACCCCCGCCGAGGCCGCCGGCCTGCGCCCCGGCGCGGTCATCGTCGCCCTGAACGACCGCCCCGTGGACTCCCCGGCGACCCTGACCGACCTGCTCCTGCTCCACCACCCCGGCGACATCGTCCGCGTCGGCTGGGTCGACACCGACGGCCGCCGCTACACCACCCCCGTCCGCCTGGCCGAAGGCCCACCCCAGTGACCGCGGCGGGGGTCAGGGAGTGGTGGTCCATTGGACGGGGAGGGACTGGAAGCCGCGGCCGACCATGCTCTTGCGGTGGACGGGGTCGGGGCCGGGGGCCAGCGTGAGGGTGGGGAGGCGGGTGGTGAGGCGCTCGAAGGCGATCTCCATCTTGAGGCGGCTCAGGGCGGCGCCGACGCAGTGGTGGACGCCGTAGCCGAAGACCATGTGGTCGCGGGCGTTGGGGCGGCGGATGTCGAAGCGCTCGGGGTCGGGGAAGACGGTCTCGTCGTGGCCGGCGGAGTCGGCGTGCAGGAGCACCTGCGACCCGGCCGGGATGGTGGTGCCGTGCAGGGTGACGTCGGTGGTCGTGGTGCGGAAGCTGCCCAGGCTGGCGCCGTCGATCCGGAGGCTCTCCTCGATCATGCCGGGGATCAGCGCGGGGTCGGCGACGATCTCCTCCCAGACGTGCCGCTCGCGCATCAGCCGGTGGACGGCGTTGGACAGGCCGTTGGGGACGGTGTCGTTGCCGCCCAGCAGCAGGGCGCTGATCGTCTCGACGACCTCGCGGTGCGACAGCTCGGTGCCGATCAGCCCGGCCATGAGCGAGACGAAGTCCTCGCGGGGTTCGGCGCGGCGGTCGGTGACCAGGCGGTCCACGTAGTCGAGGTACTTCAGGAAGTCCTGGGCGAGCTCGCGCTGGCGGCCGGGCGGCTGGGGCGACAGGAACAGCTGGAACCACGAGGTCACCCAGTGCTTGACCCGTTCCTCGTCCTCGGGCGGCACGCCGATGAAGACGGCCGCGAGGCGGGCGGAGGGCAGGTGGGCGATCTCGGCGGTGAAGTCGGCCCGGCCGGCGGGCAGCAGCTCGTCCAGGACGGCGTCCATCTGCGCGCGGAACAGGCCGCCGAGGCGGGCGACCGCGCGGGGCGTGAACGCGCGGGAGATGGCCCGCCGCATCCGGGTGTGCTTGGGCGGGTCGACGTTGGCGGCGAAGTCGTCCAGGAACGAGCGGTGCTCGCCGAGGGTCTCCTTGACCTCGTCGGTGAGGGTGCGGGAGATGGTGAGCGACCCGACGCTGGAGAAGGTGCGGTGGTCGCGGTAGGCGGCGCGGACGTCGGGGTAGCGGGTGAGCACCCACATGCGCAGGTGGTCGCTCCAGAAGACCGGGTGGTCGTGCCGCAGCCTGCGCAGGAACGGGTACGGGCGGGTCACGTGCCAGTCACTGGCGATGTCGAAGTCCGTGGCGGTCTCGGGGGTGGTCACCGGCGGCCTCCCGTGAGGATGCGGCGGGGGTTGTCGACGAGCATCCGGTCGATCTGCTCCTCGGTGACGCCCGCGGCGCGCAGCGCGGGCAGGACGTCGCGGGAGATGTGCAGGAGGTGGTAGTTCGGATGCCTCTGGCGGACCACCTCGGGGTCGAAGCGGTCGTTGAAGCAGTACGAGTCGTGCGAGAGGACCATGCGGCCGGCGTGGCCGCGCTCGCACAGCGCGACGACGGTCGCCACGCGGTCCCGGAACGAGGTGAACTCGATCCCGAAGCGGTCCATGCCGAGGTACGAGCCGCCCGCGATCAGCTCTTCGAGGTAGTCCAGGTCGGTGGAGTCCCCGGCGTGCCCGATCACGACCCGGGACAGGTCCACGCCCTCCTCGGCCAGCAGCTTCTGCTGGTCCAGGCCGTTGCGGACGGACGACTCGCTGTGCGTGGTGATCGGCACGCCGGTCTCGTGGTGGGCGCGGGCGACGGCGCGGATCACCCGTTCCACGCCGGGGGTGATGCCCTGCCTGCCGGTGGCGCACTTGAGCATGCCCGCCCGGACCCCCGTGCGGCCGATGCCCTCGGTGATGTCGCGGACGAAGAACTCGGCGAGCCGGTCCGGGCCGCCGAAGAGGGATCCGGGCCCGCGGTTGCCGAAGTACGGGGGCAGCGCGTCGTAGGTGTAGAGGCCGGTGGCGGCGACGATGTTGACGTCGGTCAGCTCGGCCACCCGCTGGACGGCGGGGACGTAGCGGCCGAGCCCGATCACCGTGAGGTCGACGATGGTGTCGATGCCGGCGGCCTTGAGGTCGTTGAGCTTGCCCGCGGCCTCGCGGGCGCGCCGCTCCAGGTCCCAGCCCTCGGGGATGTCGGGCCAGTTCCAGAGGATCTCCGGGCTGAGCCCGAAGACGTGCTAGTGCATGAGCGTCGCGCCGAGGCCGTCCACCGGGCCGCGGACGGTGTCCACGGCGGTCATCCCCGCACCACCGGGAACATCGGGTGGTCGAACGGCGCGTTCACCGTCAGCCCGAGGCCGTCGGTCTGCCCGTAGGGCGCTCCGGTGTAGAGGGTGTCGGCGTCGAAGTAGGTCGCGGTGAACGACAGCCGCGGCCGGTCGCGCCGGTTGGCCGGGGCGCCGTGGATCACCAGGCTGCTGTGCACGGTGGCGTCACCGGCCTCCAGGTCGAAGGGTTCGGACAGGTCGAGATCGGCCAGCCAGGGGTGCTGGGTGAGGGCGTCGTCGCCCTCCCGGACGAAGCTGCGGCCGAGGGGGCCGTACAGGTGGGAGCGTTCGTAGAAGCGCAGCGCGCCCATGTCGGCGGGCACGTCGTCCAGCGCCAGCCAGACCGTGAGCATCGCCGCCCGGTCCATCGGCATCCAGGGGAAGTCCTGGTGGAAGACCGTCTCGCCGTGCCCGTCCCCGTCCGCCGGCTCCTTGACCAGGAGGTTGGTGACCTGGAGCCGGACGGACCGGACGCCGGTCAGCAGGCGGACGACGTCGCGGGCCAGCCGCGGCGACATGGCCAGGGCGCCGAACGCCTCGTCCTGCCGGGCGATGTCGCGGTCCTGCCCGAACGCCCGGTCGACGAAACCGTTGCGGAACCGGCCCTGCCGCCGCCCCAGGCGCTCCAGGGCCCGTTCGCGGAGCCCGGCCACGTAACCGGGGTCGACCAGGCCGGGGAGCCTGGCCCAGCCGCGGTCGCGGAAGCGGGCGACCTCCTCAGCGGTGACCTCGCGTACCGGAACCGGTTCGCCCATGGGCGCCCTCCCTCATCGCCGAAGGCGTGTCCTCCCGGGGACGGTAACGCCGTTCCTGTTGGCAAGCAAGCGCTTGGTGTAAGTGGGTGCCGGTGAAACCATCGGCCACCTGGTGCGACAGTGGGAGGGAACACGGACGCGAGGATGTGAAGCGATGAGCCGGAAAGCGCCCCGGGAGGACTTCGACGACGACGGGCTGCGGGTCTCCAAGCCCAAGGAGTGGGCCGCCGGGGTCCCGGGCGTCACGGCGGCGCTGCGGCAGTCCTACGAGCAGATGGGCGTGGGCCGTACCGCCCTGACCCTGCTCCGGGTCAACCAGAAGCAGGGCTTCGACTGCCCCGGGTGCGCGTGGCCGGAGGGCGACAAGCGGCATGTCGCCGAGTTCTGCGAGAACGGCGCCAAGGCGGTCGCCGAGGAGGCCACCACACGGCGCGTCACCCGCGAGTTCTTCGCCCGGCACACCGTGGCCGAGCTGGGACGGCGCGGTGACCTGTGGCTCGGGCAGCAGGGACGGCTGACCGAGCCGATGATCAAGCGGTCGGGGTCCGAGCACTACGAGCCGGTTTCCTGGGACGAGGCGTTCGGGCTGCTGGCCGCCGAGCTGAACGCGCTGGACTCCCCCGACGAGGCCCTCTTCTACACCTCCGGGCGCACGAGCAACGAGGCCGCCTTCGCCTACCAGCTGTTCGCGCGCGCGTTCGGGACCAACAACATGCCCGACTGCAGCAACATGTGCCACGAGTCGTCCGGTTCCGCGCTGAACGAGACGATCGGCATCGGCAAGGGCTCGGTGCTGCTGGAGGACCTGTACCAGGCCGACCTGATCTTCGTGGTGGGGCAGAACCCGGGCACCAACCACCCGCGGATGCTGTCGGCCCTGGAGAAGGCCAAGAAGGCCGGGGCCCGCGTCGTGGCGGTCAACCCGCTGCCGGAGGCCGGGCTGATGCGGTTCAAGAACCCGCAGCGCCCGTCCGGGGTGACGGGCCGGGGCACCGCGCTCGCCGACCGGTTCCTGCAGATCCGGCTGAACGGCGACCTGGCGCTCTTCCAGGCCCTCAACCGGCTGATCGTGGACGAGGGCGCGGTCGACCGCGAGTTCCTGGACGCCCACACGGCCGGCTACGAGGACCTCGAACGGCACCTCAAGGCCCTGGACTGGGACCGGGTGCTGGAGGCCACCGGGCTGACCCGCGCCGAGATCGACGCCACCTTCGGCGACGTGCTGGGCGCCGAGCGGATCGTGGTGTGCTGGGCCATGGGCCTCACCCAGCACCGCAACGCCGTGCCGACCATCCGCGAGGTGGTCAACTTCCTGCTGCTGCGCGGCAACATCGGCCGTCCGGGCGCCGGTGTCTGCCCCGTGCGGGGGCACTCCAACGTGCAGGGCGACCGGACGATGGGCATCTTCGAGCGGCCGCCCGCGGCGTTCCTGGACGCGCTGGCCCGGGAGTTCTCCTTCGAGCCGCCGCGCGCGCACGGGCTCGACACCGTCGGCGCGATCCGCGCGATGCGCGACGGCACGGCGAAGGTGTTCCTGGGCATGGGCGGCAACTTCGTCCGCGCCACCCCCGACTCGGCCGTCACGGAGGCGGCGATGCGCCGCTGCCGCCTGACCGCGCACGTGTCCACCAAGCTGAACCGCTCGCACGCGGTGACCGGGGAGCAGGCGCTGATCCTGCCCACGCTGGGCCGTACCGAACGCGACGAGCAGGCGTCGGGGCCGCAGTTCGTCTCCGTCGAGGACTCCATGGGCATGGTGCACGCCTCACGGGGCCGCCTCGCCCCCGCCTCCGGGCACCTGCTGTCCGAGGTCGCGATCGTCTGCCGGCTGGCCCGCGCGGTCCTGCCGGACTCGGACATCGGCTGGGAGGCGATGGAACGCGACTACGACGTCGTCCGCGACCACGTCTCGCGGGTGGTGCCCGGCTTCGAGCGCTTCAACGAGCGGATCCGCGAGCCCGGCGGGTTCACGCTGCCGCACGCCCCGCGCGACGAGCGCCGCTTCCCGACCGCCACCGGCAAGGCCAACCTGACGGTGAACGAGCTGGAGGTGCTGCGGGTCCCCGAGGGCAGGCTGCTGCTGCAGACCGTCCGCAGCCACGACCAGTACAACACCACGATCTACGGGATGGACGACCGCTACCGAGGCGTCAAGGCCGGGCGCCGCGTGGTGTTCGTCAGCCCGGCCGACCTGGAGGCGCTGGGCCTGGCCGACGGCGCGCGGGTCGACCTGGTGTCGGAGTGGTCCGACGGGGTGGAGCGCCGCGCGCCGGGCTTCCGGATCGTGGCCTACCCGACGGCGCGGGGGTGCGCGGCGGCGTACTTCCCCGAGACCAACGTCCTCGTCCCGCTCGACAGCACCGCCGAGGTCAGCAACACCCCGACCTCCAAGTCGATCGTGGTCCGGCTCGTACCATCGGAGGACGCCGCGCTGCCTTAGGCTCGGACCATGACGAACCTCCCCGATCGGGCGGACTCCTCCCCCGGCCCGCGCCAGATGCGCGCGTCCGACGCCGACCGCGACCGGGTCGCGGAGGTGCTGCGCGACGCCGCGGGTGAGGGGCGGCTGACCCTGGAGGAACTGGACGAGCGCCTGGACGCGGTGTACGCGGCCAGGACCTACGCCGAGCTGGAGCCGATCACCCGCGACCTGCCGGTCCCCGGCGGCGCCGCGGCCCCCGCCGCCTACTCCGCCGACGCCTACCCCGCCGCGCCCGCGGGCGACGCGCCGAGCTGGCGGACCGGCGTGGGGATCATGGGCGAGTTCCAGCGGCAGGGCGTGTGGACCGTGCCCGAGACGTTCACCGCGTTCGCCTTCTGGGGCGGCGGGAAGATCGATCTGAGGGAGGCCGTCTTCGCGTCCGGGGAGGTGCGCATCCGGGCCTTCGCGCTCATGGGCGGGATCGACGTCATCGCCCCCGACGACATGACCGTGCACGTCACGGGCATCGGGATCATGGGGGGCTTCGACCACAAGGCCAGCGGCCCGGGCGCGCCGGGCTCGCCGCGCGTCGTCGTCTCCGGCCTCTCCTTCTGGGGTGCGGTCACCGTCAAGCGCAAGGCGCGCCGCGAGGAGAAGAGGCTGCGCAAGGAGCTGAAGAACCGCGGCGAGCCGGACTGACCCCGTCCGGCGGCGCGGCGCGGCGCGGCGCGGCTCGGCGGCTCGGCGGCTCAGCGCGGCGCGAGCTTGCAGCCCGGGTACGGGCTGAGCAGGTTCTCCCTCCAGGGGCCCTCCAGGTACTGGCGCGCCTTCCGGCGCCAGCTCAGCAGGCGGTGGTCGGCGGGCACGCCGTCGTCCAGGCCGAGCGCCGCGTCCCGGGACCGCTGCGTCTCCAGGTGCGCGTCGATGTCGGTGCCCCACAGCGTGACGACCTCGGTGTCGCAGAACTGCACCTCGTAGGAGCCGACGAGCCGGTGCCCGTGCTCGGCCAGCACCGGCGCCCGTTCCTCCTGGACGGCGGCCAGGTAGTCCAGCGCGGCACCCGGCCGGACCTGGGCGCTCTCGAAGAGGTAGAGCGGGGCCGCGTACCCCTCGTCGAGCAGGTCGGCGACGGCCGGAGAGCCGGGGGCGGCGCCGAGGGGGCGAGAGAAGGCCGAATGCCGCAGGTCGTCGATATCGGACAGGAAGAGGTTCTTCTGGACGTCGTCGTAGATCTCCAGCATCTGCCGCCAGCCGCCGTCCCAGCCGCCGTGGCAGTCCCAGAGCGTCACCACCTTGAACTGCGGATGCCCGGTGATGCCGACCGCGTAGAAGGCGCCGACCAGGTCGATGTCGCGCGAGCGGATCGACATGCCCTCGGTCAGCTCGTGCGCGCCCGCGCCCAGCCCGTCGTCCTCCCGTTTGTAGGCGGTCAGCCAGCGGAGATACTCCAGGGGCCGGCGCGAGTTCATCGGGTGGAACTCGACCTCTTCGAGCAGGTAGATGCCGCGGTGCATGAAGCCTCCCAGAGCAGCCCAAGCATGTGCTTGTTTGGGACACTAGACACCGTGGCTCTCCCGCGCAACGGCCGGTTACGAAGAGGGCGGCCGGTGCTCGTACCAGGGGCGGGCCCGCTCGAAGGCCAGGCAGGCGTTCAGGACCAGCGCGTCGGCATGGCGGGGGCCGACCACCTGCAGCCCCACCGGCAGGCCGCCGGCGGTGAAGCCGCAGGGCACGCTGGCCGCCGGCTGCTGGGTCATGTTGAACGGGTAGGTGAACGGCGTCCAGGACGTCCACCGCGCGGGCGGCCCGTCCGGCGGCGACTCGACCCCCGCCTCGAACGCCGCGATCGGCATCGTCGGCGTGAGCAGCAGGTCGTACCGCTCGTGGAAGCCGCCCATGATCCGGCCCAGTTCCATCCGGCGGGCGGTGGCGTCGAGGTACTCGCCCGCCGAGTAGCGGGAGCCCTGCTCGCAGACCTCCCGCAGCCCCGGGTCCAGCTCGGCGCGCTGCCGTTCGGTCAGGTGCTCGGTCACCTTGGCGGCGCCGGCGAACCACAGCACCTCGAACTCCTCGACGGGGTCGCCGAACCCGGGATCGACCTGCTCGACCTTGGCGCCCAGCTCCGTGAACACCTCGACCGCCGCGGCGGTCAGCGCGGCGATCTCCGGATCCACCGTGGCGAACCCGAGGGCGGGGCTGTAGGCCACCCGCAGGCCGCCGAGGTCGGGGGGCTCGCCCGGCGCCCCGGTCCGCGCCCAGGGCGGCGCGAAGGGCGCCGCCGGCGGCGCGAGCGCCGACCAGTCCCGGCTGTCGAACCCGGTGACCACGTCCATCAGCAGCATCGCGTCCGCCACGGTCCGGGTCATCGGGCCGACGTGGGCCAGGGTGCCGAACGGGCTGGCCGGGAAGTGCGGGATCCGGCCGTAGGTGGGCTTGAGCGCGAAGGTGCCGGTGAACGAGGCGGGGATGCGCACCGAGCCGCCGCCGTCGGTGCCCAGGGCCAGCGGCGCCATCCCGGCCGCCACGGCCGCCGCGGCGCCGCCGCTGGAGCCGCCGGGCGTACGGGAGGTGTCCCACGGGTTGCGGGTGATCCCGGTGAGCGGCGAGTCGGTGACGCCCTTCCAGGCGAACTCGGGGGTGGTGGTCTTGCCGACCGGCACCGCGCCGTGCTCGTACAGGCGGGCGACCGAGGGCGCGTCGTCCGGCCACTCCTGGTCGGGACCGATCGAACGTGACCCGCGCAGCGTGGGGCGGCCCCGGGTGAGCAGCACGTCCTTGATCGAGACGGGGACGCCGTCGAGCAGCCCCATCGGCTCGCCGCGCAGCCACCGTGCGGCCGAGGCCCGCGCGGCCGACAGCGCCCATTCGGGTTCGACCAGGCAGAAGGCGTTCAGCCGGGGATCGAGCCGGTCGATCCGTTCCAGCACGGCCTCGGTGGCCTCGACCGGGGACAGCGTCCCGGCTCGGTAGGCGGCCAGCAGCTCGGTCGCGGTCAGGTCCGCCGTCGCGGTGCCGGTCATCGGTACCCCCTGGTGTGGGAAGGGAGGGTCGGGAAGGAGAGGTGGAAGCGCCGGGCGCCCGGCCGGGCCGGTCCCGGCCGGGCGGGGCCGTTCAGGACGAGGAGGCCGGGTCGCCCGAGCGGACGTAGCCCAGCCGCTTGTCGACGACGTTGCGCAGCGGCCGGCCGCTCAGCCGGCGGTCGAGATTGTCGGCGAAGAGCCGGACCAGTTCGTCCCGCCAGCCGACCACGTCACCCGACATGTGCGGGGAGACGATCACGTTCGGCAGCCCCCACAGCGGCGAGGGCGCGGGCAGCGGCTCGTCCACGAAGACGTCCAGCGCGGCCCCCGCGATCCGGCCCGCGCGCAGCGCCGCGACCAGGTCGTCCTCCACCACCAGCGGCCCGCGGCCGACGTTGATCAGCCGGGCGCCGGGCCGCATCCGGTCGAGCGCGACGCGGTCGATCATGCCACGGGTCCGGTCGGTGAGCGGGGCGGCCAGCACCACCCAGTCGGCCTCGCCCAGCGCCTCGTGCAGCCGGTCGTCGGACAGCACCTCGCCCAGGTCGGGATCCCCGGACCGGGCCGTGCGGCCGATCCCGCCCACCCGCAGCCCGGCCGCCGCCAGCGTCCGGCCGATCGCCCGGCCGATCGGCCCGGTGCCGACGACCAGCGCGCGGGTGCCGGCCACGCGTTCGGTCTCGCGGTGCCGCCAGGCGCCCTCGGCCTGGAGCCGCAGCGTGGCGGGCAGGTCCTTGGCGAAGGCCAGCACCAGCCCGAGGACGTACTCGGCGATCGGCCCGTCGAAGACCCCTCGCGAGTTGGTGACGATGGTGTCACCCTCGACCAGGGCGGGGAACAGCAGGCGGTCCACGCCGGCGCTGGCGATGTGCACCCAGCCGGGGCCTCCCGCCTCCGGCCAGGCGCGCGCGAGCGCCTCCGACCAGAAGTCGTACATGAACAGGATGTCCGCGTCAGGCAGCTGTTTGCCCAGGTCGCGCTCGGTGACATATCGTACGTCGGCGATCCGTTCGACCGGGGTCATGCCCGGCGGCCGGTCGTCGCCCTGAAGTACCACGATCACTGGCGGTCCGCCGGAAGTGGACGGCGACGTCCCCATGGGCCTCACTCTCTGGGGTCACTCATTTAACTAGAACGCAACGCGTGGGGGCATTGACACGCTAGGAAGCCTTCGTAGGATTGTCAACAATCAGCGCGGCGCCGAAGACGGCGAGAAAACGCCAGGTAGCCGCATTGATCACGTGCTGCAAGACCGTCGCAACCGTTCCACAGGCCAGGGCGGATCCCAAGGCGCTCTAATCGGAAGAGTCCTCTCGGGTGAGCGACGAGTCGCCACCCCTGTGCCCGGGGAGGCCGGCATGCCCAAGCTCATGACCATCACGTTGGAGCGCCGCGGCGTCTCCTGCGTCGCGGAACTGCTCGAAAAGGACGCGCCCCGCACCTGCGACGCGGTCTGGCGGTCGCTGCCGCTCGGCGGGGACGCGTACCACGCCAAGTACGCGCGCAACGAGGTCTACACCATGGTCGAGCGGTTCACCACCGAGGACATCGGCCAGGAGAACCCGACGGTCACCCCGATCCCGGGCGACGTGGTCTTCTTCGACTTCCACGGCGGGATGCTCGACCGCGGCTTCAAGGAGGAGAAGGGCATCGACGCGCTTCCCGGCGTGATCGATCTCGCGATCTTCTACGGGCGCAACAACCTGCTGCTCAACGGGGACGTGGGCTGGGTCCCCGGCAACGTCTACGCCACGATCGTGGACGGGCTCGACCGGATGGCCGAGGCGTGCAACGACGTGTGGCGCTCGGGCGGCGTGGGCGAGCGCCTGGTGTACCGACGGCACGACGGCTGAGCGGCGGCGGGGGAATGGCATTCGACCCTCAGCTGATCGTCGGCCCCGAGCTGACCGCCCAGCACGGCATCGGCGTGGTGGCCCCGTTCGACTTCGCGCTCGACCGGGAGCTGTGGCGCTGGACGCCCGACGACGTATCGCTGTTCATGACACGGCTGCCGTACGTGCCGGTCCCGGTGACGGTGGAGATGGCCTCCGCGCTGTCGGACCACTCGATCGTCCGCCAGGCCACCCGGGACGTGCTGGCGCCCGAACCGCTGGCGGTGGCCTACGCCTGCGCGTCCGGCAGCTTCATCCGGGGCGCGCAGGGCGAGCGCGAGCTCCAGCAGGTGATGGTGAACGCGGGCGCGCCCTCGGCCACGACCAGCTCGGGCGCCCTGGTGGAGTCGCTGGCGCTGCTGGGCATCAGCCGCATCGCGGTGGTGACGCCCTACATCGACAGCGTCACCGACCGGCTCGTGACCTTCCTCGGCTCGCACGGCATCGGGGTGGTGTCGTCGGTCGGGATGGGCCTGCTCAACCACATCTGGAAGGTGGGCTACGGCGAGGTGGTGAACGCCGTCTCGGCGGTCGACCGCGACGAGGCCGAGGCCGTCTTCATCAGCTGCACCAACGTCCCGACCTACGACATCATCGCTCCGCTGGAACGGATGATCGGCAAGCCCGTCCTCACCGCCAACCAGGTGACCATGTGCTCCGCGCTGCGGGCCATGGGCTGCCGGGCGGCCGGCGAGGGCCAGTGGCTGGTGCAGCTCACCAGCGCGACCGCGGCCTGAACCGCCGCTCGCGACGCCCGGCGGTCCCTGGGCACGGCCCGGGGACCCGAGCAAAGCAGTGGTAAATTTGTCAACAATCTGCAAGAGCACCCGGATCGGAGGTCGGATGGTGGCGAGCGTCGGATTCCTGTACCCCGGCTACAGCGCCGAGGACGACTATCCGGTGATCGAACGGATCCTCGGTGACGTTCGCCTGCCGGTGGTGCACACGCTCATGCGGGAGGACGCCCACCGGGTGGACGCCCTGCTGGACGTGGGCGGCGCCGACGTGCTGTCCGAGGGCGCCCGCAAGCTGCGGGAGCTGGAGGTGCGCGCCGCGGTCTGGGCCTGCACCAGCGGCAGTTTCGTCTTCGGCTGGGACGGCGCGGCCACCCAGGTGGCGGGGGTGTGCGAGGCCGCGGGGGCGCCCTCGTCGAGCACCTCGTTCGCGTTCGTCCACGCGGCCCGCCACCTCGGCCTGCGCCGGGTCGCCGTCGCGGCGACCTACCCGTCGGACGTGGCCGGGCACTTCACCGGCTTCCTCGGCAAGGCCGGCATCGACGTCGTGGCGCTGTCGTGCCGCGGCATCATCACCGCGGCCGAGGTCGGCACGCTGGGGCGCGAGGAGGTCCTGGAGTTCGTCGCGGCCAACGACCATCCGGAGGCCGAGGCCGTCCTGGTCCCCGACACCGCCCTCCACACCGTGGCCTGGCTGGACGACCTGGAGGACCGGCTCGGCAAGCCCGTCCTCACCGCCAACCAGGTGAGCGTCTGGGAGGGGCTGCGGCTCGCGGCGGCGACCGGCGACGGGGCCGCCGACGTGCTGCGTCCCCGTCCCGGGCTGGGCGCGCTGTTCGCCACGGCGGGCGCCACCGCGCTGGCCGGGGCGTTCACCGCGACCCTCACCGCCGAGGTCACGGCGGTCTCCGGTGCGGCCTCCGGCGGCGCCGAGCCGGGTGCGACTCCGCGCACAACTTGAGAGAGGGGCCCTCGATATGGGCCGATTGGGTGAGCTTGAACCCGTCCCCCGCAAGTCCACCGTCGAGATCGTCTACGACGAGCTACGGTCGGCGATCATGTACGGCTCGCTGGCTCCCGGCGAGCAGCTGGGCGAGGCCGAGCTGGCCGGACGCCTGGGGATCAGCCGCGGACCGCTGCGCGAGGCCATGCAGCGCCTGGTCCAGGAGGGCCTGCTGCACAGCGAACCGCACCGCGGGCTGTTCGTGATCACGTTGGACCAGGGCGATGTGGAGGACGTCTACCTGGCCCGGCTGGCCATCGAGCGGGCCGCGTGCACGCTGGTGATGGACCGCAACCGGGGCGAGGCGGTGGCCCGGCTCACCGAGGCGCTGGACCACCTGGTGGAGGCCGCCCGGCAGCGCGACCGGGTGGCCATGAGCGACGCCGACCAGGCGTTCCACGAGGTGCTGGTCAGCGCCTCGGGCAGCCCGCGCCTGGAGCGCATGGCGCAGACGCTCCTGGTGGAGACCCGGATGTGCCTGAACGCCCTGCAGGACACCTATCCCGAGCCGCAGGAGCTGGTCGAGGAGCACCGCCGCCTCGTCGACGCCATCTCCGACGGCGAGGAGGAGCGGCTGCTGCGCCTCATCGAGGAGCACATGACCGACTCCATCGAGCGGCTCCGTATTCCCTGAGCGAGGCCCGGACGAGCCCTCAGCGGCTCCCGATGCCGCCCGGCCCGTCAACGGCGACGGGCACGGGCCCGGGCCCGCCGCACGGCCAGGGGAGTCCACTGGGCCATGGGCCGGCCACAGGGCCGTGGGTCCATGGGCCGGCCACAGGGCCACACAGCCTTTGCCTTCACGAGACTGGACAGCAGGACCGGTCCCGTGTTGGCATATCCTGCAGATTGTCAACAATCCTACTGGGAGGGTCGCATGGCTCAGCTGTCCCCCGTGCTCAAGCAGGCCACCCCCGTGCTGGCGGAGCGCGGAGAGGGCGTGTACCTCTACGACAAGGCAGGCCGCCGCCATCTCGACTTCACCGCCGGGATCGGCGTCACCAGCACCGGGCACTGCCACCCCCGGGTCGTGGAGGCCGCCCAGCGGCAGGTCGCCACGCTGATCCACGGCCAGTACACGACCGTGATGCACGAGCCGCTGCTGCGCCTCACCGAACGCCTCGGCGAAGTCCTGCCCGAAGGGGTCGACTCGCTGTTCTACATGAACAGCGGCAGCGAGGCGGTGGAGGCCGCGGTCCGCCTGGCCCGCCACGCCACCGGACGCCAGAACATCCTGGTCTTCCAGGGCGGTTTCCACGGCCGCACCATGGGCGCCGCCGCCCTCACCACCGCGGGCACCAAGTTCCGCGCCGGGCTCGGCCCGCTGATGCCGGGGGTCGTGGTCGCGCCGTTCCCCACCGCCTACCGGTACGGGTGGAGCGAGGACGAGGCCACCCGGTTCGCGCTGCGCGAGCTGGACTACGTGCTGGCGACCTCGGGCGCCCCGAAGGACATCGCGGCGTTCATCGTCGAGCCCGTGCTCGGCGAGGGCGGGTACATCCCCGCGCCGCCGGCGTTCCTGGAGGGCCTGCGCGAGCGCGCCGACCGGCACGGCTTCCTGCTGATCGTGGACGAGGTGCAGACCGGCTTCGGCCGCACCGGCCGGTTCTGGGGCCACCAGCACTCCGGTGTCCGGCCCGACATCCTCATCACCGCCAAGGGCCTGGCCAGCGGCTTCCCGCTGTCGGCGATCGCCGCCCCGGCCGCGCTGATGGAACGGGCCTGGCCCGGATCCCAGGGCGGCACCTACGGCGGCAACGCCGTCGCCTGCGCCGCCGCACTGGCCACCCTCGACGTCATCCAGGACGAGGGCCTGGTGGAGAACGCGGCCGAGATGGGCGCGCGCCTCCAGGACGGCCTGCGCAAGGTCGCCGCCGACCATCCCGCGGTCGGCGACGTCCGCGGCCTGGGCCTGATGCAGGCCAGCGAGTTCACCACGCCCGGCGGCGAGCCCGACCCGGGCGCCGCCCAGCGCGCCCACAAGGCCGCCGCCGACCGGGGCCTGCTCCTGCTCACCTGCGGCGCCCACGGCAACGTCGTCCGGATGATCCCGGCGCTGGTCGTCGACAGCGGCCAGATCGACGAGGCCCTCGCCCTGTGGCGGGAGGCCGTGACCGAGGCCACCGCCTGACCACCGATCAGGACGCGCCTCACCGCACCCGAGACCACGGACGGGGATGGACCGGGCAAAGCCATCCCCGTCCGTCGGGGCGCGGTCAGCTCTGCACGACCGACCCGTCGGCCAGCAGGCCCTCCACGTCCTCGAAGCCCAGCTCCGTGAGCACGTCGCGGCTCTGCCCGCCCGGCAGTGCGGGCACCCCATCGGTCTCGGCGTCGGTGCGCGAGAAGCGCGGCGCCGGGGCGGGCTGGCGGTGGCCGTCCCGTTCCAGGAAGACGTCCCGCTCGGTGTTGTAGGGGTGCTCGGCGGCCTCCTTGAGGGAGAGCACCGGCGCCACGCAGGCGTCGCTGGGCAGGAAGACCTTCGCCCACTCGTCCCGGGTCCGGGTCCTGAACACGGCGGCGATCCGCTCGCGCAGCTCAGGCCAGCGCTCCCGGTCGTGCTGGCCCGGCAGCCCCTCCTCTCCCTCCAGGCCGAGCAGGCGCACGAACTCGGCGTAGAACTGCGGCTCGATCGCGCCGACCGCCATGTGCCGGCCGTCGGCGGTCTCGTACACGTCGTACCAGGGGGCGCCGGTGTCGAGCATGTTGCTCCCGCGCCGGTCCTGCCACAGCCCGCCGGCCATCATCGCGTGGATGAACGTGGACAGGTGGGCGGTGCCGTCCACGATCGCGGCGTCCACCACCTGGCCCCGCCCGCTGGTCTTGGACTCCAGCAGCGCCGACAGCACGCCGACCACCAGGTACATGCTGCCCCCGGCGAAGTCGCCCAGCAGGTTGAGCGGCACCTGCGGCGGGCCGCCCGCCCGCCCGATCGCGTGCAGCGCACCGGTGACGGCGATGTAGCCGATGTCGTGCCCGGCACTGCGCGCCAGCGCGCCCTCCTGCCCCCACCCCGTCATCCGGCCGTACACCAGCCTGGGGTTGCGGGCCAGGCAGTCGTCCGGGCCCAGGCCGAGGCGTTCGGTCACCCCCGGCCGGAATCCCTCCAGCAGGACGTCCGACCGCTCCACCAGCCCGAGCACGACCTCCCTGCCGCGCTCGCTCTTCAGGTCGACGGCGATCGAGCGCTTGCCGCGATTGCTGAAGTCGGTGCCACCGGCGGCGGCGCCCGCCTTCACGGCGGACACGCGGTCCACCCGGATGACGTCGGCGCCCAGGTCGGCCAGCAGCATCGCCGCGAACGGCCCCGGGCCGATCCCGGCCAGCTCGACCACCCGTACTCCGGCCAACGGCCCCTTGCCCATCCCAGCCCCTTTCGCCGAGTCTCGCACCACCGGCTGAACCATATTCGGTATGCCCTCAGTGTGCACGACCACGGTAAGCGCCGACTGACCGCCCCGCCCGGCTCCGCCGGTCAGGCGGGGCGCGTGCTGACGGTCACCGGTCCCGCGGGGCGGCGGTCCGCCGGGCCGGCCGGGACGGCGGTCAGGAGGCGCTCGCTGACCTTGCTCCGGCGCAGCGGCCCCTCCGCCCGCGGGACGAGGCCGCGGGCGGCGGCGGCCAGGTAGTACCAGTCCCCGCGGGCCGACCGCCACCAGGTGCCGCCGGCCGGGCGCCGGTCGTCGCACCAGCCGGTGTCGTGCGCCTTGTCCTTGTCCAGCAGCGTTCCCTGCGCGGCGGTCCCCCCACCGGCGAAGGCCATGCCGGCGCACACCCACTGGGCACGGCCCCCGCCCTTGGGCAGCACGCCCGACCAGAACTCCCACGCCGTCGCCGCGGCCACGGGACGCGCGGGGATCGGGGTGAGGCAGGCCACGCGATCCCAGACGCGCAGGCCGTCGATCTTCAGCTCGGTGGGCGGCCTGGACGCGTCCCGCGCCCCGGGGCCGGACTCGTGTCCGGCGGACGCGTACTTGGAGGAGGGCGGCCGGTAGGTGACCGTGACGGGGCGCGGCCCCCCGAACTCCCCCACCGTCCGGCCCCCGTCCGTGCCCTTGAGGTGGAAGAGCGGCCCCCTCCCGCAGGGTGTACGGGGCGTCACGGGCTCGGTGACGCCGTGGCGTAGGGCCACCTTGCGTCCGGTGAGGGTCTCCGCCCTCTCCCAAGGGGCGAGGAGGTACCGGCCGCCTCCGAGAGCCATCGGGGCCTCGGCGTCCGTGCCCGCCGCCGAGAGCGTCAGGGGGCCGTCCGGGCCGGTGAAGCGGCCGACCTTGTCGCCCCGGCGCAGCAACGCGACCGGCCGCCCGTCCACCCGGCCGGCGAAGAGCAGCTGCGGATCGCCCTCCCGCCCCGCCCCGCCGGCGCGCGTGGCCGCCGTCCAGGCGCGGAGCGCCCGTTCCCGGAACGCGGCGTCGCCGGTCAGGTCACCGCGGGCGGGCCAGACGTCCAGGCCGCGCGGGGCGCGCCGCCAGGCGTCCGGCGCGGCCGAGAGCAGCCGCGCGTCGCGGGCCGCGGCGGACGAGGTGCCGCCCAGGGGCGCACGGCCCCCGCTCTCGCTCACCACCATCACGCCGAGCAGGCCCGCGGTGAGGACGAACGCGACCCCGGCCGGCACCGGCGGGCGGTGGCGGACCGGCCGCCGCACCGGGCCGAACGGGTCGGTGCCCGGCCGTTGCGGATCGCCCGGGAACACCCGGTCCGCCGCCGCGCCGGCCGCCTCGATCACCGGCCAGGGGTCGCGCACGCCCAGCGCGACCAGCTGGTCGCGCACCGCGTACCGGGGCGTCCGCGCCACCGACAGCAGCACGCAGGCCACCCGCACCGGGGGTTCCAGGGCCGCCAGCGCCGTGGTCGCCGCCGGGTCGGGCAGCCGCGGCGGCGCGGCCCGCAGCCAGGGCCCGAGCCCGATCCGCCATCGGCGGGACGGGCGCATGGCGCGGCGCAGCACGCGGGTCCGGCGCCGCGCGTGGCCGCCGCGCGCCCCGGTCACCTCGACGATCCTGCGGGCCATGGCCAGCCGGTAGACGCGGCTGCCCGTCCCCGGAAGGACGAAGTACGCCAGCCTGACAAGATCCCGATAGCCCGCCCGCGCGCCGCGCGGGCCCGGCCCCGCCCCATGCTCGTCCCGCATCGCCGTCCGTTCCCCCCGGTCCGCCTGCTGATGCGGACCAGACATTAGGCAGCCCCATTACCGCCTGACGCGGACTTGGCAGAACGATTAAGCACGCGGGGCGCTATCTCCCGATTTGAACGGCCCGTTCGGTGAACAGGCCGGGAAATCCCCGCACCGCCCGGTTTCCCGGCGGGCCCCCTCGCTGACCCCTCGCGGAGAGGCGCCTCAGGAGGGGCCGGAGGTCTCGGGCGCCTCGGACGCCTCGGCGAGACGCCGGTGCAGGCGTTCCCTGATCTCGTCCGGGGAGTAGGCGCGCCGGCGCCGCTCGGCCCGCGCGATCACCGCCCCGGTCGCCGCGACTCCGACGAACCCCGCCACTCCCAGCACCTTCCACCACCGCATCCGCCTAGGGTAGCGATCATGACCGGCACCAGCATCGGCCTGGACGAGGCCGTCGACCTGACCCGTACCGGCGACGTGTGGCTGTTCCGCGGCCGGACGGTGGCCGACCGCGCGATCCAGATGACCACCAACAGCCCGGTCAACCACGTCGGCATGTCCATCGTGATCGACGATCTGCCCCCGCTGATGTGGCACGCCGAGCTGGGCCGCTCGCTGCGCGACATGTGGACCGGCAGCCACCACCGGGGCGCCCAGTTGCACGACCTGCGCGACGCCGTGGTGGCGTGGGGGACGCGGTACGGGCAGCGCGCCTGGCTGCGGCAGCTGGACCCGCCCGCCGGCCGGGAGATGGAGAACGCGGCGCTGAAGGCGGTGGCACGGCTGGACGGCACGCCGTTCCCCTCCACCTCGCGGATGGCGTCCCGGTGGCTGCGGGGGCGGGTCCCGTTCCGGCGTCCCGCCGAACGGGACATGAACCTGGAGACCGCGTTCTGCGCCGAGATCGTCGCCGTGACCTACCAGTCCATGGGCCTGCTGCCCGCGGGGCGCCGCCCGAACTGGTTCGACCCGGGGCGCTTCTGGAGCGGGGACGACCTGGAGCTCGACCTGGGCGCGCGGCTGGGCGGCGAGATCAGTGTGACGGTCCCGGCGGCCCCGGGCCCGTCCTCCCGCCGCCGCTGACGCCGCCGACACCGACGCCGACACCGCAGCCGCCGACCGTCCAGGGCACCGTGCCGCGGGGAAGTGACGCGCACCACAGGAGATCGGCCATGCCACGCGAAAAGAACCGAACGCGAACGTTATGCCGGACGTCCTAATCTGGGGCACCGCGCGCGACGAGGACATTCGAGGTGGACGTGGAGACGGTAAGCATCGCCGATCTGTGGGACCGGGTGACGGGGACTCAGCCTGATCCGCCCTGGTGGCTGGTGATCCTGGTCGGGCTGGTCGCGCTGGGCGCCGTCCTGCACGGCCCGACGTGGCGGGTGGCGCGCAACGTCGTGACGATCGCGCACGAGGGCGGGCACGCGCTGATCGCCCTGGCCACCGGCCGGAAGCTGGACGGCATCAAGCTCCACTCCGACACCTCGGGCGTCACCGTCTCGCGCGGCAAGCCGCACGGCCCCGGAATGATCTTCACCGCGATGGCGGGGTACCTCACCCCGCCGCTGCTGGGCCTGCTGTTCGCCGTGCTGCTGGCGGACGGCCGGATCACGCTCATGCTGTGGTTCTCGCTGGCCCTGCTGGCCGCGATGCTGATCATGATCCGGAACGCCTACGGGGTGCTGTCCATCGTGGCCACCGGAGCGATCATCTTCGGGGTCTCCTGGTTCGGCGGCGCAAAGATCCAGGCCGGTTTCGCCTACCTGGCGGCCTTCTTCCTGCTGTTCGCCGCCGCCCGCCCGGTGGCCGAGCTCCAGCGCATGCGGGCCCGGCACATGGCCCCCAGCTCCGACGCCGACCAGCTGGCCCACCTCACCGGCGTGCCCGGCCTGGCCTGGGTCGCCCTCTTCGCCGCCGTGGCCCTGGGCGCCCTGCTCACCGGCGGGCTCCTGCTGACCCCCGACGCGGCGGCCCTGCCCGATCTGCCCACCCCGCCCGGCCTCTGACGGCACCGCCGCGTACGGGTGGCGCATAGGGGTGGCGCATGCGTGTGGCGCGTACGTGCACGGCCGGTGCGTGCATGCTCCGTCCTTGGCTCCGTCTTTCCGGAGGGGCCGGCGCGAACGGCGGTGAATGTCGTACCTCACGGATAGTTTCGAGAGTGTGAGCGATCGGTGGGATCGGGAGCAGGTGCTCGGGCTGGCGCCGGACGCGGCGTCGGCCAAGGCGGCGGGTGACGTCGCCCGGCCCGCGAAGTGGAGCGGCACGGGCCACGACGCCGACGCCGTCTGGGGCGAGTGCGAGGGCGGCGGCGCGAGCACCTACCGCACGTCGGTCGATCTGTCCGGGCCCGCGTTCCGCTGCACGTGCCCGAGCCGCAAGGTGCCCTGCAAGCACGCCCTCGGCCTGCTCCTGCTGTGGAGTGAGGGGGCCGCCGAAGGCGGGGCACGGCCGCCCTGGGCCGCCGAGTGGATCGAGCGGCGCCGGGCCCGGGCGGAAACGGCGCGGGAGGGGACGGCGCGGGAGCACGGGCGGCCGGGGGCCGGGACGGCGCGGGACCCCAAGACCGCCGAACGGCGCGAGCAGCGGGTCGGCGGCGGGCTGGCCGAGCTCGACCAGTGGTTGCGCGACCAGGTGACGCACGGCCTCGCGCAGGCGGAGAAGGCCCCCTACGGGCTCTGGGACGACGCGGCCCGGCGGCTGGTGGACGCGCAGGCGGGCACCCTGGCCGGGCAGATCAGGGGGCTGGCGGGGATCCCGCGGCGGCCCGGCTGGCCGGACCGGCTGCTGGAGGAGTACGCCCTGCTGCGCCTGCTCGTCCGGGCCTACGACCGGCGCGAGGAACTGCCGGAGGCGATGCGCGCGACGGTGCGCTCCCGGATCGGCTTCACGGTCCCGCAGGACGAGGTCGTCCGGAAGGGTGAACGGGTGCGGGACCTGTGGTGCGTGACAGGGGCCCGGGACGTCGCCCAGGACCAGCTCACCACCAGGAGGGTGTGGCTGCTCGGGCGCCGGACGCGGCGGCCCGCGCTGGTGCTGTCGTTCGCCGCGCCCGGACGTCCCCTGGACTCCTCGCTGCTGGTGGGCACGGAGATCGACGCCGAGCTGGCCTTCTACCCGGGGGCGCAGCCGCTGCGGGCCCTGGTCCTCGAACGGCACGGCGCGGCGGCCGCGGCGGCGCCCGAGGGCCGGTCCATCGCGGAGTTCCTGGACGGCCACGCGGCGGCGCTGGCCCGCGATCCGTGGCTGGACCGCTGGCCCGCGGTGCTGCGCGGGGTGCGTCTCTCGCGTTCCGGCGATCCGCGGATCGTCGACGAGGCGGGCGACGCCCTGGCGCTGCTGCCCGCCGACCCGTGGCGGCTGCTGGCGGTGTCGGGCGGCGCCCCGGTCACGTTCGCCGGGGAGTGGTCGCCGCGCGGGATGCTGCCGCTGGCCGCCTGGGCCGCGGACGAGGGGGTCGTGATCCTGTGAGCCTGTGGAGCGAGCACGTCACCGCGGCGCTGCTGGGCACGGAACGGCGGCCGGTGCCCGCGCTGCCGGAGGCGCCCGCGGAGGGCGGCGACCCGGCGGGGCGGCTGCTGGACCAGGCGGCCGTCCTGGCGGTGCGGCGGCGGGCGGGGCGCAGGCCGCAGGCCGGCGCCGAGCCGGTCGCGCCCGCCCCGCAGGAGGAGGTCCCGGCCGTGCCGCCCGCGGCGGGCCGGCGGCTGGCCCGCATCCTCGGCGGCGAGCAGATACGGGTGCTGCCGGAATGGCTGGAGGCCGCCGCCCGCCACGGCTACCGGGTGCCCTCGCGGCTGCTTCCCGAGCTGCTGGAGAAGGGCCGCACCGACCGCGTCCTGCGTCCGGCCATCGCCGCCGCGGCCGGGCGGCGCGGGGTCTGGCTGGCCCTGCAGAACACCGACTGGGCCTACCTGGTCGGGGCCGGGGAGGACCCGGGCGGCGGCACGGACGTGTGGGAGACCGGGACGCGGCAGCAGCGGGTCGCCCACCTGACCCGGCTGCGCGGCACCGACCCGGCGGCGGCGCGGGCGGCGCTGCGGGAGACCTGGTCGCGGGAGCCGGCGCCCGACCGCGCCGCGTACCTGGCCACGTTCGAGCGCGGGCTGTCGGCCGCGGACGAGGAGTTCCTGGAGGAGGCGCTGGAGGACCGCGGCAAGGACGTCCGGCAGCTCGCCTCCGACCTGCTGGCCCGGCTGCCCGGCTCGGCGTACGGGCGGCGGATGGCGGTGCGCGCCCGCGGCTGCCTGCGGCCCGAGACCCGCACGGTACGGGAGCGGCGGCAGACCTGGATCATGGTGGTACCGCCGCGCGTCCACGACGAGGACCTGGCCAGGGACGGCGTCCCGTTCCACCCGACCGGATCGTTCGCGCCCGGGCGGCGGGCGGGCGGGCCGGTGGGCACCAGGGCGGCCTGGCTGCGCGAGATCCTGGCCCGTACCCCGCTGGCCACCTGGACCGAGCTGTTCGGCCTGCCGCCGCTGGAGATCGTCTGCCTGCCGGTGGGCGGCGGCGCCGAGGCCGGCGACGGCGCGGCCGGGGCCGGGGCCGACGCCGACCGGCGCGGCGCGCGGGACGTGCACATCGGCTGGGCCCGCGCCGCCCTGCGCCAGCGCGACGCCGCCTGGGCCAGGGCGCTGCTGAAGGGCGGCGTGGTCGTCGACGAGCCCGAGGCGCTGGCCGACCTGCTGGCGGTGCTGCCCGGGAACGAGCGCGACGCCCGCGCCGCCGACCTGATCGGCTGGGTCGAGGGCCCGCGCGACCTGCTGGGGGTGCTCGACCGGGTTCCCGGGCCGTGGACGGGCGAGCTGGCGGACGCGGTGGTCGCCACGATCGGGCTGGCCGCGGAGCGTTCCTCGCGCTGGCACGAGCACACGTTCATCCAGCTGTGCCGGCTCGCCGAGCGGCGCCTGTCGCCGGACGCGGTGGCCGCGCTGGAGCCGCAGGCCGGGACGGGCACCGGTGGCACCGCCGCGGAGGCGGCGGCGGGCCGGGCCCGCGCCGAGCTGATCGACACCCTGCGTTTCCGTCACGAGATGCTGAAGGAGCTCGCCCAGTGACGACCGACGCCGTTCTGCGGCCCCACGCCGAGCAGCAGTACGCCGACGAGCTGGCCCGCCTGGCCGAGCACGACGACCGTCCGCGCCCGCCCGGCTGGCGGCTGTCGCCCTGGGCCGTCACCACCTACCTGTTGGGCGGCGAGCTGCCCGGCGGATCGGTGATCACGCCGAAGTACGTGGGGCAGCGGCGCCTGATGGAGGTCGCGGTGGCGACGCTGGCCACCGACCGGGCGCTGCTGCTGCTCGGGGTGCCCGGCACCGCCAAGACCTGGGTTGCGGAGCATCTCGCGGCGGCCGTCAGCGGCGACTCCACGCTGCTTGTGCAGGGCACCGCCGGGACGCCGGAGGAGGCGGTCCGGTACGGGTGGAACTACGCCCGCCTGCTCGCCGAGGGCCCGTCCGAGCGGGCCCTGGTGGAGAGCCCTGTGATGCGGGCGATGCGGCGGGGCTCGGTGGCCCGGATCGAGGAGCTCACCCGCATGCCCGGCGACGTCCAGGACACCCTGATCACCATCCTGTCGGAGAAGACCCTGCCGGTGCCCGAGCTGAACACCGAGGTCCAGGCCGTCAAGGGGTTCACCGTCATCGCCACCGCCAACGACCGCGACCGCGGGGTGAACGAGCTGTCCAGCGCGCTGCGCCGGCGGTTCAACACGGTGGTGCTGCCGCTCCCGGAGTCGGCCGAGGACGAGGTCGACATCGTCGCCCGGCGGGTCGGCCAGATCGGCTCCGCGCTGGAGCTGCCGGAGACCCCGGCCGGGCTGGAGGAGATCCGCCGGGTCGTCACCGTCTTCCGGGAGCTGCGGGGCGGCGTGACCGCCGACGGCCGCACCCGGCTCAAGTCCCCCGGCGGGACGCTCAGCACCGCCGAGGCCATCTCCGTGATCACCAGCGGGCTGGCGCTGGCCGCGCACTTCGGCGACGGGGTGCTGCGCGCCGCCGACGTGGCCGGCGGCATCGTCGGCGCCGTGGTGCAGGACCCGGTCTCCGACCGCGTGGCCTGGCAGGAGTACCTGGAGGCGGTCGTGCGCGAGCGTCCGGGGTGGGGCGACTTCTACCGTGCCTGCCGGGAGGTCTCGTGATCCGCTCCCGCCCGTGCGGAGGGCCCCGGTGACCCCCGGCCCGCCGGCCGGGGACGGGCGCGGCGACCGCGGCGGGCGGGCCCGCGTCGAGGTCTTCGGGGTCCGCCACCACGGGCCGGGGTCCGCGCGGGCCGTACGGCGGGCGCTGGAGGACTTCACGCCCGACGCCGTGCTGGTCGAGGGCCCGCCGGAGGCCGATCCCATCGTCGCGCTCGCCGGCGACCCGGAGATGGTGCCGCCGGTCGCGCTGCTCGCGTACGCCCCGGGCCGGGCGCCCGCCGGGGGCGCCTCGGGCGGCTCGGGCGGCGCGTCCGGCGGCACGGAACGGCAGGCCGCGTTCTGGCCGTTCGCCGAGTTCAGCCCCGAATGGCAGGCCATCCGCTACGCCCTCGGCGCCGGCGTGCCGGTCCGCTTCTGCGACCTTCCCGCCGGGCACCAGCTCGTCCAGGACACCGGCGACCCCGACGCCGACCCCGGCGAGCCTGCGGCGCCCGGCGACCCCGGCGAGCCTGCCGAACCCGCGGCGCCCGGCGAGCCCGCGGGGCCCGGTGATCGCGGCCACGAGCCGGCCGAACGCGCCATCCGTCTCGACCCGCTCGGCTGGCTGGCCAGGGCCGCCGGCTACGACGACGCCGAACGCTGGTGGGACGACGTCGTCGAGCACCGCCACGACGGCCCGTCCCCGTTCCCCGCGATCGCCGAGGCGATGACCGAGCTGCGCGAACGGCTCACCGCGCCCGGCGAGGACCTGACCGGCCTGCCGCCGGGCTACCTGCGGCGCGAGGAGCGCCGCGAGGCGCACATGCGGCGGACGCTGCGCCGCGCCCTCAAGGAGGGCCACGAGCGGGTCGCGGTGATCTGCGGGGCCTGGCACGTGCCGGCGCTGCTGCGGAAGGTCCCGGCGGCCCGCGACGACCAGATCCTGCGCGGGCTGCCCAAGGCCAAGGTCGCGATGACGTGGGTGCCCTGGACGCACGGGCGGCTGGCCGGCGACTCCGGTTACGGCGCGGGCGTGCGCTCCCCCGGCTGGTACCACCACCTGTTCAAGGCGCCCGACCGCCCCGTCGAGCGGTGGCTGACCGAGGCCGCCCGCGTCCTGCGCGAGGAGGACCTGCACGTCTCCTCCGCCCACGTGATCGAGGCGGTCCGGCTCGCCGAGGCGCTCGCCGCGCTGCGCGGGCGTCCCCTGGCCGGCCTGGAGGAGGTCGACGAGGCCGCCCTGGCCGTGCTGTGCGAGGGGGCCGGGCTGCCGCTGGAACTGATCCGGCGGCGGATGGTGGTCGGCGAACGGCTCGGCTCCGTCCCCGAGCGCACCCCCATGGTGCCGCTGCAACGCGACCTGCAGGCCCAGCAGCGCCGCCTGCGGCTCAAGCCCTCCGCCCTGGACCGGGAGCAGGACCTCGACCTGCGCAGACCCAACGACCTGGAGCGCAGCCGGCTGCTGCACCGCCTCCGCCTGCTGGACGTCGACTGGGGCGTCCCGCAGGAGGACGGCGGCCGTTCCAAGGGCACGTTCCGCGAGACCTGGACGCTCATGTGGCGGCCGGAGTTCGACGTCGAGCTGATCGAGGCGAGCGCCTGGGGCACCACGGTGCACGGCGCGGCCACCGCCCGCGCCGAGGCCATGGCGGCGCACGCGGGGGCGCTGGCCGACCTCACCTCGGTCGCCGAGCGCTGCCTGCTCGCCGACCTGGGCGAGGCGCTGCCCGGGGTGATGCGCGCCCTGGCCGACCGGGCCGCGGTGGACACCGACGTCGCGCATCTGATGTCCGCGCTGCCCGCCCTGGTCCGGGCGCTGCGGTACGGGGACGTGCGCGGGACCGCCACCGGGCCGCTGCGCACCGTCGTGGACGGCCTGGTCGTGCGGATCTGCGTGGGCCTGCCGCCCGCGGTCTCCGGCCTGGACGACGACGCCGCCCGCGAGGCGCTCGGCCGGATCGACGCGGTGCACGGCGCGCTGGCGCTGCTGGACGACCCCGCCCATCTCCGGCGGTGGCGCGACACCCTGGCGTCGGTCGTGGACCGCGAGCACCTGCACGGCCTGCTGGAGGGGCGGCTGACCCGGCTGCTGCTGGACGCCGGGCGGATGCCCGGCGTCGCCGACCGGATGGCCCGCGCGGTCTCGGCCGGGGCCGCCCCCGACCGCGCCGCCGCCTGGATCGAGGGCTTCCTGTCCGGAGGCGGCCTCATCCTCGTCCACGACGAGGACCTGCTCCGCCTGGTCGACGCCTGGATCGCGGGCCTGCCCGGCGAGGCCTTCACCGGCGTCCTCCCCCTGCTGCGCCGCGCCTTCGGCGGGTACGGCGCCGCGGAACGCCGCACGATCGGCGAGCGCGTCCGGCGGCTGGACGGCCCGCGCGCCCCGGGCGACCGCCCGGACGACGACGGCCCCGACCCCGTCCGCGCCGCCCCCGCCACCGCGACCGCCCTGCGCATCCTCGGCTGGGAGGCCCCCGCATGAACCCCGAAGAGACACCCACCGGCGGCACGGAGCCGCGCGAGCCGGGCACGGGCGAGCCGGTCACGGATGACCGACTCAAGCGCTGGCGGCTGGTCCTGGGCGGCGAGGAGGCCGAGGGCACCGGGGTCCGGCTCTCGGGCGACGAGGCGCGCATGGACGGCGCGCTGGAGAAGCTCTACGGCGCCGGGGGCGGCGGCCGGTCGCGCTCCGGCCGCCGCGGCGGCGGCCTGGGCGACTCGGTCCCCGGCGTGGCGCGGTGGCTCGGCGACATCCGCGCCTACTTCCCCTCCACCGTGGTCCAGGTGATGCAGCGGGACGCCATCGAACGGCTCGACCTGACCCGTCTCCTCCTCGAACCGGAGATGCTCGAGGCGGTCGAGCCCGACGTGCACCTGGTCGGCACGCTGCTCTCCCTCAACCAGGTGATGCCCGACCGCGCCCGGGAGTCGGCGCGGGCCGTGGTCGGCAAGGTCGTCCGGGAGCTGGAGCTGCGGCTGGCCCAGCGCACCCGTTCGGCGGTCGGCGGCGCGCTGGACCGGTCGGCCCGCGTGCTGCGGCCCCGCCGCCCGTCCGACGTCGACTGGGACCGGACGCTCCGCGCCAACCTGCGCCACTACCTGCCCGAGCAGCGCACCCTCGTCCCCGAACGCCTGATCGGGTACGGCCGGCGTACGCGGGCCGTCGAGCGCGACGTGGTGCTGTGCGTCGACCAGAGCGGTTCGATGGCGGCCTCGGTGGTGTACGCGGGCGTCTTCGGCGCCGTCCTGGCCTCGATCCGGTCGCTGCGCACCTCCCTGGTCGTGTTCGACACCGCGGTGGTGGACCTCACCGACCGGCTGCACGACCCCGTCGAGCTGCTGTTCGGCACGCAGCTCGGGGGCGGCACCGACATCAACCGCGCCCTCGCCTACTGCCAGGGGCTGGTCACCCGGCCCAACCGGACGATGCTCGTGCTCATCAGCGACCTGTACGAGGGCGGCCTCCGCGCGGAGATGCTCCAGCGCGTCGCGGCGCTGACCGCCGCGGGGGTGCAGGTGATCGTCCTGCTGGCGCTCTCGGACGAGGGCGCCCCCGCCCACGACCACGAGAACGCCGCCGCCCTGGCCGCCCTGGGCGTCCCGGCGTTCGCCTGCACCCCGGACGCCTTCCCGGATCTGATGGCCGCCGCCGTCGAGCGCCGCGACCTGAAGGAGTGGGCCGAACGCAACCTGTGACCGCGCCGCCCGCCACGCGGGGCCGGCGGGGCCGGTCCCGGGCAGGCCAGGAGGCGACTCCCCCTTTCACGGGTCTTCACCGATCTTCTGCTAGAAGTGTGGGGTGGCGCAGATCTTGTCGCGTCCGCTCGGGGCGGCGTGGTACGGCGGGGGAACGGTCCTGGGCGGCGCCGGACCGGCGGAGCGGTGAGTCGCCCCCGGAGCCGTGGCCGCACCCCCACATCCGTCCATGGACAAGGCCACGGGCACGGCCACGGGCACGGGCACGGGCACGGCCACGGGATCTCGCCCCAGGCCGACCGGCGCCATCTGGCCGGGGCGCTGGCGCTGATCCTCGCGTTCATGGCCGGCGAGGTGATCATCGGGCTGGCGGCGCGGTCCCTGGCGCTGCTCTCCGACGCCGCGCACATGATGACCGACGCGTTCGCGCTCGCCCTCGCGCTGATCGCGATGCGGATCGCGGCGCGCCCGGCCCGGGGCGGCTACACCTACGGGCTGCGCCGGACCGAGATCCTGTCGGCGCAGCTGAACGGCCTGACGCTGATCCTGCTCGCCGCGTTCTTCGTCTACGAGGGCGCCGGGCGGCTGATCGATCCGCCCGAGGTGGCGGGCCGGCTGGTGCTGTGGACCTCGCTGGCCGGGATCGTGGTCAACGTCGTGGCGACCTGGCTGGTGAGCAGGGCCGACCGGCGCAGCCTGAACGTCGAGGGGGCGTTCCAGCACCTTCTCAACGACCTGTACGCGTTCATCTCCACCGCGGTCGCCGGCCTGGTGATCTGGACGACCGGGTTCGCGCGGGCGGACGCGATCGCCTCGCTGGTGGTGGCGGCGCTCATGGTCAAGGCCGGGTACGTCCTGCTGCGCGACGCCGGGCGGGTCCTCATGGAGGCCGCACCGGCCGGTCTCGACCCGGCCGAGCTGGGCACGCGGCTGGCGGAGCGTCCCTGCGTGGAGGAGGTGCACGACCTGCACGTCTGGGAGGTCGGCTCCGGCTACCCGGCGCTGTCGGCCCACGTCCTGGTGGAGGAGGCGGGCGACTGCCACGCGGTCCGCCGCGACCTGCAGGAACTGCTGCGGTCGTCGTACGGCATCACGCACACGACCCTCGAGGTCGACCACGTGGAGGAGGGGTTCCACTGCGAGGACCCGCACGGCCCCCGGCATGTCGGGAACGGCCGGGCCGGGCCGCACGAGCACATCGGCAGCGGCTCCTGCGGCCACTGAGACGCCGGTCCCGGGGCCGGTGGCTCAGCTCAGCGGGGGCGTGAGGCCGAGCAGTTCGACGGGGGCGTGCCAGCAGACGGCGCGGAGCCATTCCTCGCCCAGGTCCAGCCGGGCCAGGGACTCGAGCTGGTGGGCGTACTCGTAGGGGATGTTGGGGAAGTCGGTGCCGAGCAGGATCCGGCCCGCGAGCCCGAGGTCGCGCAGGCGGGGCAGCAGTCCGGGCGGGAACTCGCCGAGGCCCCCGGCGAAGTCGGTGAACGCCATCGTGGTGTCGAGGTGCACCCGCTCGTACCGGTCGGCCAGCGCGAAGAACCCCGCGAACTCCGGGGCGCCCATGTGGGCGACGATCGCGGTGAGCCGCGGGTGCCGGGCCAGTACCTCGCCGAACGGGCCGGGCCCGGTGAACCCGTTGGCGACCGGTCCCGACCCGGCGTGGACGAGGGCCGGCACCCCGGCCTCGGCGAGCAGCCCCCACACCGGGTCCAGCTCGGGGACGCGCGGATCGAAGCCGCCGACCTGCAGATGCACCTTGAACAGCCGGGTGCCGTGGTCGATGGCGCGGCG
Organism: Actinomadura viridis; assembly: GCF_015751755.1. Lineage (GTDB taxonomy): Bacteria > Actinomycetota > Actinomycetes > Streptosporangiales > Streptosporangiaceae > Spirillospora > Spirillospora viridis. Next base: position 5,474,309 of record NZ_JADOUA010000001.1, read on the forward strand.
GACGTAGCCGGCCGCCTCCGGCTCGGGGAAGAACGTCGCGGTGGGCACGCACTCGGGGACCCGCGCGGCGAACCCGGCCGTCCACTCGTTGAGCGACTCGGCCATGCCGGCCTTGTGCGGGTAGGCCAGCGAGGTGAACGCGCGGACGCCGAGGCCGCGCAGGTAGCCGATCCGGTCCTCCTCCGGGTCCTTGTAGCGGATCGGCCAGTCATGCCCGACCAGCGGCCCCGCGGAGTCGAAGTACTCCCACACCCGCGACATGAGGCGGGGCGGCATGAAGTGGACGTGGACGTCGACGAGGCCGGGCAGCCCGAGCGCCCGCCAGAACGCCGGCACCTCGTCATCGGACCGCGGACCGGAAATAGAACGTGTTTCAGTCACGCCCGGAGCCTATCCGCCGGGACGGCCGGCTCAGGGACGGCCCCGTTCCCGCCGGTTCAGGTGATCTCGGCCAGGAGGAGGGGCAGCACGGCGTGCAGCTCGCGGTCCCAGTAGGGCCAGGTGTGGGTGCCCTGGTAGAAGTGCGACGACACCGGGATGCCCAGCCTCTTCAGCTTTCCGGTGAACTGGAGCGCCACGCGGTGCGCGAGCGCCTCCACCGCATCGGGCCCGCGTCCCGGGCCCGGACCGCGGCCCGCGCCGGCTCCGGCATGCCGGTCGTACGGGCCGGGCGTCCCGTCGCCGGAGCTGACGTGCAGCCGCGTCCCGGCCAGCCGGTCGGCCAGGTCGTAGGGGTTGTGGTGGCGCCACACCATGCGCTGCTCGTCGGGGCGGCCCCACAGGTCGGTCCAGGTGGCGGCGGGGGCCCCGACCGCGACGCCGAGCTCGATCAGGTCGGGCCCGTCCAGGCGCCCCGGGTCGTGGTGCAGGGTGTTGAGGGCCCCGCTGAACGAGGCCGCCGCGCGGAACAGGCCACGGTGCCGGGCCGCGTAGGCCAGCGCCCCCGTCCCGCCCATTCCGGCGCCCGCGATGGCGCGTTCGGTTCCGGCGCCATATCCGCGTTCCAGGATCTGGCGCAGTTCGGCCAGATGAAAGGTCTCCCATCTGGGGGGTCCGCCGCGGCCGCGATTCCACCAGTCCGAGTAGTTGCCGCAGGCCCCGCCGTCCGGCATGACGACGAGGACGCCGTGCTGCCCGGCGATCCGTTCGACGGCGGTGTTGGCCGTCCAGGCCGTGTGGTCGGCGCCGCCGCCGTGCAGCAGGTACAGCACGGGCCAGGTGCGGCCCGCGTCCCGTGACCAGCCGGGCGGGAGCAGCAGGCGGACGTCGGCGGTCCCGGCCAGGACCGGTGAGCGGACGGTCAGGTCGAGCAGCCGCGGGCCGGGCGAGCGCTCGGCCACCACGGCCGCCCCGTCGTCGGCGCCGGGCGCCGCGGCGGGGGCGGGGCCGCCCGGCGCGATGGACGCGCAGGCTCCCGCCATTCCCGCGATGAATCCCGCCCCGAACAGACCACGCAGCCACATGTTCCACGCCTCGGACATCCCGGTCGCCACCATCGGGAATATCCCCAGGTTCGAGGTCCGTTCAACGCGCGGTAACGGAAAATAAAACACCTGGCGCCGGACCGGTCCGGGACGCTGGATAGGGTGCCGTGGAGGGAGGCGGGCGGTCGATGCGGAGCAAACAGGAGCTGCAGTCCACGATCCGGGGGACGGGACGCGCGGTCCTGGTGGTCAACGTCCGCTCCCGGCGGGGCCGCCGCCTGTACGACACCGCCCGTGACCTGCTGCGCGAGGCCGGACTCGACTTCGCCCGCGTCTTCCCCGTCACCGACCCCGGGCGGCTGGGCGAGCTGTTCGAGGAGGTCCTGGCGCTGGAGCCCGACCTCGTCGTGGTCGGCGGCGGCGACGGCACCATCGCCGAGGCGGTCGGCCATCTGGCCCACCGCGACATCGCGCTCGGGGTGCTCCCGCTGGGCACCACCAACAACTTCGCGCGCAGCCTGGAGCTTCCGGTCGACCTTCCCGGGGCGGTCGGCGTCCTGCGGGACGGCAAGGTCGCCGACGTCGACGTCGGCTGGTTCGAGGGGACGCCCGACGGCGACGCCGGGCAGGCCGGGAAGCACATCTTCGCCAACATGGTCAGCATCGGGCTGTCGGTGCACGTGGCCGAGAGCGTCCCGCACGACCTGAAGCGGGTCATCGGCCGCGCCGCGTACGCGCTGACCGCCGCCCGGCTGCTGCCCCGGCACAAGGCGTTCGAGGCCACCATCCGGATCGGCGACGACACCTACGAGATGGCCACCCACCAGCTGAACGTGGCCAACGGCGCGCACCACAACGGCCAGCGGATCGCCCGCGACGCCAGCCCCGACGACCGCCTGCTGGCCGTCTACCGGCTGGGCGACCGGCGGCGGCTGCGGCTGGCCTCGGCGACCGCCCGGCACGTGCTCACGGGCCAGTGGCGCACCCTGGACGAGGACGCCTTCCTCACCACCGACGAGGTCCGCATCGAGACCGATCCACCGCTGCGGGTGGACGTGGACGGCGAGATCAGGGGCCGTACCCCGATGACCATCCGCCTGCTCGGCAACGCCCTGCGAGTGATCGTCCCGCAGTCGTTCGTGGATACCTGAGAGGTGTCCGGAACGGAGCGCTAGCGGAGTGGAGGACACCTCTCAGGTAGCACTTGCCGGGGGTGCGGGGGTCGCCCCCCGCTCAAGAACACCGAGAGGTGTCCGGAACGGAGCGCTAGCGGAGTGGAGGGCACCTCTCAGGTAGCACTTGCCGGGGGTGCGGGGGTCGCCCCCCGCTCGAGAACACCGCGAGGCCAACGAAGCTCACGTGACTTGCGGCGAGTTGCTGCCTTGGGGGGCGTCCGAGGCGACAACTCGCCGCAAGTCGACGGACGGGTGGGGGCGTCCGTCCTGGTTCTCCGGCCCGGGTACGGTCAGCCGTTGCCGGGGCCGGTCCAGCCGGCGGGCAGGTGCGCGACGCGGACCCGCTGGGGGTGGTCGCCGACCGGGATCGAGGTGATCTTCTGGCCGGTGGCGAAGTCGATGGCGGTGACCTGGTCGGCGCCGCTCTCGGAGATCACGCACGCCTTGCCGTCGCCGCTGACGGTGGCCCAGTAGGGCTTGGAGGCCGTCACCAGCGGACCCTGCTGGAGGCTCGCGCGGTCGACGACGGTGGCGTAGTCGTCCATGGTCCCGGCGATGCACAGCTTGGTGCCGGAGGGGTTCATGGACATGCCGTGGTGGCGGGAGTCGTTGACGAACGTGGTGCGGTCGTCGCTGGTGCCGGGGTTCTTCGGCAGCACCTTCTCGCGGGTGATCTTGTCGGTGGCGACGTCGTACTCGAAGAACCCGTTGAAGAACGACACCTGGAAGTAGAGCTTGGACTCGTCGGGGGTGAAGGCCACCGGGCGTACCGAGTCGGAGAAGTCCTTGCGGCCGAAGGCGTCCAGCCGCTGGCGCATGTCGATGACCTTGACCTGCTTGAACGTCGCGGCGTCGGCGATGGTGATCTTGCGGTCGCCCTTGAGGAAGTCCTGCCAGGGGGCGTCGAAGTCGTTGTTGACCTCGCCGATCGACATGTTCCAGATGTACTTGCCGTTCTGGGTGAAGACGTTCTCGTGGGGCTTGTCGCCGGTCTTGAACGAGCCGACCTGCCGTCCGGTGTTGATGTCGAGGACGTGGACGGTGTTGCCGGTGGAGGCCGAGACCGCCACGCGGCTGCCGTCGGGCGAGACGGCCATGTGGTCGGAGCGGTAGCCCGAGACCGGGAACCGCCACTTGAGCCGGCCGGTGGCGGTGTCGATGGAGGCGACGTCGGCGAAGCTGGGACGGGAGACCACGATGGCCGAGCCGTCGGGGTTGGTGTACATGTCGTCGACGTACTGGTCGTGGCCCTCGCCGACGGTCTCCCGGATGCCCAGGAAGAAGGCCAGCCGGATGGGGTCGAGGTAGATCTCGCGGAGCCGCTCGTCCTTGTCGGGGATGAGGTTGATCCGGCCGATCTTGGCGAAGTCGCCGGTGGACTTGATGACGTCGGCGGTGCCCTCCCAGTTGTTGCCGACGAGCATCACCTCCCGCAGCGCGTTCGCGGCGGGCGCCGCGGGGGCCGCGGACGCCGGGACGGCGACGGCGGTGCCGGCGGCCAGGACGGCCGCCGCGGCGATGCCGAGCAGGCGTCCGCGGCGACGGGCAAGGGTCGAGACGTGCATGGCGCTTCTCCAGTGGGGGTGGGGGGGACGGGAGGCGGAGCACACGGCCGGACCGGCCCCCGGAACGCGGTGCCGGGGGCGCGGCACAATCTGAACATTGGGATTTTCAGATTGTGGTTACTGAATAGTAGGTAGGACGGGCGTTCACCACAAGACCCGATGGGGGAAAATCCCCTGCATCACCAAGGGGGTGCATTGGCGGGCAGGATCACACCGGCGGCGGGCCGGTACGCGGGCAAGGCGGCGGCCGAGCGGCAGGCCGACCGCCGCTGGCGTTTCTTCGAGGCCGGGCTGGACCTGTTCGGCGCCGGGCCCGGTTACCGCGCCACGAGGCTCACCGACGTGTGCAAGGCCGCCGGCCTGTCCACCCGCCAGTTCTACGAGGAGTTCCGCAACCTGGAGGACCTGCTCGCCGAGCTGCACCTGTACGTCAACGACACCACCCAGCGCGCCGTCCTGGCGGCCCTGCCCGAGACCGAGGGCCTGAGCCTCATCGACCGGCACAGCAGGCTGTTCCGCGCCTACGCCGCCGGCGCGACCGCCGATCCCCGCCACGCCCGCATCGCCTACGTCGAGGTCATCGGCGTCAGCCCCCGCCTGGACCGCCAGCGGCTGGAGCGCCGCGCCCGCTGGATCGACTTCCTGTGCGGCCAGGCCGCCGAGGCGGTGGAACGCGGCGAGATCCCCCCTGGCGACTACCACGTCGCCGCCGCCGCGTTCATCGGGGCCGTCAACGGCCTCATGCACGACTGGTCGGTGGGCTGGGTCGACGCCACCCTCGACGTGGTCATCGAGGAGCTGCTGCAGATCCTGCTGAACAGATTCAACATGGCGCCCTGAGCGGCGGGCCCGGTTCGTCCAGGACTCGAAAGGGAAAGGCATAGCGGCATGAACGCCGAGACGCTTGAGGGGCTGGACCCCTTCGACATCCTCGACGCCGAGGCCGCGCGGCTGGACGCCTACTTCGGCGCGCTGACCGGGCCCGACTGGGAGCACGCCTCGCGCTGCGACGGCTGGTCGGTCCGGGACGTGCTGGCCCATCTCGCCGGCGAGGAGCTGTACAACCACGCCTGCCTGGACGACGACCTCGACGGCCTGTTCGCCCGGATGGAGCGGGAGGGCATCGAGGACCTGGGCGCGTTCAACGACTGGACGGTGCGGCGCCGGCGGGACCTGCCGGTCGGGGAGGTGCTGGAGGAGTGGCGCCGCGAGAACGGCGAGACGCGGCGCCGGATGCGCGCGCTCGGGGCGGACGCCACCCTCCCCACGATGGCGGGGCCCTACCCGGTGGGCCTGCAGACCTTCCACTACTGCTCGGAGTTCGCCACCCACGCCGACGACGTGAACGTCCCGGTGGAACCGGGCGAGGAACCGGGCCGGACGGCCTGGCGGGCCCGGGTGGGGATCTTCGTCCTGGACGAGCAGGACTCCCCCGTCCGGGTGGAGGGCATCCCCGGGGGCTTCCGGGTGGAGCTGGACGACCTGGCCGGCGAGCTGTCGTCCGCCGACTTCGTGGACGCGACGACCGGCCGCCTCTCCCCCGGCCACGCGCTGGATTCCGAGCTCCGCGACGCCCTGGTCTGCCTGGCCTGAGCCCGGTGGCGGCGCGGGACCGGGCTCAGGCGCGGCGCGGGCTCGGGCGCGGGGCGGGGTTCAGGCGCGCTCCCCCGCCATGACGTACGCTCCGCCGCGCAGCCGCTCGATCAGCCCGCGCGTCCACTCGGTGGCGCCGTCGGCCTGGTGGACCCACCAGCCGAGCAGCTCCCGCAGGTGCTCCAGCGGCTCGCCGGCCTCGTCCGCCAGGTGCGGCGCCACCGAGGCCCGCCACTCCGCCAGCCCTTCCAGCCGTGCCTCCAGGAGCGCGATCGCCTCCTCGCGCGGAAGCTCGGTCAGGAAGCCGAGTGCGGCCGACAGCGACTCGGGGTGCCGGACGTCGACGGTGGCCAGGGCGTCCCGCAGCAGCCGCAGGAACTCCTCCTCGCCCCGCCCGGTGATCTCGTAGTCGGTACGGGGCGGGCCGGCGTCGTTCTCGGCGACCTCGTGGGAGCGCAGCAGGCCCTCCTTGGCGAGCTGCTTGAGCGCGTGGTAGATCGAGCCGGGGTTGACATTGGCCCACTCGTCCGACCCCCACGACAGCAGCTCCCGGCGGATCTCGTAGCCGTGCGCCCGGCCGAACCGCCGCACACCGCCGAGGACCAGCAATCGCGTCGCCGACATCGTCTCCCCTGTCCGCCCGTCACGTCCGGGGCCAGGGTACGCCGTCCGGCGCGGGGGTCAGGGCGTGTCCGGACCGGCGGCGATCTCGTCGATGGCGGCCAGGTCCTCGTCGGTCAGGCGGACGCCGGTCGCGGCGACGTTCTCCTCCAGGTGGTCCAGGGAGCCGGTGCCGGGGATGGCCAGCGTCGCCGGGGAGAGCGCGAGCAGCCCCGCCAGGAGGATCTGGGGCACGGTGGCTCCGTGCCGCCCGGCGATCTCCTTCAGGCGCGGGTCGTCGGGGATCCCGAAGCCGCCCAGCGGGAAGAACGGCACGTACGCGATGCCCTCGCGGGCGCACAGGGCGAGCATCGCGGTGTCCTGCGGGCGGGTGACGTCGAACCAGTTCTGCACGGCGGCGACGGGCGCGATCGCGCGGGCCTCGTCGAGCTGGGCGGCGGAGACGTGGCTGACCCCGAGGTGCCGGATGATCCCCTCCTCCCGCAGGCCCGCCAGCACCGCGAACCGCTCGGCGATCGACTCCTCGCCGGGCGGCTCCAGCCCGCCGTGCCGCAGGTAGACCAGGTCGAGCGTGTCACGGCCCAGCTCGCGCAGGTTGCGTTCCACCTCGGCGCGCAGCTCGCCGGTCTCCAGCTGCCCGGTGGGGGCCAGGTCGCCGGGGCCCTTATGCGGGCCGACCTTCGTCGCGATCACCAGGCCGTCCGGGTAGGGGGACAGCGCCTCCCTGATCATGTCGTTGGCGGACAGGTCTCCGTGGTAGTAGAAGGCCGCGGTGTCGATATGGTCCACGCCCAGCTCCACCGCGCGGCGCAGCACCGCCAGGCCGGTCTCCCGGTCGTTGGCGGGGCCGCCCAGGGTGCTCACGGGCAGCCGCATCGCGCCGAAGCCCATCCGCGCGACCCGCAGGTCCCCGCCCAGCGTCCAGTACTTCTCGTCCGTTCCGTTCATGCCTTCAGCCTGCTGGCCGCCCGGCCGACCCGGCCCGCGCTGGCAGGAAGCTGCCAGCGTTGACCTGCCCGGCCGCCGCCCAGCACACTGGACCGTGATGAGCCCCGACCAGGAACGGAACGTGACCCTGCGCGGCGAGGTGGAGCTGGCCGCGCGCGCCGGGCACCTGTTCGGGCACGCCCGGGAGGAGTTCGTCTGCGCCGCCACCGATCCCGGCACGTGGGTCATGCCGGACGTACGGGAGCGCATCATCACCCAGCGCTGGAAAGCGCCGCCGGAACTGAAGGTCTGCAAGCTCTACAATCCCCAGGCGCTGGCCGACGAGGAGTCCGAGCGGCATTTGCTGGCCATGGCCGGGCGCGGGGTCGAGGTCCGGATCTGCCCCACCGGGCTGCCCCAGGAGACGATCATCATCGACCGCAGGGTGGCGGTCCTGGCCGGGCCGCCGGTCCAGGGCACGCGCACGTACACGGTGGTGCGCTCGCCGGACGTGGTCAAGAGCGTGCGGTCGCTGTACTGGGCGACCTGGGAGTCCTCCCTCGACCTGGCCGAGTACCGGCGGGGCCGGCCGCCCGCGCTCGGCGACCAGAGCCGGGAGATCCTGCGGTTGCTGGCGGAGGGGTTCAAGGACGAGACGGCCGCCCGCCGCCTCGGCCTGTCGCTGCGAACGTACCGGCGCCGGGTGGCGGAGATCCTCACCCTGCTGGACGCCGACTCGCGTTTCCAGGCGGGCCTGCGCGCCCACGAGCTGGGCCTGATCGGCTGAAGGCGGCCCCCGGGGTGGCGGAGGGCCGCGGGCCGCGCGGCTCAGCCTCCGGCGAGGGGAATGAGCTTGATGAAGACCAGCTCCGGATCTCCGGCGAGATCGACCTCCTCGTCCAGGTCCTCCACCTGGCGGTCGCCGGCGAGCATGAGGAAGCCGTTGCCGAGGAAGGCCCGTTCGGCGACGTCGGCCTGCCGTTCCCAGTCGAGCCGCCGGGGCTCGCGCAGCAGGTACCCGTTCAGCTCGGTCTCGGCGTCCTCGGGCCGGACCAGGCCGTGGAAGCGGCGGACCGGGCGGGCGTTGTGCCGGGCCACCTCCTCCCTGACCCGCAGCCGGATCAGCTCCCGGACGGTCATGCGGCCGGGCAGTCCGGCGACCTGGAAGGAGGCCAGGGAGCGGCCGGTCGCGGTCTCGTCGCGGAAGGTCACCGCGGGCATCAGGCACCTCGCTCGATCTGTCGCAGGATGGTCTCGTCGGTGATGGCGGTGTCGGCGGCCAGCAGGAACGCCTTGCTGAGGATCAGCGCCAGCCGCTCGTCCTCGAACGGCAGGAACACCGTCCCGGGGCCCTTCCCGCGGGCGGAGACGATGCAGAGGTAGGAGTCGTCCGGTTCCATCAGGATGTTGGCGCTGCCCAGGTGGATCCTGTACGTCCGCAGGTCGCCCCGCACCACCAGGTAGCGCCCCTCCAGCGAGCACCGTTCGGCGATCCTCGTCCGGGGCAGGATCCGGGCCAGCGCGTCCCGCCGCACCTCCGCGCTCGCCGTCAGCTCACCGAAGGTCGTGTCCCTCCAGTACGCGAGATGGAGGTCCTCCCCGCGGTCCTGCCAGTCGGGGTCCGCGGCGATCGAGGTCACCCCGACGAACAGGTCCACGTCCCGCATCGCCTCGCTGAACACCACCGCGGGCGCCTCGGCCAGCGGCGCGTCCCGCCATCCGCCGTCCTCGCGGCGCGCCAGCCGCACCTGGTCGGTGGTGGCGAGTTCGCGCTCGTCCAGCGCCGGGACGTACTCGTGGTGGAAGGCGGCCCGCCACGTCCCCGACGCGAACGTCCGGTACGCGGTGTCCTCGCCGCCGCCGTCCCAGGGGCCGAGCATCCGGCTCTTCCAGCCCCGCGCCCGGAACAGCGCGAACAGACGCCGGTAGTGCAGGATGTGGGCGGCGAAGCGGTTGGAGTAGACGCCGGTCTCCCGCTCAGCGGGGGTCAGCAGGTAGATCTCCCGGAACGCCTGCTTGAACGGCTGCCTGATGTGCCGCCCGGTCATCACGTCGCGCCAGGCCCGGACCTCGGCGGGAGTGGCGCGGATCGGGTGCCACAGCCGGATGGGGGCGTCCTCGCCGGGGACCGGCAGCGCCTCGCCCGCCGCGTCCAGCAGCGCGAACGGGGCGTCCGGTGCCGTGGGGAGCCCGGCGCGCCACTCTCCGGGGGCGGTCTCGACCTCCCAGATCAGGCGCCGGGCCATCGTCCCGGCGAGCGGGTGGGCGCCCAGCCGCGCGCGCCACTCGCCGTACGGCATCGCGTGCTCGCCGGGGAACCCGCTCTCCAGGGCGCGGGCGAGCGTGGTGAGGTGGGCGCCGGCGCGTTTCACCAGCGCGCGCAGGTCCTTCACTTCGGCGGCGTGGTCGCGCCGCACGGCCGCGGGCACCGAGCGCAGCGGCCGGCTGCCCGGCCCGCGCCAGCTCAGCTCCACCTTCTCCCCGGCGGTGACGACGGCCTCGTGCTCGCCCAGCGGGGTGAGCAGGACGCCGTCCGCGCCGAAGCCGAGGCCGGGCAGGCGGAGGGCGACGTCGGCCCGGTCGGCGAGCGCCGCCTCGATCTTCTTGAGCATCTTGTCGAGCTGCTTGGGGACGGCCGCGTGCCGGGCGATCGTCCGCACCGTCCGCAGCGAGGTGGCCAGCTCGGGGGTGGGGAAGTCCTGGCCGGCGCGGGCCAGCTCGTACAGCAGCGCCTGCGAGGGCAGCGTCCTGGCCGCGGTCGGCGCGACCGCGACGCCGCGCAGCAGCCGGTCGAGGAGTTCGGGCAGCCACGGCTCGTCGGCCATCAGGGCGACGCGGGCGGCGCGGCCGAGCGTGGCCACCTCACCGGCGGTGAACGCCTTGTCGGCCTCGTACGGGATCCGCCCGTCCTGGATCGCCTCGACCCGGTCCCGGGCCTGTTCGAGAACCGAGCGGCCGAAGGCGGCGTACCCGTGGTCGGCCAGCCGCCGCCAGCCGTCCGGCAGCGGGGCCCAGCGGTGCGCCCACCTCGTCTGGACGGTCTCCGCCAGCAGGGCGTGGCCGGTCACGTCCCAGCCCTTCAGCAGGTCCAGCTCGGCTCGGGCGAGCGGTCCCTGCCCGGCGGCGAGCCGGGCGACCTTCCGGTAGCGGCGCGGACCGGCCAGGGCGGCGACGGTGAGGAGCGCGAACGGGATCCCCTGGCGGGCCTCGTCACTGCCGAGCCAGTGCCGGACCAGCGTCTCGGCGGGACGCGCCAGCCCGTCCGGCCACGGCCCGGTGCAGCGCAGCAGCGCGCCCGCCCCCAGTTCGAGGAAGCCGAACGACCTGGGGTCGCGTTCGAGGACGTCGAACATGCGCGCGCACGCCGGAGGACTGAAACGCACCTGCCTCTCCGCGATCACCTGCTCGAAAAGGCTCCTCAACGGGTAGTCGCCCGTGAGGTAGACCGCAGGGAGCAGCGCGCCCAGTTCCTCGTCGCCGAGGTGGCCGAGCCGCCGGAAGTCCGCCTCCAGGCCGGGAAGGGACGGGTCGCCGATCCCCGCCAGGAGCCGCTCGGCCAGCGGTGACAGCCGCTCGCCGGACTCTCCGCCGGACCGGTCACCGGACCGTTCGCCGGACGGCGCGGACCGGGGAGGCGCGCCGGTCACCGGCTCCCCTTGATCTGCCGGAGGATGGTCTCGTCGGTGATGGCGCTGTCGGCGGCCAGCAGGAACGCCTTGCTGAGGATCAGCGCCAGCCGCTCGTCCTCGAACGGCAGGAACACCTTGCCGGGCCCCTTCTTGCGGGAGGCGACCACGCACAGGTAGGAGTCGTCCGGCTCCATCAGGATGTTGGCGCTGCCCAGATGGATCCGGTACGTCCGCAGGTCGCCCCGTACCACCAGGTAGCGCCCCTCCAGCGAGCACCGGCCGGCGATCCTCGTCCGGGGCAGGATCCGCGCCAGCGCGTCCCGCCGCACCTCCGCGCTCGCCGTCAGCTCACCGAAGGTCGTCTCCCGCCAGTACGCCAGGTGACGGTGCTCGCCGCGATCGGCCCATTCGGGGTCCGCCGCGATCGACGTCACCGCCACGAACAGGTCCACGTCCCGCATCGCCTCGCTGAACACCACCGCGGGCACCTCGGCCAGCGGGACCTCGGCCCAGCGGCGCCCGTTCCTGCGCTCGAACCGCACCTGGTCGGTGGCGGCGTGCTCGGGCGTGTAGGTGAAGTCCTCCTCGGCCGGCTCGTGGAAGAAGCAGGCCCGCCACTCCCCCTCGGCGAACAGGCCCCTGGCCCGCCCGTCGAAGCCGTCCGAATGCCTCCCCAGGTGGTTGGACTGCCAGCCGCGCTCCTTGAACAGGGCGTACAGCTGCCCGTACCGCACGATGTGGGCGGCGAAGCGGTTGGAGTAGACCCCGGTCTCCTCCTCGGCCGGGGTCAGCAGGTAGATCTCCCGGAACGCCTGCTTGAACGGCTGCACCATCTCGTTCTCGGTGACGAAGGCGCGCCAGGCGCCGACCTGCGGCGCCGTCGCGCGGATCGGATGCCACAGCCGCACCCGCGCCCCGGCGTCCGGGCGGGTCAGCGCGTTGCCGTCGACCGTCACCAGGGCCTCCTCGGCCGGGGTCGCCGCGCGCCACACCCCGTCGCGCCCCTCGAACTCCCAGATGAGCCCCCGGGTGACGACGCCGGTGATGGGGTGGTCGCGGTAGTGGCGGCACCATTCGGCGTACGGCCAGTCGCGGCCGGCCGTCAGCAGCCCCTCCACCCGCGCGCGCTCGTCCGCCAGCGTGCCCCGCACCTCCTTGGCGAGCGCCTTCAGCTCCTTGACCTCGTCCGCGTGCCCGTCCTTGAGCGCGGCCGGGACGGTCCGGAGCGGGCGATGGCCGTCGTCGCCGGTGAAGGTGAGCCGTACGGTCCGCGGGTCCTCGATCGCCAGCACCGCCTGGTACCGGCCCACCTGCCGCGTCAGCGAGCCGTCCGGCGCGAGGCCGTGCGCCGGGACGCCGCGCTCCACCAGCTGGCCGGGGGTGATGCCGCGGCGTTCGGCCGCGGCCCGCAGCGCGCTCTCGATCTGCTTGCGCGCACCCGGATAGTTCAGTTCCTTCTCCAGGCCGCGCAGCGCCTCCAGCGTCTCCGGCCGGTCGATCGCGCCGAGCGCGCCGATCGCCGCGTTGGCCACCGCCGGGTCCCAGCACAGCCGGGTGACCCAGCCCGCGTGCCGGACGACGGCGAGCAGGTCCTCCAGCACCGACGGCCCGCCCGCCAGGGCCACGGCCCAGACGTAGCCGCGCGCAAGGGGGTCGGTGGGGTGGAGGCCCGGCTTCTCCTGAGCCTGGTGGACGTACTCGCGGACGGTCTCCCGCACGTGTTCCCGCACTCCCGGGAGCTGGAGCAGTTCCAGCGTGCGGTCGCGCCATCGCGGGCCGGGACGCGGCGACTTCAGCTTGGCCATGTGGGCGTCGAGGGACTCGCCTAGGGCCTCGTTCACGGCCTGCTCGACCGCCCGGGCCAGGACCTCGCCGGGCGGTGCGGTGTCGGGCCCCCGGAGGCCGCCGTCCGGGGGCGCGGTGTCGTTCGGCATGCGAAAGATCTTGACATGGGGCAGGGACAAAACCGGCGCTCTCCTCCGTGCCGCCCGGCTGTTCAACCGGCGGCCCGCCACCTACGCTCGGAGGAACCAACAGAACGATGTTCGGGACGGCAGGATGCGCACTCCGCACGACGTTGTGATCATCGGCAGCGGCTTCGGCGGCATCGGGATGGCGATCCGGCTCCGGCAGGCCGGGATCCGGGACGTGGTCATCCTGGAGAAGGCCGCCGACCTGGGCGGGACCTGGCGGGACAACACCTACCCCGGCGCCGCCTGCGACGTGCCCTCGCACCTCTACTCCTTCTCCTTCGAGCCCAAGACCGACTGGACCCGCCGGTTCTCGCCGCAGCGGGAGATCCTGGACTACCTGCGCGCCTGCGCCCGCAAGTACGAGGTGCTGCCGCTGATCCGGTTCGGCGCGGAGGTGACCGAGGCGCGCTTCGACGAGGACGCGGGACTGTGGCGGCTGGCCACCACCGGCGGCGAGCTGGCCGCCCGCGTCGTGGTCTCGGCCTGCGGCCAGCTCAACCGGCCGGTGCCGCCATCGATCCCGGGCCGCGGGACGTTCACCGGGACGTCCTTCCACACCGCCCGCTGGGACCACGGCGCGGAGCTGGACGGCCGGCGGGTGGCGGTGATCGGCACCGGTGCCAGCGCGATCCAGATCGTGCCCGAGATCGCCGGGCGGGCGAGCCGGCTGACGGTGTTCCAGCGGTCCGCGCCGTACGTGATCGACAAGCCGGACCGGGAGTACCGGCCCTGGGAGAAGGCCCTGCTCGGCACCGTCCCCGGCCTCCACGCGCTCAGCCGCGCGCGGATCTACGCGCTGTACGAGTCGCGGGCGCTGGGGTTCATCAAGTACCCCCGGCTGATGGACCTGATGGCCCGCAGGTTCCGCGACCACCTCGGCGAGCAGGTGGCCGACCCCGCGCTCCGCGAGACCCTGGTCCCCGGCTATCCGATGGGGTGCAAGCGCATCCTCATCTCCGGCGACTACTACGCGGCCCTCGGCCGGCCCGGCGTGGAGCTGGTCACCGACCCGATCGAGCGCGTCACCCCCGCGGGCCTGCGCACCCGCGACGGGCGCGAGCACCGCGCGGACGTGATCGTCTACGCCACCGGGTTCGCGGCCTCGGACTTCCTGGCGCCGATGAAGGTCGCCGGGCGCGGCGGCCGGGACCTGAACGAGGAGTGGCGGGACGGCGCCAGGGCCCACCTGGGCATCACGGTCAGCGGATTCCCCAACCTCTTCCTCCTGTACGGGCCGTACACCAACCTCGGCCACAACTCGATCATCTACATGCTGGAGTCGCAGATCCGGTACGTGCTCGGCTGCGTGCGGGCGATGCGCGCGCACGGGCTGGAGTGGATCGACGTCCGGCCCGACGTCCAGGACGCGTTCACCCGCGAGATGCGGACCCGGATGCGTTCCACGGTGTGGGAGTCCGGCTGCGCCAGCTGGTACCAGAACGCCGAGGGCACGGTGGTCAACAACTGGCCGGGCTTCACCTTCGCCTACCGCCGCGCCACCCGCCGTCCCGACCCGCGCCACTTCGTCGCGCGCCGTGCCCGCGGCCCGCGTGCCCTCACCGTCCGGTAGGCGGGCTCCCGGCTCCTCTAGGCTCGGTGCCATGCCGACCGCTCTCATCACCGGCGCCACCGCGGGCATCGGTGCCGCCTTCGCCCGCCGCCTGGCCTCCGACGGATTCGACCTGGTCCTCCTCGCCCGCGACGGCGAGCGGCTGGAACGCGCCGCGCGCGACCTGCGGGACACCTACGCGATCAGCACCGAGACGCTCGTCGCCGACCTGGCCGCCGAGGAGGGGATCGCCGCCGCCGAGGAACGCTGCCGCGCGGGCGTGGACCTCCTGGTCAACAACGCCGGTTTCGGGCACAAGGGCACCTTCCTCAACGTCCCCGTGTCCGACGAGACGACCATGCTGAAGGTGCACTGCGAGGCCGTCCTGCGCCTGACCCACGCGGCGCTGCCCTCGATGCTGGAACGCGGCCGGGGCGCCGTCGTCAACGTCTCCTCGGTGTCGGCGTTCGCCGTCCGCGGCACCTACGGCGCGTCCAAGGCGTGGGTGGTCTCCTTCAGCCAGGGCGTGGCGCAGGACATCGCCGGCCGTTCCGGCGGCAGGGTGCGGGTGATGGCGCTGTGCCCGGGATTCGTGAAGACCGAGTTCCACCGCCGCGCCGGGATGGACGTCTCCGGGATCCCGGAGTTCATGTGGCTCGACAAGGACATGGTCGTCGACGCGGCCCTGCGCGACCTGCGCCGGGGCGTCCAGGTCAGCGTGCCCGGCGCCTGGTACAAGGCGATCGTCGCGGCCACCCGGCTCGTCCCGTCCGGGGTGGCCGGGCGCTTCTCCTCCCGCGCCGGACGCTCCTACGGCCCGCGGCGGACGTGACGATCGGGATACAGCCGACACGCCCTTGTCACACGCCGGGAGACAGGGCAGGGTAACGGTTCATCGGCGTTGGCGCCCCCACCGCGACATCGGACCCCCGTGCCGTCCCGCTGAAAGGCTCACCGTTGGGTCACGACCTCGGATACGCAGCCCTGGCCCTCCTGTCGACCAGCACCTACTACGCGGCCTTCGTGGTCTTCCGGCGCTCGGCGGCGCGGATGCCGCCGCTGCGCGGGAGCCGCCCCTTCACCGTCGCCCGGCACATGCTGACCGATCCGGTCTGGCTGTCGGGCGGGCTGATCCTGTTCCTCGGCCTGGCCTACCAGGTGGTGGCGTTCACCGCGCTGCCGCTGCCGGTGGCCCAGCCGATCTTCGCCGTCAGCCTCGTCCTCCTGGTGGTCTACGCGGTGCGGTTCCTGGGCGAACGGCTCAGCGTCCGGGAATGGTTCAGCGTGGCGCTGTTCGTCCTTGCCACCGCCCTGATCGGCCTGTCGGCCGGCGGCGCGCCCGGCGCCGCGCCGGCCGCCGACGCCACCCTCGCCGGCACCCTCCGCTCCCCCTGGCCGATGCTCGCGGTGATGGCACCGGCCCTGGTCGTCGCCGCCATGGTCTGGCTGGTCGGCGACCGGCGGGCGGGCGGCCGGCACGCCCGCAAGCTGGCCGGCGTGGCCTACGGGATCGGCGCCGGGGCGTGCGCCGGGCTCGCCGAGGCCGGGGTCCGCGGGATCTCCCTGGTCTACGAGAACGGCGGCGGCGTGCAGGGCGTTCTGGCCTCCCCCTACCCGTACCTGACGCTGGGCATGGCCGCGATCGCCCTCGGGCAGCTCCAGGTGGCCCTGCAGCGCTGCCGGGTCGCGATCGTGGCGACCGTGCTGACCGTGATCGGCCGCGTCTACCTGGTGCTGAGCAGCGTCGTGCTCTTCGGCGAGGAATGGCCGCGGGAGGCGGGGCCGTTCGCGTTGCGCGCGGGCGGGTTCACGCTGGCCCTCGTCGCCCTGGCCGTCTTCCCCCGGTACGAGGACCCGGCCCGCGGACCGGCCGGGGAGCGGGCCGTCGGCGCGACGGGCGCCCCGCTCTCGCAGGGCGGATAAAATTCCAGCGTGTCCGAGCCCAAGTTCGAAGTACAGATGCTCCACGACCGCGTCATGATCAAGGTGGAGAAGGAGGCCGGCGAACGTCGCAGCACCGGCGGCATCGTGATCCCCGCGACGGTCGAGCAGTCCAACCGCCTGGTCTGGGGTGAGGTCTGCGGAGTCGGGCATCACGCGCGCACCGTCAAGGTCGGCGACCGGGTGCTCTTCCACCCCGAGGAGCAGTTCGAGGTGGAGATCCAGGGCGAGAACTACCTGGTCATGCGCGAGCGCGACCTGCACGCCATCGCCAGCGAGCGCCCCGAGCACGGCACCGGTCTCTATCTCTGACCCGCGACCCGGCGGCGCGCGTGCGCCACCGCGAAAGAAATCATGCGCACCCGATGCTGCGCCGGACGCGATCCGGTGGCAGTATGTGACCCCGCGGTCACTGGATCAGGTGATGGACATGAGAGAGCACGACCCCCACGACCCCCTCGGGCCGGCCAGCTCCCGCATCTACGACTTCTCGATCGGCGGTAAGGACAACTACACCTCCGACCGCGAGGTGGCGCTCCAGGCGGTCGAGACGTTCCCCGCGGCACGCCTCCTCCCCCGGGAGAACCGCAAGTTCATGCGGCGCGCGGTGCGGTACCTGCTCGAAGCGGGCGTCCGGCAGTTCCTGGACGTCGGCTGCGGGCTGCCCGGCAAGGGGAACGTGCACCAGATCGTCCACGGGGTCGCCCCCGCCGCCCCCGTCGTCTACGTCGACCACGACCCGGTCGCCGTCATCCACTACCAGGCACTGCTCCACGCCGTCCCCGCCGCCACCGCCGTACACGCCGACGCCCGCGCCCCGCAGGGCATCCTCAAGCACCCCGACGTCACCGCGCTGATCGACTTCGACCGTCCGGTGGGCGTGCTGATGTTCAGCGTGCTGAGCCACCTCCTCGACGAGGAGGATCCCGAGGCCACCGCGGGCGCGTTCCGGGAGGCCATGGCCCCCGGCGGCCACCTGGCCCTGTGCGACTTCACCGACGAGAACCTCACCCCCGCCGAGCGCGCCGCCGGCAAGGACCTGGCCAGGCGCACCGGGGTGCCGCTGACCTTCCGCTCGCGGGCCCGGATCGCCGGCTACTTCGCGGGGATGGACCTGGCCGAGCCCGGCCTCGTCTACGCACCCGAATGGCGGCCCGACCGCCCGTACGAGCCGCCCACCGGCTGGCTCCTAGGCGGCGTGGCCCGCAAACCCTGACCGCAGCGCCGCGTGAGAGGACGACCCCTCACACTCCCCGACAAGAGCAGCCTGAACGACACCCTCCGCTCCGCTGGCGCTCCACTCCGGACGCCGCTCAGACCCACGTGAGAGGACGACCCCTCACACTCCCCGACAAGAGCAGCCTGAACGACACCCTCCGCTCCGCTGACGCTCCACTCCGGGCGCCGCCCACACCCACGTGAGAGGACGACCCCTCACACTCCCCGACAAGAGCAGCCTGAACGACACCCTCCGCTCCGCTGACGCTCCACTCCGGGCGCCGCTCAGACCACCACCCGCGCCGTCGAACCCGCGCGGCGTTTGGTGACGCGCAGCTGGGCGGGGATGCGGGTGCGCAGCTCCGCGACGTGGCTGACGATGCCCACGGCGCGGCCCCCGTCCCGGAGCCCGTCCAGGACGTCCATGACCTCGTCCAGGGTCTCCTCGTCCAGGGTGCCGAACCCCTCGTCCACGAAGAGCGTGTTGATCTCGGTGCCGCCGGCCTCGGCGGTGACCACGTCGGCCAGCCCCAGTGCCAGCGCCAGCGACGTGATGAACGACTCGCCGCCCGACAGGGTGACCGGGTCGCGCTGCCGCCCCGTCCAGCCGTCGACGACCCGCAGGCCGAGCCCGCCGGCGCCCTTGCTGCGGTCTCCGGCGGCCCTGTCGACGGTGTGCCGCAGCGCGTAGCGGCCCGCCGACATCCGGTCCAGCCGCTCGTTGGCCGCCGCGACGACCTGCTCCAGCCGGGCGGCCAGCACGTACGCCGACAGGGACATGCCGAGCCGGTTGGCCGCCGCCTTGCCGGACGCCAGCCCGGCCAGCCGCTCGGCCACCCGGTGCCGTTCGGCGGCGGGACGCCAGGCGCGGACCGCGTCCGCCAGCTCGGCGCGCAGCTCGGCCAGCCGGTCCCGGCGGCGGCGCGCCTGGGCGGCGGCGGAGGCCGCGGCGGTGTGCGCGGACTCCGCGAGGGCCAGGACCGACTCCAGCGCGGGCAGGTCGGGCGGGGGCTCGGCGGACGCCGCGGTCAGCGCGGGATCGGCCAGGGTCGCCCGGACCGCGGCCTCCTCGTCGTCGAAACGGCGCACCCGGTCGCGCACGACGGCCTGGTCCTCGTCGGCCAGCTCGGCGGCGCGCACCTCGTCCGCGGTACGGAAGCCCTCGTTCGCGGCGGCCGCCTGCACCTCGGCGCGGGCCGCGGCCAGCTCCTCGGCGGCGCGGTCGGCCTCCTGCCGGGCCCGTACGCCCGCCGCGAGGGCCTCGGCCTCCCGGGTGAGCCGCTCGACCCGGGCCTCCAGGGACGGGTCGTCGCCCCGCGCCCGGTCGAGCTCGGCGCGCAGCCGGTCCTGCTCGGCGCCGAGCTCGCCGTCGCGGGCGTGGTTGGCGGTGAGCGCCCGCTCGATCTCGCCGTGCCGGTCACGGGCGTCGCCGAGGTCGCGCTCGGCCCGCCGCAGCCGCGCCTCCAGCCGCTCCGCCTCCGCGGCGGCGGCGACGGCGTCCTCGAGCGCGCGCTCGGCGTCGCCGAGCGCGGCGGCCAGGTCGCGGGCGGGCGTCTCGCCGACGCTCTCCAGCGCCGCGTCGCGGTCGGCGCGCAGCGACTCGACCAGGCCGGCGGCCTCCTCGCGCGCCCGCTGCGCCTCCTCGTAGGCGGCCTGGGCGCGCTCCTCGTCGTCCTCGCCGGGGATCAGGCCGAGCGCGGCGGCCGGCTCGGGATGCTCCAGCGCCCCGCACACCCGGCAGGGCTCGCCGGGACGCAGGTCGGCGGCGAGCGTCGCGGCCATGCCCTCCAGCCGGGCCTGCCGCAGCTCCTGGAGGCGGTCGCGGGCGGCCTGGGCGGCGTCGACCGCCAGCCTCCGGGTCTCCTCGGCCTCGGCCAGCCGCCCGAGGACGCGGTCGCGGCGCTCGGCGTCGGCGAGCCGGCGCCGGGCGTCCTGGACGGCGGCCTCGGCGCCCGCGCGGCCGGCGGCGGTGATCCGCGCGTCGTCGCAGGCGGCGCGCAGCTCCTCCACCTGGCCGGGCAGGCCGTCCAGGTCCGCGGCGACCTCGGCCTCCCGCGGTTCCAGGCGCGCGCGTTCGGCGGACAGCCCGTGCCGTTCGGCGGTGACCTGGGCGAGCCGCGCCGCCAGGGCGCGCTTGCCGTCGAGCGCGGCGATGTCGTCGCGGCGGGTCCGTTCGGCCTTGGCCAGCACGTCCTCGGCGGCGCCGGGCGCGACCAGCGCGGCCACCCGCGAACGGGTCAGCGCGGCCCGGTCCTGGGCGGCCTTGGCGCGGTGGGTGCGGTCGGTGAGGTTGCGCAGCAGCGGCAGGACCCGGTCGGCGCGGGCCGCGGCGTCGAGCCGGGAGGTCAGCTCGGCGCGCTCCCCGGCGCGCTCGCGCAGGCGTTCCTGGCGGTGCCGCGCCTCGGCGTGGGCCCGCCGCCGTTCGGCGAGCACCCGCCCCTGGTCGAGCGCGGTGCGGGCGGCCGTGACGTCACCGGCGAGGCGGTCGCGCAGCTCCGCCGCCGCGGCCTCGATCGCCGCGTGCTGGCCGGCCAGCTCGGCCGCCCACGCGGGCAGCGCCTCGATGTCGGCGAACGGCTCCTCGGCCTGTCCGGCGCCGTGCGGGTCGTCGCCCCGGCGCGGCCGGGGCACCGGCCCGGGGGACGGGGGCGCGGGCTCGGTACGGGGCGGCGGGGCGCCGGTCGCCTCGGCGACGCGGTCGGCGACGGACCCGGCCACCGTACGGAGGGCCGCCGCCTCCCGGCCGGTCGCGGCGCGGCGGTCGGCCAGCCACTTCTCGACCTGGGTGAAGACCTCGGCGGCGAAGAGGCGTTCCAGCACCTTGCGGCGCTCCTCGGCGTTCGCGCGCAGGAAGCTCGCGAACTCGCCCTGCGGCAGCATCGCGACCTGGCAGAACTGCGCGGCCGTCATGCCGAGCAGCCCGCCGATGAGGTCTCCGGCCTCGTCCAGCCGGGTCGACAGGCCCGTCCACTCGCCGTGTTCGAGCTCTTCGAGGAGGACCTTGGCCTTCTCCTGCGTGGTGCCGGAGCCGCGGATCTTGGGACGGTCCCACGCGGGCGAGCGGGTGACGCGCAGGCGCCGGCCGCGGATGGTGGCCTCCAGCACGACCCGGGGCGCCACGTCCGGGGCGGCGTGGTCGCTGCGCAGGCCCTTGACGGCGTTGCGCGCGCCGGGCACCTGCCCGTAGAGCGCGTAGCAGACGGCGTCGAGCACGCTGGTCTTGCCCGCGCCCGTCTGGCCCTGGATGAGGAACAGCCCGGCGTCCGACAGCGCGTCGAAGTCGATCTCCTCGGTGCCCGAGAACGGCCCGAACGCGGTGACCTCCAGCCGATGCAGCCGCACGCCGCCTCACACCCCCAGGCTCTTGTGGCGGAAGCTCTCGAACGCCTCGTGCAGCAGCTCCCGTTCGGCCTCGGTCGCCTCGGCCTGGCCCATCTCGGCGACGAAGTCACCGGCGATGTCCAGCTCCGACCTCTCGCTGACCCGTTCGGACCAGGTGCGCGAGCCCTCCCCCGCGCCGCCCTCGGGCTCGAAGCCGAGCACCAGGGTGTGCGGGAACCGGGCGCGCAGCCGCTCCATCGCGGCCGACGGCCGCTGCCGGTCGGTGAGGGTGATCTGCAGCCAGTGATCCTCGACCGCCTCGTACGCGGGGTCGGCCAGGATGTCGTCGATGCGCCCGCGGAGGCGGGCCAGCGGGCGCGGCACCGGAGCCTCCACGAACTCGGCGGCCGGCCCCTCCGCCGCGCCGCCCGTGCCCAGATCGACCAGCCAGGAACCCTTGACATGGGCGTCCTCGGAGAAGGAGTAGGCCAGCGGGGACCCCGAGTAGCGCACCCGGTCGGTCATCCGCTGCCGCCCGTGCAGGTGCCCCAGCGCCACGTAGTCGACCCCGGCGAACACCTGGACCGGGACCGAGGAGGCCCCGCCGACGGAGATGTCGCGTTCGCTGTCGCTGGCCGCTCCCCCGGTGACGAAGGCGTGCGCCATCACGACCGTGCGCAGGCCCGTCCGGGTCGCCATGTCGGCCCGGACCCGGCGCATGGCCTCGCCGAGCGCGGCGGTGTGGCCGCGCTCGTCCAGGCTCCAGGGGTGGCGGACCAGCTCCGGCTCCAGGTAGGGGATGGGGTAGACGGCCGCGTCCCCGATGAGGACGGGCTCCCCCACCCGCGCCGGGTCGGTCCGCACGTGGACGCCCGAGCCGTCCATCAGGGCCGAGCCGAAGCCGAGCCGCTGCACCGAGTCGTGGTTGCCCGCGATCAGCACGACGCGGGTCAGCTCCCGCAGCCGGACGAGGGCCTCGTCGCACAGCCGGACGGCGTCCACGGCGGGCAGCGCGCGGTCGTAGACGTCGCCGGAGATCAGCACGCAGTCGACCCGCTCCGCCCGTACGGTCTCGACCAGGTGGTCGACGAAGTCCGCCTGGGCTCCCAGGAGGTCCTCGCGGTGGAACGAGCGGCCCAGGTGCCAGTCGGAAGTGTGGAGGAGTCGCATGTCGCAGACACCCTAGGCGTCACCTCCGACACATCCGGCGCAGAAACGCCGGGGGCCCCGGAACGATCTCCGATATCCCGGCGGAACACCCATCAACACCCCCGAACCCCCCGGCGGCGCGGCCTCCCTTAGGGTGGCGATCGTGACCGGGCTTCCCTACGTGCTGCTGAGCTGCGCCATGTCGGTCGACGGGTACATCGACGACGCGAGCCCCGAACGGCTGCGGCTGTCCAGCCCGGCGGACTTCGACCGCGTCGACGGCGTCCGCGCGAGCTGCGACGCCATCCTGGTCGGGGCGGGGACGATCCGCGGGGACGACCCGAAGCTGCTCATCAAGTCGCAGGCCCGGCGGGACCGGCGGGCCCAGCGCGGCCTGCCGCCCGACCTCACCAAGGTGACGATCACCCTCGGCGGCGATCTCGACCCGGAGGCCAGGTTCTTCACCACCGGCGACTCGCCCAAGCTGGTGTACGCGCCGCCGCGGACCGTCCCGGCGCTGGCGGAACGGCTGGGCGACCGCGCGGAGGTGGTGGACGCGGGCGACCCGCCGAGCCTGACCGCGATGCTCGCCGACCTCGGGGCCCGGGGCGTGCGGCGGCTCATGGTCGAGGGCGGCGGCGAGGTGCACACCCGCTTCCTCACCGCCGGGCTGGCCGACGAGCTGCAGCTGGTGGTCGCCCCGTTCTTCCTCGGCGACCCCTCCGCCCCGCGCTTCGTCGGGCCGGGGGTGTTCCCGCAGTCGCCCGGGCGCCCGATGCGGCTGGCCGAGTCCACCCGGATCGGCGATCTGGTGCTGCTGCGCTACCTGATCGGCGGCTCCCGTGGATGACCCGCGCTGGCTGGGGCTGGCCTGTGACCTCGCCGGCCGCTGCCCGCCGTCGCGGACGGCCTTCTCGGTGGGCGCGGTCATCGTCGGACCGGACGGCCTGGAGATCTCCCGTGGCTTCTCCCGGGAGAACGATCCGCACGACCACGCCGAGGAGTCCGCCCTGGCCAAGATCGCCCGCCGGGACGGCACCGATCCGTCCGGTGCCGGCCTGTCCGGTGCCAACCTGCCCGGGGCCGACCTGTCCGGGGCGACGATCTACAGCTCGCTGGAGCCGTGCGGGGAGCGCAAGTCCCGTCCGCTGACCTGCACCGATCTCATCCTCGCGGCGGGCCTGCGCCGGGTCGTGTTCGCCTGGCGGGAGCCGTCGCTCTTCGTCCCGGGCACCGGCGCCGAACGCCTGCGCGACCACGGCGTCGAGGTCGTCGAGATGCCCGCGCTGGCCGGACGCGCCCGCCTGCCCAACGCGCACCTGCTCGGCCCCTGACCCGGGCTCGGCCCCTGACCCGGGCTCGGTCCCTGACCCCGGATCGACCCTCACCCCGTACGGGGCCCCCTGCCCCCGGACGGGGACGGGCGGCCTCGTGGACCGGAAGGCGGGCCGGGCCCTTGCCAATCCCCCGGGGAGGCATGACATGCTTGGTGCCCAAGCAAGCATTCGGTCAAGCTTCCTGGGCGCGGAGAGGGTACGCCAGCATGCGCGAGCACGATCGGTTGTTCATCGGCGGCCAGTGGACCATCCCGGCCGGGACCGGCACCATCGACGTCGTCTCCCCCCACACCGAGGAGGTCGTCGGCCGCGTCCCCGACGGGACCCCGGCCGACATGGACGCGGCCGTCGCCGCCGCGCGCGCGGCCTTCGACCACGGCCCCTGGCCCCGCATGACCCCGGCCGAGCGCGCCGAGGTCCTGGGCCGCCTCTCGGCCATCTACGCCGAGCGGCAGCAGGCCATGGCCGACCTGGTCACCGAGCAGATGGGGTCCCCCATCCTGTTCTCCATCTTCGGCCAGGCCGCCCTGCCCCAGATGGTCCTGCAGTACTACGCCGACCTGGCCGCCACCTTCACCTGGGACGACGAACGTCCCGGCATGCTCGGGCCGGTCACCGTCACCCGCGAGCCCGTCGGCGTCGTCGCCGCCATCTACCCCTGGAACGTCCCCCAGTTCACCCTGATGCTCAAGCTCGCCCCGGCGCTGATCGCCGGGTGCACGGTGGTGGCCAAGCCCTCCCCCGAGGCGCCGCTGGACGCCTACCTCCTCGCCGAGTGGATCCAGGAGGCCGGACTGCCGCCGGGCGTGGTCAACTTCGTCCCCGCGGGCCGCGAGACCGGCGCCTACCTCGTCGAGCATCCCGGGGTCGACAAGGTCGCCTTCACCGGCTCCACCGCCGCCGGACGCGAGATCGGTGCCGCCTGCGGGCGCCTCCTGCGTCCCGCCACCCTGGAGCTGGGCGGCAAGTCCGCCGCCATCATCTGCCAGGACGCCGACCTGGACGTCACCATCGAGGGCCTGAAGATGGCCTCGCTGATGAACAACGGCCAGGCCTGCGCCGCCCAGACCCGCATCCTGGCCCCCCGCTCCCGCTACGACGAGGTCGCCGACGCCCTGGCCGCCATGGTCTCGGGCCTCACCGTCGGCGACCCCGCCGACTACGGCACCGAGATCGGCCCCATGGCCGCGCGGCGCCAGCAGGAGCGCGTCGAGAACTACATCCGCATCGGCCAGGACGAGGGCGCCAAGCTCCTCACCGGCGGCCTCACCCGGCCCCACGACCAGGGCTGGTACGTCGCCCCCACCGTCTTCGCCGACGTCAGCAACTCCATGCGCATCGCGCGCGAAGAGATCTTCGGCCCCGTCCTGGTCCTCATCCCCTACAACGACGAGGACGACGCCATCACCATCGCCAACGACAGCGACTACGGGCTGGGCGGCTCGGTCTGGACCGGCGACGTCGACCACGGCGTCGACCTCGCCCGCCGCGTCCGCACCGGGTCCTGCGGCGTCAACCTCTACGTCCTGGACCCCAACACCCCGTTCGGCGGCTACAAGAACAGCGGCCTGGGCCGCGAACTCGGCCCCGAAGGACTCAACCCCTACCTCGAATACAAGGCCATCCCCCGGCCCACGCCGGCCTGAGGGCCCGGTCCGTCCGGGCTCAGATCAGGAAGGTGACCGGCCAGCCGTGCCGCTTGCGGCAGGCCCGGACGACCTCCGGCTCGGACGTGCCGGTCACCAGCAGCCGCACCTCGGCGCGGCGCGCGGCGCCCTCGCCTCCGTAGGCGAGGGCGCGCAGCTTCTCGGGCGTCACGACCGCCAGCGTCGCCCCGTGCGCGTCCACCGCGGCGAGGAGCGCCGCCGGGTCGGCGTCCGGGACGCCCGCGAACGTGGCGCCCTGGGTCAGGCACAGGTCCATGAGGCCGAGCCAGGTCGGCACCGAGCAGTCGGCCGCGCAGCAGGCGAGAACGTCGCCCTCCACGACCCCGGCCGCGCCGCCCAGGCGGAAGAGGTCGGCGAGGCGGTCGGCGTGGGTCAGGTCCTCCGGCGGGTCGTGCAGGTGCAGCGCCGGGTCGCGCAGCGGGTCGACCGACACCTCCACCAGGGGCGGCGGCCCGGTCCCCTCGGGCCCGCCGGTGAGCCGGGCGAACGGGGTGGCGCCCGGCAGGTCGCCGAAGGCGAAGACCTGCCTGACCCGGGAGCGCCCGGTGGCGGCCAGCGCCGGGCCGGCCTCCGCGCCCGCGCCGGTCATCAGGAACCGGGCGCCGCACTCGTTCATCAGCCGGGCCAGCTCACCGGCCGGCAGCCCGGCCGGCAGCGGCGCCGCGACGGCGCCCGCGGCGGTGACGGCGTGCACGGCCAGCGCCGTGTCGCACGCGTCCGCGACCTGGATCGCGCCGACGTCGCCGAGCCGTACCCCGCGCCGGGCCAGCCCCACGGCGGCGGCCGGCACCACGTCCACGAACCGGGCGAAGCCGATCCGCCGGCCGGAGCCGATCAGCGCGGGACGGTCGCCGTCGCGGACGGCGTGCCGCCGGGCGGCCTCGAGGACGGTCTTGGTGACCGTGGTGTCGGGAACGGCCAGACGGCCGGAGTTGCCGTCGAACATGCGCCGACCGTACGCCGCGCACGCCCGGCGCCACATCCGCAGAGCTGTGTAGAGGCGTATGTAGGTCACCGGACGAGGCCCGCCCGCGCCAGCAGTTCCCGCCGCAGGACCCGGCCGCAGGGCGAACGGGGGATCAGGTCGACCAGGCGGACCCCGACGACGCCCCGGTAGGGAGGGACGCGGCCGTTGACGTAGTCGAGGAGGTCGTCGGCGCCGACCCGGCCGCCGGCCCGTTCGGCCAGCACGGCGAAGGCGTACGGGGCCAGGCCCAGTTCCGGGTCGGGCACGGGCGCCACCGCGGCGTCCCGTACCGCCGGGTGCCCCGCCAGGACGGGGCCGGGCTCGGCGGGCGCCGGGCGGGGGCGCCCTTCGGTGAGCCGGCCGAGGATGTACGCGCGGCCGTGACCGTCGCGGAAGGCGGCGTCACCGGTCCGGGCCCAGCGTTCGGCGCCGCGCCCGGAGGCCCCCGCGGCCGGGAGCCGCACGCGCAGCTCACCGGACCGGTACGAGGGCCGCTCGGCGCCGGTGGCGGGGTCCACGACGCGCCAGGCCACGCCCGGCAGGCCGCGACCGACCGAGTCGAGGGTGCCCTCCTCGGCGGCGCGCAGGTTGAGGTGGGTGAGCCCGGCCGCCTCGGCCAGGCCGTACGCCTGCCGCACCGGGCAGCCGAGGCGGACCGCGCAGGCGCGCGCGGCCTCGGCGCTCAGCGGCCCGCCGACCGCGACCACGGCCCGCAGGGTGCGCAGGAGGTGGTGGGGGACGGCGCGGTCGCGGGCGAGGGCCGCGACCTGCCGCGGCGACAGCACCGCGACCGTGACCCGGTGGTCCCGCAGGGTGCGCGCCAGGCCGTCCCCTCCGCCCCCCGCGCCCGCGACGACGGTGGCGCCGAGCCGCAGCGCCGGGTTGAGCACGCCGTTGAACCCGAGCACGTCCGTGAGCGGGAGCGCGCACAGGACGGTGTCGGCCGGGCCGATCATCCCCGCGTGGGCGACCCGCAGCAGCCCAGCGACCATCTCGCCATGGGTGAGCCGGACGAGCCGGGCCGGTCCGGACGTGCCGCCCGAGCACGCCAGCAGCGCCGGGGCCGCCGCCGGATCGGGCCCGCCCCCGGTCTCCGCGCCCGGGGCCGGCGGGCCCTCTCCCCGGCCGGGGTCGCCGCCGATCCGGTAGAGCCGTCCGGACCTGACGGCCCGCGCGGCGTCCCTCCCGTCGTGCGGCCCATCGTGCGGCCCATCGTGCGGCCCGTCGTCCCGCCCGTCGTGCGGCCCGCCGGGTCCGGCGATCATGAACCGGGCACCGGCGCCGGCCTGCAGCCGGGCGACCTCGGCCGGCGGCAGCGCCGGAGGGAACGGCAGCGCGGTGCCGCCGGCGGCGATGATCGCGTGCAGCGCGACGGCGGATTCCGGGCCGTCGGGCAGGTGCACGCCGACCACGGCCCCCGGGCGCACGCCCTCCGCGGCCAGCCAGGAGGCCAGGTCCTCCACGTTCCGTACCAGCTCGCCATGGGTGAACGCGTCCCCGGAGGACGCGGCCACCAGGGCCGGCCTGCCGGGGACGGCACCGGCCGCCCCGATGACCGCCCGGGTCACCGTCATCGCCCCACCACCGCTCATGGGCCGAAAGCTAGGACCGGGGGCCGCCTCCGCGCATGCGCCGGATTATGGATACCGGGTCGTATCCGGGTTCGCGTTCGTCACGAGGTCATGGGCCTGCCCGGCCGCCCTGTGTACACATCCCGCCAGGGGCACGCCCCCGGTCTACGGGTCCCCTGTCCACCGGTCCCCTGTCCACGGGTCCACGGGTCCCCCGTCTATGGCCTGGGGTCACCGAGCTGCTCGACCGCCCAGGCGGCGACCTGGGCGCGCGAGCCGAACCCCAGCTTGGTGAGGATGTTGGTGACGTGCCGCGCGACGGTGGCCGGGCTGATGACCAGTTCCTCGGCGATGCCGCGGTTGCTCAGCCCGCGCGCGACCAGCGCGGCGATCTCCCGTTCCCGGGCGGTGAGGGTGGCGGGCGGCGTCACCGGCACGGCGGCCGGGGAAGGGAGCGCGGAACGCTCCGGGTCCCTCTCCGGGTGCCTCTCCGGGGCGGTCTCCGGAACGCGCGGCCCGGGCACGCTCACGGCCTGCGCCACCGCGTCGTTCAACGGCAGGGCCCTGCCCTCGCCCCACAGCTGCGCGACCAGCGGGGCGCCCAGTTTCCTGCGGATCGGCTCCAGGCGCCGCTCGAACCGGCCGCCGCCCGCGCACCGTCCGGCGGCGTCCCGCAGCCCGGCCGCCGCGCCGCCGAGGAGCACCGCCCGCCGCGGGTCGCCCTCCCGCGCCACCAGCTCGGCGAAGGTGTCGAGCACGCGGGCCGCGTCGAGTCGTACGCCGGTGGCGCGGGCGAGCAGCAGGCTGCCGGTGAGGGCCTCCCGCGCCGCCGCGGGGTCCCCCTGGGCGAGCGCGATCCGCCCCACGCCCGCCAGCGCCCGCGCGATCTCCGGGCGCGCCCCGATCTCCCGCAGGGGCGGCAGCGCCTCCTCGTAGCGGGCGCGGGCGGCGGCCCGGTCGCCGCGCGCCTCCGCCAGCCGTCCCAGGCCGATCAGCGCGTGCGCGGCGCCCCAGAGCTGGCCGAGCTCCCGCATGATCCGCAACCCCGACTCCAGCGGCTCGCGCGCCTCGCGCAACCGGCCCTGCCTGATCCGCAGGTAGCCGCGGGCGATCGAGGCGTACGCGCGGTTCCACTCCTGGCCCGGCTCCCCGGTCAGGGCATCCGCCTCGTCGAGGCGGGCCTCCGCCTCCGCCGGCCGTCCGGTGACGGTGTGCGCCTCCGCCAGGGTGATCAGCGCGGTCGCCGCCATCACCGCGTCCCCGGCCTCCCGGCAGGGGGCCAGAGCCGCCTCCGCGAACTCGCGGGCGCGGGACGCGTCGCGCCCGCCGGCGGCCAGCTGGGCCCGCCCGGCCAGCGCGGGCCCGCGGACGGAGGCGGGCGCCGCGGCGCACCGGGCCAGGAACCGGTCGGCCCACTCCGCCCACTCGGCGGACCGGCCCCGCACGATCCAGTACGTCCGCAGGGCCGTGCAGATCCGCAGGCCCTCCTCGGCGCCGCCGCTCTCCAGCGACCATGCCAGGGCCTCGCGCACGTTGCCGAGCTCGGCGTCGTAGCGGCGGAACAGCCGGACGCGGGCGTCCCACGGCGCCGGGCGCCCCGCGAGGCCGATCTCGCCGTGCCGCTCGGCCAGCTCCAGCATCGCGTCGCGGTGCCGCCCGCGCAGGGCGTCCCGCTCCCCCGCCTCCTCGAGCCGCTCGGCCGCGTACCGGCGGATGATGTCCAGCATCCGGAACCGGATCTCCCCGGCGACCTCCGCGCCCACCACGACCAGCGACTTGTCGGCCAGCGCGGTCAGCAGGTCCAGGACCTCCTCGGCGCGGAGCGGGCCGCCGGCGCACACCCGCTCGGCCTGCTCCAGCGTCCACCCGGAGAAGACCGACAGCCGCCGCAGCAGCAGGCGCTCCCCCTCGCCGAGCAGCTCGTGGCTCCAGTCGATCGCCGCGCGCAGCGTCCGCTGCCGCGGCGGCGCGGTGCGGTCGCCCGCGTTCAGCAGCCGGAACCGGTCGGCCAGCCGCTCGGCGATCTGCTCCGCCGACAGCACCCGCACCCGCGCCGCCGCCAGCTCCAACGCGAGCGGCACGCCGTCCAGCGCCCGGGCGATCTCCTCGACCGCGCGGCCCCCGGTGAAGCCGGGCCGGGCGGCCCGCGCCCGCTCCTCGAACAGCCGCGCCGCCTCCCCCGGCTCCAGGGGCGGCACCCGCCACACGTTCTCCACGGGCGTGCGCAGCGGCTCCCGGCTGGTGGCCAGCACCCGCAGCCGGGGGCAGCGCGCCAGCAGCGTCCCGGTCAGCGCGGCGCAGTCGCCGACCAGGTGCTCGCAGTTGTCCAGGACGAGCAGCGCCTCCCAGTCGCGCAGCGTCCCGGCGAGCGTCTCCGGCTGCGGCCCCCCGTCCTCGCCGGGAAGGCCGAGCACGGCGGCGACGCGGCCCGCGACCGCGCCCGGCGGGCCGTCCGGCGCGAGGTCGCCCAGCTCCACGAACCACACCCCGTCCGCGTACGCGCCCCGCAGGGCGTGCGCGACGCGCACCGCCAGCCGTGTCTTGCCGATGCCGCCCGCGCCGCACAGCGTCACCGACCGCATGCCCTCCAGCAGCGTCCGCAGGTCCTCGACGTCCCGCTCGCGCCCGACGAACGGGTTGGGTTCCGCGGGCAGGTTGCCCTTCTCAGCACTGTTCACCGATGTCACGCGCCCACAAGTGTCCGATGGCACGGTCCGTGACCGGGCCGTGCGGTTTCTGTGAGTGTGGCACCGCCGTACGGGCAGCGTCCTTGGTTTGACAGGTGTGGACAGGTGATCGCACAGGCGCCTTGACTCGCGCGTCCCGGCCGCCGGTCCCGGTCCGCACCCGCCACCTGGGGGGACACACCCGCGTTCGATTCCACGTTCGGGGCCCGGTGGCCGTACCGTAGTGCGCCGTGTCCCCCACCTCCGGCGACGCGGCCGGCGCCCCCAGCCTCGACGACGTGCTCGTCGGCGAGGCGGTGCTGGGCGTCTACCGGCAGATGTTCGCCGCGCTGGCACGCGACAGCGGCGCGGTGGTGGACGACCCCGAGCTGGTGGACGTCGCCGAGACGCTGCTGGCCGCGTTCGCCGACGCGGGCGAGGAGGGGCTGAGCCGCGAGCAGATGCGCTACGTGTGCCGGCGCTACCCGGCCGAGGTCTTCGAGAACCGGCTGCGGGTGCTCAAGGGCCTGGGCGCCGTCCGCGAGGTGTTCCCCAAGCCCAACCAGCTGCGCTACCGGGCGTCGTTCACCAGCGTGGTGGGCCTGATGTTCGTCCGGCGGATGATGCTGGACGGCGGGCAGAGCGAGATGCACCGCCTGCTGGCCCTGGAGCAGCTGAACGTCGCCGACCCCCGGATGACCCCCGGGCAGGCCCGCGCGGGCGCCGAGGGCCTGGCGCGGGCGTTCCGGCTGTGGAGCGTGGAGCTGCTCACCCTGACCAACGGCACCATCGAGGAGCTGCGGGAGCAGGCGCCCAAGCTGTGGGGCACCGAGGAGATCCTGCGGCGCGCCGAACGGCTGCACGGCGCCATCCTGAACCGCTGGCCGGAGCTGGACCGCACCTGCACCGACCTGCGCGCGGCCATCTACGCCTACGGGGACGCCTCGCGCCGCGCGGCGGCGCGCCTGTCGGACTCGGCGGGCACGACCCGGAACCTGACGCTGCTGCCCCCGGAGACCTGGCGCACCTTCGCCCGTACCGCCTCGCGCGAGGAGCTGGCGGGCGTCCTGGACGGGTTCGTGTTCGACGCGGCGGCCCCCTGGCACGAGCCGTCCGCGGTGGTGACGGCGGTCGAGGACGGGCCGCGCACCACGCCCCCGCGCCCGGCCCCGCCGCGTCCCTCCGTACCGGACCCGGGCCTGTCGGGCGACACCGGCGGCGACGCCACCGCGGTCGAGCGGCTGCGCGGCGTGGCCGAGCAGGTCCTGCGCGGGCGGGACCGGGTCGCCGTCGAAGAGGTGCTGGCGCAGGACTGGGTGGCGGCCCGCAGGCTGCTGGCCGACCTGTCCTCCGCGCACCTGCACCCCGAGCTGCCCTACCGGCTCGTCTGGTCCGACGGGCTGGCGGCCCGGCCCGGCGGCGCCCCCACCTGGGTCACCCCGGGCGTCTTCGAGAGGACGGGCCCATGAGCGTCGATCCGGAGATCCTGGCGCGGGCGCGGGCCCGCGTCCTGGGCATCCCCTCGGTCTCCGTCTCCGAGCCGATGCCTCCCGGCATGACCGGCGCGTCCGACGGCGAGCGCGTGTGGCTGCTCCCGTCCTGGCCCGACGGCGCGACACCGGCGCTGCTGGAGGAGTACGAGGTCGCCCCGATGCCGCTGGACCG
Source organism: Actinomadura viridis (assembly GCF_015751755.1). Lineage (GTDB taxonomy): Bacteria > Actinomycetota > Actinomycetes > Streptosporangiales > Streptosporangiaceae > Spirillospora > Spirillospora viridis. The sequence goes on from NZ_JADOUA010000001.1 coordinate 5,506,267, forward strand.
TACCGGCCAGGCGCGGCGGGTGCTGGCCGCGGCCCTGCGCTGCTGCTGGACGCGGATGGACGACGCCCCCTGGCCCGGTGACACCGCCGCCGTCGCCGCCGTACTGGAGGTGTACGCCGGGATGTCGCGCGGCGACCCGGAGCTGGCGCGCCGCTGGGCGACCGGCGAGCTGCGCCGGCTGGCCGACACCGGCTGGATGCTGCTGGACGAGCGGGCGGGCACGGTGCGTCCCGGCCCCCGCGTCGCGCTGTGGCGCGAGGAGACGCTCGCCTCCCTGCGCGATCTCCTCCGCCGCCTCCCCCAGCCACCCCAGCCCGGCGCCCCGGAGGCGAACGGAGAGCCCGCGAACGGGGGACACAGTGGATGACGTGTTCGAGCCGCTGCTCCGGTCGTACGACGAGAAGCGGCGGGCGGAGCTGGTCGCGGCGTACATGGCGGTGGAGTACGCGGCCGAGCCGGTCGCGGAGGTGCGGTTCGCGGCGCTGCGGCAGCCCTCGCTGCGGCGGACGGTCGAGGAGATGCTGCGGCTGCGGGGGCGGACGCTGGTGCGGTCGGGGAAGGCGGAGTGGATCTCGGGTTACCGCGACGACGTCACCGCGGAGCTGGGCGCCGATCCGGACTGCGTGCCGCCGGTCGAGGACCGGGCCGCGCTGACGCTGGTGCTGATCCACAGCGTCGCGATCCCGCGGGCGGCGGGGCTGCTGGCGGACGACTCGTGGATGTCGCCGTACCCGGCGACGCTGGAGGAGCTGCGGCGGCGTTCGCAGCTGCCGGTGGGGGAGCTGGAGGGCTCGCTGCGGCGGCTGCGTACGGCGGGGCTGGTGGCGCAGGTGAAGGCGGGCGGTGAGGAGGCGGGCGGTTTCGTTCCGGGGCCGCAGTTCCACCGGCTGACGCCCGCCGCGCGGCGCCGCCTGCAGGAGGAGCTGATCCTGGCCGCGGGGCCGGGGTCGCCGCTGGCGGCGGCGATCCGGGCGCGGCGGCGGGGCCAGGAACACGATCGGGGGGAGAGCGCGTGACCGCGGTCATGGATTCGCTGCTGCCGGGGGCGGCGGCCCGGGCGGGCGGGGAGAACGTCGTCGGGGACCGGACGCTGGTGGCGGTGCAGGCGGTCAACATCTCGCGGCTGTCGACGCATCCGGTGCCGACCGTGCCCGGCACGCTGATCGTGGTCGCCGGTCAGGGGCCCAAGGACTCCAACGGCGCGGGCAAGTCGTCGTTCATCGCGGCGATCACGGCGCTGCTGGGCGACGAGCAGTGGCGGTTCGCCTCGGGCGCGCGGGCGGTGGCGGAGCTGCTGTTCAACGCCGAGCTGGCGGCGCAGGGCGACAGCCAGTGGGCCAGCGCCGACCACGGTTACATCGTCGGCGTCTTCGACCACGCGGACGGCGGCGGGACGCGCGCGGCGGAGGAGCCGCCCGCCGGGCCCGCGGAGAGCCCTGAGGGCGCCGGGGACCCGGCGGACGCCCAGGGCCCCGAAGACGCCGGGAGCGCCGACGCCGACGAGGGTCCGCGGAGCACCGCGGTGACCGTCTGGCTGCGGGTGAACGCCGACGCGCCGCACCTGGAGATCCGGTGGCGTGCCGGCGTCCATCTGGCGGCGGCGCCGTCGGAGGCCGAACGGGTGGCGCTGGCCGACCGGATGTGGGCGGCGCTGCCGCGCAGCGCGGGCCGCCGTGACCTGGTGGCCAAGGATCTGGGCCGGGTCCTGTACGGCGGGCGGGTGCGGTGCGTGTCGTTCCTGTCCACCTCGGTGCGGTCCAAGGTCGCCACCAACCTGCTCTCGCAGCCGCTGAACGAGATCCCCCCGGAGCGGATCTTCAGCGCGATCGCGGCGCTCACGGGGCTGGACCGGGAGCTGGAGGCGGAGCGCACCTCCCGGGCCGAGGAGCATCGCGAGCGGGCGCGGGCGGCGGAGGCGACCGAGCGGCTGGACGAGTGGGAGCGTGAGGCGGCCTCGCTGCTGAGGACGTTCGACCGGCGCGACCGGGCCCGCGACGAGGTGGCGGCGGCGCTGCGGTTCTGGCGTACCCGGCAGGCGCGGCTGCTGGTGGACGCGGCCGGGGCGGACGCGGCGCACGCCGCCGAGCAGGAACGGCTCCGCCAGGAGGGCGAGGAGATCCTGGCGGCGGTCCGCGCGGCGGACAAGGAGGTCGAGCAGCTCACCGGCGGCGCCCTGGAGGAGCGGCTGGCCGAGGCGGGCGCCGCGCTGGCCGAGCTGAAGGGGCAGGCCGACACGCTCGGCGCGGACAAGGCGGTGGCCCGCAACCGGCTGGAGGAGCTGCGCCGCCAGGTGTCGGCGCTGGAGGAACGGCTGCGGGACGCCGACGGGCGCGACACCGGGACGGCGGGGCGGGAGCTGGCCGAGGCGGAGGCGCGCCGGGACGAGGCTCAGCAGGCGTTCGGGATGGCCAAGGGAACGGTGACCCGGGCCGAGCGCGCCCTGGCCGAGGCCGAGGCGGGCGCGAGCAGCGCCCCGGCGCAGATCCGCGCCCTGGCCGGGGCGGGGATCGCGGCGGTCGGGCTGCTGGACGCGGTCGAGCTGGCCGAGGAGGTGCGGGAGCGCTGGGAGGCGGCGCTGTGGCCGTACCGGGAGGCCGTGGTCGTGGGGCCCGGCGATCTGGCGGAGGCGGCGGCGGCGCTGGGGACGCTGCCCGGCTCGATGATCGTTCCGGCGGACGGCGCGTTGCGTCCGGAGCGCGGGGCGGGCGAGGACGCGGGCGGGGACCCGGGCGAGGAGGCCTGCGAGGAGGCCGGCGGGCTGCCCGAGGGGGTGCGCTGCGTGCTGCCGCTGCGCCGGTTCTTCACCGCGCTGGACGGTGCCGATGGCGACGATGGCACCGGTGTGGTCATCGTCGGCGGCTTCCCCGAGCCGGTGACCGGGCGGGTGGCGCGGGTGCAGGCGGCCCGTGCCGCGCTGGAGGCGGCCCGGGAGGCGCTGGCGGCGGCCCGGGAGCGGGCGGACGGGGCCGCCGCCGACGTGGCCGTGGCCGGGCGGCGGCTGGAGGCGGCGCGGGCCGCGTCCGAGCTGGAGGACGTCCGGGAGCGGATGGCGGGGCTGCGCGAGCGGCTGGAGGATCTGGCCGGTGGCGAGTCCAGGCTGGGCCCGAGGCTGGGCGCGGCCGAGCAGACGCTGCGCCGGTTGCAGGCCAAGGCCGACACCCGCGCGCTGGAGGTGGACCGGCTGCGCGCCCGCCGCGAGGAGCACGAGCGGGAGCGGGACCGCGTCCGTGCCAGGACGGCGGAGCTGGCCGACCGCCGCGCGGCGCTCGGCCTGGCCGAGCTGGAGAGGGAGTGGGGCGGGTCGCGGGACGGCGCGGCCGAGTGGCTGGCGGCGCTGGGCCAGGACGAGCGCACCTGGACGCCCGACGAGTGGTGGCGCAGCGCGGAGCAGCACCTGTCGGAGGCGCTGCGGCGCGTGTTCCCCGACGGGCCGGCGGACGAGGACATGCCGGAGGAGATGCGTTTCCTGCTGCGGGAGCGGACCGACGGCGAGGGGCGCCGCACCGAACGGGAGCAGTCCACCTTCCCCCGCCTGGTGAAGGCCCTGGAGGGGTACCTGCGGCAGCAGGAGGACTACGAGCGGCATCAGCGGCGGCAGATCGAGGTGCAGCTGTCGGGCCGCCGCACCGACCTGGAGAAGGCGCAGAAGGGCGCGGAGGAGGCGGCGGGTGCGGCCGAGGCGCACCGTGCCGCGCTGACCGCCGCGATCCGGGCCCGGCTGCAGCGCGTCGCCGAGGAGTTCGAGCGGCTGGACGTGGCGTACGGCGGTTACGGCGCGACGCTGGAGTTCCCCACGCCCGAGCCGCCCGGCGACCCCGAGCAGGAGTGGCGCTGGCGGGTCACCCCCAAGTGGCGGCGCTCGGACGGGCAGCGGTACGTGCCCTACAACCGGCGCGCCAACACCGCCCTCATGGACGAGAAGGCGGTGAAGCTGGTGTGCGCCGCGGCGCTGGCCAGTTCCGGCGGGGGCAGGCTGTGCCTGGTGCTGGACGAGCTGGGCCGCAACCTGGGCAAGGAGCACCGCAAGGAGGCCGTGGCGCTCTTCCGCAAGATCGGCGAGACGCACGGCATCACGGTGATCGGCGCGCTGCAGGACGACATGGAGCCGTACGCGATCGACGCGTGCGGGCAGTACGTGAAGCTGCGGCGGTCCTCCGACACCATGCCCTACAACGAGCCGCCGGTCGTGGTCGGTTATGACGAGCACGAGGCGCGGGTCCGGGAGCTGGCCGGGCAGATCACCGCGGCCCGCCCGGATATTCCGGATGAATCCTGATCGCTGATCCGGCAGGATGGCGCGCCATGCGCGCCGATGACCTTCTGACCGAGATCGAACCGCTGGCCTACCCGGCCCGGAGCCGCCGGCTGGCCGATCTGCGGCGGCACGCGGGCGACCCCTCGCTGCACGCGATGCTGGACGATCTGGGCGGGCGCGGTCATTACGAGCGGTCGCTGGCGCTGTTCGTCGCGGCCGCCGTCCGGGACGAGGAGTCGCTCGCCCGGGTCGCCGCGATGATGCGGGATCCGGCGACCGACCTGGCGCTGTCGGCGATCGAGTGGGCGGCCCGCCTCGGCGTCCCGTACGGGCCGTTCGAGGAGCTGCTCGGCGACGCCCCGCACGCGGTGCGGGCCGCGGTCTACCACGGTGTCCGGCGGTTCCGGCGGGCCGACCTGGCCGAGCGGCTCATCGACGTGGTGGCCGCGCGGTGGGGCGAGGAGGAGGCCGCGACGCTGCTGCCCGCCTGCGGGGAGCGGGTCGTCCGGGAACGGCTGGACGGCATGGCGCACGCGGTCGGCAACTGGCACTCGCTGGGCTGGGCCCATCCCGGTCCGGTCCTCGACCACGCCGAGCGCGTGCTCCCCGCGACCCCGGAGGGGATGCGGCGTTTCTGGTGGAGCTGGCACGGGTGCGGGATCGCGGCGGCGGTCCGTCACGCTCCGGACCGCGTGATCACGCTGCTGGAGCGGTTCTCGCCGGCCGACGACCTGCCCTTCGACCTGCTGCCAAGGATGAGGGAGCTGCTGACGGCCGATCCCGCCCGGACGCTGCCGCTGCTGCTCGCCGCGGAACGCCGCCATCTGCTGCCCGGCCTGCTGGGGAGGCGGGCCGTGCGGGAATGGGTGGCGCGGCGCGGCGGTCCGGACCTGGTCGCGGTCCTGCGGGCCGTCCGCGACCACGTGCAGGTGTTCACCATGCTGCTCCGGGACTGCCCGCCGAGCCGGCGCGACGAGCTGTTCGCCGCCGCGATGGACGGTGTCGACCTGGCCGCCGCCGAGCTCGACCCGAGGATCCTCGATGTGCTCCCGCACGCCGCCCGCGCCCGGGAGGCGCGGCGGATGCTGGGCCTGCGGCAGGTGGCCGAGCACCCCGCCCGGACCTGGGAGGTGACGTCCTTCCTGCCGTTCGACGAGGCCCTGCCGGTGCTGCGGAAGGTGGCCCGCGGGTCCGACGCCGACGAGCGGGCGCGCGGGTACGCGGCGCTCATCCGGTGCGCGGCCCGCGCCCGCGACCCCGAGGTGATCACGCGGTTGCTCGACACCTGCCTGGACCGGCTCCGCAACGAGCAGGACCCGGTGCGGGCGGAGGCGGTCGGCGCCCTGTCCGCCCTGCCCGCGAGGCTGCTGCGGGCCGCGCACGTCCCGGCGTTCACGCGGATCGCCGAGGACGCGCTGCGGGCCAGGGACTGCTCGTACCAGACCCGCCGGCAGCTCACCGAGCTGGCGACCTCGATCCTGCGCCAGGGCGCGAGGGACGGCGACGCCGAGCTGCTCGCGCTGGCGTTCGAGGTGCTCCGCAGGCTGGCCGGCCAGACGGGCACGCTGCACCTGCCGCGGCTCGACGAGGGCCTCCCGGCGGGACGGGAGTACGCCCTGGGCCGGGCCATGGCCGCCTACCTGTCCCGTGCCTCGGCCCGCGACGACCACCGGCTGGCGCTGGCCCTCGCGTGGGCGCTGCGCCGCCGGGCCACCGGGGTGCCGGAGATCGAGGACGCCCTGGAACGGGCCCTGGACGCCCGCGAGGACTCCGTGATCCGGCAGGCGATCGACCTGTGGCTGGCCCCGCCGCGCACCCGGGCGGAACGCGTCGGGCGCGTCGTGGCCAGGGAGCCGTCGGCGGTCGTCTTCCCCCGGGTGTTCGCGACGATCGCCCGCGAGCGCACCGACCTGCTGTCCCTGGTGCTCTCCGACCGGCCGCCCTCGGGCCGTTTCCGGCATCCGAGCGTCCGGTACGTGCCGATCGCCCCGCGGGGATGGGCGCGCCGGTGGACGGCCCGGCAGCGCACGGCCTACCTGGAGTCGCTGCACCGGGTGGCCGGGGACGTCTCCGCCCCCACCTCCGACCGCGGCCGTGCGGTGGCGGCCCTCGCGGACGTCCCGGACGCCGTCCCCGACGACCTCCGGCGCTACTACGACCCCGAGCTGCGCCGGTTCTTCGACGACACCGACGCCTACCTGGCCCGGATCGCGCTGTCCTCCGCGGTCTGGCTGCCCTCCCCCGAGGAGGTCCTGCCCGACCTGCTGGACCACGCCTCCTCCGACGACGCGCACGTGGCCATGTACGCCGCGAGCCGCGCCGCCCGCTTCGTCCCGCCGTCCGCGCTGCGGGAGGCCCTGGCCCCGGTGATCGCCGACGGCAAGATCACGTCCCGTAAGGAGGCGCTGCGGATCCTGCTGCGCGAGCGGGCGCCGGACGCGATGGACGTGGTGGCCGCCGCGTGGGACGACCCGGAGCAGCACCGGGACGTGCGGGTCGCGATCGCCTCCGCCGCCCGGCAGCACCTGAGCGATCCGCAGGCCCGGCGGATCCTCGGCGAGGCCGCGCGGGGGCCGCGGGAACTGGCCCAGCAGGTCGTCGGCGCCCCGCCGTACATGATCGAGGAACGGCACCGGGCGCGGTACGCCGCGCTCATGCTGGAGGTCGCGCGTTCCCCCGCCCCCCAGGCCGTGCTCGCCGCCATCCCCGCCCTGCCGCCCTGGGCGTCGTACGACCCGGGCGTGGCGGAGCTGCTGGCCGGGCACGTCACCGCCCTGGAGGACACCGCCACCTGGCGGCCCGCCCTGTCGGCGTTGCTCTCCTGCGCGCTGGCCGGGCACGGCCTGGCCGAGCTGGCGACGGCGGCGGCCGGGCTGGCCGCCGCCCCGGACTCGCCGGACGCCGGCGCCGAGCGCGACCGGCCCGCCGGGCAGCGCCTCGCCGAGCTGGTGGCGCAGGTCCGGCTGCTGTACGGGCGTGACCGCGGGCGCGCCGGGCCGCTCGTCCGGGCCCTGGCCGGGCGGCTGCCCGAACCCCTGGACGCCGAACTGATCGCCGCGGCGCTGCCGTGGGACGCCCCCGGCGTCGCGGCCGATCTGGACGCGCTGGCCGCCCGCCCTCTCGGCGGTGTGCTGGCCACCGGGCGGGTCGCCCGCGCGCTGGCCTTCGGGCGGTACACCCACGATCTGGACGGCGAGGCCGGCTTCCCGTTCCGGGGCGGAGCCGTTCCCGAGCCCGAGGAGGCGCACCCGCACGCGGCCCGGCTCGCCGGCCGCGACGACCTGGCCTCCGGGCTCTTCGCCTGCGCTCTGACCGCCCACCACGGGGAGCGCACCGGCTGGCGGGAGGAGTGGCGCGAGACGCTCCGGCGGCTCCGCGCGCACCCGCACCCGGACGTCGCCCACGCCGCCCGCGCCCTCCACACGGCCGCCGAGTGACGTTCAGCCGGGAGGCGGGTTCTCAGCCGGGGCCCGGTTCTCAGTCGGGGGTCACGCCGAGCCGCCTGGCCTCCGCGCCGAGTTCCTGCGCCGCCGCCGCGGCCCCCGATTCCGCTCCGGAGCCGGGGGCGGGCGGGCCGCCCGCCAGCCGTTCCAGCTCGTGGGCCAGCTCCTCCAGCTCGGCGCCCCCGGCCATCAGGGCGGTCAGCTCGTCCTGGCTGATCTCGGCCTTGGGCCGGTAGGCGATGCTCCGGCCGCGCTTGAGGATCAGGAAGCGGTCGCCGATCGGGTACGCGTGGTGCGGGTTGTGGGTGATGAAGACGACCCCGAGCCCCCGTTCGCGGGCCTGCACGATGTAGCGCAGCACGACCCCGGCCTGCTTGACGCCGAGCGCGGCCGTCGGCTCGTCCAGCACCAGGACCCTGGCGCCGAAGTACACGGCGCGGGCGATGGCGACGCACTGCCGCTCGCCGCCCGACAGGGTGCCGATGGGCTGGTCGACGTCGCGCAGGTCGATGCCCATCTCGTCGAGCTGCCGCTTGGTGGTCCGGCGCATGAAGTCGACGTCCAGGCGCCCGAGGCCCCGGCGCTTCTCCGAGCCGAGGAAGAAGTTGCGCCAGACCGGCATCAGCGGCACCACGGCCAGGTCCTGGTAGACGGTGGCGATGCCCAGGTCGAGCGCGGCGCGCGGGGACGCGAAGGAGACGGGCTCGCCCCCCACCTCGAACGTGCCGGAGTCGTGCCGGTGCAGCCCTGCGATGATCTTGATGAGGGTGGACTTGCCCGCGCCGTTGTCGCCCAGCACGCAGGTGACCTCGCCCGCCGCGACCTCCAGGGAGACGTCGCGCAGCGCGATGATGTTGCCGTAGTCCTTGCCCACGCCCTCCAGCCGGACCAGCGGGGCGTCCTTGCCGGTCGCCGTCATCGGGATCGCTCCACTCTGCGCCGGACCACGAGGTTCACCACCGTGGCGATGAGCAGCATCGCGCCGAGGAAGAACTTGAACCAGTCGGGGTTCCACTCTGCGTACACGATGCCCTTGTTGGTCATGCCGAAGATGAAGGCGCCGATCGCCGCCCCGACCGCCGAGCCGTAGCCGCCGGTCAGCAGGCATCCGCCGATCACCGCGCAGATGATGTAGAAGAACTCGTTGCCCACGCCCTCGCCGGACTGCACCGTGGCGAACGCGAACAGCAGGTGCATCCCCGACAGCCACGCGCAGAACGCGACCCCCATGAACAGGCCGATCTTGGTGCGCGCGACCGGCACGCCGACCGCCCGGGCGCTGGCCGGGGCCCCGCCCGCCGCGAAGATCCAGTTGCCGGTGCGGGTGCGCAGCAGGATCCAGGTGGCCACCGCGACCAGCAGCAGCCACCAGAACACGGTGACGTTGACGTTGACCCCGGCGATGTCGACGTCGGAGGCGAACACCGCGCGAGCGGAGGCGAAGCCGTCCATGTCGCGGATCGAGTCGGTGGCGACGTTGCCGGTCACCGCCTTGGTCACGCCCAGGTTGGCGCCGGCCAGCATGAAGAACGTGGCCAGCGTGATGATGAAGCTCGGCAGCCCGGTCCGCACGTAGAGCACGCCGTTCAGCAGGCCGAGCGCCAGCGTCAGCGCCAGCGAGATCAGCACGCCCGCCCAGACGTTCAGGGTGAGCTGGTAGCTCAGCAGCGACGCGATCAGCGCGGAGGTCGTCACCATCACCCCGGCGGACAGGTCGAACTCCCCGCCGATCATCAGAAGCGAGACCCCGACCGCCATGATGCCGAACGTCGACCCGGCGTACAGCACCGTCGAGAACGACGACGCCCGCAGGAACGCGTCGGCGACCACCGAGAAGAACGCGAACACCGCGATCGCGCCCAGCAGCGCCCCGAGCTCGGGCCGGCCCAGCAGCCGGCGCAGCGGCGAGCGCCGGGCGAGCCGCTCGTCGGGCCCTCCGGAACCTCCGGGGTCCCCCGCCTCCAGCGCGGGCCCGGCCACCGCCTGGCTCACCGGGTCCCCTGGGCGGCGAACTTCTCGATCGCGGCCGCGGTGTCCCGGGTGACGATCGCGGGCCCGGTCAGCACGGGCCGTCCGCCGCCGACGGCGTTGCCGTTGTGCTTCATCAGCCACAGCGCGTCGACCGCCCCGTACCCCTGCAGGTAGGGCTGCTGGTCCACGGCGAACTCGATGGTGCCCGCCTTGAGCGAGGCGACCAGGTCCTTGTTCATGTCGAAGGTGCCGACCTTGGCCTTGCCGCCGGCCTCCTTGACCGAGTCCACGGCGGTCGCGGCGAACGGCGCGCCGAGGGTGAGGATGCCGTCGACGTCCTTGTCGGCCTGGAGCTTGGCGGTGATGGACGACTTCACCTGGGGCATGTTGGTGCCCTGGACGAAGAGGTTCTCCAGCCGGCCGCCGAAGGTCTTCTTCGCGCCGGCGCAGCGGTCCTCCAGGCCCACGTTGCCCTGCTCGTGGATCACGCACAGCGCCCGCCGCGCGCCGATCCGGGACAGCTCGCGCCCGGCGGCCTCACCGGCGATGGTCTCGTCCTGGCCGAAGTGGGCGATGGCGCCGAACCCGGCCGACACGTCCGCGCCCGAGTTGATCGACACCACCGGGATCTTCGCGGCGGTGGCGCGGGCGACCACGTCCTTGAGCGCGTCGGGCTTGGCGAAGGTGACGATGATCCCGTCCACCTTCTTGTCGATGGCGGCCTGGACGAGCTGGGCCTGCTTGCCGCCATCGGGGTCGGCGGAGTAGAGGAACTCCACGTTGCCCTTGCCCGCGGCGGCGCGGGCGCCCTTCTGGACGATGTCCCAGAACGTGTCGCCGGGGCCGGAGTGGGTGACCATCGCGACGGTCATCCGCTCGCTCCCGGGCCCGGCGGACTCCTCGGCCTTCTTGCCGCCCGAGCCGCTGCACGCACCCAGCGCCAGCGCTCCCGCCGCGGCCAGGGCCAGCATGCCCCGCGCTCTGATGCCGCCTCCGGCCGGGCGTGCCGCCGTAGGCGGTGCCGTGGAGGTCATGTCCTCTGCCGTGCGCTTGCTCGTGCGTCGCCGCATCGGAGGTTCTCCGTTCTCCCTGAGGGGGGTGGATGGGTGAACTGAGCGGTCGGGACTGCGCCCGATGGACGGTCACAGAAGGTGTTTCCGGTCGGCCGGTTGATCATTCTGGCCTACCGGACGCCGCCCGCACCATGCCCCGAACACCGTCGTGGCCGGGCTGTGGCCGGGATGTGGCCGCGGGCGGGCCGGCACGGTGCTTCCCCAGGGATGTACCAAGCGCTAGTTTGTGGTCATGCGGATCTTGCTCACCGGCGCCTCCGGATTCGTCGGGTCCCACACCGTCCGGGCGATGCTGGACGCCGGGCACCGCCCCCGCGCCCTGGTCCGCGACCCCGGCAGGACCGCCCGGGTGCTCGAAGGGCTCGGCGTCCCCGCAGGGGAGGTCGAGATGGTCCGCGGCGACATGCTCGACGCCGCCTCCGTCGACGCGGCCCTGGACGGCTGCGACGCCGCCGTCCACACCGCCGCCGCGATCGGGGTGACCGCCCCCTCGGGCGGGCGCGGCGCCCCCGGCGACCTGGTCCGGGTGAACGTGACCGGCACCCGCAACGTCGTCGGCGGCGCGGTCGCCCGCGGCCTCGAACGGGTGGTCCACGTGTCGACGATCGCGGTGTTCGTCCCGCCCGCCGGCCCGGTCATCACCCCCGGCGGGCCGCTCGCGGCGCCGCGTACCGAGTACGGCCGCTCCAAGCTCGCCTCCGAACGCTACGTCCGGGACCTCCAGGAGCAGGGCGCCCCGGTCACCATCGTCTACCCGGGCGGCGTGTGCGGACCGCACCAGCCCACGCTGGACGCGATGATGGAGGGCCTGGCCTCGGCGCTGAACCTGGCGTGGCCGCTGCCTCCGGGAGGCGTGTCGATCATCGACGTGCGCGACCTGGCCGACGCCCTCACCCGCGCCGTCACCACCCCGGCCCCCGGCCGCCTGATGCTCGGCGGCCACTACCTGACCTGGCGGCGGTGCGCCGCGCTGTGCGACGAGCTGACCGGCGTGCGGTCCCGCCACTTCCCCGTGCCGGCGGGCGTGATGCTCGGCGCCGGTTCGGCGCTGGACGCCGCCAAGCGCGTCCGGCGGTTCGACTACGCCCTCACCCGCGACGCCGCCGAGTTCATGGTCACACTGGTACCGACCGACGACGCCCCGACGCTCGACGCGCTGTCACTGACCCTGCGGCCCGTGGAGGAGACCGTCGAGGACGGCCTGCGCTGGCTGGCCGAAGCCGGCCACCTCCGCCGGGCGGGGCGGCTGGCACCGCCCGGATCCACCGCCAAGGAGCGCTCCATGCCGACCCTTCTCCAGCGGACCCTGGGCCCGCTCTTCCAGAGGATCTCCGGATCCCGGTGGTTCGCCAAGATCGGCCCCAGGGTCGTGCCGCCGCTGGACCGCGCCCTGCACAAGGCCAGCGGCGGCCGGTTCCTGCTCGGCCAGGCCCTCGTCCCCAGCCTGGTGCTGACCACCACCGGCGCGGTGAGCGGGCTGCCCCGCCAGGCGCCGCTGGCCTGCATGCCCGAGCCGGACGGCTCGTGGATCGTCGTCGGCTCCAACTTCGGCCGGGAGAAGCACCCCGCCTGGTCGGGCAACCTGCTCAAGCACCCCGAGGCCGAGGTCGGCTTCCGCGGCCGTACCGTCAAGGTCACCGCGCGGCTGCTGGACGAGGACGAGCGCGCCGAGGTGTGGCCGCGGCTGGTGCGCGTCTGGCCCGTCTACGACCGCTACGTCGAACGCACCGAGCGCCGGCTGCGGGTGTTCCGCCTCACGCCGATCCCCTGACCCGCCGGGAGATCCTGCGTCCGGCCAGCAGGTAGGCGATCACCACGCCCAGGGTGTTGAGGATGACGTCGTCGACGTCGAAGGCACGCCCCATCACCACCAGGCCCTGCACGACCTCGATCGCCAGCGAGACCATCGCGCCGACCAGCGCCAGCCGTAGCGGGCCGCGCAGCCGCGTGGCCACCACCGGCAGCAGCACGCCGAGCGGGGCCAGCAGGATCAGGTTGCCGCCGACCTGCAGCGCCGCGTCCTTGAGCGGCTGGTCGAGGTAGAACCGGAGGGAACGGCCGGGATCGGTGTTGCCGCCCGCCTGCCCGTTGTCGTCCACCGGGGTCAGGGTGAGCCGGAAAGCGTAATAGAAGAAGACTCCGAGAGCGGCGAGCGCGATCAGAACAGCGATCACCCTGAACAGCAGGACATACCAGGGAGGGCGCCGATCCGCGGAATCCCGGGCCGTTTTCCCCGCCCCGGCCGACCCTACCGGCTCAGCGGTCTCCACCACGCTTCGCACCTCCACGTCCCGTGCTGCCATGACCCTCTGCATGTCCCCATCAACCGGCGGTTCATGCACCGCGAGGGCAAGAAGATCCCGCTGGTGTCCAAGGAAGCGGGGCGCTCATGAAAAAGCGCATCGCGAGGACACCCACGACACACGGATAAACATTCACGCCGATCAGCGAAGCCGCATCACCGCCATTCCTGACCCGCCGAGGATTACGCGCCTCACAGGAATTGTCAGGGCCCAGGGCCCTCACAGGGAAGGCCCGGCGGGCGCGCCGGATGGGCGCGCCCGCCGGGCCGGGCACCCGGATCAGGCCGCGACGGTGGCGGCCCCGCTGGTCGCCGGCTCCAGCGCCAGCTCCAGCACCTCCCGGACGTCGCTCACCGCGAAGACCGTCATGTTCTCCAGCACCTCGGCCGGGACGTCCTCCAGGTCCGGCTCGTTGCGCTTGGGCACGATCGCGGTGGTGATGCCCAGCCGCGAGGCGGCCAGCAGCTTCTGCTTCAGCCCGCCGATCGGCAGGACCCGCCCGGTCAGCGAGACCTCACCGGTCATCGCCACGTCGGAACGGACCGGCCGCCCCGACAGCAGCGAGGCCAGCGCCGTGGTCATGGTGATGCCCGCGCTCGGGCCGTCCTTGGGGATCGCGCCCGCGGGGACGTGGACGTGCACGCCGCGGTCCTTCAGGTCGCCGACCGGAAGCTCCAGCTCCGCGCCGCGCGAGCGCAGGTAGCTGAGCGCGATCCGGGCCGACTCCTTCATGACGTCGCCCAGCTGCCCGGTGAGCGTCACGCCGGTGTCGCCGGTCTCCCTGTCGGCCAGCGACGCCTCGATGTAGAGGACGTCGCCGCCCGCGCCGGTGACCGCCAGGCCCGTCGCCACGCCGGGCACGCCCGTACGGCGCTCGGAGCGGCTCAGCTCGACCTCCGGGGTGAACCGCGGCCGGCCCAGGTAGTCCTTCAGGTCCGCGGCGCCGATCGCGACCGGCAGCTCGGCCTTGCCCAGCGCCACGTTCGCGGCGACCTTGCGCAGCACCCGGGCGATCGAGCGGTCCAGCGACCGCACGCCCGCCTCGCGGGTGTACTCGGCCGCCAGCAGCCGCAGCGCGTCGTCCCCGAACCCCACCTCGGACGCGTCCAGCCCGGCCTTGCCGAGCTGGCGCGGCAGCAGGTGGTCCCGCGCGATGGTGACCTTCTCGTGCTCGGTGTAGCCGTCCAGCCGCACCAGCTCCATCCGGTCCAGCAGCGGCTCGGGGATCGCCTCGACCACGTTGGCGGTCGCCAGGAACAGCACGTCGCTCAGATCCAGCTCGACCTCCAGGTAGTGGTCCCGGAAGGTGTGGTTCTGCTCGGGGTCCAGGACCTCCAGCAGCGCCGCGGTCGGGTCGCCGCGGTAGTCGGCGCCGACCTTGTCCACCTCGTCCAGCAGGACGACCGGGTTCATCGAGCCGGCCTCCCGGATGGCGCGGACGATACGGCCCGGCAGCGCGCCCACGTAGGTGCGGCGGTGCCCCCGGATCTCCGCCTCGTCCCGGACCCCGCCGAGCGCGACCCGGACGAACTGGCGGCCCATCGCCCGCGCGACCGACTCTCCCAGCGAGGTCTTGCCGACCCCGGGCGGCCCGGTCAGTGCCAGCACCGCGCCGGAACGCCGCCCGCCGACCACCCCGAGACCGCGGTCGGCGCGCCGCTTGCGCACCGCCAGGTACTCGACGATGCGCTCCTTGACGTCGTCCAGCCCGGCGTGGTCGGCGTCCAGGATCTCCCGGGCGCCAGCGATGTCGTAGGCGTCCTCGGTCCGCTCGTTCCACGGGATGTCCAGGACGGTGTCCAGCCAGGTGCGGATCCAGCCGCCCTCGGGGGACGCGTCGGAGGAGCGCTCCAGCTTGCCGACCTCCTTGAGGGCCGCCTCGCGCACCTTCTCGGGCAGGTTCGCCGCCTCGATCCGGGCGCGGTAGTCGTCCTCCTCGCCGGCGGGGTCGCCGTTGAGCTCGGCCAGCTCCTTGCGGATGGCCTCCTGCTGCTGTCGCAGCAGGAACTCCCGCTGGGTCTTCTCCATGCCCTCCTGGACGTCCTTGCGGATCGTCTCCGCCACGTCCAGCTCGGCCAGGTGGTCGCGGGCCCAGCCGATCACCAGGGTCAGCCGCTCGACCGTGTCCAGGGTCTCCAGCAGCTCGACCTTCTGCTCGTCCGACAGGTACGGGGCGTACCCGGCGTTGTCGGCCAGCGCCGACGGGTCGTCGATGGCCTGCACGGCGTCCACGACCTCCCAGGCGCCGCGCTTCTGCAGGATCGCGCCGACCAGGCCCTTGTACTCCTTGGCCAGTTCCTGCGCGCGCCCGGTGGCCGGCGGGGCGTCGATGACGGTGCCCTCGACCCACAGCGCCGCACCGGGACCGGTCGTCCCGGTGCCGATGCGCACCCGGGACACTCCGCGGACGACCGCGCCCGGCTCGCCGCCGGGCAGCCGCCCCTCCTGCTCCACCACGCCCAGGGTGCCGACCGCCGCGTACTGCCCGTCCAGCCTGGGCACCAGCAGCACCCGGGGCTTGACGGCCGACCGGATGCCCGGCCCCTTGGCACGGGCCACCGCCCTGGCGGCCTCGATCGCCGCGCGGACCTCGTTCTCGGAGAGGTCGAGGGGCACGACCATGCCGGGCAGAACGGCCCCGTCGTCCAGGGGCAGGACCGGCAACGTCAGGGTCTCGCTCATGCTGTCAGCTCCAAGTCTTCAGCGATCCGGCCTCGCACTGGAGACCGCCCCGGGCCACCCCGGGAGACTCGACCAGAGGATTGAGTCATACTCACTCAAGAAAACGGAGCAGGATTTTGTTTCCTCAGCAACGTTCGCTCTCAGCGATCAAGCTCGCCAAGGTCCCCCATGCGCACCGCCACGCCCAGGAGGGGGCCCTCATCGTGCGTCGCGCAGCTTGAGGATGTACGTCGCAGTGAGCGCGACGGCGCGGTCTTCGTCCTGAGACAGATCCGCGAGCGCACGTGACGCCGTGACCCCCGGGACGTCCGCGAGCGCCTCGGCCAGCCGCCGACGTGCGGACGATCCGATGGCGCCGGAGGCGAGGCGGTCGGCGAGCCCGGTGGCGATCCGGTCCGCCACCGCGGGATCGCTCGCCAGCGCGCTCAGCGCATCGGCCGCGTCGGCGCCGTTCGCCTCCTCTGCGATCATGTCGATGAGCGTCGGGACCGCGTCGGCCACCCCACGTGCCCCGAGGGCCAGGGCCGCACACCTGCGGACCGCGGCGTCGGAGTTCGTGAGGGCGTCCCGCAGCAGTGCGGTCGCCTCACCGCCCGGGATCTCGGCGATGGCCTGGACGGCGCGTTCCCTCACCTCGGCCGTCGGTGAGCCGAGGCCCTCCGCCAGCAGCGCCGATCCGCCATCGCCCGTCTGCGCCAGGGCCCATCGAAGGGCCCCGGCGACGTTCGGGTCCGTCTCGCTCAACGCCGCCTCGACCAGAGCCTCCACCGGGACCTCGGCCGAGGACAGGGCAGCGCGCTGGCGCTTCCCGGCGCTCTCCGACCCCAATGCCTGGAGAAGCGCGACGATCTGGAGGACGTCCTCCCAGCCAGCGGGTTCCGCGGCACCGATCCGGCGGAGTCGCGTGAGCAGTTCCGTCTCGGCCGCGATGCGTTCTCGCGTCCGGCGGACGAGGTCGTCGACGAGCTCCGAGGGCTTGAACCCGGGATCGTCCAGCGCGCATCCGACCTCACGCAGCGACAGCCCCAGGGACCTCAGGCTCTCGATATGGAAGATCCGCCGGATGTCCTCCCCGGAGTACTCCCGGTAGCCGGCCCCGGTGCGGCCCGACGGCCGCACCAGGCCGAGCGACTCGTAATGCCTGAGCATGCGGGCGCTGACCCCGGACCGCCGGGCCACGTCACCGATCAACATCCCCTATCCCCCCTCCTGCCCGGTCGGGCCCAGGGCCACGAGGCGCTTCGCCTCCTCGATCGCGAACTCGAACCCGGCGTCCGGGTCGCGCAACAGCCGTTCCGTCGCGATCGCGTGCCGACGCACGCCAGGGTCGAGATCCTTCATGGCGGCGCGCAGGACCGGCATGATCACCTCGCCCAGCTCGATCAGCGCCCGGCTGAGGCTCAGCCGCATCGCACGCTCGCCGCGCCCGAGCTGTGTCGCCAGCACCCCGGCCAACCCGGATTCCTCCCCTTCGGGCACGAGCACGACCGCCGCCCGCCACGCGCTCCGCGCCACCTCGTCGTCGGCGTCGGTCAGAAGCGCCCGCGTGATCGCCGGCCACGCCCGCCGATCCCCGACCTTGGACAGCGTATGCAGCGCCTGGCTCCGTGCCTGCGCACGCTCCGAACGGAGTTCATCGATGAGCCTGGGGACCGTCATCGATGACGGGTGGCGGGTGAGTGCCCACGTCAGCATGTCGCGCACGAAGAACTCGGGCTCGACCGCGCATCGTTCGATCAGCGTGTCGACGAACTTCGGGTCCGGGGTCGTGCCGACCGCCATCGCCGCCTTCAGCCGCACCGACGAGTCGGCGCTCTCCAGCGCCCGGAGGGCTCGCACCGCGTTCGTGTCCTGTTCCGGCATGGCCATCGGGACCACCTCCTCGGCTTCAGTGAAGACCTTGTCACCGTGTCAAGGTCAAGCCAGGCCACGCGGCCGGACGACCAGGCCCCTCCCATCGTGCGTTCTTGCCACTCAGGTGGGGCGTCCGCTAGAAGGAGCGCTGGACGCGCGCGAGATGGCGCGTGGCGCGCCTTATGCCGGGCACACCGATGCCCACGGCCAGGGCCCCGAACGCGAGGAAGTACGGCGCCCGTCCCGCATCTTCGCGCCTTTCCCGCACGAGGTCACCGTAGGTGCGGGGGCCGTGGCCGGTGGAGCACATGTGCGGGCCCCGCTCGGGCATCACCTCGCCGCCGCACTCGATCGGCCGGTCGGCCGCGTGGCGGTAGAGATCCTGGGCACCGACGAACATCATGATCGGACCGAAGGCGATCAGCGAGAAGAAGACCGGCCAGAGCAGCAGTGCCGCGATCGCCTTCGGACGGCCGCCGGGAGGCGCTGGGGGCCGCATGTGATCACACTCCTGGGCCGGCGGGGGGACGTGACCGGGAGACTACCGGCCGGCCGCAGGGGCCGCCCGGCGACCGGCAGCGGCGACCGGGGCTAAGCGGCCCCGCCTGACTTGTACGGACTCTCCCGACCTCCGCTTTACCTTCGACGCTTCTTCGTTGGACGGTGTTTACGCCCGCGAGAAGGCTGGGTACTAATCGCAACGAGATCGTGACACTGGGTGAAGGGACGTTGTCGGGGCGGCAAAGGCCCCGCCCCAGCCCAGACCGACCCGGGAGGGGCACATGGGGTGGACCAGACGGCACGCCGACCGCCGCCTCTCCGACCGCGCGGTCGGGACGGCCGAGGGCGTTCCCGGCCCGCCGCGTCGCCACCGGTGCCTTCCCCCTTTGCGTCGGGCCGGTGGCGACGCGGCACGGCCCGGATACACCTCGGGTCCTCGGCCGTCCGGGCCCGGCCGGGCTCCGTCGAGCCGGGCCGGCGCGACCACCGCGCGGCCACGTTCGCGTGCGCCTTCGGGCGGACCTCCGAGTGGATCCCGCCGCCGCAGGCCCCCGCGGCGCCGGGGTCCTCCGCACCGGGCCGGCGGCGCAGCCGAGCCGCGCCGCCGGCCCGGTCCTTTCCGCAACCGACCGTCCTTGAGGGAGAGCGAGGTGAGCGTCGAGCACGAGGACACGCTGTGACCCATCGAAGATGGGGCGGCCGGGACTCAGATCCGACCCCCGTCCAGGCCGCTCCCGGCAGTGTCAGAGCGCTGCGAAGCCCGGCCCGTGGAGGCACCCCTGGCCCCACGGGCCGCGGCATGCGCCGGGCTCGTGAACGGGGCTCATGAACGGGGGTCGTGAACGGGGGCCGGCCGCGGGTGTCAGACCTGGCCGGGGGCCTGGGTCTCCAGGTCGGCGGGCCGGGTGTCCTGCTTCGCGTCGCGCCTCTCCAGCTCCGCGCGGGCGTCGCCGACGATCCTGCGCTCGATGAAGAACGCGAGGAACGGGATCAGGCCGGCGGTCACCATCAGGACCATCTGCTTCAGCGGCCAGTTCGCCTTGCGGTAGAGGTCGAAGGCGATGGCCAGATAAACGATGTAGAGCGCGCCGTGGATCGGGGAGATGATCGCCGAGGGGGTGCCGTTGCCCCCGATGTAGCGGACCGGCATGCCGACGAAGACCACCAGCAGCAGCATCACGCCGACGACGATGGCCATGACGCGGTACCGGTTGATGGCGGCTTCCACTGATCTCTCCTCTGGGCGTACGGGGTCACACGGGTACGGGTACGGGTGCGTGATGCGGGGGGCGGGGTCAGTCGCGCCGGTGGCTCTCGGAGTTGAGACGGGCGAGGTAGCGGTTGTAGGCCGCCAGCGCGGGGTCCTCTTCCTCCTGCTGACGGATGATGTTCCGCTTGACCTCGGCCTCGGCGGGCTCCTCGATGACCGCGGGGGCCTTGCCGGCGGGGTCGCCGTTCACCTCGTCGCGCATCATCTTGATCCACATGACGACCACGAAGATGGCGAAGATCGGCCACTCGAAGGTGTAGGCCCAGCTCCGGTCGTTGCCGGCCTGGGCACGGTCGTACTGCCACCAGCCGAAGCCGAGGAAGGCGACGACCAGGACGATCGCGATCGCATGCAGCCCGAGCCAGCCAGGGGTCAAGAACCTTCGCACGTCATCGAGCGTACCCCCGGTACCCCCCAGCCCGCGCACGACCCCGTTCCGCGGCGGCGTGGCGCGGGAGGGTCCCGGCCGGTCGGCGCACCCGCCGGAAACCGCCCCGCCCGTCTGCGGCCGCGTGCGCGGCGGCCTCACTCCTGCCCGTGACCTGTGCGAGCGCATCGTGGCGGCCTTCGGAGAGGTCGAGCCGAGCCGGCCGGGAAGGGACCGGCTACGCGGCGCCCTCACCCGCCCATAACCGCTTGCCTTGATACCCCGCTCCCGTAAAGTGATCCGGCAGTTCATGACCGACATGTCCTGTCATTACTGACTGAACGGGGTCGCCATGACGGTGGCGGACAAGACCGCGGAACGGGCCCGTTCCGGACGGCATCCACGGCAGCGCCGCGTCCTGGGCGTGCTCACGGCCTCGCAGGTCCTCGGCGGCATCGGCGCGGGCACCGGCATCACGATCAGCACGCTGGCCGCGGCGACGCTGTCGGGGTCGGAGGCCGTCGGCGGGCTCGCGCAGACCAGCGCGGTCGCGGGCGCCGGGGTGCTCGCCGTCCCGATGGCGCGCATGGCCGACCGGCACGGCCGGCGCGCCGCCCTGTCGCTGGCCTACGGCTGCGCCGCCGTGGGCATGACGATCGCCGCGGTCGCCGCCGCGCTCGAGAATTGGCCGCTGCTGGCGATCGGGCTGTTCCTGGCCGGCGGCGGCAGCGCGGGCGGGCTGGCCGCGCGCTACGCGGCCACCGACCTGTCCGGTCCCCGCCACACCGCCCGCGACCTCTCGCTGGTCGTCTGGGCCACCACCATCGGCTCGATCGCGGGCCCCAACCTGGCCGACCCGGCCGACCGGATCGGGCAGGAGCTGGGCCTGGCCCCCTGGGCCGGGCCGTACGGCCTCGCGGCGATCACCTTCGGCCTGACGCTGGTCGCGATCTGGGCCCTGCTGCGGCCCGACCCGCTCCAGACGGCCCGGCTCCTCCAGAGACCCTCTGCCGGCGAGCCCCAGGAAGAGGCCCTCCCCGAACCGGCCGGTGCCGCCCCCGCCGCGCCCGTGGCGCCTGGACGCGGACGGCGGAAGGGGCGCGCACGCCGCGGTTCCGGCGGCTGGCACGTCCTGCGGACCGTCCCCCGCGCCCGCCTCGCGGTGGCCGGGATCGTCGTCAGCCACGTCGTCATGGTCTCGGTCATGGTCATGACCCCGGTCCATCTCAACCACGGCCACGCCGGCCTCTCGGTCGTCGGGATCGTCATCAGCCTGCACATCACCGGGATGTACGCGCTGGCCCCGCTGCCCGGATGGCTGGCCGACCGGTTCGGGCGCGTCCCCGTGCTCATGGCCGGGATGGTCCTGCTCGCGGTGGCGACGGCGCTGGCGGCCCTCTCCGCACCGCACCACGTGACCCGGTTGACGATCGCCCTGGTCCTGCTGGGGCTCGGCTGGTCGTTCGGGCTGGTGGGCGGGTCGGCGCTGCTGACCGAGTCGGTCCCGGCCGACCGGCGTCCCGCCGTCCAGGGCCTGTCGGACCTGCTGATGAACGCGGGCGCGGCACTCGGCGGCCTGGCCGCCGGGGTGGTCGTCACCGCCCTGTCGTACGGCGCGCTCGCAACCGGTGCGATGCTGCTGGTGTTGCCCATGATGGCGGCCCTCGTCCTGAGCGGGCGGGGACCGGACCCGCGACGGCCCGACGGACGAGAGTGAGATGAACCCTTCCCTGGCCTTCGGCGCGCTCGACACCGTGCTCGGCCGGCTGCTGGTCGGCGCCACCGAGACCGGCGTCGCCTGGCTGGCCTTCCGCGACGGCCCCGGCGCCCGCGCCCGCGCGGCCGAGCGCGCGGGCCTGCCGGTGGTGACCGACCCCGACCGGCTGGCCCCCGCCCTGGCCGGGCTGGCCGCCTACTTCGACGGCGAGCCGCGCGACTTCACCCTGCCGATCGACTGGCGCCTGACCTCCCCGCTCCAGCGGCAGGTGCTCACCAAGCTGTACGAGTCCGTCCCGTACGGCCAGGTCGTGACCTACGGCGAGCTGGGCGAGCGCAGCGCCGCGGGCGTCCCGGCGCAGGCCATCGGGCAGGTGATGGGCGGCAACCCCATCCCGCTGATCGTCCCCTGCCACCGGGTCGTCGCCGCCAACGGCCTCGGCGGATACAGCGGCGGCTCCGGGGTCGAGGTGAAGCGCTGGCTCCTCACCCTGGAGGGCGCCCTTCCCGCGACCCTCGACTGGGACCTGGCCACCGCTCCCTGACCGGGTGCCCGTCCCGTCCCCGGAAACTAGACTGGGCCGGTGCCGAGAATCAGCGAGCCCACGGTCGCCGAGCATCGCGCGCGCCGGCTGCGGACGCTGCTGGACGCGGCCCGCGCCCTGGTCGCCGAGGAGGGCATCGAGGCGCTGTCCCTGGCCGCGCTGGCGCGCCGGGCGGGGCTGTCCCGGCCCGGCCTGTACGAGTACTTCCGTTCCAAGGACGACCTGGTCGCCGCGATCGTGGAGGCGGAACTGCCGCGGTGGGCGTCGCTGGTACGGGGCTCCCTGGAGGAGTCCGGCGACCTCACCGGCAAGGTCGAGTCCTACGTCCGGACCCAGCTCGAGGTCATGACCGACGGCCGGCACGCGGCGGCCGTCGCCCTGGTCGACCACGTCCTGGCCGAACCGGCGCGGGCGCGCATCCGCGACGGGCACGCGCAGCTGCTCAGCCCGCTCGTCACCGCGCTCGCCGAGGGCGGGGTGCCCGAGCCCCTGCTGCGGGCCGAGCTGATCCAGGGGATCGTGGACGCCGCGGCCAGGCTGGCGCAGGACCGGCCCGCGCAGGCCGGGGCCATCGTCCGCGCGGCGGTCGCGCAGGCCGTCCACGGCCTGGCCGCCCCGCCCGCCGAGGACGGGGCCGCGGGCGGCCGGCGCGGAGCGTGAGAGGTCAGCCGGTGGCCGGGATCTCGTAGCGGACGCCCGTCAGCGACTCGGAGACCTCCCACAGCCGGGCGCCGAGCTCGGCCCGCCCGGCCTGCGGGTGGGTCGGGACCTTGGTGGGGGCGCCCCTCCACTGCACGATGCGGGGGCCGTAGCAGGCCCCCTGCTCGACCTGGGCCGCGGTGGCCGCGTACAGGGTCGGCAGGGCGCCCGCGGCGGCGGACTGCGCGACGGCCGCGTTGAGCATCCCCGCGCCGCGCTCCATGAACTTGCTGCCCTGCATACGCGGGCCCGCCTGCTGCAGGTTGGTGGCGGCGAACCCGGGGTGGGCGGCCACGCTGGTGACCTCGGGGACGCGACGGCCCAGCTCCTTGGTGAACACCAGGTTCGCCAGCTTCGACTGGGCGTAGGCACCCCACTTCTGGTAGCGCCGTTCACCCTGGAGGTCGTCGAAGCGCAGCCGCCCGGCCCAGGCGAACCCGCTGGTCACGGTGACCACGCGCGGCGAGTCCGCCGCGCGCAGGGCGGGCAGCAGCAGGCCCGTCAGGGCGAAATGCCCCAGATGGTTGGTGCCGAACTGCATCTCGAAGCCGTCGGCGGTGCCGCGGCGTGGCAGCGCCATCACACCGGCGTTGTTGACCAGGACGTCCAGCGGGCGGCCGGCCTGGCGCCGCGCGAACTCGCGTACCGAGGCCAGGTCGGCCAGGTCGAGCGCGGCCAGCTCGATCTCCGCGTCCGGAACCTCCGCCCTCATCCGGTCGTGGGCGGCCTGCCCGCGCTCGGCGCTGCGGCAGGCCAGCACGACCGAGGCCCCGTGCCGGGCCAGCTCCAGCGCGGTGTGGTAGCCGATCCCGCTGTTGGCCCCGGTGACGACCGCCCGCCGCCCCCGCAGATCCGGAATGTCCGCCGCCGTCCAGCCCATGGTCACCTCCGCGTCTACGCGCGGCCCACGTTAGACCCCCTGTCGAACAGCGGGCAACCGAGGGGCGGCAGACCAGCTGAGCAGCCCCTCTGGGGACGCCCCCAGACCCCGGCACAAACCTGCTGAGCAGCCCCCTCCGCTGCGCTCCGGGGTCTGCTCAGCATCCTCCAAGGCTCAAAGTGAGGAGCCGGGCAGGTTCTTCTCGATGGCCGCCACGACCTCGGCCGCCTCGGGCTCGGTCTGCGGGGAGAAGCGGGCCGCCACCGTGCCATCGGGGGCGATGAGGAACTTCTCGAAGTTCCACCGGATGTCGCCGGTGTGCCCCTCGGCGTCGGCGGTGCCGGTCAACGCGGCGTAGAGGGGGTGCCGTCCCTCCCCGTTGACCTCGATCTTCTCGGTCAGCGGAAAGGACACGCCGTACGTCGTGGAGCAGAACTCGGCGATCTCCTCGGGAGTGCCCGGTTCCTGCCCCATGAACTGGTTGCAGGGAACGCCGAGGACGGTGAAGCCACGCTCGGCGTACCGCTCCTGCAGCCGCTCCAGTCCGCTGTACTGGGGAGTCAGGCCGCACTTGGAGGCCACGTTGACGATCAGTACGGCCTTGCCCCGGTACTGCGCGAGGTCTGCGGAACCGCCCCGCAGACCCCCGATCTCAACCTCGTAGACAGACATGAGCCCGATCTTAGGAGAGATCGGGCCTGTCCGTCCGTACCGCCCTCCGCGCCGAGGGCGGCCCGGCTCAGGTCCCCAACGCGTTCACGAAGGCGGCAATCTGGTTGCCCGCCTCGCCGAGCTGGGCGAAGGCGTTGTTGACCACGGCGGCCGCATCCCGGGGGGAGCTGAGGAGGTAGAAGGCCAAGAAGGCGATGCCCACGTAACGGAGGTGCTTCTTATTCATCGGTACGCCCGTCCCTCAGTAGCACAGCGACACACTGACCCGATTCAATTGTGCCCAGCTGCTTCTGCCCGCAAAGCGACATTTTACTGTGACACACGGGTCGGCGCGTGATGCCCCCGCGCGCAAGAACCCCGTACCCGGCGGGCGGGTACGGGGCCGAGGGACGGCGCGTCAGGGGTCAGGCCAGGGCGCTCACGAACTGCGACATGGACTCGGCCGCGCCGCCGAGCCCGCTCAACGCGCTGTTCACCACGTGGGCGGCCGCGTCGGGCCGGGTGATGATGTACCACAGCACGAACGCTCCAGCGGCCAGCTTCACATACTTCTTGTTCACGTCCATCACCCTCCGACGCCATATTCTTACGGAGGGTGATTCCCCGTGGGAACGGTTCGGAAATCAAAAGAAGGTAAAGACACGGCCGGACCCGCCCGCGGGGGTCCGGGGACGTCACGTCTCCGACGGGGAACCGTGCCGGACGAGGTAGTCCAGGTAGAGCGGGCGCAGCGCCTCGGCCATCGCGCCCTCGTCGGCGTGGGTGAGCTCGTCCAGCAGCGACAGGCCGTGCAGGAGGTCGAACCTGGCGCGGTCGAGGTTGCCGATCGAGGCCGCGGCGGCGGGGATGGCCCGCAGCAGCTCCCACACGAAGCCCACGTCCCGGCGCTCGCGGGCACGGGCGACCGCCAGGTCGTGCAGTTCCTTGGACGACAGCTTCTCCAGCCGCGCGGCGGGGTCGGGCGTCACATCGGACATGACCCGACTCTAACCGCGCGGCGGAGCGGCCGTGCCCCCGGCCGGCCCGGTCACTTGGCGATGACGCCGGCGGGGATCTTCTCGTCGTTCTTCAGGGCGTCGAACATCGTGGACGCCTTCCGCTTGTCCCAGGTGATGTACGAGCCTGCCGACGGGGACGAGCCGGCGCCGCCGATCGGGACCGAGGTGGTGACGCCGTCACCGCCGCTGACGCCCTTCATCGCCCACATCATCCGGACCAGGTCGTAGAGGTGGTCGTCCTCGTCCACCAGGAAGTTGCTGGTCGAGCTGAGCGCCAGCGGGACGCTGCGGACGGGGTTGAGCAGCACGCCGGGACCGGACGCCTTCTTCATCAGCGCGCCGAAGAACTGCCGCTGCCGCTCGACCCGGTCGAGGTCGGCGCGGGCGGACGCGCGGGTCCGCACGAAGCCCAGCGCCTGGGAGCCGTTGAGCGTCTGGCAGCCCGGCTGGAGGTTCAGGCCGGCCTTGGGGTCGCGCATCCGCTCCTTGACGCAGATGTCGACGCCGCCGACCGCGTCCACCACGCCCACGAACCCGGCGAAGCCGATCTCGGCGTAATGGTCGATCCGCACGCCGGTGGCCTGCTCGACCGTCTTGACCAGGAGCTTGGGCCCGCCGAAGGCGAAGGCGGCGTTGAGCTTGTTCATGCCGCGGCCGGGGATGGGGACGTAGGAGTCGCGCGGGAGGCTGATCAGCGAGGTGCCGCCGGCGCCGTAGTGGAGCAGCATCATCGAGTCGGTCCGGCGGCCCACGCCCGCCCGCCCGGTGGCCAGCCGCTTGCGGTCGGCGGCCGTCAGCCCCTCGCGGCTGTCGGAGCCGACGATCAGCCAGTTGGTGCCGGGGGTGTCGGCCAGCCGGCCCGGCTGGTCCAGGACCGCCTCGCGCTTGAGCCGGGAGTCGAGGTAGAAGTAGCCGCCGACGGCCAGGACCAGCACGATCACCAGGAAGATCGCCAGGATCCGCGGCCAGCGGCGCCTGCGGTACCGGCGCGGGACGTCGTCGTGAGGGCCCTGCCCCCGGTACTGGTCCCCCGAGTAGGGATCGCCGTAGGGATCCGCGTAGGGATCGCCGTCGTACGGGCCGCGCTCAGCGTACTCCGCCCGCGCTGAGGCCCTGTCGCGCGCCATCCGGCGTCCCTCTCGTCCTGGCCAGGCGTCGGTCATGCCGTAGACCTTAGGGCAACCCGCCGCAGACCGCCTCAGTCCCCCGCATGATTGTCCACGCCTCCGCATCATCACCGAATGCGATGAAAAAGCGGTCCCCGTCGTCCCGGCGATGCACACTGCTCCTGGGGGTCGCCGCGGGCAGAGGCGGCTGATGCGTGTGCGCAAGGAATCTCGATCACGTTCCTCCAGGTACGGACGGATACGCGGGCGCCGGGGGGAACCCGCGGGCGGGACGAGGAGGCGCCTGCCGCGCCCGCCGCGCCTCCTCCCCCGGAGGGAGGGCCGGGCGCGGCCGGACGCGGCCCCAGACTCCGCGCTGATGCCCGACCTCGCGGCCAACATGTGGAGGGCCCGGTCCGGGGAGCTCGCCGGGACGAGCATGCGGACGATGGCGCGGCGGCTGCCCGCGGTGATCGTCCGCTCGGCGCGGCTGGCCTGGCGGGCGGGCCGCGCCGACACCGCGATGACCATCGGCTGCAACCTGGCCGCGGGCGTCTTCACCGCGTTCGGGCTGCTGGCCACCACCGGTGTGCTGACCGCGCTCTTCAGCGCCGGGCCGACCCCCGAACGGGTCCGCACGGCGCTGCCCTCGCTGGCGCTGGTGGCGGGAGCCGCCGCGCTGCGGGCCGGACTGCAGGCGGCGGCGGGCTGGGCGCAGTCCCGGCTGGCGCCGAAGGTGGAGCGGGTGGTCGAGCTGCGGCTGTACGAGGCGACCACGGCCGTGGAACTGGCCGCCCTCGACGATTCGGCGTTCCTGGACGACCTCAAGCGCGCGGAGGGCCGCGGCATGGTCGCGGCGCCCGCGGTCGTCCAGCAGGCGGTCGACGTCCTCACCGGCGCGGTCGGGATGTTCGCGGCGGCCGGGACGCTGGGCGTGCTGCACCCGGTCCTCCTGCCGCTGCTGCTGCTCACCGTGGTGCCGGAGGGATGGGCGTCGATCCGGACGGCGCGGATGCGGTACATGACCGAGCTGACCCTGGTGGGCGCGCGGCGGCGCAAGTGGATCCTGGCCGACCTCATGGCCGACCGCCGGCACGCGGCCGAGATCCGCTCGTTCACCATGCGCGGGTTCCTGCTGGGCGAGTACGACCGGGTCGCCGCGTACCAGCGCGGGGTCGAGCTGGACCTGGCACGGCGGCAGGTGATCGCGCGTGTCTTCGGTGACGCGATGCAGGGGGTGGCGACCGCCGCCGTCTACGTGGCGCTGGGGCTCATGCTGTGGAAGGGCGCGGTACCCCTGGCGGTGGCGGGGACCGCCGTCCTGGCCATCCGGGCCGGGCAGAGCTCGCTGGTCAACCTGGTGTTCGCGGTCAACCGGTGCTACGAGGAGGGGCTGTACTTCGGGGACTACCTCGAGTTCTGCGCCGCCGCCGAGAAGCGGGTGCCCGAACGGTCCGTCGCGGCCGGGCACGGCCGCGACGGCGGGCCCTCCCCCGCGGCCGTGCGCCCGCCGGACGGCTTCGGCCGGATCGTCGTCGAGGACGTGACCTTCACCTACCCGGGGGCGGACACGCCCTCGCTCAACGGCGTCTCGCTGGAGATCGTGCGGGGCGAGGTGGTCGCGCTGGTCGGCGAGAACGGCTCGGGCAAGAGCACCCTGGCCAAGATCCTCGCCGGGCTGTACGACCCGGACGGCGGGGAGGTCCGCTGGGACGGGGTGTCGCTGCGCACCGTGGCGCCCGAGCTCCTGTGGGAACGCATCGCGGTGATCGCCCAGGAGTACACGCGCTGGCCGATGACCGCCCGGCAGAACATCACCATGGGCCGCGAGGCGCCGGAGGAGGCGCTGCTGGCCGCGGCGCGCTCGTCGGGCGCGGACGAGGTGGTGGCCGAGCTCGCCCGCGGCTACGACACGCTGCTGGACCGGCGGTTCGAGGGCGGGGCCGAGCTGTCGGGCGGGCAGTGGCAGCGGCTGGCGGTGGCGCGCGGGTTCTTCCGTGACGCGCCGCTGCTGATCTGCGACGAGCCGACCGCCGCCCTGGACGCGCGGGCCGAGCACCATCTGTTCGAGCGGATCCGCACGCACGCCGACGGGCGCACCGTCCTGCTGATCACGCACCGGCTGGCCAGCGTGCGCCACGCCGACCGGATCTACGTGCTGGAGCAGGGCAAGGTCGTCGAGGAGGGGGACCACCGGGAGCTGATGGCGCTGGGCGGGCTGTACGCCGACCTCTACGGCCTCCAGGCCGCCGCCTACCGCACCGGCTGACCCCCGGCCCCGCCCGTGGCCCCGCCCGCCGCACGGCTGCCGCACAGCCGCGGCACACGGCCACCGCCCGTCCACGACTGCCGCACGGCCACACGGCCACGGCGCACGGCCGCGGGCGGGGCACTCAGATGTACGGCCCGCGCGGCAGGTCCGGTTCGCGCCTGGAGGGCTCGGCGGGCAGGTCCTCGGGGCGCAGCAGCCGTACCTCCGCCGGGTCGACCTCCCCGGGACCGGTGTCGTCGGCCGCGGTGATCCGCTGCGCCTGCCGCGAGATGGCCTCCTCCAGCACGTTGCGGACGAGCCGCGCGTTGCCGAACGAGGCGCCGCGCGGCTCGGCGGCCAGCCGCCGGCGGAGCGCGGCCAGCACCCCGCCGGCCAGCTCGAAACCGGCCTCGGCGGCCATCGACTCGAAGATGGTGGCCAGCTCGTCGTCGGTGTAGTCGGGGAACCGCAGCGCCTTGGGGAAGCGGGAGTCCAGGCCGGGGTTGAACTTCAGGAACCGCTCCATCTCGGCGTCGTACCCGGCCACGATCACCACCAGGTCGGAGCGGTGCTCCTCCATCAGCTTCAGCAGCTCGGCGACGGCCTCGTGGCCGAAGTCGCGGCGGTCGCCGCCGCCCGCGGTCAGCGCGTACGCCTCGTCGACGAACAGCACCCCGCCCAGCGCCCGCTCCACCGCGTCCCGGACCTTGTGCGCGGTCTGCCCGATGTACTCGGCGACCAGGTCGGCGCGGGTGACCTCCACCAGATGGCCGGAGGACAGCAGTCCCAGCTGGGCGTACACGGCGGCGATCAGCCGGGCGACGGTGGTCTTGGCGGTGCCGGGGTTGCCCATGAACACCATGTGCCGGGCCGGGAACGCCAGCGGGACGCCCACCTCGCGGCGCCGCTCCTCCATCCGGGCCTCGGCGACCAGCGCGCTGATCTCCCGCTTGATCTCGTCCAGGCCGATGAGGCGCTCCACCTCGTCGAGGGGATCGCCGGGGACCCCGTCGCGGCTCGGGGTCAGGGTGTCGGGCACGTCGGCGAGCAGGATCTCGTCCAGCGACTCGGTCTCGTCCACGATGCCGTCGGCCAGCACCCGGCGGCCCTGCATCGCCACCGCCCGGTCGAGCACGGCGTTCATGACGCGGGCGTTGGCGAAGCCGCGGTCGCGCGGCGCGGACCGGACCAGCGCGGCCACCCGGTCCAGCACGCCGTCGGCCAGGGCGAACCCGGCGTCGGCGGCCTTGGCCCGGAAGACCTCGACCAGCTCCTCGTCGGTGAGGTCGGGGAAGCGGACGGTGCGGGGGAAGTAGGCGGCCAGGTCGGCGTGCGACTTCAGCAGCCCGTTCAGCTCGGCCTCGGGGCCGGTCAGCACGACCACGAGGTCGTCGGGATGGGCCTGCACGGCCGCCAGCAGGACGTCCACGATCTCCCGGCCGCGCACCGCCTCCGCCGAGGCGAACGCGTGCGCGTCCCGGACCAGCAGCACCCCGCCCAGCGCCCGCTCCACCGCGCGCCGCACCTTCACCGCGCTCTCGCTGGTGTACTCGCCGAGCAGGTCGGCCCGGTCGACCTCGAACAGGTGGCCGTTGGACAGCACCCCCAGATCGGCGTAGATCTTGCCGAGGATCTGCGCGACCTTGGTCTTGCCCGTCCCGGGGTTGCCCGTGAAGACCAGGTGCCGGGGCCGGGAGGCCACCGCCATCCCCGCCTCCTGCCGCAGCCGGGCCGCCTTCGCCTCGGCGACCAGCGCCTCGACCTCCCGCTTGACCGGCTCGATCCCGGCCATGGCGGCCAGCTCGGCGAACGGGTCGGTCACCGCGCCGCGGCCGGTGGCCGGGCGGTGCGGCAGGTCGGCCGCGGTGACCTCCACCGGCTCGCCGTCCGCCGCGGGCCCGGTGGCGTGGCGCCGCGCGGCGGCCGTACGGGCCTGCGCGGCGGCGACGCTCTGCGCGGCCAGATGCTCGACCAGGCGGGCGCCGCGCAGGTTGAGCAGCGGCGGCGTGCGGCTGATCAGCACTCCGGCCGCCGCGGCGACCTCGCGGGTCACCCGGGCCTCGCGGGCGGCGACGGCGCGGTGGAACAGCTCGGCGTACTCCTCCTCGCCGAACTCCCGCGTACGGGTGACCTCGAAGGCGCGGACCAGGGCGGGGTTGGCGTCGAACAGCCGCCGGTCGCCCCCCGGGCGGCACAGGGCGACGACGTCGAGGCCGGGGAAGCGGGCCATGAGCCGGCGCAGCTCCTCCAGGGCCGCGGGGCCGCAGCGTTCGTAGCCGACCAGCCGCTCCAGGTCGTCGATCACCAGCAGGAGGCGTCCCTCGACGCAGTCGCGGACCCGGGCCTGGAGCCACAGCACCGCGTCGCTGATCCCGAGGGAGGCGAACACCTGGTCGGAGATCCACAGCGCCTCACGGATCAGGCCGCGTTCCACGAGCAGCCGTTCCAGGAGTTCGGCGGCGGTGCCCTTGCCGGTGCCCTCGGAGCCGGAGACGAGCAGCCGCGCCGGCCGCCGTCCCGCGACCCGGGCGGCGAGGGCCTCCCGCAGCGCACGGGAGAGCTCGGGCTGGCCGACCAGGGCCCCGCCCAGCGGGTCGGCGAGCGGGGCCGCCTGGGAGGCCGCCGGGAGGCCGGCACGGTCCGGGCGCGGCTCCACGGACGGCGTGGACGGCGCGGACGGCGTGGGTCGCCGCGCCGTCCCGGCGTCCGCGCTCTCCGCGGCACCGTCCACCGCGAGGTCTTCGGCGGGCTCGGCGGACTCGGCGGACTCGGCGGACTCGGCGGACTCGGCGGGCTCGGTGGGCTCGGTGGGCTCGGTGGCCCGGTTCAGCCATCGGGCCATCGGGTTGGCGACCGGGCGGTGGTCGAAGAGCCTCCGCAGGTCGTGCTGGAACGCCCGGACCGGTACCCGGCAGCGGGGGCTGGTGGCGGAGTCGGGGAGCCCCTGGACGGCGCCGGTGACGCGCACCGCCATGTCCAGCCAGGCGCGGCAGGCGTCGGCCTCCCCCGCGACCAGCCCGCGCGCCAGCCAGGCCCGCGTCTCCTGCTGCCAGGGCTCGGCGGCGAATCCGGTGCCCAGCGCCCGCAGCCGGTCGGTCAGGTTCTCGTAGCGGGCGGTGCCCAGGGCGACCGCCATCTCCGCGGGAACGGCCGTCACCTCCGCGGCCAGCATGAGCCGGGCGAGCGCGGTCTCCAGCGGCTCGCCCTCCCCCAGGGTGCCGGCCAGGCGCTCGTGGGCGGCGTCGAGCCCGGCGCACGCCCAGCCCAGATAGCCCACCGGGCCGGCCAGCTCGGGCAGCACCGCCAGCGTGGCGTCCGGCAGCCCGGCCGACCAGACCGCCTCCAGGCGGTCCTGCGGCGCGGTCATCGCCTCCTCGCGCAGCGCCGGGTCCTCCGCGCGCCGGTCGAAGATCTCCATCAGCGCGGCCCGCCGCTCCTCCAGCGGCTCCAGCCCGGCGAACACGTCCAGCCCGGCACGGGCCAGCTCGTACATGACGGTACGGCGCTCGCGGTCGTCCCCGGCCGGTTCGGGCAGCCACAGACCCGGCGGGCGCCAGCGTCCTCCCTGGGTGAACCAGGCCAGCGGGTCCCGTACGGGGGGCTCCGGGGTGGCCAGGAAGTCCCCCAGCAGTTCGTAGTCCACGTCGCCCCGGGAGCCGCCGCGCAGCGCCGAGGCCCCCAGCAGGAAGGTCAGCAGGGACCACTGCTCGGCGCCCGCGGCCGAGGTGCCGGGCCCGTAGAACTCGCTGAGCTGCCGGGTGAGAACGACGGCGCGGGGATCGCGGTTGAACTCCCGCGCCCGCTCGCGCAGCTCCTCGTACAGCCCGACCGGAACCCGCCACGGCCCGTACGCGTACACGTCCAGGACGGGCTCGTCCGTCAGCAGCGGTTCGAGGTGCTCCGGCAACCGTGGGGCGCTCACCTGACTGGTTCCT
Organism: Actinomadura viridis; assembly: GCF_015751755.1. Lineage (GTDB taxonomy): Bacteria > Actinomycetota > Actinomycetes > Streptosporangiales > Streptosporangiaceae > Spirillospora > Spirillospora viridis. The sequence goes on from NZ_JADOUA010000001.1 coordinate 5,538,788, forward strand.
TTTCCTTCCGGGTCTCGGGTGCGGTTCCCAGGACCGTTCCGGCGCGTCGGCCGGGTGCCCCGCGAACGTCTCATCTGGCATGCACCCTAGGCGATGCGGGGCCTCTCACACTTTCCGGCGCCCAGCGGGAGGGCCCGTCTCACCCTCCGGCCGCCCGGCTCGCTCCGGCGCTCGGGTTGGCAGACGCTTGTTCCTCGTGGATAGTTGTCGCATGGAAAACATTCGTGGGGACTCCCGTGGATGCGCCGAAGTGAGGGGGCTTCCCCGTGACAGTCTTGGACGTGACCGCCCAGGTGCGTGACGGCTGCGCCGTCGTGCGCCTGCGGGGCGAACTCGACATAGCCAACGGCCACGACCTGCACCGTCGTCTGGGCGCCGCGCGGCGCTCGTTCGGCGACCATCTGATCCTGGACCTGACCGGCCTGGAGTTCATGGACTCGCACGGCCTGTCCGTGATCATCAACTGCTACAAGGCCGTCTCCCAGGCCGGCGGCAGCCTGGCGCTCGCCGCGCCCCGGCCGATCGTCCGCCGGACCCTGGAGATCACCGGCATGCACCGCCGCATGACCGTGCTGGGCTCGGTCGAAGAGGCGATCGCCGCCCGCCACACCTGATCCGGGGCACCGGGACGGGCACGGCGGCGAGGGGCGAGCCCTCGCGCCGTGCGCCGCCGGCGGGCCGGGCCGTCAGGTCCAGGTCGGCGAGGACGTGCCGACCGCCCCGCCGGGCGCGGGCGGCGGCCCCTCCATCCGGCTCGGGGCGACCGGCGCCGCGGTGCCCGCGGCGTGCATGCTCATCGCGTGCTTCACCAGCGTGATGAGGACCTGCTTGGTGGACTGCCGGGTACGGGCGTCGCACTGCATGATCGGTACGTGGGGGCTGATCGACAGGGCCTCGCGGATGTCCTCGGCGCCGAAGGGGAACTCGCCGTTGAAGCCGTTCACGCCGACGACGAAGGGCAGTCCCAGCTCCTCGAAGTAGTCGACCGCGGCGAAGCAGTCCTCCAGCCGCCGGGTGTCGACCAGCACCACCGCGCCGATCGCGCCGCGCACCAGGTCGTCCCACATGAACCAGAAGCGGTGCTGGCCCGGGGTGCCGAACAGGTAGAGGATCAGCTCCGAGTCCAGCGACACCCGGCCGAAGTCCATCGCGACCGTGGTGGTGGTCTTGTCCGGCACCGCCGACAGGTCGTCCACGTCGGCGCTGGCCGCGGTCATCACCGCCTCCGTGGTGAGCGGCATGATCTCCGACACCGAGCCGACGAAGGTGGTCTTGCCCACGCCGAACCCGCCGCCGACGACGATCTTCACCGAGGTCAGCTCGGTGTCCCCTCCGGGTGCTCCCGCAGGGGCCTGATCAGAGGTTCCGAAGGCCACTGAGAACCCTTTCTAGAAGGCGGATGTCCGGCTGCACGCCGGCGGGACGCGTCTGGTGCAACCGCAGCAGTCCCTCGAGGGCCATGTCGGCGATGAGGACCCGGGCGACCCCGATCGGGATGCGCAGCAGGGCGGAGACCTCCGCCACCGACCGCACCGACCGGCACAGGTCCATGATCGCCCGGTACTCGGGCGTCAGCTGGGCCACGTCGCGCGGCGGGTAGGGCGCGGCGGTCACCAGCGCCTCCAGCGCCAGGTCGTACCGCGGCCGGGTGCGTCCCCCGGTGACGGCGTAGGGCCGCACCAGGGAACTCGCGTCGGGCTCCTCCGCCGGTCCCCGCCCCCGTGCCGGGTCGCCCGACCACCGCGGCGGGCCGCCCGGACCGGCTCCCCAGGGACTGCCTCGATCCATCTCGCCGACCTCCGTCAGTCAGTCAGGTCAGTACCGGGCCGGCCCGGTGCCCATCTCCGGTACGGCCGGCCCCCCGTAGGGCGGCTGCTGTTGCTGCTCGGCCACCCCGCGAAGGGCGGGGGTCAGCACCCGGCCCACCCGCTCCACCAGCAGCGTCATCTCGTACGCCACCAGCCCGAGGTCGCAGTCGGAGGCGGCCAGCACCGCGAACACCGACCCGTTGGCGATGGACATGACGAACAGCAGCCCGCGGTCCATCTCCACGACGGTCTGGCTCACCCCGCCGGCGTCGAAGATCTTCGCCGCGCCCTGGGTGAGGCTCATCAACCCCGAGGCGATGGCCGACAGCTGGTCGGCCCGCTCGGGCGGGAACCCGGCCGAGTAGGCCATCGGCAGCCCGTCGGAGGAGACCACCACGGCGTGCGCGACCTTCGGCACCCGGTCCGCGAAGTTGGTCACCAGCCAGTTGAGATCCTGCCCGCTCACCGGGTGCCTCCGTTCTCTCCCTCGCCGTGCGAGGGAAGCTCACCTGTGGTGCCGGTACCGGGCTCCTCGCCCGGCCCGGACGTCCCGCGTGTCTCCGTACGGCCACGTTGGACGCCTCGCTGCAGGCTGGCGAACCGGTTTCGCACGGTATCGGCAGACTGGCCGGACCCGGGCACCGGGGGCCGGCCGCCCGGTCGCGCGGCGGCCTGCGGCGGAGGCTGCGCAGCCGGTGTGCTCCGGGACGCCACCGCGCCCGGCACCCTGTTCTTCCCGGGCACCCTCTTGGGCAGCCCGGCGGCGGTACGCTCGCCGGCCGCCGGTTCCCGTACCGCCTCGGCGGCCTGGAATCCGGCGTCGGCGGGAGATTCCCACCCCTTCACGGGATCCTCCGGTGTCTGGTCGGTCCGTCGCTGGAACCACTCCGACCGCATCGCGTCGAAGATCGGCGAACGTCCGGGGACACCGGGCGGAGTGGCCTGCTCGGCAGGATGCTCGCCCCGGGCCGGCTCAGGCAACCCCTGATCTTCGGCGGGTCCCCGGCGCAGGCCGTTCCCGGACCCGCCGTGGCCCGAGCCCCCGTACCCGGGACCGCCGCGGCCGGAGCCGCCGTATCCGGCCGGAACGCCCTGCTCGGGCAGGCCGTGGCCGGTGCCGCCCTGGCCCGGCGCGCCGTACTCGGGGGCACCCTGGCCCGGGGCGCCGTACTCGGAGGCGCCGTACTCGGGGAGCCCGTGGTCTGGGGCCGCCTGCTCGTGGAAGGCCGGGAGCGGGCCGGTCCGCAGCGGGTCGTCGTCGTGCACCGGCCCGGACGGCGTGCCGGGACGGCCGCCGGGCGCGCTCCCGCCGCCCGGTCCGCGCCGCGCCGGATGCTGCGCCCCGGGACGCCGTACGGGAAGCCGGCCCGGCTCGCGGCCGGGCTCGTCCGCCCGCGCCCTGGGCGGCGCCTCCGGTTCCCGGTCGTAGCCCGGCGCGTGGTCCCGGGCGCCGGGGCCCGGCGCCTGCGCGGTCCCGCCGGGCATCGATGGGTACGCACCCGAGTCGCCGGCGATCGGCTGCGGTCCGGTCTGGCCGAACGGCGGCTGGAGCGGCCCCGTCCCGCCGATGACCGGCTGCGGGCCGGTGTGTCCCGGCCCGGGCGGACGGTCGCGGAACGCGTCGCGGCCGGGCGGCGGGCCGTCGTCGCTCATGATCGGGTGCGGGCCGGTCCCCGTTCCGGCGAACCGCTCGGGGGAACCCGCCCCGCCCGTGCGCGGGCGGGGAACGCCGTACTCGCCGGAGCCGCCGTCCTGGCCGAACAGGCCGCCGGGGCCGGCCGCCGGGCCGGTGGCCGGGGGCGTGCCGACCGGGGGCAGCCCGGCCACCGCCGATGGCGACGAGGGCATCCCCGCGTACTCCGGTGGCCGGGCGGCGCCGTCGTCCAGGCCGCCGAACGCGCGCGAGCCGATGCCGCCGGACTCGGCCGGGCTGATGACCATCTCCGGCAGCACCACGAACGCCGTGAGCCCGCCGCCCTGCGCGGCGCGCAGTTCGACCCGGATGCCGTGGCGCACCGCCAGGCGGCCGACCACGAAGAGGCCCATGCGGCGGGCGGCGGAGAAGTCGATGACGGGCGGGTTGGCCAGGCGCCAGTTGGCCTGTTCCAGGTCCTCGCCGGACATGCCCACGCCGTTGTCGGTGATCTGCAGCATCGCCCCGCCGCCGCTGAGCAGCTGGCCGGAGACGGTGACCCTGGTGTGCTCGGGAGAGAAGACCGTGGCGTTCTCGACCAGCTCCGCCAGCAGGTGGACCAGGTCGTTGACGACCGGTCCGGCCACGGTCATGTCGCCCTGGACGCGCACCGCGACCCGCTCGTACTGCTCGACCTCCGACAGGGAGGCGCGCACCACGTCGATGAGCGGGACCGGCCGGGTCCACCGGCGCACCTGGTCCTGCCCGCCGAGGACCAGCAGGTTCTCGTTGTTGCGGCGCATGCGGGTGGCCAGGTGGTCCAGCCGGAACAGGTTGCCCAGCTGGTCCTCGTCCCGCTCGTTCTGCTCCAGCTCCTCGATCAGGCGCAGCTGGCGCTCGATGAGGGACTGGCTGCGGCGCGACAGGTTGACGAACATCGCGTTGATGTTGCCGCGCAGCACGGCCTCGTCGGCCGCCAGCCGGACCGCCTCGCGGTGCACCTCGTCGAAGGCCCGGGCGACCCGGCCGATCTCGTCGGTGGAGTCGACGTCGATCGGCTCCACCTCGATCCCCTCGGCCGCCGCCTCCGGGTCGCGCAGCCGGTCCACCAGGCCGGGCAGCCGGGTGCCGGCCACCTCCAGGGCCCCGGCCTGCAGCCGCCGCAGCGGACGGACCAGCGACCGCGCCACGACACCGGTGGCCAGGGCCGCCAGCAGCAGCCCGATCAGCAGCAGGGCCGCGTTGATGAGGACGCCGAGGTAGGCGTTGTCCTTGAGCTCCCGGCTGTCGCGCACGATGGTGGCGGTCAGGTTCCGCTCCACCTCGCGCATCTGGCCGATCCGGGTGCCGGACGCCTCGGCCCAGCCGACCGAGTCGCGGGGGCGCAGCGGCCGGACCGACATCGTCGGCGACCTCCCCGACGCGACCAGGACCTGCTGGTAGGTCAGCTCGACCTGGCCGGCCTCCGGGCCGGTGACGGTGTCCTCGTAGAGCTGGCGCTGGCCGGTCTCGGCCGTCGAGCGGAACAGCGCGATCTGGCTGTCCTGCTGGGAGCGCAGCGTCAGCAGCCGCTCCCGGTCGGCGGGGTTGGCGAAGCGCCCGGTGAGCAGGACCGAGGTGACCAGCGCGCTCTCCTGCGAGGCGTAGTCCTTGGCGCGGGCCAGCGCCGCGAACGCCCGGGTGCTCTCCGCCACCTCGGCGCTCGGGCTGCCCTGCGCGACCAGGTCGTCCAGGTCCAGCATCGCGACGATCAGCTGCCCGTAGATGTCCAGGGCCGAGAAGGGCGAGGCGGTGCCCTGCCCGGCCACCTCCCGCAGGCCCGGCAGCGAGTCGAGCCGGTAGCGCACGTCGCGGACCTTGGCGCGGACCTGGGCGGAGTACGCGTCACCGATCCCGCCCAGCGAGCCGCGCACCTGCGCCGCCGCACGATCGGTCACGCTGTGTTGCCGGCGCAGTTCGTCTTCCTGGCCGTTGCGAGCGGAGGTCAGGAACCGCACCGTCAGGGCCCGTTCGCTCTCCAGCTCGTGGACGAGCGCGGCGACGCGGTCACCCAGCGTCGCCAGCTTCTCGATCCGCGCGTAGAGGCCGGCTTCGGTCACGCCGTCGCGCACGCGCAGGCCCGCAAGAATCCCGGCCACGACCGCGGGGATCAGGATCAGGGCCACGAGCCGGGTGGTCACCCGGGTGTTGGCCAGCCTGAATCGTCGCCCGCCGCCGCCTTGACCGGCGTCTGTATCGCCATCCTCCGGGAGGGAGTGAGCATCCGGACCCCGTGCGCGGTCCCGCTCCGTCGCTGGTCGCACGTCCCTCCATCACCTCTCACGGCTCGTTGCCCCCGACCCCGCGAGATCCAGCGTTCCGCCGGCCCGGGAGCCTGTGGCCTGTCGATACCCCTGGGGCGAGGGTCATTGCAGCACAGAGTAATCCGAAGGACAAACCTCAAGACGAGCCATTTCACACTTCTGCCTACTTCGAGCATTCGTGCGTGATTTAGACCCTTTTGCCGGATTTGCGTCTCACGTACGTAAACATCGAGACACAGATCCGGAGTTACCCAGGGTCACTGCGCTAGAGTCCGCACGATCATGCCGACCAACGGCATACCCCCCTTATCCATTCCCCAGAAGGAGCGCTCATGAGGTTCGCCAAAGAGCGGCGCGCCTGGCTCGCCGGCGCGGTCGCCGGCACGCTCGCGCTGTCCCTGACCGCCTGCGGCGGGGGCGAGGAGGCTTCCGCGAACGGCCTGGAGCAGTCGGAGATCACCGTCGGGGTCATGCCCATCACCGAGGGCGCCGGCATCCAGATCGCGATCTCCCGGGGATTCTTCAAGGCCGAGGGCCTGACCGTGAAGTTGCGCACCGTCACCGGTGCGGCCGAGGCGTTGCCGCAGCTCAAGGGCGGCCAGCTCGACATCGCGCACGGCGGCCACGTCGGCATCATCCAGGCCCAGGCCGACGGCGCCTACAAGCTGCGCATCGTCGCCGAGGCGTCGTCGATGACCAAGAACCTCAACGGCGTGCTGGTGTCGAAGGACTCCTCGATCAAGACGCCCCAGGATCTGGCGGGCAAGAAGATCGGCACCAATGCCCGGGGCAACCAGAACAGCCTTCTGCTCCACGCCACCCTGCAGCCGTACGGGGTCAAGGTGGACGAGGAGAAGGACGTCGTCGTGGCGCCGTTCCCCAACCAGGAACAGTTGCTGAAGAGCGACAAGGTCGACGCCATCATCGTGCCCGAGCCGTTCGTCACCCAGATCCAGCAGTCGATCGGCGCGCGCATTCTCACCGACTTCTCCTCGGGCCCCACCAAGGACTTCCCGATCACGGGATTCGCCTCCACCGAGGAGTTCGCCACCAAGAACCCCAAGACCGTGGCCGCCTTCCAGCGCGCGCTCGTCAAGGCCCAGGCCCTTGCCGGTGACCGTTCCGTCCTGCAGGAGGCCATGCCCAAGTTCACCAAGATGGACCCCAAGCTGGTCGGCGTCATCAACCTGAACGGTTTCCCGACCTCGACCAACGCCACCCGGATCCAGCGGGTGTCGGACGTCATGCGTCAGTTCGGCTACCTGAAGCAGCCGTTCGACGTCAAGCCCCTCGTCCTGCAGAACGGATGAGGCCGGCCCAGCTGGCGCGCGGCGCGGCCGGGGTCGCGGGGGCGATCGCGATCGCCGAACTGGTCACCAGGACCGGGCTCGTCGATCCCGAGACCGTCCCACCCGCCTCGACCGTGCTGCTGCGCGCCGCCGAACTCGCCGCCGACGGGGAGTATCTGGTCAAGGTGGCCGACACGTTGCGCGCCTGGCTGGGTGGACTGCTGCTGGCGACCGTCGTGGCGGTGGCGCTGGGCATCCTGCTCAGCGCCACGCCATGGCTGAACAACGGCGCCCGCCTGGTGGTGGAGCTGATGCGGCCGATCCCCTCGCTGGCGCTGATCCCCCTGGCGATCGTCACCTTCAGCTCGGTCACCCAGTCGAAGATGTCCCTGGTGTTCTACGCCTCCACCTGGCCGATCCTCATCAACACGCTCTACGCGCTGCGCGATGTCGACCCGGTGGCCAAGGAGACGCTGCGCAGCTTCGGCTTCGGCGACCTGGCGGTGCTGCTCCGGGTGAGCCTGCCCAGCGCGCTGCCGTTCGTGGCCACCGGAGTGCGCATCGCCGCCTCGGTCGGCCTGGTGGTCGTGGTCAGCACCGAGCTGATCGCCGGAGCCGGTGAGGGCGTCGGCGGTTACCTGATGGAGAGCCAGTCGGGCGGCGGTCATCCCGACCTGATGCTGGCGGGCGCGGTCTGGGCCGGAACCCTCGGCCTGATCGCCAACACCCTGCTGGTCGGGATGGAACGCCGAGCCTTCCGCTGGCATGTGGCGGGAACGGGGGCCGCATCATGAGTGCGCGAAGCGAGGGAATGAGTGCGCGTGCTTCCGCGGGGGGCTCGGGCGCGAGCCGGATCGTGCGGGGGGCGCTGGCGGGGGTCAGCCGGTTGTGGCTGGTCGCCCTGCTGGTGGCGGCCTGGGAGGTCGGTGCCCGCGCGGCGGCCGACGATTTCTTCCCGCCGCCGTCCCAGATCGTCCAGGCCCTGCACGAGATCTGGTTCTCCGGTCCGGCCGGCCGGTTCTTCCTGACCGACAAGGCCCTGGACGACTTCGGGCCCAGTCTCGCGCACCTGTTCGCCGGGTGGGCCATCGCGGCGGTCGCCGGGGTGGTGCTCGGCGTGGTCATCGGACGGTGGCGGGCGCTGGGGGACGTGCTGGAGCCGGTGCTGCAGTTCGGCCGCGCGGTCCCGCCGCCCACGCTGATCCCGTTCCTGCTGGCGGTGCTGGACCTGGGCGCCCCGATGCAGATCACCACGATCGTGTTCGGGGTGATCTGGCCGGTGCTGCTCAACACCATCGACGGGGTGCGGACCGTGGACCGGCTGGCGCTGGACACCGCCCGGGTGTTCGGCATCAGCGGGCCGCTGCGGCTGCGCCGGGTGATCCTGCCCGCCGCCGCGCCCAAGATCTTCGCGGGCCTGCGGGTCAGCCTGGGCTTCGCCCTCATCCTGATGGTCATCTCCGAGCTGGTCGGCAGCGCCTCCGGCATCGGGGCCCACCTCACCACCGCCCAGCAGAGTTTCCAGATGGCGGAAATGTGGGCGGGCATCGTGCTGCTCGGCGTGCTGGGATGTCTGTTCAACCTGGTGTTCGTCCTGGTGGAAAGGCGCATGCTGGCCTGGCACGGCGGTGCCCGGCGGCTCGCGTCCTGACCGGCGGGAACCCACCGGCACCGCAGTTCGACCGGCCCGACCGCACGTACCGACGATCCGACCCGTGACCCGCCCCGGGCCGCCGCCCCGGCCGCTCCCCTCCCCGCGCACCCGCGCCCAGCCAGGTGAAGGACATGCTGGAGATCAACGAACTGACACACACCTACGGTGACCACACCGTGCTGTCCGGACTCACCCTCAAGGTCGCCGAGGGCGAGCTGGTCAGCATCGTGGGGCCGTCCGGATGCGGCAAGTCCACGCTGCTGCGCTGCGTGGCCGGGCTGGTCCGGCCGACCGGCGGCAAGGTCGTGCTCAACGGCGCGCCGATCGACGGCGTGCCCGACGACCTCGCCGTGGTCTTCCAGGACTACAGCCGGTCGCTGATGCCGTGGCTGACCGTCCGCGACAATGTCGCCCTTCCCCTGCGGCGCCGCGGCAAGAGCAAGAAGGAACGCCGGGACGCCGCGCAGCAGGCGCTGGAGTCGGTCGGCCTCGCCGACGCCGGCCGCAAGTACCCCTGGCAGCTGTCGGGCGGGATGCAGCAGCGGGTCTCCATCGCCCGCGCGCTGGCGTACCGGCCGACGCTGCTGCTGATGGACGAGCCGTTCGGGTCGGTCGACGCCCAGACCCGGGAGGACCTGGAGGACCTGGTGCTCCGGGTGCACCGGGACGAGGGCATGACGATCCTGCTGGTCACCCACGACATCGACGAGAGCGTCTACGTGGGCGACCGGGTGGTGGTCCTGGCCCGCAACCCCGGCCGGGTCCGCGCCGAGCTTCCGGTGGGCCTGCCCTCGACGCGCGACCAGATCGAGACCCGGGGGCTGCCCGAGTTCGTCCGGCTGCGCGCCGAGGTCGGGCGGCTCGTCCGCGGCAGCACCCAGGACGGCGGGACGGCGAAGGCGTCCTGACCCGCGGGCGGCACCGCGCCGTTCACTTGGCGTCGGCGTAGCGGTCCACGACCGCGATCTCCATCGGGAACACCACCGGGGTACGGCCGAACAGCAGGTCGCCCGCGTCGGCGGCCGAGGCGCGGATCGCTTCGGCGACCCGTCCGGCCAGGTCGGCGGGGGTGTGCACGATGACCTCGTCGTGCTGGAAGAACACCAGCCGGGGCGGGCCGAGCGCGGTCAGCCTCCCCCGGAGCGTGGCCAGCAGGGCCAGTGCCCAGTCGGCGGCGGTGGCCTGGACGACGAAGTTGCGGGTGAAGCGGCCCCGGCCGCGCAGGGCCTGGGCGGCGGTGACCTGGCGGGACCGGCCCTCGTCCGGCGCGGCGCCGGTCTCCTCCGTGTCGCCCGCGGCGGTCAGCCGCCGCCAGTCGGCCGAGGGCGGCGGGCAGGTGCGGCCGAGCCGTGACCGGACCAGCTCGCCTCGCTCCCCCGCCCGCGCGGCGGCCTCCACGAAGCCGAAGGCCGCGGGGAAGCGGCTCTTGAGGACGGCGAGCAGCTGGACGGCCTCGCCGGTGCCGCCGCCGTACATCGCCGAGAGCATGGCGATCTTGGCCTTGTCGCGGGGGCTCGCCCCGCCCGGCGCGGTGCCGCGGAACGCGTCCGACAGCGCGGTGTACAGGTCGCCCTCGGCGGCCGCCGCCGCGAACGCCCGGTCTCCGGCGAGGGCGGCGAGCACGCGGGGTTCGAGCTGTGCGGCGTCGGCGACGACCAGGGACCAGCCTGGGTCGGCGACCACGGCCTGGCGCAGGACGCGGGGGATCTGGAGGGCGCCGCCGCCGTTGGTGGCCCACCGCCCGGACACCACCCCGCCGACCACGTACTCGGGGCGGAACCGGCCGCCGCGCACCCAGGCGTCGGCCCACGCCCAGCCGTGCGCGGTGTGCAGCCGGGACAGCTCCTTGTACTCCAGAAGCAGGGGCACCGCCGGGTGGTCCAGCTTCTTCAGGACGTGCGCGCGGGTGGAGGTGACGGGCAGGCCCGCCGACGCGAAGGCCCGCAGGATCTGCGCCGGGGAGTCGGGGTTGACGGGGGTGCGCAGGCCGAACGCGGCGCTGATGCGATCGGCCAGGTCCTGGAGCTTGCGGGGCCGCATCCCGCCGGACGGGCGCGGGCCCAGCAGCTCGGTGAGCAGGGCGTCGTGGATCTCGGCCGACCAGGGCAGCCCGTCGTGGCTCATCTCGGCGGCCACCAGCGCGCCCGCCGACTCGGCCGCGGCCAGCAGCGCGAAGCCCGGCACTGCGGCGACGCGCCGCCGCTGGTCGGCGTGCACCGCGACGATCTGGTCGAGCTCGCCCGGCGCGGTGCCGCCGGAGGGCGCGCCGCCGGAGGCGGCCGGGAGGCCGGCGGGCGAGGCGCCGGCGGCGTCCGTGGCCGGGGACTCGCCGGGGAGGGACGCCGTGGCGGGCGATCCGGCGGTGACCGTTCCGGGGAGGGAGTCCGCGGTGAGGGAATCGGTGTCGAACAGCGATCCCTGGGGCGGGGCCTCGCGCGGGGGCGGCGGGTCGGCGGGCACCGGCTCGCCGCGCGAACGGGCCCAGGCCGCCCGGACCGAACGGGGCTCCCCGTAGCGCCCGGCGTGGCCGAGCAGCAGGCTCTCCACCAGTTCGAGGTCGTGGCAGCGCGCCACCCGCACGCCCGCGTCGAGCAGCCGCGGGTAGAGCCTGGAGGTGGCCGGCCACACCCAGCGCGGGGAGTCGGCGCGCTCGCGGGCGGCGATGGCCGCCACCAGGTCGGGCACGTGCTCGGCGGGGCCGGTGGGCGTGCCGTCCTCGGCGAGGCGCCGCAGCGTCCCGCCGCCGTCCGGCCCGGCGGCCACCGCGATCCTCACCCGTCCATTGTGGCGCGGGGCACCGACAGAACGGCGGGCGCGCCGGACCCGGGAACGCCGGACCCCTCCGGGCCCGGCAGGGCGCGGAGGGGTCCGGAGGGCCTTCACGAGGGGATCAGGCGGCCAGGGACACCTGCTGGCCGGCGGGGATGTCGCCGTACCGGTCGGTGATCTTGTTGAGCTGGATCTGGTAGTACAGGACGCCGAAGCCGAAGATGCCGAGCAGGAAGCCGATGCCGCCGCTGCAGGAGGGCTGCAGGCCCGCGGCGCGCTGCGCCTGGGCGATCCGGCCGCCCAGCTTGACGAACATGATCAGCGGCCAGATGCCCAGCGTGACGGCCCCGAAGAGGAGCGAGAGCAGGGCGTTGACGGCGGCGTCACCGGTGCGGCGGTCGTAGGCGAACAGCTCGGCGTGCACCTTGAAGAACCACACCAGGCCGTAGATGCCGAAGGTGATGATCGGCAGGCCCAGCCAGGCGGCGACCGGGTTGCGCTTCTTCATGTTCAGGCCGGTCCCCGCGGCGACGGGAGCGTTCTGCGGCGTGTGGACGGGCGCCTGGCCGCCCTGGTGCTGCTGGTAGGGCTGCTGCGCCTGGCCCTGGGGGTAGCTCATGCTGGTTGCTCACTCCTGAGGGCGCGCGGCTGCGGGGAGGCCATCCGCCCGTGGGTCGTTGTGATCATTCGATGACGACGCCCGACCTTACGGCAGACGGACCGTTCGCTGTGCAACAACACCCGGATTTTCAGAGATCTGTGCACTTTTCACACTTTGCCGGTGCCGTATGGCCCCGTCCACGACCGAAAGCAGCGCTTCGCCCAGGAGTCCACGCCCTAGCGCAGCGGGATCGTCACCTCGTCCTCGCACGGCGGGTGGCGCTCGTGGTCCCCGCACCCGGTCACGGCGAAGCAGCGGATGCGCAGCTCGGCCTCGCTGACGTCCAGGCGCAGGAAGCTCTTGAAGAACGGCGGGTGGTCCCAGTCGGCCATCTCCGAGCGGAACCGCTGCGGCATCCTGCGCACCGGCAGCCGGACCATCCCCGGCCGCCTCCGCTGCCCGCGCGGCACGCCCAGCAGCGCGGCGACGAACCGCGCCCTCTGCGACGGCACGGCGGGGACCGGCTCCCCCACGCGCGGCGCCGGCACCAGCGCGGCCGGGCCCGCCTCCGGCAGGCCCTTCGCCGACGACGCGGGGGACGGGTCGCTCCCGCCGTACCCGCGCCCCGGACGAATCCCGAGCCGGTGCCGGACGGCCGCGGTGGCCTCCTCGGGCGTCAGGTCGAACAGCCGGGGCAGCCGCAGCACCCGGCCGTACAGGCGGCTGTAACGCGAGAGGGAGTCACCGCGCAGCGGATAGCAGCGGAAGTCCTCCTCGTCGGTCACGCGCGTCCTGGGGATCGTGTGGGTGGCGTGCATGAACGCGCCGCCGCCGCCGGACACCACGTACTGGATCGTCCGGTCCCCGGCGCGCACGGGATAACGCTGGTAGTTGTGGATGTCGCCGCCGATCGCCGCGACGTAGTGGTGCGCGGGGTCCTTGACGATCGCGTCGACGGTGCCGCCGCCCTCGATCTTCCCGGGGCGGAGGTCGTCGTCCACGTACAGCGGCTTGCCGGTGATGAGCAGCTTGGGCTTGGGCCCCGCCGACACCTCCCGCAACCAGGCGCCCTGGTCACGGTCGATGCCGCCGGTGATGCCGGTGTCGATGCCCACGATGCGCAGCGCCGGGGTGTCGATGACCCAGTACGGGCCGGGCTGGACGGCGCGCTGGCCCGGCGCGCCCCGGTAGCGGTCCCGTGCCCGCGCCAGCTCCCGCTCGTCGACCGGCCCGGAACGCCGCCACAGCAGCCGGGGCACCACGGCCAGCGGCCCGCGCCACGGCTCCGGGGCGCAGTCCAGGTCGAGATCGCAGAACACCCGCAGGAAGCCGCGCAGCCCGTCGTACCAGTCGTGGTTGCCGGGCACGGCGTAGATCGGCCCGGGGTAGCCCTGGTACGGCCGGAAGAACTTCTCCGGGTAGTCGGCCGCCTCACCGCTGGGGTAGATCACGTCGCTGGCGATGACCATGAAGTCGGTGTCGGCGCCGATCCGCAGGGCCGGCGGGACCACCGCGTACTGCGACCGGTCCCCCTCCCCGGTGTCGCCGAGCAGCAGGAACGAGAACGACTCCTCCGAGCGGTGCATGGTGAAGCCGGCGCGGGTGCCCCGCTCGGCGAGCGCGGCGACGCAGCGGCGGCGGATGCCGCCGGAGGGGTCGCCGAAGAGCTTGGCGATGACGTCGTTGCGGGAGCGCCACAGCACCAGGGGACGGCGCCAGGAGAAGCCGGAGACGCGCTCGGGCATGAGGTCGTGGAAGGAGCCGCGCCGCCGGCAGTCCCACCCCGCCCCCGCCTCCGAGGTCCGCGAGTTCTCGGGCGCGTCGGGCGTCCGCTCCGGTGCCACCGCGTCCTCGGCGTGCACGGGCAACCTCCGGGGGTCCGGGGGGATGGGGGTCAGGCCAAATGTAGAGGGACGGATGATCTGGGCGTCAAGCGGCGCCGGGTCCGGCGCATGGAGACCTGTCCTGATCGTCCGTCAACCCTGTCCCCGGGGCGACGCGGCGCCGTCCCGCGCGGGGACGGCGCCGCGTACGGTCAGTGCGCGCGTACGGTCAGTGCGCGCCCGTGCCGGTGAGCGCGCGGACCTCCAGCTCGGCGTATTTCTCGTCGGTCTTCTCCTTGGAGAGCACCGTGCCGAGGTAGGCGCACAGGAACCCGAGCGGGATGGAGATGAGCCCGGGGTTCTGCAACGGGATCGGCGCCACGATGGTCTCGCTGAACAGGGCGTCCGGGTTGCCCTTGGGCAGGGTGCCGGACGCGCCGCCCCAGCAGATGGGGCTGGCCATGACCAGCGCCACCGCCGAGACGAGGCCGCCGTAGATGCCCGCCACCGCGCCGACGGTGTTGAACCGCTTCCAGAAGAGCGAGAACAGCAGCGTCGGCAGGTTGGCCGAGGCCGCGACCGCGAACGCCAGCGCCACCAGGAACGCCACGTTCATGCCGCGGGCGAAGATGGACAGGACGATCGCGACGGCGCCGATGACCAGCGCCGCGATCCGCGCCATCCGCACCTCCTCCTGCTCGGTCGTCCGGCCGCGCCGGAACACGTTGGCGAACAGGTCGTGCGCGAACGAGGACGAGGAGGCCAGGGTGAGCCCGGCGACGACGGCCAGGATCGTGGCGAACGCCACCGCCGCGATGACCGCGAGGAAGACCGCCCCGCCGGTGGAGCCGGCGCCTCCGCCCAGTTCCTGGGCCACCTGCACGGCCGCGGTGTTGCCGCCCTTGTCCTGCGCGGCGATCGCCTTGCCGCCGACCAGCGCCGCCGCGCCGAAACCGATGACCAGCGTCATCAGGTAGAAGGTGCCGATGATGCCGATCGCCCAGTTCACCGAGGCACGGGCCGCCTTGGAGTTGGGCACGGTGTAGAAGCGGATGAGGATGTGCGGCAGCCCGGCCGTGCCCAGCACCAGCGCCAGGCCCAGCGACAGCAGGTCGAGCTTGGACCACATGTCGGTGGCGCCGTACTTGAGCCCCGGCCGGAGGAAGGCGTCGCCCTTGCCGCTCATGTCGGCGGCGGCGCCCAGCAGCGTGGAGAGGTTGAAGTCGAACTTGGCCAGCACCCAGACCGTCATGACGGCGGCGCCGCCCATCAGCAGCACGGCCTTGACGATCTGCACCCAGGTGGTGCCCTTCATGCCGCCGACCGTGACGTAGAAGATCATGAGGGCGCCGACCACCACGATCGTCCAGATCTTGGCGGCCTCGCCCTCGGCGCCCAGCAGCAGCGCCACCAGCGCGCCCGCGCCGACCATCTGCGCCAGCAGGTAGAAGATCGAGACCACGATGGTGGAGATGCCGGCCGCGGCGCGCACCGGCCGCTGCCGCATCCGGAACGCCAGCACGTCGGCCATCGTGAACCGGCCCGAGTTGCGCAGCAGCTCGGCGACCAGCAGCAGCGCCACCAGCCACGCCACCAGGAACCCGATGGAGTACAGGAACCCGTCGTAGCCCGACAGCGCGAACATGCCCGCGATGCCCAGGAACGAGGCGGCCGACATGTAGTCGCCGCCGATCGCCAGGCCGTTCTGGACGGCGGAGAACGAGCGGCCCCCCGCGTAGAAGTCGGCCGCGGTACGGGTCTGGCGGCTCGCCCAGATCGTGATCCAGAGGGTGAAGACCACGAAGAGGGCGAACAGGATCAGCGAGAACGTGCGGTGCTCGTTCTCGGCGGGCGCCGCGAGCACCCCGGACGGGGCCGCCGACAGCGGCGCGGCGAGAAGTGCGTTCACTTGCCGTCCTCCTCGGTGCCGTCGTCCACGCCGTCGCCGGCACCCGCCGGGGTCACCGGGCTCGCCGGGCTCGCCGGCCCGGACGTGGCCGCCGGGCGGACCTCCGCGGCCAGCGGCTCCAGCTTGCGGCGCGCGTGCCGCTCGTAGGCCCAGGCGATGAGGAACGTGGAGACGAACTGGAGCAGGCCGAAGACCAGCGCCACGTTGATCTCACCGATCACCTTGGTGCCCATGAAGCCGCGCGCGTAGGCCGACAGCACCACGTACAGCAGGTACCAGACCAGGAAGGCCGCGGTCATCGGGAAGACGAAGCGGCGGAACGTGCTCTTGAGCCGCAGGAACTCGGCGCTCTCGCTCATCTGGATGAAGGCCGCGCTGTCGAGCCCGCCGCCGGGATCCGCTCCCGGTGCCGCCGGGCCTGGGGAGTCGTCCTTGGTCACACACACCTCCGGGCAATGGTCGTTCCGCCATGTCGCCCCGAACGGTGAGTAATCGGCCCCACCGGCACGGCGGACCGGGGCCATTCGACCAAGAACTTGGTTGTGCAAACAGAGGTGGAGACCTGCTCGATGCATGCTCGATGCAGGAATGAGACCTGGCTCACAGATCACCGCGCCCGGCGCGGCCGCGCGCGAGGCGCGGGACACCGGGCACGGGACACCGGGCGCGGGACCGGCCGGGACCGGCCGGGGTGTGGAGGCGCGGCCTACTCGACGTGGAAGGCGCGCGGGTCGCCGGTGGGCACGATCTCCCGGCCGAGCGGGAGCAGCGACACCGGGATGAGCTTGAAGTTGGCGATCCCGAAGGGAATGCCGATGATCGTGATGCACAGCGCGATGCCGGTGACCAGATGGCTCAGCGCCAGCCACCAGCCGGCCACCACGACCCAGATGGCGTTGCCGAGGCAGGAGCCCGCCCCGGCGCCGGAGCGGCGCACCACCGTGTTGCCGAACGGCCAGAGCGCGAACACGGCGATGCGGAACGAGGCGATGCCGAACGGGATGGTGATGATCAGGATGCAGCAGATGATCCCGGCGAGCGCGTAGCCGACCGCCAGCCAGAACCCCGACAGGACAAGCCAGATGATGTTCAGCAGGGTGCGCATCGGACCACTCTACGGTGCTCGCCCTCACGGACCGTGGTGGCCGCCGGCGCCACCCCCGTGGGCACCGGCGCCACCACGTCCTGGGCGTCTGGGCGCATCATGAGTCCCCCCAGAACGGCGAGCAGTCGCCTTCTCATGATGCCGCCACAGACGACCCGAAGGTCCCCTTGAGAGGGACGTACTCCACGTTATATGGACATCCGTAATGCTCGCGTAAATCGCCCCAAAGCCCGCTCAAAGGATGCTGGACGTCGCCTGACCGGCGGCGTCGTCCTGAATCGGCTCTGCGGGGCCTCCGGCGGGCCCTTAACGAGGGGCCAGGACGCGCAGGGCGCCCGGCATGATCCGGGCCGTCACCGGCAGCTCGCCGGGCAGCTCGCCGTCCGCCCCGTACGGCAGGGTCCGCCCCG
The DNA here is from genome assembly GCF_015751755.1 of Actinomadura viridis. Taxonomy (GTDB): domain Bacteria; phylum Actinomycetota; class Actinomycetes; order Streptosporangiales; family Streptosporangiaceae; genus Spirillospora; species Spirillospora viridis. The sequence goes on from NZ_JADOUA010000001.1 coordinate 5,556,092, forward strand.
GGGTCAGCAGCTCGATCCGCACCTCGCGGCCGCGCAGGACCTCCACCTGCGGGCGGCGCACGTGCGACCCGTCGGACAGCTCCCGCATCACGGCGAAGAACAGCAGCCGGGGGGCGTCCCTGATCACGACCACGTCCAGCAGGCCGTCGTCCACCCGGGCGCCGGGGGCGATGTGCCGTCCGAACCCGTAGAAGCCCGAATTGGCGGCGACGACCGTGTAGCCGCGCCGGTCGAGGACCGCGCCGTCCACCGTGATCCGGTAGTCGGCCGGCCGCCAGGCCAGGACCGCGCGCAGGGCGCCGACGGTGTAGGCGGCCGAGCCGCGCAGGCGGGTCCGGTTGGCGTTGCGGTTGGCCACCGCGTCCACGCCCGCGTACACGCTGCCCAGCACCGGGACGCCGTTGGCCTCGACGGCGTCCACCGCCCGCGGCTCGCCCTCCAGGAACAGGGCGGCCAGCCCGGCGGGATCGGAGGGGACCCCGAGCTGCCGCGCGAAGTCGTTGCCCCGGCCCGCCGGGACGATGCCGAGCACCGCCTCCGTCCCGGCCAGGGCGCCGCCGACGCACCCGACCATGCCGTCGCCGCCCACGCCCAGCACCACGTGCCCGCGTCCGGCCGCGTCCCTGGCCAGCGCGGCGGCGTGCGCCAGGTCGCGGCTGTACTCCACCGCGACCTCGGCGCCGGCCTCGCGCAGGGCACGGGCGAGCGGGACCAGGATGGCCGTGGCGGCCGACCCGCCGGCGGAGGGGTTGACGACCGCGGTGAAGGCGCGGCCGGGCGCGGGGCCGGCGGGCGGGACGGCGGCCGGCGGGTTCGCGGACATGGGGTCACTCCTCGGTGAGGGGGGCGACGAGCACACCCGGGTTCAGGATGCCGTACGGGTCGAGCCGGTGCTTGATCGCGCGCACCAGTTCCGTCCCGAGGGGCCCGATCTCGCGGGCGTACCAGTCGCGGTGGTCGGTACCGACCCCGTGGTGGTGGCTGATCGTGCCGCCCGCGCCGAGGATCGCGTCGTTGACAGCGTGCTTGGCCTTCTCCCAGTGCGCCACGGCGTCCGCGGCGGTGTCCCCCTCGGCTCCCTGGCCGCCCTGGCCGCCCTGGCCGCCCTGCGCGGAGACGACGGTGAAGTAGAGCGAGGCCCCGGCCGGATACACGTGGGAGATGTGGCACATCACCAGCGGCGGTGTGCCCGCCCCGGCCAGCTCGCGGATGAGGGCCTCCCTGACCGCCGCGTACAGCTGCGGGACGCCGGACCAGAAGGTGGCGGTCTCCAGCGTCTCGGCGAAGGCCCCGGCGTCCAGCAGGGCGTCGCGCAGGTACGGGGCGTCGAAGCGGCCGTGCGCCCACTTCTCGCCCGGCCCGGCGCCGAGCGGCTTACCGCCCAGCCCGCGCAGGACGGCGCCCGCCGCGTCCCGCCGGGCCTCGATCTCCCCGGGCGTCCCCTCGAACCCCAGCACCGCCAGGCACCCCGACGTCCCGGAGGCGCCCGCGTCCCCCGTGACGGCCGCGCCGGCGGCGGAGGGGTCGGCGAGCCCGACCAGGGTCTCGGTCTCGTCCGACAGGCGCAGCACCGCCGGAAGCGGGCCGTCCTGGGCCAGAGCGCGCAGGGCCGCGGTGCCGGCCGCGAACGAGGGGAAGCGCCACCCCTCGTAGGCCGACGACTCCGGGACCGGGCGGATCCGCACCGTGACGGAGGTGATCACTCCGAACGCGCCCTCCGAGCCGAGCACGAGCTGCCGCAGGTCGGGCCCGGCGGCGGACTTGGGGGCGCGGCCCAGGTCGAGCTCCCCCTCCGGGGTCGCGACGGTGAGCCCGGTGACCATGTCGTCGAAGCGCCCGTACCCGGCCGACGCCTGCCCGCTCGACCGCGCGGCGGCGAACCCCCCGACGGTGGCCCACTCGAAGGACTGCGGGAAGTGCCCGAGGGTGAAGCCCCGCTCGCGCAGCAGCCGCTCGGCCCGCGGCGCGCGCAGGCCGGGCTGGAGCACCGCTGTGCGCGACACCGGGTCGACCGAGACCAGCGCGTCCATCCTGCGCAGGTCGAGCGCGACGAAGGCGGCCGGCGCCCCGGGGCCGGGGCGCGGGGTGAGCCCGCCGACCACCGAGGTGCCGCCGCCGAACGGCACGACCGCCACCCGGTGCCGGGCGCACACCCCGAGCACGGCCAGGACCTCCTCGTGCGAGCCGGGCAGGACGACCGCGTCCGGGGCGTCCGCGACGTCCCCGGCCCGGATGCGCAGGAGGTCGGGGGTCGACTTGCCGCGGGTGTGCCGGATCCGCGACTCGGCGTCCACCCGCACGTGGTCCGCGCCGCCGGCGGCCGCCGCGAGCGCGGCGCGGCAGTCCCCGGAGAGGCGGGAGGCGGGCACCGTGATCTCCTCCAGCGCCGCCGGGCCCCGCGTCCCGCCGCGCTCGGGCGGCGGGCGGACGCCGAGCAGATCGCGCAGCAGCCCGGCCACCGCCTCCGGCAGCGGCGCGGCCCGCTCCGGGTCTCCCCAGCCGCTCCACAGCATGTCCCGCCCGTCCCGCGTTCCGGGGTCCCGCGATTCCATGCCTTACACTGTGACATATGACGTCAGACCGTCACAAGAGGACCGCCGAGGACGCCGTGCTGGACGCCGCCCGCGACTGCGTGCTGGCCGTCGGCGTGCGCCGTACGACGCTGACCGACATCGCCCGGCGCGCGGGGGTCTCGCGCATGACCCTCTACCGGCGCTGGCCCGACGTGCGCACCATCGTGGGCGACCTGATGACCCGGGAGTGGCTGGCCGCCGCCGTCGGCGCGCAGCCGCCCGACGACGGCGGGCCGGTCCGTGCCCGGCTGGTGGCGGGCCTGGTCGCGGGGGTGCGCGCGTTCCGCTCCCACCCGCTGCTCCGCAAGATCGTCGAGGTCGATCCCGAGCTGCTGCTGCCGTACGTGCTCGACCGCTGCGGCGCCAGCCAGCAGGCGTTCCTGGAGATGTTCGAGACGGCCCTGCGGGAGGGGCACCGCGACGGCACCGTCCGGCCCGGCCATCCGGCCCGGCAGGCCCGCGCGCTGCTGCTGGTGGTCCAGTCGTTCGCGCTGTCGGCGCGCACCATGACCGACGCCGCCGACCCGGAGCTGGACGAGGCGGCCTTCGACACCGAGCTGGCGCTCCTCCTGGAAAGGACGCTGGCCCCGTGAGCGCCCCGCCGGAACGCTCGTCGCTGAACGCCGCCCGGCGTGCCCGGGAGCTGGCCGCGCTCCCCGGCGAGGTGGTCGACGTGCTGGTCGTCGGGCTGGGCGCCACCGGCGCGGGGGCCGCACTGGACGCCGCCTCCCGCGGTCTCAGCGTCGCCGCGATCGACGCGCACGACCTGGCGTTCGGCACCTCCCGGTGGAGCTCCAAGCTCATCCACGGCGGGCTGCGCTACCTGGCCTCCGGGCAGCTGGACGTGGCGTACGAGAGCGCCGTGGAACGCGGCGTCCTCCTGCGGCGCACGGCGCCGCACCTGCTGGGCGCCCTCCCGTTCGTGATGCCGCTGACACCGATGGTGCCGCGGCGGCAGGAGGCGCTGGTCCGCGGCGGGCTGGCCGCCGGGGACGCGCTGCGGCTGGCCGCCGGCACCCCGCGGAGCCTGCTGCCCGGCCCGCGCCGGCTCACGGCCGCCGAGACGCTCCGGCTGGCGCCCGCGCTGCGGCCGGACGGGCTGCGCGGCGGGCTGCTGTCCTGGGACGGGCGGCTGGCCGACGACGCCCGCCTGGTCACGGCGATCGCCCGGACCGCCGCCGCGCACGGCGCGCGGATCCTCACCCGCTGCCGGGCGCTGACGGTGACCGGCGAGGGCGCGCTGGTCCGGGACGAGCGGACGGGACGGACGTTCCCGGTGCGCGCCCGGTCGGTGATCAACGCCGCCGGTGTCTGGGCCGGCGGCCTGGTGGACGGGGTGCGGCTGCTCCCCTCCCGCGGCACCCACCTGGTGCTGCGCGCCGGGAGCCTGGGCGGGACGACGGCCGGGATGCAGGTGCCGGTCCCGGGCTCGCGGGCCCGCTTCGTCCTGGTGCTCCCGCAGGGCGACGGCCGCGTCTACGTGGGGCTCACCGACGAGCCGGCCGACGGCCCGATCCCCGACGTGCCCGAGCCCACCGAGGGCGAGATCGGGTTCCTGCTGGACGTCCTGGGCTCGGTCCTGGACGCGCCGGTGCGGCGCGCGGACGTCGCCGGGGCCTTCGCCGGGCTGCGCCCGCTGCTCGACGACGGCCCCGCCGGGCCGGGCGGGGGTCCGCCGGCCGGCACCCATGCCGACATCTCCCGGCGGCACCGCGTGCTGACCTCCCCGGACGGGGTGGTCACGATCGTCGGCGGCAAGCTCACCACGTACCGGCGGATGGCCGAGGACGCCGTGGACGCGGTGCTGGCCGCCGGCCGTCTCGGCCCTGCGCGGCCGAGCCGGACGGCCCGGATCCCGCTCGTGGGCGCCGCGCCCGCCGCCCGCCCCGGCGCGGGGCCTCCGGTGCCCGGCGGCGTCCCGGCGCGCCTCGTCCGCCGGTACGGCGCGGAGGCGCCCCTGCTGGCGGCGCTGGCGCGGGAGGAGGGCCCGGGCTCGCTGGAGCCGGTCGTGCCCGGGCTGCCGGTGCTCGGCGTGGAACTGGCCTGGGCGGTGCGTCACGAGGGGGCGCTGGACGTGGGCGACCTCCTCGACCGGCGGACCCGGATCGGGCTGGTCCCGGAGGATCGCGCGGCGGCCGTCCCGGCCGCCGAGGCGGTGCTGCGCCGGCACGCACCGGCCCCCGACAGTCGGGATGATCCGGACAGTTCGCCCAGTTCACCCCAGCTCTAGGGTGGGGTCCCGGTGGCCGCGCGGTGACTATGACCCGCGTCACAGGACCTACCCCCGAGGGATCGGTTAGGTTACCCTAACCTAATACCGATCACGATCGACGGGGGTTCGCTTGACGCGCCGGAACAGCTGCGACCACTGCCCGGGGAGTCACTCGGGCGAACGGCCGTGCCTGGCCAGCGCGACGGCGAAGGCGCGGAGCTGGCTGCTGATCGAGCATCCGGGGCCCTGGCCGGTCCGCATCGAGGACCTGACCGACCCCGCCCCCATCGCCGAGGCCGTACGGGCCGCCCGGGCCGCCGGGGTCCGCCCCCAGCTCATCCGCAGACCCGGCCGGCGGCGGGGCGTCCCGCCCGTCCAGGTGTACGCCGGATACTCCTCCGGCGACGAGGTCTGGCTCGAAGGCCGGGAGCTGGCCGACCCCGCGGAGCTCGCCGGGCTCGACCTGCGCGCGCTGGCCGCCGGGAGGCGGCCCGGCTTCGGCGAGCCGGTCGGCGAGCCCGTCCTGCTGGTCTGCACGCACGGGAAGCGCAACGCGTGCTGCGCCCGCACCGGCGCTCCCCTGGCCCGGCATCTGGCATCACGTTTCGGAGCCTTTGTCTGGGAAACGACCCACGTCGGCGGTGACCGCTACGCAGCGAATCTGGTATGCCTTCCCCACGCTCTGTACTACGGCGACCTTGGCCCCGAGGAGGCCACGGCGGCGGTCGAGGCGTACCTGAACGGCGAGGTCAGGCTGGAGCGGCTGCGCGGCAGGGCCGGGCAGCCGGAGCCGGTGCAGGCCGCCGAGCATTTTCTGCGCGCCCATTGCTCGATCTTCGACGTCGACGGCGTCACCGTGGAGTCGGTCACCGGGACATCACCCTACGAGGCGGTGGCCCGGGCCCGGGGGAACCGTTACCGATTGATCATTGAGAGCGCCGTACAGGCCGATCCGTGCGGTTCGGAGTGCTCGGAGAAGCTGGGAACCTACTTTGTTAGGGACATCACCCTTCTCAACACAGCGGCCCTCGTGTAATCTCTCGAAGGCCCCATTCGAGGGTCTCCCTGTCGCACGGCCCCTCAGCCGCCCGGTGAACCGGGCGAGGGGAACAGAGCGGCAACTCTAGACGTTGGAACTTTCGGCGCTTCTGACGCATGTCTCCGAAGCACGTCGAGCGTCCATGTCCGAAATTTGCTCAGCAAACCAACCAAGGTGGGTGTTCCATGGCTCAGGTACGTCGGCAGGCAAACCTCCCTCGTCCCAGCTGGGGCTGGCAGGACGCCGCGGCGTGCCGGGGGGAAGACCTCGTGCTCTTCTTCGGCCCCGACGGCGAACGTCAGCCCGAGCGCGAGATTCGCGAGCGTAAGGCCAAGCAGATCTGCATGGGCTGCCCCGTCCGCTCGGAGTGCCTGGACTACGCGGTGTCCCGGCCCGAGAAGTACGGCACGTGGGGCGGGCTCAACGAAGACGAGCGCGCGTCCGAGCGCCGTCGCCGGATGCGCCGCGCCAACGCCGCCTGACCGGCCGCGACCGCTCCGCGGTCCGGCCGCGCCGGTCCGGCGGCACCAGGGCTTCCCTTGCGGCTCCCCTCGCGCACCCCGGCACGCCACCGAAAAAACGTACGGCCCCGCACCGCGGGGCCGTTTGCGTTGCCCGCTCCAGAGTCCCGTCCGGGTCCACGGAGCGGGCAACGCTAACGTTGCACGGGTTTTTCATCACATGTGCGTTACATGTGCGCCCTGCCCGCACTCGCTAATGGCGGGCGAAACCATCCCTAATACCGCACCCGACAACACGGCGCGGGCTATTTCCGCAAATTAGCCCGGAACCATTCGGCGCTCAGCCGCGCCACCTCCTCCAGCGCCCCCGGTTCCTCGAAGAGGTGCCCGGCGCCCGGGACGAGGGTCAGCTCGTGCCCGGCGGCGGCGTCCATGCGCTCCAGGGCCTGCTCGTTGAGCGACAGCACCTCCAGGTCGCGCCCGCCCACGATGAGCAGGGTGGGCGCCCGCACCTCGCTCAGCGAGTGCGCGGCCAGGTCGGGACGGCCGCCCCGGGACACCACCGCGGCGACGTCGCCGGGGCACGCGGCGGCGGCCACCAGCGCGGCGGCGGCGCCGGTGCTGGCGCCGAAGAGCCCCACCGGAAGGCCCGCGACGCCCTCCTCGACCCGCGCCCACGCCACCACGCGGCTCAGCCGCCCGGCCAGCAGCGGCACGTTGAACCGCAGCCGGGCGTCGATCCGGTCCTCGATCTCCTCCTCGGCGGTCAGCAGGTCGAACAGCAGCGTGCCGAACCCCGCGCCGTTGAGCGCGGCGGCCACCTGCCGGTTGCGCGGGCTGTGCCGGCCGCTGCCGCTGCCGTGCGCGAAGATCACGAGGCCGCCGGCCCCGGCGGGCATCTCCAGGTCGCCCTCCAGCCGCACCTCGCCGGCGGGCACGTACACGCCCGTCACCGCTCCGCCCCCCGCGCCGCCGCGTCCCGGTCCAGCCAGGCGATCACGTCGGCGTCGGACAGCTGCTCGAAGTGGACGTACCACTGCCCGACCGCCCGGAAGGACCAGGGCACCGCCGGCGCCACCACCTCGTCGGCCTCGTCCCACAGCGCCGTCACGGTCTCCGCGGCCCCCACCGGGACCGCCAGCACCAGCCGGGACGGGCCCAGCCGCCGGACGGCCCGCAAGGCCGCCCTGGCCGTCCCCCCGGTGGCCAGCCCGTCGTCCACCACGATCGCGGGGCGCCCCCCGAGCGCGGGGAGCGGGCGATCGCCCCGGTAGGCGCGCACCCGGCGTTCCAGCTCGGCGCGCTCGGCCGTCACGGTGGCGGCCAGGTCGCTCTCCTCCAGCGAGAGCCGGGCCAGCAGGCCGTGGTCGAAGACGGGCTCACCGCCCTCGGCGACGGCCCCGACGCCCAGTTCCGGCTGGGGCGGGTATCCGATCTTGCGGGTCACGAGCACTTCCAGCGGGACCGGCCGGTCCGGGGTGGACAGCCTGCGGGCGATCTCGTAGCCGACGGGCACGCCGCCCCGGGGCAGCGCCAGCACCACGGCCCCTTCCAGGCGCAGCGGCACCAGCCGTTCGGCGAGGACGCGGCCGGCCTCGGCGCGGTCGGTGTACGGGAGCCGGACCGCGGGACGCTCGGTCTCCGTGCCCGCACCGCCCGGCGTGCGTGCACGCACGGTCCTGTTCCAGCGCATCGGCGTCACCCCTCCCTGGGGACGCGGCAGAACACCTCTGTGCTGTGCCCTACCCACTTACGCCGTGCTCGCGCCCGCGAGGGCGCCCGGGGTGCGGCGGGTCAGCGAGCGGTGCCGCTGAGCCACCGGAGGGGGTTGTCGTGCAGTACCCGGCGCAGGGTGTCCTCGTCGGCCCCCGCGGCGCGCAGCGCGGGCACGAACGTGCCGAAGAGGTGGCCGAAGCCGTGGCCGCCGTACCGGGTGATGTGCTCCATCCGCGAGACCCCGGTGCTCAGCAGCAGCCGGTCGGTGTGGCCCCCGTCCAGGAACTCCATGACGTTGCGGACGCGGGTCGCGAGGGCGTCGGCGTCCCCGGCGGCCAGGCCCAGGGCGCCGAACGAGACGTAGGCTCCGGCCTCGGCGATCTTCCGGTGCGCCGCCGGGTCGTCCACCAGGTCCTGCTGGCCCACCGCGACGCGGTGCGGGGCCAGCCCGGCCCCGGTGAGCAGTTCCAGCTGGGCCAGCCCGGAACGGCCGTAGGTCGCCACCGAGAGCCCCGAGTAGCGGGCGGCCTGGGCGGCGGCGCGCAGGCAGCGCTCCTCGGCCTCGGAGGGCGTCTCCCCCCAGCCGCCGACCTCGCCGATCACGCCGGGCAGCGCGTTGGTGCCGTCCAGGCCGAAGCCGATCTCGGCCAGCAGCCGCTCGGCCAGCTTCTCCACGTCGGCGTCGCCGACGAAGGCCGGGTGGAACGGCTCGGTGAAGAAGCCCGCGCCGGCGACCACCGCGACCCTGGCACCGGCGCTGATCCGCGCCAGCGCGGCGGCGTTGCGGCCCATCCCCGTGCAGGTCAGGTCGACGACCAGGCCGAGGTCGTGGTCGGCGCGCAGCGCGGCCAGCTCGCGGGTGACCGGCTTCTCCTCGTCCAGCCAGCGGCGCGGGTCGGAGTCCAGCAGGGACGGACGGGACGGCCAGCGGAGGTCGAGCTGCAGATGCTCGTGCGGCAGCACCGCTCCGGTGATGTCCGACGTCGGGATGGTTCCGGTCACGGTACGCAGCCGACCGGGCTCGTCACGGCGGGTCATATCACGCGAGGTTACGACATATTTGGCCTTTTCAAACCCAAACCGGGCAGAGTTTTTATCTTTCGCAACCCGTGCCCTCGTCGCCCGGCCGCGGAGCGGGTTCGGGCGCCGCGCCGGCCCCGCGTTCGGCCGCGCGCACGGGCGGGGGCGGCTCCTTGCCCGCCTCCCGGAGGGCGCGCGCACGGGCGGTGCCGGGGCTGGGCCAGCGGCGGTCGATCTCGGCGTTCAGCGCGGCCCCGATCAGCACCGCGAGCGCGGCCACGTACAGCCACGCCAGCACGGCGATGGAGGCGGCCAGCGATCCGTACACCGAGACCCCGGCCAGCGATCCGGCCAGGTAGAGGCGGAGCAGGAAGCTGCCCACGATCCAGATGAGCAGGGCCATCGCCGCGCCCGGGACCTCCCGCCACCAGGCCGTCCGCACCGGGACGCTCATGTGGTAGAGCAGCGCCAGGAAGAGGATCGACAGCGTCACCACGATCGGCCAGTAGAGCAGCGACACCACGCCGGCGCTCTCCGGCAGCGTCCGCCGCACCAGCGCGGGCCCGGCCACCAGCAGCGGGATCACCACGATCATCACCAGCAGCCCGACCAGGTAGAGCACGAAGGCGCGCAGCCGGGTCCGGATCACCCCGCGCAGGCCGGACAGCCCGTAGGCGATGGTGATCGTGTCCACGTAGACGTTGGTGGCCCGCGAGCCCGCCCACAGCGAGATGAGGAAGCTCACCGACACGATGTCCGGGCTGCCGCCCCGGATCACGTCGTCGATGAGGGGGATCACCACCGAGTCCACGGCCGGCCCGGTCAACACGGTCTGGGCCTGCTGGATCAGGAAGCCGCGGACCTCCGCGACGGTGCCCGGCCCCAGCGCGCCGCGGAAGTGGCCCATCGTCCCGATCAGCCCGATCACCAGCGGCGGCAGCGACAGCAGTGCGAAGAAGGCCGCCTCCGCCGCCAGCCCGGTCACCCGGTAGCGGAACGCCGCCACGGCGGTGTCGCGGACCAGCCCCCAGACGATCCGTGGCACGGCGCGCAGCAGGGCGCGCGGCGCGGACCGCCTCTCCCCCGGGTCCGTGTCGGCCTCCTCTGCCGGGGCACCGGCGACGCCGGCGGCGCCCGAAACCGTGGTCACACCGATATACCGTAGGGCGTAGTCAGCCCGTTACCTACCGAATCGACCATTCCAGCGCTCCCCTCCGCGCGTCGTGCCCGGGTGATACCCGCTTTGACGTACGAAACGGGCGAAAGGCTCATGATCGGCGGGAGCGCGGGCACGGCCTCACCCCCAAGGGGACGTAGCACGCATCATCGGACATCGGTGACAATGGAGGGGTGATCTGTCCGGCGTGCCGCGACGACCGCCACGGGGAGTGCCGTGGCGGATCGTGGTGCGACTGCCAGCACCAGCCCGCGGCCCGCCCCCGCCCGGCGGCCGGAGCCTCCGGGGCCTCCGGGGCTTCCGGGGCTTCCGGGGACGAGACCGCGGCCCGCGACGACGCGGGCGGTCCCGGCCGGTCGGAGCCGCCGGTGAACTGGATGCGGCAGGGATGACACCTCGCACCGGGATGACCCTTCTCACGTGTCCGCATGCCGGACGCAACTGGACAGCCCGCGAGACCGCATGTCACAGTTCAGGTATGACTGCTGCGGACCCGTTGCTGGTGATGCGCCGGCACGTGGACTTCCTGCGCGTCCGCAGCGCGATCTGTCTGTGACGCCCCGACCACGCCCCCCTGTACTTCACGGGCGCGTGGTGCATCGGCGTCACCTATGACCAACCCCTGCTCAGCGACGAGCCGGCTGTTCGCGACTGCCGGTGCACTACGCGTCCCCACCATCGGATGGATGAGGATCGCGCCGTGCCACCTGCGACCAAGCGCAAGAGAGGCGAGGGCCAGTGGGCCCTCGGCTATCGGGAACCTCTCAACAAGAACGAAGAGAACAAGAAGAACGACGACGGCCTCAACGTCCGCCGCCGGATCGTCGACGTCTACTCCAAGGCCGGATTCGACTCGATCGACCCGGCCGACCTGCGCGGCCGGTTCCGCTGGTTCGGGCTCTACACCCAGCGCAAGCCCGGGATCGACGGCGGCAAGACCGGCATGCTGGAGGACGAGGAGCTCGACGACCGCTACTTCATGATGCGGGTGCGCATCGACGGCGGCCGGCTGACCGGTCCGCAGCTGCGCGCGATCGCCGACATCTCCACCGAGTACGCCCGGGGCACCGCCGACATCACCGACCGGCAGAACGTCCAGTACCACTGGATCGCGATCGAGGACGTCCCGGCGATCTGGGAGCGGCTGGAGGCCGTGGGGCTGTCCACCATGGAGGCGTGCGGCGACACCCCGCGCGTGATCATCGGCTGCCCGCTGGCCGGGATCGCCGCGGACGAGGTGCTGGACGCGAGCCCGGAGATCCGCGAGATCCACGACCGGTACATCGGGTCGCGGGAGTTCTCCAACCTGCCGCGCAAGTTCAAGTCGGCGCTGTCGGGCTGCGCCGCGCACTGCACCGTCCACGAGATCAACGACGTGGCGTTCGTCGGCGTGGTGAACGACGACGGCGAGGTCGGCTACCAGGCGTTCGTCGGCGGCGGGCTGTCCACCAACCCGATGTTCGCCAAGAGCCTGGGCGTGTTCGTCAAGCCCGAGCAGGCGCACGAGGTGTGGAAGGGCATCATCTCGGTCTTCCGGGACTACGGGTACCGGCGGCTGCGGCACCGCGCCCGGATCAAGTTCCTGGTGAACGACTGGGGCGCGGCCAGGTTCCGCGAGGTGCTGGAGAAGGAGTACCTGGGCTACGCGCTGCCCGACGGTCCCGAGCCCGCCGCCCCGCTCCCCCGCCGTGACCACGTGGGCGTCCACCCGCAGAAGGACGGCCGCTACTACGTCGGCTTCGCGCCGAGGGTGGGCCGGGTCAACGGGCCGCTGCTGACGGCCGTCGCCGACCTCGCCGAGCGCTACGGCTCGGGCCGGGTCGCCACCACGGTCGAGCAGAAGATGGTGATCCTCGACGTGCCCGAGGAGAACACCGAGCCGCTGGCCGCCGCGCTGGCCGAGCACGACCTCCAGGTGCGCCCGTCCACGTTCCGCCGCCAGACCATGGCCTGCACCGGCATCGAGTACTGCAAGCTGGCGATCGTCGAGACCAAGCAGCGCGCGATGGACCTCATCGACGAGCTGGAGAAGCGGCTGCCCGAGTTCGACCAGCCGCTGACCATCAACGTCAACGGCTGCCCGAACGCCTGCGCCCGCATCCAGGTCGCCGACATCGGCCTCAAGGGCCAGCTGGTGGTGGACGAGAACGGCGACCAGGTGGAGGGCTTCCAGATCCACCTGGGCGGCCAGGTCGGCGCCACGTTCGGCAAGAAGGTGCGCGGTCTGAAGACCACCTCGGACGGGCTGACCGACTACGTCGAGCGGGTCGTGCGCAAGTTCGACGAGCAGCGCGCCGAGGGCGAGACCTTCGCCGCCTGGGTCCAGCGCGCCGACGACGCCGACCTGAAGTAGGCGACCCGGAGTAGGCGACCCGAAGCGGGCGGCCGGAGACCCCACCGGCCGGCCGCGCGAAGCCACGAGAGAGACGGGAGGCAGAGGATGAGCGAACGTGCCGCGCCGTTCTACTGCCCGTACTGCGGTGAAGAGCATCTCGAACCGCGCGAGGCCCCCGCCGCGGAGGCGGGGAGCGGGGGCGCGACGCCCCGCCGGCAGGAAGGAGCGACGTGGTTCTGCCGTGACTGCGTCCGTTCCTTCACCTTGAAGTTCCTCGGTGTCGGAGCCCCCCACACGAAGGAGAACTCCCGATGACGCTACTGGAGACCGACAGACCGGCCCTCGACCTCGAAGACATCGTCGAATCGGCCGCGAGCGCGCTGGAGGGCGCCTCCACCCTGGAGGTCATCCGCTGGGCGGCGGCCACGTTCGGCGACCGGATCTGCCTGACCTCCTCGATGTCGGACGCCGCGCTGATCCACCTGGTGTCGAAGGTGAAGCCCGGGATCGACGTGCTGTTCGTCGACACCGGCTACCACTTCGCCGAGACCATCGGGACCCGGGACGCGGTGGAGGCCGTCTACCCGGTGAACGTGATCAACGTGACGCCGTCCCGCACCGTGGAGGAGCAGGAGGCCGCTCTCGGCCCCCGCCTGAACGGGCGCAACCCGGACCTGTGCTGCCACCTGCGCAAGGTGGAGCCGCTGGGCCGGGCGCTGGAGGGCTACATGGCCTGGTTCAGCGGCATCCGCCGGGACGAGACCGCCAGCCGCCGCGACCGCAGGGTCGTGGAATGGGACCGCAAGCGCGGGATGGTCAAGGTCAACCCCATCCTGGACTGGACCCAGGAGGACATGGACAACTACATGTCCGACAACGGCGTCATCGTGAACCCGCTGCACTACGACGGCTACCCCTCGATCGGGTGCGCGCCGTGCACGAGTCCCGTCGCCCCCGGCGAGGACCCGCGCAGCGGACGCTGGGCCGGGATGGGCAAGACCGAATGCGGCATCCACCTGTGACGCTGCCGCCCCTCACCGCGCGGCCTCCCATGGTCGCGGTGGCGCACGGGAGCAAGGACCCGCGCGCCGCCGCCACCGTGGAGGAACTGCTGTCGGCCGTCCGGGCCAGGCGCCCGGCGGTGCCCGTCCTGACCTCGTTCCTGGACCACGCGCCGCCCGCGCCCGGTCCCGTCCTGGAAGGGCTGCTCGCGCGGGACGCCGCGGGGGGCGGGCCGGTGGTGGTGCTGCCGCTCCTCCTCACCGCCGCCTACCACAGCAAGACCGACGTCCCGGGCGTGCTGGCGCAGGTGCGGCGGCGGCATCCGCGGGCCCGCCTGCGGACGGCCGCGACGCTGGGCCCGCACCCGCTGCTCGTGGCCGCCCTGGAGCGGCGGCTGGCCGAGGCGGGCGTGGAGATCGGCGATCCGGACACGGCGGTGGTGCTGGTGTCGGCGGGGTCCAGCGACCCGTCGGCCAACGCCACCATCCGGGCGATGGCCCGCGAGTGGCGCGGGCGGGGCTGGCGCGACGTCGTCGCCGCGTACGCGTCCGCGGCCGGCCCGGCGCCCGCCGCGGCGGTACGGGGCCTGTACGAGGCGGGCGCGTCCCGTGTCGTCGTCGCCTCGTACTTCCTGGCGCCGGGCTACTTCGCCGACAAGGTCCGCCGGGAGTCCCTGGCGGCCGGGGCCGCGGTGGTGTCCCCCGTGCTGGGCGCCGCCCCGGAGGTGGCCGAGCTGGTGCTCCTGCGCTACACCGAGGCGCTCACGGCCGCTCCGGCGGCGGCCGCGGTCTGATCCGCGCGGGACCGCGGCCTCCGCGTGCCCGCGGCGTTCAGCGCGTGCCCGGCGGGCCGTCCTCGCCCCCGCCGGTCTTCCGGCGCTCCCACCAGGAGGCCAGGGCCCGCCGTACGGGGGCGTGGTGCTCGTCGTCCACGATCTTCACATCGCCCATGATGGCGTGCGCGCGGACGTTCACGACCGGGACGCGCGCGCCGTCCTGGGCCTCCCGGGCCTGCACCTTGCGGACGCCCATGACGGCGTAGCCGCTCATCCGCACCGTCACGCCGTCCGGGACGATCACCTTGACGTCGCCCATCACGGCGGTGGCCACCACGGTCACCTCGCCGCTGGGCACCTGCGCGCCGCGCAGGTCGAGGACGACGTCACCCATCACCGAGAGCGCCTCCAGCTCCTGGTCGATGCGGCCGACGATGCGCTCCTTACAGTCGCCCATGATCGCGGTGAACCGCCGCCGCACCTGCGGGGGCGCCGGCTCGGCGCCGGGCGCGCCCATGCCGGGCAGATCGGCGAGGATCCGCTCCAGGTCGCCGCGGGTCACGGCGAGGTAGGCCTTCTCGGTGCGCTCGGTCAGCTCCTCGAAGGTCAGCCGGCCCTCCACCGAGGCCACCCGCAGGGCCTCGACCACGGCCTCCCGCTCGGCGTCGGAGGCCCGTACCGGATCGCCGCCGGCCGCCGGGGGGTCGTCGCGTCCCGGCTCCGGGTCGGGAGCCGCCGCGGAGCCGCGCGCCGGGCCCGCCCCTGGCGCCGGGTCGCCGTCCCCTCGCGGGCCGGGGACGCGCTCCGGCTCGCCGGCGTGCACGGGCTCTGGCGGGACCTGCGGCCGGAGGTCGGACGGCCGCCGGCCCGGCTGCGGGGTGGGCTGACTCATGACTCAGAAGGTATGCCCTCGCGCCCCTGAGACAATCCGCCGCGCGGACGAGATCGGCACGGCCCTTCAGGAGGACCCTCACCGGGCGCCCGTTTTCCGCCGATCACCGGGCGCGCCGTGCCCGGGAGCGCGTAAAGTACGGGCTTGACCGCCGCAGGTGACGTGCACGCGACAAACGCACGTGCACATGCACGCGCGTCGCACTCCTGGGAAGCACGCGACTCGCCGTAAGCTGGCCCTCATGTCCGACGGCCGCCCCCCGTGCGCGTGCATCATCTGCCATGACTACGGCGACCGCGAGCGCCTGGACAACTTCCAGCTGCGCACGATCGTGCACATCACGCAGTACGGCTGGAGCGTGGTGCTGGTCCCCGGGGACGACGAGCGCCCCGGCTGGGCGTACACCATCGGGTTGTGGCACAGCCACCGCGCGCCCGAGCTGGCGATGTTCGGCGGCGACGTCTACGAGACGGAGGAGATCCTCAACACGCTCGGCCGCCGGGCCGCCGAAGGGCGCGCGCCCGCAGGCGGCGAACGGCTGGACGACGTCGTCCGGGGACGGCCCGCGGCGTTCCGCCCCGTGAACCTCCGGTGGTACGAGGGCGCGTTCGGCGGCGCCCTGGCGTTCTACCGCCGCCCGCCCCTGCCCGTCCACCAGGTGGTCTGGCCCAACCAGGACGGGCTCTTCCCCTGGCAGCCCGGCACCGACCTGACCTTCCGCCGCGCACAGCCCTGGCTGTGGCTGGACCCTCGCCAGCACCCCGAGGGCGTCTGGACCCGGCGCCTGAGCCCGCCTCCCCCGCCCCAGGCGTAGACGCCCGCCCCGTACGACATAACTCGCGTACGACCTGGAACCGGTACGGAATAGGGTCGGCTGATGCCCGTGCCGATCACAGCGACCATCGAGACGCCGCGCCTGCTCCTGGAACCCCTCGGCGTCCACCACGCCGAGGAGATGGCGCGGGTCCTCGACGACCCCCGGCTCCACCGCTACATCGGCGGCGAGCCGCTCACGCTGGGGGAGCTGCGCGCCCGCTACGAGCACCTGGTCGCCGGGCCGTCGCCGTACCACCAGGAACAGTGGCTCAACTGGATCGTCCGGCGCCGCCGGGACGGCCAGGCCGTCGGCACGGTCCAGGTCACGGTGACGCCCGAGCCCGGCGGGCACGGGCCGCGCGCCGCGGTCGCCTGGGTGATCGGCATGCCCTACCAGGGCTTCGGGTTCGCCTCCGAGGCCGCCCGCGCCCTCCTGGACTGGCTGACCGCCCACGGCGTGCGGAACATCGTCGCGAACGTGCATCCGGGGAACCTCGCCTCGGCCGCCGTCGCACGCCGCGCCGGGCTGCGTCCGACCGGTGAGACGGCGGATGACGAGGTGGTCTGGAGGCACCTGCCCGGCGGGTGAGCCCGCCGCGGGCGCCCGAAGCCGGGGGCAGCCGGTGCGGCGCCTGGAGCGCCCGGCGACAATGGGGAACGGGTGCGGGTCCCGGGAGGCCGTCGGGTAGGGGAAAATCGGAGGTTCGTGCGACCGAGCCGAGGGGGAGAGATGCGGGAGGCATGGCCCGGCGAGTCCTACCCTCTGGGCGCCACGTGGGACGGCACCGGCACCAACTTCGCCCTGTTCTCCGAGGTGGCCCACCGCGTGGAGCTGTGCCTGTTCGACTCGGAAGGGCATGAGGAACGCCTCGACCTCCCCGAGGTCGACGGGTTCGTCTGGCACGGCTACCTGCCCGGTGTGGGCCCCGGCCAGCGGTACGGCTACCGCGTCCACGGGCCCTACGCCCCGCGCGAGGGCCACCGCTGCAACCCGGCCAAGCTGCTCCTCGACCCCTACGGCAAGGCCGTCGAGGGCGAGGTCCGGTGGCACGAGTCGCTGTTCTCCCACCGGTTCTCCGACCCCGGCGCGCTCAACACCGGCGACAGCGGCCCGTACATGCCGAAGAACGTGGTGATCAACCCGTTCTTCGACTGGGGCGACGACCGCCCGCCGCGCGTCCCGTACCACGAGAGCCTGATCTACGAGGCGCACGTGAAGGGGCTGACCCGCCTGCACCCGGCGATTCCCGAGAGGCTGCGCGGCACCTACGCGGCACTGGCCCACCCGGTCATGATCGACCACCTCACCGACCTCGGGGTGACGGCGGTGGAACTGATGCCGGTGCACCAGTTCGTCCCCGAGCACGCGCTGGTCGCCCGCGGGCTGACCAACTACTGGGGCTACAACACCCTGGGCTACCTGGCCCCGCACAACGCCTACAGCTCCTCCGGGCAGCGCGGCGAGCAGGTGCCGGAGTTCAAGGCCATGGTGCGGGCCCTGCACGCGGCGGGGATCGAGGTGATCCTCGACGTGGTCTACAACCACACCGCCGAGGGCGACCACCTGGGGCCGACGCTGTCGTTCCGGGGCATCGACAACGCCTCGTACTACCGGCTGCGCGACGACGACAAGCGCTACCACCTCGACTACACCGGCTGCGGCAACTCCCTCAACGTGCGCAGCCCGCACGCACTCCAGCTGATCATGGACTCGCTGCGGTACTGGGTCCTGGAGATGCACGTGGACGGGTTCCGGTTCGACCTGGCGTCGGCGCTGGCCCGCGAGCTGCACGACGTCGACCGGCTCGCCGCGTTCTTCGACCTGGTGCAGCAGGACCCGGTCGTGTCCCAGGTGAAGCTGATCGCCGAGCCGTGGGACGTGGGCGAGGGCGGCTACCAGGTCGGCAACTTCCCGCCCCTGTGGACCGAATGGAACGGCAAGTACCGCGACACCGTCCGCGACTACTGGCGCGGGCGGCCGGCCACGCTGCCGGAGTTCGCGTCCCGGCTGACCGGCTCCAGCGACCTGTACGAGAACAGCGCCCGGCGCCCGTTCGCCTCGATCAACTTCGTCACCTGCCACGACGGGTTCACCCTGAACGACCTGGTCTCCTACGACACCAAGCACAACCAGGCCAACGGCGAGGACAACCGCGACGGCACCGACGACAACCGCTCCTGGAACTGCGGCGTCGAAGGACCCACGGACGATCCCGGAGTCCTCGCGCTCCGGGCCCGGCAGCGCCGCAACTTCCTGGCCACGCTGTTCCTGTCGCAGGGCGTGCCGATGCTCTCCCACGGCGACGAGTTCGGCCGGACGCAGCGCGGCAACAACAACGCCTACTGCCAGGACAACGACCTGGCCTGGGTCGACTGGCGGCCGGGCGACCCGCGCGATCTGGAGTTCGTCCGGATCCTGTCGCGGCTGCGGCGCGACCACCCCGTGTTCCGGCGCCGCCGCTTCTTCACCGGCGGCGACACGGGCGCCGCGCCCGCCGACATCGCCTGGCTGACCCCGTCCGGCGAGCGCATGACCGACCACGACTGGAACGTCGGCTTCGCCAAGTCCCTGGGCGTCTTCCTCAACGGCGACGCCATCACCGAGCCGGATCCACGCGGCCGCCGCATCCGGGACGACTCGTTCCTCATGCTGTTCAACGCCGGCTCCGAACCGGTGGAGTTCGTGCTGCCGGGCCCCGAGTACGGCGAGCGCTGGGAGTTCACCCTGGACACCGCCGATCCGGAGCCGGCCGGCGACCGGGCGCGCGTCAAGGCGCGCGACGCGGTCGGCGTGGGCGGCCGGTCGCTGACCGTGCTCCGCCGCCTCGTCTGAGGGCCCTCAGCGGCGGGCCCTCAGCGGCGGCTGACCTGGATCGCGCTCAGGAACACCAGGACGACCGTCGCCACGGCGACCGTCCCGTGCAGCAGGACGGCCGTCGCCGGGAACGCCTGCTCGGCGCCCCGCGCGTGCCGCCCGCCCCGGCCCACCAGCCACCGGGTGAACAGCACGAACCCCTGCAGGACGATCAGCAGCAGAACGCAGAAGGCCGTCCACGCGTACCCGGCCCGCCCCGTCGCCATGTAGGCCACCCACACCGCCAGCCCGAGCGCCGCCGACACCGGATGCCCCACCACGATCAGGGTCGGGAAACGCGTCACCTTCGTCGCCTGCCGGCGCAGCCCCCCGTTCGCGAGCCAGACGGCCAGCAGGTAGGTTCCGGCGATCGCGGCAAGGATCCATGCGCCGAGCGCGGCGAACTCCACTCCCCCGTTCCTCCCGGTGCGGTGCTTCACTCCGAAGGCCGTAGTGTCCCGCCGGTCGCCCGCCGGGGTGATGGGAATCGGCGGATTGCGCCACAGAACGTTATCGTTCGATGCCCGTACGTCGCCGCGCCGGTGCGGTACGGGCGGTCACGGTTCGGGCGGTCACGGTTCGGGCGGTCACGGTTCGGGCGGGCGCGTTCGGGTAGCTTGGCGGCCATGCGGATGCGGCGGCTGTCACCCGAGGCGAGCCCGGTCGATCCGGCGGAGGAGTACGCCTACCCGTCCGGCCCCGCCTCCGGCCCGGCCCGGCCGTGGCTGCGCGCCAACATGATCGCGAGCGTGGACGGGGCGGCCACCTACGACGGCCGCAGCGGCGGGCTGGGCGGCGAGACCGACCGCCGGCTGTTCTCCCTGCTGCGGGTGCTGGCGGACGCGGTGATCGTGGGCGCCGGCACGGTGCGCGCGGAGGGGTACGGCCCGGCCCGGCCCGATCCGGCGTGGGAACGGCTGCGCGCGGACCGGCCCGCGACGCCCGCGCTGGTGATCGTGTCCCGGTCGCTCCGCCTCGATCTCGACGCGCCGGTCTTCACCGCGGCCCCGCCGGACGCGCCGACGATCGTGCTGACCACCGAGACGGCCGACCCGGGACGGCTGCGGGCCGCCCGCGACCGCGCCGAGGTCGTCACCGCGGGCGACGACGACGTCGACTTCCCCACCGCGGTCGCCCTGCTGGCCGGACGCGGATACTCCCGGCTGCTCTGCGAGGGAGGGCCGCGGATCCTGTCCCAGGTGGCGGGCGCGGACCTGCTCGACGAGCTGTGCCTGACGGTCAGCCCGCTGCTGGCCGCGGGCGCCTCGCCGCGCGTCCTGGACGGGCCGCCGCTCCCGGCGCCGTCCGGGCTGCGCCTCGCCGGCGCCCTCACCGACGACGAGGACTTCCTCTTCCTGCGCTACGTGCGCAGGCGGTAGCGCAGGAACAGCACACCGTCGTCCAGGTAGACCGCGGCCGGGTCCAGCGGGACCTCGGCCGGGAGCGCGGTGAGCAGCCGCGTGTGGCGCGGGCCGCCCAGCAGGGCCGGGGCGATGTTCAGGCAGAGCTCGCCGGCCAGCCCCTCCCTGATCAGCGCGGTGGCCAGCGACGGCCCGCCCTCGCACAGCAGGCGCGGATGCTCGGCCTGGAGCGCCCGGACGGCGGCGGTGAGGTCCACGTCCCGTTCGCCCGCCGCCAGCACCCGTACGGGAGCGGGCACCGTCGCCTTCTCCGCGGCGGCCCGCGAGGTCACCACGATCGTGGGGGTCTCGGCGCGCGTGAACAGCGGCAGGGACCAGTCCAGATCCAGGGTCCGGCTCACCACGGCGATCGGGGCGGGCGGGCCGCCGCGCCGTTCCCGCAGGCCGGGGCGCAGCCGGGCGGGCCCGACCCGTCCGGTGCGGATCGTGGCCGCGCCGACCAGGATGGCGTCGGCCAGCGCCCGCAGCGTCCGGAAGACCCGGAAGTCGGCCTCGCCGCCCAGCCCGTCGGTCCAGCCCTCGGCGTCGGTGACCGAGCCGTCCACGCTCATCACCATGCCGATCCGCAGGAACGGTGCTCCCGGACGCGCGCCGCCGTACCCCTCGGCGTAGGCGTCGTACGGGTCCACATCGGCGGCGGGTTCGGGGAACAGGCGGCGCATGGCCGCAGGCTAGCGCCTGCCGCCGGACGGCCCCGCGGGCACCGTGCGTTCCCGGCCGGGGGCGTGCCCGCAGCCCCCCGGTCACGCACATTGTCGGAGGTGAGGCGCAAGATAGGGGCATGGACCTGCCGATCAGCCTGCCGCTCTCGCCGATGCTGGCCAAAGCGGTCAAGACCATGCCCAAGGGCGATGTGCTGTACGAGCCGAAGTGGGACGGGTTCCGCTGCATCGTCTTCCGCGACGGCGACGAGGTGGAGCTCTCCAGCCGCGGCGAGCGCCCGCTCACCCGCTACTTCCCCGACCTGGTCGAGGCGGTGAAGCGCGAGCTGCCCGAGCGCTGCGTGGTCGACGGTGAGATCGTGCTGCGGCGCGGCTCCCGGCTGGACTTCGACGCCCTCCAGCAGCGCATCCACCCGGCCGCGTCCCGCGTCAAGCTGCTGGCCGAGCAGACGCCCGCCTCGTTCGTCGCCTTCGACCTGCTCGCCGTCGGCGACGAGTCGCTGATGGAGGTGCCGCTGGGCGAGCGCCGGCGGCGGCTGGTGGAGACGCTGGCCGAGGCGCGGGCCCCGATCCACGTCACCCCCGCCTCCGACTCCTACGACCTGGCGCTGCGCTGGTTCGACGAGTTCGAGGGCGCCGGGCTGGACGGTGTGATCGCCAAGCCGCTCGACATCGCCTACCAGCCCGACAAGCGGGTGCTGTTCAAGGTCAAGCACGAGCGCACCGCGGACTGCGTGGTGGCGGGCTTCCGCTGGCACAAGTCCGGCCCGATCGTGGGGTCCCTCCTCCTCGGCCTCAACAACGCCGAGGGCCACCTGCAGCACGTGGGGGTGGCGGCCTCGTTCACCATGAAGCGGCGGGCCGAACTGGTCGAGGAGCTCCAGCCGTACCGGATGGACGACTACACCGGCCACCCCTGGGAGGGCTGGGCCCGGCAGACCGAGAGCACCGCCGACCGGATGCCGGGCGCGATCTCGCGCTGGTCCGGCAAGAAGGACCTCACGTGGGTGGCGCTGCGTCCGGAGCTGGTGGCCGAGGTGGCCTACGAGGGCATGGAGGGCGACCGGATCCGGCACACCGCGCGGTTCCGCCGCTGGCGCCCCGACCGCACGCCCGGGTCGTGCACCTACGAGCAGCTGGAGGTCCCGGTCGCCTACGACCTGGACGACATCTTCTCCGGGCCGCACGCGTAGGCGCCGCCGCCTCCACCACGCTACGGGCAAGATCGACTTCGCACACCGTTCGCCGTCTCCGGGAGGCCCGGACGTGACCATGGAGGCGGTGTCGGTGCTCTTCATCGCCGCCGTGGTCATCGCGGTCAACGTCGCCGCCCGGAAGGGCTGAACCATCCCGTCACGCGGGCGGGCCGGCCGTCCCCCGGCAGGGACGACCGGCCCGCCGGCCGGGGCGGGTAGCGGTCAGGGCCGCACGGTCTCGTTCTCCACGGTCTCGCGGCCGAGGTCGCGCCCGGCCTCGGCGGACGCCTTCGGCGCCGCGTACGGGCGCAGGTAGGTCTGCCGGACGCCGGGGACGCGGTCCTCGACGACGAACGTCGCCTTGGTGGAGGCCGCGGCGCCGGGGGTGCGGACGTTCGGCAGCGTCTTGAAGTCCGAGCGCATCTCGTCCTTGCCGATCCGGCTGATCACGTAGCCGCGCTGGTTGTTGTAGAAGCGCAGATGCGGGTTGATCTTCAGGAACGGGTGGGCGGCCGGGTCGGAGTCGGCGCCGTCCCCGCCACTGGTGATCGAGCTGCAGACCAGTTCGGCGCCGATGGTCGCCGACGAGGGGTCGTCGAAGTTCGCCTTGATGTCGCCGGCCCAGTGGGCGTGGACGTCGCCGGTGAGCACGACGGGGTTGCGCACCTTGGCGTCCACCCAGCCGCTGGTGATGCGGTCGCGGGAGGCGACGTAACCGTCCCAGGAGTCCTGGCTGGTGACCTTGAGCGGGCCGGCGTTGTTGTCGCGCTGGGCGAAGAAGACCTGCTGGCCGAGGACGTCCCAGCGGGCGGCCGAGCGCCGGAAACCGTCGATCAGCCACTTCTCCTGGGCCTCGCCGGTGATGGAACGGGCGGGGTCGGTGGCGGCGGGGCAGTCCTTGTAGCCGTCGCCGCAGCCCTGGTCGTCGCGGTACTGGCGGGTGTCGAGCATGTGGAAGTTCGCCAGCCGCCCCCAGCGGACGCGGCGGTACAGCTGCATGTCCGGTCCGCTGGGGATCGAGGCGCGGCGCAGCGGCATGTTCTCGTAGTACGCCTGGAAGGCGGCGGCCCGGCGCTTGCGGAACTCGGCGGGATCCGGGGTGTCGGAGTTCGCCTCGGGAACGTCGTCGGCCCAGTTGTTCTCGACCTCGTGGTCGTCGAAGACCACCAGCCAGGGTGCGGCGAGGTGGGCCGCCTGGAGGTCGGCGTCGGACTTGTACTGGGCGTGGCGCTGCCGGTAGCCGGCGAGCGTGACGGTCTCGGGTCCCTCGTGGTCGCGGACGTTGCCGCCGGGGATGTTGTAGACGCCCTTCCGGTACTCGTACTGGTAGTCGCCCAGGTGAAGGATCAGGTCGGGGTTCTCCTCGGCCAGCCTCCTATAGGCGGTGAACAGCCCGTGCTCGTACTGCGAGCAGGAGACGAACGCCATCGCCAGGGCGGGGCCGAACGAGTCCGGGCGCGGGGCGGTGAGGGCGCGGCCCACCGGGGAGACGTGCGCGCCCACGCGGAAGCGGTACCAGTACTCGCGGCCCGGACGCAGGCCCTTGAGCTCGACGTGCACGCTGTGGGCCGACTCGGGCCGGGCGTGGGCGGTGCCGCGCCGTTCGACGTGCCGGAAACGCTCGTCGGAGGCGACCTCCCAGCGCACCTGGAAGGCGGTGGACGGCATGCCGCCGAGGCCGTCCTCGGCGAGCGGGGCGAGCGCCAGCCTGGTCCACAGGACGAAGCCCTGGTGGTCGGGGTCCCCCGAGGCGACGCCGAGGGTGAACGGGTCGCCGGGCAGCGTTCCGGGGCCGCGGCGGGCCGCGGCCCGGGCCGGGCCGGTGGCGGCCGGCAGGGCGGCGGCGGAGCCGGCCACCAGGCCGGTCGTCACGAGGAAGGATCTGCGGTCGAGAGGAAGCGGAAGGGCCATGGCGCACGACCTTTCGTACGGCCGGTGAAGATCGCCGGGTGGTGATCGCCGGAAACTCTCACCGAGGCCGATGACCGCGACGTGGTGCGCGGATGACACCCGATCCAACAGAGCCGGTCATTTCATGCCACATCCCCCCAAAAGTGGGGGCTCCGGGCATGAAAAAAGCCCCGGCGACA
Source organism: Actinomadura viridis (assembly GCF_015751755.1). Taxonomy (GTDB): domain Bacteria; phylum Actinomycetota; class Actinomycetes; order Streptosporangiales; family Streptosporangiaceae; genus Spirillospora; species Spirillospora viridis. Next base: position 5,580,333 of record NZ_JADOUA010000001.1, read on the forward strand.
GGAAGCGGAACCGGAGCCACGGGTGCTAGGATACGGCTGCATTTTGCGCAGCAGAAATTAGCCCTTCGTCAAGGAGTGTATAGAAGGCATGCGAGCCCGTCAAGTCAAGCCCGTACCGGACGGCGGCCCCGCGCCGGAGGCCGACGACGCGCGCGAAGCCGCGACGCGCACCGAGCAGGAGTACGTCGACCGCGTCTACGCCCGGCTCGACACCGAACGCGAGGAGGCCGCGGCCGAGCTGCGGGCCGGGCCCGGCCACGGGGGCGGCGGCGGCTTCCAGGCACTGGTCGAGCGCGAGGTCGGCACCGGTGAGGCCGCCCGGCGGCTGGCCCGGTTCTCGGCCGTCGAGCGCGCCCTGTGCTTCGGCCGGATCGACCATCGCGGAGCGGACGGGGTCCCGGGCGACACCTTCTACATCGGCCGGATCGGGCTGCGCGACGAGGACCGGGAGCCGCTGCTGATCGACTGGCGGGCGGCGGCGGCACGCCCGTTCTACACCGCCACGCCCGGATCCCCCGGCACGCTCGCCCGCCGCCGGCACCTCCACCTGCGCGACCGGACGGTGGCCCGGCTCGACGACGAGGTGTTCGACCTCGACGGGCTCACCGAGGACGACCGGAGCACGATCGTCGGCGAGGCGGCGCTGCTGGCGACGCTGCGCCGCGGCCGTACCGGGCGGATGACCGACGTGGTCGCCACCATCCAGGAGGAGCAGGACCAGGTCATCCGCTCCGGGCTGCACGGCGTGCTGGTGGTGCAGGGCGGCCCCGGCACCGGGAAGACCGTCGCGGCCCTGCACCGCGCCGCCTACCTGCTCTACACCCACCGGGACGTGCTCGAACGGCGGGGCGTCCTGGTGGTGGGCCCGAACGCCACGTTCCTGCGCTACATCGAGCAGGTGCTCCCCGGGCTCGGTGAGACCGACGTGACGCTGGCGACCGCGGGCGAGCTGTACCCGGGCGTGCGGGCGACCGCCGCGGAGCCGCCGGAGGTGGCGGTCCTGAAGGGCGACTTCCGGATGGTGGCCCTGGTGGAGGCGGCCGTACGGGACCGGCAGCGCGTTCCCGAGGGCGACCTGGAGGTCGAGGCCGACGACATGACGCTGCGGGTCGCCCATGACGAGTGCGTGCGGGCCCGCGACCGCGCCCGCGCCGTGCGCGCTCCCCACAACATCCAGCGCCGCCTCTACATGCACGATCTGCTGGACGCGCTCGCGCTCGACCGCGCCCGGCAGTACGACCGGCTCGTGGACGAGCCGCTGGAGCGGATGGCGGAGTCGGGCGGGCTGCCGGCCTGGCTGCGGGAGCTGATCGAGGAGGCCGAGGACGACCCGCTGCTGGACGAGACGGACCTGCGGCTGTCCAAGGAGGCGCTCTGGCGGGACCCGGTCGTGCGGAGGACCCTCGACGCGCTGTGGCCCGAGCTCACCCCGCAGCGGCTGCTGGCGGACCTGTACGCCGACACCGGGGCGCTCGACCGGGTCGGCGCGGAGGCCGGGCTGTCGCGGGCCGAGGGGCGCCTGCTGCACCGGACCGCCGGGGAGTGGACGGTCTCGGACGTGCCGCTGCTCGACGAGGCCGCCGAATGGCTGGGCGAGGACGACACCCGCGACCGGATCCGCGAGCGCCGGGCCGAGGCCGAACGCGAGGCCGAGGAGCGCTACGCCCGGGGCGTCCTGCAGGTGACCGGCCAGGCCGAGACGGACATGGTCGACATCGCGGAGCTGGTCACGGAGCTGGCCGAGCGCAACCGCGACGACGGCCCGGAGCTCACCACCGCGGAGCGGGCCGCGGCCGACCGCCAGTGGGCCTACGGGCACGTGATCGTGGACGAGGCGCAGGAGCTGTCGGAGATGGCCTGGCGGACCGTCATGCGCCGCGTCCCGACCCGTTCGCTCACGGTGGTCGGGGACATCGCCCAGACCGGCAGCGCGGCGGGGGCGCGGTCGTGGGGGCAGATGCTCGACCGGTACGTGCCGGGCCGCTGGCGCGAGCAGCGGCTCATGGTCAACTACCGCACCCCGGCGGCGATCATGAGGGTGGCGGCGGACCTGCTGGCCGCGGTCGCGCCCGGCCAGGTCCCGCCCGAACCGGTCCGCGACGACGGCCCGCCGCCGCTGGCCGTCCGGACGGAGCCCGCCGGCCTGGCCGTGCGGCTGCCCGAGCTGGTCGCGTCCGAGCTGGACGAGATCGGCGCCGGCGCCGAGGGCGAGGGGAGGCTGGCGGTGATCGCCTCCGGCGCCCGCCACGCGGCGGTGCGCGCCGCGCTGCCGGACGCCGCCGCGGGCGCCACCCCCGAGGCCCTCGACTCCCCGGTCGTGGTGCTCACCGCCGAGGAGTCCAAGGGGCTGGAGTTCGACTCGGTGATCGTGGTCGACCCGGCGGGCATCACGTCCGAGTCCCCGCGCGGCGGCCAGGACCTCTACGTCGCCATCACCCGCCCCACCCGGCGCCTGACGGTCGTCCACCACGGCGATCTCCCGGCGCCGCTGGCGGGGCTGACCCCGGTGGACTGACACCCGGCGGGCGGCCCGGCCCGCCGGGCCGCCCGCCGATCGGCACGCCCGGGTTCCCTCCGGTGCGCGACCAAGCGTACGCTTGGTCGCGCATTCGGCAGTCCGGGAGGGAACGGCGATGACACGGGAGTACTCCAATCTGATCGGCGGCGAGACGCGGCCCGCCGCGGACGGCCGCACGCTCGGCTCGGTCGATCCGGCCACCGGCGAGGTCTGGGCGACGATCCCCCGCAGCGGGGCCGAGGACGCGGCCGCCGCCGTGGACGCCGCCCGCGCGGCGTTCCCGGCCTGGTCGGCCCTGCCCGCCCCGGCACGGGCCCACCACCTGCGCAAGGTCGCCGGGGTCTTCGCCGCGCACGCCCAGGAGCTGGCCGAGCTGGAGACCCGCGACAACGGCCGCGTCATCAGCGAGACCGCCGGACGCGACCTGCCCGGCATGACCTACCTGTGGAACAACGCCGCCGCCGAATGCGCCGCCGCGGCCGAGGGCAGGAGCGTGGACTTCGGTCCCGGCAGCCTCGGCGTGACCCGCCGCGAGCCGTACGGCGTCACCCTGGGCATCATCCCGTGGAACTCCCCCATCTCCACCTTCTCCGCCAAGGCCGCCTTCGCCCTCGCCGCGGGCAACACCGTCATCATCAAGCCCGCCGAGCAGGCGACCGCCTCGACGCTGCGGGTGGGGGAACTGCTGCGCGAGGTGCTCCCGCCCGGCACCCTCAACATCGTCTCCGGGCTCGGCGAGGAGGCCGGCGACCCGCTGGTGCGCAGCCGCGGCGTCAACAAGATCAGCCTCACCGGCTCGGTGCAGACCGCGAAGATCATCACCCGGGCCTCGGCCGACTCGCTCAAGCCGCTGGCCCTGGAGCTGGGCGGCAAGTCCCCCAACATCGTGTTCGCCGACGCCGACCTCGACAAGGCCGCCCCCGGCGTGACCACGCAGGCCATCTTCACCCCCAACGCCGGGCAGATCTGCTACGGCGGTTCCCGGATCCTGATCCAGCGCCCCGTGTACGCCGAGATGATCGCGCGCATGAAGGCGATCGCGGCGGAGATCAGGCTCGGTGACCCGCTGTCCCGCGCGACCACGATGGGCCCGATCGTCTCCGCCGAGCAGTTCGAACGGGTCACCTCGTACCTGGAGATCGGCGCCAAAGAGGGCGCCGAGCTGGTCTTCGGCGGCCGGTCCGGGGCCGATGCCGTGGCCGACCCGGCGTACGCGGGCGGGTACTGGGTCGAGCCCACCCTGTTCGCCACCGAGGACAACTCCCTGCGGGTCTGCCAGGAGGAGATCTTCGGCCCGGTCGCGGTCGTCATCCCGTTCGACACCGAGGAGGAGGCGGTCGCCATCGCCAACGACTCCACCTACGGCCTGGCCGCCGGCGTCTGGACCCGCGACCTCGGCACCGCCCAGCGCATGTTCCGAGCCCTGGAGACCGGCACGGTGTGGGTCAACACCTTCCGCAAGGTCATGTTCCCGCTGGAAGGCACCAAGGACAGCGGCTATGGCCACGACTCCGTCCTCGCCTACACCCGCGAGAAGGCCGGGATCTTCGAGATCTGAGCGGTCCGCGGCCCATGCCCTGGGGGGGTGGCCGCCGTCGTACCCGGGTACGGGCCGCGTGTCCGTACCCGGGTATCACGCGGACCAGGCCGTCCGGGGACCAGAGTGGACGGAGTCCTGCTCCCGAGCCTCTGGATGGTCCGATGGCCGCCGCCCGCCGCCTCCGCCGCGATCTCCGCCTTCCCTCCGGCACGCCCCTGATCGGCACGCCCCTGATCGGCACCGCACTGGCCTGCGTGACGCTGGCCGGCTGTACCGGCCCCGCCACCGGCCCCGCCGCCGGAGCCACCGCCAAATCCACCGGCCCGGCCGCGCGGGCGCGGGCGGTGAGCGACCTCCAGGAGGCGCGGGGGCGGCTCCCTCGCCCGACCGGCGCCTTCCGCGTCGGCACCACCGCGTTCCACCTGGTCGACCGGGCCCGCCGGGACCCGTGGGCACCGGAACGGGCACGCGAGCTGATGATCAGCGTGTGGTACCCGGCCGTGCCGGGCGGCGGGGGCGGCACGGGCGCGGCCGTGCCGCACATGACGGCCAAGGCCGCGGCGCATTTCGGCTCCGCCGAGGGCGCCGCCACCACGAACCTCGGCATGCCGCCCGGCAAGGCGGACTGGGCGGCCACGCGGACCCACGCCCGGGCCGGCGCGCCCGTCGACCGCCGGGCGGGCCGGCTGCCCGTGGTGCTCTACTCCTCCGGCCTCGCCGATCCGCGCACGTTCAACACGACGCTGGTCGAGGACCTGGCGAGCCGCGGGTACGCCGTCGTGACCATCGACCACACCCACGAGGCGTCCGAGGTGGAGTTCCCCGGCGGGCGCCTGGCCACCGGCCGCCTGCTGGAGGGCGGGCCGCCGTCCACTCCCGGGGAGGTCACCGCGCTGCTCAAGAAGGTGATGGCCGCGCGCGTCGCCGACACCCGCTTCGTCCTCGACCGGCTGCCGGGCCTGGGACGCGGCCGTCCCGGCGGGCTCGGCGCCGCGCTCGACACGCGCCGGGTCGGCATGGCGGGCCACTCGGCCGGAGGGTTCACCGCCGCCCAGGCGATGCACGACGACCGCCGCATACGCGCCGGCGTCAACATGGACGGGCAGATGGACTACGCCGGTGAGCCGAACGGCTCCCAGCTGAGCCCGGTGGCGAGGAACGGGCTGGACCGGCCGCTGATGCTCCTGGGCTCGGCCCCCGAGGGCGACTACCGGGGGCGCCCGTCCTGGGCCGCGTTCTGGCGCAACACCCGAGGCTGGAAGTTCAACGGAACGCTGCGCGGCTCGCGGCACGCCTCGTACACCGACGCCCCGGCGCTGCTCCCCGGGATGGCCCGCGGGGGCGCCATCCCGAAGGGCGGTCTCGCCGGCGTCATCGGGACGATCCCGCCCGAGCGGGCGATCGCCGCCGAGCGCGCCTACGTCGCCTCGTTCTTCGACCGATGGCTGCGCGGGCGCGACGACCGCCTCCTCGACGGCCCTTCGGCCCGCTTCCCGGAGATGGACGTCGCGCGCTGACCGGCGCCCGCCTTACGTGTCGTGAACGGCGTGGCGCAAGGGGCGGGCGAGACCGAAAGCGGCCTGAGTCGTTACGGTGTCGATCTTTACCTGTGCCCGCCGGGCGAGGAACCTGTGCCTCCGTAGAGATCATCACTAGTTCCCGGAGGTGCGGGTTGCCCAGGAGATCCCTGCGACGAACCCGGCGGCACGCCACGATCGCCGCACTGACCGCCGCCACGGTCATCGGCGCTGGCGGCGTCGCCGAGGCGCGGCTCGCGGTGCCGAAGATCGTGGTGAAGAACGGCGTGACCCAGCCGGTCTTCTCCTACCAGGACGCGATCCGCGAGCACGTGTACGTGGAGTCGCCCATCGACAGCGACCGCGACGGCAGGCCCGACCGGGTCAACGTCGACATCGTCCGCCCCAAGGAGTCCGGCCGCGGGCTGAAGGTCCCGGTCATCATGGACGCCAGCCCGTACTACGACAACTCCGGGCGCGGCAACGAGGGCGAGCGCAAGGTCTACGACGCGGCCGGGAACCCGGTGAAGTTCCCGCTCTACTACGACAACTACTTCGTGCCGCGCGGCTACGCCTTCCTGGCCGTCGACATGATCGGCACCACCAAGTCCGACGGCTGCCCCACCAGCGGCGGCGCGCCCGACGTGCTGGGCGCCAAGGCGGTCGTGGACTGGCTGAACGGACGCGCCAAGGCCTACCGGCCCGACGGCAGCCCGGTGCGGGCCGACTGGAGCACCGGCCGGACCGGCATGATCGGCAAGTCCTACGACGGCACGCTCGCCAACGGCGTCGCCGCCACCGGGGTCAAGGGCCTGGAGACCATCGTCCCGATCTCGGCGATCAGCAGCTGGTACGACTACAGCCGGATGAACGGCGTGAAGTACTGGACCGACGAGCAGCCCTGGCTGGCCGACTACGTCGACACCGACCCGCCCGCCAAGTGCGCCGCCGTCCGCGCCGAGCTCGACGCCGGCGAGGACGACGCGACCGGTAACTACAACGCCTACTGGTCGGAGTCGAACTACCGGCGCGGAACGGTCGGCGACGTCGGGAACGTCCGCGCCAGCGTCTTCGCCTTCCACGGCGTCAACGACCTCAACGTGAAGACCAACCACTTCTCCGCCTGGTGGAAGGGCCTGGCCGAGCGGGGCGTGACGCGCAAGGTGTGGCTGTCGCAGCGCGGCCACGTCGACCCGTTCGACACCCGCCGCGACCAGTGGGTGGCGACCCTGCACCAGTGGTTCGACCACGAGCTGCACAAGATCAGGAACGGTGTGCTCGACGGGCCGCGCGCCGACATCGAGGTCGGGCCCGACCAGTGGATCACCCAGGCCGACTGGCCGTCCCCCGGCGCCCGCGCGCTGACGCTGCGTCCCGGCGCGGACGGCTCGCTCGGCACCGCGCCCGCCGCCAAGGGCACGACCGCGACCTACACCGACGCGCCCGGCCCGCAGGGCTCCGGCCACAGCGAGGGCGAGCTGGTCTCCGACCCGACCGCGGCCAGGCCGTACCGCCTCGCCTACGTGTCGGCGCCGCTCCCGGCCGCCGCGCGCATCTCCGGGACGCCCGCGGCCCGGTTGAAGGTCAAGCTGGACAAGCCGACCGCCAACCTCACCGCCCTGCTGGTGGACTACGGCACCGACACCCGCGTGGACTACCTCGGCAGGGGCGAGGGCATCGAGACGCTGACCACCGAGAGCTGCCACGGCGAGAGCACCGCGGCCGACGACGCCTGCTACAAGCAGACCCGCACCAGGACGGTCACCTCCGACGTCAACGTGGTGGGCCGGGGCTGGCTCGACGCGCAGAACCGCGCCTCGCTCAGCTCCCCGACGCCGCTCACCCCGGGCAGGTACTACGACGTGCGCTGGCAGACCCTCAGCCAGGAGTACGTGCTCAAGAAGGGGCACCGGCTCGCGCTGATCGTGGCCGGCACCGACGCCGACTACACCACCGAGACGCCCACCGGCGCCCAGGTGACCGTCGACCTGGCGGGCAGCTCGGTCAGCGTCCCGGTCGTCGCCGGCGGCGCGGACGCCTCCGCCCTGGTGGCGCCGAAGACGCGGGACGCCTGGCGCGGACCGCGCGAGGTCGTCCTGCCCAGGCAGCCGCGCGACCTGTACTGATCCGCATCCGGGGACGCGGGCCGTACGGCCCGGCCTGACCCGAGGGCGAGCCGCCGGTCCGCGCGACCGGCGGCTCGCCGCGTCCGGGGCACGTCAGGACCGCGTCCGGAGCACGTCCGGAGCGCGTCAGGAACCGGAGTCGCGGTCCTTGCTGGGCTGAACGCGCTTGGGCTCGCCGGGCATCTTCGGATAGTTGGGCGGATACGGCATGTCGCCCAGGCCATGGTCGTTCTCGTCGCGCTCGGCCATCTCCAGCAGCGGCTCCAGCGAGAACGCCCGGTCGTCGATGGCGGCGTGCGGGTCGCCGACCTTGGCGAACCGCTCGGGCATGGTGACGATCGTGAAGTCCTCCGGCGCGACGTCCGGCAGCTCCTCCCAGGTCACCGGGGCGGAGACGGGCGCGTGCGGGGCGGGCCGGACGCTGTAGGCCGAGGCGATCGTCCGGTCGCGGGCGTTCTGGTTGAAGTCCACGAAGATCTGCTCACCGCGCTCCTCCTTCCACCACTTGGTCGTCACCTGGTCGGGGACGCGACGCTCGATCTCGCGCCCGAAGGCCAGCGCCGACCGGCGCACCTCGGTGAAGGTCCAGCGCGGCTCGATCCGCACGTAGATGTGCACGCCGCCCTTGCCGGACGTCTTGACGTAGCCGGTGTAGCCCAGCTCGCCCAGCAGGTCGCGGGCGGGCCCCAGCGCGACCCGTACCGCGTCACGGAAATCGGTGCCGGGCTGCGGGTCGAGATCGATGCGCAGCTCGTCGGGATGGTCGACGTCCCCGGCCCGGACCGGCCAGGGGTGGAAGGTGAGCGTGCCGAGGTTGGCCGCCCAGGCGATCACGGCGACCTCCGACGGGCAGACCTCGTCGGCGGACCGGCCGCTGGGGAAGTCGATCCGGGCGGAGGGCACCCAGTCGGGCGCGCTCTTGGGGATGCGCTTCTGGTAGAAGGCGTCGGCGCCGCGCGGGTTGTCGCGGGTGGCCAGCCGGGCCCCCTCGAAGACCCCGCCGGGCCACCGCTCCAGGGTGGTGGGGCGGTCGCGGGTGGCGCGCAGGATGCCCTCTCCCACCGCGATGTAGTACTCCACCAGCTGCCGCTTGGTGTAGCCGTGCTGGGGGAAGTACACCTTGTCGGGATTGGTGACCTTGACGAGCCGATCCCCGACCGGGATCTCGATGAACGGTGAGGCCATAAGCGCACGGTAACCCACGGGTCGGACAGGATCGGCGGGACGCCCCGGGCCGGTCCGGCCGTGTCGCCGGCGAGGTACCGTCGAGAGCATGGCGAAGATCCACAAGAGCGAGGACGAGTGGCGGGCCCAGCTCAGCCCGGCCGAGTACCACGTGCTCCGCGAGGCCGGCACCGAGCGGCCCTTCACGGGTGAGTACACCGACAGCAAGACCGTCGGGGTGTACCGGTGCCGCGCCTGCGGCACCGAGCTGTTCCGCTCGGAGACCAAGTTCGAGTCGCACTGCGGATGGCCGTCCTTCTACGAACCGTCCGGATCGGACGCGGTCGTCCTCATCGAGGACCGTTCGCTCGGCATGGTCCGTACCGAGGTCAGGTGCGCGACCTGCGACTCGCACCTGGGCCACGTCTTCGAGGGCGAGGGCTACGACACCCCGACCGACCAGCGCTTCTGCATCAACTCGATCTCCCTCACCCTGGAGCCGGCCGGGTAGCACCGCCTCGCCGGTCGAGCGCTTTCGGCCGGTCGAGCGGGTACGGCAGGTTCAGCGGGTACGGCAGGTACGGCGGGTACGGCAGGTACGGCGGGTACGGCAGGTACGGCGGGTACGGGGGTTCGGCGGGGTTCAGCGGGTCTCGCCGACCTCGCAGTCGTCCTTGTCGCTCTGCTTGTTGGCCAGGACGACGCTGCCGTTACCCTTGCTCGTGCCGTGGATGAAGACGCGCGGCTTCGCGCCGCCGCCGCGCAGGTACTCGGTCGTCCACTCGCAGAGGGAGACGGCGGGCTCGGAGTTCTCGTCGCCCTCCTTGAGGTCGGTGTAGACCCGCAGGAAGTCGCCGGTGCGCTGGACGTCCTTGACGTACTTGGAGACCTTCTTCTCCGGGTCCTTGGTCTGGAGGTAGGGCAGCACGTCGGCCGTCTCGTCGCCGTCGGCGCCGCCCCCGTCACCGCCTTCCGCGGCGGCCCCGGGGCTCGGCTCCGGCGAGGCCGCGGCGGAGGGCCTGGCCTTCTGCGCGGCGACGGCGGCCTGAGGCGACCGGTCCGCACCGGCCGCCGAGAAGCCCGCCACCGCCGTCGCCGCCAGCAGCGCCAGCGAGGCCGTGCCGGCACCGGCCACGGCCAGCCTGCGCCGGCGCGGTCCCCCGAGCGATCCCTTGATCAGCCGGTTCCACCGGACGCTGAACTCGGACGGCGGCTTGGCGTGCCTTCCACGGCTGTGCCTGGGGGGAGCTTTGGTCACGGCCAGAACCTTACTTGCCTTCGGCGCCCCGGAGGCCGCCATCCGGCGACCTTCCGTGCCCGCCGGCCGGTGAATCGGGGGCCCGGGCTCGCCGTGACCTACGGAAGGCTCGCGACGAGCTCCGCGACCGGCTTGCGGCGACCGGTGTAGAAGGGGATCTCCTCGCGCACGTGGCGGCGGGCCGTGGAGCCCCGCAGATGCCGCATGAGGTCCACGATGCGGTGCAGCTCGTCGGCCTCGAACGCCAGGATCCACTCGTAGTCGCCCAGGGCGAACGAGGGCACCGTGTTGGCCCGCACGTCCGGGAAGCCCCGCGCCATCTTGCCGTGCTCGGCGAGCATCCCCCGGCGCTCCTCGTCCGGCAGCAGGTACCACTCGTACGACCGCACGAACGGGTACACGCACACGTGCGCCCGGGGCTCCTCGTCGGCGAGGAAGGCCGGGATGTGGCTCTTGTTGAACTCCGCGGGCCGGTGCAGCGCCATCTGCGACCACACGGGCTCGCTGGCCCGGCCCAGGGCCGTCCGGCGGAACCGGGAGTAGACCTCCTGGAGGTCCTCGGAGGTGGGCGCGTGCCACCAGAACATGTAGTCGGCGTCGGCCCGCAGGCCGGAGACGTCGTACAGGCCGCGCGTGACCACGTCCTTCCGCGCGACCTGGTCGAGAAGGTCCTGCACCTCTCCGGCGTCCCGCTCCCCGATCCGGCCCGGATCCTTGACCCGGAACACCGACCACATCGTGTAGCGGATCACCTGGTTAAGATCGCGTGCTTTCGGCTTGCTCGCCTTGTCCGTCGCTGCCATGACTCGATTCTCCCCGACCGTTCACGAACTCCAGCATCCGGGTCGCCGCGGCGCGCGCGCCGGCGATGCAGGCCGGGATCCCCAGCCCGTCGTACGCCGCGCCCGCCACCGCCAGGCCCGGCTGCCGCGTCACGGCGGCCCGGATGCGCGCCACCCGGTCGACGTGACCCACGTTGTACTGGGGCAGCCCGCCGCCCCAGCGGGTCACCCGGCTTTCGAGGGGCAGCTCCGAGACGCCGCACGTCGCGGCCAGCTCCGTCATCGCGGCTGCCTTGAGGTCGTCGTCGCTCCGCTGCAGGGTGTGCTCCTCGCCGTACCGGCCGATGGAGCACCGCACGGCGATGACGCCCGGGTCGCGGTCGCGCAGGTGGGGCCATTTGACGGAGCTGAACGTGACGGCCTTCACCTCGCGCCGCTCGACCGCCGGGACGAGGTACCCGCTGCCGCGCGGGAGCCGCGGGAACGCGCTCGCCGCGTAGACGAGGGTGATCAGGGCCATGCTCGCGTAGTCGATGCGCTCCAGCTCGCGCGCGGCGGCGGGGACGTCGGCGGCCAGCAGGCGGGCGGCGGGGGCGGCGGGCACGGCCACCACCACGGCGTCCGCGTCGAGCGCCTCGGGGGCCCGCGCGGGCCCCAGGGTCAGCCGCCAGCCGTCGGGACGCCGCCGCAGCTCGCGGACCATCGTGCCGGTGCGGATCGTCCCTCCGGCGGCGGTGACGTCCTCGGCCACCAGGTGCGGAAGCGTGCCCAGGCCGCCGGGCAGCGTGGCGAACACCGGCCCGGCGGCGGCGGGCGCGGGCCCGGCCGCCCGGATGCCGCGGACGGCGGCGATGAGGGAACGGTGCGAACGGGCGGCGGCGGCCACCGACGGCATCGTCGCCTCCAGGGACAGCTCCTCGACGCGGCCCGCGTACACCCCGCCCAGCAGCGGCTCGACCAGCCGGTCCACCACCTCGCGGCCCATCCGGGCGCCGATGAAGTCGGCCACCGACACGTCACCGCCGCGCGGCGTCTCCGGCAGGACGAGGTCGAGGGGCACCCGGGCCAGCCCGGCCGGGGACAGCACGTGGGAGGCCGCCAGCGCGCGCAGGTCGGACGGTATGCCCATGACCTGGCCCTGGGGCAGCCTGCGCAGCGCCCCATGGCTGAAGATCGCCGAGGAGGTCGTCCCGGGGTGCACCAGCGCGCCGGCGTGGCCGAGGTCGCGCACGAGGTCCAGGCCCTCCGGGCGGCGGGCCAGCATCGCCTCCGCGCCCTCGTCCACCGGCAGCCCGCCGACCTCGCTCACCTGGAGCTTGCCGCCGATCCGCGGGGAGCCCTCCAGGACGGTCACCCGGGCGCCGCCGCGCGCGAGCAGGCGCGCCGCCGCCAGTCCCGCGATGCCCGCTCCGACGACCACGACATGGGAGGTGCTCATGGCGTCCACGATTCCAGATATCCCTCGTCCACCGGTAAACACCCCCCGTTCACCGCGCCCTTCACCACGCCGGCACGGCCGCGTCGAGCGCGCGCACCGGCCGGCCGTGATCGGAGCGCGGCCTCATCGTGGCCTGATCGCGATCAGGCCACCGGAACGGTGACCTGGAACACACCGTCGAACGGCCATGCGGATCGTACGAAGCGTCAGACACGCCACGTGCGTGCTCATCACCCTGCTGCTGGCCGCCACTCTGGCCGCCTGTGGCGGGAACGGTGACGACAACGCCACCTCCGGCGACGCGCGCCGGCCCGCACCGGCCGCGCCGGGCGCGCCCGAGGGCGCCGCGGGCGACTCCTCCGGAGACCGCGCCGCCACCCGCGGGGGCTCGGGCTCAGGCTCGGGCTCGGGGCCGGGCGGCGCGCGGAACCCGACCTCCGTCCAGGAGGGGCGCCCCGCCGGCAAGTCCGTGGCCTACACCGCGTGGCTGCGGGTCCGGGCGTCCGACGTGGACCGTGCCGCCACCCGGGCCAAGCAGCTGACCACCTCGGCCGGCGGGTACATCGAGAACGAGTCGTCGTCCACCGACCCGGCCAGGGCGACGCTGGCCCTGAAGATCCCCTCCGAGCGCTACACCTCGGTGCTGGACGGGCTCACCACGCAGCTGGGCACGAAGCTCTCGCTGCGCCAGGAGGCCGAGGACGTCACCCGGGAGGTGGCCGACGTCGACAGCAGGGTGCGGTCGGCGCAGGCCGCGCTGGTCTCGTTCCGCAAGCTGCTCGACCGGGCCCGCACGGTCGGGGAGGTCATCAACGTGGAGGACGAGATCGCCCGGCGGCAGGCCGACCTGGAGGCCCTCCAGGCGCGGCAGAAGGCGCTCCAGCAGAGCACCCGGTACGCCACGGTGACGGTCACGCTGTCGGGACCGGTGAAGGGCGAACCGGAGGAGGAGCCCCGGGGCGGCTTCGTCGACGGCCTCCAGAAAGGCTGGGACGACTTCACCGCCTTCGTGTCCGGGGTGGCGCTGGTCCTGGGCTGGCTGCTGCCGTTCCTGGCCCTGGCCGCGCTGATCGGCGGACCTGTCCTGGTGGTCGTGCGGCGCCGCCGCGCCCGCCGTCCGCAGGCCCCGCCCGCGACGGGGCCGGACCGCCCGGCTCCCGGCTCCGGCCCGGCGCCAGGCTCGGGCCCGGCTCCCGGCTCCGGCCCGGCTCCCGGCTCGGGCTCTGACCTCGGCCCCGACCCCGGTGCGGGCCCTGGCGGGCCGCCGTCCCAAGGGCCGGGCGAGGCTCCCGTCCCCGCCGCCTCACGCCCCGACGCGCCCAAGCCGCCGGAGTGAGGCCGGTGCCGTACGCACCGGCATGGCCGCCGAACCTGCGCCGGGCATGCGCGGGGCATGCCCGGCACCACGCCCCGCGGCGTGGAACGTCAGCGCGCGCTCGCCTCGTGGACGAAGTCCGCGAGGCGGGCCAGCTTCTCCGGATCGGTGGTGGGGAGCACGCCGTGACCGAGGTTGAAGACGTGCCCCTCGGCGGCCCGGCCCCGCTCCAGCACGTCCCGGGCCCGTCGCTCCACGACCTCCCAGGGCGCGAACAGGAGCGCCGGGTCGAGGTTGCCCTGCAGCGCCTTGCCGGGCCCGACCCGGCGGGCGGCCTCGTCCAGCGGCACCCGCCAGTCGACGCCCACGACGTCGGCGCCCGCCCCGCCCATCAGGCCGAGCAGCTCGCCGGTGCCGACGCCGAAGTGGATCCGGGGCACGCCCAGCGCCTCGATCTCCGCGAAGATCCGGCCGGTGAACGGCAGCACCGAGGCGCGGTAGTCCTCCGGGGCGACCGCGCCGACCCAGGAGTCGAACAGCTGGACCGCGCTCGCCCCGGCCGCCACCTGCACCTTGAGGAAGGCGATCGTGATGTCGGCGAGCCGGTCCATCAGCTCGGCCCACAGCCCGGGCTCGCCGTACATCAGGGCCTTGGTGCGGTCGTGGTTCTTGGAGGGGCCGCCCTCGATCAGGTAGGAGGCCAGGGTGAACGGCGCGCCCGCGAACCCGATGAGCGGGGTGTCGCCCAGCTCGCCCACCAGCCCGCCGACCGCCTCGGTGACGTACGGGACGTCGTCGGGGGTGAGCGGGCGCAGCCGCGCGGCTCCCGAACGGTCGCGGATCGGGTCGGCGATCACCGGCCCGACGCCCGGCTTGATGTCCAGGTCGACGCCGATCGCCCGGAGGGGCACCATGATGTCGCTGAAGAAGATCGCCGCGTCCACCGAGTACCGCCGGACCGGCTGCATCGTGATCTCCACGATCAGGTCCGGCCGCGCGCACGCCTCCAGCATCGCCACGCCCTCGCGGGCCTTCAGGTACTCCGGCAGCGACCGGCCGGCCTGGCGCATGAACCACACCGGCGTATGCGGCACGGGCTCGCGGCGGCACGCCTTCAGGAAGGGGCTCTGCCCGAGTGCGGCGGGATCCTGCGGAACGTCAGCGTCGAAAGGCACCCTCCGATCGTCCCATGCCCTCATCCCGGTCCCGCACCGAGGCTCTGTCTCGAAGTCCCGGCCCACGGCGCTCGCCTGGCGGCTCGCACCTGACCGGGCCTTGGCGAGCGCGACATCGCTTCGCGATCCGCCCGGCGACGCTCGCCTCCGGCATCGCCCCACCGGGCAGCCAACGCGCTCGCGCGATGGCTGAGGCCACTTCGAGACACGCCCAAGGTGGGGGTCGCGGCCGCCCGGCCGCCGTCGAAGTTCCGGACACGCCGAGCGAAGTCCCGCATTCTGTCACCGGCTCGTGCGAACGTGATCCGTGTCATAGCCGAGGGAGGTCCCCCTTGTACTGTTCCACCTGCGGCGACGAGCGCGATTTCGAGCAGCCGCCGTGCCGGGACGGGCACGGCGCCGACTGCCCCGAACGGGCCTGCACCGCGTGCGGCACGGCCGTCCTGGTCGGATTCCCGCCGCCCGTCGAGGCCGGAGGCACCGTCCGGGGTCCCGCGGTCCGGGATCCCGCCGCCGGCCGCCCCGCGCCCTCCGCGCGCGCCGCGGCCTCCGACCCGTCCGTCCCCGACCGGACCTCGTCCCAGCGGGCCGTGGCCTGACCGGCCCGGCTCCCGAAACGAAACCACCTGTGCTGTGCCTCTCTCCCCTCCCACCTCGCCCGTCACCAGCGCGCCCGTCACCGGCGCGCCCGTCGCCACCGGGCCCCCCGGCGGCGGGCCCCCCGGCGGGCCGGCCGACGCCGCCGTCCACCCGGGCCCCGTTCTTCCCGGCCCCGTTCATCCCGGCGCCGTCCACACCGGCCCCGTCCCGGCGTCCCCGGGCCCGGCTCCGGCCCGCGCGCACCGTCCGGCGGCGTCCACCGCCGGCACACCGGCCGGCCGCGCCATGACCGTCCCGCCGGAGCCGTTCCGCAGAGCCGTCGAGACGCTGCACGGCATCCTCGAAGGGCCGCCCCTGCGGCCCGAGCTGGACCTAGAGGAGATGCCCGCCCCGCAGCGGCTGGCGCCGTACGCCGCCGCGCTCTCGGGCAACGTCTACCGCGACGACGACACCGAGGTCGCGATGGGCCGCCTCATCGTCCTGTACGACCCGGAGGGCCGCAGCGGCTGGACCGGCGGCTTCCGGATCGTGGCCTACATCCGGGCCGACCTGGAGCCGGAGATCGCCGCCGACGAGCTGATCGGCTCGGTGGCGTGGAGCTGGCTGCTGGAGGCCCTGGAGCCGGTCGGGTACGCCGGCGAGTCCGGCACGGTCACCCGCGCGGTGTCGGAGAGCTTCGGCGACAAGAGCGGCGAGCCCTCCACCACCGAGCTGGAGCTGCGCGCGTCCTGGTCGCCCACCGGCGAGGACCTGGCAGGCCACGTGCTCGCCTGGTGCGAGGTGATGTGCATCACGGCGGGCCTGCCGCCCGCCGGGGTCGGCTCGCTGCCGGACCGCCCACGCGGCGGCACCGGCTGAGCGACGTACGGTAGGGGACGTGGGAAGCACAGCGTCCGAGACCGAGGCGGCGGGCGGAGGCGCCCAGGCGCCCGGTCCGCAGGCCGTCCGGCCCGAATCAGCGTCCGAGGAGTCCACCACGACCGACCAGGCCACCGCGCCGGCGGAACCCGCCGGGCCCGGCGCGTCACCCGGCCCCGCCGCGCCCGGCACGGGGCCCTCCACCACGGGGCCGTCCGGCACGGGGCCGTCCGGCACGACCGCGGCCCGCGGTTCCGCCAGGCCGGACACCCCTCGTCACGGCCCCGGCGCCGGTCCCGGCATCGCCGAGTCCGCCGTCACCGGTCCCACCGGCCCGGTGCCCGGGGTCGCGGCGGAGCCGGCCGGCACGGCGGCCCTGCCCCTGCTCGAACCGCGCGAGGGCGTCCCGCCCGTGGTCGCCGACGCCCCCGGTTTGGAACGTGTCATCGCGGCCTTCGCGGCGGGCACCGGCCCGGTCGCGGTGGACGCCGAACGGGCCTCCGGCTACCGGTACGGGCAGCGCGCGTACCTGATCCAGCTGCGCCGCGCCGGGGCGGGCACCGCGTTGATCGACCCGATCGCCTGCCCCGACCTGTCCGCCCTGGACGCGGCGCTGGCCGACGCCGAGATGGTCCTGCACGCGGCCAACCAGGACCTTCCGTGCCTGGCCGAGGTCGGCCTCGTGCCGCGGCGGCTGTTCGACACCGAGCTGGCCGGGCGGCTGCTCGGCTATCCGCGGGTGGGCCTGGGCTCCATGGCCGAGAACGTCCTCGGGTTCGTGCTGGAGAAGGGCCACTCGGCGGCCGACTGGTCCACCCGGCCGCTTCCGGACGACTGGCTGCGGTACGCGGCGCTGGACGTGGAGCTGCTAGTGGAGCTGCGGGACGCGCTGGTCGAACGGCTGACCGCCGCGGGCAAGCTCGACTGGGCGCTGGAGGAGTTCGCGGCGATCCTGGCCACGCCTCCCCGGACGCCCCGGCCCGACCCGTGGCGCCGTACGTCCGGCATCCACCGCGTGCGCAACCGGCGCGCGCTGGCGGTGGTCCGCGAGGTGTGGGAGGCCCGCGACCGGATCGCCCAGGAACGCGATGTGTCACCCGGGCGGGTGCTGCAGGACGCGGCCATCGTCGAGCTGGCCCTGAAGGCCCCCAAGACCCAGGCCGAGCTGCTGGCCCTGCCGACCCTGCGCAACCGCGGCGCCCGCCGCCACCAGTCGGCCTGGCTGCGCGCGGTCTCCCGGGCCCGCGGGCTGCCCGACAAGGCGCTGCCGGAGGCCAACCTGCCCGGTGACGGCCCGCCGCCCCCGCACCGCTGGGCCGAACGCGACCCCGCCGCCGCCAGGCGGCTCACCGCGGCCCGCGCCGTGGTCTCGGCGCTGGCCGACGAGCACACCATGCCCGCCGAGAACCTCGTGCAGCCGGACTACGTCCGCCGGCTGGCCTGGTCGCCGCCGGAGGAGACCACGCCCGCGGCCGTCGGCGCGGCCCTGCGCGCCCTCGGCGCCCGCGCGTGGCAGGTGAACCTCGTCGCCAAGCCCCTGGCGAAGGCGCTCCTCAGGCTGGAGAGCAAGGGCGAACTCTGAGATCGCGCGACACGGTGCCCCAGGACGTGGTCCTGGGGCACCGGCGCGTCGATATCGGGCGCGGCTCAGTAGGCGGTCTTGCCGCCCATGGCCAGGGCCAGCTTGCGGAAGGGCTCGGCCTCGCCGGGACGGCTCTGGCGTTCGAGCGTCCGGGCGAGCACCTCGTGCGCCCACGCGTTGCAGGGGTCCAGGTCCACCAGGCGGCGGAAGGTCTCCTCCGCGCGCGACAGCTGGGCGGAGTGGAAGTAGGCGCGGCCGAGCAGCTCGATCACGGTGCGGTTGCCGGGCTGCTCCTCGGCCAGGGGCTCCAGGATCCGCGCCGCTTCTGCCGGGTCGCGCAGCTCGAAGAACAGGCGGGCCCTCTCGTAGGTCTCGTAGCGCTGCTCCATCATGTCGGGCCCAACCGCCGGACGCCCCCGCCTATTCCGGCCCGCTCCCCGGCCCGTGAGCCGGGCTCAGAGGTCGGGGAGCGGGTCGCGGGGCAGGCTGTCGCGGTCGAAGATCTCGGTGTCGGCGGCGTTGAGGACCGGGACGTACTCGTCGTCCAGCTCGAAGAAGGCCCCCGCGAACTCGAACGAGGCCCCGTCCCCCGTCCGCACCGGGCCGATCCGCGTGCTGCGCGGGTAGCTCCCCCAGACGCTCCTGGGCTTGGATCCGCTGAGCGACCCGGTGGCGATCACCGCGATCTGCTCGTCGGTCACCACGAAGATGAAACCGGAACCGCCCCCGTGGTTCATCGCGGGGAAGATGTAGCGGATCTCGCCCTCGATGCCCAGGAACTCGCGGCATCGCTCGCGCAGGGGGCGTGGGACCGGCATGACGGCGGGAACCTCCCGGGAAGGGCGTCGTCGACCGTCCCCATCATGCACCGGTTCCTCAGACCGTGGCCAGAGCCATGGTCGGCGACAGCCGCGCCGCCCGCATCGCCGGGTACAGCCCCGCGACCGTGCCGATCGCCAGCGTCGCGCCGAGGGCTCCGGCGAGGGCCCAGAGCGGGACCACCGGCGGCCAGCCGCGGTAGAGCGCGAACGCCACGGTGACGGCCGTCCCGAGGACGACGCCGACCACCCCGCCCAGCGCCGACAGCAGCAGCGACTCGGCCAGGAACTGCACCCGCACCTGTCCCCGGGTGGCCCCCAGCGACCGCCGCAGGCCGATCTCGCGGCGCCGCTCCAGCACGGAGATCACCATCGTGTTGGCCACGCCGACCCCGCCGACCAGCAGCGCCACCGCGCCCAGCCCCAGCAGCAGGTTGGTGAACGCCCCCGCCGCCGCGGCCTTGGCCGCCAGCGCGTCCGACGGCCTGCTGACCTCGACCTCCTCGGGGTTCTCGGGGTTGACGGTACGGGCCAGCACCGCCCGCACGTCCTCCACCGCCGCGTCGGCCGAACGCTCGTAGATCCTCGTCGGATGGCCGTCGAACCCCAGGTACCGCTTGGCCGCGTCCCACCCGACCAGCGCCGACCGGTCCACCTCGGGCGCCAGCCCGGCGGGCTCCAGGACGCCGAGCACGGTGAACCAGCGGCCGCCGATCCACACGGCGCCGCCCACCCGGTCGGCCCCCAGCCGCCGCGCCGCCTCCGATCCCAGGACCACCCCCGGGTAGCGGGCGGTCCCGGCGTTCAGCCAGACGCCCCGGCGCACCTTCACGTCCAGGGTGCGCAGGAGGCCGTCCGACGCCGCCTGGACCCCGATCCCGTGGGTGACCTCCTCGGGGATCCGGTCGGTGCGCCGTACCGTCGCGGTGACCGCGCCGGTGGCGCCCACCGCGGTCACCGGGCCGATCCGGGCGACCATCGACGGCGCCGCCTCCGGCAGCCGGGCCTCCTGCCCGAACAGGGTGTCGCCGGGCTCGGCGGTGAGCAGGTTGGTGCCCAGCCGGTCGAGCCGCCGCAGCAGGTCCTCCTTGCTGGAGGAGGAGATCCCGATCACGGCGACCATGGTCGCGATGCCGATCGCGATGCCCAGCGCCGACAGCACCACCCGGGTCGGCCGGGACCGCAGCCCGCTCAGCCCGACCCGCAGCACGTCCCGCCCGCTCAGCCGCGCGGGCGTCAGGGCGGCGCTCATCGGGCCCCCGCGTGCTCGTCGGCCACGATCGCCCCGTCCCGGACCCGGACCCGGCGCGGTGCCCGCGCGGCGACGTCCCGGTCATGGGTGATGATCGCGACGGTGGTGCCCGCGCCGTGCAGGCCGTCCAGCAGTTCGAGGACCTCCGCGCCCGCGGCCGAGTCGAGGTTCCCGGTGGGCTCGTCGGCCAGCAGCAGGCCGGGCTCGCCGACGACGGCGCGCGCCACCGCGACCCGCTGCTGCTCGCCGCCCGACATCTGGTGGGGCCGGTGACCGGTCCGGTGGCCCAGCCCCACCCGTTCGAGCGCGGCGCGCGCCCGCTCCCGGCGTTCCCGCAGCCCCGCCCCGCCGTAGAGGATCCCGTCCGCGACGTTGTCGAGGGCGCTGACGCCGGCCGCCAGGTGGAACTGCTGGAAGACGAACCCGATATGCCGGGCCCGCAACGCCGACAGCTCCCGGTCCGACAGTGCCGCGACCTCGTACCCGGCGATGCGGACGGTGCCCTCGCTGGGCCGGTCCAGAGTCCCGATCATGTGCAGCAGCGTCGACTTGCCCGACCCCGACGGCCCCACGATCGCGGTCATCTCGCCCCGTCCGATCACCAGGTCGACGCCCCGCAGCGCCTCCACGCCGCCCGGGTACCGCTTGGCGACCCCGCGCAGCTCCACGATGGGCTCACTCACCGGACGGCACCCCGACCTTCATCCCCGCGGCCAGCCCGGCCCCGCCGATCTCGACCCGGCCACCGCCGAAGGCGCCGGTGGTGACCGGGACGATCCGCCGGGCCGTGCCCTCCACGACCTCGACCCCGAAGCCGCCCTCGCGCAGTGCCAGCAGCGCCTCGATCGGCACCGCCAGCACGTCCTCGCGCCGTTCGCTCTCCAGCTCGACGGTGACGGGCGCCTGGTCGAGCCGTCCGGCGCCGGCCTTCTCCAGCGTGATCGTGACGTCCACGGTGGTCTTCTGGTTCTGGTCGGTCCCCGTGGTCTTCGCCACCGCCCCCACCGAGGCGATCCGTCCCGGGACGACCGTTCCGCCGGGCAGCTCGACCGACACCTTCGCGCCCTTGACGGCCATCTCCTGCTTGTCGGCGTCCAGGTCGACATGGACGACCCGCCGCGTGCCGGCCACCGTGAGCACCGGCTGCCCGGGGGCGATCCGCTTGCCCTCCGGCGCCTTGACCTCCTTCACCCGAACGGCGTGGGGCAGGAACACGACCTGGCTCGCGTCCACGGCCCCCGTCTCCGGAAGGCCCCGGTCGTCCTGCCACTCCCGTACTGCCGCGTCCGTGGCGCCGGTGAACTCCTTGTCCACCGTCATGTCACTCCCGTAGCCGAGAGCCTTCAGATTGCTCTCCAGCCGCCTGACGTCCGCCCCGTCGGAGACCCCCTGCTTGAGGGTCCGGTAGATGGGCGTGCCCCCGTACATGAGGGTCACGGGCTTTCCCTGAACGCGTACCAGGGGCTCGCCCCGTCCGATCGAGGCCCCCTCCGCCGGCGCCCACGTGACGACCCCCGACGCCGCGGCCCACACCGACCGCTCCCCGTCATAGGTCAGCGTGCCGTCGACCTTCTCGGTGTCCACGAGGTCCCCCTTGACGATGGACGCCGTGGTCAGCTTGGCCTCGCCCCCCTTCGCCTCGGCCTCTCCCCCGTCCCCGCCCAGGGCGAACGCGGCCCCGCCCGCGGCCACCGTGACGGCCGCGCCCACGGCGAGCACCCGCCTCACTTCTGCCGTCCCGGCAACAGGTGCCCGCAGACCTCGCGCGCCTTCCGGAGGTCCGCCCGGTCGACCTCCTTGAAGAAGCCCTGGAGCCCCTCCCCGCTGGGGTCGGGGATGTCGATCCCGTTCTTCCTCGCGCACTGCGCGAACTTGACCATCTGGTCCCGGAACTTCGGGTCCCTGAACTCGGGCAGCTTCCCGCTCGCCTCCAGGAACGGACGGCACTTCTCCATCGCCGCCTGCAGCTTCTCCCGGTTGCCGTTCTTCCTGAGCTCCATCCGGAAGTTCCCGCCGCCCGCCTGAGGATCGGGCATGTCGATCCCGTTCTGCCGCATGCACTGGGCGAACTTCAGCTGCGCGTCCTCAGGACTGAGCGACCGCGTAGGCGAAGCGGACGCCTTCGCCACCGTCCCCCCGGCACTGGCCACGCCCGTCCCGCCGTCGTCTCCCCCGCAGGCCGCGAGCCCCAGCACCAGCGGAACCGCAAGACCCAGGCCCCACACACGAGTCCCCATGACGTCCTCTCCGCCAGGGGCCACGCACCCCCAGCGAAGGTCATTCGAGCGCCCCAGGGGTTAAACCTTCATTAGCCGCATGCCCTCTCACCGGGTCGGACGAGGTCTGAGGCAGTCGCCCAGGAGCCCTCTCACCAGCAGAAACGTCCGGATGAGTCGCGGTGAGTCGGAGCGGATCGAGCCTCGTTGGCTCCCCGTTCTGGCTCCCGTGGCCCCAGCCCGCGTCCATGGTGATCCTGGACGTGAGCCGGCGGAAGCAACCCGCACCACCGTTGGCGAAGTGGCGTGAACCTGACAGGCCGGGACACTACAGTTCCAGTTCGTGACCGATGCCCCCCACCGCACCGCTTCGGACGATGACATGCTTCTCGAGAGGCTGCACTCTCTTGCGTGGGGAGCAGGGG
Source organism: Actinomadura viridis (assembly GCF_015751755.1). Classification (GTDB taxonomy): domain Bacteria; phylum Actinomycetota; class Actinomycetes; order Streptosporangiales; family Streptosporangiaceae; genus Spirillospora; species Spirillospora viridis. Next base: position 5,602,917 of record NZ_JADOUA010000001.1, read on the forward strand.
GCGTGATCCCCGCCCGTGGCCTCCTCCCGGACAAGCCTTTTCCTCCCCTCACGATCGCCGAAGTAGAGCGCGCAGAACAGCATCTCGGGTATCGGCTGCCCCAGTTACTCCGACGCATCTATACCGAGATCGGTGATGGCGGGTTCGGGCCGGAAGGCGGCCTCGCATCGCTGACGCCGCGCCACATTCCGCACTGGTACGTGCCGGACTGGCCTTGCGCAACCACCATCCATGCCCAGCGGGCAGGGTGGGAGCCGCCGGCCTCGTGGCTCTTCCTGACGGGGGGTGGCTGCACCATGGAGTGGTACATCTCGCTGATAGCGGTCGATCACCCGGTGCTGCTCTGGGACGCCGATGGCTGGGAACCAGAGCGGGGCCAGGATCCTCACGACGGCCTGCGCTATGCGGCGCCGTCCCTGCGTCAGTGGCTGTGGACCTGGGCAGACGGAGGCGATGTGTGGGACGAGGCGCTCGCACAGCCCGAGTAGGCACTGAGCAACTAGCAACTGAGCGAGCTGCTCGTCGGCCCGCTAAATCGAGTTGTAGAGCACGGTGTCATGGAGCCGGATCTCGACGCCGTCCACCTCTCCCAGGGCGCGGTAGTGGACGAGCGCGTTGCGATCTTCGCCGCCATGGAACACCTTCATTAGCCGCATGCCCTCTCACCTCATGCGCGCCTTGAGTCTGCTGGCTAAGGTCGGCACTCATGCAGACCTCGGGGACTGCTCGCCGCCAGGCGGCGGAGCGTAGGCACGACACTCTGGAACGGCTCGCTACCGAGCGGGATGTATGGGTGTCGACGGCACATCCTGATCACGGCCCGCACCAGGTGCCGCTGTGGTTCTTGTGGGACGGGCGAGCGGTGTGGATGTGCACCGGTGCCACTTCCGCGACTGCTCGGAACGTCCGCGAGGAGCCGCGCGTGCGCCTGGCGCTGCCGGACACCTTCGACGTGGTGCTTCTCCAGGGCGAGGCGGAGTGCTTTCTGGACCAGGATGTGCCCGGAGACGCGGCGGAGGCCTTCGCCGGCAAGTTCGGGTGGGACCCGCGTTCGGAGGAAGAATCCTTTCTGTACGTGCGCGTGGTGCCGAGAACTGTGCGGGCTTGGCGCGGCGAGCCGGAACTACGCGGCAGAGTCATCATGCGCGACGGGGCCTGGCTGGGATAGCGGCGAGCCTCCGCCGGTGACTGGACGACTACGCTGCGGGCATCGGCCGCACCCGAAAAGGAGACCCGTGACCAAGCGCAATACCGACAGCAAGGTCTGGGATCCCTTCGGCACGCTTCGCCGGGTCCTGTGGATCGGCGGCGGGCAATGGGCCGGCAAGACCACCGTGGCGCGGCTGCTGGCCTGCCGATACGGGCTGACCGCCTACAACTACGACTACCACGACGCCCGCGGCCACAACGACCGCCGGATCGCCCGCCGGATCGAACTCGGCCGTCCGCCCGCCGCACCGGACCCCGACACCACCTGGGTGAACACCACCCCACAGGACATGGCCGCCGAAACACTCGCCGGCTTCCCGGTCCGCTTCGAATGGGCCCTGGACGACCTGCGCGCCCTGGTCGCCGGGCGCCCCATCATCGCCGAAGGCTGGGGGCTGCGCCCGGAGCTGGTCGCGCCGATCATCGACTCGCCCCGCCGGATGGCCGTCATGGTGCCCACCGACGCGTTCCGCGACCGGCAACTGCGCGAACTCACCCGAGCCGCCACCGTCGGACACGGCGTCGGCGATCCCGCCCGGGCCCAACGCAACCGGCTCGAACGAGACCGCCTCGTCGCCGACGACGCCGTCCGCTCCGCCCGGCGCCTCGGCATCCGCGTGATCGAAGTCGACGGGACCCGCGACGCCGACGCCGTTGCCGACATCGTCGCCGAGCACTTCCGCGCCTATCTCCCAGCCCCAGAAGACGGCCCCTGACCGGCGCAGGCATTCGGACAGTCGTTACCCCATCCCTGATCACCACGAGCGCCGAGCCGAATTCGAGCCTTGCCTGGAGGACGGGAGCGCATGGTGGAGCCGGACCGGTGGCATACGCCAGAATAATTGGTTCGGACTTTCGATGTTCGGCTGTGTCATGTCGTCCTCCTCCATCCATTACCGACCGGTCAGCAGAGACGCCGGCGGATCCACCAGAAGCAGAACCCCACGAGGCCGAGGGTGACGAGCGCGTAGAGCCCGGACTCGACCCCCTGGAGGGCCCAGAAGCGGTCGGCGGGCTGATAGACGAGCCGCTGCTCGTACCCGAGCCGGTTGATCGCGGCGATGCACTCTTCGGGCCCGAGACTCCGTGCCGGAACGCCGTTCCGGGGGGATCCGCAGGGGGGCGAGGTCAAGGTGAAGGGGAGGGCGTCGACGGTGCGTCCGGAAGCGTCGATGGTCTCGTTGGCCAGGACCCAGGCACCGACGTCGGGCACCTTCACCCGTACCCGGACCGGGCTGTCGAGTTCTTCCGCCACGAGGGCCTCGAGGTTGGCCGAGGTGATCGTGGTGGTGGTACGGGTGGGCGGCAGGAGGTGGGGCCGGACGAGCTGGGGCACGGCCACCTGGACGGCGACGAACACCGCCAGGGTGAGTGCCATGGCGGGCACCGTGCGGCGGATCAGCATCCCGGCGGTCACGCCGAGGGCGAAGGCGAACGCCGCGTAGGCGATGGGGACGATGCCGCGGCCGTCGAAGACCAGGGGCGTCATCCTCGACAGATCGCCGCCGGAGGTCTTGTCGAGCGGGACCGACCACCAGCTCACCGCCAGGGCCCCCAGGCCCGCCGCGGTCACGGAGACCAGCCCGATGAGGCCGAGCTTGACCGCCAGCCAGCGGGCACGGGTCACGCTCTGGCCCCACACCAGCCGGTGCGTTCCGGCCTCGAGCTCGCGGGCGACCAGGGGCGCTCCCCAGAAGGCGCCGATGAGGGCCGGAAAGCCCAGGACGCCGGCGAGCAGGGCGAAGTAGGCGAGCCGGTGCTCGGTGAAGAACCGCACGGCGAACATCGTGCAGTCGTCCGCCGTGCCGCAGGCCGCGGCTCCGGAGGCGTACTCCTCGGCCAGGTCCGGGCCGGTGACCGCCAGGACGGCGGCCAGGACCGTCAGGGCGGCGAACGTCACCGCCGCCGGGACGCGGAACTGGCGCCAGGTCAGCCAGATCATCGCTGGACCTCCAGGACGGGCCGGCCGCCCGCGGCGGCGGGCTCGCTCATGTAGGCCAGGACGAGGTCCTCCAGGCTGAGCCGGCTGACGGTCCAGGCGGGGTCGTGGATCGGGTCGTCGGTGCGGACGATGAAGGTGCTCTGCCGGTCGGTGTGGCCGGCGGAGACGACGTGCTGCCCCGCCGGGAGCCGGCCGGGGTCGCGGCGCGGGCCGGTGAGCCGGTGATGGGAGGCCAGCAGCCGGTCGACCTCGCCCGCCACCCGGACCCGCGAGGCCGTCAGGACGATCAGATGGTCGCAGGTCCGCTCCAGGTCGGACATCAGGTGGGAGGACAGCACCACGCTGAACTCGTGCTCGGCGGCGGCCTCCATCAGGCCCTGCAGGAACTCGCGGCGGGCGAGCGGGTCGAGCGCGGCGACCGGCTCGTCCAGGACCAGGAGTTCGGGCCGTTTGGCGATGCCCAGGGTGAGGGCGAGCTGGGCGCGCTGACCGCCTGAGAGTTTCCCGGCCCTGCGGGCGGGATCGAGGCCGAGCCGCCCGATCCGGTTCCGGGCCAGCGCGTCGTCCCACCGCGGGTTGAGCCGGGCGCCCAGCCTCAGGTGCTCGGCGACGGTCAGCCCGGGGTAGGTGGGGGTGTCCTGCGCGACGAAACCGACCCTGGCCAGCTGCGCTGGCCCGGCGCCGGGGCGTTCGCCGAGCACCTCGATGTCGCCCGAGGTCGGCGTGAGCTGCCCCGCGATCAGGCTCAGCAACGTGGTCTTCCCCGCCCCGTTGGGGCCGACCAGCCCCACCACGTGACCGGCGGGAACGTCCAGGGTGCAGCCGGTCAGCGCCCAGCGCGGGCCGTACTTCTTCCCAAGGTTCCGGGTTCGCACGACGGCGGTCACGCTATGTCCTCCTGTGCGGCGGTCCGAAAGGTCGTCGTGAACAGGGCCTCGATGCTCTCGTCGTCGAGACCGGCCCGGCGGGCCTTGGCCAGCCAGCGCCGCAGTTCCTGGCGCAGCGGCTCGTGCGCCGCCAGCGAGGCGTCGGCCAGCGTCGCGGTCACGAACGTCCCGACCCCCGGGCGGGCGGCCACCAGGCTCTCGTGTTCGAGCTCCCGGTAGGCCTTGAGGACGGTGTTGGGGTTGATCGCCAGCCGTGCGACCACCTCCTTGACCGTCGGGAGCTGGTCGCCTTCGCGTAGCAGGCCCAGCCGCAGGGCCTGCCGCACCTGGCGGACCAGCTGGAGGTACGGCGAGACACCGGACCGCTCGTCCAGATGGAACTCGATCAACCGCTACTCCATTCATCTAGGTAACTAGCACAATATGGAGATAGGTAGATCAACTGTCAACCGCGGGGACCGTGAGCGGCGCGAAAGGGCCCTCGAACACCGCGGGCGGCGCGGCGGAGGCGTTCGATCATGCCGAGGCGGCGAGGTGGGGCCTGTCGCCGGGACGGCGAGAGGCCGGGGCAGGAGGCCCGGCAGGGCGGACGGCGACGGGAGCGAGGGGCTGCCGTCGGGGACGGAGGCGGCGGCGAGGGCCGCGCCTCCCCAAGGGCCGCGCCTCCCGTTCAGCGGTGGGGCGGGCATCAGTACCGGCCGGCGGTCCGGTGCGCCCGGAGGGGTCGATCGCACGCTCACAGGGCGTGCCGTCCCGCGCATCCGTGCGCGGGTCCGCCCCCGCACTCCTCGCGGGTTCGTGGTGCCTTCCCCGGCACGACGAGCCCGCGAGGAGCACGGCTGCGGAGGGAGGTCAGATCTCCAGGTCCTCCTCGATGCCCTTCAGCTTGTGCCGGGCCAGCGCGAGGTTCGCCCGCGTGCGGTCGAGTGCCAGGTAGAGGAACAGGCCCGTGCCCTTCCGGCCCCTGATCGGGCGGATGATGTGGTACTGGTCCGTCAGCGTGATGAGGATGTCCTCGATGTCGCTCTTGAGGCCGAGCTGTTCCATCGTGCGCATCTTGGCACGGACGACCTCGGTGTTGCCGGCCGCGGCGACCTGGAGGTCGAGCCCGCTGGAGCTGCCGAGCATCCCGAGCGCCATGCCGCTGCCGTAGTCGACCACGGCCGCGCCGACGGATCCGTCGATCGCCATCATGTCGTTCAGTGTCTGGTCCAATGTGGACATTGGCCTACCTTCCTGTGGGGGAGCGGGTCGATGTACTCGTGAGGTGCTCGGCGATCGCACGCGCCACGGGACGCGACTCCAGATGGAGGCGGCCGACGTTGACGCCCGGCCCCGCGAGCACCGTGAGCGAGGCGGTGGGGCCGGCCGAGTAGACGACCACGTAGCCGTTGACGCCGTTGACGACCACCTCGTTGAAGGCGCCGCCGTGCGCGGCCTCGACCATGCGGTGCGACAGCGCGAGCCCCGAGGTGGTGAGCGCCGCCATGCCGGCGGGCTCGATCGAGGGCGGCAGGTCGTGGGCGATGAGCAGGCCGTCGGACGAGGCGACCAGGCTGCCGGCGAGCCGCGGGAACCGCTCGCGCAGGATCCTGAGTTCTCTCAGGACGGCGGGTTCGGGGGCCGGGCGGCCGCCGCCCGGATCGGACACCGTCACCTTCGTGGACCTTCCTTTCAGGTATCCGAGACGCCGTTTGAACGCGGTCACGCGAGATCCCGCAGCGCGGCGTGGAGCCGGACGAGCACGTCGTGGTCCACCGGCTCCCACTGGTCCGGGGACGCGGAGGGGCGCTCCGGCGGCGCCTCCGTGGCGGCCTTCGCGGGACGGCGCCTGGAGGGCAGGGCACCGGTCAGGCCGCGGGGCGGTGTGACCAGGGCCGCCGCCGCCAGCCCGCGCACCGCCAGCAGGCACCCGAACATCGTGTGCCCCAGGTCGTGCGCCAGGTCGGCGGGGGTGCGCCTCCCGTCGGCGTTGAGGAGGACCTCGGCCTGCAGGCCGGTCAGGATCACCCGCTGCCGCCGGACCCGCCTGACCGGGACGACGGGGGCGTCGTCCAGGTCCGCGGAGGGCCACCGGGCGTCGAGTTCCGCGGCACGGCGCTCGCACTCGTGCACCAGCGTCGCGGGGGTGATCCGGCAGGCCGGGTCGAGCCGGTCCGGCACGCCCTCGGTGAACTCCGGGGCGGCCGGGGAGGCGAGCAGGAAGTACGCGGCGTCGAACGTCACCAGCAGGGACAGCAGCTCCCGCTGGGCGGCGCTCAGCGCGTCCGCGCCGTCCCGGCCTGAGACGCTCCCGCCGGGACGGAAGGCGCCCAGGAGCCGCTCGGGCCCGGGGGTCGCGCCGCTCTCGGCGAAGGTGACCCTGCCCTCGGCGACGTGGAAGGCGCCGTCGTCGCCCACGCGCAGCACGCCGGTGCGGCGCCCTTTTTCCAGGCTCCGCAGTTCCGCGTGGACAAGACCGTCCCTATACGTGCTCGCGCCGCCCGCCACCACCTTTTCAGTTGGTCCGGACTTCTCCATGTCAGGAACTCGTCATTTCTTGGACCAATGACTGGACGCGGAGTCGCGCGAGTGCGAGGTTTCCCATCTCGCGATCGATCAGCAGGTGCAGCAACAACTGCCCGTCGAAGGCCGCGTTCACGAGAGTGAGGAGGTGGTAACCCGCGGTGCCGCAGACGATGATCTCTTCGATGTCGTCGCCGGCCGGACTGCCGCTGAGGGCCGGGGTGGCCAGGACGGTGCGCACGACATCGGTCGTCCCGGCGGCGTCTTCGTGCTGGTCGACGAGGTCCTGGCGCCCCGCGGCGGCCACCGCCAGCCCGCTGGAGAGGTCCACCAGCGTCGCCCTCCGGGCCCCCGGGACGTCCATCGTCCGGGCCAGAAAATCGTCGATGCCGAGCATCGCCCTCCCTTGCGCGTCAAAGGTCGGGTTGCACCGTACAGGATATTGAAGTGCGACGGAAAAGGACTGTCCGTTCAAACAATCGCGCCGTGTCCGGACACCCGAAATGGCGATCGCTGTCAGCACCGAATGTGTCACGGAACGTTCCCGGCGCGATCACTCCGTGACACGTGGAGATCACTAATCAAAGCGCGCCGCCGATTCACGGTCCGGCGGTCGGCGTTCGATCTGTCACGATTGGTGACGCGATGAAACGGGCCCGCGACGGCTCCCGGCGGGCCGCCGATCGGCATCCGGCCGGCGCACCGGACGCCGGCGCACCGGACGCCGGACGCCGGACGCCGGACGCCGGGCCTTCCAGGGCGCGGAGGGAGAAGGTTGCCGCGGAACGCGACGTGGCCTCAATCCGCCATATCTTGATCAGTATGGTCGGAACACGGGATCTTGGGGACATGAGATCACGATTCTTGACCGTCGCGTTGACCCTGGGCCTGATCGTCCCGCTGGGCGGGGCCGCGCAGGCCGGGACCCATTCCCCCTATCCCGACCGGTTCCCGCTGCCGGACGGGTTCCAGCCCGAGGGCATCGCGATCGGGCCGGGCGCGGTGGCCTACCTCGGATCGCGGGTGGACGGGCGCGTCTACCGGGTCGACCTGCGCACCGGGAAGGGCAGGGTCTTCAGCGAGGGCCCCGGCACGCCCTCGCTCGGGATGAAGACCGCCGGGGGCCTGCTGTACGTCGCCGGCGGCGCCGGCGGGGACGCCCGGGTGATCGACACCCGGACCGGGAAGGTGCTGAAGCGGTACGCGCTGGCCGCCGGGCCGTCGTTCGTCAACGACGTGGTGCTCACGAGGAAGGCCGCCTGGGTCACCGACTCCACCAATCCCGTCCTCTACCGGCTCCCGCTCGGCACCCGCGGCGAGGCCGCGGCCCTCCCGCTGAAGGGCGAGATCGTCTACGGGACGGGCGTCAACGCCAACGGCATCGAGCGGACCCCCGACGGCAGGTCGCTGCTCATCGTCCAGTCCAACACCGGCAGGCTCTTCACCGTCGATCCCCGGACGGGCGACACCAGGGCCGTGGACCTGGGCGGTGAGTCCCTCGTCAACGGGGACGGGCTGCTGCTGAAGGGCGACACCCTCTACGTGGTGCAGAACCGGCTCAACGTGGTGGCCGTCCTGAAGATCAGCCGCGACGGGTCCAGGGCGCGGGTGGTGGAGCGGGTCGGCGATCCCAGGTTCGACGTGCCGACGACGATGGCCGCGTTCAAGGGCCGGTTCTACCTGCCCAACGCCCGGTTCACGACGCCGCCGACGCCCGAGACCCCCTACGACGTGGTCGCGATCGACCGCTGACCCTCCCGGCTTACCGGCGTTTAACGGTCCACCCGGCATGCTTCCCGCATGCGTGTACTGATCGTCGAGGATGAACGCCTGCTCGCGGACACGATCGCCGAGGGACTGCGTGAAGAGGCGATCGCCGTCGACGTGGTGTACGACGGCGACGACGCCCTGGAGCGCGCCTCGTACACCGACTACGACGTGGTGGTCCTCGACCGGGACCTGCCCACCGTCCACGGTGACGACGTCTGCCGCGAGCTGGCGGGACGCCACCCCGGCCGCATCCTGATGCTGACCGCGGCCGGGGAGGTGTCCGAACGGGTGGACGGGCTGGCGCTCGGCGCCGACGACTACCTGCCCAAGCCGTTCGTGTTCAGCGAGCTGGTGGCGCGGGTCCGGGCGCTGGCGCGGCGGTCGGGCCCGGCGGTGCCGCCGGTGATGGAACGGGCCGGGATCCGGCTCGACCCGCACCGGCGGACGGTCGCGCGGGACGGGCGGCCGCTGCGGCTCACCCGGAAGGAGTTCTCGGTCCTGGAGGAGCTGCTGCGCGCCGACGGCGGGGTGGTCAGCGCGGAGACCCTGCTGGACCGGGCCTGGGACGAGCACATCGACCCGTTCAGCAACATCGTGCGGGTCACCATGGCCACGCTGCGCAGGAAGCTCGGCGACCCGCCGGTGATCGAGACCGTCACCGGGTCCGGCTACCGCCTGGACGGGACGCGGTGAGGGCGGCGGTGCCCAACCCGATGGCGCGGATGAGCGTGCGGGCCCGGCTGACGCTGGTGTACGGGGCGCTGTTCCTGGTGTCGACCACCGTGCTGGTGGTGACGCTGTACGCGCTGACGGCGCGCGCGATCGAGGACCGCTTCGGCTCCAACCCGATCAGCACGGTCCGGCCCTCGGTGGTGGAGGAGATCATCACCTCCGGCGACCGGGCGCGGGCGATCGGCGCGGCCAAGGCGGAGCTGGCCCGGCAGCTCGAGGCGCAGAAGCAGGAGGTGCTGGCGCAGCTGCTCCAGACCTCGCTGCTGATGCTGCTGGCGTTCGGGCTGGTCGCGGTGCTGATCGGCTACCTGGTGGCGGGCCGGATGCTGCGCCCGCTGCACACCGTGACCGCGACCGCTCGGCGGCTGTCGGAGAGCAACCTGCACGAGCGGATCGCGCTGGCCGGGCCGCAGGACGAGATCAAGGACCTGGCCGACACCTTCGACCGGATGCTGGACCGGCTCGGCCGGGCCTTCGACGCGCAGCGCCGGTTCGTCGCCAACGCCTCGCACGAGCTGCGCACCCCGCTGACGATCAACCGGACGGTGCTGGAGGTCGCGATCGCCAGCCGCAGGAATCCGCCGGAGACCAAGGCGCTGGCGGACGTGCTGCTCGGCAACACCGCGCGGCACGAGCGGCTGATCGAAGGGCTGCTGCTGCTGGCCCGGTCCGAACGGGAGCCGCAGGACCGGACCGCCACTCCCCTGCCCGACGTGGTGCGCAGCGCGCTCGACCAGCTGGGCGAGGCGCCCGGTGAGGTGGAGGTGGAGGCGGGGCTGGAGGACGCCGTGGTCGAGGGCGACGCGGTGCTGCTGGAGCGGTGCGCGGTCAACCTCCTGGAGAACGCTCTGAAGTACAACGTTTCCGGAGGACGGGTGTGGGTGCGCACCGGCGTCCGTGACGGCCTGGCGGTCCTGCACGTCGCCAACACCGGCAAACCCGTGCCCTCCTACGAGCTGGGCCGGATCTTCGAGCCGTTCCGGCGGCTGCGCGCCGACCGGATCGGCTCCGCGGAGGGCGCCGGCCTGGGACTGTCGATCGTCCGGGCGGTGGTGGACGCGCACGGCGGGCGGATCGAGACGCTCCCGCGCCCGGACGGCGGGCTGGCGATCACCGTGCTGCTCCCCGCGGCGCCCGCCGACCGTCACCGGCAGCGCCTGCGCGCCGGCCCCTGATCCCTGTCACGCGGGCCGCGGGCGCCGCGGGTCGGACGCGGCGGCGTCCGGGAGGTCGCCGGGGACGGGCGCGGCGGCCATCGATGCCTCCCCGGCCCAGACCTCCGGAGGCCGCGACCAGCTGACCCGGCCCTCGGGTTCGGACGGGCGGGGCCGGTCGGTCAGCCAGCGGTGCACGACCTTGCCGGTGGCGTTGCGCGGCAGCTCGTCGATGACGTGCACGTCGCGCGGGACCGCGTACCGCGCGACCTGGGCGTGGACGTGCGCGCGGATCCGGTCGGGGTCGGGCCGGGCGCCGGGCCGGGGCACGACGTACGCGGCCAGCCGCTGCCCCCACACCGGGTCGGGGACGCCGACGACGGCGACCTCGCGCACTTCGGGCAGCTCCGCCAGGGCGTCCTCGACGTCGCGCGGGACGACGTTCTCCCCGCCGGACACCACGATCCCGTCCCGGCGGCCGGCCACGAACAGCAGCCCCCGGTGATCGACGTGGCCCAGGTCGCCGGTGGCCAGCAGCCCGTCCCGGACCTCCGTCGGCTCGCCGCCGGTGTACCCCTCGAAGAGCAGCTCGTTGGCGGCGAAGATCTGGCCCATGGTGGAGCGCCCGACCGGGCGGCCGTCCTCGTCCAGGATCGCCAGCGAGGTGTTGCGCGGCGGCCTCCCGGCGGTACGGGGGTCGGCCCGCAGGTCCTTGGGGGTGGCGATGGCGACCCAGGAGACCTCGGTGGAGCCGTAGACGTTGTAGAGCCGGTCGCCGAACGCGTCCATGAACCGGGTGGCCAGGTCGCCGGGGAGCGCGGCGCCGCTCAGCGCGACGACGCGCAGCGAGGAGGTGTCGTGCCGGCGCCTGACCTCCTCGGGCAGTTCCATGATCCGCTGCAGCATGACCGGGACCATGAACACCGCGGTGTCGCGGTGGCCGGCGATGGAGCGCAGGGTGGCCTCGGGGTCGAACCGCCGGCGCAGCACCACCGGCGCGCGCAGCCCCCACGCCATCTGGAGGGCGGCGTAACCCCAGGTGTGGAAGAGCGGCGCCTCGATGATCATGGTCTGCCGGCTGCGCAGGGGGATCCGGGAGGTCATCGAGGCCAGCGACCACAGCCCCGGGCGGGGGCGGCGCCGGGCCCCCTTGGGCCGGCCGGTGGTGCCGGAGCTGAGCACGATGGTGCGGCCCTGGACCTGCGGCGGCTCCGGGCGTGACGCGGGCGCGGGGACGGCGTGCACGATCTGGTCGAGCGTCGGGCCGGCCACGACGCCCCGGCCGGCGCCCGGGGCCGGGGCCGGGGCCGGGTCCGGCACGCGGTCGGCCCACACGACCCTGCGGCGGAGCGCGATCGGGACGGTGCCCAGCACCGGGGCGAACTCGGCGTCGGCGACGATGAGGTCCATCCGCAGCTCGCCCAGCACGGCCCGTACCTGGCCCGCGCCGAACCCGGTGTTGAGCAGCACGACCTCGACACCGCGCTTGCTGCAGGCCACCAGCGTCTCGACCATGCCGCGGTGGTTGCGGCACAGCACGCCCACCCGGGGGCGCGGGCCCTCCAGGGGCAGGCCGGCCGCCAGGCGGGTGGTGCGGTCGTCGAGTTCGGCGAACGTCAGCGTGCCGCGCTCGTCGGTCACGGCGGGCCCGTCGGGCACCCGGGCGACGGCGGCGGCCAGCAGCCCGGCCAGCGTGGAGCCCCAGCGGCGCAGCGCTCCCAGCTGGGCGAACGTGCGCTGCGGGCGGCCGGCGAAGATCACGCCGGAGCGCAGCAGGAGGCCGGTGAGATCGCGGACATGCCCGATCCGCCGCCGCGCGCCGGGGCGGTAGACGGGCCTGGCGTGCACCACCGCGTCCTCCTCCGGTGACTTCCGGTCACGTTACCCACGGGTCGGTGGCCGGACAAGGGGCCCTCGGGCCCTGATCAAACCCTGGGCCCCCGCCCCCGCGGCCGATCACGGGGTCAGTGGTTACTGACGAGTAGTATTTGTGGTTACTGACGAGTAGAGGAGGGACGACCGTGCCCCGTACCGCACGCGACGTCGTGTTCGTCGACGGCGTACGCACGCCGTTCGGCAAGGCGGGCCCCAAGGGCCTGTACGCGCGGACCCGCGCCGATGACCTGGTGGTGCGCGCGATCCGCGAGCTGCTGCGCCGCAACCCGTCCCTCCCGCCCGAGCGGGTGGACGAGGTGGCGATCGCGGCCACCACGCAGACCGGTGACCAGGGCCTGACCATCGGCCGTTCCGCCGCGGTGCTGGCCGGCCTGCCCAAGAGCGTGCCCGGCTACGCCATCGACCGGATGTGCGCGGGCGCCATGACCGCCGTGACCACCGCCGGCGCCGGCATCTCCTTCGGCTCCTACGACGTGGTCATCGCGGGCGGCGTCGAGCACATGGGCCGCCATCCCATGGGCGAGGGCGTCGATCCCAACCCGCGCTTCCTGGCCGACCGGCTGGTCGACCCGTCCGCGCTGGTGATGGGCTCGACCGCGGAGAACCTGCACGACCGGTTCCCGCAGATCACCAAGGAGCGGGCGGACGCCTACGCGGTGCGCAGCCAGCGGAAGGTCGCCGCCGCCTACGCCGCCGGGAAGATCCAGCCCGACCTGGTCCCGACCGCCATCCGCACCGCCGAGCCGGACGCCACGGGCACCCCGGGCGGCGGCACGGACGGGGAGCCGCTGGGCTGGGGGCTGGTCACCGAGGACGAGCCGCCGCGCCCGTCCACCACGATGGAGAGCCTGGCCGGGCTGAAGACCCCGTTCCGGGTGGCCGGCAAGGTCACCGCGGGCAACGCCGCCGGGCTGAACGACGGCGCCACAGCCTGCCTGCTGGCCGCCGAGGACACCGCCCGCGAGCTGGGGCTGACGCCGAGGATGCGGCTGGTCGACTTCTCCTTCGCTGGCGTGGAGCCGGAGGTCATGGGGGTCGGCCCGGTGCCGGCCACCGAGCGGCTCCTGGCCCGCAACTCCCTCGGCATGGACGACATCGGCCTGATCGAGATCAACGAGGCGTTCGCCGTCCAGGTGCTCGCCTTCCTGGAGCACTTCAAGATTGAGGACGACGACCCGCGGGTGAACCCGTGGGGCGGCGCGATCGCCCTCGGCCACCCGCTGGCCTCCTCCGGCGTCCGGCTGATGAACCAGCTGGCACGGCTGTTCGAGGAGCGCACCGACGTCCGCTACGGCCTGACCACCATGTGCGTCGGCATGGGCATGGGCGGAACGGTCCTCTGGGAGAACGCGAACTGGGAGGGCGCCAAGTGAGCACCCGAGCGAACGACCCGGCCGGCACCGCCGGCGTCACCGACCTCACCGGCATCTTCCAGGACGAGCTGGTCACGCACGCGCTCGTCCGGGACGTGCGGCTGCCGTACGGCGCCGGGACGCTGGCGCTGATCACGCTCGACAACGGGCACGACCACACCAGGCCCAACACGTTCGGGCCGAAGGGCCTGGCCGAGCTGGACGCCGCGCTCGACCGGATCGCGGCCCGCGACGACATCGCCGCGGTCGGCGTGACCGGCAAGCCGTTCATCTTCGCCGTCGGCGCCGACCTCAAGGGCGTGCCGCTGATCCGCGCCCGCGAGGACGCCCTGGCCGTCGCCCGGCTCGGCCACCGGGTGTTCCGGCGGCTCGGCGAGCTGCACGTGCCCTCGTTCGCCTACGTCAACGGGGCGGCGATGGGCGGCGGCGTCGAGATCGCCCTGCACTGCGCGTACCGGACGATCTCCTCCGGCGTCCCGGCGGTCGCGCTGCCCGAGACCTTCCTCGGCCTGGTGCCGGGCTGGGGCGGCACCTACCTGCTGCCGCGCCTGATCGGCGCGGAGAGGGCGCTCACCGTCATCATCGACAACCCGCTGGCCCAGAACCGGATGCTCAACGGGCGCAAGGCCCACGACCTGGGCATCGCGGACGCGATCTTCGACTCGGCCGACTTCCTGGAGGAGTCGCTGGCCTGGACCGCCCGCGTGCTCACCGGGGAGCTGACCGTCGAGCGGCCCGAGGTCGACACCGGCGCGGCCTGGGACGAGGCGGTCGCGCGGACCCGCTGGAACGTCGAGGGCAGGCTCCACGGCGCCGCGCCGTCGTTCACCCGCGCCCTGGACCTGGTCGCCGCCGCCAAGGACCGGACCCGGGACGAGGGCTTCGCCGCCGAGGACGAGGCGCTGGCCGACCTCATCATGAGCGACGAGCTGCGTGCCGGGCTGTACGCGTTCGACCTCACCCAGAAGCGCGCCAAGCGGCCCGCCGGGGCGCCCGGCAAGGAGCTGGCCCGGCCGGTGACCAAGGTCGGCGTGGTCGGCGCGGGGCTGATGGCCTCGCAGCTGGCGCTGCTGTTCGCCCGCCGCCTGGAGGTGCCGGTCGTGCTGACCGACCTGGACCGGGAACGGCTGGACAAGGGCGTCGCCCACGCCCACGGGGAGATCGACGCGCTGCTCGGCAAGGGCCGGGTGTCGCCGGACCAGGCCAACCGGCTCAAGTCGCTGATCACCGGGTCGCTGAGCAAGGACGCCTTCGCCGGCGCCGACTTCGTGATCGAGGCCGTCTTCGAGGAGATGGCGGTCAAGCAGAAGGTGTTCGCCGAACTGGAGGAGTACGTCTCCGGCGAGTGCGTGCTGGCGACCAACACCTCCTCGCTGTCGGTCACCGAGATGGCCTCCGGGCTCCGCCACCCCGAGCGGGTGGTGGGCTTTCACTTCTTCAACCCGGTGGCCGTGCTGCCGCTGCTGGAGATCGTCCGCGGCGAGCGGACCGACGACGCGACCCTGGCCACCGCGTTCGCGGCCGGCAGGCGGCTGAAGAAGTCGTGCGTGCTGGTCAAGGACGCCCCGGCGTTCGTGGCCAACCGGATCCTGCTGCGCCTGATGGCCGAGATCGTCCAGACCGTGGACGAGGGCACCCCGATCGAGGTCGCCGAGCGCGCCGCGGCGCCGCTCGGGCTGCCGATGCCGCCGTTCGTCCTGATGGGCCTGGTCGGACCGGCCATCGCGCTGCACGTGAACCGGACGCTGCACGCCGCGTTCCCTGAGCGGTTCCCGCTGTCGGAGAAGTTCGCCGCGTTCGTGGCCGCCGGGAAGGGCGGGGTGTACCGGCCCGACTTCACGCTCGACCCCGAGGCGGTGGAGATCTTCGGCGGCGGCACCTCGCCGTCCAGCGAGGAGCAGGTGCTGGACCGGGCGCTGCGGGCGCTGGCCGAGGAGATCCGGATCATGCTGGACGAGGGCGTGGTCGCCGCCCCGCAGGACATCGACCTGTGCATGATCCTCGGTGCCGGCTGGCCGTTCCACCTGGGCGGCATCACGCCCTACCTGGACCGGACCGGGATCAGCGAGAAGGTGAACGGCAGCCGCTTCCTGGAACCGGGGGTGGCCTCCCTCCCCTAAGCCGTCCATCCGTCGACTTGCGGCGAGTTGTCGTCTCCGCGACCCCACAGGCGGCAACTCGCCGCAAGTCAACGTGCGCGTACGCCCAGGCCCGCGCCCCTTTCCTCCACAAAACTCACTTTGTGGTTTCGGGTGACCGCGATTGGTGATCATAGGTCCGTACCATCGCCCCCGCCGAGGAGGACGGCGTGAGCCTGTTCCGTACCAAGACGGTCGAGGAGTCGGTCCGCGACACCGAGGCCCCCGGGCACCGCCTGCGCCGCGACCTGTCGGCCCTGGATCTCACGGTGTTCGGGGTCGGTGTCATCATCGGCACCGGGATCTTCGTGCTCACCGGGCAGGTCGCCAAGGAGAAGGCGGGGCCGGCGGTCGCGATCTCGTTCGTCCTCGCCGCCGTCGTGTGCGGGCTGGCCGCGCTGTGCTACGCCGAGTTCGCCTCGACCGTCCCGGTGGCGGGCTCGGCCTACACCTTCTCCTACGCCACGCTGGGCGAGCTGCCCGCGTGGATCATCGGCTGGGACCTCATCCTGGAGCTGGCGCTGGCCGCCGCCGTGGTGGCCGTGGGCTGGTCGGGGTACGCCGCGTCGCTGCTGGACAGCGTGGGGCTCCCCCTGCCCGCCGCCATCGCCAACCCGCCGGGCCAGGACGGCGGCGTCGTCAACGTGCCCGCCGTCCTGCTGGTCCTGGGCGTGACCGCGGTGCTGGTCCTGGGCGTGAAGCTCACCTCCCGGGTCAACGCCGTGGTCGTCACCATCAAGGTCGCGGTGGTGCTGCTGGTGATCGTGGCCGGGCTGTTCTTCATCAGGGCGGAGAACTACACCCCGTTCATCCCGCCCGCCGAGTCCACCCCCGCGGTCGAGGGCGCGAAGGCCCCGCTGCTCCAGGTCCTCTTCGGCATCACCCCGGTCAGCTACGGCTGGTTCGGCATCTTCGCCGCCGTCTCGATCGTGTTCTTCGCCTACATCGGCTTCGACATCGTCGCCACCGCCGCCGAGGAGGCCCGCCGCCCCCAGCGCGACCTGCCGATCGGGCTCATCGGCTCCCTGGCCATCACCGCCGTGCTGTACGCGGCGGTGTCCCTGGTGGTCGTCGGGATGCAGAACTACACGCGGCTCAGCGAGGCCGCGCCGCTGGCCGACGCGTTCAAGGCCCTCGGCCATCCCGGCTTCGCCACCGTGATCAGCATCGGCGCGGTCGCCGGCCTCACCACGGTGGTGCTGATCCTGCTGCTCGGGCAGAGCCGGGTGTTCTTCGCGATGAGCCGGGACGGGCTGCTGCCCGCCTGGCTGTCGGCCGTGCACCCGCGCTACGGCACCCCGTACCGCTCCACCGTCCTGATGGGCGTGATCGCCGCCGCGCTGGCCGGGTTCATCCCGCTGGCCGCCCTGGCCGAGCTGGTCAACATCGGCACGCTGTTCGCGTTCGTGGTGGTCTCCGTCGCGGTCGTCATCCTGCGCCGCACCCGGCCCGACCTGCCGCGCGCCTTCCGCGCCCCGCTCGTCCCGCTGGTGCCCGTCCTGTCGGTGCTGGCCTGCCTGTTCGTGATGCTCAACCTGCCGGTGGAGACCTGGCTGCGGTTCATCGCCTGGATGATCATCGGCTTCGCGCTGTACTTCGTCTACGGCCGCCGCCACAGCCGCCTCGGAGCCCCCCGCCGTACGCCCTGAGCTGGGATTTCACCGACACGGCGGGGCCACTGTGTCCCTCCGGCAGTGGCATGGGCCACAATGGCGCGCATGGCTGTTCCCCCGCGCGTCGCAGTGATCGGGTCCGGGCCCGCCGGCCTGTACGCCGCCGAGGCCCTGGTCAAGCAGACCGACGGGGACGTCCGGGTGGACGTCTTCGACCGGCTGCCGACGCCCTACGGGCTGGTGCGCTACGGCGTCGCCCCCGACCACAAGTCGATCAAGTCGATCGCCCGGTACCTGCAGCGCGTCCTGGAGAACCCCGCGGTGCGGTTCTTCGGTTGCGTGGAGCTGGGCCGCGACCTGAGCCGGGCCGACCTGCTCGACTGCTACGACGCGGTCCTCTACTCGACCGGCGCGATGGTCGACCGGCACCTGGGCATCCCCGGTGAGGACCTGCCCGGCAGCGTCGCCGCCACCGACTTCGTCAACTGGTACTGCGGCCACCCCGACGCGGCCGACCACGCCTTCGACCTGACCGCCGAGGAGGTCGCGGTCATCGGGGTCGGCAACGTGGCCGTGGACGTGGTGCGGATCCTGGCCAAGACCGCCGACGAGCTGCGCGACACCGACATCCCCGAGCACGTGCTGGAGGCGCTCGCCGCCAGCCGGGTCCGGCGCGTCCACATGATCGGGCGGCGCGGCCCCGCGCAGGCCAAGTTCACCACCAAGGAGCTGCGGGAGCTGGGCGAGCTGCCCGGCGTGCGGGTCCACGTCCGCCCCGAGGACATGGAACTCGACCCCGCGAGCGCGGAGCTGGCCGAGTCCGACCGGCACGTGCGCGGCAACGTCAAGGTCCTGAACGGCTGGACCGAGCCGCCGGGCGACGACGCCCCGCGCCGCATCGACGTGCGGTTCTGGCGCGCGCCCGTGGAGATCCTCGGCACCGGGCGGGTCGAGGGCCTGCGGGTGGAGCGCACCCGGCTGGACGAGTCCGGCCGGGTCACCGGCACCGGCGAGTACGAGACGCTGCCGGTCGGGCTGGTGCTGCGCTCGGTCGGCTACCAGAGCGTCGCACTGGACGGCGTCCCGTTCGACGAGCGCGCCTATGTCGTGCCGAACCAGGGCGGGCGGGTCATCGGGCCCGACGGCGCCCAGATCCCGCGCGAGTACGTGGCGGGCTGGATCAAGCGGGGACCGACCGGCGTCGTCGGCACCAACAAGTCCGACGCGGCCGAGACCGTGCGCAACCTCCTCGACGACCTCGGCCGGGACGGCACCCGGGCCACCGGCACGATCGAGGAGCTCCTGGAGTCGCGCGGGCTCCGGGTCGTCACCTACGCCGACTGGCTCAACCTGGACACCGCGGAGATCGAGCTGGCCCGTTCGCTCGGCCGCGGCGAGCGGGTGAAGCTGGCCCGCTGGGAGGCCATGCGGTCGGCCTGCCACCCGGCCGCGGCGCGGGCCGCCGTCGACGACTGACCGCCCGACGGCCCGGCGTTCCACCCATATCTCCCGGTGCGGAAGTAGTGACGCGACCCTGACCGGAGCGCTACGGTGCGCGTGTGACCGGCGGTCCAGAGCTGTACGGCTTCCCCCCTCCCGGCAGGCTGCCCGATCTGCGGTGGCTCGGCCCCGACTACGTGTCCGTGCTCGTCCACGACCTGACCCGCGGCCTGCGGGCCCAGGATCCGGGGACGCGTGTCATGGGCGTGCGCTGCGAGGGCGAGCCGGAGCTGCGGCCCACGGTCGATCCGGCCGGGGTCATCCGGGCGCACGACGCCGTCTTCCCGCTCCAGGTGTACGTCCAGGACGGCACGGGCCGTCCCTGGCGCCTGCGGGGCCGGTGGAGCTACTCCGGCCGCGATCTGGGCACCCCCGCGGCCTCGATCAGGCATTACTGGCGGCTGGAGTCCGCCGAGGGCGTCTAACGGATCGGGGAGCGACCCCCGGGTTCCCGGGGCGGGGAGGACGACCGTGACGCCGGGTGACGAGGCCGGCCTTCCGGCGGGCGTGCCCGCCCTGCCATCCGCATACCCATAGTGCACGTTCCCCCGCCCTTCCGTTCACATCATGTCCTCTCGCGTCTTCGACCATCTACAGAGGGTTACCGGGAGAGCGCGCCGCGAAACGGCCCGTAGGGGCTCGTCAACGCCTCACCAAACACCGACCAAGCGACAATTTAACTACTTGGAGTGTTCAAGCGGACACGGTGGGTAATCCAGGACGTGAAGAAGTTCGCCGCGGATCATCACGATCGGGTGACCGATCCGGATGTGCGAATCACCGAGTCGCGGGGGTGCGCGGACACCGCCGTGGCAAAAGGGGGAAACGAACACATGAACAAGCTGCAACGCTTCACGATCGTCGGCATCGCCTCCGGCGCGATGGCTCTGTTCGGTGCTTCCGCGGCCATGGCCGACGTGGAGTTCGAGAAGAACATCGAAGCGGCGGGGCCTGAGGGCGCCTTCGCCTTCCACGTCGAGTCCGAGGTCGAGCGCAACCGCCACCACGGCCGCGACCACGGCCGCTGCGACCGCCGCGACCACGGCCGCCACGGCCACCACGGCCGCCACCACGGCAAGAAGCACGGCCGTCACGACCGCGACTGCGACCGCCGCCACCACCACCGCAACCGCGTCTCGTTCAAGAAGGTGTTCGAGGCCGCGGGCCCTGAGGGCGCCTTCCTCTTCGAGAAGAAGAGCGAAGTCGAGCGGTAACGGCAACGCACCCTAGCCGGGAGTCACATCCCGCATCGGTCCCGCCCGCACCCGCGGGCGGGACCTTCCATGGTTTCCAGGACCGCCCAGGCGGGCGGGCCTGGCCGAACCCCGAGGAACCCCATGACGAGCACTCCGCGCCGCCTGGCCCTGGTGGGCCTGGCGGCGTCAGGCATCCTGGTCTTCGCCCCGGCCGCCGCCCAGGCCGCCCAGGCCGCAGTCTCCGCGGACGCCTCCCACACCACGACCTGGATCAGCGCCGATGCCCGCGGAGCGGTGCTCCACATACGGAAGACCTACGTCGGCCGTGACGGGCGCGTCCGCGTCAAGCACTCCATCTACCGCGCCGGGCCGGACGGCTCCCTCGTCCGGCACCTGCGCGCCACGACCGGCTGACCCGGCCCGGAACGACGGGACCGCCGCCCGGGCCGGTGCTCGGTCCGCCGGTGCCCGGCCCGAGGGGGCTCGGCCCGCCGGGGCTCAGTCCGAGGGGGCGGTCTCGTGGTCCCGGTCGGAGGTGACGCCGGCCGCGGCCTCGATGATGTCGCGGGCCAGGTCCTGCGGGGTCAACCCCAGATCCGCCAGGATCATCGCGCGCTTGGCGTGGTCGAGGAACTCCTGCGGGATCCCGAACGTGCGGACCGGCGTGTCGACGCCCGAGTCGCGCAGCAGCCGCGCCACCGCGTCGCCGACCGCGCCGACCCGGCCGTTGTCCTCGACGACCGCGACCAGGCTGTGCGCGGCGGCGGCCTCGACCAGCGCCGGGTCGAGCGGCTTGACCCAGCGCGGGTCGACCACGGTCGCGGCGATGCCCTGCGCCGCCAGCCGCTCGCCGACCTCGACGGCCGGCGTGGCCATCGCACCGGCCGCGACCACCAGCACCCCGGTGCCGTTGGCGCCCTCGTGCCGGGCCAGGACGTCCATGCCGCCGAGGGAGTCGATCGCCTCGATGTCGTCGGCCACCGGGCCCTTGGGGAAGCGCAGCGCGGTCGGGCCGTCGTCCACCGCCACGGCCTCCCGCAGCAGCTCGCGCACCCGGGCGCCGTCCCGCGGCACCGCGATCCGCATCCCGGGGACCAGCTGCAGGATCGAAAGGTCCCACATGCCGTTGTGGCTCGCGCCGTCGTCGCCGGTCACGCCGGCCCGGTCGAGCACGAACGTGACGG
Organism: Actinomadura viridis; assembly: GCF_015751755.1. Classification (GTDB taxonomy): domain Bacteria; phylum Actinomycetota; class Actinomycetes; order Streptosporangiales; family Streptosporangiaceae; genus Spirillospora; species Spirillospora viridis. Next base: position 5,624,016 of record NZ_JADOUA010000001.1, read on the forward strand.
GCTGCCGGTGCAGCGCCACGTCCATCAGCACCTGGTCGAAGGCCCGGTTGAGGAACGTGGCGTAGATCGCCACCACCGGGTGCATCCCGCCCATCGCCAGCCCGGCGGCCGAGGTGACCGCGTGCTGCTCGGCGATCCCGACGTCGTAGACGCGGTCGGGGTAGGCGGCGGCGAAGTCGGCCAGCCCGACCGGGTGCAGCATCGCCGCGGTGATCCCGACGATGTCGTCGCGCTCGGCGCCGAGCGCGACCATCTCCTCGCTGAAGACGTTGGTCCAGATCCGGCCCTTGGGCTTCTGCACGCCGGTCTCGCGGTCGTACGGACCCGGCGAGTGGAACTGCTCCTCCTCGTCGTTCTCCGCGGGCGCGTAGCCGTGGCCCTTGCGGGTGATGCAGTGCACGATCACCGGGCCGCCGAAGTCGTGCGCCTTGCGCAGGGCGCGCTCGACGGCCTGCTCGTCGTGGCCGTCGATGGGGCCCACGTACTTGAGGCCGAGGTCCTCGAACATGGCCTGCGGCTGCAGGATGTCCTTGAGGCCCTTCTTGATGCCGTGCAGCGTCTCGTAGGCGACGTTGCCGACCACGGGGGCGCGCGGAACGGTCTTCTTGACCAGCTCCAGCGCGTGCTCGTAGGTGGAGGTCACCCGCAGGTCGGCCAGGTGGCTGGCCAGCCCGCCGATCGTCGGCGAGTAGGAGCGGCCGTTGTCGTTGACCACGATGATCACGCGGCGGTCGCGGCCCTCGGCGATGTTGTTGAGCGCCTCCCAGCACATCCCGCCGGTGAGCGCCCCGTCGCCGACCACGGGCACCACCACGCGGTCGCTCTCGCCGCGCAGCTCGAACGCCTTGGCCAGCCCGTCGGCGTACGACAGGGCGGTGGAGGCGTGCGAGTTCTCGATGATGTCGTGCTCGGACTCGCCCTGGCTGGGGTAGCCCGACAGGCCGCCGCGCTGCTTGAGCAGCTCGAAGTCGTGCCGCCCGGTGAGCAGCTTGTGCACGTAGCACTGGTGGCCCGTGTCGAAGAGGATCTTGTCGCGCGGCGAGTCGAAGACCCGGTGCAGGGCGATGGTCAGCTCGACGACACCCAGGTTGGGCCCCAGGTGCCCGCCGGTCTTGGCCACGGCGTCCACCAGGAACTCCCGGATCTCGCCGGCGAGCCGCGGCACCTGCGTGGCGTCCAGTCGTTTGAGGTCCTCCGGACCCTTGATCGACTCCAGCAGAGACACGCGCGTCAACTCCTTCATCAGGGGCTCCTCTGCCCCCGGCTCGGGCCGTTCCGAGTTTAGTCACGCTTTGCCCGTCGCGGCGCGCGGGCCGAATCCCCCTCACGGTTCCCGCACACAACCCTCACGTACGAGGTGGGGGGTCATGGGGTAGGAAGAGGGGCATGGGTGTCGAAGAGATCGTGCTGCTCAGTGAGACCGATGAAGCCATCGGAACGGCTCCCAAGGTGCCGAGCCACCACGCGGATACCCCCTACCACCTGGCCTTCTCGTGCTTCCTGGTGGACACCGAGGGCATGGTCCTGATCACTCGCCGCGCCCTCGGGAAGCGGACGTTCCCCGGCGTGTGGACGGGCAGTTGCTGCGGGCATCCCGGCCCGGGCGAGGGCCTGCGGGACGCGGTTCTGCGCAGGCTCCGGGACGAATTGGGCGTGTCGGCGCAGGCACTGACGCCGGTCCTGCCCGCCTTCCGCTACCAGGCCACCGCGGCGGACGGGACGCTGGAGAACGAGCGCTGCCCGGTCGTCCGGGCGGTCACCTCCCCCTCCGCGCCGCTGCGACTCGATCCCGAGGAGGTCGAGGACGCCGCGTGGTGGACGTGGGACGAGTGCGTGGCGCTGGCCGGCCGTCCGGAGTCCTCTCCCTGGTTCCGGCTCCAGGTGGCCGAGCTCACACGGCTGGGCGGCCCGCTGGAGTGGCCGGACGCCGGGACCGAGGCCCTGCCGCCTTCACTTTCCTGGTAGGTACGTCCCGCCAAAAGTGCCAATGATCTCACCTTCGGGTAATAGCCCGTTCCGGCGTGTCGCTCTCCGGGCGAGTGACGATGATCACTGTGCGGACGCCGCCGGGTAACCGCGAGATCACTTTTCTCCGGCCGCTGTTGACCCTCCCGTCATCCGAACGGACGCTTGTTTCTCCGGGTGACGAAGGGACGTGCGATGCGTAGATCGTGGAAGGCGATCGCCGCCGTGGCCCTCACCGGCGCGCTGGCCATTTCCGGCTGTGGCGGTGGCGACGACGGAGGCGGGGACTCCTCGCAGGTGGAGGTCTTCTCCTGGTGGACGGGGCCGGGCGAGGCCGACGGCCTGAAGGCCATGCAGGAGCAGTTCGAGAAGCAGAACCCGGGGACGAAGTTCGTCAACGCCGCCATCGCGGGCGGCTCGGGTACCCAGGCGCAGGCGGTGCTGGCCAGCCGGCTGCAGAACCGCAAGCCGCCGGACTCGTTCCAGGGCCACGCGGGCGCGGAGCTGCTCGACTACATCAAGGCCGGCCAGATCGAGCCGCTGGACTCCTTCTACGAGGAGAACAACCTCAAGGCGGCCTACCCCCAGCAGCTCCTGGAGCAGATCACCTACCAGGGCAAGATCTACTCGGTGCCGGTGAACATCCACCGCTCCAACGTGCTCTGGTACAACCCCGGGATCCTCAAGGACGCCGGGCTGTCCGGCCCGCCGACGTCGATCGCCGACTTCATCACCGCGTTGAAGGCGGTCAAGGACAAGACCGGCAAGGTGCCGCTGTCGCTGGGCGCCCAGTGGACCGCCGACCACCTGCTGGAGAACGTCCTGCTGGGCGATCTGGGCACCGACGCCTACAACGCGCTGTGGAAGCCGGGCGCCGACTGGAGCACCCCCGCGGTCACCAAGGCGCTGACCGACTTCGCCGAGATCATGAAGTACACCACGGCGGAGGCGGCCTCCACCGACTGGCAGGGTGCGTCCAAGGCCGTCGTGGACGGCAAGGCCGCGTTCAACATCATGGGCGACTGGGCCTACGGCTACTTCGTCAACCCCGCCCCCAACGGGCTCGGCAAGAAGCTGGACACCGACTTCAAGTACGCGCCCTCCCCCGGCACGGACGGCACCTACATGTGGCTGTCGGACAGCTTCACCCTGCCGAAGAACGCCCCGCACCGCGGCGGCGCGCTTGCCTGGCTGAAGGTGGCCTCCAGCAAGGAGGGGCAGGACCTCTTCAACCCGAAGAAGGGCTCCATCCCGGCCCGTAAGGACGCCGACAAGAGCCTCTACAAGGACTACCTGGAGTACGCGTTCAACGAGTGGAACAAGCCCGGCGTCAAGCTGGCGGGCTCGTTCTGGCACGGCGTGTACGCGAACAAGAAGTGGCACACCGACATCGACACCGCGGTGGGCCTCTTCCTCCAGAACAAGGACGTCGCCAAGCTCCAGCAGGCACTGGTCGGCGCCGCCAAGAACAACGCCCAGTAGCGGCACGGCCCCGGCCCTCCCGGCCGGGGCCGGCCATCCCGTCCCGAGCGAGGGGAGAACGCCCCTGTGAGCCGCCGGTGGAAGCCGGGACGCAGCAGGCGCTGGCTGCCCGGCCTGCTGCTGGTCTCGCCCTCGATCCTGGCGATCGGCCTCTTCGTGTACGGGCTGATCTTCTGGAACACCCGCGTCGCGGTGAGCGGCCGGCATGACGAGGTCACGCCGTACGGGTTCGACAAGGGCAAGAACTTCGTCGACCTGTGGGACGACCCGAGCTGGCCGCCCGCCGTACGGCACGCGCTGCTCTTCACCCTCGTCTTCGTGGGCGGCGCGCTGCTCCTGGGGGCCTTCCTGGCCTTCCTCATGGAGAAGGGCGTCAAGGCCGAGGCCGGTTTCCGCGCGGTCTACCTCTTCCCGATGGCGATCTCGTTCATCGCCAGCGGGGTGGTGTGGCGGTGGCTGATGAACCCGGCCCCGCCCGAACGCGCGGTCGGCCTCAACCAGCTGTTCGGCAAGGCCGGGCTGGACGCGCTGGCCAACGACTGGTGGCAGAACCCGCGATGGGGAATGGCCGCCATGGCGCTGCCCGCGATCTGGCAGATGTCGGGCTATGTGATGGCCCTCTATCTCGCCGGATTCCGTTCCGTGCCCGAGGAACTGCGGGAGGCTGCCCGCGTGGACGGCGCCTCGGAATGGAAGGTGTACCGGTACGTGGTGTTCCCGCAGCTGCGGCCGGTGACGCTGTCCGCACTGATCATCCTCGGCCATATTTCCCTGAAGGTGTTCGACCTGATCATGGCGATCGCGGGCAAGCAGATCATCACCTACGTGCCGGCCATCGCCACGTACGTGGAGGTGTTCGACTCGCACGATCCGGCCAACGGCGCGACCATCGCCACGTACCTGCTGCTGGCCGTGGCGCTGCTGGTGATCCCCTATCTGGTCTGGTCCGTACGGGCGGAGCGGCGATGAGCGTGACGACGACCACCGGGCGTCCCGGCCCGCTGAGGGCCCTGCGCGACCCCCGCACGCTGCGCGCGCTGCGCTTCACGGTGCTGCTGGCCCTGGTGCTGGTCTTCCTGATGCCGGTGTACGTCCTGGTGGTGACCAGCTTCAAGTCCCTCCAGGAGGCCGATCCGTCCACGGCCTGGAACCTGCCCCGGGACTGGAGCCTGGAGGGCTGGTCGGCCGCCTGGGAGTCGCTGCGGCCCGGCCTGGAGAACAGCGTCAAGATCGCGGTCTCCGGTTCGCTGATCGCCGCGGTGCTGGGCTCGCTGAACGGCTACGTCCTGTCGAAGTGGCGCTTTCCCGGCGCCGACGCGGTGTTCACGCTGTTCCTGTTCGGAATGTTCATCCCGTACCAGGCGGTGATGATCCCGCTGGCCGGGCTGCTCACCGACATGGAACTGGTCGGCACCATCCGCGGCCTGGTGCTGGCCCATGTGGTGTACGGAATCCCGATCTGCACACTGATCTTCCGGAACTACTACGTGACCATTCCGGACGAGCTGATCGAGGCGGCCCGGGTGGACGGCGCCGGAATGCTGCGCACGTACGCGTCGATCGTGCTGCCGGTGTCGGCCCCCGCGTTCGCGGTCACGCTGATCTGGCAGTTCACGTCGCTGTGGAACGACTTCCTGTTCGCGGTCTTCCTCGGCGCGCCCGACAGCTGGCCGGTGACGGTGATGCTCAACAACACCGCCGGTTCGGGCGCGGTGGCCGTCCAGTACAACCAGCAGATGGCGTCGGCGCTCCTGGCCTCACTGCCGACCCTCCTGGTGTATCTGCTGCTCGGACGCTTTTTCATGCGCGGCCTGATGGCGGGTGCCCTCAAGGGATGACGGAAACGCGGCACCCCGCCTGACCAGCGGCCGGTCCCCCGCCCCGCCGCCGCGACGTCCCCCGTCCGGCGCGCCCGGGTTGCCGATAGCGACAAATGGGGGAAAATCGTCACGGACATCTGCGGATCGAGAGGAGACCGGGTGCAGGCGATCAGTGTTCAGCAGCCCTGGGCCTTCGCGATCGCCCGAGGTGGCAAGTCCATCTCCAACCAGGCACTGCCGACCGCCTACCGCGGCCCCCTCCTGATCCACGCCTCCATGCGGGTCGACCTCAAGGCGTGCGACTCGCCGCTGATCCGTTCGGCCGGCTGGGACCCCGGCGACCCCCTGGCCACCATCGGCGCCGTCATCGCCACGGCCGACCTCGACGAGGTCTGCTCGTCGAGCCTGCTCGACCGCCCCTCCTGCGACTGCGGCCCCTGGGCCGAGCCCGGCTTCCACCACTGGCGGCTCACCTCCGTACGGGCCCTGCCCCGCCCCATCGTGGCGCTCGGCCGCACCAGCCTGTGGGAGCCTCCCGCCGGCCTCATGAACAAGGTCCAGGCGATGCTCACCCCCGCAACCCCCAACCCGCTCCACTGAGCGCATCCAAGTCGCTACCCTAAGTCGCCATGGCGGCGGGAGTAACGTGTGTCCCGAACGTTCGTTGATCCGCCACGCCGACGATGGGAGCGGGCCATGAGCATCGCGCCGACGCACGACCACGGCGAGTTCGGCCCGTACACGATCGAGAACCTGCACACCCGCGAGGACATGGTCCTGGACGATGGCGCCCACTCCTACCGGGCCCACGCGGTCGCGGCGGCGGGAACGGACCTGGAGACCTCGATCCACGCGGACAGGCCGATCGAGGTCCGGTTCGATCCCGGGATCATGACCGAGTTCTGAGCGACCCTCAGTCGGCGGCGGCCTGGGCGGCCTGGCGGAGACGGGTGAACTCCCCGGTCAGCCTGTCCAGGCTCCAGCTGGCGTTGAGGCCGCTGGGGTTGGGCAGGACCCAGAGCCGGGCGGGGCCGAACGTCTCCTCCTGCGGGCCGATCCGCGTACGCGGCCGTCCGAACGCGGTGCGGTAGGCGGTCACCCCGGCGACGGCCAGGTAGGCGGGACGGTGACGTTCGACAAGGGCACGCAGGCGGCGCCCGCCTTCACGCAGTTCCTCGCCGGTCAGCTCGTCGGCGCGGGCGGTGGTGCGGTGGGCGAGGTTGGTGATGCCCAGCCCGTACGAGGGCAGGAGGTCCTGCTCGTCGGGGGACAGCCTGCGCTCGGTGAAGCCCGAACGGTGGAGGGCGGGCCAGAAGCGGTTCCCGGGGCGGGCGAAATGGTGGCCCGTGGCACCGGAGTAGAGGCCCGGGTTGATGCCGCAGAAGAGGACGCGCAGGGGTTCGCCGGGAGGTGGGAGGACGTCGGGGATGACCCGGTCGCGGGCCGCCTCCAGGTCCTCCTTCGTGGGACGCATCAGATCAGGCTACGCACGATCAGGGTGACGGCGGACGCGCCCACGACGCCGAGGATGGCGGTGCGCATGCGGCCGTCGTCGACGTACCTGCGCACCGGGCCCGCCGCGAGGAACCCCGCGAGCACGAACGGGGTCAGCGCCAGCCCCGCGCCCACCTGCTCCCCCGGGAGCTGACCGGCGACCGCGAGGGTGGCCAGGGACAGCAGCGCGCCCCCCGTGAAGAAGACGGCGAGCGTCGCTCGCACCTTGGGTCCGTCCTCGCGCTGGTAGAGGAGGGCGATCGGGGGGCCGCCGATGGCCGAGGCGGTGCCGGTCGTCCCGGCGATGAGCCCGGCGGTGGTCAGGGTGCCGGGGTTGCGCGGCACGTGCCCCGACCACAGTCCCGCGCCCAGCGCGGCCAGGACCATGACGCCGACCAGCGTGCCGAGGACCCGGCCGGGGACGGCGGCGACCACCCACACGCCCAGCGGGGTGCCCACCAGCCGTCCGCCGAACGCCCAGCCCAGGCCCTTCAGGTCGGCGTACCGGACCTCCTGGGCCAGCGTCGCCAGGGGGAGCACGGTCGCGGCGACCAGGATCGCGCCGGGCATCATCGAGGGGAAGAACATCGTGACGATCGGGGTCGCCACCAGCCCCACGCCGAGCCCCACCGAGCTCTGCACGATCGCCCCGACCAGCACGGCGAGCCCTCCGATGAGGAGGAAGTCCAGACTCCCCATCACTCGGAAGCGGCCGTGAGGCTCGCCACCTCCTCACCGGTGAGCACGGTCCCGGCCACGGCCATCAGCGCGGGCAGCTGCTCCACCGTACGGGCGCTGGCGATCGGGGCTGCCACCGTGGGCCGGGCGCGCAGCCACGCCAGCGCCACGGTCGCCATCGCGATCCCGCGGGCGCCGGCGATCTCGTCGAGCGCCGCCAGGACCCGGCGTCCCCGTTCGGTCTCCAGGAGCGGCCCGGCCTTCCCGGCCCGCGCACTGTCGACCGTCACGCCCGGCCGGTACTTGCCGGTGAGGAAGCCGGAGGCCAGCCCGTAGTACGGCACCGCCGCGAGCCCGTGCCGCTCGGCGACGCGCATCCGCTCGCCCTCGTACCCCTCGCGGGCGACCAGGTTGTACTCGGGCTGGATGGCGACGTACTTGGCCAGGCCCTCCCGGTCGCTGAAGGCCAGCGACTCCTCCAGCCGGTCGAGCTCGATGTTGGACACCCCGATCTGCCGGACCTTGCCCTCGCGGACCAGCCCGTCCAGCGCCGTGATGATCTCCCCCACCGGAACGGAGGGATCGTCGAAGTGGGTGTAGTACAGGTCGATGTGGTCGGTCCGCAGGCGCCGCAGGGAGTCCTCGGCCGCCTCCTTGATCGTCGTGGCCGACAGCCCCTTGTGCTCGGGGTGCACGCCGACCTTGGTCGCGATGACCATGCGGTCGCGCCCGCCCCGGGAGGCGAGCCACTCCCCGATGATCTCCTCGGACTCCCCGCCCCGGTTGCCCCCGACCCACCAGGAGTAGGAGTCCGCCGTGTCGACGAAGTCGCCCCCGCCCTCCGCGTAGGCGTCCAGGATCGCGAACGAGGCGTCCCGGCCGGCGGTCCACCCGAAGACGTTGCCGCCCAGCGCGAGCGGGAAGACGTCGAGGTCACCGATCTTCTTCGTGAGGTCAGCCATGGCACGATCCAATCGCGTCCGGCCCACGCCCCACCCGGCGCCCCCGCCCTTACCGGCGAATGCCAGCATTGGGCCATGATGACCGCCTGCCTCGCCTTCGCCGCGATGGCCGCCCTGATCACGATCACGCCGGGCCTGGACACGATGCTGGTGCTGCGCACGACCCTGACGGGCGGGCGGCGGATCGGCTACCTGGCCGCCCTGGGCGTGACCGCGGGGTGCCTGACCTGGGCGGTCGCCGGCGCCGCCGGGCTGACCGCGCTGCTGGCCGCGTCCCGTACGGCCTTCGACGTCCTGCGCGTCGCGGGGGCGTGCTACCTGCTGTACCTGGGCGGCCGGGCCCTGTGGCAGGCCCGCCGCCGCGGGACGGCTCAGGAGGACGTCCCGGACGTGGACGTCACCGCCCGCTCGGCCTTCCGCACGGGACTGGTCACCAACCTGCTCAACCCCAAGATCGGCGTCTTCTACATGAGCCTGCTGCCGCAGTTCGTGCCCGACGGCGCTCCGGTGTTCGTGACCAGCCTGCTCTTCGCGCTGATCCACGCCGCCCTCGGCCTCCTGTGGTTCGCCCTGGTGGCCCTGGCCGCCGGCGCCGCCCGCCGCGCCCTGTCCCGTCCCGCCGCCCGGCGCCGCCTCCAGCAGATCACCGGCGTCGCCTTCATCGCCTTCGGCCTCCGCCTCGCCACCACCCACTGACCCCCGGCGCCCAGCGCGGGAGAACGGACTGCCACGTAGGGAAGTTACTCAATCACCCTGCGTCACTAGTATAGTATCGGCTATACCTTCGTGGGTGGAGCAACCAGAAGAGTGGGAGATATACGCGACCGCAGAGGTGCGCGAGTGGGCGGAGGGCTTGGACCATGTGACCTACGACCTGGTCGATAAGGCCATCGACAGGTTGGCGTTCGCCGGCCCCGCGTTGGGCCGGCCCTTGGTCGACCAGATCAAGGGGTCGACCATCCACAATATGAAGGAACTGCGTCCCGGCTCGGCAGGCCGGTCGGAGATCCGCATCCTGTTCGTCTTTGATCCTTGGCGCTCGGCGATCCTGCTGGTCGCTGGGGACAAGACGGGTAATTGGTCTCGTTGGTACCCGGCGGCCATCCAGCGGGCGGAGGAGTCGTACGAGCTCTACCTGAAGGAACGGGCGGCCGAGGAGGAGAGGGCTTGATGGGACACGTCAGGTGGTCGGACGTACGCGAGGCGCGCCGGGCCAGGATGGTCGGAGAAATCGGAGAGGACGCCGTCCGGCAGATCGAGGCGGAGTCGCGCCGGAGGCTCGATGCCCGGGTCCACGGATACCACCTGGCCGAGGAGCGGAGGGCCCAGGGCTTGACTCAGGCCGCGCTCGCCGAGCGGATGTCCGTCTCCAAGGGGCGCGTCTCGCAGATCGAGCAGGGCAAGGTGTCGACCCTGGCGGCGATCGCCCAGTACGTGGAGGCGTTGGGCGGGCACCTCAGGGTCGTCGCCGACTTCGGCGATCACACGCGGCTGGTGGCGGGGCCGGAATCGTCCGACGCGGCCTGAACGCACACGCGGAACGGGCCGCCTCCCTGAGGGGAGACGGCCCGGCCGGTTGGGCGTGATTACTTGCGGAGCAGGTTCCGCAGGACGTACTGCATGATGCCGCCGTTGCGGTAGTAGTCCGCCTCGCCGGGGGTGTCGATGCGGACGACGGCCTTGAACTCCTTGCCGTCGGCTCTGACGGTGACCTCCGGCGGGACGCCGCCCTCGTTCAGCTTCTCGACCCCGGTGATCTCGAAGGTCTCGGTGCCGGTGAGGCCGAGGGACCCGGCGGAGTCGCCGTCCTTGAACTGGAGCGGGAGGACGCCCATGCCGATGAGGTTGGAGCGGTGGATCCGCTCGTAGGACTCGGCGATGACGGCCCGGACGCCCAGCAGGGCGGTGCCCTTGGCGGCCCAGTCGCGGGACGAGCCGGAGCCGTACTCCTTGCCCGCGATGACGACCAGCGGGGTGCCCTGCGCGGCGTAGTTCTGCGCGGCGTCGTAGATGAACGACTGGGGCGCGCCCTCCTGGGTGAAGTCGCGGGTGTAGCCGCCCTCGACGTCGTCCAGCAGCTGGTTGCGCAGCCGGATGTTGGCGAACGTGCCGCGGATCATGACCTCGTGGTTGCCGCGGCGGGACCCGTAGGAGTTGAAGTCCTTGGCCGTGACGCCGTTGTCCTCCAGGTAGCGCGCGGCGGGCGTGCCCACCTTGATGGCGCCGGCCGGGGAGATGTGGTCGGTGGTGACCGAGTCGCCCAGCTTGGCCAGGACGCGGGCGCCGTGGATGTCGGTGACGGGGGCCGGCTCCATGCCCATGCCCTCGAAGTAGGGGGCCTTGCGGACGTAGGTGGAGTTGGGGTCCCACTCGAAGGTGTCTCCGGTGGGGATGGCCAGCTCCTGCCAGCGGGAGTCGCCCTTGAAGACGTCGGCGTAGTCCTGGAGGAACATGTCCTGGCCGATCGAGCCCTCGACGATCTCCTTGACCTCCTCGGCGGACGGCCAGATGTCGTTGAGGTAGACCGGGCCGTCGGTGCCCTCACCGATCGGGTCGTTGAGGATGTCGATGTCCATCGAGCCCGCGAGCGCGTAGGCGACCACCAGCGGCGGGGAGGCCAGGTAGTTCATCTTCACGTCGGGGTTGATGCGGCCCTCGAAGTTGCGGTTGCCCGACAGCACCGAGGTGACGGCCAGGTCGGCGTCGTTGATGGCCTGGGAGATCTCCTCCTGCAGCGGGCCGGAGTTGCCGATGCAGGTGGTGCAGCCGTACCCGACCAGGTTGTAGCCGATCTTGTCGAGGTACGGGGTGAGGCCCGCGCGCTCCAGGTAGCCGGTGACGACCTGGGAGCCGGGGGCCAGCGAGGTCTTGACCCAGGGCTTGCGGGTCAGGCCCTTCTCCACGGCCTTCTTGGCGAGCAGGCCCGCGCCGACCATGACGTAGGGGTTGGAGGTGTTGGTGCAGGAGGTGATCGCGGCGATCACGACCGCGCCGTGGTCGATCTCGAAGGTGGTGCCGTCGGCCAGGGTGACCGGGGTCGGCGTGTACGGCCGGCCGCCGCCGTCGGTGCCGTGCTCGCGCGGCTTGTCGCCCTCGCCGGCCTGGCCGATCGCCGGGGAGTCCGAGGCCGGGAACGACTCGTCGGACGCCTCGTCGGCCGGGCCGAGGATGCTGGAGACGTAGTTGCGCACGTCGCGGCGCCAGGTCTCCTTGGCCTCGGAGAGCGAGATGCGGTCCTGCGGGCGCTTGGGCCCGGCGATGGACGGGACGACGGTGGTGAGGTCGAGTTCGAGGTACTCGGAGAACTCCGGCTCCGCGGACGGGTCGAGCCACATGCCCTGCGCCTTGGCGTACGCCTCGGCCAGCGCGATCTGCTCCTCGCCGCGGCCGGTCAGCCGCAGGTAGGACAGGGTCTCGCCGTCGATCGGGAAGATCGCGCAGGTGGAGCCGAACTCGGGGCTCATGTTGCCGATGGTGGCGCGGTCGGCGACCGGCAGGGCGGCCACGCCCTCGCCGTAGAACTCCACGAACTTGCCGACCACGCCGTGCTTGCGCAGCATCTCGGTGATGGTCAGCACCAGGTCGGTGGCGGTGGTGCCGGACGGGAGCTTGCCGGTGAGCTTGAAGCCGACGACCCGCGGGATGAGCATGGAGATCGGCTGGCCGAGCATCGCGGCCTCGGCCTCGATCCCGCCGACGCCCCAGCCCAGGACGCCGATGCCGTTCTCCATGGTGGTGTGGGAGTCGGTGCCCACGCAGGTGTCGGGGTAGGCGACGCCGTCGCGGTCGAAGACGACCCGGGCCAGGTGCTCGATGTTGACCTGGTGGACGATGCCGGTGCCGGGCGGGACGACCTTGAACTCGTCGAACGCGGTCTGGCCCCAGCGCAGGAACTGGTAGCGCTCGCCGTTGCGCTCGTACTCGCGGGCCACGTTGCGCTCGAAGGCGTCGGGCGAGCCGAAGTAGTCGACGATGACGGAGTGGTCGATGACCATCTCGGCCGGCGCCAGCGGGTTGATCCTGGACGCGTCGCCGCCCAGGTCGCGTACGGCCTCGCGCATGGTGGCCAGGTCGACCACGCAGGGCACGCCGGTGAAGTCCTGCATGATCACGCGGGCCGGGGTGAACTGGATCTCCTTGCTGGGCTGGGCCTGGGAGTCCCAGCCGGCCAGCGCGCGGATGTGGTCGGCGGTGACGTTGGCGCCGTCCTCGGTGCGCAGCAGGTTCTCCAGCAGCACCTTGAGGCTGTAGGGGAGCCGGGCCGAGCCCTCGACGGCGTCCAGCCGGTAGATCTCGTACGACTTGTCGCCCACCTGCAGCGTGTTACGGCTGCCGAAGCTGTTCGCGGACACGGACTCCTCCTCCGTCACCGTCGCGCGTCCGGTCCGGGACATGATCGCGCGACGCTTGCGTCAACTGTCGATTCGCCGGCCCCCGGGCCCTCGCCCCGTACGCGCGAACGCGCTGGGACCACGGTGGGGCGGATTCTCGTCTCCCTGAATCCTGCCCTAGTGGTGATCCTGCTCGGGACCCGGGTCCGGCTAACTTCCGCGGCTTTTCCCTTGAGGGCAAGCCGTCTCGGATTTATCTCGACATCAAGTTACCTCAGTCGAGCGATCTTCGTCGCATCCGCAGCCGCGCCCTATCTCCGGCCCCGGGACTCGGGCCAGGGGTAACCGAGCGCTTCGGCATCCTCACGGCTGCCGCCCCTGACCTCCGCGTAGCGCTTCGGATCCTCCGCGCCGAGGCGCCGCAACACGGCCGCGGCCCGTTCCTCGGGTGGCGTCCCGTCGTCGGGGAGGTCCCATATGAACTGCAGCGAGGGCCCGTCCGTGACCGCGCGGCCGGCGGCGAGTCCCGGCCGGTAAGTGAAGGACAGCGTGATCGCGTCCGGATCGGTGAATTCGGTACCGATCCAGTCCAGCTTCGCGTCCCAGCGGCCGAGGAGTCCGGGACGGTCGCGCAGCCCCGCGGCGATCAGCCGCGTGGCCTCGCGGGCAGGCCACGCCCACGAACGGTCGTTCTCGGCATGAGCGATCTCGGCGTCGTACTCGGCGGCGTCGAAGCGGTACTCGGGCAGCTCGGGCACGGGTCGCCGGGAGGGAAGCAGGTCCGGACGCCGCCAGTCCCGCCACACCACGTGGTTCCCTTCGCGGCGGATGGTGACGTAGAACGCACCGCAGCAGCCTTCGGTGCAGCACGCCTCGGCCAGTTGCACTTCCCTGGGTTCGGTCCCGGCGCGCAGGCGTCCGCTGTCGAGCAGGTACTCCGGTGAGTTGCCGGGGCCCTGCCCGAAGGCATCGGGCACCAGCGGGCGACCGTCGATCAGGATCCGGGTCTCGACGGCTTGGGGTACCAGCGGATCCCGTACCGCGACCTCGACGCGGAACCGGGCCGGGGCCGTCCGGGGCGCGAAGAGTCGCTGTTCCGTACGGCGCGTCCAGTCGGCCCGGTGGCGTGCCACCCGGTCGCCGGGGTCGCCGGCCTGTACGGCGGCCCAGGCGGGTGACCTGAGCACGCGTTCGAGGGTGCGCTGCAGCGCCTCGCGCTGCCCGGGCCGCCAGTCGAGAAGGACGCTGGGACCGCTCCGCAGGTCTAGGGCCAGGGACAGGAGGGTCGCGTAATGGTCGAGGGTCGGGGGCAGTTGGTCGGAGCGGGCCACAATGGCTTCGTACGCGGCGACGGCCTGCGGGTAGGCGAGGATCTCGGTTTGAGAGTCCCCCACGTTCGTCATCCTGACCAGCAGGCGCGCCCCCTGGGCCAGCGCACGGGGGTCGACCGGATCCTTGGAAAGGATGTCCGCGAGGCGAACGGCCCCGGCGATCCTGCGGGCGGTAGCGGGGAACACGGTACGAGGCTCCAGAGGAATGGTCATCAGCCAGGCACGAGCAGCGGGGTCGTCGCGGCCGACGAGGGCTTCGATCATGTGCCGCCGTTCCCGGCCCTGGACGCGGTCGCCGAGCCAGACCAAGGCCGAGGTCGAGTCGTCGATGCCGGTGAGCGCGTCGACGACCGGCCGGGTGAGGCCCCGCAGCAATCCCAGGATCTTGAGATAGGGCACGTCCTCCGGCTCGCCGAGATGAGCCAGCAGGCGGAGGCCGACGCCCACGGCCGCGGTACTGGTGCCCGTACGCGTCAGGTGGCGGCCGAGAGCGCGGGCCGCCGCCTCGTCGTCCGGGGAGGGCTTGGCCAGGGAGCGAGAGAAGATCCGGTCCTGTACGCCCAGTTCGCCGAGACGGCGCTGGAACTCGTCCGCCGCCCGGACCGTGTCCGGGTCGGCCAGCAGCGGAGTGAGCGCCGCGACCGCGGCATCTTGAGTTTCGGACCAGCTGGGGCCTTCCCGCGCCCCCCGGTCCTGAAGAGGGTATCCGCCCTTCGGGTAGCGGCCTTCGGGCTCGGCCCGATACAGGCGCAGGGCGTATTCGTAGAGAGATGGACGAGAGGTGAGCGCGCCGCGCTCATCGGGGGCGCTCACCGAGCGGAGCGCGACTCGATTCCGTAGATCATGTCGGGATGATGTCAGCTCGCCCGCCTGGGTGCCAGACGAATTCGTGACCGTTCGCGCCCCGGACGCCCCCTGGCCCTCACTTCGTCCTGGCCTCCAACTCCGCGAAGACGACCTTCCCTCCGTCGGTGAGCGGGCGGCATCCCCAACGGCGCGCCAGCGCCTCGACTAGGAGAAGGCCCCGGCCCGACTCGGAGTCGAGCCCGGGGACGCGGGTGACGGGCATGGACGCGCTCCTGTCCCAGGTCTCCACCACTGGACGTCCGTCCAGGAGGTACGCACGGACGATCACCAGGTCGTCGCCCTCCGAACCGTGCCTGATGGCATTGGTGGTCAGCTCCGAGACGATCGTGCGGGCGATTTCGTCATCAAGGCCCCACGCCCCGAAGACCATCGCGATGAATTCACGGGCCTGCTTGACCGCCTCCGGACAGGCTTTCAGGACGATCGTGGACGGCTCCGACATGCTGGACCTCCGAATGTCGTGACTCACGACACAGGCTCCCTTGCGCACCGTAATGTCACCCGAGAAGCCGGTGACCGCACACCGCTCGCTTACGCCCCCTGAAGCCGAGTTACGTTCGCTCACGGAGGTCAGGACATGCCTACTCGCAAGGCATCCCCAGAGTTGAAGTCGTTCGGTACGGAGGTGACGCGGCTACGAGAGGAGGCGGGGCTGACGCGTACCGAACTCGCGGCACTCGTGACCGTCAGCCGTTCGTACGTCAGCCAGGTCGAGTCGGGGAACACCCGCTGCCGCCAGGACTTCGCAGCCCGGCTGGACAAGGGGCTGGGCACGGGGACCGCGCTCTTCGACGCGTGGAACGACCTGGTGCGCTCGACCGGCTATCCGCGCTACTTCACCGACTTCTCCGCAGCGGAGAAATCCGCGGTGATGCTCCGCGCCTATGAGACCACCTACATCTACGGTCTTCTCCAGATCGAGTCGTACGCACGGGTGCTACTGACTACAGACGAGGCTGTTCAAGGCAGGATGCGACGTCAAAACATTCTCGCCCGTGACCACCCTCCCATGATCTGCGTCGTTCTCGACGAGTCAGTGCTCTATCGCCAGGTAGGGAGCAGCGAGGTGATGCACGAACAACTCGGCCACCTCCTGTCGATCTTTGGACGGGAGAACATCGCCCTGCAGATCGCCCCTGTCGCCTACTACCGAGGCGTTCGGGCATCCTTTACGATCGCCACACAACCCGACCGGACTGAAGTGCTCTACCTGGAGAACGCTGCACGTGGAGAGACGAACACCGACGCGGAAGACCTGACTCAGGTCTCGGAGACGTTCGTTAGGCTGCAAGCAAGGGCGCTCTCCGTGGACGACTCGCGGGCGCTGATCGAAAGGACGATGGTCGAGAGATGGACCTGAACGAGGCCGCATGGCGCAGGTCACGACACAGCGGCGACGACGGTGGAAACTGCGTTGAAGTGGCCCCTCTGAACGACGTGATCGGCGTGCGGGACTCCAAGGACCCCGGACGTGGCGCGCTCCTGCTCGGCCGCGCCGAGTTCGGGATACTCTTGGAGCAACTCAAGAGGCACTGAACACCCCTGAATGTGGAGCCCCGGGCCTTTGCGGCGCCGGGGCTTCCATCGTTCACGGCTCGTATCAGGGAGACGCACGGACCGGGGTCTGGAAAGCAGGCTCGGGCTCGGGGTGCGGTGGGTGACCAAGGGTCGGTGTCACTCGGCCCTCGGTGACCTGCTCTGGACGCGGGCGGGCGGATTCTCATCTCCCTGAGTCCTGTTCTAATGGTGATCGTGCCGAGCGATCCTCGTCGTGTCGGACGGGCCGGCGCGGAACGTGCGGCGGTAGTCGCTCGGCGGGACGCCGACCTTCGGGGTGAAGTGGCGGCGCAGGTTGGCGGCGGATCCGAGGCCGCTGCGCCGGGCGACCTGGTCGACCGGCAGGTCGGTGGACTCCAGGAGCCTGCGCGCCTGGGTGAGCCGCTGGTCGAGGAGCCAGCGCAGGGGTGTGGTCCCGGTGGTGGCCGCGAACCGCCGGGCGAACGTGCGCGGGCTCATCCGGGCCCTGCGGGCCAGCTCCCCTACGGTCAGCGGCCGGTCCAGGCGCTCCGCCGCCCACTGCATGACCGGCCCGAGCCCCTCGTCACCGGGGCTGGGGACGGCGAGTTCGATGTACTGGGCCTGGCCGCCGGGCCGGTGCGCGGGCAGGACCATGGTGCGGGCCAGCCGGTTGGCCGCGTCCGCGCCGAGGTCGCGGCGGAGCAGGTGCAGGCACAGGTCCACCCCGGCGCTGCGGCCGGCGCTGGTCAGCACGTCGCCGTCGTCGATGTAGAGGACCGAGGCGTCCACCCGCACCCGGGGATGACGGCGCGCGAGCGTGTCGGCGAAGATCCAGTGGGTGGCGGCGCGCCTGCCGTCGAGGAGCCCCGCGGCGGCCAGGGCGAAGGCGCCGGTGCACAGCGACACCATGCGCGCGCCCCCGCGGGCGGCCTCGGCGAGCGCGCCGGTCAGCTCCGCCGGGAGCGTCCGTTCGGTCTCCACGTACACGTACGGCAGCGCCGGAACGATCACCGTGTCCGCACCGGCGAGGCCGTCGAGGCCATGCCCGGCGTCGACGGTGAACCCGAACTCCGACCGCACGGCGCCGGGCCTCAGCCCGCACATCCGCAGCTCGTACCACGGGTCGGCCAGGTCGAGGCGTTCCGGGCCGAACACCTGGCAGGCGATGCTCAGCTCGAACAGGGGCATGTCGTCGAGCGCGGCGACCGCGACCGTTCCGGTGGTCATGGCCGCCAGCCTAATGGCAGGAATGTTGCGCAAATCGTCGTTCCTGCCACTCGATCAACCGTGGCCCGCGCTGGAACGCTGCTCGCACCGTTTCCAGTGAAGGAGCCCTGAATGCCCGCGTCCCCCTCCCCCGCCGTGCAGCCCGCCGACGGCCGGCCGATCGTCGAGCTGCGGCGGTACACGCTGCGTCCCGGCGAGCGGGACACCCTCATCGGGCTGTTCGACCGGGAGTTCGTCGAAACGCAGGAGGCCGTGGGGATCGACGTCATCGGCCAGTTCCGCGACGAGGACGATCCGGACCGGTTCGTCTGGCTGCGCTCGTTCCCGGACATGCGCTCCCGGGCCGGGTCGCTGACCGCCTTCTACCTCGAAGGCGAGGCGTGGAAGGCGCACGGCCCGGCGGCCAGCGCGACGATGCTCGACTCGTCCGACGTCCTGCTGCTGCGCCCGTCCGCCCTGGGAGCCGGTTTCCGCCCGAAGGAGGGCCGCCCGCCCGTGGGCTCCGGCACGCTTCCCTCGTCCCGGGTGATGGTCACGCTCTACTTCCTGAACGCTCCCGCCGGCGACGCGTTCCTCCGGTTCTTCGACGCCCAGGTGAGCCCGCTCATGGCCGAGATGGGCGCGGCGCCCATCGCGACCCTGGTGACCGAGCACGCGGAGAACACGTTCCCGAGGTTGCCGGTACGGGAGGGCGAGAACGTCTTCGCCTGGTTCGCGGCGTTCGAGAACGCGGACCGGCTCCGCGAGCACCAGGAACGCCTGGCCCGCTCTCCGGAATGGACAGTGAAGACGCTGCCCCGCCTGACCGACTTCCTGTCGGCCCCCGCCGAACAGTGGAGGCTGGCGCCCACGGCCCGTTCCCTGCTCCGCTGACCATCGGCTGATTCCAGGCATCCGGGAACCATCTGGCCATGGCGTACGTCTTCGATATATCGTTGTCGTATCGCGAGAGATCATAGAGAGATCTCGGAAGGCGGTGGAGAACATGGGGACGACGCATGGTCCGGGACCGGATCCACGTTGGGCCTTCGCCGCGGCGGCGCTCGGCGCGAAGGCCGCCCACGCGGTGGCGAACGCGGCGCGCGGACATGAGCACCATGAGAAGGGGCACCGGCACGGAGGTTGCGGGCCCCGGACGGGCAGGGGCGAGATGCCAGAGTTCGGAGGGCTCTTCGGTGGCGGGCCGGGACCCTGGGGGCCGCCGCCCGCTGGCCCGTGGCCGTTCGGGCGCGGCGGCCCGCCGTGGGCCAAGGGGCCGGGCGGCCGGGGCGCGCGGGCGCGGAAGGGCAACGTGCGCGCGGCCGTCCTGGCGCTGCTGACCGAGGAGCCGCGGAACGGCTACCAGATCATCCAGGAGATCAACGAGCGCAGCGGCGGGGGCTGGAAGCCCAGCCCGGGCGCGATCTACCCGGCGCTGCAGCAGCTGGCCGACGAGGGCCTCATCCGCGGTGAGGAGGCCGGGGGCCGCCGCACGTTCCACCTGACCGACGAGGGCCGGGCGTACGTCGCCGAGCACGCGGAGGAGCTGGACGAGCCGTGGGCGGAGATGGCGCCCGACTTCGGCGAGGGCGTGCCCGACCTGTTCAAGCAGGCGGCGCAGACCGGCGCCGCGGTGATGCAGATCGTCCACTCGGGCTCGCCCGGGCAGGTCGCCCAGGCCAAGGACGTGCTGGCCGAGGCGCGGCGGCGGCTCTACCTGATCCTGGCCGAGGACGACCCCGGCCCCACCGACGCGCCGGAGGAGTGACGATGACCCGGCCGGACGACATGCGCGTCGGCGACGCCGAGCGGGACGCGGTGACGGCGGCGCTGCACGATCACTTCGCGGCGGGCCGGCTGGACCGCCAGGAGCTCGACGAGCGCCTCGGGGCGACGCTGGCCGCCAAGACCCAGGGCGACCTGCGGGCGGTGGTCACGGACCTGCCGGGCTCCAACGGCCTGCCCGAACGGGTGTCGCGGGCGGCCGTCCCGGGCCGACCGTACTGGGGGCCGCCGCGACCTGCCCATCACGGGCATCCGGTACGGGCCCACCGGCACGGGCCGTTCCCGGTGTTCCCGCTGATGCTCGTCGCCTTCACGGTCGTCGCGTTCACGGCGGGCCCGGGCGTGGCGATGCTGACGGTGCTGCAGATCGCGATGCTGGTCTGGATCGTGCGGGCGGTGTTCACGGTCGCCGGCGGCAGGCGCGGCCGGTAGGGCCGCCGGGCCGGGGTCTGCCCCGGCCCGGCGGCGCGGGCTAGGCGACGGCTTCCCTCGCGTCCTCCAGGATGAACTCGTAGTGCGTGGTCCGCAGGCGCATCAGCCGGTGCGCCAGGGGCACCAGCACGCCCTGCTGGAACGGGTGCTTGCGGGCCAGCGCCCGGCGGACCGGTTCGGCCTCGGCGTCGTCGAGAGGCCGGGCCCGGCCGCGCGCGGCGGGGCCGGTGGGTTCGCCGAGGAACCTGCTGGGCGCGATCGTGGCCCGCGGGTCGTTGCGCAGCCGCCTGACCTTCCAGGCCGTGTGGTAGGTGCGGAAGTACACCCGGCCGTCGAGGACGACGACGTTGACCGGCGTGCCCACGGGCGTGCCGTCGCGCTTGTATGTGGTGAGCAGCACGGTGCGCTGCTTCTTGAGTGTCTCCGGTGTCGGAATGCTCATACCCCGGAGACGAGCAGGTCAGGGCGGGTGTGACATCGGGCGTGAGGTCAGCAGCCGTCGTCGATGTCGATCACGGCCGTCCGCTCCGGTCCGGCCAGCACCAGGCACGCCCCCTCCAGGTCCCAGGCGAAGGGCAGGCCGGCGGCGTACACCAGCGGCATCCCCGCCCCGCCGGCGACCCGTTCGGTGACGATGCCGACCAGTTCGCGCAGCAGCCAGGCGGGGAGGTGGTCCCCCGGGATCTCGGGGTCGTCGTCCCACTCCCCCTCCTCCAGGAACATCGACGCCAGGGCCATCTCGACGACCGCCCGTTCCGATTCGGCGAGGACGTCGGCGAACTCGTCGTCACGGAGGCGTTCCAGCTCACCGCCGGGGCCGTCCGCCGCCGCGGGCAAGTCCCACGAACGGCTGCCCTTCCAGCCTGCACGGAACGCGGCGTCGGCGGCGTCCGGGTCGGCGAGGTCGAGGACGAGGCCGTGCGGCTCGATGACCGTGTGGAAGTCGACCGTGTTGTTGTTGTTCACCCACAGGAACTCGCTGAGCAGCGTCTCGACGCAGCGCAGGCGCGTCTCGGCGTCCCGTGGCCCCGGCTCCGGGGGTACGGCGGCGGCGGGGGCCACCGACAGCCGTCTGGTCTCGCCACGGAAGCCGCGGGCGAGCAGGTGCAGTTCGCCGGCCAGGGGCGGCCCGCCCGGCTCCGCGGCGACCTGGATCCGTACCAGCTGGTCGCAGTTCAGAAAGGCGGTCATCTCCCCGGCCAGGAACCTCAGGAGCGGCAGCGCCCGCCCCTGCGCGGCCCCTTCTCCGAGGGTGCGCGCGAGCAAGCCGACGACCTGCCCGGCGGCATCGTCGGGACGGCCGATGGACGCCCGCTGGGCGGGGAAGTGCTCCTGCCCCTCCTCGAAGGCCAGCGGTTCGACGGCCACCGGGTGCCGCCCGCCGAACGCGCCGGGGTATCCGCCCGCGGCGGCGACCTCGTCGAGGCTCGGCGCGGGCCCCCACGGCTCGGCGTGCGGCGTGCGCCCGGTGGCGGTCTCCAGCCGCCACGCGGGCCCGGAGCCGCCCGGCTCCCGCGGCAGCCACTCGGCCAGCAGGTGAGCCGCGGCCCCCAGGGCGCCGTCCCATGGACGTTCCGTCATCGCCGCTCCCGCCGGTGAAGTGATCAAGGTACGCCGGAGCCTAACGGCCTCCTCCGACAGGAGGCCCGGGGCTCCGGCAGGAGGGCCGCGGGCTCAGGGGCGCAGGGCCGCGGCCTTGCGGGCCATCTCCTCCACGCGCGCCCAGTCGCCGTCCCGTACGGCGTCGGCGGGGGTCAGCCACGTGCCGCCGACGCATCCCACGTTGGGCAGGGCCAGGTAGCGGGAGGCGTTCTCCTGGGTGACGCCGCCGGTCGGGCAGAACCGGATGCCCGGCAGGGGGCCGCCCAGCGCCTTCAGGTAGGCCGCTCCGCCCGCGGCCTCGGCGGGGAAGAACTTCATGGCCGTGATCCCGTGCTCCAGCAGCGCCATCGCCTCCGTCGCGCTGGACACGCCGGGCAGGAACGGCAGGCCGGTGCCGGTCATCGCCTCCCGCAGGCGCGGCGTGCAGCCGGGGCTGACCAGGAAGGCGGCACCGGCCCGCCGCGCGCGTTCGGCGTCCTCGGGGGTCACGATCGTCCCGGCGCCGACGACCGCGCCGGGCACCCCGGCCGCGATCCGCTCGATGGCGGCCAGGGCGCCCTCGGTGCGCAGCGTCACCTCGATGGCCGGCAGGCCGCCCGCGACCAGCGCCTCGGCCATCGGGACGGCGGCGTCGGGGTCGTCCAGCACGACGACGGGCACGACCGGGGCGAGGTCGAGGAGTTCTCGGGCGTTCATGGGGTCTCCAGCGATCGGGAGGTGCGGGTCTGCGAGAGGAAGGCCGCGGCGCCGACCAGCGCCGGGCCCGGATGGACGATGAGCGCGGTGGGGATGGCCCGCAGGTAGTCCTCGACCGGTGGCTTGCTCTCGAACCGGCTCCGGAAGTCGCTGCGGTCCAGCGCGTCGGCGATCCGCGGAAGGATACCGCCCCCCAGGTAGAGGCCGCCGCGGGCGCCCAGGGTGAGCGCGGCGTTCCCGGCGAACGAGCCGAGCAGGGCGCAGAAGACCTCGATGGTCTCCGCGCACAGCGGGTCCTCGTCCGCGGCGCAGATCCGCGCGGCCGTCATCGGCTCCACCCGGACGCCGTGGATCACGCCGAGCAGCCGGTGGAGGCGGACCAGCCCGCTCCCCGAGAGCAGGTGCTCGGCGCTGCCCACGCCCGGTTCGGCGCGCAGCAGGCGAAGCACCTCGATCTCGCGGTCGGTCGCGGCGGGCACGTCCACGTGCCCGCCCTCGCCGGGCAGCGGGACCCAGCGGCCGTCCAGGGGCAGCAGCCCGGCGACGCCCAGCCCGGTGCCCGGGCCCAGCACCGCCAGCCGCTCCGTGCCGTCCGGGACGGGCGGCGCACCGCCCCCGACGGGCCGCAGGTCGTCGCCCGCCAGGTGCGGGAGCGCCATCGCGAGCGCCTCGAAGTCGTTGACGATCCGCAGGACGGGCAGGCCGAGGCTGTCGCGTACCCGTTCCGCCGTGCCGGGGGCCCAGTCGGCGTTGGTCAGCCGGTACCGTCCCGCCGACACCGGCCCGGCCACCGCCAGGCAGGCCGCCCCGGGCCGCGCCCCCTCCTCGGCGAGGTAGGCGGCGGCGGCCTCGGCCAGCCCGGCGTGCTCGCGGGTGGGCAGCGACCGGACCCGGCCGGGACGCTCCCCCGGCCCCTCGACCAGCGCGAACCGCGCGTTGGTGCCGCCGACGTCGGCGACCAGCCACGGGAAGGCCGCGCCGGCTCCGGGGTCCCCCATCAGAAGACCCCGGCGCCGCGTTCCGCCGGGCCCACGGCCCGGCGGAACGCCTGGAACAGCTCGCGGCCGGTACCCGCCCACTCCGCGCCGTTCCCGGGAGATCCCGCTCCGGACCCGTCCGCGCTCCCGGGCGCGCCCCCGAGCGGCTCCCGGGCGGCGAACTCCTCGTCCGAAACCAGAATTTCCAGCAGCCCCTTGCCCGCGTCCAAGCGGATCATGTCACCGTCGCGGACCCGGGCCAGCGGGCCGCCGGCCGCCGCCTCCGGGGAGACGTGGATGGCGGCGGGCACGGCGCCCGACGCGCCCGACATCCGCCCGTCGGTGACCAGCGCGACCCGGTGGCCGCGGTCCTGGAGCACCGACAGCGGCGGGGTGAGCTTGTGCAGCTCGGGCATGCCGTTGGCCTGCGGCCCCTGGAAGCGGACGACCGCGACCATGTCGCCGTCCAGCTCGCCCGCGGAGAACGCCTCCTGCAGCTCCTGCTGGGACTCGAAGACGCGGGCGGGCGCCTCGATCGTGCGGTGCTCCTCCCGGACGGCGGACACCTTGATCACCGCGCGGCCGAGGTTGCCGCGCACCGTGTGCAGGCCGCCGTGCGCGTCGAACGGGTCGGCCACCGGCCGCAGGACGGCGGTGTCACCGGAGGTGCCGGACGACGGCCGCCAGGCCAGGCCCTCCTCGGCCAGCACCGGGAACTCGCGGTAGGCGGCCAGGGTCTCGCCGCCCACCGTGCGGGCGTCCTCGTGCAGCAGCCCGGCGTCGATCAGCTCGCCGATGAGGTACGCGGTGCCGCCCGCGGCGTGGAAGTGGTTCACGTCGGCGGTGCCGTTGGGGTAGAGCCGGGTCAGCAGCGGCGTGACCGACGACAGCTCGTCGAAGTCGTCCCAGGTCAGTTCGAGCCCGGCGGCGGCGGCCATGGCCACCAGGTGCAGCGTGTGGTTGGTGGAGCCGCCGGTGGCCAGCAGCGCGACCACCCCGTTCACGAACGCGCGCTCGTCCAGCATCTCGCCGACCGGCGTGGTCAGCGCCAGCACGCGGCGGCCCGCCTCGCGGGTCAGCGCGTCGCGCAGCGCGGTGCCCGGCGGCACGAAGCTGGCGCCGGGCAGGTGGAGGCCCATGACCTCCATCAGCATCTGGTTGGAGTTGGCCGTCCCGTAGAACGTGCAGGTGCCCGGGGAGTGGTACGAGGCCGCCTCGGCCTCCAGCAGCTCGGCGCGCCCGATCTCGCCGGCCGCGAAACGCTTGCGCACCCGGGCCTTCTCGGCGTTCGGCAGCCCGGAGGGCATCGGCCCGGCCGGGACGAGGATCACCGGCAGGTGCCCGAACGAGAGGGCGCCGATGACCAGGCCGGGCACGATCTTGTCGCAGACGCCGAGCATCAGCGCCCCGTCGAACATCTCGTGCGACAGCGCGATCGCGGTCGCCATGGCGACGACGTCCCGGCTGAACAGCGACAGCTCCATGCCCGCCCGGCCCTGGGTGATGCCGTCGCACATGGCGGGCACGCCCCCGGCGAACTGGGCCGTGCCGCCGGCCTCGCGCACGGCGTCCTTGAGGATCTCGGGGTAGTCCCGCAGCGGCTGGTGGGCCGAGAGCATGTCGTTGTAGGAGGAGACGATCGCGACGTTCCTCGCCGCCGTCCCCTTGAGCTGGAGCTTCTCGGCGGGCCCGCAGGCGGCGAAGCCGTGCGCGAGGTTGGCGCAGCCGAGGGCGCCCCGGGCGGGGCCCTCGGACGCTGCCTCCTCGATCCTGCGCAGGTACGCCGCGCGGCGCCCGGCGCTGCGTTCGGCGATGCGCTGGGTGACCCGCGCGACGACGGGGTGCGGTGAGCCGGTCATCGGGACGCTCCTGCTCTGGCCTGGGGTGAGATCAGAAAACTAGCGTTCTTCGGATAAACGGCACAACCCACTTAGGCAGCCTGCCTGACAAAACTCCCCCATCTTGTGACAACTCGGCGCCCGTGCTTCACTGACCGGATGACCCGTCGGCCGTCCTCCAGCGGCGACGTGCTCCGCCTCATCCGCGAGCGGCACGTCTCCACCCGCGCCGAGCTGGGCCGGATCACCGGCCTGTCCCGGCCCGCCGTGACCCTCCGGGTGAACGAGCTGATCGCGCACGGCCTGGTCGCCGAGCGCGCCGACGGCCCCTCGACCGGCGGCCGGCCCCCCGCCCGCCTGGAGTTCGACCCCTCCGGCGGCGCGATCCTGGTCGCCAACCTGGGCCGTTCCCGCGGCCAGGTCGCGGTGTGCGACCTGGCCGGCACCGTCCTCGCCCGCGACGACATCGCCACCGGCCGGGGCCCCGAGGCGACGCTTCCCGTCCTGCTCACGACGTGGGCGGGCCTGCTGGAGGCCGCCGGCGGTCCCGCCGTACGGGGGGCGGGCATCGGCGTCCCCGATCCCGTCGAGTACGCCACGGGACGCTGGGACGGCGTCCCCATCGGTCCGCCGATCGCCGCGCGCTTCGAGGTCCCCGCCTACGTCGACAACGACGTCAACATCGCGGCCCTGGGCGAGTACCAGTCCCGCTTCCGGCACGAGGTGGACGACATGCTGTTCGTCAAGCTGTCCACCGGCATCGGCGCGGGCATCATCACCGAAGGCCGGGTGCAGCGGGGAGCGCTGGGCGCGGCCGGGGAGATCGGGCACATCCCGGTCGGCGACGGCGGCGGCGTCCGGTGCCGCTGCGGCAACCTCGACTGCGTCGAGGCGGTGGCCGGCGGCGCCGCGCTCCTCGCCCGCTCCCCCGCCGCCGACCTGGCCGAGCTGGCCGGGCTCGCGCGCGCGGGCGATCCCGGCACCGTCACCCTGATCCGCGAGGCGGGCCGCCGCATCGGCGAGGTCGTCGCCGGCGCGGTCAACCTCCTCAACCCCGCCGTCGTGCTGCTCGGCGGCGACCTCACCGGCGCGTACGAACCCCTGATCGCGGGCGTCCGCGAGTCGGTCTACCAGCGCGCCACCGCCCTGGCCACCGGGAGGCTGCGCATCGAGCCCAGCCTGCTGGGGGACGCGGCGGGACTGGCCGGATGCGCGGGCCTGGTCCTGGACCACGTCCTCGCGCCGGAGGCCGTGGACGCGCTCCTCTCCCGCGGACCGTCCTCCGCCGGCCGCCCGCTCCCCCGCGTCTGAACGCACGGCCCGAAGATTTTCCGCCCCGAAGCGCGTCCGGTGTCGATCCGGGCAGAACCCGTTCGTATAGGGGGTGAGAGCCGGCACGTCGCCGGCCCGCCGGCGACCGGGAGGAACCGTGAAGACCTACCTGCTGAGCATGTACCAGCCCGCCGGGGTCGTCCCGCCGCCCGAGGCCCTGGAGCCGATCATGCGGGAGCTCGGGGCGCTGAACGACGAGATGCGGGCCGCCGGGGCGTGGGTCTTCGGCGCGGGGCTGCACGATCCGAGCACCGCCACCGTCGTCCGCGACAGGGACGGCGAGGCCGTGATGACCGACGGCCCGTTCACCGAGGGCAAGGAGATCCTCGGCGGGTTCACCATCGTCAGGGCCCCCGACCTGGACTCCGCGCTCGAATGGGGCCGCCGGATCGCCGCGATCACGGGTCTGCCGATCGAGGTGCGGCCGTTCCAGGGCGAGCCGGCCTGACCCGCCGATGACCGGGATCGAGCGCGTGTTCCGGGAGGAGTACGGGCGCGCGGTGGCCGTCCTGGTCCGCCACTTCGGCGACATCGACCTCGCCGAGGAGGCGGTCCAGGACGCGTTCGCCGTGGCCGTGCGGCGGTGGCCGGACGAGGGGACGCCGCCGAGCCCGGCGGGCTGGATCATCACCACCGCCCGCAACCGGGCGATCGACCGGCTGCGCCGCGAGGCGTCCCGCGACGACCGGCACGCCGAGGCCGCCCTGCTGCGCGCGGGCGGCGAGCCCGCCGAGGAGGGGCCCGTGCACGACGACCGGCTGCGCCTGATCTTCACCTGCTGCCATCCCGCGCTCGCCCCCGCCGCGCGGGTCGCGCTGACGCTGCGGCTGCTGGGCGGGCTCACCACCGCCGAGATCGCGCGGGCGTTCCTGGTGCCCGAGCCGACCATGGCCCAGCGGCTGGTCCGGGCCAAGGGCAAGATCCGCGACGCCCGGATCCCGTACCGGGTCCCGCGCGAGGCCGACCTGCCCGACCGGCTCGGCGCGGTGCTGGCCGTCCTGTACCTGGTCTTCAACGAGGGGTACGCGGCCGGGTCGGGCGACGCGCTGGTCCGCGCGGACCTGTGCGCCGAGGCGATCCGGCTCGGCCGCCTGCTCCACGGGCTGATGCCCGACGAACCCGAGGTCACGGGCCTGCTCGCGCTGATGCTGCTGCAGGAGTCGCGCCGCCGCGCCCGGACCGGCCCCGGCGGCGTCCTGGTCCCCCTCCCCGAGCAGGACCGCGCCCTGTGGGACGGCGACCTCGTCGCCGAGGGCCAGGCCCTCGTCCGCCGCTGCCTGCGCCGCGACCGGCCCGGGCCGTACCAGATCCAGGCGGCGATCAACGCCGTGCACAGCGACCCGCCGCCCACCGACTGGCGGCAGATCCTCCGGCTCTACGACCACCTCATGGCCATCGCGCCGACCCCGGTCGTGGCCCTCAACCGGGCGGTCGCGGTGGCCGAGACCGACGGCCCGGAGGCGGCCCTCGCCCTGGTGGACGGCCTCGCGCTGGACGGCTACCACGTGTTCCACGCCGTCCGCGCCGACCTGCTGCGGCGCCTGGGCCGCACGGCCGAGGCCGCCGGGGCCTACGAGGCGGCGATCGGCCTGGCCGGGAACGCCGCCGAACGCGACTTCCTGCTCCGTAGGCTCCGCTCACTGTGAAGGTCATGTTCCCTCCCCCGGGGAGGGCCGGAAGGTGGCATCGGCGGGAATCCTCAAGCGTGAGAAGTGACCACCCACCATGCTGGGACCATGACTCACGATCCCCGCCTGCTCCTCAAGGGGACGGACTGGTCCTCGCTGGAACACGCGGAGGGCCCCGCGGAGGACACCCCGGTCCACCTGTCACGGCTCCTGGACGAGGACGCGGGCGTCCGTTCCGAGGCGCTCGAACGGCTCGAAGAAACGCTGCTACCCGGCGGTGCCCTGTTCAGCGCCACCGCACCCGCCGCGCTGTTCGTCGCCGCGATCCTGGCGGACCCGCGCACCCTCGGCCAGTGGAAGAGCCCTCATCCCTGGTACGACCTGCGGCATCCGTTCCGCGCCCGGCTGCTGGAATGGCTGGACGACCTGGCGGAGAACGCCGTCCGCGGCGACCCCGACCGCCCCGCTGCCGCCGACGCCTGCCGCGCCGCCCGTCCCGCCGTCCACGACGCCGTCTCCCCCTACATCGACGACCCGGACCCCATCGTCCGCGAGGCGGCCCTCGGCGCGGCGTGCGCCCTGCTCAAGGCCTCCGATCTCGCCGAGCGCCGGCCGGAGGCCGCCGCGAGGGTCCGGCGGGTCCTCGCCACCTGCGGCGGCCGCCGCGAACGCGCGGTGGCGATCCTCGCCCTCGGACGATGGGGCCACGACACCACGCCCCTGCTCGCCGATCCCGACCCCGCCGTCCGGGTCTGCGCCGCCCTCTCCCCGGGTCTCGCCGGGAATCCCCAGGCCACGCGAGTGCTCCTGGATGCGCTCCAGGACCCCGCGGCGGCGGACGCGTGGTTCACCGTCCCGCTGCCCCAGTTCGACGGCTGGTTCCGCTTCACCCTGCTCGCCGCGCTGCTGGAACGGACCACCGCCTTCGAGGACGTGCTCCCCGCGGCGCTGGCCGTGGCCCGGATCACCAGCGACTTCACCGTCGACCGCGACTGGGGCCCGCTCCTGGCCAGGGCGTTCCCCCGGCCGTACGTCCCGGGTGACCCGCTGACCGCCGCCCAGCGGGCCTTCCTGGGCGCCCTCGCCGGCAATTTCGGTTGCTTCCGCGACGACATCCCCGACAGGCTGCCCTGGCTGCACGGCGCCGGTCTCCCCGGCGCCCGCCCCGCGGTCCAGGCCCTCCTGGACCGCACCCCCTGACGTACACCCGACGGGATCCGCCCGGATCCCCTGGCCGAAAGGCGGTCGCCATCAACTCGATCCCCGCGGACCCGACGGCGCTGCACCCGTTCCCGGAGCAGCCGCGCGTGGTCCTGCTCAAGCCGCTGGTGACCTCACCGTTGATCGAGGTCGGCGAGTACACGTACTACGACGACCCGGACGACCCCACCGCGTTCGAGACCCGCAACGTGCTCTACCACTACGGCCCGGAGAAGCTGGTCATCGGCAGGTTCTGCGCGCTGGCCACCGGGGTGCGCTTCATCATGAACGGCGCCAACCACCGGTTGGACGGCCCCTCCACCTTCCCCTTCCCCATCATGGGCGGTTCCTGGGCCGAGCACTTCGACCTGATCAGCGGCCTGCCGGGCCGGGGCGACACCGTGGTGGGCCACGACGTGTGGTTCGGGTACGGCGTCATGGTGATGCCGGGCGTGAGGATCGGGCACGGCGCGATCATCGCCTCGGGTTCGGTCGTCACCGAGGACGTCCCCGACTACGGCATCGCCGGCGGCAACCCGGCCAGGCTCATCCGTACCCGCTACGACGACGGCGACATCGCGCGCCTGCTCGCCCTCGCCTGGTGGGACTGGCCCGCCGGCCACATCACCGAGCACCTGCGGACGATCATGTCCGGCACCGTCGACGATCTCGAAAGGGCCGCACCGCGCCCCTGAGGCGCCCCCGTGATCGCCGCTTGACCTCAAGTCAGGTTGAGTTCCTAGCGTGGCCGGTGATCGACGATCTGAAGGGGACGACACCATGACCACGACCTTGGAGACCACCGGAACCCGCACGCCCGTGACCGTGATCGGCCTGGGCGAGATGGGGACCGCGCTCGCGGGTGCCTTCCTGGAGGGCGGGCACCCGACCACCGTGTGGAACCGGACGCCGGAAAGGGCCGACGCCCTGGTGGCGAAGGGGGCGCGGCGGGCCGCCACCGTTCGCGACGCCGTCGCCGCCGGCCCGCTGGTGGTCGTGAACGTGAAGGGCAACGCCGTCGCCCGTGAGCTGCTGGAATCGGCGGGGGACGCCCTCGCCGGCCGCGCCGTGGTCAACCTGACCGACGGGACCTCCGCCGAAGTACGGGAGGTGGCCCGATGGGCCGAAGGGCAAGGCGCGGAGTACCTGCACGGGCAGATCATGACGATCGCCCCGGCCATCGGGCACCCGGACAGCGTGGTGTTCTACGGCGGCGCGAGCACGGTGTACGACCGCCTTCACCCGGCGCTGCGGCTCCTGGGCGGCCGGGGGAGCCTGATCGCCGACGACCCGGGGGCGCCGGTCCTGTACGGGATGGCCGTGCACGGCGTCATGTGGGGAACGCTGAACGGTTTCCTGCACGCCGCCGCGCTGCTGTCGGACGAGGGCATCGAGCTGGGGCGGTTCCTGGAAAGCGCCGGCGCCTCCGTCTCCGCGCTGGTGTCGTTCCTGCCGTCCATCGCGGACGCGGTCGACCGTGACGACCACGCGGTGGAGTACGGAGCGCTCAAGCACCACCTGCCCTCGCTGGAAGACCTCGTCCGGGAGAGCCGGGCCCGCGGCATCGACGACGAGTTCCCCGCCTACACCCTGGACCTGGTGGCCAAGGCCATCGGCGAGGGCCACGCCGACGACAACTACTCGCGCCTGATCGAACACTTCGCCCGGCGCTGACGCGCCCCGTCCGGGCCGGGCCGCGCGTCAGGCGTGTGCCGCCATGCGGTCCAGCATCGCCTCCGTGGCGGCGACGCCCTGGTCCGGGCGCTCGGCAGCGACCGGGGGATGGCCGGAGCGGGTTGATCGTGCCGGCGCCGGGACGCGTTCCGCGTTCCGGCGCCGGCGGGACGTCCGCGGTCAGGCTTCCTTGGGGCTGGCCGCGAGGGCGGGCTCCAGGTCCTTCTTGCGGCGGAGGGCACTGGGCCACCAGACCGGCGGGCCGATGTCGCGGGTGAGCGCGGGCACCAGCAGGGAACGGACGACCAGGGTGTCCAGCAGCACGCCGAAGGCGACGATGAAGGCGAGCTGGGCGAGGAAGGCCAGCGGGATCACCACCAGGGCGGCGAACGTGGCGGCCAGCACCACCCCGGCCGAGGTGATCACGCCGCCCGTGGCCGTCAGGCCACGCAGGACGCCCTGGCGGGTGCCGTGCAGCAGCGACTCCTCGCGGACACGGGTCATCAGGAAGATGTTGTAGTCCACGCCGAGCGCCACCAGGAAGACGAAGCCGTACAGGGGTACGGACGCGTCGGTGCCGGTGAAGCCGAGCACGTTCTGGAAGACCAGCGCAGCAACGCCAAGCGTGGCCAGGTAGCTCAGGGCGACGGTGGCCACCAGGAGGACCGGCATCACGATCGAGCGGAGCAGGGCGAAGAGGATCACCAGGATGATCGCCAGGACCACCGGGACGATCAGGTTCCGGTCGTGCTCGGCGGTGGTCTGGGTGTCGTACTGCTGCGCGCTGTAGCCGCCCACGAGGGCGTCGGCGCCTGGCACCTCGTCCAGCTCCGCGCGCAGGGCCGCCACGGTCTTCTTGGCCGCGTCGCTGTCGGGGGCGTCCTTGAGGGTGGCGTCGACGCGGACGCGGCCGTCCACCACGAGCGGGTCGCCGGCTCCCGGGCGGCCCGTGGCGGTGACCGGTGTCGCGGAGGCGACGCCAGGGGTGTTCTGGGCGGCGCGGGTGACCTCGGCCACCTTCCCGGCGTCGGCGATGACGATGGCCGGGTTGCCCGAACCCCCGGGGTAGTGCTCGCCGAGGGCGCGCTGGGCGGCGACCGACGGGGCGTCGTTGACGAACGTCTCGTCCAGCGGGACGCCCTGGGAGTTGAGCATCGGGAAGAACGCGGCGCCGGCGACGAGCACGGCGCAGGTCCCCAGCCAGATCCGGCGCGGCGACCGGTCCACCCAGGCGGCGATCTTCCGCCAGACGCCGCCGCCGCCGTCCGCGGCCCGGACCTTGCCGGGCCAGTACGCGCCCCGGCCCAGCAGGACGAGCGCGGCGGGCAGGAAGGTCAGCACGCTCAGCACGGAGCAGACGATGCCGATGGCGCCGACAGGGCCGAGCGCCTGGTTGTTGGTGAGGTCGCTCAGCAGCAGGGCCAGCAGGCCGAGCGCGACGGTGCCCGCGCTGGCGACGATCGCGCCGGCCGAACGGCGCACGGCCGCCCTGACCGCGGCGAACCGGTCGCCGCGCCGGGCCAGTTCCTCGCGGAAGCGGGCGGTCAGGAGCAGCGCGTAGTCGGTGGCGGCCCCGATGACCAGGATCGACAGGATGCCCTGCACCTGGCCGTCCACCCGTACGACGTCGCCGTCGGCCAGCGCGTACACGATGGCGCAGGCCAGCCCGAGCGCGAACACCGACCCGAGGATGATGACCAGGGGCAGCAGCAGGCTCCGGTAGACCAGCAGCAGGATCACCAGGACGACGCCGAGCGCGACGCCCAGCAGGAGCCCGTCGATGCCGGCGAAGGCGTCCTTGAGGTCGGCCTGGGTGGCGGCCGGGCCGCCGACGTACACGGTCGTTCCCTGGACCTGTCCGGCGTCGGCGCGGAGCTTGACGATGGTGGGCTCGGTCTCCTCGCCCAGGTCCGCGCGCAGCGGGACGATCCCCTGGAGGGCGCGGCCGTCGGCGGAGGGCAGCGCGGGCGAGACCTGGCCGCTGACCTGCGGCGTTCCGTTGAGCGAGGCCAGGACGCGGGTCGCGGTGGCCTGCTGGGCGGGGGTGACCCGGCCGTCCGGCACCGTCCACACCACGATCGCCGGCAGCGCCTCCTGCTGGCGGAACGCCTTCTGCGCCTCGATCACGCGTGTGGAGTCGGCGTCCTGGGGAAGGAACGCGGCCTGATCGTTGGTGGAGACCTCGCCGAGCTTGCCCGCGTACGGGCCCAGCGTGCCGCCGATGCCCAGCCAGGCCACCAGGAGCAGCACCGGGACGGCCCAGCGTGCCGTGCGTCGTGCGACCGTCATGGGGGCGGCCCACCTCCGATAGTCAGGGTCATTGAGAATCTTGATGATTGAGATTCATTATCCTAGCGGAGTGACCGACTCCTACCCTCGCGGGGGCACGGGCGAGTCCCCGGAGCCTCCGGCCTCCGGGGGGCCGCCCGCCGACCTCCAGAGCTTCGCCGTCCAGCTGCGCCGGATGAACGCGGCGTTCAACCGCGTCACGCACGATTTCGCCCGCTCGCAGAACCTGCACCAGACCGACGTCCTGGCGCTGATCGCGATCCTGGACGGGGACGAGCGGGAGGGGCCGCTGACCCCGGGGCGGCTGCGCGAGCACCTCAACCTCACCTCGGGCGCGGTGACGGCGTGCCTGGACCGGCTGGAGCGCAACGGCCACATCCGCCGTACGCGCGACGGCCCCGACCGCCGCGTCGTCCACCTGCACTACGCGCCGCACGGCATGGCGGTCGCCCGCGAGTTCTTCCGCCCGCTCGCCCGGAGCACCGACGCCGCGCGGAGCCGGTTCGACGAGGACGAGCTGAGGACGATCGTCCGGTTCCTCGGCGCGATGAACGAGGAACTCGCCGACCTGCTGCGCCAGGAGAGGTGAAGCCCGGGCTCAGCCGTGCAGGGAGCCGTCCGGGGGACCGAAGGCCAGGCGGGTGAAGCGGACGGTCAGCCCGGAGCGTTCGGGGGCGCAGCAGTAGAGGCCCGCCGACGCCGGGACGCCCTCGGGGAACGGGGCGACCCGCAGCATCCGCCAGGGCTCGTCGCCGGCGCGGCCGCGGACGGTGACGGCGTCGCCGCTGCGACTGGCCCGGATCGTCACCGCCCGTCCCGACCAGTCCGGTACCGGGCCGGTCGACCAGTCCGAACGGTCCAGGGTGACGACGGCCCCGGCCTGGTGGACGCCGTCGGCGAACTCCACGCCCGCCTTGATCCAGGTGCGCTCGTCCCGCCGGACCAGCAGCCCGGCCTGGTCGAACTGCTCGGTGAAGGCGGCGGTGAACGAGACCTCGACCGCGCCCTCGGCCGCCAGCGGGAACAGCAGCGCGTGCCCGGAGTCGCGGTCGTAGCCGTAGGCGGTGGTCCGCCAGAAGTCGCTGCCGCGCTCGGCCGTCACCAGCAGGTCGCCGCCGTCAGCGGCGAGCGAGGGCGGCGGGTTGAGCCAGCCGCCGTCGTCCCAGGAGACCTCTTCCAACGCTCCTCCTCCATCCGGGGCCCCCAGTCCACCACGGAACGGTCAGCCTGTCCGCCCCGCGAGGCGGGCCTCCACGACGAGATCGTGCAGGGCCGCGTGCGCGGCGGGCCGGTCGGGCAGGGACGAACGGTCCCGTTCCTCCTCCAGCCGTGCGGCCAGGGCGGTGACCTCGGCGGCGAGGCGTTCACCGCCGGGCGCGCCGGGCGGCAGCGCGCCGTGCTCGGCGGCCCTCTTCGCCTCGATCAGTTCGGGGATCCAGGACGGCCCGTACTCGGGCGCCAGCCGGCCGAGGTCGGCCTGGACCTCGCCGGTGCGCATCAGGTGGATCCCGGTCAGCAGGACCCGGAAGGTGTACAGCACCGGCTTGAGCCGCCCGGTCTTCTCGTGAAGCCTCCACTGGCTCCGCGCGAACCCCAGGTAGTGGTGGGCATGGCGGGAGGTCACCAGCCGCGGGACGAGCGCCAGCAGTTCCGCGTGCAGCGGCGAGGAGGCGATGACCAGGGGCGAGACCAGCTGCTCCAGGACGTAGCCGTTGGGCCTGAGGAGCATCCTGCAGAACTTCACCAGATCGTGCGTGACGACGTCGGCCTCCACGCCCGCGTGGTCCCAGGTCCAGCCGACGGTCTCCCGCCCCGTCTCGAGCCCGACGATCTCCTCCAGCGGCAGGAGGTGGACGCCGCGCAGGTCCACGTCGGAGTCCAGCGAGGGGAACCCGTACAGGTGCGCCCCGCTCACGGTGAGGAAGGCGCGCGGGTACGGGTGCTCTTCCGCCAGCCGTTCGGCCATGCCCTCCGGCAGTTCCACCGGGCCTCTCCCCACTTCCGCGATGCCGACTTGACAAATCCCGCTGCCAGGATGGCAAATATTTGGATGAACGAGGATACGCCTGACTTCGACGACGTCCTGCAGGCCGTGGGACCGCGGCTGCGGGCCCTGCGCCGGCAGCGCGGCGTGACGCTGGCCCAGCTCTCGGAGAGCACCGGCGTCTCGGTCAGCACCCTGTCGCGCCTCGAATCCGGCCAGCGCCGTCCCACGCTGGAGCTCCTGCTCCCGCTGGCCCGGGCCCACCAGGTCCAGCTGGACGAGCTCGTCGGCGCGCCGGCCACCGGCGACCCGCGGGTGCACGCCCGGCCGATCCAGCGCCACGGCGCCACCTTCATCCCGCTGACCCGCAGGCCGGGCGGCCTCCAGGCGTTCAAGCAGATCGTCCCGCCCCGCTGGGGGGAGGGCGGGGCGGAGCCGCAGGTCCACGAGGGCTACGACTGGATGTACGTCCTGTCCGGCCGGATCCGCCTGCGGCTCGGCGACAACGACCTGATCCTGGAACCGGGCGAGGTGGCCGAGTTCGACACCCGCATCCCGCACCTCTTCAGCAATCCCGGCTCCGAGCCGGCCGAGGTCCTCACCCTGTTCGGCCCGCAGGGCGAACGCATGCACGTCCGGGCGCGCCCCTCCCCCAAGTGAAGGGAGGTCCGGGCGGGCCTCCACCACCGGACCGCTCTGCAAGTCTTGCAAGAGGCCAGCAAAGAGATTGCAGATCGGTCGGCGACCACCCGTCCTTCGAGCCCGCCAGGGGCGCTATAGCGGCCCCTCCGAGGGTCGACGTGACGTGGATAACAGTCGGGCCACAATCATGCAGAAAGTTTCTGCAAGGGATTTACCTTCTTGCAAAGAACTTGCTACGGTCCCGACACACCACGACCCCGGTAGCAACGAGGAGAACCCATGCGGCGCACCCCCCTGGCCGGTATGTTCGCCGGACTCGCGCTCGCGTTGACCGCCTGCGGCGGCGGCGACGGCGGCTCGGCCGCCACCGAGGAGGACGCGGCGGGCGCCCTCACCGGGCGCGGGCCCATCACCCTGGCGACGGGCAAGGACCGTTCCGGCAACATGCAGAAGATGGTGGACGCCTGGAACCAGGCGCACCCCAACGAGCAGGCCCGGATCATCGAGCTGCCGGACGAGCCCAACGACCAGCGCCAGCAGATGATCCAGAACGCCACCACCAAGTCCGACGCCTACACGATCCTCAACCTCGACGTGGTGTGGACCGCCGAGTTCGCCGCCAACCGCTGGGTGGTCGAGCTGCCCCGGGGAGGCCAGGGCGTCGACACCGCCCCGCTGCTGCCCGCGACCGTCACCACCGGGGAGTACCGCGGCAAGCTGTACTCGATGCCGCTGACCTCCGACTCCGGGCTCCTCTTCTACCGCACCGACCTGCTGGAGAAGGCCGGCGTCGCCGAGCCGCCCACGACCTGGCAGGAGATGTGGGCCGCCTGCGACAAGGTCAAGGCGCTGCCGGAGGGCAAGAACGTCGACTGCTACCTCACCGAGGTCGGCAAGACCGAGGGCCTGACCGTCACCACCGCCGAGGCGATCAACAGCGCCGGCGGCACCATCGTCGGCCCCGACGGCAAGCCGACCCTGTCCACCCCGCAGGCCAAGGCCGGGCTGGACTTCCTGGTGAACGCGGTCAAGGACGGCCGGATGCCCAAGGCCGCCCTGACCCTCGACGGCGAGGGCGGGCGCCGCCACTTCCAGGCGGGCAAGCTGCTCTTCCACCGCCAGTGGCCCTACCAGTACGACCTGGCCAACAAGAAGGACGGCTCGTCCAAGGTGGCGGGCAGGTTCGCGGTCGCTCCGATCCCCGGCCCCGACGGGCCCGGCGCCGCCAACCTCGGCGGCCACAACTACGCGATCTCCGCGTTCGCCAAGAACAAGGCCAGCGCGCTCGACTTCATCAAGTACATGGCCGACGGCGCCCAGCAGAAGGCCAACTCGCTGGCGACCTCCCAGGCGCCCACCGTCGCCTCGCTCTACAGCGACCCCGACATGACCAAGAAGTATCCGTTCCTGCCGACGCTGAAGACCGCGATCGAGAAGGCCAAGTCCCGTCCCGCCGCCGTCAAGTACGGCGACGTCACCGCGGCCATCCAGGGCGCCGTCTACGACGCGGTGAGCGGCAAGACCGACACCGCCGCGGCGCTAACGGACCTCCAGGGCAAGCTGGGCCGGCTGACCACCCAGTGACCTGGAGTGACAGGGCAGATGGCCACCACCGTTGACAGGAAGGGAAAGGCGCCAGCGGCCCCCCGGCCGGGGGGCCGCTCCGCCCGTCCCCGCAAGGACGTCTCGGGCTCGCGCCGGCTGGCCGCGTTCCTGCTGTCCCCGACCCTGCTGGTGCTCGGGCTGGTCGTCGGTTATCCGGTGATCGCCGGGTTCCGCGAATCGCTGTTCACCCGAGGGCAGACCCTGGACGCCGACGGCTTCGTCGTGGAGGGCGAACGGTTCGTCGGGCTGGACAACTACACCGCGATCTTCTCCGGCGACGCGGCCGGGACGTTCTGGAACGCCTTCGGCAACACCACGTTCTTCACCGTCACCACCGTGACCCTGGAGACCGTCATCGGCGTCACCATGGCCCTGATCATGCAGTGGGCGTTCCGGGGGCGCGGGCTGGTCCGGGCGAGCGTCCTGGTGCCGTGGGCGATCCCCACCGCGATCTCCGGGCTGCTGTGGCGCTGGATCTTCCAGGCGGACGGCGCGTTCAACGCCATGATCCGGCAGCAGGTCCTGTGGACCGCCGACGGGTTCGAGTCCAAGCTCGCCGTCATCATCGCCGAGGTCTGGAAGACCTCCCCGTTCATCGGGCTGCTGGTCCTGGCCGGCCTCCAGATGATCCCCCGGGACGTGTACGAGGCGGCCCGGGTGGACGGCGCGGGCGCCGTCCAGCAGTTCTGGCGGATCACACTGCCGCTGGTCAAGCCGGCGCTGCTGGTCGCGGTGCTGTTCCGAATGCTGGACGTGCTGCGCATGTTCGACCTGCCGGCGGTGCTGATCGGCGTCAACAAGCGCTCGGTGGAGACGCTGACGATGATCTCCTGGTTCGAGGCGAACAACCTGCGGTACGGCTCGGCCGCCGCCTACGCCACGATCCTGTTCGTCTACATCGCGGTGATCTCGTACCTGTTCGTCAAGCTGCTCGGCGCCGACATCATCGGCGACGCCCGGCAGGTCACGAAGGGCAAGAAGATCAGAAAGGCCGGGAAGACCGGGAAGACGGGGAGGGCGAGCGCATGACCGCCGTGGCGAGGACGAGCGCGGGGGCCGCGGCGCAGCGCGGACGGCGCGGACGGCGGGGACGGCGGGCGAAGCGGATCCTGCCGTACGTGGGCATCGGCGTGGTGGTGCTCTACTGCCTGGTCCCCTTCTACTGGATGGTGGTGTCGGCCTTCCGGCGCCCCCAGGACCAGTTCGACAACACGATCCTCCCGGTACGCTGGTCGCTCGAGAACTTCAGCGCCGTGTTCGCCGGCGACAACGGCTTCGGCAGGGCCCTGGTCAACAGCTTCGTCGTGGCGGGGCTGACGACCGCACTGACGCTGGTGGTCGGGGTGTTCACCGCCTACGCGCTGGCCCGGCTGGACTTCCCGTTCAAGAACGCGGTGCTCGGGATCATCATCGGCACCACCATGTTCCCGGGGATCTCCCAGCTGATCCCGCTGCTGAAGCTCTTCACCGACATCGGATGGATCAACACCTACCAGGCGATGATCGTGCCCAGCCTGGGGTTCGCGCTGCCGCTGACGGTATGGCTGCTGACCGCGTTCTTCCGCCAGCTGCCGTTCGAGCTGGAGCAGGCGGCCATGGTGGACGGGTGCACCCGCGGCCAGGCATTCCGTAAGATCATCGTGCCGCTGGCCGCGCCCGGTGTGTTCACCACCGCGATCATCACCTTCATCGCCGCCTGGAACGAGTTCATCATCGCGCTGTCGGTGGTGAACCGGAAGGAGATGCAGACCGCCACCGTGGCGATCTCGAAGTTCACCGGGGTCTCCGGATTCGACCAGCCGTTCGGCACGCAGATGGCGGCGGGGGTGATCGTCACCGTGCCACTGGTCGCGGTGGTGCTGATCTTCCAGCGCCGGATCGTGGCGGGTCTCACCGCCGGGGGAGTCAAGTAACCCTCCCGGACCGCGCACACTGGGCACGGGCCCACGAGGCCGGGGGCCCGGCGGCGGCACGTCCAGGAAACGTCCAGAAAACGTTCAGACAAAGGACACCATGACGCAGAACATCGTCGACGACACCATGTCCGCGACCGAGGCCCGGCGGGCCGCGACCGCCCGTTGGTGGCGTGACGCGGTCATCTACCAGGTGTACGTGCGCAGCTTCGCCGACTCCGACGGCGACGGGATCGGCGACCTGGCGGGCGTGCGCGCCCGGCTGCCGCACCTGGTCGAGCTGGGGGTCGACGCCGTCTGGCTGACGCCCTTCTACACCTCGCCGATGGCCGACTTCGGCTACGACGTCGCCGACTACCGCGACGTCGACCCGATCTTCGGATCGCTGGAGGACGCCCGGGAGCTGGTGCGCGAGGCGCACGAGCGGGGGCTGCGGGTCATCGTGGACGTCGTCCCCAACCACACCTCCGACCGCCACGCCTGGTTCCAGGCCGCGCTGGCCGCCGGGCCCGGCAGTCCCGAGCGCGCGCGCTACGTCTTCCGCGACGGCCGCGGCGAGGACGGGTCGCTGCCGCCCAACGACTGGGAGTCGGTGTTCGGCGGCCCGGCCTGGACGCGGGTGCCCGGCGGGCAGTGGTACCTGCACCTGTTCGCGCCCGAGCAGCCCGACCTCAACTGGGAGAACCCCGAGGTCCACGCCGAGTTCGAGGACGTGCTGCGGTTCTGGCTCGACCTGGGCGTGGACGGCTTCCGGGTGGACGTGGCGCACGGCATGGTCAAGGCGGAGGGCCTCCCGGACGTGGGCTTCGCCGACCAGGTGACCATGCTCGGCCGGACCCTGCTGCCCTACTTCGACCAGGACGGCGTCCACGAGATCCACCGTTCCTGGCGGCGGCTGCTGGACTCCTACGAGGGAGACCGGATCGCCGTGGCCGAGGCGTGGGCGCCGACGCCCGAACGGCTCGCCCTGTACGTGCGCTCCGACGAGATGCACCAGGCGTTCAACTTCCACTACCTGACCGTGGACTGGGACGCGCGGGCCAAGCGCGAGGTCATCGAGGAATCGCTGCGCACCAGCGCGCAGGTCGGCGCCCCCACCACCTGGGTGCTGTCCAACCACGACGTCAAGCGGCACGTCACCCGCTACGGGGACGGCGAGGTGGGCGTGCGGCGCGCGCGGGCCGCCGCGCTGCTCATGCTGGCGCTGCCCGGGTCGGCCTACATCTACCAGGGCGAGGAACTCGGCCTGGCGGAGGTCCAGGACCTGCCCGAGGAGTTCCTGATGGACCCGCAGCGCGCCCGCGACCCCGAGTCGGGACGGGACGGCTGCCGCGTGCCGCTCCCCTGGTCCGGGGACGCTCCCCCGTTCGGGTTCGGCCCCGGCGGGAGCTGGCTGCCGATGCCGCCGCACTGGGCGGACCTCACCGTGGAGCGGCAGGCCCGCGACCCCGAGTCGATGCTCTCGCTCTACCGCGCCGCGCTGCGCATCCGGCGCGAGCACCCCGCGCTGGGCGACGGCACGCTGCGCTGGCTCGTCGGCCCGCCCGGCACGCTGGTCTTCTCCCGCGAGGCCCCGCCCGGCGCCGGGGACGGCACGACCGGCGACCGCCGGCTGCTGACCTGCGCGGTGAACCTGGGCGACCGCACCGTGCGGGTGCCGCCCTACGGGCGCGCGCTGCTGGCCAGTGGCCCGATCCGGCCGGACGGCGAGTGCGTGGTCCTGCCGCCGGACACCGCGGTGTGGTGCGAGGTCATCGGCACAGGTGACGGGGACGGAAACAGGTAGGTTGATGAGCGTGACAATGCGCCTCGCCGACATCGCCGCCCACGCGGGGGTCAGCGAGGCCACCGTGAGCCGCGTGCTCAACGGCAAGCCCGGCGTGGCCGCGGCCACCCGGCAGGCCGTGCTGACCGCGCTGGACGTGCTGGGCTACGAGCGCCCGGCACGCCTGCGGCAGCAGCGGGCGGGTCTGATCGGGCTGATCGTGCCGGAGCTGACCAACCCGATCTTCCCCACGTTCGCCCAGGTCATCGAGAGTGCGCTGGCCCTGTCGGGCTACACCGCGGTGCTGTGCACCCAGACCCCGGGCGGGATCACCGAGGACGACTACACCGAGCTGCTGCTGGAGCGCGGCGTCTCGGGGATCATCTTCGTGAACGGGCTGCACGCCGACTCCCGCTCGGACCGGGCCCGCTACACCCGGCTGATCGGCCGCGGGCTGCCGATCGTGCTGGTCAACGGGTTCCGGCCGGACATCGAGGCGCCGTTCATCTCCAACGACGACATCGGGTCGCTGGAGATGGCCGTGGCGCATCTGGCCTCTCTCGGCCACCGCCGGATCGGGCTGGCGGTGGGCCAGGACCGGTTCGTCCCCTCGATCCGCAAGACCGACGGGTTCCGCCGCGGGATGGCCGAGCACCTGGGCGTCACCGACGTCGACGGCCTGATCGCCAACACGCTGTTCACGGTGGAGGGCGGGCAGGCCGCCGTGCAGCGGCTGCTGGACCGCGGCTGCACCGCCATCTGCTGCGGCAGCGACATCATCGCGATCGGGGCGATCCGGGGCGCGCGGCAGCGCCATCTGCGGGTGCCCGAGGACGTCTCGATCGTGGGGTTCGACGACTCGCCGATGACCCCCTATCTCGATCCGCCGCTGACCACCGTGCGCCAGCCCGTCCGCGAGATGGGCCTGGCCGCGGTGAGCACGCTGCTGGAGGAGATCGGCGGGACGAAGGCGCCGCGCACCGAGCTGCTCTACCGGCCCGAGCTGGTCGTACGGCGTTCCACCGCGCCGGCCGCGGCCCCGCTCCCGGTGGCGGCCGACGGCTGAGCCCGGCGGGCACCTCGACGGAGGGGCGCGGTCCATGTCCGCACCCCTCCATCCTGGGAGGCGACCCGGCCCGGCAAGAGGGAGGTACGACTCTCGCCGCGCCGGGAGCCCAAGGCCCGCTCGCCCTGGGGGAACGCGTTCTCCGCTCCGCAAGCCCACTTCTTGGGAGCGCTCCCATGCCAGAGCCTCGCGCGCCCGGCCCCATCTGTCAACACCGCACCGGGGCCGGGGCCGCCCGCTCACGGGACTCGGTTATAACGGTTGTGTTTCAAGGCATTGACAACCACATGACGGAACGACTTCGCTTCGTGGGAGCGCTCCCACAGGTGCCGCCCCGGTCGGTGTCGGCATCCGAACACTCCATTTTCCCGGCACGACCTGAGAGGGGTCGGAATGAGGGTCACCAAGCGACACGGGCGCGGAAACGCTCCCGGCAGGACCGCGGTGAGGACGGCCGCCGCCATCGTGATGGCCGGTGTCATGGCCGCCGCCTCCGCCTGCGGTGGCGGCGACGACGGCGAGGGCGGCTCCGGGCCGATCGAGCTGACCGTCGACGTCTTCGGCGAGTTCGGCTACGACCAGCTCTACAAGCAGTACGAGGCGTCCCACCCCAACATCAAGATCCGCCAGCGCAAGGTGTCCACGCTGGACGACTTCAAGCCGCGGTTGCAGCAGTGGATCG
The DNA here is from genome assembly GCF_015751755.1 of Actinomadura viridis. GTDB lineage: Bacteria > Actinomycetota > Actinomycetes > Streptosporangiales > Streptosporangiaceae > Spirillospora > Spirillospora viridis. The sequence continues at coordinate 5,666,780 of NZ_JADOUA010000001.1, forward strand.
CCACCAACAGCGGGGCCGGCGACGTGGTCGCGCTGGAGGAGGGCCTCCTGCCCACCTACATGCAGCAGCGCGGCAAGTTCGTCAACCTCTTCGACCACGGCGGCCGTGAGCTGCAGAACAACTACCTGCCCTGGAAGTGGCAGATGGGCCTGAGCCCCGACGGCAGCCAGCTCGTCGGGCTGGGCACCGACATCGGCCCGCTGGGCATGTGCTACCGCAAGGACCTGTTCGAGAAGGCCGGACTGCCCACCGAACGGGACGAGGTCGGCAAGCTCTGGCCGACCTGGGACGCGTTCCTGCAGACCGGCCAGAAGTTCCAGGGCAAGGTGCCCGGTACCAAGTGGCTGGACGGGCCCACCGCGATCCTGCGCGCCACCGTCCTGCAGAACGCCGGCAACGGTCCCGGGTACAGCTACTTCGACAAGAGCAACAACCTGGTCTTCGACAGCAACCCGTCGGTGAAGACCGCCTTCGACACGGCGCTGAAGTTCTCCCAGGCGAAGATGACCGCCGACATGTCGATCTTCACCCCGCCGTGGCAGACCGCGCTCAAGCGCGACACCTTCGCCACCCTGCCCTGCCCGTCCTGGATGCTCGGCGGCATCGAGGAGTTCTCCGGCGGCTACGGCAAGGGCAAGTGGGACGTGGCCACGGTGCCGGGCGGCGGCGGCTACTGGGGCGGCTCCTGGCTCGCGGTGCCCAAGCAGTCCAAGCACCCGAAGGAGGCCGCCGAGCTGGCCAAGTTCCTGAGCAGCCCGCAGGGCCAGGTGGGCGCGTTCAAGGACAAGAACACCTTCCCGTCCTCGCCGCAGGCCGCCAAGGACCCGGCGGTGGCCGACTCCAAGAACGCCTACTTCAGCGACGCCCCCACCGGCAAGATCTTCGGCGACATGGCCGCCCAGGTGAAGCCGGTGTACCTCGGCCCGAAGAACGAGGAGGTCCGGCTCGCGGCCGAGAACGTCCTGATCGCCGTGGGCCAGGGCAAGATCAAGCCCGAGGAGGCCTGGAGCAAGGCGGTCGAGGAGGTCAAGAAGGCCGCCCGGTGAGACCGGCGGGCGGCACGGTCGCCGGGTGACGCCCTGCGCGCCGCCCCACCGTGAGCGCGGCGGTGGTGCCGCAGGGCCCCGCCCCCCGGGCCGGCACCACCGCCGCATCCCCGCTCCGCCCCTCCCCCGCCCCGCCCCTCCCGTCTACTCCCCGTGACGCGGCCCTCCGGTCCGCCTCCCCGGACCGTCCCGCCGCCGCGTCCCGGCACGACCTCTCTGGCAGACCTCCTCGGAAGGAGGCGCATGACCACCGATCTGCGTCCCGCAACCGGGACCGGCCCCCCGCCACCGGCACCCCCCGGGGCTCGTCCGGGCCTGCGGGCCCGGCTCGCCCGGATCGACCTGCGGGTCACCCCGTACCTGTTCATCTCGCCGTTCTACGCCGTCTTCATCCTCTTCGGCCTGTTCCCGCTGCTCTACACGCTGTGGGTGTCGCTGCACGACTGGGGGCTGGCCTCCGGGACGCGCGAGTGGGCCGGCCTGGAGAACTACCGCTACCTGCTGACCGACGGCGACTTCTGGCACGCGACCGTCAACACCATCGGGATCTTCGTCCTGGCGACCGTCCCGCAGCTGGTGCTGGCGCTGTTCATCGCCAACACGCTGGCGCGGCGGATGCGCGGCAGCACCCTGTTCCGGATCGGGATGGTGGCCCCGCTGGTCACCTCCACCGCCGCGGTCGCGATCGTGTTCACCCAGATGTTCGACCGCGACTACGGAATGATCAACTGGGTGCTCGGCCTGGTCGGCTCCGGCGACATCGACTGGCAGGCCAGCCGGGGCTGGTCCTGGGTGGCGATCGCGATGATGGTCGACTGGCGCTGGACCGGCTACAACGCGCTGATCTACCTGGCCGCGATGCAGGCCATCCCCAGGGACCTGTACGAGGCGGCGGCGATCGACGGCGCTTCCAGGATCCGGCAGTTCTGGCAGATCACGGTGCCGATGCTGCAGCCGACGATCATCTTCACCGTCATCATCGCGACGATCGGCGGGCTCCAGCTGTTCACCGAGCCGGTGCTGTTCGGCGTGGGCACCACCAACCGGATGGACGGCGGCGCGGTGCACCAGTTCCAGACGATCACGATGTACATGTACGACAACGCCTTCACCAACGACCGTTACGGCTACGGCGCCACGGTGGCCTGGGCGCTGTTCCTGATGATCATCGTGTTCTCCCTGGTCAACTTCTTGTTCGTCCGGCGCACGGGAGGCACCAAATGACCATGCTGAGCCCGGCCCGCGGCACCAGGGCGAGCGGAGGCGGGGGACGCGCCGCCGGGGGCGGGCGCGGGCGCCGCCGGGCGCGCGGCCACGGCCGGTTCCGCGGCCTGTGGGAGGCCAGCCCGCTGACCTACCTGACGCTGGTGGTCGCGATCGTGCTGTCGGTCTTCCCGATCTACTGGATGATCGTCGTGGCCACCCGCACCAACGACGTGGTCGCCGACGTGCCGCCGCCGCTGCTGCCGGGCGGCAACTTCGGCGAGAACGTGGGCCGCCTGTTCGACAACCCCGACGCCTACTTCGCCAAGGGCCTGCTGAACTCGGCGATCGCCTCCTCGGCGGTGACGATCTCCACCGTGTTCTTCGCCTCGCTGGCCGGGTTCGCCTTCGCCAAGCTGCGCTTCCGCGGCAAGAACGCGCTGCTGCTCACGATCATCGCGACGATGATGATCCCGATCCAGATGGGCATCATCCCGCTGTACATGATCATGGTGGAGCTGGGCTGGCAGAACCAGCTGCAGGCGGTGATCGTGCCGTTCCTGGTCACCGGCTTCGGCGTCTTCATGATGCGGCAGTACGCCGCACAGGCGGTGCCCGACGAGCTGATCGAGGCCGCCCGCGTGGACGGCTGCACCACGTTCGGCATCTACTGGCGGGTCGTGCTGCCGGCGTTGCGCCCGGCGGCGGGAGTTCTGGGGCTGTTCACGTTCATGCAGACCTGGAACGAGTTCATGTGGCCGCTGGCGGTGCTCAACCCCGAGAACCCCACCGTGCAGCTGTCCATCAACAACCTCGCCAACGCCTACTTCAAGGACTACACCCTCATGTTCGCCGGGACGACGGTGGCGATCCTGCCGCTCCTGGTGGTGTTCATCGTGTTCGGCCGCCAGATCATCGGCGGAATCATGGAAGGTGCGATCAAGGCGTGACCTCCGTACAGCACAGTGACAGCACGTTCCCCGCTCCGACGGCGACGTTCCCCGCCGGCTTCCGCTGGGGTGCCGCCACCGCCGCCTACCAGATCGAGGGCGCGGCCGGCGAGGACGGGCGCGGCCCCTCGATCTGGGACACCTTCGCCCGTACGCCGGGCAAGGTGCTCGGCGGCGACACCGGCGACGTCGCGGTCGACCACTACCACCGGTTCCGGGAGGACATCGCGCTGATGTCCGACCTCGGCCTGACGTCCTACCGCTTCTCCATCTCCTGGCCCCGGGTGCAGCCGTCCGGTTCGGGACCGCTGTCGCAGGCCGGCGCGGACTTCTACCGGCGGCTGGTGGACGCGCTGCTGGAGGCCGGGATCGAGCCGTGGCCGACCCTGTACCACTGGGACCTGCCGCAGCCGCTGGAGGACGCGGGCGGCTGGCCCGAGCGCGACACCGCCTACCGGTTCGCCGACTACGCCGACCGGATCCACGCGGTGCTCGGCGACCGGGTGCCGCAGTGGATGACGATCAACGAGCCCTGGTGCGCGGCGTTCCTCGGGTACGCGTCCGGCGAGCACGCGCCGGGCCGCCGGGAGCCGGCCGCGGCGCTGCGCGCCGCCCACCACCTGATGCTCGGGCACGGCGCGGCCGTCCAGGCGATGCGCGCCCGCCACCCCGGGCACCGGTTCGGCGCCGCCGTCAACCTGTACGCGATCTCCCCGGCGGGCCCGTCCGACGCCGACGCCGACGCGGCCCGCCGGATCGACGGGATGCAGAACCGGTTCTTCCTGGACCCGCTGCTGCGCGGTTCCTACCCGGCGGACGTGCTGACCGACGTGGAGGAGTACGGGTTCGACGCGTGCGTGCGGGAGGGCGACCTGGCCACCATCAACCAGCGGCTCGACCTGCTCGGGATCAACTACTACTCGCGCTTCACCGTGACCGGTGAGACGGAGGGCCCGGACGGCGAGGGTGAGACCGGCCAGGCCGTCTCCTCCCCGTTCTCCACCCACTCCCCCTGGGTGGGCAGCGAGTTCGTCGGGTTCGTGAACGCGGGCCGCCCGGTCACCGGGATGGGCTGGGAGATCGACGCGAGCGGCCTGTACGAGGTGCTGACCCGGCTGAAGGACGACTACCCGCCGGTGGACCTCTACATCACCGAGAACGGCGCCGGCTACGACGAGACGCTGAACGGGGAGGGGACGGTCCACGACGAGGGCCGGATCTCCTACATCGACGAGCATCTGCGGGCGTGCCACGCCGCCGTGACCAAGGGGGTTCCGCTTCGCGGCTACTTCACGTGGTCGCTGCTGGATAATTTCGAGTGGTCATGGGGGTACTCCAAGCGCTTCGGCCTGGTCCACGTCGACTACGCCACCCAGCGCCGGGTGCCCAAGGACAGCGCACGCTGGTACGCGGACGTGATCCGGCGGGGAGGTCCGCCGGATCATCGCTGAGCATGTCACGCCGCGCCGTGGGTTCCGCTCCACGGCGGGGCGCGGCCCGGCGGGGCGAGCGGCGGGGGCGGCAGAGAGAAGAGGCGGGGCAGGATGAGCAGGCGATGGGGATGAGGCGGGTCTCGGCGCGCCCGACGCTGGAGGAAGTGGCGGCCCGTGCCGGGGTCGGCCGGGGCACGGTCTCGCGTGTGATCAACGGCTCGCCGCGGGTGAGCGCGGAGGCCCGCGAGGCGGTGCTGCGGGCGATCGACGAGCTGGGCTACGTCCCCAACCGCGCCGCCCGCACGCTGGTGACCCGGCGCACCGACACGGTGGCGCTGGTGGTGGCCGAGTCCGAGCAGCGGGTGTTCGACGAGCCGTTCTTCGCGGGGATCATCCGCGGGATCAGCACCGAGCTCAGCGACACCGGGCTGCAGCTGCTGCTCGCGCTGGCCCAGTCGCCCGCCGAGTACGCCCGGCTGGAGAACTACCTGACCGGGCAGCACGTGGACGGGGTGCTGCTGACCTCGCTGCACGGCGACGATCCGCTGCCGGCCAAGCTGGAGGCCGGCGGGGTGCCGACGGTGCTCGGCGGCCGGCCGCCGGGGCTGTCGCCCGTGTCCTACGTGGACGTCGACAACCGTGACGGCGCCCGGCAGGCCGTGGACCACCTGCTGCGGCAGGGGCGGCGCCGGATCGCGACGATCGCGGGCCCCCAGGACATGGGGGTGGGCGTCGACCGGCTCACCGGCTACCGCGACGCCCTGGCCGAGGCCGGGCTGCCCGAGCTGGTGGTGTACGGCGACTTCAGCGAGGCCAGCGGTGTCCAGGCGGCCTACGAGCTGCTGGAGCGCGATCCCGCGATGGACGCGGTGTTCGCGGCCGACGACCCGATGGCGCTCGGCGCGATGCGGGTGCTGAAGAAGGAGGGGCGGCGGATCCCCGAGGACGTGGCGGTGATCGGGTTCGAGGACTCGGCCAGCGCCCCGATCGCCGACCCGCCGCTGACCACCGTCCACCAGTCGGTGGAGGAGATGGGCCGCCGGATGGCCAGGCTGCTGATCTCCCGGATCCAGGGCGAGGCGGTGGCCGACCCGGTGGTGATCCTGCAGCCGCATCTGGTGGTCCGCGAGAGCGCCTGACCGGTGGCGTCCGGCCGGTGTTATCGTCGGCCCGACGATTTCAGCCCCCCGGGAGCCGTCCATGACGCCGCACGACCTGCTCGGCCCGCTGCTCGGCCCGCTGCTCCAGCCCGCCTTCCACCTTGGAACGGTCCCGACCAGCTGGGCCGAGCTGCTCGGCTTCGCCACCGGCGCGGTGAACGTCTGGCTGGTGGTCCGCCAGAACATCCTCAACTGGCCGATCGGCATCGCCAACGTGATCCTGCTCGGCCTGGTCTTCCTGGACGGCGGCCTCTACGCCGACGCCGGCCTCCAGGTCGTCTACATCGCGCTCCAGTGCTACGGCTGGTGGGTGTGGCTGTACGGCGGGGAGGGCCGCGACGCGCTGCCCGTCACCCGGACGACCCGGAACGCCTGGATCGCCCTGCTCACCGCCGGCGCCGCCACCACGGGCGTGCTGACCTGGGCGCTGACCGCGTGGACCGACTCCACGGTGCCCTTCTGGGACGCCCTCACCACCGCGCTGTCGCTGATGGCCGTCTACGGCCAGTCCCGCAAGCTGCTGGAGTCGTGGTGGATCTGGATCGCCGCCGACCTGGTCTACATCCCGCTCTACTGGTACAAGGACCTCAAGCTGACCAGCGTCCTCTACGTCATCTTCCTGACCCTGTGCGTGCTGGGCCTGAACGCCTGGCGGCAGGACCACCGGTCCCAGGCCGGCCCCGCCCCGGTGCCCGCATGACGTACCGCCACGGGATGGTGATCGGCAAGTTCTACCCCCCGCACGCCGGGCACCACCACCTCATCGACACCGCGGCGGCGGCGTGCGACCGGGTCACGGTGATCGCGGCCGGCTCCACGGTGGAGAGCGTCCCGCTCGCCCTGCGCGCCGCGTGGCTCCGCGAGACCCACCCGCAGCCGCACGTGGAGATCGTGCCGGTGGTGGACGACCACGAGATCGACTACGACTCCGACGCCGCCTGGGACGCCCATGTCGCCGCCTTCCGCTCGGGGCTCGACGCCCCGGTGGACGCGGTGTTCAGCTCCGAGCCGTACGGGCCCGAGCTGGCCCGGCGGATGGACGCCGCGCACGTCCCGGTGGACCCGCCCCGCGAGCGCTTCCCGGTCAGTGGCACCGCGGTCCGCGACGACCCGGCCGCGTGCTGGCGGTGGCTGGCCCCGCCGGTCCGCGGCCATCTGGCCCGGCGGGTGGTGGTCGTCGGCGCCGAGTCGACCGGCACCACCACCCTCGCCCGCGCCCTCACCGGCCACTACGCCGCGCGCGGCGGCGACTGGGCCGCCACCCGCTGCGTCCCCGAGTACGGCCGCACGTACTGCGAGGAGAAGCTGGCCGCCGCCCGCCGCGCCGCGGGCGATCCCGGCCTGTGGCTGGACGATCTCACCTGGGACGAGGAGGACTTCGCCCGGATCGCCGAACGCCATCTGGCCCTGGAGGACGCCGCCGCCCGTACCGGCTCGCCGGTCCTGGTGTGCGACACCGACGGGTTCGCCACCGCGCTGTGGTACGAGCGCTACCTGGGCCGTCCCGCGCCCGAGGGCTTCCCGCGGCACGAGGCCCGGCACCATCTGTGGATCCTCACCGACACCGGCGGCGTCCCGTTCGAGCAGGACGGCTGGCGGGACGGCGAGTCCGTCCGGCTGTGGATGTCGGGCCGCTTCCGCGAGGAGCTGGACCGCCGCGCGCTCCCCCACGTCGTCGTGACCGGCCCGCACGAGGCCCGCCTGGCCGCCGCCGTGGCCGCCGTAGACGCGCTCCTGGACAAGGGCTGGACGTTCGCCGCCCCGCTGAAGCCCCCGCCTGCCTGATCCGTTCATCAGGCCGCGCCCAGCGTGCGCGCCCGGTCCTCCGAGAGGGCCCCTGCTCCCGACCACGGTCTGCACTGACGGCCCGTCCACGTAGACGGTGCCGCCCGCCCCATCCCTCCGGCGAGGTCAGGCGGCCATTGAACGAGGCACCCCCGCGGGATTGATCTTGTAGTGGTCGACTATGACCCTTGACAGGTCGACTTTGACCCGCGAAACTCCAAAGCGCCGTCGGATTGGAGCGAAGATGACGCAGACCAAGCGAATGACCACGGACACACCGGTGACCGGCGGCGCGGACGCGGCGACCGCGACGATCGTGAACCTGCTCCGGTCGAGGCCCGGCCTGTCCCGGACCGAGATCACGACCGAGACCGCCCTGAGCAAGACCGTGGTCAACCAGCGGGTGCAGGAGCTGCTCGCGGCCGGGGTGCTCACGCAGACGGGGATGCTGCCCAGCTCGGGCGGCCGGCCCGCCAAGGGCCTGCGCCTGGCGGCCGAGAAGGGGTACGTGCTCGCCGCCGAACTCGGCATGACGCACGCCCGGGTGGCCGCCACCGACCTGGAGGGACGCACGCTGCGCGTGGCCGAGGAGGCGCTGGACATGAAGGGCGCCCCGGAGGTCGTGCTGAAGGCCGTCACGGCGGCGATGACGTCCTGTGCATCCGACGCGGCCCCCGGCTCGCGCCTGTGCGGCATCGGCATGGGCGTGCCGGCCCCGGTGGAGTTCGACACCGGACGCGCGATCGCCCCGCCGGTCAATCCCCACTGGCACGAGTTCCCGATCAAGGACTGGCTGGAGCGCCGCCTCGGCGCGCCCGCCTGGATCGACAACGAGGTCAACCTGATGGCGCTGGCCGAGTCGCGGCGCGGCGCCGCGGTCGGCCATGACGACGCGCTCGTCGTCAAGATCGGCGCCTGGGTGGGGGCGGGTCTGATCTCCAACGGGCGGCTGCATCGCGGCGCGCAGGGAAGCGCGGGCAGCCTGGTGAGCATGGCGGGCGGCGAGGCCCTGCTCCGCGAGGCGGCGATCGTGGCGGGCAAGCACCCCGGCGGGCCGCTGCACGCCCTGTTCTCCGCGGGCCGCCCGCGCATCGAGGACGTGGTGCGGCTCGCCGACGAGGGAGACCAGCCCAGCTCCGCGCTGCTGCGGGAGGCGGCCGAGGGCATCGGGCGCACCATCGCCATGTGCGTGGACTTCTTCAACCCGTCGATGATCGTGATCGCCGGGGGCCTGGGCACGTCGGGCGACCGGTTCCTGGCGCAGATCCGCAAGGTCGTCTACGGGAACGCGCTGGCACTGGCGACCCGCGACCTGGTGATCGCCCCCTCCCCGCTCGGCCGCGACTCGGGAATGCTCGGCGCGGCCGTGCTGGCGCTGGACGAGGTCTTCTCGCCGGAACGCCTCGGCGGCACGATCCAGCGGCTGCTCGGCACCGCCGGGGCCGGCGGGACCTCCCGGTGAGCGGCACCCCCCGGCCGGCCCGGCCGCTGCGGGCGCTGATCGTCGGGGCGCGGGGCGTCGGCGCGGTGCACGCCCAGGCGCTCGCTCACGTGCGCGGAGCGTCCGTCGCGGCCGTCGCGGGCTCGTCCGCCGGATCGGCGCGGGAGACCGCGCGCCGCCTCGGTGTTCCGCGCTGGTCGCAGGACTACCGGACGCTGATCGACGATCCGGCGATCGATGTCGTGCACGTGTGCACGCCCAATGACCGCCATCTGCCGGTGGTACGGGACGCGCTGCTCGCGGGCAAGCACGTCGTGTGCGAGAAGCCCCTGGCGGCCACCGTGGCGGACGCGGCGGAGATGGTCCGGCTGGCGGACGGCGCGGACGGCCAGGCGTTCCTCTGCTACAAGTACCGTTACCTGCCCCTGCTGCGGCGGCTGCGTTCCCTGGTGGCGGGCGGGTCCCTCGGCGACGTCCACGCCGTGCGCGGCCACTACCTGCAGAGCTGGAAGCTCGCCGCCGCTCCCGGGGACTGGCGCCACGATCCGCTACGGGCCGGTTTCTCCCCGGTCCTGCTCGACATCGGCACGCACCTCATCGACCTCGTCGAGCACGTCCTCGGCGTGGCCGCCACCCGGCCGCACGCCCGGGTCAGCGACACGGGACCGTCCGGGCTGCCGCAGGCCAACGTGCTCTTCCACGCCGGCGACGCCCTCGGGAGCATCGCCGTCTCCCAGGTCTCACCGGCGAACGACAACCACCTGCGACTCCAGATCGACGGCGCCGAGGCGACCGCCACCTGGAGTTGCGACCATCATGAGTCCCTGCTGGTCACCCGGCAGGCCGGCGGCATCGGCCTGGACACCGGCTCCGCCGGGGGGCTGCGCGAGGTCGCCACCACCGGCTGGGAGAGCGCCCAGCCGCCCCTGGCCAGCGCGATCGCACTGTTCCAGGACATCTACCGGCAGATCGGGTCCTCCGACCCCGCCGGCCGGCCGCCCCGGCCGTCCGACGGGCTTCGCCACCTGCGCTTCTTCTCCGACGCTCACGACGCGCCGGCGCGAGAGCCGATGGCGGACGCCGGCGGCTGAGCCCACGCGCCGCGGCACCCGCCCATCATTCCTTCCCACCCCTCACGGGAGCTCGACATGTTCCACCGACCCCGAAACCCCCGTCGTACCGCCGTTCTCACCACCGCGCTGCTGGCCGGCTCCATGACCTTGACCGCCTGCGTCGGCAACTCGGTGCCGCCGCCCGCCGCCGGCCAGGTGACCGGCGGACCCCAGCCCGGCGAGCCCGCGACGCTGACCGTGCTCAGCCAGTTCGGCGACAACCCGGCTCTGCAGAAGGTGCTGAACCGGCTCAACGACGCCTACCGGCGCCAGAACCCCAAGGTCACCGTCAAGATCCAGTACCTGACCCTGGACGACCTCACCAAGAGCGTGCCCACCGCCCTCGCCTCGGGAGCCGGCCCGGACATCGTCGACTACGACGCCAACGAGTCCTCGCTCGGCACCCTCGCCACGTCCAAGCTGCTGATGCCGCTGGACGCCGCGGCGGCCAGGTACGGCTGGAAGGGCAGGCTGCCGTCCAACATCACCGCCCGCACCACCTACGGCGGCCGGCTGTACGGCGTCGGCCGGTCCAGCGAGGCGGTCGGGCTGTTCTACAACGCGGACCTGTTCCGCCGGCACGGCGCCGGCGAACCCCGCGACCACTGGTCGTTCGAGGCCGCCGCGGCCAGGCTGCGCTCCGCCGGGGTGACCCCGATCACCTTCGGCAACAAGGACCTCTGGCCGTCCTCGCACCTGATGGGCGCGGCCGTGCACGCGGGCGTGCCGCTGGCCACGATCAACGACATCGAGCGGATCGGCGGCAAGGGCGCCTGGACCGACCCGGCCGTCGAGCGGGCGTTCACCCAGGCGCGCCGCTGGGTCGAACGCGGCTGGGTCACGCCGCGGTTCAACGGGGTCGGTTTCGACGACGCGGCCAAGCAGTTCTTCGCCGGCAAGGCCGGCATGGTCATCGAGGGCACCGGGATCACCCCGGACGTGCTGGAGAACATGCGCGGGACCACGGTGCGGTTCGTGCCGTTCCCGATGAGCGATCCGCGGATCCCCCAGCAGGCGGCGGGCGGGGTCGGCGGGGCGTGGGCGGTCTCCGCCGCGGCCAAGGCCCCGGCGATCGCCGCCCACTGGATCGACTTCGTCCACTTCTCGCCGCAGGCCGAACGGGAGTGGCTCCAGGCCGGGGTGCTCCCCACCACCGGGTACCGGCCGGGGCCCGAGGTGCGCGTTCCGGCGCTGGTGCGCGACAACCTCGACGTGATCCGCACGGTCCAGGCCGGTGGGGGGATCGGCGCCTGGACCGGCTACTCCAGCTCGCCCCTGGTCACCGAGGCGTGGAACAGCTCGGCGCAGCGCTTCCTCGACGGCCGGATCAGCGCCGGGCGGTTCGCGGCGGAGCTCCAGAAGGCGCTGGACACCGCCCGCCGCCAGGCCCGGGGCTGAACGCCATGGTGCTCTCATCCGGCACCCGCGGGGTCGCGGCCAGGGCCGGCCGGCCCGCCGCCTCCCCCGCGGCCGGACGCGCCGGCGGCCGGAAGGTGCGGCGGGTGGTCGACGGTTACGCCCTGGTGCTCCCGGCGGCGCTGCTGTACGGCGTGTTCCTGCTGGCCCCGATCGTCCAGACGGTCTACCTGGGCTTCACCCGCTGGGACGGGCTGACCGCCTCGCCGGCCTGGACGGGGCTGGACAACTACCGCAGGCTCGTCGGGGACGAGCGCTTCTTCTCCGCACTGCTCAACAACCTGCGCTGGGTCGCCGGGAGCTGGCTGGCCCAGGGCTTCGGGCTGGCGCTCGCGGCGCTGCTGTCGGCGTCCTGGATCCGTGGCCGGACGGTGTTCCGCACCGTCTTCTTCGTCCCGGCGACCATGTCGCTGGTGGTCGTCGGGATCGTCTGGGACTTCGTCTACAACCCCGGCTGGGGGCTGCTCAACAGCGCGCTGGACACGGTCGGGGCGGGCGCCGCCACCACCGGCTGGCTCTCCGGCGAGTCGACGGCGATGCCCGCCGTCATCGCCACCGCGAACTGGACCTACTTCGGCTTCGCCATGGTCATCTTCATGGCGGGGCTGCAGAACGTCGACCGCTCGCTCTACGAGGCGGCGGCGCTGGACGGGGCCGGGGCGTTCGCGCAGTTCCGGCACATCACCGTCCCGGGGCTGCGCACCCAGATCACCCTGCTGCTGATCGTGTCGTTCATCAACACGCTCCGCACCTTCGACCTGGTCTACGTCATGACCAGCGGCGGCCCCGGCGGCTCCACCGAAGTGGTGGCCTACTACATCTACTCCCTGGCCTTCACCACCCGCCAGGTCGGCTACGGCGCCGCGACCGCCGTGGTGCTCACGGTGCTCACCCTCCTCGTCACGATCGTGTTTCTGCGCCTCCGGGAAAGGGACTGAGGTCAATGGCGGACCGCCCCTCACGCACCATCAGGTCCCTGAGCCATTCGGCGCTCGCGGTGACCGCGGTGATCTCCCTGGCCCCGCTGGTATGGGTCTGGGTCGCCTCGCTGCGGACGTCCGCGGACATCACCGGCGACCCGCTCGGGCTGCCGGGCCGGCCCCACTGGGACAACTACGTCAACGCCTGGACCCAGGCGCGCTTCGCCGACTACCTGGGCAACAGCCTCATCATCGGCGCCGGGACGGTGCTCGTCGTGCTGGTGTGCGCCGTGCCCGCCGCGTACGCGCTGGCGAGCCTGCGGCTGCCGCTGTCGCAGCCGGTCTTCCTCGTGTTCCTGCTCGGCCTGATGATCCCGGTCTGGTCGATCATCATCCCGCTGTTCTTCCAGATGCGGAACCTGGGACTCGTCGACACCCGGACCGGCGCGATCCTCATCGAGGCGTCGCTGGGACTGCCGTTCGCGATCTTCATGCTGCGGGCCTTCATGCAGACCGTCCCGCCGGAGATCATCGACGCCGCCCGCATCGACGGGGCGGGGAACCTGCGGGTCATCTGGTCGGTCGTGCTGCCGCTCGCCCGGCCCACCCTCCAGGCCCTCGTCGTCTTCGAGTTCATGTGGTCCTGGAACGAGATGGTGGTGCCGCTGTTCTTCCTTCAGGACGAAGCGGTCCGGACACTGCCGATCGGGCTCACCTTCTTCCAGGGCCGTTTCACCAGCGACACCGGTGTCATCGCCGCCGGGACGACCCTGGCCACGATCCCCGTCCTCCTCGTCTATCTGCTGCTCAACCGGCAGTTCATCCGCGGCCTCACCGCAGGAGCCACCAGATGACCTTCATCACCGGCCGGATCGCCGAGATCACCGGCCCGCGCACCTTCACCGTCCGGGAGCACCGCTTCGATCCACCGCGGCCCGGCGAGGTCCTCGTCCAGGTCGACCGGGTCGGGATCTGCGCCAGCGACCTGCACGACTGGCGGACCGGCCCGGCGGGCGGGAAGCCGCTGCGGCTCGGTCACGAACCGGTCGGCACCGTCCACACGGTCGGCGCCGGCGTCACCGGGCTGCGCCCCGGCCAGGTCGTCACCGGCCGCCTGGTGCCCTCGTTCGCCAGCCATGTGACGGCCGACCCGGCCGACATCGTCGTCGTACCCGAGGGGGTCGATCCCGCCCTCGCGTTCGGGGAACCGCTCGGCTGCGTCGTCGAGGGGTACCGGCGCGCGCGGCCGGCCGTGGGGGCGCGCACGGCGGTGATCGGGCTCGGCTTCATGGGCCTGGTCATGGCCCGGTTGCTCGCCCAGAGCCCCGTCTGCGAGGTGTGGGGGATCGACCCCCGGGACGACGCGCGGGACGCCGCCGCGGCGGTCGGCGCCACCCGGCTGTTCCACCCGGACGACCCGGGGCTCGAGCCGTCCTCGGCCGACCTGGTCGTGGAGGCCAGCGGCACGCAGGCGGGCCTGGACCTGGCGACCGTCCTGGCCGCCGAGCACGGGGCGCTGTCGATCCTCGGCTACCACCGGGGCCCCGCCCGCGCCATCGATCTCACCACCTGGAACTGGAAGGCCCTCGACGTCGTCAACGCGCACGTCCGGGACGGGCGCGTCCTCGCCGACGCCACCCGGGCGGCGTTGCGCCTCATGGCCTGCGGCCGCCTGGACCTCGCGCCCCTCCTCACCCACGAGTACCCGCTCGACCGGATCGACGAGGCGTACCAGGCCCTGGACGCCAAGCCGCACGGCTTCGTCAAGGCCACCGTGACCCTCTGACCCCTACCGTTCACCTGACTGAGCCACCCGGGGGCCAGATCCGCCGGCCGAGCAGTACGACCCGCACGGCGAACGGGGGCTCGGCGACCACCCCCAAGCCCTACAGCATCTCGGCCATCAACTGCGCCCTGCTCCTGGACACGCCATGAGGCGGGTGTCGCCGGCCTCGCCGGCGACACCCGCCCCGCCCTCGCGACCCGTGGCCGCGGTGGCTCGGCGAACCTGGTGTGCCGCCGGTCAGCGCAGGCCCGTCAGCGCCGCGAGATTGGCCTCCACCTTCCTGAACGCGCCCGCCATCTCCGCGATGAGGTCGTCGTCGCGATGCACGTAGTTCCAGGGGATCTCGATCGAGGTGGCGACCTTCTCCTCACATCCCGGCAGAGGGAGCCGGGTCGGATCCTGTCCCGACCGCCGGATGGTCCCGGTCCACATGACCTTCGGGCCGGACCAATCCGGGCTCATCCGCGGGGACTGGTGGAGACCCCGCTCGACGTAGGCGACCGCCGGTACCCCTTCGGCCTGGAGCGCGCGCAGGACCTCGTCACGCCCGACCTCGGGCAGGAGGCGCCGGACGTTCAGGGTCACCATGTGGAAGACAGGGTGGTCCTCGTCCGCGTACCGGGGGAAGGAGAAGAGCTCGGAGTCCTCCAGGAGCCGCCGGAGAAGACCGGCGTTGGCGCGGCGGGCGTCGTTCTCCTCGTTCAGGTGCGGGAGGCGGTCCAGCGCGAGCACCAGGGACGGGACGTTGGGGCGATAGGTATAGACGAGGGAGTCGATGTGACCGCGCAGCTCGTCGGGGAACCCGGGCTCGCTCGCGCGTCCGATGAGCTCGCCGCGCCCAGCGTGCTGACAGCTGATCGTCGCCTTCCAGTACACCTCCTCCAGCCGCGTCACGAGGTAGCCGCCCTCCGCGCTCGCCAGCGGCTTGACCCCGTTGATCGAGAAGCCCGACGCGTGCCCGAACGAGCCCACCGGCCGCCCGGCATGCCGCGCGCCGTGGGCCTGGCTGCCGTCCTCGACGACCCGGAGATCGTGTGCCTCGGCGAACTTCATGATCGCCGTCATGTCCGCCGGCTGTCCGTACAGATGCGGAACCATGATCGCCCTGGCCCGCGAAGTGAGTGCGCCTTCGAGCGCGGCCGGATCGATCAGGCCGGTGTCGGGGAGCACGTCGCAGAACACCGGCATGGCACCGTTGTGCAGGATGCAGGACACCGAGGCGCCCCACGAGTACGGTGAGGTGATCACCTCGTCGCCCTCGGTGATCTCCAGGCCGATCAGCGCGGACTGCAGGGCTCCGTGCCCGGAGGCCGCCGCGAGGCAATGGCTCACCTGGTGAAGCTCGGCGAGCCGTCCCTCGAATTCTGCGACGATCGGATGCCCCTTGCTCAGGCCCTGGGTCGGGCCGTCGGCCAGTACGGCGCACAGACGCCGCAATGCCTCCGGGGAGAATTCGGGATACCTGGGCTGCCGTCGCGAGAACGCGCTCGGACCACCGAGGATCGCCAGATCGTTTCCTGACGACATGACCATGGGCGATGAGCCTCCTTGATGGGTCGGTTCTGAGCCGTCAATTGAGCCGGAGCAGCCGCGCCGCGTTCCGGTAGAAGAGCTTCTCGGTCGCCGCTGCCGGAAGACCGAGACCACGCAGCGGCCACGACCCCTGAAAGGGCAGTGGGGAAGGAATCGGCTCAGTGCTCTCGAAGAACGTCACATGGAGTCGGAGATAGTTCTCCAACAACGGATCGCCTGTGCTCACCTCTGGCATGGACTCGGCGGCGCTCCGGATGATGTCCGTGCCGAAGAGAATCCGGTCCTCATGGTCCCGGAATATGCGCAGCACCGCGTCTCGGTCCCGTTCGCGCCCCAGGTCGGCGATGCGGGCCGCGGTGTCCACGGAGAGGTTGGGATATCTGGTGAGAAGCCCATGCAGCCGGTCGAACTCCAGGAAGGACCCGAAATGCACGGCCACGAAACGCGTCTCCGGATGGCCTTCGATGAGCCGGACCAGATCGTCGTGGATGGATTCGAGCGCCGGATATCTGGACCGGTCGCCGTACCAGTACTCCGGATGGATCTCGAGTTCGTGGCGCCGTTCGTTCCGGTCGTCCAGGGGCTGGAAGAACGCGGGCGCGTCGCCGACATGGATCGCGACCGGCAACCCGAGAGCGGCGGCCGTCCGCCACAGCCAGCCCAGCCTGTCATCGCAGACCCGGACGAGTTCACCGTCGGTGTCCCGGAGCCACAAGCCGAGGTTCTTCCAGACCTTCAGCCCGCACGCACCGGCCCGGACGGCCCGCCGGAACGCGGCGACCCCGCGTTCGGCGAAGTCCTCCGACCCGATGCCGGCGAGATCCGGCTTGTAGAAGAAGCGCATCCTGGCGGCCTCGGGGGAAGCCGGGTCGAGCCATCGGTCCACCGGGCGCGGAGGGGTGGACATGTCCCACAGATTCACCGCGATGTCCACGCCGTTGGCCTCGGCGAAGTCGCGGAACCAGGGCAGCCAGTCGCGATCGACATGAGCGTGAAAGTCGATCAGGGGACGGTCGTCGGCGGTACGCATGTCGTCCTCACCCGTTCAGCGTGGGCGCCTGCGCGCCCGACTCGATGGCCTTGATCTGCGCGAGCACCGCGGCCGCGTTCTCCTTGGTGATCAAAGGGAAGCGCGGCACCGCGACCTCTCGTGGCACCGTCTCGCCGGAGGCCAACGCGTGGGCCGTCTTGACGCCCAGCGCGCCGATCGTCTCGCTCGGGTACCGGACGGCGCCGTCCTGGACGTTGCCGCCGGCGATGTGGCGCAGGTTCGCCGTCTGACCGTCCCCGCCTATGACGACCAGGTCCTTCCCGGCCGCCCGGAGCGCTTCGATGGTGCCGATGGTCGCGATGTCGGTGCTGTTGAAGACGCCCCGCAGTCCGGCATGGGCGGTGAGCATGTTCTCGCTGATCGTCCTCGCCTTGGCCGGTTCGCACTGGGCGTCGGCGAAGGCCACGACCTTGATGTTGGGTGCGAGCCCGGCCTTGAACCCGTTGACGCGCGCCTGCGAGTCCGCGTTGCTCGCCACGCAGGTGATGATGCCGATGTCACCACCGGAGGGCAGCTGAGCGGACATGAACCTGCCCGCATCGGTGTAGGCCGGCGACTGATCGAACTGAACGTGCGAGTCGGCCCTTGCCTGGGCGATGGGCTGGCCGACCGTGACCACCTTGACGCCGGCCTTGCGCGCCGCCTCCAGCGCGGGCGCCAGTTGCGGGCCGTTACCGCCCGCGTCGACGGCGATGGCGTCGTACTTCCGGGTGACCGCGTTCTGGATCTTGGCGATGAAGGCGGTCGCGTCCTGGCGCCCGGTGCCCGAATCCACCGTCAGGGCCAGGTTCTTGTACTGCTTGGCCTGCGCCTTGGCACCGGCCTGCTCACGGGTGTACGCCTCGTCGGACAGGGTGGGCAGCAAATAGAGGACCTTGATCTGGTCTCCGGCCGTGCCGGTGGCGTTCTCGGACGCGCATCCGGCCGCGGCTCCGGCCAGCAGGGCCAGGCCGGCGGCGAAGGCCGGCACCTTGGTGAATCTCATCGGGGTTCTCCTCTCGGGACGGGACACGGGGCGGTCATCCGGCTCCGACGATCATGGAGACGATGCGGTGTTCGTTGGCCTTGACGGCCTCGGCCTCGCCGACCACGCGGCCCTGCCGCAGGACGACGGCACGGTCGGCGATCTCCAGGACGTGCTCGATGTTGTGGGAGATGAGGATGACCGAGACGCCCTGCTCGGGAAGGGCCTTGATCAGGTCGATGACCTGGCGGCTCTCGCGCAGCCCGAGCGCCGCGGTCGGCTCGTCCAGGATCACCACGCGGCTGGCGAAGGCCGCGGCGCGGGCGACCGCGACCGCCTGGCGCTGCCCGCCCGACATCAGGCCGATGGGCTGCCGCGGATCGGGAATCGTGATCTTGAGTTTCCGGGACGCCTCCCGCCACTGCGCGGCCATGTCCCGGGTGCGCAGCAGGGCGAGCGGGCCGAGGAACCTCGGGCGGCGGTGTTCGCGTCCGATGAACATGTTCGACAGCACGTCCAGGTTGTCGAAGACGGCCAGGTCCTGGTACACGGTCTCGATGCCCGCCCGGCGCGCGTCGGCCGGGCCTTGGAACGTGACACTGACACCGTCCATGGAGATCTCTCCAGCGTCCAGCCGGTGCACGCCGGAGAGGACCTTGATGAGAGTGGACTTGCCGGCGCCGTTGTCGCCGAGGAGAGCCAGGATCTCGCCGGCGCCCAGCGACAGGTCGACGTCGCGCAACGCGACGACCCGCCCGAACGCCTTGCGCGCTCCGGCGACCCGCAGCACCGGCGCCGCAGTACCTTCCGGGGACGTCATGCCTCGACCTCCCCCGCCTGAGAGCGCGAGACCCGGTCCTCCAGGTGCTTGCGGGCGACGTCCAGTTCGAGCGCGACCACGATGATCACACCGATCGCCACCAGCTGCATGTACGGGTTGACGTTGAGCAGGTCGAGCCCGTTGCGGATGGTGCCGAGGATGAGCGCGCCGACCAGAACGTTGAGCAGTGATCCGCGCCCGCCGAACAGGCTGGTTCCGCCGATGACCACGGCGGTGATCGCGTCGAGGATGTTGCCGCTGCCGGCCAGGGGGGTGGCGCTGTCGGTCTGGCCCGCTGTGATCAGCCCGGCCACGCCGGCCGTCAGGCCGCACAGGACGTAGACGGCGATGGTCAGCCCTCCGGTGGGCAGCCCCATCCGCTCCGCGCCCTCGGGGTTGCCGCCCAAGGCGTAGAGCCAGCGCCCGAACTGCGTGTGCGAGATGACGACATAGAGCACCGCACCGAGGCCCAGGACGATGACGACGGGGACGGGGACCGGCCCCAGCCGCCCCGCGCCGAGCGTCCCCACCAGGTCGGGCAGGCCGACGACGGCGACGCCGCCGGTGAGGGTCTGGGACAGCCCGGTCGCCACCCCCAGGGTGGCCACGGTGACGATGAGCGGCTGAGGCAGCCGCCCCTTCACGATGATCACGCCGTTGACCAGGCCGACCAGGCCACCGGCCGCGATCATCGCGAGCACGAACAGCACACCCGATCCCCCGGCCCCGACGAGCTTCACCGCGACGATGGCCGAGAACGCGACCACCGCGGCCACGGAGATGTCGATCCCGCGGATCAGGATCACCAGGAACTGGCCCAGGGCCAGGGCCATCACGATCGAGCTTTGCGAGCCGAGGTTGGTGATGTTCTCCGGGACGAGGAAATGAGGGCTCGCCACGGCGAAGACACCGGCGATCACGAGCAGCATCAGCAGCGGGCCGACCTGTATGACCTTCAGGAGCAGGGCCGCCGGCGTCAGGGTCGCGTTCGACCGTAGGACCCGGTCGCGCAGCCCCCGATCGCGTACGGTCCGCCCGGCGGGCGCTCCGTTCGGCGGCTCGCCCGCGGGTCGCCGCGAAACGGTGTCCGACCCGCGGTGCCCGGTCACCGGCGCTCACCCGGAGATGGAACCGCCCCCGGCGGACGAGGCGGGATGCCTCCCATCGAGCGGGGCCGGACGGAGGGACACCTCCGGCCTGCTGTGGCGACTGACACACGGGCCTCCCACAGAATCGTTCTGAGCTGGGCTTTTGCCGAACTGGTGACGGAGTCTAGGCACAGCCGGGGATATTGGTCAACCGGTGAACCAAAAAGGTCGACCGGTTGACCTCTAGCCCGGGCGTGGGAGATGCTGAGGCGGTCAACCAGGCACGGCGACGCCGCTGGCTCGCCTGCCCGCCCAGCGAGACAGGAGGTCCTCGTGCCCGTCCAGACCCCGTTCGACCGGGAGCGCCTTGACGCACTGTGCGAAGCGCACGGTGTGGATGCCGTCGTCGCGACGACGAAGCACAACGTGCAGTACCTGATGGGTGGCTACCGGTACTTCTTCTTCGCCAACATGGACGCGATCGGCTTGTCCCGGTATCTCCCAGCCCTGGCGTACGTGCGGGGCCGTGCCGACAGCGCGTTCTACATCGGCGCCGGCAACGAGGCATGGGGCACCGATGTGTCCGACGTGTGGGTGCCCGAGATCCGCAATGTCTCGTGGTCCAGTGTGGAAACGGCGCATGCGGTGGCCGAGGGGCTGACGCGGCGCGGGCTGGCACGCGGCACCGTGGCGGTGGAGGCCGGCTTCATCCCCGCCGATGCGATGGACGCCCTGCGCGCCGAGCTGCCGGAGGCCGTCTTCGTCGAGGCGCAGACCCTGCTGGAGGAGTTGCGGGCCGTCAAGAGCCCCGATGAGCTGACGCTGGTCCGCCGGGCATCCGAGCTGATCATCGATGCGATGCTGGCGACCTTCGACACCGCGCGCCCTGGAGAGACCAAGTCCGCCATCGCTCAACGCTTCCGCCGCGAGCAGGTCGCCCGGGGCCTGGATTTCGACTACGCACTGGTCACGGCAGGGCCTGGGCTCAACCGTGCGCCGACGGACCGGGAGATCTGGCGGCCGGGGGCCACACTGAGCCTCGACTCCGGCGGAATGTACCGGGGGTACATCGGCGACCTGGCGCGGATGGGGGTGGCCGCGGCCGAGCCCACCGCACTTCAGTCCGATCTCCTGGCGGAGGTGGAGGCGGTGCAGCAGGCCGCGCGGGTGCCCGTACGGGCGGGCGGCCGGGGTGGCGACATCTTCGACGCCGCACACAAGGCCATGGCCGGATGCCCGCATGCCGAGGAGATGTTCTTCGTCGCCCACGGTATGGGGTTGATCACGCACGAGGCGCCGCGGCTGACCGCGACCGGGCCGGTGCCGTACCCGGCCGACCACGCCGACCTTCCGCTGCGGACGGGGATGGTGCTGTCCATCGAGACCTGGATCGAGAACGGTGAGGTCGGCTTCGTCAAGCTGGAGGACACCCTGATCGTCACCGACGACGGCTGGGAGGCGCCGGGCGACATCGGCCGGGGTTACCAGGTGCCGTCCGGCCACGCCGACGGGGCCTCTTGATGGAACGCTCCGATCCGCCCGTGCCGGCGGCCGAGCGAAACCTGCTCGCCGCTCTCCCCCCGCCGCTGCGCGTGCCCGGCGCGCTGGAGCTGATCCGTGCCCACCATCGCGCCGGCGATGTTCGGCTGGTGGTCCTCGACGACGACCCGACCGGCTGCCAGACCGTTCACGACGTTCCGGTCTTCACCGTCACCGGCCCCAGCGAGGACCTTGCCGACGCCGTGCTGCGAGAGCGGTCTCCGGTGGTCTTCGTGCTCACCAACAGCCGCGCCATGGACGCAGCGGACGCCGCCGAACTCACCCGAACCCTGGTCTCCGTGCTCCATGGGCGCGCCCGGGACAGCGGAACGGCGCTGCGTATAGTCAGCCGGTCCGACTCCACACTGCGTGGCCACTTCCCCCTCGAGACCCACGCCATCGCCGAAGCCGCTGCAGAGGCAGGGGCCCCTTACCACGGCGTCCTGCTCTGCCCTGCGTTCCTGGAGGCCGGACGCTTCACCGTGGAAGGCGTCCAATGGGTCCGCCACGGCACCACCCTGCGACCGGCTTCGGAAACGGAGTACTCCCGCGACGCGACCTTCGGCTATACCGAGTCCACCATCACCGAATGGGCGGCGAAACGCACGGGAAGGGACCTGTCCGAGATCGTCAGCATCTCTCTCACGGACCTGCGCGAGGGCGGCGTCGCCCACGTCACCGAGCGGTTGCGAGCCGTCGACGGCCGGATCGCCGTGTCCGACGCGGCCCATCCGGCCGATCTGGAGGTGCTCTGCCTGGCCCTGCAACAGGCGGACGCGGCCGGCGCCAGGCTGCTGTGCAGGGTGGGTCCGTCGTTCGTACGCATTTACGCCGGTCTGCCCGAACGGCCACCGTTGACGGCTCGCGACCTGTTCCCGGAAGGGACACCGGAAGGGGTCGGCCCCGGACTGATCGTCGTCGGCTCTCACACCGGCCTGACCACGAGACAGCTCGCGGTGGCCCGGGCCCGGCACGGGCTCGGGCACGTCCGCCTCGAGGTGTCCGAAGTGATCGCCGGAGGGACTCGAGCGGAGGCGGAGACGGCCCGCTGCGCGGCCCTCCTCGGGGAGACGCTGGCCCGGGGCGACTCCGTGCTGGCGACCAGCCGTACCCAGGTACGCGCCGATTCGCCCCGGGAGAGCCTCGGCTGGGCCAGGCGGATCTCCGTGGCCGTCGCCGACACCGTCACGGCGGCGGTCGACGCGCTGGGCGGCCGTCCGCCGCGTTTCCTGGTCGCCAAGGGCGGCATCACCTCCTCGGAGATCATCACCCGTACGCTCGGCGCCCGCCGGGCGACCGTCGCCGGTCAGCTCGCCCCGGGGCAACTATCGGTCTGGCGGCCCTCGGACGGACGCTTCCCGTGCCTGCCCTGCGTCGTCTTCCCGGGAAACGTCGGAACCGATACCACCCTCGCCGGCGTCCTCGACATTCTCGCCCCGATCGAAGGGAGCTGCCGATGACCGGCAGCGGCATCCTGCCCGGACCCCACCTCGACCGCCTGGCGGCCCGGTTGCGCTCTGGCGCGGCGGTCACCGGAGTCGTGCTCAAGATGCCGGGTGCGGCCCTGGTCGAACTGGCCGGCCATGTCGGCTTCGACCTGGTGGTGCTGGACACCGAGCACGGTCCCGCCGGGGGCGAGCTCCTGGAGAACCATGTCCGGGCCGCGGACTCCGCCGGGGTCCCGGTGGTCGTACGGGTCTCCTCGAACCGGCCCGAGCAGATCCTGCACGCGCTGGACGCCGGGGCGGCGGGTGTGATCGTTCCGCATGTCGACACCGCCGACCAGGCCGCCGCCGCCGTTCGAGCCGCCCACTATCCGCCGCACGGCAGCCGCGGGTTCGCGCTGTCCACCAGGGCCGGTCGCCACGGCGCGGCCCGCACCGACCGTCACATCCGTGACGCCGAAAGGACCTTGGTGATCGCGCAGATCGAGGACGTCGCCGCGATCCCGCACGTCGCGGAGATCGCCGCGACGCCACGGCTGGACGCCGTCTGGGTCGGCCCGGGGGACCTGTCGCTGTCGGTCGGGCGTCCCGGCGACCTGGACCATCCCGACGTCACCGCCGCGATCGACCGTATCGTCACCGACGCACAGGGCGCCCGCAACGCCAAGCTGTGCGTCATCGTCAGGGATGAGCGTGAGGCCCGGTCCTGGCGTAGCCGTGGAGCGGCCATCGTCCTTTACAACGCGATCGATGTCATCCGCACGAGCCTCACATCGCTGGCCTCTGGAACGGACGCGGAAGCGGGCCCGCCTCCGGCCCGGCGGCCCCTCGACAAGACCCGAGAGCAGGAACACCGATGAAGCAGTCCTCGAACGTCCCCGTGCCCCTCGGCCCCGAGCAGTCCGTCATGGAGCGGTTCCGGCTCAACGGCAGGGTCGCCCTCGTCACCGGCGCAGGCCAGGGGATCGGCCGGGCCTTCGCCCACGCCCTGGCCGAGGCCGGGGCCGGCGTGGCCGTCGTCGATCTCGACACCGCCAAGGCCGAGGCCGTGGCCGGGGAGCTCACCGCCAGGGGGGCGACCGCCCTCGCGGTGACCGCCGACGTCACCGATCCGGCACAGGTGTCCGGCATGGTCCGGCGGACCGTCACCGGTCTCGGCGGTCTTCACATCGCCGTCAACAACGCCGGGATCAATCGCAACTCCGCGGCCGAGGACACCTCGCTGGCCGAGTGGGACGAGGTCTTCGCCCTCAACCTGCGCTCCGTGTTCACCTGCTGCCAGGCCGAGGCGCGCGCCATGTTCGCCCAGGGCTACGGCAAGATCATCAATACCGCGTCGATGGCCGCGCTGATCGTGCCCCACCCGCAGAAGCAGGCGGCCTACAACGCCTCCAAGGCCGGTGTCGTCCAGCTCACGCGGACCCTCGCCGCGGAATGGGCCGAGCGCGGGATCCGGGTCAACTCCCTGTCACCGGGGATCATCAGGACGGCTTTGATCGAGGAGAACCCGGCGCTGCAGCCGCTGGTCCGGCGCTGGCTGACCGACATCCCGCTCGGCCGGCTCGGCGAGGTCACCGACCTGCAGGGCGGCGCGGTCTACCTCGCCAGCGCGGCGTCGGACTACATGACCGGCCACAACCTCGTGATCGAGGGCGGCCAGACCCTCTGGTGATCACTCAGCGGGCCCCGGTGCCACCCTGCCGGTCGTCGTCGGCGGGCAGGCTGGCCCGGAGCCGCCTGGTGGCGCGCTCCATGTGCGCGAGCATCGCCGACCGCGCCGCATCGGGATCCCTGGCCTCGACGGCGGCCAGGATCGGCTCGTGCATCGCCAGCGAGGTCTCGGTCTCCCCCGCGGTACGGATGACCCTCGACGCCCACGCCTGCAGCAGCGACTGGATGTTGGTCAGCACACTGGCGAGCACGCCGTTGCCGCTCGCCTCGGCCAGCCACAGGTGGAAGGCGATGTCGGCCTCCACGTAACTCTCGAAGTCCTCGCCCGCGTCGCCCATCTTCGCGATGAGCCTTCGCAGCTCCGCGAGCTGCGCCTCGGTGCGGCGCTCCGCTGCCCACCCGGCCAGCTGCACCTCCAGAGCGGACCGGGCTTCCAGCAGGTCCTCCAGGCGCTTCTCCCCCAGGAGCAGCCCCCACTCGATCACCTGAGGCAGCAGATCCGAGCTGGAACGGCTCAGGTAGGTGCCGTCTCCCACGCGCTGCTCCAGCAGGCCCAGCAGGCTCAGCGACTTGATCGCCTCTCGAACGGTCGACCGGCCGGCCGACAATGCCGTCGCAAGCTGCCGCTCCGATGGGATTCGCTGCCCGGGCTTGACATCCCCTGACAGCAGATAGTCCAGCAGCCGGCGGGTGAGTTCCACCCCGGGCGCCTCGCGCCGTGGTGAGGCGAACTGCGGCAGCCCCGTCGACATCACATACTCCCCTCAATGGTGAACCGGTCAGCCAATAGTAGGCCATCAACGGCGCCACCGGCCGGGCGGTCTCCCCCGCAACGCAAACCTACGCACTCAAGCGGCGGGGGCAGGCGGTCACGGGACGAGGTAGTCGCTGTCGCGGGCGTCGGTGATGGCCATGTGGCCGGGGGCGTGACCGATCGCGAACGCGGGGCGGGACGCGGTCACGGCGGCCTGGGGCGTGACCCCGCAGGCCCAGAAGACCGGGACCTCGCCCGGCCGCACCTCGACCGGGTCGCCGAAGTCGGGCGCGTCCAGGTCGGCGATGCCCAGCTCGGCCGGATCCCCCACGTGCACCGGGCCGCCGTGCACGGCCGGGTAGCGTGCCGTGATCCGGACGGCGTCGGCGACCAGGCCGGCCGGGATCGGGCGCATCGAGACCACCAGCGGGCCGGCGAGGCCGCCGGCCGGGCGGCAGGCGCGGCCGGTCCGGTACATCGGCACGTTCCCGCCCTGCTCGATGTGCCGGACCGGCACCCCCGCCTCGATCAGCGCGCCCTCGAAGGTGAAACTGCAGCCGATGAGGAAGGCCACCAGGTCGTCCCGCCAGTACGCGGTCGCGTCGGTCACCTCGGCCACCGGGACGCCGTCCTCGTACACGACGTAGCCCGGCAGGTCCGTGCGCAGGTCCCCGGAGAACAGCGCGGCGGTGGTCTCGCCCGGCTCGGTCACGTCGATGACCGGGCACGGCTTGGGGTTGCGGTGGGCGAACAGCAGGAAGTCGTAGGCGTGGTCGCGCGGGACGGCGATCAGGTTGGCCTGGGTGCGGCCGGCGCACCAGCCCGCGGTGGGCACGCGCAGCCCGGCCCGGAACAGCGCCCTGGCCTGCTCCGGGGTCAGCGAGCCCGGGTCGTTCACTTCCATAGGTCGGCGATTCCCGTGAGGGAGTTCCAGCCCAGGTAGAGGGTCAGCAGCCAGGCCGCGACGCCGAGCACCAGCAGCCACACCGGGTAGCGGTAGCCGCCGAGCAGGTCGGAGCGGCGCCCGGCCACCCACATCAGGAGGCCGAGGCCGAACGGAAGGATCAGCCCGTTCAGCGCGCCCGCCAGGATGAGCAGGGTCACCGGCGTGGTGCCGAGCGCCAGGTAGATGACGGTGGACAGCGCGATGAAGGCGACCACCAGCCGGTTGCGGTTGCGTTCGATCCAGGGGGAGAACGAGACCAGGAAGGACACCGACGTGTAGGACGCGCCGATCACCGAAGTGATCGCGGCGGACCACATGATCAGACCGAAGACCCTCAGCCCGGCCTCGCCCGCGGCGTGCTGGAAGGCCGACGGCGCGGGGTTGTCGGCGGCCAGCCGGGCCCCGCCCGCCACCACGCCCAGGACGGCGAGGAACAGCAGCGTCCGCATGAGGCCGGTGACCAGGATCCCGGTGATCGAGCTGCGGGTGATGCCCCGGACGTTCTCCGGGCCGGTGAGCCCGGACTCGATCATGCGGTGCGCGCCGGCGTAGGTGATGTAGCCGCCGACCGTCCCGCCGATCAGCGTGGTGATCGTCAGGAACCGGACCTCCTCGGGCGCCACGGTCTGCACCAGCACCTCGCCGAGGGGCGGGGAGGAGATGATCGCCACGTACAGGGTCATCGCGATCATGACGCAGCCGAGCACGACCACGATGCGGTCCATCGCGACGCCGGCCCGCCGGATCAGGAAGACCGCCACCGCGACCAGCGCGGAGACGGTACCGCCGATCTTGACGTCCAGGCCCAGCAGCGCGTTGAGGCCGAGCGCGGTCCCGGCCACGTTCCCGATGTTGAAGATGATGCCGCCGAAGACGTCCAGCCCGGCCAGCGCGTAGCCGGCCCCGGGCAGGACGCTGTTGCCGAGGTCCTGCGCGCGGCGGCCGGAGACCCCCACCACCCGCCAGACGTTCAGCTGGATCGCGATGTCCACCAGCACCGACACCAGGATCGCGAAGGCGAGCGCGGCGCCGAGCTCGGCGGTGAAGACGGTGGTCTGGGTGATGAATCCCGGGCCGATGGCGCTGGTGGCCATCAGGAACATGGCGCCCAGGAGCGCGCCGCGGCGCGGGGCCGCCGGCGGCGCTCCGGCCTGGCCGAGCGTGGTGCGATCGGTCATCGTCGTCCTCTTGTGGAGGGTACGTCTTTCCAGCAGGGTAAGGATTGTTCAACAATTCATCAATCCTTCGATTCACGAATCGAGCGATAGGCTGGCGTGACCGCCGCATAACGCCCATCCGGAGGAGGCCGATGCCCGAGCAGGACGCCTGGCTGGGCAGGATCGAGGCCGCCCGGGACGAACTCGGCCGGTCGAGCACCGCCGCCCGCGTCGCCGGGCTGCTGCGCGAGCAGATCACCGACGGCCTGCTGGCGCCCGGTGAGCGGCTGCCGGAGGCCGAGCTGTGCCGCGCCGCCCGGGTCTCCCGCAACACGCTGCGCGAGGCGTTCCGGTTGCTGGTGCAGGAACGGCTGCTGGAGCACCGGTTCAACAGCGGCGTGTTCGTGCGCCGCCTCACGGCCGCCGACCTGGCCGACCTCTACCGGGTGCGCCGGATCCTGGAGGGCGCGGGCGCGCGGGAGGCCGCCGGGGCGCGGCCGGAGGCGCTCGCCCGGCTCGACGCCGCGGTCACCGAGGGTGAACGGGCCGCCGAGGCCGGGGCCTGGCCGCAGGTGGGGACCGCCGACATCCGGTTCCACCAGGCGATCGGGGCCCTGTGCGGCAGCCCCCGGGTGGACGAGATGATGCGGACCCTGCTGGCCGAGCTGCGCCTGGTGTTCCACGAGATGGGCTCGCCGCGCGAGTTCCACGAGCCCTACCTGGCCCGCAACCGGCTGCTGGCCGGCCTGCTGGCGCGGGGCGAGTGCGAGGCCGCCGAACGGGAGCTGCTGTCCTATCTCGACGACGCCGAGGCCCAGCTCACCGCCGCCTATCGCCGCGAGGAGGAGCACCGCCCGACGGGACGGTGAGGAGCCGCCCGCAAGGGTGTCGTTACACTCCCGATGTGCGCTTGATCGTAACGGTCGTCCTTTTCGCCCTCGCCGCCCTCCCCGCAGTGGCCGGGACGGCGCACGCGGCGCCCGCGCCCGGCCGCGCCGACCTGCTGGCCAGACGGCTGGCCGCCGACCCGGTCCAGGTCACCGACCACGAGCCCCGGGCGCTGCCCGGCGACGCCGCCGCCCAGATCCGCGCCCTGGTCGGCCGCCTGGGCGTCCCCGTCTACGTCGTCGTCGGCCCCACGCTGCTGCCCCGGTCGAAGTCCGCCAGCCCCAGCGAGCTGATCCCGCTGCTGCACGACCGGCTGCGCAAGAACGGCGTCTACATCGTCACCGACGCCGACGGCGGCGGGTCGGCGCGGCAGTACGGCGGCTCCCTGCCCGTGGACCGGGCCTGGTCGACCGCCCGCCTGGAGATGCCCTATGACGCCGGGGTGATCGCGCACGTCCGGCGGTTCGTGGAGATCATGACCGCGCCCGACGTCGCCCGCCGGATCGACGAGCGCCGGCGGGAGCCCGAACGGCCCCGCCGCGACCGGGGCGCCGAACGCGACCGCAAGGAGATGCTGGCGATGGCCGCGGGCACCGCCGCCGGCGCGACGGCGCTGCTCGTGCCGCTCGCCGTCCGGCGGCGGAGGAAGGTGCGGCGATGAGGGCCCTCAGCCTGGTGATCGCGGCGCTGGCGCTCGTCCTGGCGCCGGGCCCGGTCGCGCACGCGGACGACCCGCCGCACGCGGAGGCGCGGTGGAAGAGAGTGGCGGCGGCCCTGGCCCGGGACCCGCTGTTCGTGGACATGGACCTGGCGGACACGATCGACACCGCCGGACGCGCGCGGATCAAGGCGGCGATGACCCGGACCTCCGAGAACATCGGCGTCCCGGTCTTCGTGGTGGTCGTCCCCAACGACAGGAACTCGGAGTCCTACGGGCGTGACCGGGTGTTCCTCGCCGGTCTCCGGGCGCGGCTGGACCGCGACGGCCTCTACGTGATGGTCGACGGCGACGGTTCCATCGAGGCGGTGCCGTTCGGGGTGCCGCGGCGGCTCAGCAGTTACGGCCTGGTCCCGTCGGCCGTGCGCGACAGCGGCGACTACCGCGAGCCGTTCGCCCGTATCACCGACCGTCTGACGCTGCTGCTGGACCTGGTCCGCGCTTCCCCGCAGGCCGCGCCGACCACGCCCGCCATCTCCGAGTCCGTGCCGCCCTTCGGCGAGGAGACTTCGCGGAAGCCGCTCGAAGCGGCCTTCTGGGGGCCGTTCACCTTCGGGCTGCTCCTGGCGGGACCGGCCCTCGCCGGGATCCTGTACGGGACGTTCGCCCTGGTGAGCCGTGCCCGGCGCCGCCCGTGGCGGGAACTCCGCCAGAGCCGGCCCTCCGTACGGGGACTGGTCTCCCTGGCGGACGAGGAGCTCAAGGAACTCGCCCGGGTGCTGGATCCCGACCGTCCCGCCACCATGCGCGCGTACGACGCCGCCCGCCTGCTGAGGGACGAGGTGGGCCCGCGCCCCGCCCGGCGCGACGCGGACGCGGCCCTCGACCTCGTCGGGGTGGTCGTGCTGGCCCGGCAGGGGCGCGCGGCGCTGACCGAGGACAGGCCCGCCCCGCCGTGCTACGCCAATCCGCTGCACGGCCCGGCGGGCAGGAAGCGGCGGAGGTTCCCCGGCAAGGGGTCCCTGCGGGTCTGCGACGGCTGCGTCGCCGTCCCGCTGAAGGCGCGGACCCTCCGCGTCCCGGACGGGCGGGCGCACTACGACGTGCCCGGCCGCTGGCAGCGCGGCGGTTTCGGGTCCCGCCGCCCCGACATCCCTTCGGACGTGCTGGAGTCGCTCGGTGTCGACTGACAGGCCGCTCGCCCCGTCCCCCGGCCAGCGGATCGCGTCCGCGCTGCGCAGGTCGCCGATCTACGTCGATCCGTCCCTGGCCGAGGCGGTACCGCCCGCCAGGCGGTCGGAGCTGCTCGCCCGGATACGGCGGTCCCCCGTCCCGATCTTCGTGATCGTCGTCCCGCTGGTGAAGGGCGGCACCTGGGACGACCCCGACCATCTGGCCACCGTCGTGCACGACCGGCTGCGCGAGGACGGCGTCTATCTCACCCCCGACGACTTCGCGGGCCAGCTGGCCGCCCGGCAGTGGGGCGGCACCCGCGACGCGCAGGAGAACAGCAGGGACGCCGCCCGCGTCCCGTTCTTCCAGAAGGACATGAAGGAGGCGACCCTGGCCGACCGGCTGATCCGGGCGGTCGACCTGATCGCCGCCGGACGCGGCACGGCCGAGTACGAGAAGGCCACCGCCCACCTGCGACGCCGTCGTACCACGCCCGGCTCTGCCACCACCGATGACGACGGTCTCCCGGTCCTCCCCCTCACCGCTGCGGGGGCCGGGGTCGCGGCCGTGGCCGGGCTCGTGGTCTGGCGGTGGCGCCGCGGCGCCCGCGTCCGGCGCGAGGAGCACCCCCTCCTGCTCCCCCGCGCGGTCCTGGCCGCCGCCGAACGGGCGAACGCCGACGAACTCCGCGAGCAGGCCGCACACGAGGTCGTGACGTTCGGCGAGCTGCTGGACCGGACCGATCTCGACGCCGCGCGCCCCGGCGTGCACGACGCCCTGACCCGGGCCCTGGACGCTTACCAGGCCGCCGGCAAGGTGCTGGACGCGGCACGCGGCGTGCCCGACCTGGCCGGGGTGCTCGTCCTCGTGGACCGGGGGCGGGACGCCCTGGCCTCCGCGCGCTCGCTCGCCGACGGCGGCCGGGAGGTCCCGCCCAGCCCGCTGTGCTTCTTCAACCCGCTGCACGGCGACGCCGTGACCACGATCGGCTGGCGGCCCCTCGGCCAGCGCGACCGCCTGCGCGTCCAGACCTGCGGCGCCTGCGCGAGCGCCGTCAAGGCCCACCGCACGCCCGAGGTCCTCACCGACCGCGTGGACGGCCGGCTCGTCCCGTACTACGAGGTCGAGGGCGGTTTCTGGGCGGAGACCGGCTACGGGCAGCTACGCGACGATCTCGTCCACCGCGTACTGCGCGGCGACCTCAAGGCCCGCCGCCGATGACCGCTGATCACCACGATGTGGTAGGACAAAGACCATGATCGATGAGACCGGGCTGCGGCATTTGGAACGTTGTGTCGAACTGGCCGCGCAGGCTCTGGAGGCCGGGGAGGAGCCGTTCGGCTCGGTGCTCGTGGCCGGGGACGGCAGCGTCCTGGCCGAGGACCACAACCACGTCGTCTCCACCGGCGACGAGACCGCCCACCCGGAGTTCGAGCTGGCTCGGTGGGCCGCCGCGAACATGACCGCTGAGGAACGCGCGTCCGCCACCGTCTACACCTCGGGCGAGCACTGCCCGATGTGCGCCGCCGCCCACGCCTGGGTCGGGCTGGGCCGGATCGTGTACGCGACCTCCTCGGCCCAGCTGTCGGCCTGGCGGACCGAACTGGGCGTCCAGCCGTCGCCCGTACAGACCCTGCCGGTCCAGGAGGTGGCGCCCGGCGTCATCGTGGAGGGCCCCGTTCCCGAGTTCGCCGATCGAATGCGCGAGTTGCACCGCCGCTCCCACGCCGCCTGACCCGCCATCCGCTGCCCAAGAGTGAAGGACGTATGCCGGTTGCCCGCTCCGCCCTCCTGCGGGGCGGCGCGGTGCTCGGCATCGCCGCTCTCGGGTTGGCGCTGTCCTCGTCCGCCTATCTCTGGCGAGGGACCCCGGCCGCAGCCGTAGCCGCTGTCATCGGAACGATCGGCGCCACGATCGCACTGGGACGCCTGTACGTGACACGGCGCCCGACGCGCTTCAAGAACCTGTCCCTGACCTGCGGTGTCCTAGCGTTGTTCGTCCTGTACGCGGTCGGTGTCGTGGCCGCGCGGGACTTCGCCCTGACACTGGTCGGGGTCGACACCACCGCAGTCGTGGACCGGACCTGGACGACACCGGGACGCGGAACCGACATCCATCACTGCACCCTGCGCCTCCCCGAAGGCACCGCGATCCGGCGCGAACTGGCGACCAACTGCGAGGGCCACGAGCGCGGCGACACCCTGCGGGTCGTCATCGACCCCCACGAACGGTTTCCCCCGGTCGAAGGCCCCAGGTCGGACCTGCCCACGACCGGTGAAAGCCAGGTCGTGGCGGTCGCCGGTCTCGTACTGCTCATCTCGATCGCGATCGGCAGCGTCGCCCCACGCACCGCGTCCACCGCTCCACGCCGCCCCCGCCCCGGCCCCGGCCCCGGCAGGCGAACGCGATCGTCTCGATGAACGCGGGGCGTCCGCCCGGTGGTCAAATCTCGCGCACTCCCTCATTCCCGGTCGGGCAGGGTGATGTGCCAGGCGCCGGACGGTGTGATCCAGATGAGGAGTCCGGGCCAGATCTGGGTGAGTTTCCAGCCCCGGGTCTGTTTGGTCGAGACTCTGCCGGGAGAGCGGCTGCACGCGATCACCGTGTGCGCGGCGGGCCTGATCGTGTTCCTCCTGCTCATGGCACTGATCCGCGTCGTGTACAACGCCGGGCGCGGCACCGTCCGGGCGGACGGGAGCGGCTGACGCCTCGCACGGAACGGGGCGGCGCCCGGCCTGGGTCTCAGGCCGGGCGCCGCGCCGCCTCGCAGTTCTCCTCGCAGTTCTCCTCGTGGAGTCTCGCGGGATCTCGTGGGGACTCGCGGGATCTTGCGGGTCTCGCGGGATCTCGCGGTAACCCGCAAAACCTCTGGGATCAGCCCGGTGGGATCAGCCCGGGACGCGGTGGTTGGCGACCGGGGTCAGGGTGAGCGCGCCGAGGGTCGTCTCGTCCTCGGCGATGACGGCCAGCGCGAGGGTGTTGTCCCCGCGCGTCCGCAGGACACCGGCGGGCAGGGTGAAGTCGCGCTGCACCCCGCCGCTGACGTACTCGCCGACGTTCCAGCCGTTGAGGTAGATCAGCACCCGGTGCCGGCCGGTGCCCTGGCCGAACCGGAGGGTCAGCGGGACGTCCTGGTCACGGGGAAGGTCGAGCCGGAACCGCGTGCGCGACCACGAGACCCCCGGGGCCAGGGCGGGCAGGCCCGGCCGCCAGTCCCCACCGGGCGACGATGGCAGGTGCCAGCCCGTGCGTTCACCGTGCAGACCGCCGGTGTTGAACGGGCCCCGTACGGGATCGGCCGCGCCGCCCTGGATCTTCCAGGTGATGGGGACCGTCGTGCCGGAACCGGTGGTGGTGACGGAGGCTCCGACCAGGCCGCGCGGCTGCTTGTGCCGGACGTCGTCGGCGGTCCAGTCGTCGTTGTGCCCCATGTTCTCCACCAGGACCGACAGGACGGCGGACCGACCCTCGGCCAGGAGGCCGGATGGGATCGGGAAGCGGCCGGGGCCCGGATCGGGGTTGACCGGGCTGTCGGCGTCCTTCTGTTCCCCGCCCGCGGCCGAGCCGAGGTAGCGGCCGTTCAGCCAGACTTGGTAGATGCCTCCCTTGCCGGTGATGGCGTTGAGGTCGACCGACGCTTCGGAGCCCGTGGCGGTGAAGCGGCCCCGGTACCAGACGTGGCCATGGTGGTAGCCGTAGTCGTCGGCGTAGAGGACGGGCAGGGTCTTGGGTTTGATCGGGCTGACGGTGGTGGTCTTGCGGGCCACCGTCCAGCGCGAGTCGTCATAGCCGGGTCGGGCCTCGGGCGCCTCGGCCCTGGTTCGCCAACCGGTGAGTGACGGGACGCGGACCGCTTCGGGGCCGGGGGCCCGGCCCAGGAGCGACCCGCTCGGCGTCGGGCGGACGGGGACGGCCCGCCCGTTGACGGTGAGGCGCGACGCCGGGACGAACGCCTCGATGTCGCCGGCCTTGGACAGGTCGGCCCGTACGGTCAGGTCGCCTCCCTTGAGAACGGCGGAACGGACCAGGTCGGTGCCGCGCAGGAGAACGTCGCCGGACCGCCAGAACTTCGCGGCCTCCTTCTCGGTGCCCAGCAGCAGGAGGAGCGGACGGCGACCGCCCCCGGTGACGAGGACGCGCGCCAGGCCCTCGTGGGTGTAGCCCAGGGTGAGGGCGCCGTTCTCATAGGACGAGCGCACGGTGCCGTCGAGCACCTTCACCGTGGGCTGTGACGCGTACCGGAGAACGGTCGTCCCGGGAACGCCCTCGGTGCCATAGAGGACCGCGACGTCCCGGTCCCCGTCCCCGGCGGTCGTGTGGGTGAGCAGTTCAGAGGTGGACAGGGTGAGGCGCTGGCCGCCCATGTCGTACCCGGCCACGAGGACCTTCGCGTCCCGTCCCTTGACCTGGACGGGGACCGGGTACGTCCCGTCCGGGGTCTTCCAGGTGAGGGTGGAGGACCTGTCCGCGTCGGTCCTGCGGTCGGCGTGCCGGACGAGGACGAACTGCGTACCGGTGTCGGGGTTGGCGCGGGCCTCGGTGTGCACGGCCGGATCGCTGGACGCGGGCGCGGCGGCCACATCGGTCTTGGCCAGCGGCGCGGTCGTGGTGACGAAGAGCCCCTGCCTCTTGAACTCGTCGTACTTGCCGGTGAGCTGCCGGTTCTCGGTGATCGGCGCGCCGTAGTCGTAGGAGGTGTAGACGTCGTTGGGCTGGGCCAGCCGCCCCCAGTTGGTCCCGCCGAAGGCCATGTAGTACCCGAACATCGTCGCCCCTGAGGTGATGAGGTTCGACTTGTAGTAGACCTTCATGAAGGCAGGGCCGGTCAGCTCGCGGCACTTCTCGTAGCCCGCCTTGTTCAGGTCGATGGCACCGGCCTGGTACTCGGCGCCGTAGGCGGGGGCGTTCTGGCTCAGGCGCTCGGTGACGCCCTCGCCCCACGTACCCCAGGTGTCGGGCTCGCGGCATTCGAACGACTGCGGGTAGTCGTCCACGCCCGGTATCTGCACGGCGCCCTGACCTGTGGCCCAGGTGGGCGTCCAGGACGCGTCGCAGCACTGGTTGTGGGTGATGGGCACGTCGATGCCCGCGTCACGGGCCTGCCGCTGGATGTCCTCCATGTACGCGGCGTCGGTGTTGGCCGCGTACTCGTTCTCGGCGTTGTAGGCGATGACCGACCCGCCGCGGGTGAGCTGGTGCCGGGCGATGATGGGGTTGATGCGTCCCAGCCACTCCCGGTAGGCGCGGGTGTAGCCGGGATCGCTGGAACGGGCCCGTCCCGGCACGTTCTTCAGCCAGGCGGGGAATCCTCCTCCGGTGGTCTCGGCGTTGATGTACGGCCCGGGGCGCGCCACCACGTACAGGCCCAGTTCCTCGGTGAGGCGCAGCAGGCGGTCCACGTCCCGGACCCCGGTGAAGTCGTACACGCCCGGCCTGGGCGAGTGGTAGCCCCAGTGGAAGTAGAGCGACACGCCGTTGAAGCCCGCGGCGCGGATCTTCTCCAGGACGTCGCGCCACAGCTCCGGGCTGGGCAGCCGGAAGTAGTGGAACTCCCCCGACCACAGCAGGACGCGCCTCCCGTCCACGGTGAGCGAGTAGCGGTCGTAGGTGATCCGGGACGAGGGGGACGTCCCCGAGGTGGAGGAAGTCGGGAAGGTGGTGGAAGTCGGGGAGCCGGAGGCTGTCGGGGAGCCGGTGGCTGGTGGGGAGCCGGACGGTGTCGTGGAGGCGGCGGATATCACGGAAGCCGAGGACGTCGCGGGCGGCGCGGACACCATCGTGACCGCGAGCAGGAACGCGACAAGGATCCTTCTCATGTCGGCGCTCTCCCGCTACCTGGTGAAGGAGAAGCCGCTCACGCGGACGTCGCCGCCGAACACCAGGTACACGTCCTGGCGCCCGGTGGCCCCGCTGATCGCCGCCGTGAGGTCCCGGTAGGCGTACCGGTCGCCGGTGGACGGGACGTTCACGGTGCCGGCCAGGTGTCCGGACGGGCCGCCGAGGCGCACCTGGATCGTGGTGTCGCCGGCGCCCTCCTTCGCGACCCGCGCCGTGACGCCGCGCACGCCCGCGCGCAGGTCGGCCCCGGAGAACGCGATCCAGTCGCCGGCCCCGGCGGCGACCGCGTCGCCGCGCAC
Organism: Actinomadura viridis; assembly: GCF_015751755.1. GTDB lineage: Bacteria > Actinomycetota > Actinomycetes > Streptosporangiales > Streptosporangiaceae > Spirillospora > Spirillospora viridis. Next base: position 5,702,857 of record NZ_JADOUA010000001.1, read on the forward strand.
CTTGCTCTCGTCGACCAGCTCGGCGCCCTGGTGGTCGTCGAAGTCGGCGGCGCGGGTGGGCCTGGTGAGGTCGCGTGCCGGGACGGTCTCGCCCCGCACCGTGAGTTCCGCCCGCCTGCGGATGTCGCCCGACGACGCGCCGACCATGATGTCGTGGTCGGCGCTCTCCACCGTCCACTTGTTGCGGGTCACGTCCCAGTGGGCGAGGTCGGAGACGCGGAAGCCGAGGGTCACGGTGGTGGTGCGGCCGGGGCCGACGCGGACCTTCTCGAAGGCGCGCAGCTGCTTGACCGGCTGCTTCACCCGGGAGGTCTTCTGGTGGGTGTAGAGCTGCACCACCTCGTCGGCCGCCACCTCGCCGGTGTTGGTGACGGGCACGGTGACGGTGACGGACCCGTTGCGGTTGCGCACCTTCGGCTCGCCGTACCGGAACGTGCCGTAGGACAGGCCGTGGCCGAACGGGTAGAGCGGGGCCCCCTTGAAGTAGAGGTAGGTGCGATCCGCCTTGATGATGTCGTAGTCGAGGATGTCGGGCAGGTCCTTGTCGGAGCGGTACCAGGTCTGCGGCAGCCGCCCGGACGGGCTCGTGTCGCCGAACAGGACGGAGGCCAGCGCGTTGCCGGTCTCGGCGCCGGCGTGGCTGGACCACAGGATCGCCGGGACGTTCTCCTGCTCCCAGGTGAGGGTGGTCGGGTAGCTGTTCTCCACCACGACGACGGTGTTGGGGTTGGCCTTGCGGACCGCCTTGATCAGCTCGGACTGCCCCTCGGCGAGCGCCATCGTGGTCCGGTCGTGGTCCTCGCGGCCGTTGATGAACGGCATGCTGCCCACCACCACGACCGCCGCGTCGGCGCCCGTCGCCGCCCGCACCGCGTCGTCCACGCCGCTGCGCAGCACCTCGCGCTGGAACGTGGTGGCCTCCTCCTTGGTGGCGAGCACGAGCGTGCCGTCCGCGTCGGCCTTCAGGTAGGTCTTGGCGGGCTCGGCCCAGTCGGCGGACTTCTCGTACCCGGCGTACCGGACGAGGTGGCCGTCGCCGTGCGGCTCCAGCGTGAACATCTGCTGGACGAACCAGCCCGCCGGCTGCGCCTGGTCGTTGGCGAACCGGTCGGTCCAGTCGCCGTTCGCGTCGCTCCACCGCCCGACGGTCTTGCCGTTGGCGGCGTTCCGCAGGGTGAGCACGCCCTGGCCCCAGTCGAACACGTCGAACTGCGCGGTCTCGGTGGCGGTGGTGGCGGCGAGCCTGAGCAGGTCGCCGTCGGCGTCGGCGCCACCGGTGACGTACTTGCCGGTCGCGGGGTCCTTGAGCGCGATCCGGTCGACCGCCTCGGTGCCCGCGACCGTGCCGCCGGACCCGAGCCGCTTCCTGATGCCGTCTGCCGGGGTGACGCGGTACGGCAGCGCGCCGGAGTACCAGTCGGTGTAGAGGGTGTCCGACAGCGGGCCCACCACGGCGACCTTCCTGGCCTTGGCGGGGTCCAGCGGCAGCGTCCTGCCCTGGTTCTTCAGCAGTACCATCTGCTCGGTCGCGGCCTGCCGGGCCAGCCGCCGGTGCTCGGGGCGGTCGACGACATCCTTGGTGATCTTCGCGTACGGGCCGCCGCCGGGGTCGAACTCGCCCAGCCGCACCCGCAGGCTCAGGATGTGCCGGACGGCGGTGTCCACGTCGGACTCGGCCAGCAGGCCCTTCGACAGCGCCTCCTTCACCGCGGCGATCGTGATGTGCGACCGGGTGTCGTCGGTGGTGAAGCTGTCCACACCGGCCTTGAGGGTGGCGGCGTCGGCCTCGGCGAGGGTGCCGTAGTACTTCTGGGAGCCGACCAGGTTGTTGGGCCCGCCCGCGTCGGAGACGTTGAAGAGCGTCTTGTCCGTCCACGAGCGCACGAGGTCCTTCATGTCGGCGTGCGCGGTGGCGGGACGGCCGTTGATGAGGTTGTAGGCAGTCATGACGCCGGTGGCCGCGTCGGCCGAGATGGGCAGCTTGAACGGGACCTCGTCGTACTCCTTCTTGACCCGCGGGCGCAGGCTGGAGGAGGTCTGGTCGCGGCGGATCTCGTTGTTGTTGGCCAGGTAGTGCTTCAGGACGGGCGCGGTCTTGAGGTGGCGCGGGTCGTCGCCCTGCATGCCCTTGCCGTACGCGGTGGCGAGCATCGCGCTGAGGAGCGCGTCCTCGGAGTAGCCCTCCTCGTTGCGGCCCCAGCGGGGGTCGCGCAGCAGATTCACCACCGGCGCCCAGAGCTGGAGGCCCCAGACGTCGGAGTTCTCCTTGTTATAGCCGCGGGCCTCGTCCCCGACGGCCGACCCGACCTTCTTCATGAGCTCGGGGTTCCAGGTCGCGCCGAGGCCGACCGACTGCGGGAACACGGTGGCCGTGGCGGTACGGACGGCGCCGGGGTTAGGAGTCGAGTTGACGTCGGTGGACCAGGCCAGCCCGTGCAGCGCCTCCGTCCCGGTCTTGAAGCGCTTGATGCCCAGCCTCGGGATCGCGGGCTGGTACTGGTGCAGGAGCGAGATCCTCTCGTCCAGGGTGAGGCGGCCCAGCAGGTCCGCGACCCGGGCCTCGACCGGGAGCCGCGGGTCACGGAACGGGTGGTCCGCGCGGGCGGCGGCGGCCGGGGCGGCCGTCCCGACCAGTCCGGCGACCAGCGCGGCGGCGGCGAGCGCGGGGATCAGCGGCCGGCGGAAGCGGCCGTGCGGGCGGGAACGTCGACGATCGTTCGGCACCAAGACTCTCCTCTGTGAACCCAAGCCCCCGAATTCGGCGAAGCGGCTCCATCGCGCACGCACAACACGTCACATCACGTCACAGCGCGACGCGTCACGTCACGTCAGCGCGTCACGTCGCGTCACGACACGCAATCGAAGCGCTTCGATTTACCGTGTGGCCCTTCCCTCCCTCCTCGTCTCTCGTCCGGTCTCCTCGTTCAGCGGTCGCTGGCGCGCACCGTCAGCCGGGGCGGCAGCAGGGTTGCGGGCGGCACCGGCTCGCCGCCGAGCTTGCTCATCAGCAGTTCCACGGACCGGCGGCCCAGCTCCTCGGCCGGGATGGCGACCGACGACAGCGGCGGATCGGCATGCTCGGCCTGCTCCTCGGGGCAGATCGCGACCACCGCCAGGTCCTCGGGGACCCGCCGCCCGGCCGCCCGGAACGCCCGTACGAGCGGTTCCACGATCGGCTCGTTATGCACCACCACGCCGGTGAGGTCGGGCTGCCCGGCCAGCAGCCGGTCCACCAGGGCGCGGGCCGCCTCCGGGCTGGACTCGCAGGGGTGCGGCTCACCGGTCATGCCGTGCGCGCGCACCGCCGCCGTGAACCCCTCGGCGACCCGCTGGGCGTAGCCGGTCTGCCGCGCGTACACCTCCGGCGGCGACCCGACGAGCGCCACCGAGCGGTGCCCGAGCGCGGCCAGCCGCGCCGCGCACGCCTCGCCCGCGGCCCGGAAGTCCAGGTCGATGCAGGTGAGCCCGGCGGGCTCGGCCGGGAACCCGATCAGCACGCTGGGCAGGTCCAGCTCGCGCAGCAGCGGCAGCCGCGGGTCGCGCATCTGGACGTCCATCACGATCAGGGCGTCGACCAGCGCGCTGTCGGCGACCCGGCGCAGCCCGTCCACGCCCTCCTCCTGGGTGAGCAGCAGGACGTCGTGGTCGTGGCGGCGGGCGGCGGTCACGACGGCGGTGGCGATCCGCATCACCACGGGCACGTGGATGCCGCTGCGCAGGGGGATCATCAGCGCCAGCACGTTGGACCGGCTGCTGGCCAGCGCGCGGGCGCCCGCGTGCGGCCGGTAGCCCAGCTCGGAGATGCTGGCCAGCACCCGCTCGCGGGTCCGCGCGGAGATCGAGCGCTTGCCGCTCAGCACGTAGGAGACCGTGCTCGGCGAGACCCCGGCATGACGCGCCACGTCAGTGATCTTGACCACCAGGCGGTTCCGTTCCCTTCGGTGAAACGCTGTGGGTTTCGCTCCGGCGCCCCCGGCCGGCCCCCCGGCCAGACCTCCGGCCGGGGCCCGGCGGGAGGCCGGGCACCGCACGGCGGGACGGTTCGCCGCCGGGGGGTGCGCGGCCGGGCTCCCGCGGTCGCCCGGGCCGGGCCAGGAGGCGCTCGGCGCCCACCAGGACCGCCGCCGCCGCGACCGCGAGGGCGCCCGCGAGCGCCGTCGCGCGCACACCGTACACCGGAAGCAGCAGCCCGCCGCCGAGCGCGCCGCCGGCGATGCCCACGTTGAACGCGGCCGACGCCCAGGCGGAGGCGACGTCGGTGTTCCCCGGCGCCGTCTCCAGCACCCTGGCCTGCATCCCGGTGGCGATGGCGGGGATCGCCAGCCCCATCAGCACCAGCCCGGCCACGGCCCCGGCCGGTGCCGCGCCGAACGCGAACAGTCCCAGCAGCGCGACCGCCATCACCGCCGCCGCGCCGCCGAGCAGCCGCCGGGAGCCGCGGTCCACCAGGGCCGCGGCGACGGCGAGACCGGCGACGTCGGCGGCGCCGTTGGCCAGGAGCAGCGGGCTGAGCGCCGGCTCCGGGACGCCGGTCACCTCCGTCAGGAACTCGGCGATGTAGGTGTAGGCGGTGAAGAACCCGCCCACGGCCAGCACGACGACCACGATGAGCAGCCGGAACCGGCGGGCGTCGGGACGGGTCGCGGCGGCGGCGTGGCCCTGGCCGGGCGGCCCGTCCGGCAGCAGCGCGGCGACGGCCGCCAGCGCGCCCAGCGCCAGCACGCCCAGCGCCCCGAACGCCGCCCGCCACCCGGCCGCCTCGCCCAGCCAGGTCCCTGCCGGCACGCCGAGGACGATGGCCAGCGAGCCGCCCGCGAACACGTACGAGGCGGCACGGCCGCGCCGTTCCGGAGGCATCAGCCCGGCCGCCGTGACGACCGCGACCGGCCAGAACAGCGCCTGGCCCAGCGCGGTGACCACGCGCACCGCCAGCAGCGGCCCGTAGCCGGGCGCGAGCGCCGCGGCCCAGGTCATCAGCACCAGGACCAGCAGCACACCCGACAGCAGCGGGCGGCGCGGCACCCGTACGGTGAGCCGGGTGATCGGCACCGAGACGGCCGCCACCACGATCCCGTAGCCGGTGACCAGAAGCCCGACCGCCGACGGCGAGGTGTCCAGGTCGGCGGCGATGAAGCGCAGCAGGCCGATCGGCAGGTTCTCGGTGGTGTTGAAGCAGAACGCCGCGACGGCCAGCGCCGCCACCGCGGCGCCCCGCCGCGTCATGACCCGGTCGCCCCGCCGGTCCCGGCGCCGGTCGCGTCCGGCTCCGCGATCATGTCGCGGTACCAGCGGGCGCTGTCCTTCCAGCGCCGCTCCCCGGTGGCGTAGTCGACGTGGACCAGCCCGAACCGCTTGGAGTAGCCGTAGGCCCACTCGAAGTTGTCGAGCAGCGACCAGGCGAAGTAGCCGCGCACGTCCACCCCGGCGCCGATCGCGCGGCGCGTCGCCGCCACGTGGTCGCGCAGGTAGGTGATCCGGCGGTCGTCGCGGACGCGGCCGTCCGGGCCGACCTCGTCGCCGTAGGCGGCGCCGTTCTCGGTGATCATCAGCGGTACACCGGGATGGTCGCGGTGCAGCCTGAGCAGCAGCTCCTCCAGGCCGGTGGCGTCCACGGGCCACCCCATCGCCGTGTACGGGCCGGGCTGCGCCGCGAACTCCACCTCCTCGCAGCCCACGAACGGGCTGGCGGCGCCCGCCTTGTGCCCGTCGGCGCTCTCCCGCGGGGAGACGCCGTCCCACTGCCGGACGAGGGTCGGCGAGTAGTAGTTCACCCCCAGGACGTCCAGCGGCGCCGCGATGATCTCCTCGTCGCCGTCCCGGACGAACCCCCAGTCGGTGATCGCCGCGGTGTCCTCCAGCAGGTCGGCGGGGTAGCCGCGGCCGAGCATGGGGTCCAGGAAGACGCGGTTGGACACCGCGTCCACCCGCCGTACGGCCTCCTCCTCGCCCCGCAGGTGGTGCAGGTTGAGGGTGACCGACTGCCACGCCGGGCGCCCGTCCGCCGGGGCCGTCACCGCGCGCAGTTCGCGGGACGCCAGGCCGTGCGCCAGGTTGAGGTGGTGGGCGGCGGCCAGCGCGGCGGCCGGGTCCGTACGGCCCGGCGCGTGCACCCCGGAGGCGTAGCCCAGGAACGCCGAGCACCAGGGCTCGTTGAGGGTCGTCCATGTGTGCACGCGGTCGCCCAGGGCACGGCCGATCCGCGATGCGTACTCGGCGAACCGGAAGGCGGTGGCGCGTTCGGGCCAGCCGCCCGCGTCCTCCAGTTCCTGCGGCAGGTCCCAGTGGTACAGGGTGGCGACCGGGGCGATCCCGCGCTCCAGCAGCGCGTCCACCAGGCGCGAGTAGAAGTCGACGCCCTTCTGGTTGAGCCGGCCCTCCGGCATCACGCGCGGCCAGGCGATGGAGAAGCGGTAGGCGGCGATGCCCAGTTCCGCCATCGCCGCGGCGTCCTCGCGCCACCGGTGGTAGTGGTCGGTGGCCACGTCGCCGGTGTCGCCGTTCAGCGTCCGCCCGGGGGTGTGGCTGAAGGTGTCCCAGATGGACGGGCCGCGCCCGTCCTCGGCCGCCGCGCCCTCGATCTGGTACGCGGCGGTGGCCGCTCCCCACAGGAAGCCCTGGGGCAGGGGCAGGGTCATCGCGGTTCCCCTTCCGTTCCGGTGGGGGCGCCGCCCGGCGCGGTCACCCCGGTGACGACGATCTCGTGCCCGGTGGCGTGGACGAGGACGCCCTGGTCATGTTCGGCCACGGTGCCGCCCTCGACGGTGAGGGCCGCCGGGTCGGCGTTGACCAGCAGCAGGTTCCAGGCGCCGGGGGCGTCCCGTCCCGGCTCCGCCGCGGCTTCCGCCCGCAGCACGGCGCCGTCCCTGGTCGTGGTGAACGCGGCGGCGGCCACCCTGGTGGTGACGCGGGCGCCGTCGGGCAGTTCGTACACCCGCAGGGTCACGTCATCGGCGTGGTCGTAGTCGGGCCGGTCCTCCACCGCGCCCTCGGCGATCACGGCGCCGGGCCGGACGAGCAGCGGCACGCTGTCGAAACCGTGCCGCTCCCGCACCCAGCGGCCCCAGCCGCCGTCCACCCGCTCGCCCGTCAGGTAGTGCGTCCAGACGCCCGCGGGGACGTAGTAGGACGTCTCCTCCCCGGCGGAGAAGACGGGGGCCACGAGCAGGTCGTCGCCCAGCATGTACTGGCGTTCCAGGTGGGTGCACGCGGGGTCGTCCGGGAATTCCAGGGCCATCGCCCGCATCATCGGCAGGCCCTCCTCGTACGCCTGGCGCGACGCCTCGGCGAGGTAGGGCATGAGCCGCATCTTCAGGCGGGTGAAGCGGCGGAGCACCTCCACCGACTCCTCGTCGAAGAGCCAGGGGACGCGGTAGGAGTGGCTGCCGTGCAGGCGGCTGTGCGACGACAGCAGGCCGAAGGCGATCCAGCGTTTGAACAGCCCCGCGTCCGGAGTCCCCTCGAAACCGCCGATGTCGTGGCTCCAGTAGCCGAACCCCGACAGGCCCAGGGAGAGGCCGCCGCGCAGGCTCTCGCCCATGGCCTCGAACGTGGACTCGCAGTCGCCGCCCCAGTGCACCGGGAACCGCTGCGCGCCCACGGTGGCCGACCGGGCGAACACCACGGCCTCGCCCTCGCCGCGGCGCTTGCGGAGCAGTTCGAACACCGTCTGGTTGTAGAGGTAGGTGTAGTAGTTGTGCGCGCGCTCGGGATCGGAGCCGTCGAAATAGACGACATCGGTCGGGATGCGCTCGCCGAAGTCGGTCTTGAAGCAGTCCACGCCCATCTCCAGGAGCGCGTCCAGCTTCGCCGAATACCATTCCCTGGCCTCGGGATTGGTGAAGTCGACCACCGCCAGGCCCGGCTGCCACAGGTCCCATTGCCATACGTCCCCGTTCGGCCGCCTGAGCAGGTAGCCGTGGGCCTTCGCCTCGGCGAACAGCGGTGAGCGCTGGGCGATGTAGGGGTTGATCCACAGGCAGATCCGCAGTCCGCGCTCCTTGAGGCGCCGCAGCATGCCGGGCGGGTCGGGGAACACGCGCGGGTCCCATTCGAAATCGCACCACTGGAACTCGCGCATCCAGAAGCAGTCGAAGTGGAACACGCTCAGCGGCAGGTCGCGTTCGGCCATCCCGTCGATGAAACCGCTGACGGTCTCCTCGTCGTAGGAGGTGGTGAACGAGGTGGACAGCCACAGGCCGAACGACCAGTCGGGCACCCTCGCCGGCCGGCCCGTCAGCGCCGTGTACTTGCGCAGGATCTCCTTGGGCGTGGGCCCGTAGATGAGGAAGTACCGCATCGACTGGCCCTCGACGCTGAACTGCGTGCGGGCGACCGCCTCGGACGCCACCTCGAACGACACCCGCCCGGGATGGTCGACGAAGACGCCGTAGCCGGCGTTGGTCAGGAAGAACGGCACGTTCTTGTACGCCTGCTCGCTGGCGGTGCCGCCGTCGGCGTTCCAGATGTCGACCGACTGCCCGTTCTTCACCAGGGGGCCGAACCGCTCCCCCAGCCCGTACACGTAGTGGTCCACGGCCAGGTCGAGCTGCTCGCGCACGTAGTGGCGGCCGTCGTCGGTGTCGATGATCGCCGTCGACTTGGCCCGTGTCCCGGTGAGCCTGCGGCCCCCGGCCAGGACGTCCATGCCCCATTCCTCGCCGCGGCGGAACCGTACCGTCAGCGCGCCCGAGGTCAGGCTCGGCTCGTCCGCGTCCACGGTCACCGCGGCGCCGGCGTCCCCGCCCGAGTCACCGCCGCTGTCCCCGCCCGAGTCCCCGCCGGTGTCCCCGCCGGCGTCCGAGGCCGACGGGTCCACGGCGAGCGCGAACTCGGGACCGCGCTGCTTCTCCCCCGCGAAGTGCGTGATGGAGACGCCGATGACGTCCGGCATGGGGGCCGTGCACTCCAGCGTGACCAGCGGCCCCTTCAGCAGGTCGCCGCGGTGCCGGATCCGCTGGACGGGCGCGTGCACGACCAGCGCGCCCGTCCCGTCCGCCGCGCTGTCGAGGATCTCGGCCGGGTACGCGGCCCGCACGCCCTCGCGCATCAACCAGTACCCGTCAGTGAACTTCATGGTCCCCCTTCATCGGCGGTCGCCGCCGCCACGGCCGCGGCCGGCCCGTGGCCGGCCCGCGACCCCGCGACCGCGCCTCGGTCACTTGATCGCGCCCGCGGTGAGACCGCGGGAGAGCGTGCGCTGGAAGATCAGGAAGAAGACGACGGTGGGCAGCAGGCCCAGCAGCGAGGCGGCGCTGGACATCGTCGCGTCCATCAGCCGCTGCCCCTGCAGGACGCCGAGCGCGACCGACACCGTCTGGTTGTCATTGCTGACCAGGAAGACCAGCGGGATCAGGAACTCGTTCCAGGTCCACACGAAGAAGAAGACGACCAGCACCGCCAGCGTCGGCCGGATCACCGGGACGACCACCCGCCACAGCACCTGCCACCGGCCCGCGCCGTCGATCCGCGCCGCCTCCAGCAGCGGGCGGGGGAACGCGGCCAGCACCGACGACAGCAGGTAGGTGCCGAACGCGCTCTGGATGACGGTGAAGACGATGATCACGGCGAGCCGGGTGTCGTACAGGCCGACCTGCTTGGACAGGTAGTACAGCGGGTAGACCAGCGCCTCCTGCGGCAGCGTGTTGGCCAGCAGCAGGACGACCAGCACCCACATCCGGCCCTTGATCCGGCCGATCCCGAGCGCGTAGGCGTTCAGCACCGACAACAGCACGGCCAGGATCGCGACCGAGCCGCAGATGAGCGCGCTGTTGAACAGCACCTGCCCGAAGTTCACGCGCTCCCAGAAGGCGGTGATGCCCTCCAGGCTCACCCCCTCCGGCAGTGCCAGCGGCCCGTTCGTCGAGTACTCCTGCGGCGTCTTCACCGCGTTGAGCACCACCACCAGGAACGGGATCAGCATGACCGCGGCGAGCGCGGCCAGCGCCACCAGCGCCGCGTACGCGGAGGGGCCGCGCCGCCGCCGTCCCCGGCCGCTCCCGCGCCTCCGGCCGCCTCGCGCGCCCGCGCCGCCCGCGCCGCCCGCCCGGGGGTCGCGGGTCCCGGCTTCCGCTCCGGCAAGGGTCGTGGTCACCGCTCCCCCTCGCTGCTCTGGCCCTGCAGGCGCAGGAAGACGACGGTCAGCGCGACGATGATCAGCGTGAGCACGGTCGAGATCGCCGAGCCGTAGCCGACGTCGGTCTTGTCGAAGAAGTTGAGGTACGAGTAGTAGGAGGGGACGTTGGTCGCGCCGCCCGGCCCGCCCTTCGTCAAAACGTAGATCGGGGCGAACACCTTGAGCGAGGCGATGGTGGTCCACAGCAGCACCACGAAGATCTCCGGGCGGATCTGCGGCACCGTGATGTGCCGGAACCGGCGCCCCCAGGACGCCCCGTCGATCTCGGCCGCCTCGTACAGGGACGGGTCGATCCGCTGGAGCCCCGACATGAAGACCACCAGCGGGAATCCGATCTGCACCCAGACCATGACGACCATGACGCTCCACAGCGCCGTGGCCGGGTCGCCCAGCCAGTTGTGGGCCAGCGCGTCCAGCCCGGCGGCCCGCAGCACCGCGTTCACCGCTCCGCTGTCGGGGTTGAGCAGCCACGTCCACACCACCCCGGCCACGACCATCGGCAGCACCTGCGGCAGGTAGACGCAGGCGCGCAGGACGCTGGCGACGCGCGGGCCGAAGTTGCGGCCGATCAGGTCGGTCAGCAGCGCCGCCAGCACCAGCCCGATCGCGGTCGGCACCAGCGCCATCCCGACGATCACCAGGCCGTTGTGCCGGAACGAGGCCCAGAACTCCCCGTCCCCCGCCAGCTCCTTGTAGTTGGCCAGGCCCGTCCATTCGGGCGTGCCCACACCGCTCCACTCGGTGAAGCTGGTGCCGAGGTTCATCAGGAACGGCACCCCGATGACCGCGGTGAACAGGAGCGCCCCGGGGACCAGGTACGGCAGGTACCCCAGGCGCTCGCCCCGCTTGCTCACTTGGGCAGGCCGTCGTCGTAGGCCCGCTGGACCTCACCCAGGATCTGGCCGGGCGTGCCCTTGCCGTTCATGAGCTTCTGCACCTCCGACACCCACTTGTCGTAGAAGCCCGCCACCGGCCAGTCGGGGTAGTAGGCCAGGCCGTCGTTCTGGGCGAGGGTGTTGAAGTTGTCGATGAGCTTCTTGGCCTTGGGGTTGGTGATGGCCGAGGAGTCGGCCGCCACCGGGATGCCGCCGGCGTTGCCGAGGGCGTTCTGGATGTGCTTCTTCATCGTGATCTCGATGAAGTCGTAGGCGAGCTTCTTGTTCTTCGACCCCTTGGGGACGACCCAGAGGTTGCCGCCGGAGCCGGGGGTCAGCTTGGCGCCCGGCCAGGTGAAGGTGTCCCACTCGAACTTGGCCTCTTTGGCGACGCGGCCGAACCACCAGCTGCCCGAGAACATCATCGGGAACTTGCCCTGCATGAAGGCCACGCCCGCGTCCTCTGCCTTGAGGCCCACGGAGTCCTTGGCGACGTAGCCCTTCTTCACCCAGTCGGCGAACGTGGTGGCGCCGTACGTCCAGGCAGGGTCGGTGAAGCTGGTCTTGGCGGTGTAGCGCTGGAAGGCGTCCACCCAGGGGCGGTCGGCCTTGTCCAGGGCGAGCTGGTAGACGAACTGGTGCGCCATGTACTCGGCGCCGGCGTTGGTGAGCGGGGTGACGCCCTTGCCCACGAACGTGTCCAGTGCGGCGGTGAACTCGGCGTAGGTGGACGGCACCTTCACCCCGTGCTTATCGAACAGGTCCTTGTTGTAGTAGACCTGCACGTACTCGGCGTAGTTGGGAACGCCGAACCACTTGTCGCCGCCCATGGTGCCCTTGGCGTCGTACTTCGAGGTGACCTGGACGTTGGCCGGCAGCATCTTGTCCCAGCCGCGCTTGGTCACCTCCGCCGACATGTCCTCCAGCAGGCCCTGCCTGGAGAGCATCCCCGCGGTGGCGTTGCCCTTGTTGTACTCCATGACGTCGGGGGCGTCCTTGGAGTTGAGCACCATGGGCGCGGTCTTCTGGATCTGCTCGAAGCCCTTCTCCTCGAACTTCACCTTGACGCCCGGGTGGGTGCTCTCGAACTCCTTGATCGCCTGGCTCCAGGCGACGCCCATCGCGCTGTCGGGGGCCTCGTAGTGCCACAGGCGCAGCTCGTTGGGGTCGGACTCGCCGCCGCCGCCGCAGCCGGCCAGGACGAGCGAGCCTGCGGCGAGCACGGCCGTCAGAGCCGCGCCCCTGCGTGCCTTGATCATGGGTTCTCCTCCGGGGGGTGGGTCTGAGGGCCCGCGTCCGTCGACGTTCGTCGAAGCCTGCCGAAGTCTGTCGAAGCGCTTCGATTGTCGGGATCGTATTCCGAACGTGACACGCGACACAATAGGGGTCCGTCATTGAAATCGACTCGGCCCGCTGACGTGGGCCTTTACCTTGGGAACGCTCCCACGGCAGGCTGAGGTGGAGCGGTGGCGGACCGCCCGGCCCGCCACCGCCCTCCTCGCAGGGGACGCCTCAGCGGACGCCGTAAAGGTGCTCCAGGGCGAGCTGGTCGAGGCGTTCGAACGCCATGCCGCGCCCCGCGAGCGCCTCCACGTCGGGCGTGAACTCGCGTACGGCCCGCCAGTCCTCGCCCTCGCCCAGGGTCGGGACGGCCAGCTCGTCCACGCGGGCCGCGCGCAGCGCCTCCTGCACCTCGGGGTCGGCGCGGAAGGCCCGCACCCGCTCGCGCAGGATCAGCCAGTTGCGCATGCAGCCCCGCGCCGACTCCCACACGCCCTCGTCGTCCTCGGTGCGCGGCGGCTTGAAGTCGAAGTGCACCGGCCCGTCATAGTCGCTGTGCTCGATCAGGTCGACGACCCAGAAGGCCCCGCGCGCGTTGCCCGCGCCGAACCGCAGGTCCTGGTCGTAGCGGGGCCCCGTCTGGCCGTTCAGGTCGATGTGGAACAGCTTGCCGTGCCAGAGCGCCTGGGCCAGGCCGTGGGCGTAGTTGAGCCCGGCCATCTCCTCGTGCCCGACCTCGGGGTTGAGGCCGACCAGCTCGGGACGTTCCAGCTCCTCGATGAACGCCAGCGCGTGCCCGACGGTGGGGAGCAGGATGTCGCCGCGCGGCTCGTTGGGCTTGGGCTCGATCGCGAACCGCAGGTCGTAGCCCTGGTCCACGACGTAGGAGGCGAGGACGTCGAACGCCTCCTTGTACCGGTCGAGCGCGGCCCGCACGTCCTTGGCCGCGCCCGACTCCGCGCCCTCCCGGCCGCCCCAGCACACGTAGGTCCGGGCGCCCAGCTCGGCGGCCAGGTCGAGGTTGTCCATGACCTTGCGCAGCGCGAACCGGCGGACGTCCCGGTCGTTGGCGGTGAACGCCCCGTCCTTGAAGACCGGATGGGAGAACAGGTTGGTGGTCGCGGTCGTCACCACCAGCCCGGTCTCCTCCAGCGCCTTGCGGAACGCGCCGATCCGGGCGTCCCGCTCGGCGGCGGTGGCGTCGAAGTCGAACACGTCGTTGTCGTGGAAGTTCACCCCGTACGCGCCGAGCTCGGCCAGCTTGCGCACGGCGCGGTCGGCGGGCATCGGGGCGCGGGTGCCGGGGCCGAACACGTCGACCCCCTGCCAGCCCACCGTCCAGATGCCGAAGGAGAAGCGGTCCTCCGGGCGCGGGGTGAAACGGTCGTCGCTCAGCTCACTCACGAGGTCCTCCAGGTCGGCGATCGGCGGTGGGGGTGGTGTCGCGCAGTCCGGCGTACCGGGCGCGGATCTCACCGGCCGCGGCGGCGTCCGCGTCGGCGGCCGTGTGCTCGGTGGCGGGCGGGTCGGGCCAGGCGGGCGGCTCGGGCGTCCCGGCCAGCGCCCACGCGGCCTGCCGGGCGGCGCCCAGCGCCACGTACTCGGCGGGCTCGGGGACGGTCACGGGGGTGCCGAAGAGGGAGGGGGCCAGGGCCCGGACGGCGGCGGAGCGCGCCCCTCCCCCGATCAGCAGGACGCGGCGCGGCCGTACGCCCTGCGCGGCCAGATGGCCGGCGGCGTCGGCCAGCGAGCACAGCAGCGCCTCGACCGCGGCCCGCGCCAGGTTCTCCGGGGTGGCGTTGGCGGTGGTCAGCCCGGCCAGGACGCCGGTGGCGCCGGGCCGGTCGGGGGTGCGCTCGCCGTCGAGGTAGGGCAGCAGGGTCAGCCCGCCCGCGCCCGGCCGGGCCGCCAGCGCCCGCGCCGCCAGCCCGTCCAGGTCGGTGCCGGTCAGGGCGGCGGCGGAGGTGAGCACCCGCGCCGCGTTGAGCGTGCAGACCAGCGGCAGGAAGCGGCCGGTGGCGTCGGCGAACCCGGCCACCAGCCCGGACGGGTCGGCGGCGGGCGCGGAGGCCACCGCGAAGACCGTCCCGGAGGTGCCGATCGAGACGACCACGTCGCCCTCGCGCAGCCCGAGTCCGAGGGCGGCGCCCATGTTGTCGCCGGTGCCGGGGGCCAGCCGGGCGCCCCAGGGGGTCTCGCCGACCGTCTCCGCGGACCCGGCCACGCGCGGCAGGACCGGCTCGTGGCCGAGCGCGGCCCGGACCAGTTCGGGCAGGTAGCGGCCCTCGGCGGGCGACCAGTACCCGGTCCCCGAGGCGTCGCCGCGGTCGGTGACCGGCCCGGACGCGCCCAGCCGCAGCGTCAGCCAGTCGTGCGGGAGCAGGACCGAGGCGGTGCGCCGGGCGTTCTCGGGTTCGTGCTCGGCCATCCAGCGCAGCTTGGTGACGGTGAACGAGGCGAGCGGGACGCTCCCGGCGCGTTCCGCCCACGTCCCGGGACCGCCCAGCTCCTCGACCAGCGCCCGGGCCTGGGGGGCGGAGCGGGTGTCGTTCCACAGCAGCGCCGGGCGGACTGTTTTGCCGTCCTCGTCCAGCGCCACCATGCCGTGCTGCTGGGCGGCCACGGCGACCGCGTCCGCCCGTTCGAGCAGGTCACGGGCCTTTCCCAGGGCGTCCCACCACGCGCCCGGCGGGCATTCGGTGCCGTCCGGATGCGGCGCGGCGGCCGAGGCGACCACCGTGCCGTCGTCGGCGTCGCACAGCAGGACCTTGACCGACTGCGTCGAGGAATCGATCCCGGCGACGAGCATGCTCCTCCTCCAGCGTCCGGCGGGCCGCGGCCGGCCAGGCACGGACTGTCGAAGCGCTTCGAAAGCGCGCGGCCCCGTGCAGCCTAAACCGCTGTGAGCCGGCACACAATGGAGCCGGCCTACCCCTGAGAGAAGGGGCTGGACGTACGGCCGAGAAGACGCGTCCGGCGCACCCGGGGAAGGAGCGAGCCGGCCTGCCCCTGAGGGAACGGGCCGGTGGATCAGGGGGCGTAGTTCATGACGTGGTCGTGCAGCATCCGCGGCGCGTCGGGGTCCTGGCGGCGGAACGCCTCGATCAGCAGCGCGTGCTCGGCCGACTTGGAGTAGATCTCCGTCTCGTGCAGGCGCAGGGAGAGGGTCGTCCACAGCTCGATGCCCAGCGACTCCCAGACCGACATCAGCAGGCGGTTGCCCGCGGTCTCCACCACCTCACGGTGGAAGGCGATGCTCAGCCGCATCTGCTCGTGCAGATCACCGGTCTCGGCGGCCTCGGCCAGCGACCGGTTGTGCCGCTCCAGCGCGTCCACCCGTTCGGCCAGCCTGGGCAGCGCCAGCTCGACCGCGGTCCGCTCCAGGCCCGCCCGGACGGGGAAGATCTCACCCAGATCGCGCTCGGTGAAGGCGCGGACCCGGGCGCCCCGGTTGGGCAGGCTCTCCACCAATCGCAACGCCTCCAGCTGGCGCAGCGCCTCGCGCACCGGGCCCTGGCTGACGCCCAGCTCGGCGGCGATCCGGCGCTCGACGAGGCGTTCACCCGGCTCCCAGCGGCCCGAGCTGATCCCCTCGACGATGAACTCGCGGATCTGGTCGGCCAAGCCGGTGCGCAGCAGCTGAGCGGAGACGTTCACGGCCTCCATGGTAGAGGTCCGCCCAGGTCCGCCCATGGACGGGACTTCCCGTGGACGGCACTTCCCGTAGGCCGGTCGGGCCGTGCATACTGCAGGTGAGAGACATATGATCGATCATTGATCAACGATGATCGATGGAGGCCCGCGGTGACCCCGCGGCGCGCTTCCGAGCCCTGAGGAGAACGCCGAATGGCCGAGACCACCAAGGCCCGCCCCCGGAAGACCGTCCGGAGCAAGCCCGGGTCCACCCCGGACACCGAGGACGCCCGAGACGGCGGGGAGACCGGGACCGCGGTCCCCGCCGACCGGTCCGAACTGGTCGGGTACTACCGGCGGATGCTGCTGATCCGCCGGTTCGAGGAGCGGGCGGCCCGCGCCTACACCGAGGCCAAGATCGGCGGCTACTGCCACCTTAACCTGGGTGAGGAGGCCACGGTGGTCGGGCTGCTGGCCGCGCTGCGGCCCACCGACTACCTCTTCACCAACTACCGCGAGCACGGCTACGCGCTGGCCAAGGGCATCTCGCCGGAGCGGGTGATGGCCGAGCTTTACGGCCGTTCCACCGGCGTGTCCAAGGGGTGGGGCGGGTCCATGCACATGTTCGACGCCGAGGCCCGGCTGCTGGGCGGCTACGGCATCGTCGGCGGGCAGCTGCCGCTGGCCACCGGCGCCGCCCTGGCGGTGTCGTACAAGGGCGGCGACGACGTGGTGATGTGCCAGATGGGCGACGGGACCGCGGCCATCGGCGCCTTCCACGAGTCGCTGAACCTGGCCGCCCTGTGGGACCTGCCCGCCGTGTTCGTCGTGATCAACAACGGGCTCGGCATGGGCACCCCGGTGGAGGCGTCCTCGGCCGAGCCGGAGCTGTACCGCCGCGGCGCCGCGTACCGGATGGAGAGCGCCCGGGTGGACGGCACCGACGTGGTCGCCGTGTTCGAGGCCGCCCGGACCGCGGTCGAGCACGCCCGCGCCGAGAGCCGGCCGTACCTGCTGGAGTGCGTGAGCCCCCGGCTGCGCGGGCACTCGGTGGTCGACCCGGCGCGCTACCGCTCCAAGGAGGAGCGCCAGGCGCTGCTCGACCAGGACCCGCTGGCCGCGTTCGCCGCCCGGCTGGAGCGGGACGGCGTGCTGCCCGCCGAGGACCGCGCCGTCATCGAGGCCGAGGTCGCCGCGGAGGTGGAGGCCGCCGCCGCGTTCGCCGACCAGAGCCCCGCCCCGGACGTCTCCACGCTGTTCGACTACACCTACGCCACCCCCGTCCCGGGCGAGCTGCGCCGCCTGCCCGCCGACCCCGTGTTCGGTTCCTGAGGAGTCCCCATGGCACTTGTCACCTACCGCCAGGCCCTGCGGGACACGCTGCGCGCGGAGATGCTCCGCGACGAGAACGTCTTCCTGATGGGCGAGGAGATCGGGCTCTTCGAGGGCTCGTACAAGATCACCGAGGGGCTGCTCAAGGAGTTCGGCCCGCGCCGGGTCCGCGACACCCCGATCGCCGAGGAGGGGTTCGTCGGCGCGGCGATCGGGGCCGCCATGCTCGGCCTGCGCCCGGTGGTCGAGATCATGACGATCAACTTCTCGCTGCTGGCGCTGGACCAGATCGTCAACCACGCCGCCAAGATCTACGGGATGTTCGGCGGCCAGTGCAGCGTCCCGATGGTGATCCGCACCCCGGGCGGCGGCGGGCAGCAGCTCGGCGCCACCCACTCGCAGAACGTGGAGCTGTTCTACTCGTTCATCCCCGGGCTGAAGGTGGTCGCGCCCAGCACGCCCGCCGAGGCGTCCGCGATGCTCAAGGCCGCGATCCGGGACGACGACCCGGTCCTGTTCCTGGAGAACCTGGCGCTCTACAACACCAAGGGCGAGCTGCCCGCGGGCACGAGCAGCGACGCGGGCGCAGCCGTTGCCGGGGGGTCTGGGGGGTCGTCCACCCAGATGCTGATCGACTCGATCGAGCCGGCCGAGATCGGCCGCGCCGCCGTCACCCGGCCCGGGACCGACATCACCATCATCGGCTACTCCCGGATGGCCCAGGTCGCCGCCGAGGTGGCCGAGACCCTGGCCGGCGAGGGCATCTCGGCCGAGGTCGTCGACCTGCGCAGCCTGCGCCCGCTGGACCGGGAGACCATCGTCGAGTCGGTGCGCCGCACCGGCTGCGCCGTGGTCGCCGAGGACGACTGGCTGACGTACGGCATCGGCGCCGAGATCGCCGCGACCATCCAGGAGGGCGCCTTCGACTGGCTGGACGCCCCGGTCCGCCGGGTGGCGATGGCCGAGGTGCCCCTGCCGTACGCCAAGCCGCTGGAGCTGGCCGCGCTGCCCTCCGCCGACTCCCTCCTGACCGCCGTCCGCGCGACCCTGCGTTCGACCGGACGCCTCGCCGCCCTGGAGACCACCCGCTCATGACCGAGATCCTCATGCCCCGGCTCTCCGACACGATGGAGGAGGGCGTCATCAGCTCCTGGCAGAAGAAGCCGGGAGATCCGGTCGCGGTCGGCGACGTGCTCGTCGACATCGAGACCGACAAGGCCGTCATGGAGTACGAGGCGTACGAGGCGGGCGTGCTCGGCGAGATCCTCGTCGGTGAGGGCGAGACGGCCGCGATCGGCGCGCCCATCGCCATCGTGCTCCCGGCCGGGAGCGAAGTTCCCGCCCAGGCCGCCGCGCGGCCCGAGGAGCAGTCCGCCGGGCAGGCCAAGGAGGAGGTCGCCGTGGCGGCCCCGGCCCCTGCCGCCTCCGCTCCCTCCGATCCGGCTCCGGCCCCTGCGTCCGGGCCCGCCGCGCCCGCTCCGGCACCGCTCAACGGCACCCCGCGCGGGACCCGGCCGCCGTCGTCGCCGCTGGCCCGCAGGCTCGCCCGCGACCACGGCATCGACCTGGCGACGCTGACCGGCACCGGGCCCGGCGGGCGCATCGTCCGCGCGGACATCGAGGCCGCGGTCCGCGCCGGCGGGGCCGCCGCGCCGCCGCAGGCACAGCCGGCACAGCCGCAGCCGGCGCAGGCCGCGGAGCCGAAGGCCGCGCCGGCCGCGCCCGCGCAGGCCGCAGGCGTGGACGACGCGGACGTCGAGCGGGTCCCGCTCAACCGGTTCCGGAAGGTCGCCGCGCGGCGGCTGACCGAGAGCAAGCGGAACGCGCCGCACTTCTACCTCACCCGCGAGGTGGACGCCGAGGAGCTGCTGGCGTTCCGGGCCACGCTCAACAAGGCGCTGGACCCCGCGAAGGTCAGCGTGAACGACCTGATCGTCAAGGCGTGCGCCACCGCGCTGCGCGAGCACCCGGCGGTCAACGTCTCGTTCACCGAGGACGAGCTGCTGGTGCACAAGCGGGTGAACGTCGGCGTGGCCGTGGCGGTCGAGGACGGCCTGCTGGTCCCGGTCATCAGGGACGCCGACCGCAAGAGCGTCTCGCAGATCGGCGCCGAGACCCGGGAGCTGGCCGGGAAGGCCCGCGCGGGCAGGCTGTCGGCGCAGGAGATGAGCGGCGGCACGTTCAGCGTGAGCAACCTGGGCATGTACGGCATCGCCAGCTTCTCGGCGGTGATCAATCCGCCGGAGGCCGCGATCCTGGCCGTCGGCGCGGTGCGCGACGAGCCGGTGGTGCGGGACGGTCAGGTCGTTCCGGGCAAGCGCCTGTCGGTGACGCTGTCGGTGGACCACCGCGCCTGCGACGGCGCCACCGGGGCGGCGTTCCTGGCCCGGCTCGCCGAGCTGCTGGAGCGGCCCCTCCTCATCGTGGCCTGAGGCCGCGGGCGGGCCGCCGGTCACGGGCGGTTCGCCGGTCAGGGGCGGGTCCGGGTGTAGGGGACCCGCCCCTGGCCATCGGCGGGGTGCTCAGTTCGGGCTCGGTGCCCCGGCCTGGGCCTCCTGGCTGGACAGGGGTCGCAGGACGGTGCTGTAGGAATAGGCACGGTCGGGCCTGACCTGGTACTCCGGCCGTACCGGGTTGGGCGTGTCACCGACGCCGGTCACGGCGTGGTTCACATGGAGGGTGTTCCAGCCCGGATTGCGTTTGCGGGCGAACGGGTAGAGCGCCCGGTCCAGGTCGTCGTACCGGGTGGCGCTGACTTCGAGGTCTCCGCCGACCAGGAGCCCCGCGCGGCCGTCGGTGAGCATGGCCCAGCGGACGTCGTCGTGGTTGCCGTGGTCCTGCGGGCGGTAGTACGAGACGTACTGGTCGTCCAGTGAGGAGGACCAGACGCCCATGCGGGTGCCGTCCTTGCGGTCGTTGTAGTTCTCCACCGGTCCCCGCCCGTACCAGGCGAGGGTCGTGAAGCGGTCGGGCGTCTTGACGGTGTAGCCGACGCGCGCGAGGTACGGCAGGGTGCGCGCGCTTCCCTGGGGGACGACCTGGTGGCTCAGCTCGATCTGGCCGGAGCCGTCGACGGCGTAGGTGGTGGTCTGGTCGAACGAGGCGTCGCCGGTGCCGGTGACCTTGCTGGGGATCTCCACGGTGACCCTGGAGGAGCCGGCGGACGGGGTGACCGTGATCGGGCCCGGCCGCGTGACGAGCCGGTCCAGGCCCGCCTTGCGCCAGTCCTCGCCTTCGGCGCGGCCCCAGGTGTAGGTCTCGTTGCTGATCGGCGGGCGCCACACGTCGAGTTCGGGTCCGGTGCGGACCAGTTCGGTGCCCTGGTAGCGCATCGATGTGAGGGTGCCCTTGGCCCGGTCGAACACGTAGCGGAAGTCGCGGCCGGTGACGATGACCTCGGTGTCGTTCCGGGCGGTCTGGACGGTGCCCGTGGCGCGTTTCCTGACGCCGGGCACCTCGGAGCCGCCCGCCGGGAACTGCCCGAAGCCGACCACGTGGCCGGCGGGGGCGTACCAGGTCCTCTCGCCGAGCACGACGTCGACGTTCAGCCAGCGCTCGTTGCCGCCCCCGGGCACCGCGGGGATCGTCACCTGGGTCTTGCCGCCCGGTGGCAGGTCGAGGGCCTGTTCCCCGGAACGTACGGTGCGGCGGCCCTCGGTGACGCTCCAGCGCAGCCGCAGATCGGAGGTTCCGGAGAAGGCGCGTTCGCTGGAGACGGTGACCTTCCCGGCGGCGTCACGGGTGACGCGGATCGGTGAATGGACCCAGGCGAGCTGGGCCAGTTCCGGCTGGAGGTAGCGGTCGGTGCCGACCAGGCCGTCGACGCCGGAAAGGCTCTGGCCGTTGGAGAGGAACGTCCCCTTCTTGTCGAAGTCGTCGAAATTCAGGGCGAGGACGGCGTCCTTGGCGGGATCGGCGCCGGAACCCAGTTCGGCCGGTGTCAGCGCCCGCCCGTAGATGCGGACGTCGTCGATGGTGCCGTGCGCCATGCGGCCCTTGTAGTTGTCCTGCATGGTCCCGGAATTACGGCCGATGTTGACGTCGCCCGACGACCAGTCGATGGTTCCGGTGTAAGGGACCTGGGCGGCCTCGCGGCCGTTCACGTAGAGGCGGAGCGCGGTGCCGTCGTAGGCGCCGGTGACGCGGTGCCAGCCGTCGTACCAGCCGGACGGGACGGGGGCGCGGACGGTGCGCCAGGTGCCGCCGCTGTGGATGTAGAACTCCAGGGTCGTCTCGTTCGACATCTTGAGCCCGTACTGGTGGTCGCCCTTGGTGACCATCGTGAAGTCGCCCGTCCAGGGGCGTGCCGGTTTCACCCAGGCGTCGAGGGTGACGGCGTTTCCGGTGAGATCGAGTTTGCGGTCCCGGTAGACCTCGACGAAATCGTCCAGACCGGAGAAGTAGAGGGCCTTTCCGCGGCGTCCGTCCACGGTCTTCGGCATCCCCTGGAGCCAGGCGAGGATGTCGTTTCCGGAGGCGTCCGGAGTGGTGATGAGCGGGTGCCGGAGATTGGCCTCGGCCCAGTCCCAGATGAATCCGCCCTGCACCTGCGGATGGCGCCGGACCACCTCCCAGAATTCCCGGAAGTTGCCCAGGCTGTTGCCCATGGCGTGGGCGTACTCCCCCATGATGATGGGTTTGGTGGTGGCCGCCGCCTGCGCCTCCAGCCTGGCCGGGGTCGGGTAGCGCGGCCCCCACACGTGGGCGAACGGCGCGTCCCCGTCCGGGCGGTTGGGCTGGTGGTAGAGCGGGCGGGTGGGGTCGGTCGCGGTGGCCCACTCGGCCATCCTGGTGTGCGCCGCGCCCAGTCCGGCCTCGTTGCCGGTGTCCCACATGATCACGCTGGGGTGGTTCTTGTCGCGGGCCACCATCGCCTGGAAGCGTTCCAGGAACGCCTTCTGCCATTCGGGGCGGTCGGCGAGGCAGTCGCGGGGGCTGCCCGCCGGCTGGGTGCAGTCCTCGTAGTTGTGGGTCTCGATGTCGACCTCGTCGTCGATCCACAGGCCGCGCCGGTCGGCGAGTTCGTAGAGGTAGGGGTCGGACGGGTAGTGCGCGGTCCGGATCGCGTTGATGTTGAGGCGTTTCATCAGCGCGACGTCGGCCTCCTGCCGCTCGCGGGTCTGGTGCCGGCCGGTGTCGGGGTCGGTCTCGGGGCGGTTCACGCCCTTGATGAGGATGCGCTTCCCGTTCACCAGCAGCTGCCGGTCCTTGATCTCTATCTCGCGGAACCCGACGGTCTCGGTGGTGGTGTGGGTGACGCGCCCGGACGGGTCGGACAGCTCAAGCCGCAGCGTGTAGAGGCTGGGCGTCTCGTCACTCCACTTCGCGGGGTTGGACACGGGCGCGCTCAGGCGCAGGGTCGCGGTCTCCCCCGACACCGAGGTCCTGCCGGAGAAGGTCGTGACCTGGCGGCCGTCCGGGGCGAGCAGGGTCGCCTTCACCGTGTGCTCTCCCTGGGTGCCCTGCTTGCCGGCCAGGGTGAGGGTGGCGTTGAGGGTCGCGTCCCGGTAGGAGGCGTCGAGGTCGGTGGTGATGGAGGCGTCGCGCACGTAGGTCTTCGGGGTGGAGTACGCCCAGACGGAACGGAAGATGCCGCTGTAGCGCCACTGGTCCACGTCCTCCAGGTAGGAGCCCGCGCTCCACCTGTGCACCTGGACCGCCACCGTGTTGCCGCCGGGACGGACGTGGTCGGTGACGTCGAACTCGGCGGGGGTGTAGCCGCCCTGGTCGTAGCCGACGTACGCGCCGTTCACCCACACGAGGTACGCGCTGGTCACACCCTCGAAGCGCAGGAACGTGCGCCGCCCGTCCCAGTCCTCGGGCACGTCGAGGGTCTTCACGTAGGCGCCGGTGGGGTTGATGTCGCGCGGCGTCCTGGGCGGGTCGTCGGGCCACACCTCGGTGGGGATGTTGCGGAACACGGGGTGGTCGAGCCGGTCGCTCTGCCAGGTGTGCGGCACCTTGACGCGCGGCCAGGCGGAGGTGTCGTACCCCTTGGCGTGGAAACCGGCGGGGACCTCGCCGGGCCGCTCGGCCATCTTCAGCCTCCACTCGCCGTCCAGCGAGCGCGTCCAGCGTCTCTCGTCGCCGGGCCGCAGGACGGAGTGGGCGGGCTCCTGCCCCTCGGCGACCATCTCCGGATCGTCCAGGTAGGTGTGGACGTCGGGCGGCGGGGCGAGGCGGGGGGCGGCCGCGGCGGATCCGGGGAGCAGCGTCAGGACGAGCGCGGCCAGGGCGACGAGGGCGGTCAGCGGCCGGAGCGGGCGGCGGGGGACGTCGGCGGAGGAACGGGGCGGGAGCTGGGAGCTTGGCGGCATGGCGTGGGCGCCTCCTCGCGGGCAAGACCCCCTGACAATGCCCGACACAGCAGTGAACGGACGGTGTGAACGTCTCTTGGTGCGACGTTAAGTGCCGCATGGGGCGCCGTCAACGATCTCCGCCCGTTCGGCGGCGTGTCCCCGGCGTCCGGGCGGGAACTCCCTGGTCACGACCCGTTCGGCCACCCGTGGAAGGCCCGGCCGCCCTCGGCCCCGGCCGCTCTCCCCGGCCCCGGATGGTCAGCTGCGGCCGGTCGCCCCCGGCCCCGGCCGGTCGCCGCGGCCGATCGCCCCCCGCCCCGGCCGGTCAGCCCTGGTCGATGCGGAACAGGTTCTCGTCGATCCGGTCGAGGGCGAGGCGGACGGCGCCGACGCCGACGGCCTCGTCGCCCAGGGCGGACGACTCGATCCGGACGGGGCTCAGGCACAGCGGGCGTACCCGGCGGCGCAGCTCGTCCACCAGCCGGCCGCCCGCCCGGGTGAGGGCGCCGCCGACCACGATCGTCTCGGGGTCGACGGCCAGTGCCATCGCCGCGACGCCGCGGGCCATCCGGGTGGCGAGCCGTTCCACGAGGGCGACCGCCTCGGGGTCGTCGTGCCGCGCCGCCTCCAGGACCGCCTCGGCCCCGCCCGTCACGGTGCCGGGCGCGGGGAGCGGAGCCCCGGCCAGCGCCGCCGTGGTGTCGCGCAGGCCCAGCTCGGGGAGCATGCCGATCTCGCCCGCCGCGCCACGGCGGCCCCGGTGCAGCCGGCCGCCGATGATCACACCGACGCCGGTGTGCAGCCCGGCCAGCACGTAGATCATGTCGTCGGCGTCCTCGGCCACCCCGCGCCAGCGCTCGGCCATGGCGGCGAGGTTGGCGTCGTTCTCCACGTACACGGGGCAGGAGAAGGAACGTCCCAGCTCGCGTCCCAGGTTGAGCCCCTGCCAGTCCGGGACGACGGTGCAGAAGGCGACGGTGCCGTCGGGCGCCACCACGCCGGGGGTGCCGGCGGCCACCGCCCACAGCGCCGAACGTTCGATCCCGGACTCGGCCAGGCAGGTCTTGACCGCGGCGCGGACGGCGGCCAGCCGTTCGGGCGCCTGCCAGCCCACGTCCAGGTCGGCGCGGTGGGAGCCGACGACCCGGCCGTTGAGGTCGGCCAGGAAGAGCCGCACCCAGTGCGCGTCGATGTCCAGCCCCAGCGCGTACCCTGCCTCGGCGCGGAAGCGGTAGCGGCGGGCGGGCCGGCCGAGGCCGGCGCCCGAGCGCGGCGCCACCTCGGTCACCAGGCCCCGTTCGGCCAGGTCGGTGACGACCCCTTCGGTGGTCGGCCGGGACAGCCCGACCTTCCGGGCCAGCTCGCTCAGGGTCGGCTCGCCGCCGCCGCGCAGGGCGCGCAGCGTGGCCGCGGAGTTGAGCCGCCGCAGTACCGAGGGATCGCCCCCGTGAAGGGATATTTCGGACACAGCACCTCTTGATGGGAGATCGGCTCTTGACAGGGACCGGCGGACCGGGGACATTATTGCAAACCTACTTACGAAAGACCTTTTCGTAATACTGAGCGCAGGTCAGAGGGCAGGTGACGGCACGGTGCCAGCGGACAGCACGGGACCCTCGGTCGCGGTCGTGGGGGCGGGACTGCGCGGCTCCGCCTACGCCGCCCGGGTACCGGCCTCCGGGCGGGGGCGGGTGGTCGCCGTGGCCGAGCCCGACCCCGTACGGCGCGAGCGGTTCGCCGCCGAGCACGGCATCCCGCCGGAGCGGGCCTTCCCCGGCTGGCGCGAGCTGGTCGCGGCGGGCGCGCGGGAGGCGTCCGGGCGGCTGGCCGACGGGGTGATCATCGCGACCCAGGACGCCGAGCACGCCGAACCCGCGGTGCTGCTCGCCGGGCAGGGCTACCACATCCTGCTGGAGAAGCCGATGGCCACCACCGAGGCCGACGCGGAACGGGTGGTGGCGGCGGTCGAGCGCGCCGGGACCATGCTGGCCGTCTGTCACGTGCTCCGTTATACGCCTTATACCCGGCTCATCCGGCGGCTCATCGGCGAGGGCCGGATCGGTACCCCGATCAGCGTCCAGCATCTGGAGCCGGTCGGCTGGTGGCACCACGCCCACTCCTACGTGCGCGGCAACTGGCGCCGGGAGGACGAGTCCGGGCCGATGCTGATGACCAAGTCGGTGCACGACGTCGACTGGCTCGTCCACGTGATGGGCGAGCTGCCGTCCCGGGTCTCCTCGTTCGGCCGGCTGTCGCACCTGCGCCCGGAGAACCGCCCGGACGGCGCCGCCGACCGCTGCCTGGACTGCCCGCTGGAACCCGGCTGCGCGTACTCGGCGAAACGGCTCTACCTGTCCTGCCTCGGCGATCCCGAGCGCGAGGGCTGGCCGCTGGGCGCGGTCACGCACGACGCCACCGAGGCCGGTGTGCTGGCGGCGCTGCGCGAGGGCCCGTACGGGCGCTGCGTGTACGCCTGCGACAACGACGTGGTCGACCACCAGGTCGTGAACATGGAGTTCCCCTCCGGCGCGACCGGGACCTTCACCGTGACCGCCTTCTCCCCGTACGCCCAGCGGCAGACCCGGATCTTCGGCTCGGCCGGGTGCCTGGAGGGCGACGGCGTGCGGATCTCGCTGCGCGACTTCGTCACCGGCGAGCTGGAGACCTTCGACACCGGATCCGAGCACGAGGCGCCCGACGGCCGGCACGACGCCGCCGACGCGGCGCTGGCCGACGCCTTCGTCGAGGCGCTGGCCACCGGCGACCCGTCCCCGCTCAGCTCCGACGGCCGCCAGAGCCTGGACTCGCACCGCGTGGTGTGGGCGGCCGAGCACGCGCGCCGCGCGGGAACGGTCGTCGACATCGCCTCCCCGCCAGGCGGCCCCGCCCGAGCCGTGGACACCCCCGCACGAGCCGCCGGCGGCGGCTCCCCGCATCCCCCCGCGAAAGGTACGCGACGATGACGACCACATCCGCAGGGGGACGGCCCCCGCTCGCCCGTTCCCTGACCGTGCCCGCCGTGACGGCGGCCCTGGCGCTCGCGCTGGCCGCCTGCGGCGGATCCGGCGAGCCCAAGTCACCGGCCGCCTCGACCAACGAGGGCCGGGGGCCGATCACGTTCGCCACCGGCAAGGACCTGACCGGCACCATCCAGAAGCTCGTCGGCAAGTGGAACGCCGCGCACCCCGACGAGCAGGTGCGGATCATCGAGCTTCCCGAGGACGGCGACCAGACCAGGCAGCAGCTGGTGCAGAACGCCCAGATCAAGTCCGACGCCTACGACGTGATCCGGCTCGACGCGGTCTGGACCGCCGAGTTCGCCGCGCGCCGCTGGGTGCTGCCGCTCCAGGAGGAGAAGCTGGAGCCCGCCACGTTCGTCCCCGCCGCGCTCGAGACGGGCAGGTACCGCGGCAAGCTGTACGCGGCGCCCTGGCTCACCGGGACCGGCATCCTCTACTACCGCACGGACCTGCTGAAGGCGGCGGGCGTGAAGAGCCCGCCGCAGACGTGGGCCGAGCTCCAGGACGCCTGCGCCAAGGTGAAGAAGACCCCCGAGGGCGAAGGCGCCGACTGCTACGCCGGCCAGTACGACAAGTACGAGGGCCTCACCGTCAACTACTCCGAGGCGGTGCAGTCGGCCGGAGGCCAGGTCTTCGACGCCCAGGGCAAGCCGCAGGTGACCTCCCCGCAGGCCAAGGCCGGCCTCCAGTTCCTGGTGGACGGGTTCAAGAACGGCACCATCCCGCCCAAGGGCGTCACCCTCAAGGAAGAGGAAGGCCGCCGCGCCTTCCAGGACGGCCGGCTGGTCTTCCACCGCAACTGGGCCTACGTGTACGCGATGGCCTCCGCCAAGGACGGCACCTCCAAGGTGAACGGCAAGTTCGACGTGGCGCCCCTGCCCGGCAAGGACGGGCCCGGCTCGGGAACGCTCGGCGGCAACAACCTGTCGGTGTCGGCCTTCTCCAAGCACCAGGCCACGTCCCGGGACTTCATCCAGTACATCGTGAGCCTGGACGTGCAGCGCGAGTACGGCAAGGAGCAGTCCTTCCCGCTGTCGCGCGCCGCGCTCTACGACGACCCGGCGATGATCAAGCAGTACCCGTACCTGCCGGTGATGAAGAAGAGCCTGGAGACGGCCAAGCCACGCCCCGTGGCGATCCGCTACAGCGAGGTCAGCGCGGCCGTCCAGGACCACGTCACCGCCGCCGTCACCGGGAAGAAGCCGGTGGACCAGGCCGCCGCCGACCTGCAGGCCGCGCTGTCGGGCCTGGCCGACTGACGGGCCGGCCGTCCTCATGAGCACTCCGACCATCGCCCGTTCCCGTGACGGGCAGGGGCGGCTCGCCGCCGTCCTGCTGTCCCCCACCTTCGCCGTGCTGGGCGTGGTGATCGCGTTCCCGATCGTGGCGGCGGTGTGGGACTCGCTGCACCGCACCACCGAGGAACTGGACGCCGACGGCCTGGTGGTGGAGGCCGAGCGGTTCAGCGGCCTGGCGAACTACACCTCGCTGATCGGGAACGACCGCTTCCAGACCGCGCTGTGGAACACCACGTTCTTCACGGTCACCACGGTCGCGATCGAGACGCTGCTGGGACTGGCGATGGCGCTGCTCATGCACCGGGCGTTCCGGGGCAGGGCGATCTTCCGGGCCGGCGTGCTGGTGCCCTGGGCGATCCCCACCGCGATCTCCGCGCTGCTGTGGCGCTGGATCTTCTCCGCGGACGGGGTGGCCAACGCCGTGCTCGGCCGGGAGATCCTGTGGACCGCCGGCGGCCTGGAGGCCAAGCTGGCGATCATCCTGGCCGACACCTGGAAGACCGCGCCGTTCGTGGCGCTGCTGGTTCTGGCCGGTCTGCAGGTGATCCCGGACGAGGTGTACGAGGCGGCGCGGGTGGACGGCGCCGGGGCCTGGCAGCGCCTCCGCTCCGTCACGCTGCCCCTGGTGATGCCGTCCCTGCTGGTCGCGGTGATGTTCCGGATGATGGACGCGCTGCGGATGTTCGACCTGCCGCAGGTGATGATCGGCACCCGCAAGCCGTCGGTGGAGACGCTGTCCCAGCTGGCCTGGGACGAGGCCATGAACCTCCGCTACGGCCCGGCCGCCGCCACCGCGACCGTCCTGTTCCTGTACATCGCGGTCGCCGCGTTCGTGTTCGTGAGGATTCTCGGTGCCGACATGCTGAGCGAAGCGAAGGATGACGGCAAGGCCGTTGCCAGGGGGCGTGGGGGGTCGTCCCCCCACAAGCAACCCGACATGCTGAGCGAAGCGAAGGATGACGGCAAGGCCGTTGCCAGGGGTGGCAAGGAGGGGAAGGCGTGATCCGGCGGTGGGCCGACCGGTTGTCGCCGGTCCTGGTGGCGCTGTTCTGCCTGGCGCCCTTCTACTGGATGGTGGTCTCCAGCCTGCGCCGCACCAACGACATCCTGGACATGTCGCTGCTGCCCAGCCCGTTCTCGCTGGAGAACTACCGGGCCGTGTTCCAGCCGGGGAACGGCTTCGTGCGGGCCCTCGGGAACAGCGTGGTGGTGGCGGGCACCACCACCGTGCTCACCCTGATCGTCGGGACCACGGCGGCGTACGCGCTGGCCCGGCTGCGGTTCCGGTTCAAGCGGACCGTGCTGGCGCTGGTGGTGTCCACCTCGATGTTCCCGGGGAGCCTGCTGATCGTCCCGCTGCTGCGGCTGTTCACCGACATCGGCTGGATCAACAGCTACCAGGCCATGGTGGTGCCGAACCTGTCGTTCGCGCTGCCACTGGCGGTGTGGAACCTCACGGCCTTCTTCCGGCGGCTGCCGTTCGAGCTGGAGCAGGCGGCCATGGTGGACGGCTGCACCGCCGGGCAGGCGTTCCGGAAGGTCATCCTGCCGCTGGCCGCGCCCGGGGTGTTCACCACCGCGATCATCACGTTCGTGGTGGCGTGGAACGAGTACCTGATCGCGGTGAGCATGGTCAACGACCAGTCGATGAAGACCGCCAACGTGATCGTCTCCCAGTTCACCGGCCAGCACGGCTACGACCAGCCGTTCGGCACCCAGATGGCGGCGGGGGTGATCGTGACCGTGCCGCTGGTGCTGGTGGTCCTGGCCTTCCAGCGCCGCATCGTGGCCGGTCTCACCTCCGGCGGCCTCAAGTGACCGCGGCCCCGCTCACCGCGCGTTGATCCCTCTCCCCCCTGGAGTCGTGCATGAGATCACCCCTGCCCGCCCCGCGGCGCCGGTCGTTCCTGGCGATGACCGGTGTGAGCGCCGCGGCGTTCGCGGCCGGCACCGGCCACGCCGTGGCCGAGGAGGACGCCGGCGGCAAGGTGCCCGCCGATCCGTTCACGCTGGGCGTCGCGTCCGGCGACCCCCTGCCCGACGGCGTGGTGCTGTGGACGCGGCTGGCGCCCGTGCCCCTGGCCGCCGACGGGCACGGCGGGATGCCGCGCCGCCCCTTCACCGTCCGGTACGAGGTCGCCGAGGACGAGGCGTTCACCCGCGTGGTCAGGCGGGGCCAGGTCCTGGCGACGCCTGAGCTGGCGCATTCGGTGCACGCCGAGGTCCACGGTCTCCTGCCTGGACGCGAGTACTTCTACCGCTTCCGCGCCGGGTCCGAGCTGAGCCCCGTGGGCCGTACGCGCACGGCGCCCGACCCCCGTACGACGCCTGGGGTCCTGCGTTTCGCGACCGCCTCCTGCGCCGCCTGGTACCACGGCCACTTCACCGCCTACCGGCACATGGCCCAGGAGGACCCGGACCTCGTCCTCTTCCTGGGCGACTACATCTACGAGTACGGCATCACCCAGGCCAACATGTGGCGCCAGGGCGTGCCGCTGCCCGGGCCCGAGCACGCGGTCGAGATCAACACCCTGGAGCAGCACCGGCTGCGCTACTCCCTCTTCAAGGCCGACCCCGACCTGCAGGCCGCGCACGCCGCCGCGCCGTGGCTGTTCACCACCGACGACCACGAGGTGCAGAACAACCACGCCGGCGACTGGTCGGAGACCGGCGTGCCGCCCGCCGACTTCCTGCGCCGCCGGGCCGTGGCGTACCGGGCGTTCTACGAGAACCTCCCGCTGCGCAGCGTCATGCGTCCCGAGGGCCCGGACCTGGCCCTGTACCGCCGGTACCGGTGGGGGCGGCTGGCGCAGATCGACATGCTCGACAACCGGCAGTACCGCGACGTCTACCCCGCCGGGCAGGTCATCGACGACTCCCCCGAACGGCACGACCCGCGCCGTACGATCCTCGGCGCCCGGCAGGAGAAGTGGCTCTACGACGGGCTCGGCAGGTCCGAGGCCGTCTGGAACCTGCTGGGCACGGGCGTGGTGATGGCGGAGATCGACCGCGACACCGGCCCGGGACACCTCTACAGCAACGACATGTGGGACGGTTTCCCGGCCAACCGGGACCGGCTCTGGTCCGCCTTCGCCCGGCACGGGATCGCCAATCCGGTGGCGCTGTCGGGTGACATCCACCGCCATGTCGCCGCCGAGCTCAAGGCCGACTGGCGCGACCCCGGTTCGCGCACCGTCGGCACCGAGCTGGTCACCGGCTCGATCGGCTCCGACGGCGACGGGGCCGAGACCGACGCCACCGGCCGGATCTGGCTGGCCAACCCGCACGTCAAGCTCTACAACGCCCGCCGCGGCTACCTGAGCTGCACGCTCACCCCGGCCCGGCTCACCTCCGAGTTCAGGACCGTCGCCTACGTCACCCGTCCCGGCGCCCCGGTCGCCACCGCGGCGCGCTTCGTCACCGAGGCCGGCCGCCCCGGCCTGAACCGAGAGGTGTAACGATGTCCGTCACCCGCCGTTCGGCCCTCGGCCTCGGCGCCGCCGCGCGCGGCCCCCGCCCGGTGACCGGCCTGCGCGCCACCGCGGAGATCGGCCGCATCCGCCTGTCCTGGGAGGGCGAGGCGTACGAGCCGCTGGTCGACCACTACGCCGTCTACGGCTCGCCCGAGCCGGGCTTCGTACCGGGCCCCGGGACGCTCGTGGGCAAGACCGTCTACGCCTCCTTCAGCCACGACCGGATGGGCGGTCGCCGCCAGGACCGGTACTACCGCGTGGTCGTGGTGGACGCGGCCGGGAACCGTAGCCGGCCGTCCGCGGAACTCGCCGCGCACAGCGCCGAGTCGGTCACGGTCTCCGGCCGGGCCCTGGCCACCGTGGGCTCCTTCGACCACAAGAGCCTGGAGTTCGCGCTGGCCCCCGCGGATTACGCCCAGTACCGCACCCGGTTCCCCGAGGGCGCCGACTACACGCACGGCACGAGCACCCCGGGGGCCGACTGGTCCTACATCCAGCCGGGGCCGGCCGATTCCTGGGCCGGTGGCAAGGCGAGCCGCGCCACCTTCCGGTTCCCCCTGGAAACGGTCCCGGCGGGCGAGACCTGGCTGGCGATCTGGCTCGTCGACACCCACGCCTCCAACCCCGGCACGATCCAGCTCGCCCTCAACGGCGCCCCCGTACGCGAGGTCAAGCTGGAGAACGGCGCCACCCGGGGCTCTCTGGAAGGCGACGCCACGCTGCCCGGCACCCCGCTCAAGCCGTCCTATGTCGAACTGCCCCTCCCGGCGGGGGCGCTCAAGGCGGGAGAGAACGTCCTCACCATCGATAAGCGGGCCGGTTCCTGGCACGTCTACGACGCGCTCGGCGTCTTCGCCCGCTGAGACCCGCGCGGACGGGGCGGCGGGCGCCGATCAGGGCCGCCGCCCCGTCCGGTGGTCAGCGGCGGTAGGTGAGGCCGTAGCCGTACGGGAACAGCGGGCGCTGCCCGTCACCCCGGTTGATCGGCTGCTGCCCGACGTCGTTCATCCAGGTCACCGGCAGCTTCCCGGTCGGGCGGACGGTCCCGAACAGGACGTCGGCCACGCCCCGCCCCTCGGTGCCCGGCAGCCAGGAGGCCAGCAGCGCGTCCCAGCCGGGCAGCTGGGCGGAGACGTCCAGCGGGCGGCCCGACACCAGCACCACGATCACCGGGACGCCCGACGCCCGCAGCCGCGCGATCGTGGCCAGGTCCTCCTCGTCCAGGCCCATCGCACCGGGCCGGTCACCGAAGAACTCGGCGTACGGCGTCTCGCCGACGACCGCCACGGCCGCCTTGTACGAGCCGTCGACGCCGGTGCCGTCCTTGCTGTAGGTGACCGTGCTGGAGGGACCGGCGGTCTGCCGGATGCCCTGGAGGATCGTGGTGCCCGGCGTGATCGGCCCCGCCGAGCCCTGCCAGGTGATCGTCCAGCCGCCGCTCTGGATCCCGATGTCGTCGGCGCTCTTGCCGGCCACGAAGATCTTGTTGCGGTCCCGGCCGAGCGGGAGCACGTTCCCCCGGTTCTTCAGCAGGACCTGGGAGGCGGCGACGGCCTGCCGGGCCAGCGCGCGGTGTTCCGCGCTGCCCACCGTGCGCAGGTAGCGGCGGTCGGTGAGCGGGCGCTCGAACAGCCCCAGTTCGAACTTCTTGGTCAGGATCCGGCGGTTGGCGTCGTCGATCCGGGCCATCGGGACCCGGCCGGCCTCGACCTCGTCCTTCAGCGTGGCGATGAACCGGCGCCACTCGCTCGGGACCATCACCATGTCGATCCCCGCGTTGATCGCGGTACGGACCTCCTCGGCGGTGAAGCCGGGCTGCCCGTCGATCTGGTCGATCCCGTTGTAGTCGGAGACCACCAGGCCGGTGAAGCCCAGCTCCTTCTTCAGCAGGTCGGTGATGAGGTACCTGTGGCCGTGCAGCTTGACCCCGTTCCAGGAGCTGTAGGAGATCATCACCGAGCCGGCGCCGCGGCGCAGCGCGGCCTGGAACGGCGGCAGGTGGATCCGGCGCAGCTCGGCCTCGGAGACCCGGGTGTCGCCCTGGTCGGTGCCGCCGGTGGTGCCGCCGTCCCCGATGTAGTGCTTGGCGGTGGCCAGCACCGAGGCGGGCCCGCCCAGCCGGGGCCCCTGGAAGCCGGTGACGATGGAGGACATCGCGGCGGGCAGCTCGGGCACCTCGCCGAACGACTCGTACGTGCGGCCCCACCGGTCGTTGCGGGCCACGCACAGGCACGGGGCGAAGTTCCAGTCGACGCCGGTGCCGGAGACCTCCTCGGCGGTCGCGGCGCCGATCCGCTGGACCAGCCGGGGGTCGCGGGTGGCGCCGAGCCCGATGTTGTGCGGGAAGATCGTCGCGCCGACCACGTTGTTGTGGCCGTGCACCGCGTCCACCCCGTACACGAGCGGGACGCGCAGCGGCGTCGCCAGCGCGGCCCGCTGGAAGCCGTCGTACATGTCCGCCCACGCCTCGGGGGTGTTGGGCGACGGCACCGACCCGCCGCCCGACAGCAGCGACCCGAGCCGGTAGCGGGTGATGTCGTCGTGGGTGACGTTCTGCCGTTCCGCCTGGGTCATCTGGCCGATCTTCTCGTCCAGGCTCATGCGGGACAGCAGCCGGTCCACGCGGTCCCGGACGGAACGGCCGGGGTCCAGGTAGTCGGTGGTGGCGTCCGCCGCCGCGCCGCCGCCCGCGGCGGTCACCAGGAGCGCGGTCAGCAGGCCGAGTGCGAGGAACCGGGGTGGGCTGCGGTGCATCATCGCCTCCGCTCGGGGCTCATCGGGCCGATTGCGTTCCCCCCGCCGTCCCCTGCAACGTAGGTCGCTCCTGCCCCCTCGGCAATAGGCGTGAAAAACTTTCGCGAACGCCGGCGGGGCCCCGGCCGGGTCGGCCGGGGCCCCGCACCGGGCGTCCTCTCAGAGACGCCGCCCGCGCTTCTCCTGGACCATCGGGGCGCGCGGCGCGGTGCCGTCCTCGTCGTGGGCCACGTCGATGCGCTCCTTGCGGACCTCCTCGTGCACGATCTCCTCGCGGGCGACGCGTTCGGCCCGCACCCGGACCCGCTCCACCGCGACGGTCTCCTTGCTGACCACCGGGCGCTCCTCGTGCAGGATGAACTCGCGCTCGTACTCGCCGATGCCGGTCCCGCCGGACGCCGCCGACCGCGCCTCACCCTCCGGGATCGGCTCGCGCTCGATCCGCAGCTCCTCGCGGTAGACGGGCACGGTCCGCTCGACCCGCTCCACCTCGACGACCTTGCGCAGCCGCACCCGCTCGGCGGCGCACCGCTCGGTGCCGACCCTCAGCCGCTCCTCGGACAGGGTCATCTCGATCATGCCCTCGTCCGCGAGCGAGGTCGCGTCACGCCCGCCCGGCGCCGCCGGCTCCCGGACGGCCCGCTCGCCGCGTTCGGGCGCCGCGGCCGCGGTCCCCTTGACGCCGCGTTCCCCGGCCACCTTGCCGTGCGCGGTGCGCAGCGTCTCGGGCTTGGGCCTGGCGTCCGGTCGGGCCGCGTCCGTCCTGGCCGCCGCGTCCGTCCCGGGTGCCTGCTCCCGGGCGCGCCTGTCGCGTTCGCCCTCGCCCGCGGGCCTGGCACGTTCGCGGACGGGGCCGGGACGCCCGGGGGTGGTCTGCCGGCCCACCGGCGCGCGCAGCCCGTAGTAGCGGTAGAGGCGGGCCGCCTGCTCCCGCGACAGGTGCTGGTCGGCCTCGATGCGGGGGGCGCGTTTGACCTTGTCCTTGTCGAACGGCACCTGGACCGCGTCCTCGGTGCGGCGGGACTCGGCCAGCGGGACGAAGCTCTCCTTGGCCCCGAACCGGCCCATGTGGACCCTGACCCATTCGGGCTCGCCCGAGACGTCGTTGAGATAGACCTGCTTGACCGTTCCGACCCGGTGCCCGAATCGGTCGGTGACCTCGCGGTCCATCAGGTCCTTGAAGTCCGTCTTCGTCTGCACGCGGCACCACCCCTGTTCCCCATGACGTCCGCCGGCGTCCTCTCGCGCACCGGGTCCGGCGGAGGGCGTGACGGCTCTCCACCCCGGCGGCAGCCGGACGGGCCGTCCCAGTCCCCATGGTCACGCGGTATGACAGCCCGTAATCTTTCCGCTCCCGACCAGGGCAAACGCCGTGATCGAACAGGCTTGGCAAAGGGTTCCCGGGGCGCCCTTCCGGCGACGGCGCCCACGGCCGGACGCGTCGCGCTGCGAGGGGGTGCAGGTCGGTCTGATCAGGCAGAACTCCGCCGCCCGCCACCCGCCGGAAAAGTTTCCGAGAAAAATCCGGCCGGACTGTCGAATCCGCGTCTTCTCGTTCGAAGTGTGCTCAGAGGGCCAAGAGGGGCGGCAGTAACCCGGCCCATGGCATGTGAGGAGAAAGCCGTGATCGAGCAGCGGACGAGGACCACGCCGAGGACCGCGCCGCGGGCCCCGCATCGGGCCGCCTGCGAGCGGGAGACCAGCTGGAGCTGGCTGTCGGCCCTTTCGATCCACCTGTACCGGCGCGCCGCACCCGCCCGCGTCTGAGATCCGTACCCAGACCACACGCTCGTCCGACACCACCATCGAAGGAGACCGCCATGCGTTACATGATCATCCTCCGTGTCACCGCCCAGCCCGCCACCCCGCCGCCCGCCGACCTGATGGAGGCCATCGCCAAGCTCGGGGAGGAGGCGACCAGGTCCGGTGCCCTGCTCGACACCGCCGGACTGGCCCCCAGCTCGGAGGGTGCGCGGGTCACCCTCACCGGGGGTGCGCTGAGCATCACCGACGGCCCGTTCGCCGAGGCCAAGGAGCTGATCAGCTACGCCCTGTTCGAGGTCCGCTCCAAGGAGGAGGCCGTCGAGTGGACCTCCCGCTTCCTGAAGGTCCACCGTGACCACTGGAAGGGCTGGGAGGGTGAGGCGGACATGCTGCGCGTCTTCGGCCCCGAGGACTTCACCGCCCCCGCGTGACCCCTCCCGCCGGCTCACCGAGCTGACGCCCCCGGCCAGGAGACCTGGCCGGGGGCGCACTCGATCGCGGGTGCGGTCGCGGGTTCCCAGGTGGTTGGATCGGGCCATGACAGGTGGCGACCCGCACCGGACGGTCGAGGCGGTATGGCGAATCGAGTCCGCCCGGGTGATAGCGGGCCTGGCCAGGCTGGTCCACGATGTCGGCCTGGCCGAGGAACTGGCTCAGGACGCCTTGGTCGCCGCACTGGAGCAGTGGCCTCGAGACGGCGTGCCGGACAACCCGGGCGCATGGCTCATGCTCACCGCCAAGCACCGGGCGATCGACCTGATCCGCCGCAACGCCCGGTACGCCGACAAGCTCGCCGAGATCGGCCGGGACCTGGAGCTACGCCAGGAGTCGGCCGAGGCCGAACTGGACGACGCCCTCGCCGACCACATCGGCGACGACCTGCTGCGCCTGCTGTTCACCGCCTGCCACCCCGTGCTGCGGCCCGAGGGGCGGGCGGCGCTGACCCTGCGCCTGCTGGGCGGCCTGACGACGCAGGAGATCGCACGGGCCTTCCTCGTACCGGACCCGACCGTCGGGCAGCGGATCTTCCGAGCCAAGCGCACCCTCGCCGACAAGCGGGTGCGGATCGAGCTGCCCCCGCCGGACGAGCTCCCCGCCCGGCTCGCCTCCGTTCTGGAGGTCATCTACCTGATCTTCAACGAGGGATACTCGGCGACCGCCGGCGACGACTGGATGCGCCCGTCGCTGTGCGAGGAGGCGCTGCGGCTGGGCCGCGTCCTGGCCGGCCTCATGCCGGACGAGGCCGAGGTGCACGGCCTGGTCGCCCTGATGGAGATCCAGGCGTCCCGGATCCGTGCCAGGACGGGCCCGGGCGGCGAGCCCGTACTGCTCCTCGACCAGGACCGGAGCCTATGGGACCGCCTGCTGGTCCGCCGGGGGCTGGAGGCCCTCGCCCACGCGGAAGCGCTCGGCACGCTCGGTCCGTACGGGCTACAGGCCGCGATCGCCGCCTGCCACGCCCGCGCGGCGACGGCCGAGGACACCGACTGGGAACGGATGGCCGCCCTCTACCGGTTGCTCGCCCACGTCGCCCCCTCCCCGGTCGTGGAGTTGAACCGCGCGGTCGCGGTGAGCATGGCTTACGGCCCGGCCCGCGGCCTGGAGATCGTGGAGGCCCTGCTGGAGGAGCGTGCCCTCAGCAACTATCCCCAACTGCCCGCCGTCCGCGGCGACCTGCTCGAAAGGCTGGGCCGCCTGGACGAGGCCCGCGAGGAGTTCCGGCGCGCCGCCCAACTCACCCGCAACGAACGAGAACAGACCCTGTTCCTCGCCCGCTCCGAGCAGTGACCCGCACCGAACGAGCGGACGGACATCGGCAGTACGGCAGGGCGGAGATCGGCCTGTTCGCGCTGGCCGGCGTCGCGGGCCGCCTCGGTGTGCATGACGTTCTCCACCCTCGGGGGCGTCACCGGCTCCGCGGCGGGCACGGCGGCCCAGCGGTCCAGCGGATGGGTCGCGGTCCCGGCGGTCGGCGCGGCGTTCATGGCCTTCGGGCTGGCCGCATGGGCACGTGAGGGTCGCGGAGGTTCCGCCGTGTGGCCCCTGCGCGGGCGGGCCAGACCGCCTCGCGCAGGGGGCGAACCGTCACCGCGTTCGCGTGCGCAGCCGTGACAGGACCACGCCCAGCACCACGAGCACCGCGGCATAGGCGAGCTGCAGCGGGCCGAAGGTGACCGCGATGGCGGCGAGGACGGCGGTGACCAGGACACCGAAGATCCGGTGCCCCCCGGGGAACAGCCACAGGTAGCCCGCCGAGCAGATGACGTAGATCAGGAAGAAGTTCTGCCCGGCGATGGTGAGCAGGTCGCTCAGGGACGTCCAGCCCACGGCGCTCGCGGCGATCACGGCGAGGAACCCCGCGGCGCAGGCGGCGACCGCCTGCCGCGGGTTGTCGGCGCCGTTCACCCGGGCGAGCACGGGCGGCAGGAGCCCCTCGCGGGCGCTCGACATGACGAGCCGGGACGCCCCCCAGATGGCGCCCACCAGGTTCGCCGCGATGATGACCACGCCGAGCACCGAGACCAGGGGCGCCGCGGAGGACGCGAAGCCCTCGACCAGGGCCTGCACGGGTGCGCTGGCCGTCGTGTCGGCGTCCCGGGGCAGATGCGCCTGCACGGCCCAGGCCAGCAGCAGGTACATCGTCACCACGATGACGAACGACAGCACCAGCACGCGGGGGAAGTCGCGCCGCGGGTCGACGTACTCCTCGGTGGTGAACGTGATCATCTCCCAGCCGGTGAAGGCGAAGAAGATCAGGCCGATGGCCAGCACCGCGGCCTCCAGCGTCGCCCCGTCCGGCGGCGGCACGTGCTCCAGCGGCGCCCCGCGGACCGTCCCGGCGAACCCGATGGCCAGCAGCGCGATCGTGAGGACCAGCGCCAGGACGAGCTGGACCCTGGCGGACAGCCGCACACCGGTGAACACCACGCCCGCCGCGGCGACCAGGAGGATCGCCGCGCCGAGGGAGACCGGAAGGCCGGACAGCCCCGGTATCGCCCTCAGGTAGTTGGCACCCGTCAGCGCGATACCGGGAATGCCCAGCCCGAAGGTCCCCATCAGCAGCAGCTCGACCCCGGCCCCCGCGTGGCGCCCGAAGGCGGCCTGGGTGAAGCCGGCGATCCCGCCGGCGCCCGGATGGGCCGCCCCCAGCTTGGCGAACATCACCAGCAGCGGCAGGGTGAGCACGGCGGCCGCGATCCACGAGTACAGCGCCGCCTCGCCCGCCCGCTGGAAGGCGATCCCCGGCGTCACCAGGGCTCCGCTGCCCACGATGATGGTGATGGCCAGCGCCACGGCGGACGGAAGCCGCAGATGCCCCTGGAGCCTCGCGGCCTCCGCCTGCTTCGCGTTCTCGGTGTTCTCGGCGGGCGGTTCGAGCCGCCCCGTCTCCGTCACGCGCGGTCCGTGGCCGGCCGCGGGGAGGGGAAGGGGTGGTCGGCGGCGTCCAGGAAGGTGGTCCGCGCGGTCCTGCCCTTCTCCGGCCGGATCATGTAGACCGCTCCGTCCGACCCCGCCAGCGAGCCGTGCACGGTGCCGGCAGGCAGCGTGATCCACGTCCCGGACGCGCACTGACGCTCCTGGTACCGCCCGCCGTCGTCCCAGAAGAGGCGGACGTCCCCGGCGATGACGAACAGTTCCTCATCGAGGTCGTGCCGGTGCCAGTCGTGCAGTTTCCCGGCCTGGTCGTTCTGCAGTTCGAAGCTGCCCTGTTCCGGCAGCAGCCCCTTCAGTTCGCCGGGGAGCGGCGGCACCGCCGCGGTGTCGAAACGAATGGTCATGAGCCTTCTCCGTCGCGCGACGCCATATGAAGCGGGCATTTGACGTCCGATGGAATCGGACGATTATCGTCGTCCAGATAGTACTGCGTCCACTCCCGCGTCCCGGGATCGCCGAAGCTGGCCAGCTGGGCGGCGGGCGGCACCGCGTCGTACTCGCGGAGGCGTCCCCGGACGATCTTGCGCGCGTTCCGCCCCTGCGGGGTGGTCGCCGCGATGTCGTCGAAGACGAACCGGGGCTGGAACGTGATCGTGAAGTATTCGAAGTGGCGGCTGGCCCGCCGCCGGTGCGCGGGCGTGTTGGCCACGATGAACAGCGGCATTCCGGCGAAGCAGAACTCCCAGTGCGGGTCCTCGGTGTCCTGCGAGATGTCCACCGGCCACGGCCGGCCGTCGGCCTCGCGCAGGCCGCCGAGAAGGTTCCAGAAGTAGCGGGAGTAGTCGTCGAGGCTGTGCAGGCCGGGGGACGGCTCGAAGAAGGCGACCAGCGACGTCCGCTTTCCCAATTCGGGCGCGGCCAGGACGAACTCCTCCAGCGTGGCCGCCAGTTCCGCCTCGGTGTCGGTGTTGCCGATGAAGCTCAGCCGCAGGGTGCCCCGGCGCAGCGCGTCCACGCCGAAGACGCAGGGGAACGGCTGGTCCTTGTCGAACATCCGGGCCGCGAACCGTTCCGCGGCGTCCAGTTCCCATCCGCTGCGATGGGCCGTCTCCGACGGGTGGACCAGGCGCGGCCACGGGTCCGGGGGGAGGGTAAATCGAGACACCATTGATCTCCGTGCATCCGGAATGCCTTACCAACGGGTTGATTGCCACCGGGAGAGGGCATGCGAAACGCCCTTCGCCACAGGCGGGAAAGAATGGAAAGAGCAGTAAAAGATCTTGAAGGCCATTACTTCGAATATGTGACCTGCCAAAATCGGCCTGCCGGTCACGGATGCTACCTGCGGCCCCTGGCGAAGGCAAGGACGGATTTCCTGGCCACCATATGAGAATTCTGCCCAATACAGTCGACCCGAATTGTCAAACATTGAGCGATCGGCCGTTGCCGACCCCGGGCCCACGTTTGGTAACGGCCATCACACGGATCGCGACCGGCCGCGAGCCGTTCATCTGATCAGCGCGAATCGAAATACTTCCGAACTCCGGGCCACCGCCCTGGCAGTTTCCGCGAGCCCGCCCGGCACGGCCGGAAACCGCGCCGCTACCTATCGCAGTCGCGACCATGACCGCCCGGCCGGGGAGACCGCCCCGAAATCCGCTCCGGGCGCTCGCCCGTGGCCGGTTTTGGACCATGCCAACGAAGCCCGCAAGCGGCGCCCAGGGCGCCCAGAGCATCCAGCGAGCCGCCGGGCCTCCGAGCCTCCGAGCCTCCGAGCCTCCGGGAGGACGAGCGACCAGCGCGGGAAGAGGTGGCCGCCCGGGATCGAATCGTTCCCTCCAGGGCCACAACCTGGCGTGCAGACCACAGGTGAGGGCGGCGTTGGTGTGGCCGTTCAGGTGGGGCGGCGGTGGCGTCGGCCGGTGTTGTCCAAGGGCGGGTGGGTTGCGGCGAGGTGATCGTGGAGTTCAGCGTGGCGGAACTGGTAGTAGGGGCCGATCGTGCGTAGCAGGCCGAGGCGGTGGCAGTCGTCCAGGAAGGGCATCAGTCGGCGTGGCAGGTGTCCGGCCCGTGACAGTTTCCAGGTGGTGATCAGGTAGGCCCACCAGGCTCGGTGTTCTCCGAACGCCAGCCCGACCGCGAGCCCGAACAAGAGCCCGAACGCGGGCCCGACCGCGAGTCCGAACAAGAGCCCGACCCCGAGCCCGACCATGAGCCCATCCTCGCGCCCGACCACGAGCCCGACCACGAGGATGACCGTGAGCACAACCAAGAGGGTGATGGTGGTGAAGCGGAGCATGTTCAGTCTCCGGTCGGTGCGCCAGCTGCTCATCGGTGTGGTGGCGTGGTGGGTCTGCGTCGGCGTCGCTGCCCAGGCCATGATCCCCAGCGCAAGCGCGAGCGGTAGCCCGAACACGAGCCCGAACATGAGCCCGACCCCGAGCCCGTCCCCGAGCACGACCCCGAGCCCGAGCATGAGCCCGAACGCGGCCGCGACCGCAGACCCGGCCGCGAGCCCGACCGCGAGCCCGAGCGGGAGCCTGGCCGCGATGTTGCGTGCGAGGGCGGCCGAGCGTCGGCGGATGCGCAGGTCGGCGTATCCGGGTGAGTCTTTCGTCCATGACGGAGCCGTGAGCCCGACCGTGAGCCCGGCCGCGAGACCGAACACGAGCCCGACCGCGACCCCGATCGCGAGCCCCTTGAACGTGAGCCCGACCGGGAACCAGAACATGAGCGCCACCAGGAGTCCGGTGGTGAGGGTGGTGGTGACGGTGAGCGTGAGTCGTGGGGCGGAGGTGAAGGTGTGGGTGGTGGCGGCCAGTCGCCACCAGGCGAGGTCGCGGGTGCCCTGACCGCCGTGGTCGCCGGGGGCGGGTTGGGTGGTGAGGTGGTGGGCCAGGTATCCCAGCCAGTGGCGGACCTGGGCGGGGTCGTGACGGCGGCGGGGGCGGAACGGTTCGGCGGCGTTGTCACCTGGGGGTCGGGTGGTGATCACGGCGGGGATGAGCTGGTCGAACAGGTGGGCCTGGAGCGCGGCGGGGGTGGGGAAGCGGTCCGGGTCGGTCAGTGGGGTGGGGTCGGCGCCCGGCGCGGTGTAGACGGTGCGGACCAGCCACAGTCCCAGTGGGGTGGCGGTGAGTTCGGCCAGTGCGGCCGCCGGCCGGTGGGCCTGGCCGGGCGGGGTCTGGTCGGGCGGGGGTGTGGCGCGCAGCGCGGTCAGGGTCTGCTGCCAGGCCGGCCCAGGGGCAGGCGGCAGGCAGCGGGTGAGGTGGTCGGCGGCGGCCTCGGGCGTCAGCGGGCGTGGTTCCAGCACGGCGGCGGAGGTGATCACGTCCCCGGCGGCGCTGATCGCGGCGGTGAACTCGGCGGTGCGGCTGGTGAGGATGAGCTGGTCGTCCCCGCCCAGGGAACGATTCAGCGCGGCGATCACCGCGTTCTGGGCGGGTGGGGGCAGCTCGTCCAGCCCGTCCAGGACCGGCAGGATGTGGCCGCGCCCGGCCAGGGTCCGTGCCACCTCGGTGCCCAGTTCCGGTGCGCGCAGCGCCGGATAGTCGCCGGTCAGCCGGTCGGCGATCCAGTCTTGCAGGCGGGGGTGGCGCCGGGTGTCCCAGCCGGCCACCGGGAGCAACACCGGGACCGGCTCTTCGGCGGTGCGGGTTGCCAGCAGGTGCAGCAGCAGTTGCAGCGCCAGGGTGGTCTTGCCGGTGCCCGGTCCGCCCAGAATCACCAGCCGGCGCCGCCGGGTGCGGCGGAACCGGTCGGCCAGCGCGCCGATGTCGGCGCTGGAGGCCGCCCACCACAACCGCGCCGGCGCACCCGCACGTGCACCGGCCGGTACGGCGGAGGGATCGATGTTGACGGCATGGTCCATCAACTCGGCCGCGTCCGGGGTCCGCCACCGCACCGGGATCGGATCGGGGTCGTCCAGCGACCGCAGCCGCGCCTCCTCCTTCCACTGCTGGTCCACCAGCTCGGCCAGCAACTCCTTGGCCTGTGTCAGGGTGTCCGCGGCCGGTACGGCGGTGCCAAGCCGGCG
Source organism: Actinomadura viridis (assembly GCF_015751755.1). Classification (GTDB taxonomy): domain Bacteria; phylum Actinomycetota; class Actinomycetes; order Streptosporangiales; family Streptosporangiaceae; genus Spirillospora; species Spirillospora viridis. The sequence goes on from NZ_JADOUA010000001.1 coordinate 5,746,129, forward strand.
GGAACGGTGCCGAGCCCACCGCACCGTGCCGACCAGGGCGACCGCGGCGGCCAGCAAAAGCCCCCCGGTCAACTGCGCAAGGTCCGCCGCCTCCCCCACCCCGGCCTTGCCCTTGTCGAACACCGGTGCGAAGGTCAGCCCGGCCAGCACCAGCACCCCGGCCACTGCCGCCAAGACCGCCAGCCACGGCCACCAGCCCTTGCCCCTACCCATGGTCGCCATCTTGACGCCAACACCTGGGACCACGCTGACAAAGGTCCACAAAGACCTTTCCTGACCCCCCAAAACCACCCTGTAGCCAGCCCGAAAAGGAGAGGGTCACCGGGTTGCACCCGAACAGCACGACACCCGCGGATACCGGGTCAGGTGGGAGCGTGCGGCCAACGCGGGAAAGGGTGACCGCCCGGGATCGAACCGTGAACCTCCAGGGCCACAACCTGGTGTGCAGACCACTACACCACGGTCACCGTGTCTCCGGCAGGATTCGAACCTGCGGCCTTCGGGTCCGCAACCCGACGCGCTTTCCCCTGCGCCACGGAGACTTGCCAAGAGAGTGGGAAACTCTCGTGGCGGGTGTGGGAATCGAACCCACCTGCAGCGGTTTATGAGGCCGCCGAACGCGCCAGCGTTCCTACCCGCCCGAGCGGAGGGTGCGAGATTCGAACTCGCGCAGGGTCGCCCCTGACGACGGCTTAGCAAGCCGCTGCCTTACCGGCTCGGCCAACCCTCCAAGGAAAAAGAAAGCCGCCCTGCGGACCGGGTCCGCGGGCGGCGCACGCACAGGATGTGCAGATCACATCCGCCGGCGACGGCTCCCGGAGCCGGAGAGGCGATGACTGCGCATTCGGCGGCCCATCATTTCTCCTCTCTCCGGCCGGGTACCGGCCTCTCGCTGCGGACGATCCTTACTGTGCCGGACGGATTGCGCCGGCGCAACGCGTTTTTCGAGAGAATCCGAGGAAGCGCTAATGGCTCGGTGATGCGGTGAGGGCGGTGGCCACCGACAGGCTGTCCTCATAGACGTGGTAGCGGGTGATGACGCCGTTCTCGACGGTGAGGTGCAGCGCGCAATGCGCGGTGTACTCGCGGCCGGTGGCGCGGACGGTCTGGGCGATGGTCGCCAGGACCACGGCGTCCTGGCCGTCCACGAGGACCCGGTGCACCTGGGAGGCGTCCTTCTCGGGGACGTGGTGGGCCCGCAACTCGCGGAAGTGCGCGGCGGCCTCCTCGCGCGTGCCGCGGGGACGGATCCAGGGGACCGCCGGGTGCCCTTCCTCCGGCCAGTCCAGCCGCCAGTCCACCTTCTCGGCGAACAGGGCGGCGGCGTCCTCTCCGGTGGCCAACGCGTGCAGGAGCCTCTGAACGGTCTCACGGGTCTGTGCGGTCATGCGTCCAGGATGGCAGGGCGGGTGCGGGCGGGTCGATGACCTCGGAGGTAAAGGGTGCGGTGAAGGGTCTCGGCGAACGCGCGGGGATGGTCCAGGTAGCCGGTGTGGCCGCCGGGGAACTCGACCAGGGGCGTGGAGAGGCGCTCGGCCAGGAGCGCCGCGACGCGGTACGGCATCGTCCCGCGCGAGTCCACGCCGCCGGCGAGGGTGATCCCGTCCAGGGCGGCCGGGTCGGGCGTGTGGCGGGCGAACGAGCGCAGTTCGCGGCCGAGGAAGACCTCCAGGTTGGCGACGACGCGTGCCATCGTCGCGCGGCTCTCCGGTGGCAGGCCGGCGGGATCGGGCGGCGGGGCGTTCAGGCCGGTCTCCGTGCTGAACCTGTGCATGGCGCGCGGCGTGCCCTCGCGCACGTACAGGTCGTGCACCTCCCGGAAGAGGGCGTGCCAGCGTCCGGCGTCGGGAAGGAGCCCGACGGCGGGCGGCTCGTGCGCGATCACGGTGCGGACGCGGCCGGGGTGGCGGGCGGCCAGTTCCATGGCGATGAGCGCGCCGGAGCTGCTGCCGAAGACGTGCGCGGGCCCGGCACCGATGGCGGTGAGCAGCGTGTGCGCGTCCTCGGCGTGCCGCTCGACGCGTTCCTCGCCGGGCGGGCCGGTCAGGGGGCTGCGGGAGTGGCCGCGGCGGTCGTAGGTCACGACCGTGAAGTGCGCGGTGAGCGTCCGGGCCGCCGCCGTGTAGACGCCGGCGTCGCCGTTCCCGCCGGGGACGAGCAGGAGGGGCGGGCCGGAACCCAGCATCTCGTAGTGGAGCCTGGCGTCGGTCATGGTGAGGATGCCCGCGTTCATGGCGTCAATGTAGGTTGACATCCCGGCCGGTGTCAACCTTGGTTGACGTCAGGCGGGGCTCACTCCTCGTGCAGGAGCAGGAGGGTGTACGCGGCCACGGTCGAGTCGTCGGTGATCGTGCCCGCGCGGATCAGCTCCTTGAACTCCGCGCGGGTGACGAACCGCTGCCGCATGTCCTGCTCCTCCGGCTCCCGGGCGCTCTCCCCGGGAACGAGATCGGTGGCCAGGAACACGTGGAACCCCTGCGAGCTGGTGCCGTGGGCGCCGTGCAGGTAGCCGAGCTCGGTCATCTTCCCGGCGCGGAACCCGGTCTCCTCGGCCAGCTCGTGCCGGGCCAGTTCCTCGGGGACGACGCCCGTACGGCGGTCCGGGTAGGACCCCTGCGGGAAGTTCCAGGTACGGCGCCCGATCGGGTAGCGGTACTCCTCCACCATGTGGAAGCCGCCGTTCTCGGCCGGGATCACCACCGCGAAGTCGTTCTTGTCGATGACCCCGTAGATGCCGCGCGATCCGTCCAGCCGCTCGATCTCGTCCTCGCGCACCGTCATCCAGCGGTTCTCGTAGACCACCCGGGAGGTCAGCCTCCGGATCGCGGGTCGGCTCACCGCTCCCCCTCTCGTTCGCTCGTCTCAGGGACACCTCCATCTGACCACGCGGGCAGGAGTGGGGTGGTTCACTGGTCGGGTGCCTCCCACGTCCCCCCGGGCTCCCTCACGGGCCGGCGCCTCCTCCTCCGCCGATCCCGAGCTGCTCGCCCGCCTCGCCGAGATCGGGACGGCCGCGCACGGCGGCCCCGGGACCGGGGCGGAGGTGCTGTACGACCGGCACGGCGTCCTGGTCGTGCGGGTCGGGGACGTGGTCGTCAAGGCGCACCAGGCCGACCGGGAGGGCGGGCCGCCGCTGGCCCGGCGGATGCGGGTGGCGGACGGGCTGCCCGAGCTGCTGCTGCCCTCGCTGGGCCCGCCCCTGGAGGTCGCCGGGCGCACGGTCACGGTGTGGCCCTACGGAGATCCCGTCAGCCCGGGCGACCTGCCTTGGGAGGACGGGGCCAGGCTCCTCGCCGACCTGCACAACGTTCCCCTGCCGGAGGACGTTCCGCCGTGGGGACGCCCCACGCGGGCCGCGCGGCTGGTGGCGGAGCTGGAGGACGGGCCCGCGGCGCGGGAGATCCGCCGGGCCTTCGCGACGCTGCCAGGCTGGATCCGGGGAGAGGGCCGGACGGAGGACGCGCCGGCCGGGGAGGCCCGGCGGACGCTGGTGCACGGTGACTGGCATCTGGGGCAGATGGTGCGCGCCGGCGGCGGCTGGCGGCTGATCGACATCGAGGACCTGGGAGCCGGGGACCCCGCGTGGGATCTGGCCCGGCCTGCGGCGCTGTACTCGTCGGGCGTCCTCAACCCCGACGACTGGTCCCGTTTCCTGGGCGCCTACCGCGCCTTCCAGGGCCCCGCCGTGCCCGCGGGCGGCGACCCCTGGGAGGTCCTGGACCTTCCGGCGCGAACTCTGGTGATCCAGATCGCCGCCACGTGCGTCAAATCCGCGCGGCAGGCCGACCGGCCGCTCGACGGGCCCGAGCAGGCGCTCGTCGACACCTGCAGCAGAATCTCCAGCGCGGGGTCCTCAGCAAGGACGTAACGCATAATTGGGGATCCACACCGGAAGGACGACAAGGCGATGCACTGTCCCAAGTGTCGTGGCGTGATGCGGACCTACACCCGCAACGGCGTCCACATCGAGCAATGCGACAACTGCCGGGGGATCTTCCTCGACTACGGCGAGCTTGAGGCCCTGAGCCGGATGGAGGCCCAGTACCGGCCCGCCCCGCCGGCGGCCCCGGCGCCCGGCTGGGGCGCCGCGCCCGCGGCCCCCGCCCAGGTGCACCATCACCACCACGGCGGCCCCGTCCACCACCGTCCCTACGGTCACGGCGTCTTCCACATGCTCTTCTCCACCTGATCCAGGCGGGGACGTTCCGGGAGGACGAGCCCGCGGGATCCTGCGATCCCGCGGGCACCACGTGAGACCCGAGAGGTGCGCGCGGCCGGCCTCAACGACGCTTGAGAGCCATGTCCAGCCGTCGCCGGAACGGCTTGTAGTCGTGGTCGGGAAACCACTGGGGAAACAGTTCCAGCATCGTGCGCAGCCTGGCGACCGTGCTGTCGCCGCCCGTGAGCGCGGCTTCGGTGAACAGGTACTGCCAGCCGAAGGTGCCCTTCGTGACGCGCAGGGCGTCGAGATAGCCCTGGTAGTCCAGGTCCAGCTTGTAGACGCGGTCGCCGGTCTTGTCGAACCAGATCTCGGGCTGCTCGACGCCCGGCCGCACCCGGAGCGCGGCAAGATGGCCGGTGCCCCACTCGGGCGTCCCGTCGATGCATCGGAGTTCGGACTGAAGCCGTTCCTGCTCGGGCGTCATGTCCGTCCACAGGTCGAGCGGCCGCTGGTTCAGCACGGCGTTCTCCAGGGCCTCCAGGCAGAACTCCCCGGCGATGAAGTGATCCCCGCCCTTGGCGCTCTGCCAGGCGCTGCCGAGATACTCGAACCGGAAGTGGCAGGTCCGGAAGGAGTCCCCCAGCGGCATACCCGTGGCGACGGAGACGGTGTCGAGGCTGGTCTCGGCATCCTCGATCTCGGGGTCGAGCTCCCTGTACTCGTTGAGGACCTCGATTCCGGGACAGTTCCTCAGCTCGTCCAGGACGTCGATCCAGGTCTGCTCGTAAGGGGTCAAATCGATCATGGGGCGAGCGTAGGGGCCCGCCACCCGCCCAGGACGGGCAACCGGACACAGCGGCACGCCGGGCCCGGGCCTGGCGGGTGTTCGTCCAACGATCGTTGGACGAACACCCGGACGCCCGGGCCGGTCACACTGCGGTGCCCTCTGCCTTGTTCCGGCCGCACCCCTACAGGCGGGGGTCCACCGGCTCCGACTCCAGGGCCAGCACCGCGAACACCGCCTGATGCACGCGCCACAGCGGCTCGCCCGCCGCCAGCCGGGCCAGGGCCTCCTCCCCCAGCGCGTGCTCGCGCATCGCCAGGGAACGCTTCCGGCCCGTCGAACGCCGCCGCAGCCGTTCCAGATGCTCGGGCTCGGTGTAGTCCGGGCCGTAGATGATCCGCAGGTACTCCCGGCCGCGGACCTTCAGCCCCGGCTGGACCTTCCTGTCCTCGGGGAGAGCACCCAGTGGCTTGACGACCATTCCCTCGCCACCATCGGCGGTGTACCGCTCCCACCACCCGATGGCGGCGGCGGCCGACTCCGTCGAACCCAGGTCCACCGCGAACCACTCGGTGCGCTGGATCATCCCGGTCGCGTCGGCGGCGGCGAGCCGCCCGGCGACCTCCATGTGCCAGTCGTGGCCGCGGGCCGAGGCCCACGCCCGCCCCTCTCCCGCCAGCACCTGGAACGGCGCGAGCCTGACCCCGTCCAGCCCGTCCACCCGCCAGCAGTAACGCGCGTAGGCGTCGCGGAAGAGCCCGGCGTTGGCGGCGCGCCGCCGGGTGCGCTCGCGCAGCTCGCCGACGTCCAGGCCGCGGCCCGCCGCCAGCTCCAGCGCGCCGGCGGCCACGGGGAGCGCCGCGCGGGCCGCCGCACCGGTCGCCGCGTACTGGGTGCGGATCAGGTCCATGGCCTTGGCCGACCACGGCATCAGCTCGCAGTCGAGCACCAGCCAGCCGGTCTCCAGTTCCTCCCACAGCCCGGCGGCACCGATCGCGGCGCGCACCCGGTCGAGCACCTCGGCCGTACGGGCGGGGTCGCGGAAGAAGGCCCTCCCGGTACGGGTGTACACCGCCCCCGTGGTGCCGTCGTCCACACCGAACCGGGCGGCGGCGACCCCGGCGTCGCGGCAGACCACCACCACGGCGCGCGAGCCCATGTGCTTCTCCTCGCACACCACGCGTTCCAGCCCGAGGTTCCGGTACGCCGCCAGCGCCTCCGCCGGATGCTCCAGCCACGTCGGCCCGCCGGACTCCCCAGACTCCCCGGCCACGTCTTGCACCCCCTGGGGGGACGACCCCCCAGACCCCCCGGCCACGTCTGTGGGGGCCATGGTCGCGGGCAGGTACACCAGCCAGCGCGGGTCGACCGCGAAACGGCTCATGACCTCCAGCGCCGCCACGGCGTTCTCGTGCCGGACCGTGACCCGCCCCATCAGGCGGGTCTCCACGCCGCCGGGGCCGAGCACGTCCTCGATCTTGAGGACGTCGCTCTCCCGGTGGCCGCCCGCCTCGGCAGGAGGGCCCTCGGCCACGAGGGGACGGACGGGCTCGTACCAGACCTGCCGGGCGGGCCGGGCGACCAGTTCGCGCTCGGGGTAGCGCAGCGCGGTCAGCTTCCCGCCGAAGACCGCGCCGGTGTCCAGGCAGATGGTGTTGTTGACCCATTCGGGCGCGGGCGTGGGCGCGTGCCCGTACACGACCATCGCCTTGCCCCGGTAGTCGCGGGCCCAGGGATAGCGCACCGGCAGCCCGTACTCGTCGGTCTCCCCGGTGGTGTCGCCGTAGAGGGCGAACGAGCGGACGCGGCCCGAGGCGCGCCCCTGGTAGTCCTCCTTCAGCCCGGCGTGCGCCACCACCAGCCGGCCGCCGTCCAGCACGTAATGGCTGATCAGGCCGTCCATGAAACGCAGCGCCTCGTCCCGGAACCCGGCCGGCTCGGCCGCCAGCTGGTCCAGCGACTCGGCCAGCCCGTGCGCGATCCGGACCTTCCGGCCGCGCATCGCCCGCACCAGCTTGGCCTCGTGGTTGCCCGACACGCACAGGGCCTGCCCGGCCGCCACCATCCCCATGACGAGGCGGAGGACGCCGGGGGTGTCGGGGCCGCGGTCCACCAGGTCGCCGACGAACACGGCGGTACGGCCGCCGGGGTGGTTCGCGCCGGCGGCCCGGCCGAGGGCGTCCCTTTCGATCTCGTAGCCGAGGTCGGCGAGCAGGTCCTCCAGCTCGGCGCGGCAGCCGTGCACGTCGCCGATGATGTCGAACGGGCCGGTCAGCTCGCGCCTGTCGTTCCACGCCTTCTCGCGGACGACGGTCGCGGCGTCGATCGCCGCCACGCCCTCCAGCACGTAGGAGCGCTTGAACTCGCGGCCCAGCGCGCGCAGCCCCCGGCGCAGCTCGCGCCGCTGCCGCGGGATCACGTGGTCGGGCAGGGCGCGGCGGTCGGGACGCAGCGCGTTGCGTTCGGCGGCCACCGCCTCGGGCACGTCGAGGACGATCGCGACCGACAGCACGTCGTGCTCCTTGGCGATCCGCAGCAGCGACTCGCGGGCCTTCGGCTGGACGTTGGTGGCGTCCACGACGGTGAGCAGCCCGCGCCGCAGCCGCTTGCGGACGATGTAGTGCAGCAGGTCGAACGCGTCTCCCGTGGCCGACTGGTCGTTCTCGTCGTCCGACACCACGCCGCGGCAGAAGTCGGACGACACGACCTGCGTCGGCAGGAAGTGCTTGCGGGCGAAGTGCGACTTGCCGGAACCGGAGATGCCGGCCAGGACGACCAGCCCCATCTCCGGCACCCTGATCAGGGTTCCGGCCTCGGTCCCGTTCATCCGGCCTCCTTCGTGAAGACGCCCATCTGCGTGGGGGCGCCGACCTCGGGGTCGTCGTCGCCCACGGGCACGTACCGGACCCGGTAGCCGAACCCGGCGGCGACCCGGCCGGCCCATTCCTCGAACTCGGCGCGGGTCCATTCGAAACGGTGGTCGGAATGGCGCATCGCGCCGGGCGCCAGGCCCTCGTAGCGGACGTTGTACTCGGCGTTCGGCGTGGTGACGATCACGACCCGCGGCCGGGCGTCCCCGAACACCACCCGTTCCACGGCCCCGAGCCGGGGCGGGTCGACGTGCTCGACGACCTCCATCAGCACCGCCGCGTCGTACCCGCGGAACCGTTCGTCGGTGTAGGTCAGCGCGCTCTGGTGGATCTCCACCCGCGGCTCCCGGTCGGAGCCGTACGGGTCGGGCAGCCCGCGCCGGTGGGCGATCTGCACCGCGCGGTACGAGACGTCCACGCCGACGATCTTCTCGAAGCGGTCGTCCTGCCTGAGCCGGGCGACCAGCTTCCCGGTGCCGCAGCCCAGATCGATGACGCGGCGGGCCCGTTCGGCGTGCAGCGTCTCCAGCACGGCCCGGATCCGGCGCTCGGCCAGCGGGGCGGGCGGGGGCGCGGCCCGGACCTCCTCGTCGTCGGCCGGGCCGCCGGGCCCGGCCGCGGTGGGGTCGGTCGCGGGCGGCTCCTCGTCCAGCGGGTCGCGGTCCAGCTCGTCCTCGGGCGCGCCGTCGGCGTCGGCCAGCCGCCCGAGGGCGACGCGCACGAGACCCCGGCGGTTGGCCAGGTAGCGGCGGGTGATGGCGGCCCGGTCGGGGTGGTCGGCGAGCCAGCCCTCCCCCGCCCGGATCAGCTTGTCCACCTCGTCGGGCGCGATCCAGTAGTGCTTGGCGTCGTCCAGGACGGGAAGCAGCACGTACAGCTGGTTGAGCGCGTCGGCGAGGCGCGCCTCGCCGGTCAGCCGCAGCGTCACGTACCGCGAGTCGCCCCATTCGGGGAACCCGGGATCGAGCGGCACCGGGGCGGCGTCCACCCGCCAGCCGAGCGGCGCGAAGAACCGTTCGGCCTGGTCCGGCCCGCCGCGGCACGGCAGCGCGGGCAGGACGATCTCCAGCGGCAGCGCCCGGCCGGGCAGTTCGGGACGGGCGTCGCACCGGCCGCGCATCGCCGTCCGGAACGTCCCGGCCATGGCGGAGGCCAGCAGGGAGGAGGCCGCGTAGGGCCGGTCGTTGACGTACTGCCCCAGGGAGAAGTCGGGGGTCCCCTTGCCTCGCGTGCGCACCAGCGCGACGGGGTCGACGTCGAGGAGCAGCGCGGCCGTGCAGCGGTCCTCTCCCGATTCCGGGTAGAAGACGTGCGCCGTGCCGAAGGACTGCCCGAACGCCTGGACCCGGTCGGGATGCTTGTGCAGCAGGAAGCCGAGGTCGGACGCCGGGGGCGCGGTCGTGGTGATCGTCAGAAGCACGCCGACAGTGTGTCGGATATCCGACTTCCCGGACGAACCTTTTCCGTCCGGGCCGGAAAAGGAGTTGTCGGCCGGCGACCGTTCCGGGGAGGATCCGCGGTGAAATGAGCAGACATCCCCGGCGGGCGACCGCACAAGAGACCGTGGCCATTCTCGAGCGCGGCGAATACCGGGCCCCCTCAGGGCGTACCGTCCCGATCGCCTCCGCCGTCGACCGGTCCGTCCAGGGCACCGTCCTGTACGACCCGCAGCGGCTGGCGGCGCATCTGAAGACGATCGCCGCCGGTGATCCCGGCGGCCTCGCCACGCGCATCGAGGTCACCGGGGAGACGACGCTGGAGGCGGCACGGAGGCTCAGCGCGGCGGCCGGGGACGGCACGGTTCCCCTCGCGCTGAACTTCGCCTCCGCCAAGAATCCCGGCGGCGGATTCCTCAATGGCGCGCACGCCCAGGAAGAGGGCCTGGCCCGTTCTTCGGCGCTGTACGCGTCACTGCGTTCCGCCCGCGCCTTCTACGATTTCCACCGCGATCAGCGCGACCTTCTCTACAGCGACCACATGATCTACTCGCCCGCCGTCCCGGTGTTCCGCGACGACGCCGGGCGGCTGCTGGAGGAGCCGTACCAGGTCGCCTTCCTCACCTCGCCCGCGCCCAACCGCGGGGCGATCAGGGACCCGGGCAAGGCCGCGCTCATCCCGGACACGCTGCGGCTGCGCGCCCGCAAGGTGCTGGCGGCGGCGCTGGTGAACGGCCACGGGCGGCTGGTGCTGGGCGCCTGGGGCTGCGGCGTCTTCCGCAACGACCCCCGCGAGGTCGCCACCGCGTTCGCCGAGGCGCTCGGCCCGGGCGCGGAGTTCGCCGGGCGGTTCGAGCACGTCGTGTTCGCCGTCTGGGACAACGCCAACGGCTCGCCCCGGCTCGCCGCCTTCCAGGACGTCCTCGCCGGCCTCACCGGCTGAGGTGCCGGGCGCGGGCCGCTCCCGGTACGAGGCGGCCCGCGCGCCACCGCTCAGAGCTTGGCGAGGACCTCGGCCGCGATCAGCTCCAGATGACCGAGATCGTTCAGGTCCAGGACCTGCAGGTAGAGGGTCTCGGCGCCCAGCTCGGCGAACGTGCCGATCTTCTCCAGCACCTCGCCGGGCGTTCCGGTCAGCCCGTTCTCGCGCAGCTCGGGCACCTCCCGGCCGATCGCGCCGGCGCGCCGCGCGATCTCCGCCTCGTCCCGGCCGACGCAGACGATCTGGGCCGCCGAGTACACCATGGGCTTGGTCCGCCCCGCCTCCCGGCAGGCCGTCCGTACCCGTTCGAAGGCGGCGGCGGTGTCGCCGGGCCGGTGGAACGGCACGTTGTACTCGTCGGCGTACGCCGCCGCCAGGCGCGGGGTGCGCTTGGCGCCGACCCCGCCGATCAGCACCGGCGGCCCGCCCGCCTGCGCGGGCTTGGGCAGGGCCGGGGAGTCGGCCAGCCGGTAGTGACGCCCCTCGAAGTCGTAGGTCTCGCCCGGAGGCGTCCGCCAGAGCCCGGTGATGATCTCCAGCTGCTCCTCCAGCCGTTCGAACCGCTCGCCCAGGCTCGGGAACGGGATGCCGTACGCGGTGTGCTCGGCGTCGAACCAGCCCGTGCCGACGCCGAAGTCGACCCGGCCGCCGCTCATCCGGTCGACCTGGGCGACCGCGATGGCCAGCGGGCCGGGCAGCCGGAACGTGGCCGCCGTCATCAGGGTGCCGAGCCGGATCCGGCTGGTCTCGCGGGCCAGCGCGCCCAGCGTCACCCAGGCGTCGGTCGGGCCGGGCTCCCCGGACACGTCGCCCATCTTCAGGAAGTGGTCGGAGCGGAAGAACGCGTCGAACCCGAGGTCCTCCGTGGCCTTGGCCACCGACAGCAACGTCTCGTACGAGGCCCCCTGCTGGGGCTCGGTGAAGATCCGGAGTTTCATGAGGGCCATTATCCGGCCGTGAGCAGTGCGATGGCGGCCACGACCCCGGCGAGGCCGGCGGCCTGGGCCCGGCGGAGCCGCTCTCCCAGGAGGGTGACGCCCAGTATGACCGGGATCGCCGGATAGAGCGAGGAAAGGACCACCGCCACGGCGACGAGCTGAGACCTGGTCGCCAGCAGGTAGAGGATCAGGGCGAGGGCGGCCAGGCCCCCGGTCAGCGCCGCCGACGGCATCAGGCGCGGCGGCAGGCCGCGCCCGTTCTCCGCGTCCGGCCGCGAGGCGGTCCGCAGCAGCGGCAGGATCGCCAGGACCGCGGCGCAGCGTCCGGTGACGACGGGCCAGATCCCGGCCTCCGCCCCGGCCTGGGCGAGGGCGAGGTACTGCACGCCGATCCCGAGGCCGGCGACCAGGGCGTCGGCGGTCGCCGCCGACGTCCCGGCCCCGCCGCCGGCGCGGTCCCGCGACACCAGCCACAGGGCGGGCACCGCGGTGGCCACGCCCAGCCACGCGAGCGGCGAGGGGCGATCGCCCAGCAGGACCACCCCGGCCAGCACGGGCAGCGCGAGCCCGTTCACGGCGCTGACCGGCACCACCACGCTCATCGACCCCCGGCTCAGGCCGCGGTAGAGGAAGACCATCCCCAGGCCGGTGCCCACGCCCGACAGCGCGCCCCAGGCCAGGTCGGGGACGGCCGGATCCGCCGCGGGGACGAACGGCGCGGCGAGCAGGGTCAGCGCCAGCCCGCCGAGCTGCCCGGCCAGGGCGACCGAGGCGAAGCCCGCGCGGCGTGACAGCAGGCCGCCCCACACGTCGGCGACGCCGTAGACCACGGCCGAGGCCAGCGCGAGCAGCGGTCCCATCAGCCGGGCCCCCGATCCCGGTCCCGATCCCGGTCCCGTTCCCGGTCCCGTTCCGCCTGGCCGACGGGACACGCGGCGCCGGTCGTGCAGGCCCGGCGGTCGCACAGCCGGCACATGAGGTCGGCGTCGCCGACGTCCTCGTACAGGCGGGTGAGCAGCCTGGCCAGCAGGCCGGCCAGGGTGTCCCGCTCGTCCTCGTCCAGGACGGCGAGCGCCTCGGCCAGGGGGGCGCCGCGCGCGGCCAGCAGGTCCCGTGCGGAACGGCGTCCGCCGGCGGTGAGGCGCACGGCGACCTGCCGTCCGGCGGCGCGGTGGCGTTCCACCAGGCCGTCGGCCGCGAGGGCGTCCACCATCCGCACGGCGGCGGACTGGGTGAGACCGACCCGCCGCCCCAGTTCCGTCACGGTCACCTCCGGGGAGGCGTCCAGCACGACCAGCGCCGCCGCCCCGCTGGCGCTGACGCCCGCGGCCCTGGCAGCGCGGGTGAGCACGAGGTCGTTCACCACGAGTGCGGCGGCGCCCAGCAGGTTGGCGGTTCGACTTTCATGCATGAGTCATGCATAACCCTCTCCACCCGTCCCCGTCAATCACGACCTTGAGGTACGGAAACCCCCAAGAATGGGCAGATGCCATTGTCAGGACCCCGGACTCGATCTTCACTGGAACGATGGAGGCGAAGAACCGCGCGAGCCTCACCTACCGCCTGCGGTACGCCACGCGGAATCCCGCGCGGATCGGACCGTACGCGCGCAGGCTCGCCCGCGACACCTGGCTACGCGCCCGCGCCCGCGACCACGTGGGCTACTACCGCTCGGTCATGCGCTCCGACACCGCCCGCAGCCCGTACGGCGCGGTCGGCAGCACTGCCCGCCGGCACTGGAACGCCCTGGGCCGGCTCCAGTTCGACTACCTGGCCGGCCACGGGCTCAAGCCGTCCGACCGGATGCTGGAGATCGGCTGCGGCAACCTGCGCGCCGGGCACCTGTTCATCGGCCACCTCGACACGGGGCACTACCACGGCATCGACATCTCGCCCGACATCCTGTTCGCCGCGCAGGACACCCTGGTCGAGTACGGGCTGCAGGACAAGCTCCCCTGCCTGACCCCGGTCCGCGACCTGCGCCTGGCGTTCCTGCCCGAACGGCACTTCACCGTCGTGCACGCCCACAGCGTCTTCTCGCACTCGCCGATCAGCGTCATCGAGGAGTGCCTGGCCAACGTGGGCCGCGTCCTGGCCCCGGGCGGCTTCTTCGACTTCACCTTCAACCGCACCGAGGGCGAGGAGCACCACGTGCTCCGCGAGGACTTCTACTACCGCACCTCGACGCTCGTCGGCCTCGCCCGCGAGCACGGCCTGGACGCCCGCTTCATGGACGACTGGGAACAGGGCAACACCCACAAGCAGTCCAAGCTCCGCCTCACCGCCGCCACCTGACCCTCCGCCCGCTCACCTCACGCCCGCTCACGCCTGGTCGCCCACCGTCCGCGCCGGTTCGCCGGAGGCCGGCCGTTCGCCGTGGCCGGGCCGGTCGCGGACCGGAAGGCGCACGGTGACGTTCAGCCCGCCGGCGGGCCGGGGCTCGGCGGTCACGTGCCCGTGGTGGGCGGTGGCGACGGCACGGACGATCGACAGGCCCAGGCCGCTCCCCCGGTCGGACCGCACCCGGTCCTGCCGGAGCCGGCGGAACGGCTCGAACATCGTCTCCACCTCGTACGGCGGGACGGCCGGCCCGGTGTTGGCCACGGACAGCCGGATCCATCCGCCGCGCCGCCCCGTCGCCACCCGCAGCTCGCCGCCGTCGTGGTTGTGCCTGATCGCGTTCTCCACCAGGTTCTGGACGAGCCGTTCGATCAGGACGGGGTCGCCCGCGGACGGCGCCGGGCCGAGCGCGCGGACGACGGACAGGCCACGGCCGGCGGCCTCGGCGGCGGCCTGGTCGAGCACGTGCCCGGCCACGTCGGCCAGGTCGAGCGGGACCGGTTCGGTCACGGCGTTCTCCCCGCCCGCCAGGGTGAGCAGCCCGTCGATGAGCCGTTCGTGCCTGCTGCTGACCACCAGCAGCGACTCGCCCAGCCGCCGCACGTCGTCGGTGGCGTCGGGGCGGCGCACCGCCACGTCCACGAGGGTCCGGTTGATGGCCAGCGGGGTGCGCAGCTCGTGCGAGGCGTTGGCGACGAACCTCCGCTGGCCGTCGAACGCCCTGGCCAGCCGCTCCAACATCGTGTCGAAGGTGTCGGCCAGCTCCCGCACGTCGTCGCGCGGCCCCTCGTAGGCGATCCGTTCGGTGAGGTTGTGGCTGTGCGCCACCCGGCGGGCGGTCTCGGTGATGTGGTGGACGGGCCGCAGCGCGCGGTCGGCCAGCAGCCAGCCCAGCCCCAGCGCCGCCGTCCCCACCACGCCCAGCGCGATGCCGCCCTGGGTCAGCAGCGACCGCATCGTCTGCCGCTGGGTTTCCTCCCGGTTCTTCACCAGGACACCTTCGAGCTTCTTGGTGGGGACGATGTCAGTGGACGGCGCCGTCCTGGCGAAGAAGTCCGCGCGGGAGTCCCCCTCGACCATCGCCTTGGTGAGGACCGGCCCGGACTCGCCCGTCCGCTGCAGGTTGTTCTGCACGAGGAAGTAGGTGAGGGCGAGCAGGACGACCCCCGCGGCGAGGAACAGCCCCCCGTACAGCAGCGTGAGCCGTACCCGGATCGTGGGGCGGAACCGCGCGGCGAGGGGCGCGGCCGTGAACGCGAGCCTCATGGGATGCGGTACCCCGCTCCCGGGACGGTCTCGATGACCGGTGGGTCTCCGAGTTTGCGGCGCAGCTTCATGAGGGTCACCCGGACGGTGTTGGTGAACGGGTCGGTGTGCTCGTCCCAGACCTTCTCCAGCAGCCGCTCCGCCGAGACCACGGCGCCGTCGGCGCGGAGCAGCTCGGCGAGCAGCCCGAACTCCTTGCGGGCCAGATGGACGTACCTCCCGTCGCGGTGGACCTCCCGGCGGGCCGGGTCGAGCCGTATCCCGGCGCGCTCCAGCGTCGGGGGGTCGGCCGGGCGGGCGCGGCGGCCGAGCGCGTGGATGCGGGCGACCAGTTCCTCGAACGCGAACGGCTTGGTCAGGTAGTCGTCCGCGCCGAGGCGCAGCCCCTCCACCCGGGCCGGGACGGCCGCGGCGGCGGTGAGCATCAGGACCCGCACGTGCGCGCCCGACTCCACCACCGCCCGGCAGACGTCGTCGCCGTGCACGACCGGCAGGTCCCGGTCCAGGATCAGCACGTCGTAGTCGTTGACGCCGAGCCGCTCCAGCGCGGCGTCGCCGTCGTTGACCACGTCCACGGCGAGCGCCTCGGCCCGCAGCCCCTCGGCGATCGAGTCGGCGAGCATCCGCTCGTCCTCGGCGACCAGTATCCGCACCCGTTCCCGTCCTCGTCCTCGCACGCGGTCCCCACACCGTCCCCGTGCGGTCCCCGCCATCTCCGTGACCGGGCGGGCCCGTCCGGCCCGGCCCGGCCCGCCTCAGCTTGGGGCAACGGGCGTAACGCGGGCATAACGCGATCCGGTTACGCCCGGGTTATCGCCCGGAGGCTGGACTTCTGGTCGACCGCCGGGAACCCCCGGCGGGAACGACAGGAGACCCACCATGCGACGACACGTGCTTCCGGCGGTGGCCCTGGTCCCGTTCCTCGTCCTCGGCGCGTCCGCCTGCGGGGGCGGCGGGACCGGCACCGACGCGCGGAGAGCGGCGACCGGCGACACCGACAAGCTCCGCGCCTACGCCAGGTGCATGCGCGCGGCCGGTGTCGATATGCCCGACCCCTCGGACGACGGGCGTGTCCAGGTGAAGACGATGCGGGGCCAGGAGAGCGCGATGAAGGCGGCCGAGGCCAAGTGCCGCCACCTCATGCCGAACGGCGGCAAGCCGCCGAAGGCCGACGCGCGGCAACTGGCCGAGATGCGCCGGGTGGCGCAGTGCATGCGCCGCAACGGCGTGCCGCAGTTCCCCGACCCCGACCCCGACGGCGGCCTCAAGGTCAAGATGCGGAAGGGCACCGCGATGGACCCGGACCACCCGACCTACAGGAAGGCGGAGAAGGCATGCCGTCCCGCAGGCACGGGCGACCCCGCCAGGCCCACCGGGAAGACCGCCCCTGGCCTCTCCGGCGGAATCGGCCAGGGAACGGGGCCCGCACGATGACGGTGACCGGCCGGCGGAGGGTCGCCGCCCTGGCGCTGCTCCCCGTCCTCGCCCTCGGACTGCCCGGCTGCGGCGGCGGGAACGGCGAGGCCAAGGTCGCACCCGTCAGCGACCAGGAGAAGATGCGCAGGTACGCCCAGTGCATGCGGCAGAACGGCGTCGACATGCCGGATCCGGCGGACAAGGGTGGACTGCGGGTCAAGGCGAGACGGACGCAGGACGCGGGGCGCGAGCCCGGCAAGGACGAGGTGAGGGCCGCAGACGCCAAGTGCCGCCCCCTCATGCCGAACGGGGGCAAGCCGCCGAAGGCCGACCCCGAGGCGGTCGCCCGGCAGCGCGCCCTGGCCAGGTGCATGCGCCAGAACGGCGTGCCGGAGTTCCCCGACCCCGACGCCAACGGCGGCATCAGGATCCGGAGCGGCCCCGGCGGCTCGGGGATCGACCCCGAGAGCGCGACGTTCCAGGCCGCTCAGAAGGCGTGCGCCGGGCACCGTCCCAAGGGCCCGGTCCCGGCCGGCGGGGCACCGATGGTCGGCGGCAAGACCGAGGGAGGTGGCCGTTGAGCCGGAGACGCACCGTGCTGCTCGGCGCCGCCGGGGCGGTCGCCGCCGGCGGCGCCGGGCTCGCGACGATCGGGCTGGGCGGCGGGAACGGCGTCACCGCCGCGCACAGCTCGCTGCCGCCCGCCACCGCCCCGGTCGAACGGACGACCCTGGTGGAGACCCAGCGGGTGGACGGCACGCTCGGCTACGGCGCCGACCGTACAGTGACCGGCGCGGGCGGCAGTGGCACCGTGACCTGGCTGCCCGGACCCGGTGACGAGATCGCCCGGGGGCGTCCCGCCTACAAGGTCGACGACAGGCCGGTTCCGCTCCTCTACGGGTCCCTGCCCATCTACCGGACCCTGGCGGAAGGCGTGGAGGGCCCGGACGTCAGGCAGCTCGAACAGAACCTGCGGGCCCTCGGCTACACCGGATTCACCGTCGACCGGACGTTCGGCTCCGCCACCACCGCCGCCGTGAAGCGCTGGCAGGAGGATCTCGGCGTCCAGGAGACCGGCACGGTGACGCGGGGATCGGCGCTGGTCGCCCCCGGCGAGATCCGGGTGGCCGAACGCAAGGCCGCCGTCGGCGACCGGGCCGGCGGGGCGATCCTCACCTACACCGGAACCGTCCGCCAGGTCAGCGCGGACCTCGACGTCCAGTACCAGCGGCTCGCGCGCAAGGGCGCCCGGGTGACGATCGAGCTGCCCGGCGGCGGCACCGTCAAGGGCACCATCACCTCCGTCGGCAAGGTCGCCAAGGAGGGGGAGGACGATCGGCCCACCACGGTCGAGATCGGCATCGCCGTCCGCGGCCAGGGCGCGCTCGGCTCCTACGACAAGGCCCCGGTGACGGTCCACCTCACCGCGGCCCGGCACGCCGGCGTCCTGGCCGTGCCGGTCGGAGCGCTGCTGGCGCGGCCGGGCGGCGGCTACGCCGTCCAGGTCGTCGAGGGCTCCGGCGTACGGACGGTCCCGGTCGAGACGGGCGTGTTCACCGAGGGCAAGGTGGAGGTCTCCGGCACGGGCCTGGCGGCGGGCATGAAGGTGGGGATCCCCAAATGACCGCCGTCGTGGAACTCAGGGAGGTCACCCGGACCTACCCGGGAGGGGTCACCGCGCTCGACGGCGTCTCCGTCGCCGTCGAGCCCGGCGAGCTGGTCGCGATCGTGGGCCCGTCCGGTTCGGGCAAGTCGACCCTGCTGCACCTGCTCGGCACGCTGGACCGGCCGAGCCGCGGAACAGTGCTCGTCGAGGGCCGGGACGTGTCGACGCTGCCGGACCGGCGGGTGTCGGCGCTGCGCGCCCGCCGGATCGGGTTCGTCTTCCAGCAGTTCCACCTGGCGCCCGGCGTCAGCGCGCTGGACAACGTCGCCGATGGGCTCCTCTACGGCGGCGTGCCCCTCGCGCAGCGGCGGCGGCGGGCCCGCGCGGCGCTGGAACGAGTCGGGCTCGGGCACCGCCTCGGCCACCGGCCGCACCAGCTGTCGGGCGGCGAGAAGCAGCGGGTCGCGATCGCCCGCGCGGTGGTGGGCGAGCCGGCGATGCTGCTGGCCGACGAGCCGACCGGCGCGCTGGACTCGGCCTCCGGCGCGGGCGTCCTCGGCCTGCTCCGCGAGCTGGCCGAGGGCGGCACCGCCGTCGTCGTCATCACCCATGACCGGGACATCGCCGCGACCCTCCCCCGCCAGGTGCGGATGCGCGACGGCCGGATCGTCCACGACGGCGCCCTGGCGGAGGCGAGACGGTGAGCGCCGAGGACGTACCGGCCCGGATGAGTCCCGGCGACGTGCTCCGGGTCGGCGCCGCGGGGCTGCGCGCCCGGCCGCTGCGGGTGTTCCTGTCCGCGCTCGGCATCGCGATCGGGATCGCCGCGATGATCGGTGTGGTGGGCATCTCGTCGTCCAGCCGGGCGCAGTTGCAGGCCACCCTGGACCGGCTGGGCACCAACCTGCTGACCGTGGCGCCGGGCCGCACCTTCTTCGGCGAGGACGCCAGGCTGCCCGAGGCGCCGGCCGGCATGATCGGCCGGTTGGAGGGCGTCCTGTCCGCCTCGGCCACCGGCCGGGTCGCCGACGCGAAGGTGTACCGCAACGACCGCGTCCCCGAGGGGGAGACCGGCGGGATCAGCGTGCTGGCGGCCCGCCTCGACCTGCCCCGTACGGTCGGGCTCGGCATGGCGGCCGGGCGGTGGCTCAACGCCGGGACCGGCCGCTACCCCGCGGTCGTCCTCGGCTCGGCCACCGCCGAACGGCTCGGCGTCGCCGAGCCCGGCGTCCAGGTGTGGCTCGGCGGGCAGTGGTTCACGGTCGTGGGGATCCTGAGCCCCAACGGCCTGGCACCGGAACTGGACGCCGCCGCTCTGGTGGGCTGGGACGCGGCCAGGGCCCGGCTCGGCTTCGACGGCCATCCCACGACCATCTACACCCGGACCGACAAGCACCGGGTGGAGCCGGTACGGGAGCTGCTCGCCGCCACCGCCAACCCGGAGGCGCCCAACGAGATCGAGGTCAGCCGCCCCTCGGACGCGCTGGCCGCGCAGAACGCCACCGACCAGGCGTTCACCGGGCTGCTGCTGGGCCTGGGCGGGGTGGCGCTGCTGGTCGGCGGCGTCGGCGTCGCCAACACGATGGTCATCTCGGTGCTGGAACGCCGCGCCGAGATCGGCCTGCGCCGTTCGCTGGGCGCCACCCGGGGCCAGATCCGGTCGCAGTTCCTCACCGAGTCCCAGCTGCTGGCCGCCCTCGGCGGAGCCGGCGGCGTGACGCTCGGGATCGTCGTCACGGCGGTCTACGCGATCAGCCAGGGCTGGCCGACGGTGGTCCCGGTGTGGGCGATGGCCGGAGGCATCGGCGCGACCCTGGTCATCGGCGCGCTGGCCGGCCTCTACCCCGCCGTCCGCGCCGCCCGCCTGTCCCCCACCGAGGCCCTGACCGGCCCCTGACCTGCGGCCACCCTCGTCCGGGCTCGCGCCCCGCGAGGGTGGCCGCCGTACGCGGTGGGGCCAGCCCTACCGCGAGCCGTCTGGTCCGCCCCCATGACTTCCCGCTCAACGGCGGCTGGGATAGGTCCCATGACCATCCCACGCGCCGCGATGGCGGCGACCGCGCTCGGCGCGGCTGCGCTCGTCGGCTGGACGGGGCCCGTCCCCGCCTCGGCCGCCCCCGACCCCGGCCTCTCCCGGTACCTCGGCCAACGCCTGGACTGGGGCGCGTGCCCGGCCGATGCCCCGGACCTGGCCGAGGCGGGCGCGCGGTGCGCGCGGGTGACCGTGCCGCTGGACTACTCGGCCCCCGGCGGCCGTTCGATCGAGCTGGCGATCTCCCGGATCAGGGGCGGGGACCGCGCGCACCGCCGGGGGATCCTGCTGACCAACCCGGGCGGCCCCGGCGGGCCCGGCCTGGACCACACGGCCCGTCTGCGCCCGGCGATGGGAGAGGCGGCGGACCGGTACGACCTGATCGGCTTCGACCCGCGCTTCGTCGGCCGCAGCACCCCGATCCGCTGCGGGCCGTCCCCTCGGCCGGAGCCGACCCATTCCCGGCGCGAGGCGTTCGATGCGTCCGTGCGGAAGGCGCGTGAAACCGCGCAGCGCTGCTACGAGCACGGGGACAACGCCGCGCTCCTCCCCCACGCCTCCAGCCGTAACGTCGTCCGGGACATGGACCTGATCCGCGCCGTACTGGGCGAACGCAAGCTTTCCTACTACGGGGTGTCCTACGGCGCCGACCTGGGCGCCGCCTACACCCAGGCGTTCCCCGGCAACGCCGACCGCGTCGTGATCGA
Organism: Actinomadura viridis; assembly: GCF_015751755.1. Classification (GTDB taxonomy): domain Bacteria; phylum Actinomycetota; class Actinomycetes; order Streptosporangiales; family Streptosporangiaceae; genus Spirillospora; species Spirillospora viridis. Next base: position 5,766,668 of record NZ_JADOUA010000001.1, read on the forward strand.
CAGCGTCACCGATCCCCGCCTGACGCAGTACGAGAACTTCCAGGCAGCCGGTGAGGCCCAGGAGCGCGGACTGGACGAATGGGCCGCCTGGACGGCCCGGCGCCACGGCGAATACCGGCTCGGCGACACCCCCGCCCGGGTCCGCGCCGTCGTCGAACGCCTCGGCTCCCGGGTGGACGACGGCCCGCTCCCCATCGGCGATCACACCCTGGACGCGAGCGTGCTGGGGCTCTTCCTGCGCCAGATGGTCGGTGGCGAGGAGAACGACGCCACGCTCGCCAGAGCCGTCCGCAACCTGGTGGACGCCGCCGACGGCCGCGACGTCCGGCCCATCCCCGAGCTGAGCATGTGGCTGGAGCTGTTCACCTCGCCCGACCCCGCGCTGGACAACCTGTTCAACAGCGGCAACGCCATCTTCTGCGGCGACGGCGGCTGGCCCGCCGGAGGCTGGCCGGACGACCCCGAGCGCCACTGGCGCGACACCGAGCGCGCACGCCGCACCCAGCCGGTCTTCGCGGCGACCGCCAACGCCGTCTTCCCCTGCCCGTTCTGGAAGACCGAGCCCCGCGAACCCGGCATCAGGATCGGCAACCGGGTCCCCCTGCTGATGCTCCAGGCCACGCGCGACAACAACGTCCCCCACGCCGGTGCCGTGGCCATGCGTCGCAAGCTCCAGGGCTCGCGCCTGATCTCGGCCGACATCCGCGCCCACGGCGTCTACGGGCGCGGCACCGACGGTCTGACGCCCGTCCCCTGCGTGGATCAGGCCGTCAACGCCTACCTGCGCACGGGCACCCTGCCCCCCGCCGACTCCACCTGCCGCCGTCCGAGCGGACGGCCGTCCACGACGTCCTGATCGGCCCGCACGGGAGCCATGCCGGCGTAGGAAAAGCGATTGTCCGCGGTTCCGGCGCGGAACTACGGTGCCGCGGTGGAACTCTTCTCACGCTCGTGGACGGCGCTCCGCACGGCGGTCGCCGAGACCCCCGACGAGGACTTCGACCGGCCGTCCGGCTGTAGCGGCTGGCTCGTACGGGACCTGGTGTGCCACCTGGTCATCGGCGCGCAGGACGTCCTGATCACCCTGGTCACGCCCGCCGAGACCGAACCGACCGTGGACGCGGTCACCTACTGGAGCGTCGTCGAACCACCGACCGGCGAGGACCCGCTCGACGCCCTGATCCCCCGGCTGGCCGCCGCGTACGGCGAACCCCGGCTGCTCAAGTTCCACTTCGACGACGTCGGTTCCGCCGCGGGCCGCGCCGCCGACCTCGCCGACCCCTCCGTCCGGGTCGGCACCTGCGGCGAGGTGCTGACCGTCGGCGACTACCTGTCGGCGTACGTGCTCGAATGGACCCTGCACCACCTGGACCTGATCGCGCACCTGCCGTCGGCCGCCGAGCCCCCCGCCGAGACCCTCGCGGCGGCGCGCGCGCTGCTGGAGAAGATCGCCGGGACCCCGTTCCCCGCCTCGTTCTCCGACAAGGACGCGCTGCTGGTCGCCACCGGACGCCGCGCGCCGGCCGAAGCGGAGATGGCCGCGCTGGGCGAGTTCGCCGCGAAGCTCCCTCTCAGCATCGGCTGAGCCGCCCATCGCGGTCCCTCCCGGCTCAGGGGGACAGCAGGCGCCGGGTCACCTCCTCCGCACCGCGCCGGATCGGCTCCTCGTCGCCCGGCTCGTCGGGGATGTGCATCTCCCGCCGCGCCTCGCCGATCCGTACCCCCAGCCACCAGCCCCGGCTCAGCCGGACGGCGATGGCGAGCCGGGTCCCGTCCGCGTCGAAGGCGTTGAAGATCCCGAACGCCATCTCCCGTACCTCGATCTCCCGTCCGCCGACGCGGATCCTGGTGGCGTTCACCGCGCCATGACCTCGCGCAGACGGGCGCGCAGTTCCTCGGGGCAGTCGGCCTCGACGTCACTGGTCGCGTCGAACGTCTCCCGGGTCATCGGCCCCCGGAACGCCCACCACCGGCCCTTGCTGCTGTAGACGATCGACCAGCCCTGCCCGCCGAACTCGTCGCGCAACCGCGCCTTGATCTCTTCGACATCCGCCTCTGACATGTGGCACAGCGTGCACGAACGGGCACGTTATGAAGTTTCACAGAGCGGTGAAACCCGGTGGTCAGGGCATGCCGAGCCAGGAGGCGAATCCGCTGAGAGCCTTGGGCCGGCGCCGTTCCGCAGCCACCAGCATCCGTACGGTCTCGCGCACCATCGGATGGTTGCGCGTCTGCTGGGGAGCTGCCCTGCGGGCTGCCTGGAGCGCTTCGAGCGCCTTGACGCGGTCGCCGTGGTACAACCAGCCACGCGCAAGATCGATGTAGTGGTGGCCGAGCCTGACCGGCGCGACCGTGGGAGGCAGCCGCAGGCCCGCGCCACGGCGTACGGCCTCGGCCCCGTCGTACATCTCGACCGCGACGGCGACTTCGTGGATGGCGACGTTCGAGGGGCCGAACTCCAGCCCGTAGTGGTTGGCGTCGCCGCCGAGCAGCCGAGCGGCCTCACGAGCCTCGTCGATGTGAGCCCAGGCGGCGGGCGCGTCGGGCGTCCGCGCGGCGAAGACGGCCGAGCGCAGGTGCGCGGCACCGTAGACGCTCAGTGTGGCCGGGTCCATCCGTGCCACGTCCTCACCGAGGTCGCGGCGTACGCGCTCCAGCAGCCTGATGCCCCTGTCATAGGCGGCGCCCGCCAGGAACAGGGTCGAACGTTGCCACTGTGTCCGGGCCACCCGGAGCGGGTCCTGCGACGCCCTCGCGGCCCATTCCACGCGTTCCATCGCCAGGCTGCGCAGGTCGAAGTACCCGAGGGTGTAGGCGATCGCCGTCGCACCCGTGTAAGCCTCCGACAGGAGCGCGAACAGCCGTTCGCGCCGTGCCCCCTCGGCCGCATGAGCCGCGGCCGTCAACTCCTCCAGCAGGCCGGGCAGCACGTCCCCGAGCTTCCCGTAGCGGCCGTCCCGGCCGAGCACGGAGGCCGCCGCCACCTCGGCCGCGAGCGCCTCCAGCCCGCGCGGCCGGACGTCCTCGTCCGGAAGGTCCCACGACATCAGCGCCCGGCGGAAGCCGGGGATGACGGCGTGCAGCCGCTCATCACCTCGCGCCTCGGCCTGGTAGGGCTGGCCGGTCAGCGTGCCCACGTCCACCCTCAGCGCGCGGGCGGCGCCGGCGACCAACGCCTGGGATGCCGGTTTGTGCCCGCGCTCCACCTGGGCGATCAGGCTCTTGGAGCAGGGCACCCGGTCCGCGAGTTGCCGCTGGGTCAGGCCGCGCAGCTTGCGCGCGTCGGCGATGCGCCGCCCGATCGCGTCCCGTTCGGTGTTGCCACCATGCATGGACTGGTTCCTCCCGCGAGGCTCGCAACTCACGTTAGGCCAGGTGGCGGTCTCCGTCAGGGGGACGGGTGATGCGCGGCGATAGGGCAGGCCGGAACGGCGGGTTCCGGCTTATGATCGTCGCCTCGGATCTCACACTTTGAAAAGAAGTGGCCGTGGACGTACGTCTGCGCAGGATCGCCGCAAAGCTGGCGATCGTTCCCTATCTGCCCGGCCGGTCCCACTCGTTCGGTGAGGACAAGCACCGATTCCGCCTCGGCCCGCCGCTTCCGGAGGCCGAGGTCGCCGCGTTCGAGGCGCGGTACGGGGTCCGCCTCCCCCGGGAGTACCGCGACTTCCTGACGACGCTGGGCCACGGCGGCGCGGGCCCTTACTACGGGCTGCTGCCCCTGGAGACTTGGCATCGGTCGGTCATCGGGGACCTGCCGTCCGGCCACCTGACACGGCCGTTTCCGCTGGAGCCCGGCTCACGTCCTGGACCCGAAGGGTGCGAAGAGCTCGGCTCCAACCCGTTCAGCGGGGCGATCCCCCTGGTCCACCAGGGGTGCTCGTACGCCAGCCTGCTGGTGGTGACCGGTCCCGCCCGTGGCCGGGTCGTCGACATCGACCTGGACCGCCAGCCCCCGTTCTTCACCTCCGACACCGGTTTCCTCGCCTGGTACGAACGCTGGCTCGACGAGATCGCCGATGGACTCACCAGTGCCGGTTTCAGCTCCTCGCTGCCCGGCGGCCAGGCCGCGCTGGCATCGGTACTTCGTGACTCAACCGACTCCGTGTCGAGGCAACGGGCCGCCCTTACGCTGAGCCGCCATCCCACGCTGACCACACAGACCATGGACGCGCTCGCCGAGGCGGTCCGCCGGGACGGCCATGCCATGGTCAGGCTGCATGCGCTCGGCGCCCTGACCGCCCCTCTGCGCGGCCCGGCCCTGTCCGTGCTGGAACAGGCCCTCGACGATCCCGCCTCCGAGGTGCGTGCCCTCGCTGTGCGCCAGTTGGAGCGGCGGGGCGAACGCTGGTATCCGCGCGTACGGCGGGCCCTGCGCGACGAGCACGGCGAGGTCCGGGAGGCCGCGATCGGCGTTCTCGACCGCTGCGAGGTGCTCACGGAGGCGGACGTGCTGCCCTTGGCGGACGATCCCGCCGCGGCCGTGCGAGCGGCGGTCATCGTCGCCCTACGGCGACTGGGTTCGGGCCATGCCGAGCCGGGGGCCCGTGCCGCGCTGGACGACCCGGACCTCGGTGTGCGGCACTGCGGCCTGGGCGTCCTCGCACGAGCCCGTTGGCTCACCGGAGGCGACCTCGCCAAGGCCACCGCCGATCCGGGCCTCCGCGAACGGGCCGAACGACTCGCCCGTCGTTAGTTCTCAAGGCCGAACACCGCGGAGACTCGCCGTGCGAGATCTTCCTCGGTGATCGTGAAATTCACCCTGAGCCCGTGGAGGCCCAGACGCCGGGTCTGCTCGGTGAGCCGGTCGGTGAACAGTGCGTCGCGCTGGAGCAGGTTCCGCAGCGCGTGCCGCGGGTCGCCGGTCTTGGCGATGAATCCCCATGCCGGGCCGCCACGGCCGTCGAACACCGCCTGGCGGAACCGCGGGGTCGGCAGCAGCCACACGGCGTGGCCCACTTCGGTGAGCAGGGGCCGGACGAGGTCGGGCAGTAGCCGGAACCCCTCGGCGACCACCGGCCGGTCGGCGGGGAGGGCGAGAAGGTCTTCGACGATCAGGCCGAATCCTTCGCCGCGGAACCAGTGGAAGGTATCGAGCATCTCGCGCGGACTTCGGGCCACCCACCGTTCGTCCATGTCCATGGCGGCGAACTCACCCAGGTAAGGAGCCTGTTCGACAGGCATGCGGCGTGCGTGGTCGCCCATGACCGCGTCGGTGTCGTACAGGCGCATCCCGTACCGGTCGGCGATGCGCCGGGCGATGGTGGATTTTCCGGACCCGCTGCCGCCGCCGATCCAGTAGACGTGACGCAACCGATCCCGCCGTACGTTGGAGGAAGTCCCGTCGTGCAGTGCAGAGTGCATTCGCTGGCTCCCGTCGAGTGCCTACCCGCTTGAGTCATTCCCACCGCCGCAGCCTTGGGGCGTCCTCAGTGGTCGCACCCCAGGTACTCGTCACGGCGCCACAGCATGACGGCCAGCATGAGCGGGAACATCGCCACGTGCGCGAACAGCATCAGGCCGCCGCCGTCGATGACGTCCAGCCACAGCAACGGGAACAGCGGCACCACGGGGGCGAACATCGCCCCGCACATCTCCAGGGTGACAGGCCAGCCGTGGCGGCGGAGGCGCATCGCCACCGCCATGCCCACGGACATGTTGAACGCCATCAGCAGGTAGGCCGCCTCGGGATGGGTGTCGTAGGAGAGGCCGAGCCCGACGGCCCGGAAGAGCAGTCCGAGGACGCCCATCCCGACGAACATGGCGATGATCATTTCGATGTAGTGCCAGGTGAAACGGAGCCAGGGACGCTGCGGGGAGGATGCGGTCTGTGTCATGGGCTCACTCTGTCGCCGGGACGTCCCCGGGCCCCAGGAAGGGCCGCGCACAGGTCCGGAAACTTGGGAAGCCTGTCTCCGCGACATAGGGTCGCTCCATGACCGGACGGCGTGTGCTCGTCGTCGGATACGACGCGGCCGAACTGCTCGACATCGCCTGCATCACCACGAGCCTGCAGATCGCGAACCTGCACGGCGCCACGCCCGCCTACCACGTGCGCGTGGCCGCTCCGGGCGGCGGGCCCATCACGTGCAGCACCGGCCTGATGATCCAGGCCCAGGAGACGCTCGAACGGGTCAACGAGCCGCTCGACACGCTCATCGTGTCGGGCGGGATCGGGCACGAGGCGGCGGCCGGGAACCGGGTGCTCCTCGGGCACGTCCGCCGGCTGGCCCGGCACTCCCGCCGCGTCGCCTCGGTGTGCACCGGAGCGAGCGTGCTGGCCGCCACCGGGCTGCTGGACGGCCGGCGCGCCACCACCCACTGGCGGTGGGCTCCGACCCTGGCCGCCCGCCATCCCAAGGTCATCGTCGACCCGGACCCGATCTTCATCCGGGACGGCAACCTGTGCACGGCGGCCGGCGTCACCAGCGCCCTGGACCTCACGCTGGCGTTCGTCGAGGAGGACCACGGGGCCGCCATGGCGCGGAACGTGGCCCGCAACCTGGTCACCTACCTGCAACGGCCCGGCAACCAGGCGCAGATGAGCATGTTCACCAACGCCCCGGCGCCCGCCGACGACCTCGTGAGGCAGGTGGTCGAGCATGTCACCGCCCACCTGGACGCCGACCTGACCACGGCCGCGCTGGCGGCCCGCGCGGGCGTCAGCGAACGGCACCTGACCCGGCTGTTCCTCAAGCACCTCGGCCAGACGCCCGGCCGGTTCGTGCGGCAGGCCCGTACCGAGGCCGCCGCGCACCTGCTGGTCTCCACCACCCTGCCCATGACCGGCGTGGCGTCCCGCTGCGGGTTCGGCACGGTCGAGACGCTGCGGCAGGCGTTCGTCGCCCGGTACGGCACACCGCCGTCCCGCTACCGCGCCACCCAGTCCTCGACGACGCGGTGACCGTACCAGGGGAGCATCGCTCTCAGCCCGGCGACCATCTTGGGCTTTCAGGCTCCGCGCGGTGGGTTCGGTGAGCGTTGTCCTCCCTGCGGGGGAGCCTCCCAGGTGGCGGTGATGTCGCGGGCGACATCACGGAGGAGGTCGATGAGCATGTCCGCGAGTGGTGTGAGGCTGGCGTCGGTTCTGGTGACGGCGTAGAGCTGGCGGTAGGGCCTGGGGTGGGCCAGCTCGCGATGGGTGGTGCCGGGCGCATGCGTCAGGGCCAGGCGCGAGACCAGGGCCACTGCGATGCCCGTGCCGACGAGGGCCTGGGCGACGTCGTAGGACTCGGTCTCGAACCGCACGGTGGGAGTGAAGCCGGCCTCGCGGGCGGCGTCGTGGAACTGTTCGCGGGCGGCATGGCCGGCCAGGATGGAAACCCACGATTCCCCGCGGAGTCGTTCCAGGTGAAGTTCGGTGTCCGCGGGCTGCTCGGTGGCCAGTGGATGGTCATCGGGGAGAACCACGACCATCGGGTCCGTCAGGAGCGAGTGGGCCCGTAGGTGGGGGGGCGGCGCGAGCGGCGTGCCCCAGGACGCGACGATGGCCACGTCCAGGCGCCCCGCGCTGATCTCGTCCGCTCCGCGTCCGGACACCACATCCATGACGGAGACGTCGGCGTCCGGATGGCGGTGTCGCAGAGCCGTCAGGGCCGGTGGGAGCAGGTGCAGGGCGGCCGCCTGGAACGTCCCGATCCGCAGACGGAGCGAGAGGTGGCCGAGCAGTGCGGCCAGTTCCGCCCCGGCCCTGTCCGATGCCTCCTCCACCGTTCGACCGTGGGAGGCGAGCAGCGCACCGGCCGCGGTGAGCGTCGCTCCGCGAGGACCACGGATGACCAGGGGCACCTGCCAGTCGCGCTCGGCCTTGGCCACCTGCTGGGTGACCGCCGCGGGCGTGAGCTGGAGTGCGTGAGCCGCCGCCGTCAGGGAGCCGTGCCGCTCGATCAACGCGAGAAGCCGCAGCTGTCCCGGATCCACCAGCATTCACTAATCCTAACGCTGCACCCTCTTCTTTTAACTTCTCTTAGGGCACGTGACGGGGAAGCCTGGTACACCCATCAGCCCAAATCCCCGGAAGGGGTGCTTTTCCCATGCCCACGCATGTGCCCGTCTTCATCGTCACCACCTTGCTGCTGGCGATGCTGCCAGGCGCGAGTCAGGCCCTGATGATCCGGCAGGCGCTGGAAGGCGGCCGGCGTACGCTCCAAGGCACGCTCGCGGGCAATGCCAGCGGCTTCCTGCTCTGGTCCACGGCCGCCGCGGCCGGACTGTCCGCCGTCCTGCTGGCCAGCCCCACCGCGTACGCGGCGCTCCGGATCGCAGGCGGAATCGTGCTGATGTTCCTCGGGGTGAAGACGCTACGGACCGCGCTCACCACCGTCTCCACCCGCCCGCCCGACGAGGCCGGGCGCGGCACCGGCTTCGCGAGCGGATATCTCACCGGCCTGATCACCAATCTCGGCAACCCCAAGGCGGGCGTGTTCGCCATCTCGGTGCTGCCCCAGTTCGTGACCGCGGAAGGCCCGGTGTTCCTGTCGACCGTCGCTCTGGGAGCCCTGTGGGCGCTCGTCAGCGCCTCCTGGTACATGTCGCTCACCTGGGCCGTCAGCCGAGGGCGCGCCCTGATATCGCAGCCGACCGTTCTGCGGGGGCTCAGCGTGACCACCGGGGTCGTCCTGCTGGGGCTGGGCGCCGCGGTGGCAGCAGGTGTCTGAGGGCCGGGCCGGTCAGGCCCGGGGCCACGCGGCGCCGGCGGCTCGGTGGGTGAGAAGATCTCAACTCATCATCGACCATGGACGTTGTTCTGCGGAGGTGTTCTCCGGGTGGAGCCGCTGCGGCCGGGTGATCCACGCATGGTGGGTCCGTACCGGCTAGAGGGAAGGCTGGGCGGGGGCGGGATGGGACAGGTGTTCCTGGGCCGTTCCCGAGGCCGGCGGCCGGTCGCGGTCAAGGTGGTGCGTCCAGAACTGGCGGAGAACGCCGGGTTCCGGCGCCGGTTCGCCGACGAGGTGGAGGCCGCCCGAACGGTCGGCGGCTTCTACACCGCTCATGTGGTCGACGCCGACCCTGAAGCCGACCCGCCGTGGTTGGTCACGGCCTTCATCCCGGGTCCGTCGCTGGAACGGGCCGTCGATGAACATGGGCCGCTGCCGGTCGAGGCGCTCGGCGTCCTGGGCGCGGGACTGGCGGAGGGCCTGGCCGCGATCCATCACGAGGGTCTCGTGCACCGTGACCTCAAGCCCGGCAACATCATCCTCACCACCGACGGTCCCCGCGTCATCGACTTCGGCATCGCCCGCGCGCTGGATGCCGTCCATCTCCCGACCGCCGTGCTCGGAACTCCCGGGTACATGGCACCCGAGCAGGCGGTGGGACTGGAGGTCGGGCCCCCCAGCGACGTGTTCGCATTGGGGTCGGTACTGACCTTCGCCGCGACCGGGTGTGGGCCCTTCGGTACGGGGCCGGCCGGAGCGATCGTCCACCGGAGCGTCCATGAGGACCCTGACCTGACCCGGCTCCCCTCCCACCTCACCGATCTGATCGGCGCCTGCCTGGCCAAAGACCCGAGGCAACGGCCCACTCTCACCGAGATCCTGGACCGGCTCGCGCTTCCTCCCGAAGCGACCATACAGTGGCCTCCCCTGCCCCTGACCGCGATGATCAACGCGGCGACCGCGGCCGTCCCGACGGCGCTTCTCCACACGGCGACCCCGGTGGCGGACAAGATATTCGAGCAGGTGGACGCTTCGGGGAGGGTGACCACCGCCGTGTTCCGGCGGCGATCCTCGTCCGAGGAAGAGGTCTTCACCGATTTTCAGGTGGACGTGGATCCGGACATGGTGGTGGTCGGCGGCGGGGCGATCGGTGCGGACACGCCGACCGGGGCGTTGCTCACGGCGTCCTATCCCAACAGTTCCCGCACTGCCTGGCTGGCCTCCTCCAAAGCCCACGCGTGGTCCAACCCGCACCGGCTGATCGGGTTCGCCATCGGCCTGAAGATCGCCGGACTGAGCCGGGACCAGCTGCTGGCCAACCTCAGCTTCACGCAGCGGACCAGCGAGAGTGTGAACCATCCCGCCGAGTCCGCCGACGTTCCGGCCGGTTTCACCTTGATCGGCGGCGGTTTCCGGGTGAACTGGCAGCCCGGAGAGGGCAACCTGGCCACCGCGTCCTTCCCGGAGTTCGGCGACGAGTGGACGGCGCGGTCGAAGGCCCACGACTACCAGTGCCCATGCCCGATCGACGCCTTCAGCGTCGGACTGCGAACGCACCTCCCCGAAGTCGGCAGGGTCGAGCGGGGCTCCGACAGCGCCCTCAGCGAGACCGCGGCGCACCCGTGCGCGTCCACGGCGCTCACCGGCGGGTTCGCGCTCACCGGGATCGGCGCGGAGGTGCGCTTCAACGAGCCCGGGTCGCTCTTGTGGCGGCTCGAACCGACATTCGGCGGCGATCAGCAGGGCGTCACCGCAAGTTCCAAGGACCACGGGTCCCCCGCACCCGCCGAGATCAAAGCGTGGGCCATCGGAATCCGCCTGGTCTGATGTCCTGGGCGTGCAGCGCGTCCATGGTCGTGCGTCGCTCGTGCGTCAAGAGCGCATGACGTGCGGGGGACCCTGGAGGATTCCTTGACGCAACCCTCCAGGGTCCGAGCCAGGCCTCAGCCCTTGACCAGGACCGCCAGGCACTCCACGTGCTGGGTCATGGGGAAGGCGTCGAAGGCGCGGAAGGTCTCCAGGGTCCAGCCCCGCTCGCTGAAGTAGGCCAGGTCGCGGGCCAGGGTGGCGGGGTCGCAGGACACGTAGGCGATCTTGCGGTCGGCCAGGCGGGCGACCTGGTCGACCACCGCGCGGCCGGCGCCGCTGCGGGGCGGGTCGAGGACGACGATGTCGGCGCCGCGGACGCGGGCACCGCGGTGGTGGCCGCCACCGCGCTTGGTCTGGGTGCGGCCGGTGCCGTCCGCGCGGCCGAACTCCAGGTCGGGGACGACCGCCTCGACCTGGCCGCGCTCGATGGCGACCTGCGGCAGGTCGCGCGCGTTGAACTTGGCGTCGCGGACGGCCTGGGCGTCGGACTCCACGCCGACCACCAGGCCGTCGGGGCCGACGCGTTCGCCGAGCAGGGCGGCGAAGAGGCCGACGCCGCAGTAGAGGTCCAGCGCGATCTCGCCCGGCTTGGGTTCGAGGGCCTCCAGGACGGCGTCGGCGAGCAGCCCGGCCGCGCCCGGGTGGACCTGCCAGAAGCCGCTGCCGCTGATCTGGAAGAGGCGGCCGGAGACCTCCTCGCGCACGTACGGGACCTGCTTGTCGGGGGCCGTCTCCTTGCCGCGGAACAGGCGGACCGGGACGTCCAGGCGGGGGACGCGGGCCTTCCGGCCGCCCTTGAGGGCGACCAGGCGGTCACCGGTGGTGGCCGAGACGATGCCCTCCACGGAGACCGTCCCCGGCCAGCGCTTGCGCTCGATGCCCATCATCTCCACGCCGGGGTGGGCGATCAGGCACTCGTCGATCGGCTCGATGTCGTGGGAACGGTGCCGGCGCAGGCCGACGGTGCCGTCCACGACGGAGAACTGGACGCGGGTGCGCCAGCCCAGGCCGGGGTCGGGCGGCATCTCGTCGGTGACGGGATAGGGCACCTCTTCGACGGTGACCGTGCGGGTGATCCCGGCGACGCGCTGGAGCTGCTCCTCCACGACGGCGGCCTTGAGACGGCGCTGGGCGGGCAGGGAGGCGTGCTGCCAGTCGCAGCCGCCGCACCGGCCCGGCCCGGCGAACGGGCAGGGGGGCTGGACGCGGTCCGGGGACGGCTGGAGGATCTCCACGGCGTCGGCGCGCAGGAAGTTCTTGGTGCGGTCGGTGACGCGGGCGCGGACCCGTTCGCCGGGCAGGGCATGGCGGACGAACACCACCCGGCCCTCGTGCCGGGCCACGCAGAATCCGCCGTTGGCGACGTTGCCGACCTCGAGGTCGAGCAGTTCGGGTCCGATTTCAGTCACGGTCCGAAACGATACCGCCGCCCGAGCGTGCTCCCTCCCGGTCCGAGGGGGTACGGGGCGGGCGGCGGGAGGAGCCGGGGGCCGGCGGCTCGGGCCGGCCCTTGAGGCGGTCGGAGGAACGCAGCTGCCAGGCCACGCTGGTCACCATGACGCCGGGCACGAACAGCAGGCGGCCCTTCAGGCGCAGGGCGCTCTGGTTGTGCAGCAGGTGCTCCCACCAGTGGCCGACGACGTACTCGGGGATGAAGACGGTCACCACGTCGCGGGGGCTCTTGCGCCGTACGTTCTTGACGTAGTCGAGGACCGGGCGGGTGATCTCGCGGAACGGGGAGTCCAGGATCTTCAGCGGCACCGGGACGTCGAGGGCGTCCCATTCCTCCCGGAGGCGCCGGGCCGCCTCGGCGTCCACCGCGACCGTGACGGCCTCGAGCGTGGACGGGCGGGTGGCGCGGGCGTACGCCAGGGCGCGCAGGGTGGGCTTGTGGATCTGGGAGACCAGCACGATGGCGTGGTTGCGGGCGGGCAGGGTCACGTCCTCGCCGCTGGGCACCAGCTCCTCGGCGACCCGGTCGTAGTGCCGCCGGATCGCCTTCATCAGCAGGAACAGCACGGGCATCGCGATGCACACGATGTAGGCGCCGTGGGTGAACTTGGTGATCAGCACGATCACCAGCACCGTCCCGGTCATGATCAGGCCGAAGGTGTTGATCGCGCGGGCCCGCTTCATCTCGCGGCGGGCGACCGGGTCGGTCTCGGTGCGCAGCCGCTTGTTCCAGTGCCGGACCATGCCGGTCTGGCTGACGGTGAACGAGACGAACACGCCGACGATGTAGAGCTGGATCAGCCGGGTGACGTCGGCCCCGTAGGCGTAGATCAGCAGGCCGGCCATGGTGGCCAGGATGATGATGCCGTTGCTGTAGGCCAGCCGGTCGCCGCGGGTGTGCAGCTGGCGCGGCAGGTAGCGGTTGCGCGCCAGCACCGAGCCCAGCACGGGGAAGCCGTTGTAGGCGGTGTTGGCGGCCAGCACCAGGATCAGCGCCGTCATCACGGTGACGAACCCGAACATCGGCGTGAAGTTGCTGAAGACCGTGTGCGCCACCTGGGCCACCACGGGGTCCTGGTTGGAGACGTCCCGGCCGGTGGCGGGGTCGATCAGGGTGCTGCCGTGGGTGGGGTCGGCGAACTTGGCGTCGGTGATGTAGGCCAGGGCGGTGACCCCGCCGAACATCGTCATCGCGATCAGGCCGAGCATCAGCAGGGTGGTGGCGGCGTTGGGGCCCTTGGGCTTGCGGAACGCCGGGACGCCGTTGCTGATCGCCTCCACGCCGGTCAGCGCGGCGCAGCCGGAGGCGAACGCCCGCATCAGCAGGAAGGCCAGGGCGAAGCCGCCGACCCCCATCTCCGTGCCCTTCACCTCCAGGTGCGCGGTCTCGGCCTGGAGGTCGGCGCCCAGCAGGAGCCGGGTGAACCCCCAGAGCAGCATGCTGAAGATGCCGAACATGAACAGGTAGGTCGGGATGGCGAAGGCGACGCCCGACTCCCTGAGGCCGCGCAGATTGAGGACGGTGAGGAGGGCCACGAGCCCGATCGCCGTCGCGACCTTGTGGTCGCCGAGGAAGCCCAGGAACGCGCCCAGGTTGTCGACCGCCGAGGAGATCGAGACCGCCACGGTCAGCACGTAGTCGACCATCAGCGCGCTGGCCACCAGCACGCCCCAGTTGCCGCCGAGGTTCTCGGTGGCCACCTCGAAGTCGCCGCCCCCGCTGGTGTACGCGCGCACGTTCTGCCGGTACGAGGCGACGACGGTGAGCAGGATCACCACGACGGCCGCCGCCACCCACGGGGTGTACTGGTAGGCGGCCAGGCCCGCGATCCCCAGGGTGATCAGGATCTCCTGCGGGGCGTAGGCGACCGAGGACAGCGCGTCACTGGCGAACACCGGCAGCGCGATCCTCTTGGGAAGCAGCTGCTCATGCTGCTGGGCGCTGCGGAGAGCGCGTCCCAGCAGGACGCGTTTGACGAGGTCGGAAGCCTTCGACACGAACGAGACTCTAGCCCCTGGAGGGGACGCCCGGTCCGCGGCCCGCCCCGTGGGGAGGATCCGGGCGTTCCACCCCTGCCGGCCCCGGCCGAAAGGGGCTGGAGCGGTGCCGGCTGGGTAGTACTCGCCTGGGTGGATGTGTAGTTTTGCAGCCCGGCATGGATCGGCGAGCCGAACGATCCCGCGGTGAACGGGGAAGGAACGAACGGGCGTGCATATCGTGATCATGGGGTGCGGGCGCGTCGGGTCGACGCTGGCCCACATCCTGGAGGACAAGGGGCATTCGGTCGCCATCATCGACCAGAACCCCGAGGCGTTCCGCCGCCTGCGCAGCGGGTTCAAGGGCCGCCGCGTCACCGGGTTCGGGTTCGACCGTGATGTGATCGCCGAGGCGGGGATCGAGCACGCGTCCGCGTTCGTCGCCGTGAGCAGCGGCGACAACTCCAACATCATCTCGGCGCGGGTGGCCCGGGAGACCTTCGGCGTCGACAACGTGGTGGCCCGCATCTACGACCCCCGGCGCGCCGAGGTCTACCAGCGGCTGGGAATCCCGACGGTGGCGACCGTGCGGTGGACCGCCGACCAGATCCTGCGGCGGCTGCTGCCGGAGGGCGCCGAGCCGCTGTGGCGCGACCCCACCGGCGAGGTGGTGCTGGCCGAGCTGGACACCGGGCCGCTGTGGGTGGGCGACAAGGTCACCGCGCTGGAGGAGGCCGCGGGCGGCCGGGTGGCGTTCCTCAGCCGGATGGGCGAGGCGGTGGTGCCGCACGCCGACACCGTGATCCAGGACGGCGACATCGTGCACATCATCGCGCGCGCCGACGAGCTGGAGAGGATCAACGCCGCGGTCGCGGTGCGCACGGAGGAGGAGGACGCGTGATGCGGGTCGCGATCGCCGGGGCCGGCGCGGTGGGGCGCTCCATCGCCCAGGAGCTGCTGGAGAACGGCCACGAGGTGCTGCTGATCGACAAGAGCCCCAAGGCCATCAAGGTGGAGATGGTGCCGCGGGCGGAGTGGCTGCTGGCCGACGCCTGCGAGATCGCCTCGCTGGACGACGCGGCGCTGGAGCGCTGCCAGGTGGTGGTCGCCTCGTCCGGCGACGACAAGGTCAACCTGGTGGTGTCGCTGCTGGCCAAGACCGAGTACGGGGTGCCGCGGGTGGTGGCCCGGATCAACCATCCCAAGAACGAGTGGCTCTTCAACGAGTCGTGGGGCGTGGACGTCGCCGTCTCCACCCCGCGCCTGCTGTCGGCCCTGGTCGAGGAGGCGGTCAGCGTCGGCGACCTGGTGCGGCTGATGACCTTCCGGCAGGGCGAGGCGAACCTGGTCGAGCTGACCCTGCCCGAGGACGCGCCGCTGGGCGGCGAGCGGGTCGGCTCGGTGGCCTGGCCGCGTGACACCGCCCTGGTGGCCATCCTGCGGGAGGGCCGGGTGCTGGTGCCCGCCGACGACGACACGCTGGAGCCCGGGGACGAGCTGATGTTCGTGGCCAGCCAGGACGTGGAGGACGAGCTGGCCGAGCTGCTCGGCGCCCGCTGATCCGGCGGCCCGGCCCGGCCGCCACGGGCCGGGCCGGGCGGCAGGGTCAGCGGAACTCGGCGAGGCGGGGCCGGACCCCGGCCAGCAGCAGGCCCGCCATGACGGCCGCGCCCACCGGCGGCATCATGTCCCGGCGGTCCAGGTCGCGCAGCCCGGCGCCGAGCCTGCGGTCCAGGTCCCGCCGGTTGAGGTCGATCAGGCGCTCCAGCGTCCCGTCGTCCCGCCGGGCCGTCCCGGCCGTCCCGGCAGTACCGGCCGTCCCGTCCCGGGAGACCAGGCGGGCGGGCACCGGCGCGCCGGAGCCCGCCAGGCCGGTCCCCTCGTGGCCGGGGGCGGCGCGGGCCGCCGAGAACGCCAGCGCGGCGGCCAGCGGCCCCTCCCTGGCCGCCCGCAGCCGGTGCTCCTGGCTCAGCAGCAGCTGGACGCCGCCGCCCACCAGCACGCAGGCCAGGACGGTGACCAGCGCCACCGCCGGGTTGATCCACCGGTTGTGCCGGCGCAGCAGCGTCAGGTTCAGCGCCGCCAGGACCACCAGCAGGACGCCCCCCAGCGCGATCGCCGCGACCCGGGCGGTGGCGAGCGCCCGCCGCTGCTCCCGGTAGGTGCGGTCCACGCTCTGGACGCCGCCGTCGGCGAGCCGCCCGACCGCGGGCAGGACGGTGCGCAGCATCAGCTCCCGCGCCTGGCGGTAGCGGGCCAGCGCGCGTTCGGGTGGGGCGCTCTCCCGTCCCGCCCCGCCCTCCCCGGCGAGCAGCATCGCCTGCCCGGCCAGGAACTGGTACCGGCTCAGGCCGTCCAGCACGGTGACCAGCTCGCGCCGGGCGGCCGGGTCCTCGGCGGACGCGGCGGCCAGGACGCGCAGATCGGCGTTGGCGCGGGCCAGCGCGCCCGTGAACAGGTCCGGGGCCCGCGTCCGGCCGGGGCCGTCCCGCCCCCGGCCGGCGGTGAGGCCGCCGGCCAGCACGGCGTCCAGCCGGAGCAGCTCCGCCCGCAACTCGGCGGCGGCGAGCGCGTGCGGCGCGGCCCGCCCGCCGAGCCGGCGCAGGCCGCCGCGCAGGTCGCCGGTGGCGGCCGAGAGCACCGCGGCGAACGCGATGACGGTCAGCACCGCCAGGGCGGTCAGCGTCGTCAGCCGGGCCGGGGTCGTCCAGCGGTCCGGGGCCGTCCGGCGGGCCGGGGCCGTCCGGCCGGCCGGGGCGGGTTCGGGTTCGGGGAACAGGTCGGGAACGTCGAGTCCGGTCGTCGGGACGGGGGTCGTCACGGGCGCCTCCTCGCGCTGGTCGGACGCCGGCCGGCGTCCTGGGTCGTACCGGTCGGGCGCCGTCAGACCACGGTCCTGGGGCGGGCGGCGTTGGCCAGCTCCACCAGCGCCACGCGTTCGGGCCGGGACCCGGCCAGCCGCGCGAGCGCCCGGTAGTGGCGTTCCAGCCCCTGCCGCAGGCCCGGTTCGGTCAGCTGGACGCCCAGGATCTCCGTGCCACCCCCCGCGGGGGACGGGGCGTGGGGCCTGGCCCGGAGCCGCCGGAGCGCCGCGTCGAGGACGAACACGGCCAGGCGGTGGTGGCGTGCGGCGGGAAGGCCGAGGTTCTCCAGCCGTTCGGCGGCCTCGGCCAGCTCCCGGGAGCCGACGCCGGCCGGGTCCCGTCCCGCGAGGGCCGCCACGATCATGGCGGCCTGCGCGTCGGCGTGGTGGCCGGACGCGGCGGGCACCGCGGCCAGGGCCTCCATCGCCCCGGCCCGGTCGCCCTCCGCGAACCTGGCCCTGGCCAGGCCGAACGCGGCGCTGACGTACCCGCCGGCGCGCCAGGCCGGCTCGTGGTGGCGGGCCGCCGCCGCGTGGTCGCCGCGCAGCTCGGCGCACAGGCCGAGGGCCAGCTTCGGCGGCGTCTCCCCCGGCACCAGGCCGTGGACGCGGTCGAAGTGCCGTTCCGCCGTCGCGACCTCGCCCGCCTTCAGGGCGCTGATCCCCAGGTACCAGGCGGCGCGCCAGTCCCCGGCGAGCCCGGCCAGCAGCCGCTGGGCGGGCTCGTGCTCGCCGCGCGCGATCAGCCCGGCGGCCGAGCGCAGGCCGTCGCCGGCCGGGCCCGGGTCGTCCAGCAGCGGGGCGGGCAGGGCGTCGGCGACCCACGCGGCCCCGGGCAGGACCCCCGGACCCGCCACCGCCGGCGGCGGCCCCGGCTCGAACCGGCCGGGAAACGGGGGGCGCGGGCGCCCGCCGCCGGCCAGGACCTCGTGCAGGACGCCGGCGACCTGCTCGGCCATCTCGGCGGCCGACCCGAACCGCTCGGCGGGGTCGGGGTGGGCGCCCCGCCGCAGCAGCCGGTCGTACGACCCGTACCGCTTCAGGATCTGCACCCGGTCCCGGTCGGGAAGCGATTCCCGGTACTTGCCGGTGAACCCGGTGAACTCGAAGCTCAGCACCGCCATCGTGCGGGCCACGGTGTAGAGGTCGGAGCCGATCGAGGGGCCCCGTTCGGCGATCTCCGGGGCCTGGTAGCCGACCGTGCCGTAGACGGGGCCGTCCGGGTCGCCGGCGCGCCGGACGCCGCCGAGGTCGATGAGCTTCAGCTGGTCGCCGGTGTGGATGGCGTTGTCGGGCTTGAAGTCGCAGTAGAGCAGCCCGAGGTCGTGCAGATGGCCCAGGGCGCGCAGCGCCTCCAGGCCGTAGGCGAGCACGTGCGCCAGCGGCGGCGACTCCCCCGCCCGGCGGCGTTCCAGCACGATCTCCTTCAGCGACCGGCCGCCGACGTACTCCATGACGATGTAGCCCGCGCCGAAGTGCTGCACGAAGTTGTGGATCCGGACGATGTTCGGGTGCTCCACCGCGGCCAGGAAACGGCGTTCGGCGGCGGCCGCGGCGAGCAGGTCGGGGTCGCCGGTTCCGAGGAGGCCCTTGAGGGCCACCCAGCGGCCGGACACCTCGCGGTCGCGGGCGAGGTACACCCAGCCGGTACCGCCGTGCGCCAGGCAGCCCAGCACCTCGTACTGGGCGGCGACCAGGTCTCCGCGTGCCAGGGCGGGGGTGAAGCGGAACCGCGTCCCGCACCGGGGGCAGTACCCCTCCGGCCGCCCGGGCCGCCCGTCCCGTCCACGGCCGACCTCCGCGTCGCAGGACCCGCAGAAGCGCTTGTGCTCGGGGACGTGCGGGTCGGCCAGGACGGCCGAGGCGGGATCGCGGAGCGGGACCGGCGGGATGTCGACCAGCCCGGCGCCGAGCGTCCCCCACGGGACCCGCGCCGACACCGGCGAGGAAGCCGAGGAGGACGTGGGGTGGGGTGAGGGGCGGGACGGCGGGGCGGTACCGGCCGTGGGACGGGACGCGGCGGGGCCGGGGGCGTGCCCGCACCTGTCGCAGTAGCCGTCGCGGATCCGGCCGGAGCAATCCGTCCGGGCACAGGCGGGGGCGGTGTTCATGGCGGCGTTCATCGCGGCGTTCATGGCTTCCATCCGTGTCGTCGGCGGAGGTGAGAAGGCGATCCGAACGGGGCGATGCGAACGGGGCGCGCGGTGGCGCGCGGCATCAAGCCCTCAGGACGGCTGCCTATCCGGGAAGACGAACGCCCAGGGGAAGGACAGGGGGCGCGCCGGCGGCACGGCACGGCGCACGGAAGGGGCGGGCACGCGGAGACGCGCCCGGGAGAGGAGCACGGGGGGCACGGGGGGCACGGGCGGCACGGTCGTGACGGCCGGTGCGATGGGGCCTCGGGGTGTCATCGGAGCCTCCTGACGGCGGACGAACGCAGCTACGTCGCCGACCAGGCTTCCCGGCACACCTGAAATCAGGTTACCCGCTTCTTACTTTTCCGGACAGGGATTTTCCCCCGCCGTCATGGCCTCATGCGGACCGTGGCCGCGACTCCAGCGGGGTGCGCCCGCGCGCCAGGATCCAGACCATCGTGGCCAGCGCCGCCACCTGCAGCGGCCAGCCCATCGCGATCTTGGCGGTGCCCAGCAGCGCGCTCTGGTCGCCGTCGGCCAGGTAGATCGGGTACTGGACGGCCACCCGCAGCAGGTTGGGGATCAGCAGGACCCAGGTCAGCCGGGAGCACAGCCGCAGGATGCCCGGGTCGGACCGCCAGCCGGTCGGATCACCGGTGACCGAGCCGATGATGAAGCCGACCACGGGCCAGCGGGCCAGGATCGACACCAGCATCCCCGCCCCGTAGGCGGCGTTGATGATGATGCCCGGCATGAAGGCGTCCTCCGCCTTGCCCGAGCGCAGCGCGAAGAACGCCGCGATCCCGATGCCGAGCAGGCTGTTGAGGACGAACTGCGGGTTGGAGCGCTGGGCGATCCGGACCACCAGCAGCAGTACCGCCGCGCCCACGCCGACCATGACCGCGGTCCTGACCTCGTCGGTCACCACGTAGGTGGCGGTGAAGCCGATCGTCGGGACGGCGGCCTCGATCATGCCGCGCACCCCGCCCAGGGCCTTGGACAGCTGGGCGCGGACCGCCGCCTCGACGGTGTCGTGCGCGCGCTCCTCGCCGTCCGGGGACGTGTCGCCGGTGTCGCCCGGGGACGTGTCGCCGGCGTTCGGGGAGCCGGCGGCCGCCGGTCCGTCGCTCATCGAAGGCAAGGGGTCTCCCGCTCGGGTCGGTACGTCGGTGCCGGCGTCCGGCCGGCCTGCCTGCCCGCCGTCACGAACCGCCGCGCAGCTCGTAACGGGGGTTGAACATGACCTTACGGCCGTCCTGCAGGCTCACCAGCCCCTCGGCGCGCACCCGCCGGCCCGGATCGATCCCGGCGATCTTGCGCCGGCCCAGCCAGACCAGGTTGATCACGTCCGTGCCGTCGTACAGCTCGGCCTCCAGGGCAGGCGCGCCGCCCCGCGGCCGCAGGGTCACGGTACGTAGCGTACCGGCGACGCAGGCGCGTTTGCGCGTCGCGCACGCCGTGATCGGCGTGGCCCCTTCCTCGTCCGAGGTCCTCTTCAGTTCCTCGGCCTCCAGCTCGGCCTTGCTCGAGGCCATGCGCCGCAGGAAACGCCGCAGGCCGCCGCGCCCAGCGCGCGCGGTCTCGGGCCCGGTCTCGGGCCCGGCGGGGTCGTCCCTTCTCGGCGTCGTACCGGTCGGCACCTCGTCCATGTTTGGAACCCTAAGGCATCCCACCCCGAAAAGAACCGCCCATCAAACTATGAATCGCCAGATGAACCGTTAAATCAATACTTCCCGTAAACGCCCTCAGCGGGCTCAGCGGCGCAGGGGAAGGCGGGCGCGGGCGACGTCCAGGAAGTACCCGACCTCCGCCACCCTCAGCAGCCGTGCCGCCGCGACGAAGAGCAGGCCCCCGCCGAGACCTCCCACGGCCATCGCCAGCAACCCGGGAAGCCGGTCCCCGGGCAGCAGCCCCGACGCCCACACGCACGCCGCCGCGAACACCCCGCCGGGAACGGCCGCCACGTACAGCAGCGTGATCGTACGGAGGATCCGGCGCCCGTCCATGCCGCCCAGCCGCCGGCGCAGCATCAGCGTCGCCCCCACCGTCCCGACCAGGTAGAACAGCCCGTAGGCCACCGGGAGCCAGACCACCACGTGGCGGGGCGGCAGCAGCACCAGCAGGCCGATCGCCGTGCCCGCCTGCACGAGCCCGCCCGGCACGGCGAGCAGCCCCGGCGCGCGGGTGTCGCCCAGCGCGTAGAACACCCTCATCTGGAGCTGGAACAGCGTGAACGGGATGACCATCACCGCGAACACCATGAGCACCAGCCCGATCCGGCGGGCGTCGGCGGGAGCGGTGCTGCCGTAGGCGAACAGCACGATCGCCCCCGGGATCGCGAACACCAGCATCGCCACCGACAGGGGGACGAGCAGGGCCGCGGCCAGCCGCAGCCCGCGCGAGAAGTCGGCGCGCAGCAGGTCGCGGCGCCCGTCGGCGACGTGCGCGCTCATCCGGGGCAGCAGCGCGGTGATCACCGAGACCGCGATGATCGCGTACGGCAGCTGGAACACCACCTCGGCGAACTTGTAGGCCGCCAGCCCGCCGCCGGGGCCGCCCGCCTCGGCCGCCCGGGCGCCCGCGCGGGTGGCCACGTTCGCGGTCACCAGCAGCCCCGCCTGCGCCACGACGATGTAGACCAGCATCCACAGGGCCGCCCGCGCCGCCTCACCGAAACCCGAACCGCGCAGGTCCAGGCGGGGCCGCCAGCGGAACCCCGCCGACCACAGCGCCCAGGCCAGGATCAGGCTCTGCACCACCGTGCCCAGCGCCGATCCGAGCGCCAGCACGGAGAGCTGGGCGTCGGTGACCGAGTCCACGCCCCGGCCCGGCCCGGCGATCCGCAGGAAGGCCAGCCCGGCACCCACCGTGAGCAGGTTGTTGACCACCGGGGCCCACATCGGCGCGCCGAAGCGCTCCCGGACGTTCAGCAGGGTGCCGGCCACCCCGCTCACCCCGAAGAAGAGGATCTGGATCAGCAGCAGCCGGGTGAGCAGCACCGCGATCTCGCGCTGGCGCCCCGCGTACTCGCCCGCGTACAGCGAGACCAGCGGATCGGCGGCCAGCACCGCCGCGACGGTGAGGACCAGCAGCCCCGCGACCGCCGCGGTGAACAGCCGCTGCTCGGTGGCCGCGCCCCCGTCGGCGTCCCGCCTGCGCCGCTTGACCAGGAACGGGACGAACACGCTCGACAGCAGCCCGCCGAGCAGCAGCGCGTACACCGTGAACGGGATCATGTCGGCGGTCTGGTACGCGTCGCCCAGCAGCCCGACGCCCAGGGCGGCGCTCAGCACCGTGGTCCGCAGGAAGCCGGTGACGCGGGAGAAGACCGTCCCGACGGCCATCACCAGGCTGGAACGCGCCAGCCCGGCCCGGCCGTCCCGGTCGCCCTGGGCGGCCCGCGCGGCCAGGGCGGCCCGCGCGGCCAGGGCGGCCCGGGCGGCGCCGCGCAGCTCGTCCCGTTCGGTCCCGGGCCGTCCGGCCATGCCCGGATCGCCGACGTCGGCGGGGTCGCGCAACGGGGTGAGGCCGGTCTCCGGCTCGGTCGGCGGCTCGTAGCGCTCGGCCGCGTCGAAGACGGCGGGCATCACGGGCCCGCCGCGCTCCCCCTCCGCGCCGCGGTCCCCGGGGTCGCGCTGGGCCGCGGGCCGCCGCCACGGCCGGTGCGGCCGGGCACGGTCCCATTTCGCCATGCCGGGCCGGCGTTCCGGTACGCCCGGATCCCGGTCAGGCCCGGTCGCGTCCCCGTCCGCCCCGGCACCGTCCGCCCCGGCACCGTCCGGCCGGTCCGCAGCCCGGTCCCGTTCCCGGTTCACCCGCTCTGTCACACGTTGGACCCTACGCGTACCCGTGCGGGGCGATCGCCGTCCGGCGATCGCCCCGCACGGGCAGGGAGGCCGAGCTCAGACGCTCACCGCCTCGACCGCCCGGACGCGCACCGCGCGCCGCGCCGCGCCCAGCGCCGTCGCCATCGTCAGCACCGCGGAGATCGCCGCGACGCCCGCGAGGATCCCCGGCCCGAGGTCCGGGACCACGTTCTCGGCGCGGACGAAGCTGTACGGCACGACCGTGAACGCCGCCGCGAAGGTGCCGCACACCAGGCCGATCCCGGTCAGCAGCGCCCCCTCCAGCGCGACCGCGCCCAGGACCTGGCCGGGCGTGGCGCCGGCCAGCCGCTGCTGCCCGAACTCCCGGCGCCGGTACGCGGTCGCCGCGATCAGCGTGTTGACCAGCATCACCGCGGTGAACACCAGGATCATGCCGATGACCACGAGGTTGAGCGTCTCGATGTTCTTCTGTTCCACGGTGGCGGTCAGGCCGGCGGCGGCGGTCACGTCCTTATCGATCCGCTGCATGTAGAGCGTGCCGGTCGCGATTCCCGTGAACAGGATGATCGGCATCGCCACCGCGGCCATCCGCCCGCTCCGGCGGAGCAGCGTGCTCACGGCGAGGTCCCCGGCCACGCCCAGCCGGCCCAGCGGGCCGGCCAGCGCACCCGCGGCACGGCGGATCAGCCACGGGCCGAGCATCGCCAGCCCCAGCGCGGCCAGGATGTCGGCCTGCCCCGCCGTGGCCATCGCCGCCTCCGCCTCGTTCCGCATGGCGGTGCAGGTGACGACGGCCAGGTCCAGCGCGAGCAGCAGGAGGACGATCCCGCCCGCGACCCGCTTCCGGCTCATCCGCCCCGGGTCGACGGCCGTCTCGGCCAGCGACGCGGTCACCGGCCCCCGGACCGTACGGCGCACCGTGATCATCGCCGCGGCGACCGCCGACAGCAGCGTGATGCCCAGGCCCATCGCCGGGGCGACCGGACCGAACGCGTGCGCCACGCTCTCGGGCACCTGGCCGGTGGAGTGCAGCATCGACAGCAGGGCCCGTCCCGCCAGGAGTCCCGGCGCGATCGCCAGCGCCCAGGCGGCCACCGCCAGCCCGGCCGCCTCGCCGACGACCATCCGGCCGATCCGGGCCGGGGTCGCGCCGATGCTCCTCAGCAGGGCGATCTCCTCGGCCCGCTGCCGGACGGACAGGGTCAGCGTGGAGGTGACCGCGAGGATCACCAGCATCAGCCCCCAGCCGCCCACCACGGAGGCCATGATGATCAGCGTCTCCCGGGCGGCGCCGGTGGCCCCGCTCTCCCGGGCGGTGTCGAGCATCGAGGCGAAGCACATCAGGATCGTCGCGCCCAGGAACATCGCCAGGAAGCTCGCGACGAACCCGCCCGCCCGCGCCCGCAGCGAGCGCAGGGCCGTGCCGGTCATCGTCCCGCCCCCGCCCTGTCGCGCTGGCGCTCGACCTCGTCGGCCAGGTGCGTCATCCGCTCGGCCACCGCCTCGGCGGTGGGCTCGGGCAGGTGGCCCACCAGCCGGCCGTCGGCCAGGAACAGCACCGAGTCGGCGCAGGACGCGGCGACCGGGTCGTGGGTGACCATGACCACCGTCCGCCCGTACAGCCGCACCGCCTCCTGAAGCAGCGCGAGCACCTCCCGGGCGCTGCGGGTGTCCAGCGCCCCGGTGGGCTCGTCCCCGAACACCACCGCCGGCTCGGTCACCAGCGCCCGCGCGATCGCGACCCGCTGCTGCTGGCCGCCCGACAGCTCCGACGGCAGGTGACCCAGCCGGTCGGCCAGGCCCACCCGGGCGAGGATCTCGCGCGCCCGGGCCCGGTCGGGGCGCCGCCCGGCCAGCTTCATCGGCAGCGTCACGTTCTGCATCACGGTCAGCGTCGGCAGCAGGTTGAAGTGCTGGAACACGAACCCGATCCGTTCGCGCCGGAACCGGGTGAGCGCGGCCTCGCTCCCGCCGTCCAGCTCGGCGCCGGCCACGTACACCCGGCCCCCGGTGGGCCGGTCCAGCCCCGCGGCGCACTGCAGCAGCGTGCTCTTGCCCGATCCGGAGGGCCCCATCACTGCGGTGAACGACCCGGCCGGCAGCGACAGCGAGACACCGTCCAGCGCGGCCACCTGGTTGTCCCCGCTGCCGTAGACCTTCCGTACACCCTCCAGCCTGAGCGCCTCACCGCTCAGGGCCGGTTCCACCTGCCCGCGTCGTGCCATCGTGCCGCCTCCCTATGCCGCTGATATGGCGCCCATCGGCGTCTGTCCAAGACGTTAGGGAGCCGCGGAGGCGTGAACGATGGGCTCAAACCGCCAACGGGGGTAGGTGAAACCCCACCTCGCAATGGCGCACGGGCGCCCGCCTTTACAAAGTATGTCCATATTTGCCCTACTTCGTTGTGAATCTTCGGGTGCGGCGGCGGAACGCGCGCGCCGTACGCCGGGAACGCTCCCAGATCGGCGAGAATCGGGGCATGGAACCGGTACCGGAGGACTGGACGAGGGCCCTGGCCATCGTGGCCCATCCCGACGACCTGGAGTACGGCGGCTCGACGGCCGTGGCCAAGTGGACCGCGCAGGGCAAGACGGTGGCCGAGCTGCTGGCCACCCGCGGCGAGGCGGGCATCGACGGGATGGACCCCGACGAGGCGCGCCGGGTCCGCAGCGTGGAGCAGGTCGAGGCGGCCCGCGCGGTCGGCGTGGACACGGTGGAGTTCCTGGACCTGCCCGACGGCGTCCTGGAGTACGGGCTGCCGCTGCGCCGGTCCCTGGCCGAGGCGATCCGGCGGCACCGGCCCGAGGTGGTGATCTCGCTGAACTTCCGGGAGACCTTCCCCGGCGGCCTGTTCAACATGGCCGACCACCGGGCGCTGGGGCTGGCCGTCGTGGACGCGATCCGGGACGCGGCCAACCGGTGGGTGTTCCGCGACCTCGGCCTCGAACCGTGGGGAGGGGTGCGGTTCGCCCTGTTCGGCGGGTCGCCGCAGTGCACCCACTACGTGGACGTCACCGGCCACCTGGAGGCGGGCATCGCGTCCCTGCACGCCCACAAGGTCTACTTCGACGGCCTGGGCGCGGACTTCGACCCGCGGGAGTTCCTGACCGGCCTGGTCGAGCCCGCCGGCGCCGAGGTCGGCGTGACCCACGCGATGCCGTTCGAGCTGATCACACCCTGATCACACCCTGATCGCGGGCCGGGCCCGCACGCCCCCGCCCTGAACGCGGGCACCCGATGTCCCTGGAACCCGGTGACGTGGGAACGCGGGTGCGGGTACGCGGGAACGCGAAGGCCCGCCGGGGGCGCGGGCGCGGCGCCGAGCGTCGCGCCTCCCGTTCCGGCGGGCCTTCGCGGTGCGTGCGAGGGATCCGGTCAGCGGACCTCGGTGATCTCCGGGCCGCGCTCGAAGGGGTTGAAGGTCTCGACCTTCTCCTCCTCCTGGTCCTCGTCGGCCTCGGTGAACTCCTTGGGGATCTGCAGCTCCAGCAGCTCACGCGGCGGCATCGGGGACTCGCCCCGGACGACCACGATGTTGCGGAACACGTCCTCCAGGACCTGCCACTGCTCCTCGTCCTCGATCGCGGCGCCCTGCACGGCCGCCTGGAGGAACCAGCGCGGGCCGTCGACCCCGATGAAGCGGATCAGCTGCGGCGCCCAGCCCTGCTCGATGAACTCGGCCGGGATCTGCTCGCGGACCTCCTGCGGCATCTCGGCCAGGACCTCGTCGGTCAGCGCCGCGGGGACCATCGCGAGCATCTCGGGGCCGAACGGGCCCTCGCCCTCCTGGGTCTGCCCCTGGGCCTGCTCCTGGATGTCCTTGGCGGTCTCGCGCCGCACGTCGTCCCAGATGCCGCTGCGCTTGGGGGCGGCGAACGCCTGCAGCTGCATGGCGCTCTCCCCGTACTGGACCAGCACCGACACCGGGCGCCCGTCCAGCGGGTTGCCCTCGTCGTCCACTTCGGTCGCCTCGAAGTTGACCTGGAAACCGAGCCCGGGGGCCACCGGTACCAGCATCGACCCGAAGTCGAGGCGCTGCAGGTCGGGGTAGCCCTCCTCGGAGTCCCAGGGCCCGCTCGCGGCGGCGGTGGTCTCGGGAGCCCCGTCGTCCGCGGCCGGGGTCTCGGCCCCGGTGTCCTCATCGGTCGCCTCGGGCCCCTCCACGGGCTCCTCGGCCTGACGGCGGCGTCCAAAAGCCACGACTCACGCTCCTTCTTCGCTCTGCCCATTATCGGAGAATCCGCCCGTGGAACCGAACCCGCCGGTCCCGCGCGCCGATCCCGGAAGCTCCAGCACTTCGTGGAAGACCGCGCGCTCCACCCGCTGCACGACCATCTGGGCGACGCGGTCACCGCGCCGCAACCGGACGGTGTCCCGCGGGTCGGTGTTCAGCAGGGTCACCTTCAGCTCACCGCGGTAGCCCGCATCGACGGTACCCGGTGCGTTGACGATGGTCACCCCCAACCTGGCGCCCAATCCCGAACGGGGATGGATGAAGGCGGCGTACCCGTCCGGCAGCGCGATCGCCACCCCGGTCGGCACCACGGCGCGCTCGCCGGGCGGCAGTTCGACGTCGACGGCGGTGACCAGGTCGGCACCCGCGTCGCCCGCGTGGGCGTAGGACGGCAGGGGCAGCTCGGGGTCCAGCCGCCGGACGAGCACATCGACCTTGTTCGTCACGGATTCACCTCGCGGTCGGGTGGTAGGGTCCGGCCGGCTCCGTCCAGACGACCCTATCGAGGGTCTCGTCCATCGCGGGCCAGGCACGCGGTGACACTACCCGTTGCGCACGCCTTCTCGGCCCGTGAGCGCCCGGCCGGCCCCCCGGACGGGCGCTCCCGCCCCGCCGCGTCTTGACGCCGGGGAGGAACGGCGGTTTCGATGGAAACCGAATGACATTCTGGACATCGGAGGGGCGGCATGGCGACGAGCGGCGTACGCGAGACGGCCGGCATCGATCTCTCGGACCTGACGTTCTGGTCCCGGTCGCCCGAACGGCGCGAGCGCGCCTTCGAGCGGCTGCGCGAACGGGAGCACCCGGCCTTCTTCCCCGAGCTCAAGCTGCCCTTCATCAAGACCGGCCCCGGCTACTACGCGCTGGTCAGGCACGCCGACGTGGTCGGGGCCAGCCGCGACCCGCGGGTGTTCAGCAGCGAGCCGTGCTCCAACAGCGTCGCCGACCTGCCCCGGTACATGGCGCGGTACTTCGGATCCATGATCAACATGGACGATCCGCGGCACGCCAAGATCCGGCGGATCGTCTCCCGCGCGTTCACGCCCCGGGTCCTGGCCAAGCTGGAGACCGACCTGCAGGCCGGCGCGACCCGCATCGTCGACGACCTGCTGGCCCGCGGGCCGGGCGACTTCGTCACCGACGTGGCGGCCCGGCTGCCCCTCCAGGTCATCTGCGACATGATGGGCGTCCCCGAGCGGGCGCGGCCGATGGTGTACGCGCGGACCAACGTCATCCTGGGCCTCGGCGACCCCGAGTACACCGGCGGGCGCGAGTTCGTCCGCGACGGGATCACCCGCCCGGGCGTCCTGTACGGCCTCACCAGGGCCATGACCGCCGGGTACGAGCTCAACCACCTGGCCATGAAGCTGGCCCGCGCCCGCCGCCGGGAGCCGGGCGACGACCTGGTCTCCGCCCTCGTCACCGCCAACGTGGACGGCGAGTCGCTCACCGACCAGGAGATCGGGTCGTTCTTCATCCTGCTGGTCGTGGCGGGCAACGAGACCACCCGCAACGCCATGTCGCACGGCCTGAAGCTGCTGACCGACGACCCCGAGCAGCGCGCCCTGCTGCTGGAGGACTTCGACGGGCGGATCGCCGGCGCCGTGGAGGAGATCGTCCGGATGGCGACGCCGGTGATCCAGTTCCGCCGTACGGTCACCCGCGAGCACGAGATGAACGGGCACCTCTACCGGCCCGGGGACAAGGTGCTGCTCTTCTACAACTCCGCCAACCGCGACGGGTCGGTGTTCGAGGACCCCGGAGTCTTCGACATCACCCGCTCCCCCAACCCCCACGTCGGGTTCGGCGGCCCGGGCCCGCACTTCTGCCTGGGCGCCAACCTCGCCCGCCGGGAGATCACCGTGATGTTCCGGGAGCTGTTCGGCCGCGTCCCCGGGATCCGCTCGTCCGGGGAACCGGACCGGCTCTATTCCAACTTCATCAACGGCATCAAACACCTGCCGTTCACCTACTGAACGACACCGAACGGCCACCGAACGGCCACCGAACGGCCACCGAACGGCACGGGACCCCGGCGGGCGGCCCGCCGGGGTCCGCGCGGTCACGCCAGGAGGCCGAGCCGCTCGGCGAGGTCGGCCCGGTGACTCCGGGGCGACCCCAGCAGGAGCTGGGAGCCCTTCGCCCGCTTGTAGTAGAGGTGGGCGTCGTGCTCCCAGGTGAACCCGATGCCCCCGTGCAGGAGCAGGTGGTCCTTGGCCACCTGGAAGTAGGCGCGGCCGAGGTACGACTGGGCCAGCGCCGCCGCGACGGGAAGCTCCCCGGGGCTCTCGTCGGCGGCCCACGCCGCGTACCGGACGACGGACTCGGCCTGCTCCAGCGTGCAGTGCATGTCGGCGAGCTTGTGCTTGACGCCCTGGAACGACCCGACGAACCGGCCGAACTGCACGCGGAGCTTGGCGTACTCCACGATCGTGTCCAGGCAGCGGCGCAGCCCGCCCAGCTGCTCGGCCGCCAGCGCCACCGCGGCCAGGTCCAGGGTGCGCGCGATCGCCTCGCCGGCGTCGGCGGGCCCGATCCGGCGCGCCGGGGTGCCCGCGAACTCCAGGCGGGCCTCGGGCCGGGTCAGGTCCAGCGTGGTCAGCGGCGTCCGGGTGAGCCCCGGCGCGCCGGGCTCCACCGCGTACAGTCCCCGGCCGCCCGCACCGTCCGCCGCGACCAGGATCAGGCCGGCGTCCGCGCCGTTCAGCACGTGCGGAACGGAACCGTCCAGCACCTCGCCGCGCGCCACCGGACCGGGCCCCGCCGGCACGGCGAACGTGGCGACCAGGGTCCCCGCCGCGATCCCGGGGAGGTAGGTCTTGGCCGCCTCCTCGTCCCCGGAGAGCAGCAGCACGTTGGCCGCCAGCACCGCCGAGGCGAAGTACGGCGAGGGCGTGAGCGCGGCGCCCAGCTGCTCCAGGACCACGGCCACCTCGGCGTGCCCGGCCCCAGACCCCCCGTACTCCTCGGGGACCGCCAGCCCCGCCAGGCCCAGCTCGCCCGCCATCCGCTCCCACACGCGCCCGTCGTACGGCTCGCCGGACTCGGCGATCTCGCGCACCCGCGCCATCGGCGCGGTGCCGGCCAGGAACTCCCGGACCGACTCCGCCAGTTCCTTCTGCTCGGCGTCGAGGATCAGCTTCACGCCCCCGCCTCCTTCACCTGGGTGCCGACCTTGAGGTCGCGGAACGGGACCGTACGGTCCACCTGGGGCTCGCGGGGCAGGCCCAGCACCCGGTCGCCGATGATGTTGCGCATGATCTCGTTCGTCCCGCCGCCCAGCGCCATGCCGGGGGCGAAGGACAGCGCCCGCGCGACGACGCCCTCGCCGTCCTCGTAGGCGACCGCGTCGGGACCGAGGATCTCGCTCGCCACGTCGGCGCCGTTCATGAGCAGCTCGGCCAGCAGCAGCTTGGCGACCGAGCCCCGGGCGCCGGGCTGGATCCCCGCCCTGACCTCCTGGGAGAGCCGGGCGTTGAACAGGTCCAGCGCCCGTTCCCGCACGTAGAGGTCGACGAGCTGGTCACGGACCGCGGCGTCCTCCAGCAGGCCCCGCGAACGGGCCGCCTCGGACATGGCGGCGAACGAGGTGGGCCGCTCGGTCCGGGTCGCGCCCATGCCGATCGAGACCCGCTCGTGCAGCAGGGTGGTGACCGCCGCCGCCCATCCGCCGTTCACCTCCCCCACCACCTGGTCGGGGGCGATCCGCACGTCGTCGAAGAAGATCTCGTTGAAGTGCGACTGCCCGGTCATGTCGCGCAGCGGGCGCACCGTGACGCCGGGGTCGTGCATGTCGACGATGAACATCGTGATGCCGCGGTGCTTGGGCACGTCCGGGTCCGTCCGCGCGATGAGCAGGCCGAAGTCGGCCTGCCGGCCCACCGAGGTCCACACCTTCTGCCCGTTGACCACCCAGGCGTCACCGTCCCGCACGGCACGGGTCTGCAGCGAGGCCACGTCCGACCCGGCACCGGGCTCGGAGAACAGCTGGCACCAGATCTCCTCCCCGCGCAGCAGCGGCCGCACGTAGCGCCTCTTCTGCTCCTCGGTGCCGATCGACAGCAGCGTCGGCCCGCACATGCCCAGGCCGATGCCGAACGGCCCGACCGGCATCGTCGCGTCCCGCGCCGCCTCCTGGAAGACGCGCTCCTCGGCCGCGGACAGGCCCTGGCCGCCGTACTCGGCGGGCCAGGTGATGCCCGAGTAGCCGGCGTCGTACAGCTCGGCCATGAAGGCGCGGGCGGTCTGGAGATCGGCTTCGCGGGGCAGGTCGCGGGCGTGGGCGTCGAGCCAGGCACGGGCACGGCGCCCGTACTCGTCCAGATCCGTCACAGGGCGGCTCCTCCGGAACGGGTGCGATCAGTAGACACTTACGCTAGCGCGCCCAAAACCGAATGTCATTCGGATCGACATCTTCGCTCAGATTTTCGAATCACCCTGCGCATTCAAATGATCACTACTAGTGTCTTCCGCATGCCAGGAAGTGAACACGAAGTCTTGACCGAACTCTTCCGCGGCACGCCCGAATTGGCCCCCAAAGTCTTAAACGACCTCTTCGGCGTGCCCGTCCCCGACAACGCCACGGCCCGCCTCGAATGCGGCGATCTCACCGAATGGGCACCCACCGAGTACCGCGCCGACGTCGCCGTCGTCCTGGAGGCGCCCGATCCGGCCCTCGCCGTGATCGTCGAGGTCCAGCGATCCCGCGACGCCGACAAACGCCGGAGCTGGCCGGTCTACCTGACCACCCTCCACGCGCGGCTGAAGTGCCCGACGGTGCTGCTGGTCGTCTGCCCCGACAGAGGCACCGCCCGCTGGTCGACGAAGCCCATCCGGATCGGCCACCCCCGCTGGGACCTGCATCCCCTCGTCCTGGGGCCGGACCAGATCCCGGCCATCACCGACGTCCAGCAGGCGACCCGCGATCCGGAGATGGCCGTCCTGTCGGCCATCGCCCACGGCAACGGCCCCGGCGGCGAGCAGGTGCTGGAGGCGGTCCTGCACGTGCTGACCTCCATCGACCCTGCGTACAGGAATCGATACTATGACCTGGTATTCGTGGCGCTCTCTGAGGCTGCCCGAACCTATCTGGAGGGCTTGATGTCTGCCGGAACCTACGAGTACAAAAGCGAGTTCGCCCGTGGCTACTTCAGCGAGGGCAAGCTGGAGGGCGAGGCCAACGCACTGCTAAGGGTCCTCAAGGCCCGCGGGATCGAGGTCGAGGACGAAACGGCCGAACGGATCCGGAACTGCACCGACGCCGCCCAACTCGAAACCTGGATCGAACGAGCCGTCACCGCCGACAGCGTCCACGAACTCTTCGACTGACCCACCCGTCTTGCCCCCGGCCACACCCCGGCCGCCACCGCTGGGGCCGGGGCGTGGCCGGGGTCGGTCAGGCGGTGGGGGCCAGCGTCACGGTGACGGAGAGGTCGCCGGGGGTGTCCTCCAGGCTCAGGTCGGCGATCCGGCCCGCGGCCACCAGGTCGGGACGGGCGATGCTGGCGGTCGCGGACCCGCGGACGGCGGCGTGCGACACCTCCGCGCGCATCGACGCCTTCGCCTCGGACTTGGCCTTGCGGATCTGGCGCAGCGCCTCGGCGGTGGCGTCGAGCACGGCGGGGTCGCCTCCGGCGGGGAGGTCGGAGGACAGCGGCCAGGCGGCGCGGTGCACCGACCCCTCGCGCCACCAGGACCAGACCTCCTCGGTGACGAACGGGAGCACGGGCGCGAACAGGCGGAGCAGCACCGACAGGGCGGTGCGCAGCGCGGCGCGGGCGGAGTGGGCCTCGGGGCCGTCACCGTACGCGCGGGCCTTGACCAGTTCCAGGTAGTCGTCGCAGAACTCCCAGAAGAACCGTTCGGTGCGTTCGAGGGCGCGGGTGTAGTCGTAACCCTCGAACGCCTCCGTGGCCTCGTCGACCAGGGCACTCAGGGCGGCCAGCATCGACAGGTCGAGGGGCTCGGTGACGCGGGCGTCCCCGGCCTCGCCGAGGCCCAGGACGAACTTGGAGGCGTTCAGGATCTTGATGGCCAGCCGGCGGCCCACCTTGATCTGGCCGGTGTCGAACGCGGTGTCGGTGCCGGGCCTGCCGCTGGCCGACCAGTAGCGGACGGCGTCGGAGCCGTAGTCCTTCAGCAGGCCGATCGGGGTGACGACGTTGCCCTTGGACTTCGACATCTTCTTGCGGTCGGGGTCGAGGATCCAGCCCGACAGCGCGGTGGCCTTCCAGGGCAGCGTGCCGTGCTCCAGATGGGCGCGGACGACCGTGGAGAACAGCCAGGTACGGATGATGTCGTGGGCCTGCGGGCGCAGGTCATAGGGGAAGACGCGGGCGAACAGGGCCGGGTCGCGTTCCCAGCCGCCCGCGATCTGGGGGCTGAGCGAGGAGGTCGCCCAGGTGTCCATGACGTCGGGGTCGCCGGCGAAGCCGCGGGGCTTGCCGCGCTGGTCCTCGGTGTACCCAGGCGGGGGCTCGGAGGACGGGTCGACCGGGAGGGCGTCCTCGGACGGGACGATCGGGGCGTCGTAGCGGGGGTCGCCGGCGTCGTCGAGCGGGTACCAGACCGGGATCGGCACGCCGAAGAAGCGCTGGCGCGAGATCAGCCAGTCGCCGTTGAGGCCCTCGACCCAGTTGTCGTACCGGCCCCGCATGTACGAGGGGTGCCAGACCAGTTCCCGGCCGCGTTCCAGGAGGCGGTCGCGCAGGTCGCGGTCGCGCCCGCCGTTGCGGATGTACCACTGCCGGGTCGTGACGATCTCCAGCGGCCGGTTGCCCCGCTCGTAGAACTTGACCGGCCGGGTGATCTTCCGGGGCTCGCCGTCCAGGTCGCCGGATTCCCGCAGCAGTTCCACGACGCGTTCGCGGGCCGAGAAGACGGTCCTGCCGGCCAGCTCGTCGTAGGGACGGGCGGGCACTCCGGGGGGCGGCGCGGGGGCCAGCCGGCCGTCCCAGCCGATGACCGGCCGGGTGGGCAGGTCCAGCTCGCGCCACCAGGTGACGTCGGTGACGTCGCCGAACGTGCAGATCATCGCGATGCCGGTGCCCTTGCCGGGCTCGGCCAGCCGGTGCGCCACGATCGGGACCTCGACGCCGAACAGCGGCGTGCGGACGGTCTCGCCGATCAGCTCCCGGTAGCGCTCGTCGTCGGGGTGGGCGACCAGCGCGACGCAGGCGGGCAGCAGCTCGGGCCGGGTCGTCTCGATGTAGACGGGCCGGTGCGGGGCCGTCCCCGTGAAGCGGAGCTTGTAGAAGGCGCCCGGGTGGTCGCGGTCCTCCAGCTCGGCCTGGGCGACGGCGGTGCGGAAGGTGACGTCCCACAGCGTGGGCGCCTCCGCGCCGTACGCCTCGCCGCGGGCCAGGTTGCGCAGGAACGCGCGCTGCGAGGCGGCCCGCGAGGCGGCCCCGATCGTGGTGTAGAGCAGGCTCCAGTCGACCGACAGGCCGACCCGCCGCCACATCTCCTCGAACGCCTGCTCGTCGACCTCGGTGAGCCGTTCGCACAGCTCGATGAAGTTGCGGCGGCTGACCGGGATCTGCCGCCGCGGGTCGGGCTCGGCCGGCGGCTCGAACGACGGGTCGTAGGGCAGGGACGGGTCGCAGCGGACGCCGAAGAAGTTCTGCACGCGGCGTTCGGTCGGCAGGCCGTTGTCGTCCCAGCCCATCGGGTAGAAGACGGTACGGCCGCGCATCCGCTGGTAGCGCGCCACCAGGTCGGTGTGGGTGTAGGAGAAGACGTGGCCGACGTGCAGCGATCCGCTGACGGTGGGCGGCGGGGTGTCGATGGAGAAGACCTCGGCGCGGGGCCGGGTGCGGTCGAACCGGTATACGCCGTCCTCGTCCCAGCGGCGGGCCCATTTCTCCTCTAGGCCGTCCAGCGAGGGCTTGGCGGGGACTTCGGGTGTACGCGGCCGATCCGTCATGCCGCCCATGGTATTTACAGCGCGACCGGCTCCGCTCCGATTAAGCGCGGCGCCGGCGGGCACGGCTCGGCATGGCGATGGTCATCGGGGACGGGCCGGGTCCGGTAGCGTCGGTGACACGTGGACGACGGAAGGACGATCATGGCGGACAGAGGCGATCTCGGCTGGAAGGTGATGGCCGGGGCCGCGGCCTTCGCGGGCGGTTTCGTCGCCAAGAAGACGATCGCGCTCGCCTGGAAGAAGAGCACCGGCAAGGAGCCGCCGACCAACCCCGAGTCTCCGGACGTCGCGCTGGGCGAGGCGGTCGCCTGGGTCGTGGTGATGGGCATCGGCATGGAGGTGGCCCGGCTGCTGGCCACCCGGGCGGCGGCCAAGCAGTGGGCCAAGGGGACCGGCGAGCTGCCCTCGCATCTCAAGGTCGAGGTCTGATCCGCCCGCCTTCCCGGAACGGCCCCTCCCATTGGACGGGGGGTCCAGTTCCCGGTCCGGCGGGCGCTGCGTATCGTGGTCGGTCCCGGTGACACGAAGGGACCGACCACGATGCTCCCCCTGGACAAGGTCGCGCTGCCGTTCGAGAAAGAGCTCCGCGCCGAACGCCTCCGCCTCATCGAGACCCTCGAGTCCCTCTCCGACGAGGAGTTCGACTCCGGCCCCACCCTGTGCGCCGGGTGGGCGCCCCGTGACGTCCTCGGGCATGTCATCGGCACGGACTACCTCGGCGGCTACCTGGAGCACGGCCCCGGCCTGGACGCCGCCAACCAGGCGCTGGTCGACCGGACCCGCCGCCTCTCCCGCGACCGCCTGATGGAGTGGGCCCGGCAGTGGGCGGCCAGGCCGAGCGTCACCAGCCGGCTGGGCGCGTTGATCATGTTCGGCGACGTCAGCGTGCACCACCAGGACGTCCTCCGGGGGCTGGGCCGGGAACGGGCGGTGCCGGACGCCGTGGGCCGCGCCGTCTTCCGCGAGGGCGCCCAGCTGAGCCTGTGGCTCAACCAGCGGGTGCTGCGCCACCGGCTGGTGCCCACCGACGGGGGCCGGCCGTTCGCGCTGCCCGGCGCCGGGAAGGCGGAGGCCCGCGGAACGCGCGAGGCGCTGGGCATGTGGCTGGCCGGGCGTGACGCGGTCGCCGGCGAGCTGGAGTTCGCCTGAGGGCAGCGGACGGGATCGGCGCCGGGACGGGGCGATGGTCGTGCCGGGCGTTCACGGTTGACGGGTGTACGGGCCGTCGACGGGGGCGGTGTCGTGGCCGGGGGCGGGAGTTTCTCCGGGAGGGACGTGCTCGTGCTCAGGACGGCGGGCGGCGCGGGCCCGGGTCCAGGCGCGGGTAGGGGCCGGGCAGGGGCGCGGGGGTCGCGAGACCGGTGGTCAGGTCCTTGCGGACGGCGGCGGCGAGGCTCTTGGTCGCGGTGCGGTTGAGCACGGCGCCGGCGGCGGCGCCGGTCAGGAACGGCCCGAGCGTGCTCATGCTGCGCCCCAGCGTGCGCAGCAGCCGTTTGCGCAGGGCCGACTTGGCCGCCGAGCCCAGCGCGCTGGTGAACGATCCGGCCTCCAGGGGGTTGATGCCCCGCTGCCTGGCCCAGGACGTGAGGAAGGCCGCGCCCCGGGTCGTGCCCGAGCCGTCGACGCGCACCCCGTACACCTCGTGCAGCTCCGCGATCATCTTGACCTCGATGGCCGCCACGACCAGGGTCTCGGCGGCCAGCTGCGCGGGCGCGGTGAGCAGCAGCGGCGGCGCGGCGAACTCCGCCGCGGCCAGCGCGCCGCCGGCCGCGCCGACCGCGGTGGTGGCGTTGCTGGCCACCCGGACCACGCTGTCGGCCAGCTGCTCGCCGGTCAGGCCGTGGTGGTGCTCGCTCAGCGTCCGCACGTCCCGGATCTGGATGTGCGGCGCCACGGCGATCATCAGATCGGCCAGCCAGCGTCCACGCGCGAGGCCCGCGGCGCCCGCCGAGCGTGCGTGCCGGCTCAGGAGCCGGGTCAGCCGCCCGAGCAGGCGACCGCGGGTCTCACGGTCCATGGCCTCGTCGCCGGAGAGCCGGCCGATGAGCTCGCCGATCTCGGCGGAGCTCACCGGGCCCTCCGGCGGAAGGCCGGGTTCGCGTCCTTCCCCGGAACGTGTCTCGGGCCCGGTCTCGGGCCCGAGGTCGCTCCCGGTTTCGCGGTCTTCGCCGCGTTCGAGGTCTCCCGTCACCGGCCGCTCCCGGTCCGTGCCCGCGCCCGGCGCCGGCGGACGGACGTCCCCGGCTCCCGGCGCGCGCCGTGCCGTGTCATCACCGGCCGCCGCTCAGGCGGCGCACTCGCGGCAGACCGGCTGGCCGTTCTTCTCGGTGGCCAGCTGGCTGCGGTGGTGCACCAGGAAGCAGCGCGTGCAGGTGAACTCGTCGGCCTGGCGCGGCACGACCCGGAAGGTCAGCTCCTCGTTCGACAGATCGGCGCCCGGCAGCTCGGCCACCTCGCCGGCGTCCAGGTCCTCGTCGATGATGCTCGCGGACTTGTCGGCACGACGCGCCTGCAACTCCTGGAGGCTGTCCTCGCTGAGGTCGTCATCCGTCTTGCGTGGGCTGTCGTAGTCGGTCGCCATCTTCTATCTCCATCCCCCTCAGTGCTTTATGCGCCCCGTCGCGCGGATCTAACGCACGGGGGGCCGTTCTTGTGCCCGATCCGGGCGGGAAATTCTGTCACGGGCGGTGGCGTGCGACACACGAGGCGCGACGAACCCCAGTGGTGACACCCATCACCCGAATCCCCCCTCCGGCCTGTGTCGTACATCACACCCCAGAACGGCCGTCACGACGTTGATCTGGGCCGAGACGCCCACCGGGGCATCCCGCGGCGGCGGGATCATATCGGTCCGGAGGGCCTTGCGCGCGCCGACCCGGCCGTGCCCGGCCATCGGCCGGGATCGGTTGGGCCCACTGCGAACCGGACAGCGCGGTGAAACGTCAGAAGTAACGCGATATCGTGCCCGCCTGAGGTTGGAGTAAACGGGCCCCCGAGCACGGATGGCCCGGTTTACGAGAGGGCGGCCGTTGGGGGCGGCCGGACACCACCACCACGCGGGACTTCGAAGGGTCGCGCGGCATGTCACTGCGGGTCACGGGAGGGTCAGAATGCCGGATGCCGCTCCGCTGGAGCCAGGCGATCCCCGGGCGTTGGGTCAGTACGAGGTCGTCGGGCGGCTCGGCGCGGGCGGGCAGGGCGCGGTCTTCCTCGGCAGGGCGCCCGGCGGCCAGTACGTCGCCGTCAAGCTGCTGCACGCCCAGATGGCCAACGACCCGGCCGCGCGCGCCCGGTTCACCCGGGAGGTGGCGGCCGCGCAGAAGGTCGAGCCGTTCTGCACCGCCCGGGTGCTGGAGGCCGACGTGCACGGCGACCAGCCGTACGTCGTCAGCGAGTTCATCGACGGCCCGTCGCTGCACGACGTGGTCGCCCACAACGGCCCGCTCGGCGCCGCCGAGCTGGAGCGGCTGGCGATCGGCACGGTGACCGCGCTCGCCGCGATCCACGAGGCCGGGATCGTCCACCGCGACTTCAAGCCCAACAACGTCATGCTGGCGTCGGACGGGCCGCGGGTGGTCGACTTCGGCATCGCCCGTACGGTCAACTCCCAGGAGAGCGCGGTCACCGCGACCGGGATGGTCGTCGGCACCCCCGGCTACCTGGCCCCCGAGCAGTTGACCGGGGCGCCGCTCACCCCCGCGGTGGACATCTTCGCCTGGGCCGCGACCATGGTGTTCGCCGGCACCGGGCAGTCGCCGTTCGAGGCCGACACCCTGCCCGTGATCATCAACCGGATCCTCAACGAGGAGCCGGACCTGTCGGCGCTGCCCGCCGGGCCGCTGCGCGACCTGATCGGCCGCTGCCTGTCCAAGGACGCGGGCCTGCGCCCGCCGGCGGCCCAGCTGCTGCTGAACCTGCTCGGGCATGTCGGCGCGGCTCCGGCCAACCCGTCCGCCGGGCAGGAGGACCTGCTCAACCAGGGCACCCGGATCGCCGCGCAGATGCCGGCGCCGCCGCGGGTGCCGCCGGCGCCCCAGCACACGCCGCCGCCGCAGCCCATCACCCCGCCCCCGATGCCGATGCACCAGGGGCAGCCCGGGCCGCACACGCCGCCGCCGCAGCCCATCACCCCGCCGCCCATGCCGATGTACCAGGGCCAGCCCTACCAGGGGCAGCCCAACACGCCGCCGCCCATGCCCATGCCCATGCACCAGGGCGGGCCGCCTCCCGGGCCGCGGCCCCCGTACCCGGGGCCGCCCCCTCAGCGGTCCTCGTCCAACGGGCCGGTCCTGGCCGGTATCGGCTGCGCGGTGCTGGCGGTGCTGCTGATCGTCGTCGTGGTGGTCGTGGTCGCCGCCAGCGGTGGCGACGACGACCCCGATCCGTTCCCGACGCCGTCGTACACCTACTCCTACACGCCGCCGACCACGAGCACGAGCCGGGGCGTCATCGGCGTCTACCGCGGCACCGGCTTCCAGCCCAGCGCGGGAACGGGCCGGACGTCGTTCCAGACGCGGTTCTCGATGGTGGGCACCATCGGCACGGCCACCTACACCTACACCAGCTCGCCCACCTGCATGACGAGGCTGTCGCTGCTGTCGGGCAGCGAGGCCAGCGGCCGGGCCGAGTACCAGGAGACGCCGCTGTCGGGGCAGTCCGCGACCAACTGCGCGGCCGGGTACGTGACCTTCCGCAGCTTCACCGGCAACAGCATGCGGTGGGAGTGGCGGCAGAGCCGGTCCGAGACCTCCGCCGCCGCCTTCGGCACGGTGAGCAAGAGCTGAGCCGCGTTCGTCGACGGTGACCCGGCGCCCGCGCGCCGGGTCACCGCCACTTTCCCCCCGAACCACCCGGCCCGAGGAGAGCGATGCCCGAGATCACCCCGCTCCGGCCAGGTGATCCCGAACGTCTGGGGCCGTACCGGCTGCTCGGCCTGCTCGGAGAGGGCGGCCAGGGCTCGGTCTATCTCGGCGAGGAGTCCCCGCCGGACGAGACCACGGACGAGGCCGCGGACGAGACCGCGGACGAGACCGCGGACGAGACCGCGGGCGGTGGCCAGGCGACCGGGCGGAAGGTCGCGGTCAAGCTGCTGCACGCCCGGCTCAGCGGCGACGCGCGGGCACGGGCGCGGTTCGCCGCCGAACTGGAGGTCGCCCGGCGGGTCGCGGCCTTCTGCACCGCCCCCATCCTGGACGCCGACGTCGAGGGCGACCGCCCCTACATCGTCAGCGAGTACATCGACGGGCCCCCGCTGTCGGACGTGCTGGCCGCCGAGGGGCCGCGGTCCGGCGCCGATCTGGACCGGCTCGCGATCGGCACCGTCACCGCGCTCGCCGCGATCCACGAGGCGGGCGTGGTGCACCGCGACTTCAAGCCCGCCAACGTGCTGCTCGCCCCCGACGGCCCGCGCGTCATCGACTTCGGCATCGCCCGCGCGCTGGACGCCACCGGGACGATGTCCAGCACGGCCGTGGGCACGCCCGCCTACATGGCCCCCGAGCAGATCGTCGGCGGCCCCATCGGCCCGCAGGCCGACATCTTCGCCTGGGGTTCCACGATGGCGTTCGCGGCCTCCGGGCGGGCGCCGTTCGGGCGCGACTCCATCCCCGCGGTCATGCACCGCATCCTGAACCTCCCCCCGGACCTGGGCACGCTGAACGAGCCGCTGCGGGGCCTGGTCCAGGCGTGCCTCAACAAGCAGGCGTCGCACCGGCCCTCCTCCCAGCAGGTCCTCATCCACCTGCTGAACCTCGCCGGGAGCCTCCCCCAGGCACCGGACGGCAGGCCGGAGACCCAGACCCCCGAGGCGCGGTCGGAGGCGATGCTCAACCAGGGAGCCGAGGCCGCCGCCACGCACACCGGCATCCGCCTGGTCTCCCCGTCCCAAGGCGTCTCCCCCACGCCCCAGCCCGCCGTCCCCTCCCCCGAGGCGTACGCGGCGCCGCCGTACCAGCAGCCGAACGCGCCATGGGCACCGGCGTTCCCGCAGCAGCACCCGTACCAGCAGCAGCCCACACAGCCGCCGCAGCAGTGGGCCCCGCCCGGCACATGGCCCGGCACCACGTCGCCTCCGGTCAAGACCGGCCCGTTCGGGGGCTCCCGGAAACGGGGTCTGGGCGTCCTGGCCGGGGTCGGCAGCGCGGCGCTCGTGGCGCTCGTGCTGACCGGGTCGGTGATCGCCGTGCAGCTCCAGGGTGACGACGAGCCCTCCAGAGGCGGGAAGGGCGGGACCGGGCGGACGGGCGGCGAGCTCAGGCTGCCGCTCTCCGACACCGTCGCCCAGGGCGGCGGGCTCTCCCCGTCCAACGCCGGCTTCGGCACCGAGCGCATCGTGGCCAAGCAGCTGTTCACCGGGCTGGTGGAGTTCACCTCGTCCGGGACGCTCCGGAACCGGCTGGCCTCCAAGATCACTCCGGACGCCACCTGCACCAGCTGGAAGATCGACCTGCGGAGCGGCACCACGTTCAGCAACGGGGAGCGGGTGACGCCCGAGTCGTTCATCCGGGGCTGGGTCCGCTCGGCGCAGGACCTCGACGGGATCGCCTCGCTCCTGATCGGCGAGGTCAAGGGGTTCCAGGAGGCCCGCTCGGCGAAGGGCTCCACCACCATGTCCGGGCTGCGCTCGTACGGCACCGGGTTCAGCGTCGACCTGACCTCCCCGGACTGCGAGTTCGACCGGCGGCTGGCCGACCCGATCCTGTCCCCGGTCCCCGCGAACGCCGGCGCGCCGGACGACGCCGTGTACAACGAGCGGCCCATCGGCAACGGCCCGTTCAAGGTCGACTCCTACGTCAAGGGCAGCACGATCACGCTGGTCCGCAACGACGCCTGGGCCTTCGGCAAGGCGAAACTCGACCGGGTCGTCATCGACCTCGACAACGACATGGCGGCCAAGGGCCCGACCGGGTACAAGGCGGGGCGGTACCACTGGGCGCCGCTCGAATCCATGAACGTCAGCGCGTACAGGGGCGACCCGGGCCTGCTGTCCCGGCCCGGCCAGGGCCTGAACTTCCTGATCCCGATCACCGCCCGGGGGCCGATGAGCACGAAGGAGGCCAGGCTCGCCGTCTCCCACGCCCTCGACCGGAAGGCCCTGAGCGACCAGCTGTACGGGGGCGCGCTGCAACCGGCGCGCGGCATCGTCCCGGCGTCGATCGCCGGTACGGCGCCGTCGCAGTGCCCCTCCTGCGGGCGGCCCGATCCCGCCGAGGCGAAGCGGCTGGCCTCGGCGGCCAAGCTCGGGCCCGGCAGCAGGGTCCGGCTGTACGTGCGCAACGTCCCCACCCACATCCGCTGGGCCCAGCTCGTGAAGGCCCAGCTCGAACGCAACCTCGGCTGGTCGGTCGATCTGCGGCTGTCCGCAGACCTCGACTACGTCAAGTTCGCCAAGGAGGTGACCTCCAAGGACGCCTCCGGGCTGGCCACCTTCGCCTGGCAGGCGGACTTCCCCTCCGCGCACAACCTGCTGAGGTCCCTGCTGGGAAGCGGCCAGAACGCCGCCGCCGGCAGCGACCTGACCAACCTCTCCGGCTGGCGGAACGGCCGCTTCGACCAGCTCCTGGCCGAGATCCCCAGGACGGCCGACCAGGCCGCCCGGCTCCAGCGGACGCGGGAGGCCGAGAAGATCGCGCTCGACGAGATGTCCCTCATCCCGGTCACGGACACGGCGAGCTCGGCGCTGCGCAGCGACGAGCTCGTCGGGCTCGGCATGGACCACCAGGGCGACCCGACGCTCTCCACCGCCGCGTTCAAGTGACGGCGGGCCCGGCCCCCGCCAGGGCGGGGGCCGGGCCGCTCAGGCCGGCGTTCAGGCCGGTACGTTCAGGCAGGGCGCTCAGGCCGGGCGCTCAGGCCGGGCGCTCAGGCCGGGCGCTCAGGCCGGGGCGGGGCTCAGCGGCAGCCGTACGGTCACGACGAGGCCGCCGCCCTGACGCGGGGCCGCGTGCACCGACCCGCGATGGGCCACCACCACCGAGCGCACGATGGACAGCCCCAGCCCGGCCCCCTTGGCCGACTCGACCCGGTCGGAGTTCAGCCTGCGGAACGGCTCGAAGAGCCGGTCCACCTCGTAGTGGGGCACCACCGGCCCGGTGTTCTCCACCTGGACGGCCGGCAGCCCCTCCAGGATCCCCGTGCGGATCCAGACCTCGCCGCCGTCGGTGTTGTGCTTGATCGCGTTGTCCACCAGGTTGGAGACCAGATGCTCCAGCAGCACCGGGTCACCGAGCGTGGTCCCCGGCGTCAGCTCCTGGTGCACGGTGAGCTCGTACTCGCGCTCCCCGGCGCGGCGGGCCGCGTTCTCCAGGACGGTGGCGGCGACCTCGGCCAGGTCCACCGGCGTGTGGGTGGTCAGCTCCCGCTCGCTGCGGGCCAGCAGGAGCAGGCCCTCGATCAGCCGTTCGTGGCGGGCGTTGGTGGCCAGCAGCGTGCGGCCGACCGTCCGCAGGTCGTCGGACACCTCCGGATCGCCCAGCGCGACCTCCAGCAGCGTCCGGTTGATCGCCAGCGGCGTGCGCAGCTCGTGCGAGGCGTTGGCGACGAACCGGCGCTGGGAGTCGAACGCCTGCGCGAGCCGTTCCAGCATCGCGTCGAAGGTGTCGGCCAGCTCCTTGATCTCGTCGTCGGGGCCCTCCAGCCCGATCCGCTCGTGCAGGGTGCTCTCCGAGAGGCGGCGCGCGGTCGTGGTGACCCGCTGCAGCGGGCTCAGCGCGCGGTCGGCCACGAAGTAGCCCAGCATCAGCGCCAGGACCCCGACCACGGCCAGCGCCACCAGCGACCGGCCGACCAGCTCCTTCATCGTGAGCGCCTTGAGCGCCGCGGGGTCGAGAGGCCCGTTGGGCGTGTAGATGATGTAGCCGTTCGGGAAGACCCGGTCGAGGATGTCGCCCACCAGCAGGTAGGTCACGAAGAGCAGCAGGGCACCGGCCATGAAGAACAGCAGCCCGTACAGCACCGTGAGCCTCAGCCGCACGCTGACGCGGCTGGGCAGCGCGCGCAGGTCCGAACGGAGCGACGCGCCGCCGCGCGGGCCGTTCCCCGCCTTGCCGGCCGTC
Organism: Actinomadura viridis; assembly: GCF_015751755.1. Classification (GTDB taxonomy): domain Bacteria; phylum Actinomycetota; class Actinomycetes; order Streptosporangiales; family Streptosporangiaceae; genus Spirillospora; species Spirillospora viridis. The sequence goes on from NZ_JADOUA010000001.1 coordinate 5,810,659, forward strand.
CAGGCGCCCTGGTGGGGCCACGCCGCCGCCCCCGCGGGCGGCGTGGCACCGGCCTGCGGCGCGGTGGGCGAGGTGGGCGGGTACCCGCCTCCCGCGGGCGCGGGCCCGGCGGGCGCGGAACCGTTCTGCGGGGTCCCGTTCGCCGGGGTCCCGTTCGCCGGGGTCCCGTTCGGTGGGGAACCGTTCTGCGGGGTTCCGCCCGGCGGGGCCCCCTCCGGCGCGGCTCCCTCCGGAGCGGGGCCTTCCTGTTGCGGGTCGGGAGTCCTGGCGGCACTGGCCGGGCCGGTACCGCCCGGACGGGATTCGGAGGTCACAGGCGGTATCCCACGCCCGGCACCGTCTCGATCACGGGCGGTTCCCCCAGCTTCTTGCGCAAGGTCATCATCGTGACCCGGACCACGTTGGTGAACGGGTCGATGTGCTCGTCCCATGCCTTCTCCAGCAGTTGCTCGGAGCTGACCACCGCGCCGTCGGCGCTCAGCAGCACCTCCAGTACCGCGAACTCCTTGCGGGTCAGCTCGATCGCACGGCCGTCGCGGGCCACCTCCCGGCGGGCCGGGTCCAGGGTGATCCCGGCGCGCTCCAGCACCGGCGGCAGCGGCGCGGCGGCGCGGCGGCCCAGCGCGCGCACCCGGGCGATCAGCTCGGCGAAGGCGAACGGCTTGGCCAGGTAATCGTCGGCCCCGATGGACAGGCCCTCCACCTTGTCGTCCAGCTCGCCGGCCGCCGTGAGCATGATGATCCGCGCGGGGTAGCGCTGGGTCACCAGCTGCTTGCAGACGTCGTCGCCGTGCACCCGGGGCAGGTCGCGATCGAGGACGATGACGTCGTAGTCGTTGACGCTCGCCCGCTCCAGCGCGCCCGCGCCGTCGTAGGCCACGTCCACCGCCAGCGCCTGGCGGCGCAGGCCGGTGGCGATCGCGTCGGCGAGCACCCGCTCGTCCTCGACGACTAGAACACGCACTGCGTCCCCCTCACTACGGACGCCCGCCGCCCGGCGCGGGGACCGTCCATGATCCAGGTATGTCATGGCGCCCGTAAGACGCCCGTAAGCCCTCCTGTGCCGGAGCCCACGGTCACCGGCCCGGCCCGGAAGGGCCTCGCGCCGCACCGCGATGTCAACGGAAAATCATCGTCACGACACCGTGAAGAAACAGGTTTATCTTCAGCGTAGGTGTGGGTAGGGAGGGTCTGATCCGGAGGGAGGCCCATGGGCGAGCTGTCACGTACGATCCGGCAGCGACTCGACGACGCGTACGAGTCGCTGCGCCACGCCCACGCCGACGGCGACATCTACCTGGCCGACATCCGCCAGGAGGAGATCAAGGAACTGCGCCGGATCGCAGCGAACCACGACATCGGCATCGAACCGCCCCGCTGCGACTGAGAGGAACAGATCCACGGGGCGGCCGCGACGGCCCGATGTCCGCGACGGCCGCCCCGTGGTGCCCGAGCGAGTGGTGCCCGAGACCGTGGTGCCCGAGCCAGTGGTGCCCCGAGGGCCGGGTCTCAGTCGCGCGCCGGGTCGAGAGGCGCCAGCAGGTCGTGGAGCGCCTCGAAGACCCCCGGGCCGCCGGCGATGGTGAGTTCGGGCCCGGGCGCGGCCCCGCCGAGCCCCTCCACCCGCCCGCCCGCCTCCTGGACGATGAGGGCCCCCGCCGCGATGTCCCACGCCTGGACGCCGCGCTCGTAGTAGGCGTCGACCCGGCCCGCGGCCAGCGAGCACAGGTCCACGCAGCACGACCCGCCGCGCCGGATGTCCCGGACGTTGGGCAGCACGCCGGTGAGGACGCGGGCCTGGTGGGCGCGGCGCTCGGCCGCGTACCCGAACCCGGTGGCCACGAGCGCCCGGTTCAGCGGCACGCCGGTGTTGCAGCGCAGCTCGCGCGTCCCGGTGCCGTCGTGCAGGAGGGCGCCGCCGCCCCGCACGGCGGTGCAGGTCTCGCCCCGCCGGGGCATCTCGACCGCCCCGGCGACGGTCACCCCGTTCACCTCGGCGGCGATGCTGACCGCCCAGTCGGGCAGGTCGTAGAGGTAGTTCACGGTGCCGTCGATGGGGTCGATCACCCAGCGGACGTCGCTGTCCCCGTCGTGGGTGCCGCCCTCCTCGCCCAGGAAGCCGTCGCCGGGACGGGCCGCCCGGATCCGCTCGATGATCAGGCGCTCGGCCGCCCGGTCCATCTGGGTGACCACGTCGGTCGGGCTCGACTTGGTCTGCACCACGTCCGGTCCCCCGGCCGGGCGCTTGTCGACCAGCATCCGGCCGGCCTCCCGGGCGGTGGCCACCGCCAGCTCGAGCAGGTCTTCGGGCAGGCTCATGCAACGTCCCCCATGTTCGGCTCTTCGGTGCCGGTGCCGCGGCGTCCTCCGCGGCCCGGGTCCTGCGGTTGATCAGCGTTCGAGCAGCAGCTCGCGTGCCAGCGCGACGAAGCGCGGGTCGGTGTGGGGCGTGGCCGCGCGGACGTAGTCGAGGCCCAGCTCGGCGGCGCGTTCGGCGGCCTCGACGTCGAGGTCGTACTTGACCTCCATGTGGTCGGACACGAACCCGATCGGCACCACCGCCACCGCCGTCACGCCCTTGGCGCGCAGCTCCTCCAGGTGGTCGCAGACGTCCGGCTCCAGCCAGGGCTGGGAGGGCGGCCCGCTGCGGCTCTGGTAGACCAGCGACCACGGGACGCCGGGCGCGGTGCGTTCGGCGACCCGCTGCGCGACCTGCTCCAGCTCGGCGACGTAGTCCACGCGGCCCGCCTGGGACAGGGGGACGCTGTGCGCGGTGAAGACCAGGTGCCGGGCGGCCTCCGGCAGGCTCTCCAGCGCCTCGCGGGCCGCGTCCGTGAACGGGTCCACGAACCCGGGCCGCAGGCAGTACACCGGCAGCTTGTCGATCTCCGGAGCGCCCGGGACCTCCGCCCGTGCCCGCTCGATGTCCTCCACGTACTGGTCGCTGCAGGAGTACCCGCTGTAGGCGGAGGTGACGAAGGCCGCCGCCCGCCGGATCCCGTCGTCCTTCATGCGCCGTACGGTGCCGGTGAGGTACGGGTCCCAGTTACGGTTGCCCCAGTACACGGGCAGGTCCACCCCGTGCGCGGCGAAGTCGGCCTCGATGGCGGCCTTCAGCTCCCGGCACTGCCGGTTGATCGGGCTGACCCCTCCGAAGAGGTGGTAGTGGTCCCCCACCGCCTCAAGGCGTTCGCGCGGGATGCCGCGCCCGCGGGTGACGTTCTCCAGGAACGGCATGACGTCACCGGGCCCCTCCGGGCCGCCGAAAGACACCAGGAGCAACGCGTCGTACGTGCTCACTCCACTCATGGCTCCATCCAATCAGGAGCATCCCGGCATCCTCTAACCGCCACGGCCCGCGCGCCCGCGCGCCCGCGCGGCCGGGCCCGCGGTCGGCGGTCGGCTGGTCGGCGGGTCGGCGGGCAAGCCGCGGTCAGCGGAAGCGGGCCTGGTACGCCCGGGCCAGGTTCAGGACCTTCTGTACGTACCAGTCGGCGTGGTTGTAGTGCCAGACCGCCTTGTAGAGCCGCCTGCCGCCGCCTGCCGCGCCGTGGTCGCAGAGGTAGCGGGCGGCGGCCGGGATCGCGTCGTAGGGGTTCATGATGTCGGCCTTGCCGTCGCCGTCGCCGTCCACCCCGTACGACTTCCAGGTGGCGGGCATGAACTGCATCGGGCCGAGGGCCCCGGCGCTGGACCGGCCCGCGTTGCGGCCGTGGTCGCTCTCGACCTGGCCGATGGCCGCGAGCACCGTCCAGGACAGGCCGGGGCAGGACTTCGCCGCGTTCTTGTAGAGGTCGAGGTAGCTGCCGTTCGCGGGTGACTGGAAACGCTGCTCGTGCAGGTTCACCACGTTGGCGCCCGGCCCGAGGATCCTGCCGACCGCCTTCGCGGTGGTGGCCGGGGCGACGCCGGGGGCGTTGACGAGCACGGCGATGTTGGGGACGAGGCCGATGGAGGAGCCGGTCTTCCGGTGGAGCAGCATGTCGATGCCCGGCAGGCCGAGCGCGCCCGAGCCCCCCATCATGAGGTTCGGCATCGTCCGGCCCACCACCGGGTACGGGAACCCTTTGCTGAGCCGCAGTTGCTCCGCCGCGGCGCTGGACACCACGAACCGGTCGGCGGCCAGCGCGGCCCACAGGTCGTTCGCCCTGGCGGTGGCCGGCGGCGTCCAGGACCGGAACGTGGACGGGTCGACGGCCAGGGCGTTCACCGAACGGCCCTGGAGCTGCACGGCGCCGCCCGCGACGGCGATCACGTCGCGGACCCGGCCGAGCTTGGCGATCCGCTGGATCCGGGCCTGGCTGATCGGTCCCGCGCCCACCGCCAGGACGTCCGGGGGCACCACCCGGCGCAGCGGCGCGACCTGGCCGCCGGTGGCGACGTTGGTCACGGGGCCGCCCGGTCCGCCCGGTCCGCCCGGGGCGCCGGGGCGCGGGCCGTCGCGCTCGGGGCCGGCGCGCCGTGCCCGCTCGTCCTCGGCGGTCACCGCCGCGTACACGCCCCCGGCGAGGCTGCCCGCCGTCAGCAGCGCGATGCCGGCGACGGCCCGGCGCGGCCCCTTCGCGCGGGCCTGCCGCGGAGCCGCGGCGTCCCGCCCGGACGCCCGGTGCTTAATCGGTTGACCGGGCTGCTTAGACTTCTCGGGCCGTTCGGGATGATCCGCCTTCCCCGGCCGCTTCGTGGACGCGGCCGGGTCGGCCTTCGCGGGCCGCCGCCCTTCCGCCCTCGCGCCTCCGCCTCGCGGTTCGCGGGGGCCGTCGTTTGCCGGCACGCCGTCGCCGTCCGGCACGCCGTCGTGGGGGCCGTGGGCGCGCGGTCGTGAAGGAGGAGGAGTCACATCCATTCCCAACGAGAGTCGCTGTGGCGGGATTCGTAGCGTGATCTTGAGGTCGGTGTCGAGCGTGGTGGCCGGGGGCGGACAGGGTCTCCCGGGGTGGAGGGAGAGCGCGGAGTGTCCAGTCCGTACCGGGAACTGCTGACCGTTCCCGGCGCCCGCCCCTTCGTGCTCGCGGGCTCCGTGGGGCGCATGTCGATGTCCATGGTCGGCATCGGCGTCGTCCTGCTGGTGTCCGCGGTCACCGGATCGTACGGTATCGCCGGCGCGGTGGCCGCGACCCTGTCCCTCACCTACGCGGTCGGCTCGCCGCTGAGCGCGCGTTACGCCGACCGCCACGGGCAGCGGCGCGTGCTCGTCCCGGTGGTGCTGGCCAACACGGTGAGCTTCGCCGCGCTGATCATGTGCGCCGAGTTCGGCCTGCCGCTCTGGACGCTCTTCGCCGCCGCGGCCATGGCGGGGCTGACGCAGCTGTCGCTGGGCGCCTGGGTCCGGGCCCGCTGGTCGTACGCGCTGCGGGACAGCCCGGCGCGGCTGCACACGGCGTTCTCGTTCGAGTCGGTGGTGGACGAGGCGGTCTTCGTGTCCGGGCCGATCATCGTCACGGTGCTGTGCACGGGGGTCCATCCGGCGGCGGGGCTGGTCGCGGCCACGGCGCTGACCCTGGTGGGCTGCCTGGCCCTGGCCGCCCAGCGCGGCACCGAACCGCCGCCGGTGCCGCCGGTCCCGGGTACGCGGGGCGGGGTGCTCTCCACCCCGGCGGTACGGGTGATGACACCGGTGTTCCTGCTGCTCGGGATGGTCTTCGGCGCGATCGACGTCAGCGCCGTCGCGTTCGCCGACGAGGAGGGGCACAAGGCGCTGGCCGGGGTGCTGCTCGGCTGCTACGCGCTGGGCAGCGGCGCCGCGGCGCTCTGGTACGGGGCGCGGCACTGGCACGCGCCGCTGGACCGGCGGTTCCTGGTCGGGCTGGGCGTGCTGGCCGCGGCGATGGTGCCGCCCACCCTGGTCGGGAACCTGTGGCTGATGATGGCGGTGGTCTTCTTCTCCGGCCTGGCGATCTCGCCCACGATCATCCCGGGGTACGGGCTGGTCGAACGGCTCGTGCCGCCGCGCCAGCTCACCGAGGGGCTGGCGCTGATGTCGACCTCGGTCAGCATCGGGGTGGCGGCCGGTTCCTCGACGGCGGGGCGGATCATCGACGCGCACGGGTCCCAGGCGGCGTTCCTGGTGCCGCTGGCGGCGGCGCTGGTGGCGGCGGCCCTGGGGGTCGCCGGGGCCAGGGTGATGTCCTCCGGCGGCCGTCCGCGGCCGCAGCAAACATGAACTTTCCTCGCGATCGAGGTCCGAGTAGAGTCCTGCCATGTCCCCCAGCAGCACGCATTCGTGGCGGAACTGGGCGGGGAACCAGCACGCCGCGCCGCAACGCGTGACGTCCCCCCGCACCACCGCCGAAGTGGCCGCCGCCGTCCGCGCCGCCGCCGCCGAGGGCCGGACGGTGCGGATGACCGGCACCGGCCATTCGTTCACCGCGGCGGCCGTGGCGGAGGGCGTGCTGCTGCGTCCGGGCGGGCTGACCGCGGTCCGCTCGGTCGACACCGCCGCCGGCCTGGTCACCGTCGAGGCGGGCCTCCCGCTGCACGCGCTCAACCGGATCCTGGACGAGCACGGGCTGGCGCTGGCCAACATGGGCGACATCCAGGAGCAGACCGTCGCGGGCGCGCTGCAGACCGCCACGCACGGCACGGGGCGCGACGCCGCCGGGCTGGTCTCGCAGGTCGCCGCGCTCGAACTGGTCCTGGCCGACGGCACCGTGACGACCTGCTCGCGCGAGGAGCGGCCCGAGCTGTTCGACGCGGCGCGCGCCGGCCTCGGCACCCTCGGCGTCGTCACCGCGATCACCTGGCGCGCCGTCCCGGCGTTCGTGCTGCGAGCGCGGGAGGAGCCGATGCGGTGGGACGAGGTGATGGGCCGCCTGGACGAGTTCGACGAGGGCAACGAGCACTTCGAGTTCTACTGGTTCCCCCACACCGAGGGTTGCCTGACCAAGCGCAACAACCGGGTCGAGGGCCCGCCGGAGCCGCTGTCGAAGGTCAAGTACTGGCTGGACGACGAGCTGCTGTCCAACAAGGTGTTCGGCCTCGTCAACAGGGTCACCCACCGGGCCCCGGCGGTGACCCCGTTGGTGAACGGGATATCGGCCAGGGCGCTGGGCGCGCGTACTTACAGCGACACCTCCTACAAGGTGTTCACCAGCCCGCGCACGGTGCGTTTCAAGGAGCAGGAGTACGCCGTCCCGCGCGAGCAGCTCGTCCCGGTGCTGCGCGACCTGCGGGCCCTCTTCGGGAAGCGGGGCTGGCGGATCAGCTTCCCGATCGAGGTCCGCCTGCTGCCGGAGGAGGACGCCTGGCTGTCGATGGCGTACGGCCGGCGCACCGCCTTCATCGCGGTGCACGTCTTCCACCGCGACCCGCACGAGGAGTACTTCCAGGGGGTCGAGGAGCTGATGACCGCGGCCGGGGGACGCCCGCACTGGGGCAAGCTCCACACCCGTGACGCCTCGTACCTGGAGACGGTCTACCCGCGGTTCGGCGACTTCCTCGCGCTGCGGGACGAGCTGGATCCGGACCGGCGCTTCTCCAACCCCTACACGCGCCAGGTCTTCGGAAGCTGACGGACCGGGAGGGCTCCGCCGCCCAGCCCGCGGCGGCCCGGAGGCCCGGTCAGCCCGGAGGCCCGGTCAGCCCGGAGGCGCTCCGGTGGACCCCGTGCCGCCGCCGTCCTGCTCACCGCCCGAGCCTCCGCCGGGCGCCGTGGGACCGGTGGGCTCCGGCGCCGGGGATGTCGGCCCGGACGTCGGCGCCTGCGTCGGCCCTCCCGGCTCGGGCGCGCCGGAGCCACCGGAGGTGGGAACCGGGGCGGGGGTCCCGTCCGGACCCGCCGGGGCGGTGGTCCCGGGAGCGGGCGTGGGCGTCCCGCTCGGCTGCGGCGGCTCGCGCGTTCCCTCCGGGGAGGGCGCGGGCGTGCGACGGCCGCCGGACCCGTCCCCGAGGTTGCCCCAGGTCGTCCCCTTGCCGTCGTTGGCCCCGACCCAGCCGGACGCGGGCCGGTCGGTGATCTTCTCCATCACCGTGATCCCCGCCATGACGACCGCGAAGACGGCGGCCGACGAGACCGCCAGGAGGGCCCACCGCCGCCTGGCCCAGCGCAGTGTGTCGCCGAGCGCGTCCCGCCGGGCCGCCCGGCGCACGGAACGTTCGACGGCCGCGGGACCGCCCGCCGCCGCCTCCAGCTCGTCGGCCACGCTCTCGGCGGGCGTACGGTCGACCCTGGTCACGTTCGGGTCACCGTGACGGGGTGGTGGCAGGGGAAGGTCCAGGCGGGTGGCGCCGGGGTCGCCGCCGGGCAGGACGATCGTACGGGTCGGGTCCGCGCTGGTGGCCTCGGCCGCGGCGTGGCCCGCGAGGGCCTCGTCGCGGGCGCCGGCACGCAGGGTCCCGTGCCCGTGCGCCCGATCCTTGATCTGCTCCCTGCCCCGGTCGAGGAAGTGCTTGCAGACCGCGGCGCCCGCCGTCGAGGCGACGCTCATGAAGGCGGCGCCGAGGATGGTCCCGTAGACCCCCAGGAAGGACGCCCCCACAGCGGCGGCCAGCGTGGCCAGCCCGCCGGCGGCCAGCTGCGTGGCGCTCAGATCAGGCACCTTGCGCCGCATCGCCTCTTTCCCCCGTTTCGGTCGACCAGAACAAGACCTCCTCACCGGAACTATCGGCATCATCACGATGTTCCTGGCGCCCGCGTGACGCTCCGCACGGTGAAACCCTGGAGCGTCATCGCCCCTTCGGGCACAGTGTGGAAAAGGTTCCACAAGGAACGGGTAGGGCGACCCCCGGCGGACCCCGGCGACGGCAAGCTTGCTCAGTGCCCTCTTCGGCCTCGTGAAGAGGGTTTCGAGAGCGGCGATGTTCGGACATGCCGGGTACGGTGCTGGCAGCAGGTGTGTCCGAAAGAGAGACTCGGGAACCCGGGGGAAGGACACGCATGCGCCCTCGGTGGGCACCGAACGACCTGCCGGCACGAGCCCGCGCGTTGGGGGCTCGGGGCCGCGCGGGCGGTTCGGCACCCTCCGGTGCCGTCGGGAAGGGCAGGAAGGACACGCATGCAGGAGCTGCGCCTCGTCGCGGTCAGCGAGGACGGTACGTACCTCGTCCTGGCCACCGCGGGCCGAGGCACCCGGTTCACCCTGCCCGTCGACGATCGGCTGCGCGCAGCGGTCCGTGGGCACTTCTCCCGCCTCGGCCAGTTCGAGATCGAAGTGGAGAGTCCCTTGCGCCCCAAGGAGATCCAGGCCCGGATCCGGGCCGGCGAGACCGCCGAGGAGATCGCCGAATCGGCCGGCATCCCGGTGGAACGCGTCCGCTGGTTCGAGGGCCCGGTCCTGCAGGAACGCGAGTACATGGCCCAGCAGGCGCAGCGGGTCCCGGTGCGCCGGCCCGGCGAGTCCACGCCGGGCCCTCCCCTGGGCGAGACGGTCGAGGAACGCCTCGGCCGCGGCGGGGTCGACCTCGAAGAGGCCGAATGGGACGCCTGGAAGTGCGAGGACGGCACCTGGCGGGTCCGCCTGTCCTTCTTCGACAACGGCCGCCCGCACGCCGCCGAGTGGGTCTTCGAGCCGCGCCGCCGCCATGTCTCCCCGCTGGACGAGGTCGCCGCGCGGCTGACCGCCGTGGAGTGGGACGACGAAGCGCTGGGCGACACCGTCACGCCGCTGGTGCCGCGGCGGCCCTCCATGAAGGTCGTCTCCGACAGCCGTGACCTGGCCGTCCCGCCGGCGCGCGGCATCGGCTTCGAGCCGGAGGCGGGCGGCGAGCGGCCGGCCGACCTGAGGCAGGAGCCGCCGCTGCGCGCCGCCGAGCCCAGGCGCGAGTACATCGTCGAACGGGGCCGCTTCGCCGAGCCGCGCCCGCTGCCGGCCGCCCAGGACCGCGAGCCGCCGCTCGCCTCGCGACCGGCCGCCCGGCCCGTCCAGGAGACCTCCCAGGAGCCGCCGGAGGAGCCGGCCCTCGAGGCGGAGGAGCTCCCGGGGGGCGACACCGAGGACCGTACCGCCGACGCCTCCGCGCCGGCGGACGCCGCCGAGCCCGCCGCCGAGGCCGCGACCGCGGAACCGGCGGAGGACACCGCCGGGGACGCCGCCGAGGCGCCGGAGACCGCACCGGGCGGCGAGCAGGGCACCGGAGCGGCCGAGGCCCAGGACACCGCCGAGCAGCCCGCCGGGACCGGCGCGGCGGCCTCGCAGGACGACGCACCCGAGCCCGAGGGCGGGGAGGCCGCCGCCGAGGCGCCGGAGACCCCCGCCGGGCCGGAGGACGAGGTCGCCGACGAGACCTCACCCGCCGAGGACGCGGCCGAGGACGCGGCCCGGACCGAGACCGGCACCGAGAACGAGGACGAGAGCGAGGGCGAGGGCGAGGGCGAGGGCGAGGCCCCCGCCGCCGAAGAGGCACGGCAGGAGGGCCCCGCCGAGGAGCCGGCCCAGGAGCCGGCCGAGCAGCCCGCCGGTGAACCCGCGGCGAAGGAGGAGGCACCGGCCGAGGCCGGCGCCGCCGCCGGGCGGACGGCGGCCGACGAGGTCCCGCCGCAGGTGAACGAGGACCCGGCCGGGCGGGAGACCGCGCAGCCCGCCCCCAAGCCGCAGCGGTCCCCGCACCGGGAGGCCGCCCGCGCACCGGCGAAGAAGAAGGCCCCGGCACGCCCGTCCATGCCCCCGGCTCCGGTCGACAAGCCGGCCGGCTCGCCCGCCGCGGCGGCGGGCGACGCCCCGGCCGGGCCGCAGCGGCCCGCGCGCAACCGCCGCAAGGCCAAGGGCAAGCGCGCCTCCGTCCCGTCCTGGGACGAGATCATGTTCGGCGCCCGCCGCCCCGACTGAGCCGCGGCCCCGGACGAGGCGGCCGGGCGCGGCCCGCTCAGTTCCCGGGTGCGGGCGCCGCGTCCCCGGGCGTAGGCGCCGCGTCCCCGGGCGTAGGCGCCACCGCGGGCGCCGCGTCCCCGGCCAGGAACGGCCGGACCCAGGCGGGCGTGATCCCGGCGGCGAACGCCACGGCGTCCTCCTCGGCCATGTCCACGGACGGGTAGCCGCCCTCCCCCGCGCCCACCGCGACGAAGAGCGTGGCCAGGCCGAGCCGCCGCTGGAAGAGCGTCTGGCGGACGCGCCAGCCGACCACGGCGGCATGGTCGACCACGACCTGGCGGCGGCGCAGCGACCCCGACCGCACCGAGAGCCGGATCCCGTCGGTGGCGTGCCCCAGCTGCCGGTAGCGGTCCAGCCCGAGCGGCACGGCGAGCACCGCCGCCACCAGGCACCCGTACAGGACCAGGGGCTGCCCGGCCAGGAGGGCGAGCGCCCCCGCCCCGAGCGGGGGCGCGACCGCGCGGACGATCCGCCGGCCGCGCGCGGCGGGCGGGTGCGGCACCAGCGGTCCCGGTACGGTGCCGAGGACCCGGCCCGCCACGTCCATCGCGATCGCGCGCGGCGCGGCCGGGAAGAGCCGGCCCCGCTGCACCGCGTCACCCAGCCCCGTGACCAGGGCGCCGAGCCGGACCACCTTGGCGAGCCGCTCGAACGGGTTGTCCGACAGCTCCACCCCGCGGACCCGGCGGCGTTCCAGCGAGACGTCACGGCGGGTGATCAGCCCGCGTTCGGCCACCACCGACCCGTCCCGCGCGTACAGCCGGAAGTCCCAGTTGAACGCGGCGAAGGCCAGCGTCGACATCACCGGCATCGCCAGCAGGGCCAGCACGACCAGCCCGATCACGACGGGCGTGGGCAGGCCGACCAGGTCGTGCCCGAGCGCGGCCAGCCGCTCCTGGGTGACCAGGCCGAGGTCGTCGCTCAGGTTGTAGAGCGTCCCCAGCAGGCTGCCCGCCAGCGCGAAGGGGGTGAGCAGGTAGGCGCCGCTGAGCGGGGCGTACACGAACCAGCGCGGCGGCATCCGGGCCAGCTCGCGCCGCGGCTCGGGCCCGGCCCGGCCGAGCAGGACGTCGCGCAGCCGTTCGGCCTCCTGCCGGGAGACCGCGTTCAGCTCCCCCTCGCCCCCGTCGGCCCCGGCGTCGATGTGCACGATGGCCAGGCGCAGCATCCGGTGCGGGACCGTGGCGCTGATGTCCACGCCGCGGATCCGGTCGCGCGGGATGGTCTTCACCGACCGCCCGACCAGGGCCCGCCGCAGCTCGATGCGGTCCTCGTACAGGGCGTAGGTGAACGTGGCCCAGGTGACCACGTGGACGACCAGGCCGACCGCGAGGCCGGCCAGGGCGAAGTAGAACGCGGTGGACAGCCCGCCCACCACCAGGCCCGTCGCGCCGGCCGCCAGCAGCGCCGCCAGCTCGCGGGTGGCGCCGACGACGAACGTCATCGGATGGAGCCGCGCGATCCGCACCGCGTTGCGCGGCGGCAGGGCGGCGCGGACGCTCACGTCGCGTCGTCGCGGAGGTCGTGCGCCCGGTGGGCCAGGTCCTCCGCGAGCCGGGTGGCCACCGCGACCGGCAGCCCGGAGACCTCCGAGGAGCCGGTGTGCGAGGCGGTATTGATCTTGATGGTGGCCAGGGCCAGCAGCCGCTCGATCCACCCCTGCCGGGTGTCGACGGTCTGGATGCGGCTCACCGGGATCAGCAGCCATTCGCGGCTGAACCAGCCCGTGCGGGTGTAGACCACATCGGCGCTGACCTCCCAGCGGTGCACCCGGTACCGCCACACCGGGGCGACGGCGACCATGAGCAGGCCCACCACGCCCGTCAGGGCGGGCAGCGACCAGACGCGGGTCTCCAGCCAGCCGGGCACGCCCGTCCAGCCCGCCCCGTCGATCCAGGCGGCCACGCCCCAGGCCAGGCCGAGGCCCAGGCCCCACAGCAGGGCCGCCTCGAGCGCCCAGTGGGCGATCGCGCGGGGCGACACCCGGTGCGCGGGCGGCCTCAACCGCGGCGGGTGCGGCGCCCCGCCGTCGGGTCGATGGGTGGGCCGCACCGCCGTCACGGTCACGAGTCTAGGCCGTTCTCCCAAGTCCCGGCTCGCGCCTCACCGGCCCGGGCGAGCGCGGCGCCGCTTCGCGGACCGCCGGAGCGCCCGCGTCCGGCGCGCACTTTCCGGTCGCGTCTCCCTTGTGCGCACGTGGTCTCAGGGTTCTGTGCGCATGCGGTCTCAGGGTTCTGTCAGTGCCGGATGCGAGAGTGGGAAAGGAATCAGCGTGCTGTCAGCCGACTGCCAGCACGGGCGGCGAAACTGGACGCACGGTGTTCCGCACACCCGCAGGGTCGGTGCGGAACGCCCTTCCGGGCAAGGGGACGCCCGGTTCACCACACCCTTGGAGATCACATGACCTATGCCATCCAGGCGGAGGGCCTGGAGAAGCGCTTCGGTACGACCCAGGCGCTGGCCGGGGTCTCGTTCACCGCCGAGACGGGGACGGTCCTGGGCGTGCTCGGCCCCAACGGCGCGGGCAAGACCACCGCCACCCGCGTCCTGGCGACACTGATCGAGCCCACGGCGGGCAGCGCCCGGGTCGGCGGTCACGACGTGGTCAAGGAGGCCCACCTGGTGCGGCAGCTGATCGGCCTCACCGGCCAGTACGCCGGTGTGGACGAGATGCTGACGGGCACCGAGAACCTCATCCTGATCGGGCGGCTGCTCGGCCTGTCCAGGTCGCGGTCCCGGGCCCGCGCCGCCGAGCTGCTGGAGCGCTTCCAGCTCACCGAGGCCGCCGAGCGGCCCGCCAAGACCTACTCGGGCGGGATGCGCCGCCGCCTCGACCTGGCCGCCAGCCTGGTCGGACGGCCGCAGATCCTGTTCCTGGACGAGCCCACCACCGGCCTCGACCCGCGCAGCCGCAACGGCCTGTGGGACATCGTGCGCGGGCTGACCGACGACGGCGTCACGGTGCTGCTGACCACGCAGTACCTGGAGGAGGCCGACCAGCTGGCCGACGACATCGTGGTGATCGACCGCGGCCGGGTCATCGCGCACGGCACCTCCGACGCCCTCAAGGCCCAGGTCGGCGGCCAGGTGCTGGACGTCCGCGCGGTGCACGAGGCCGACAACGTGACCGTACGGCGGATCGTCGCAGACCTGGCCGGGACCGCTCCGGACGTCCGCGACGGCCTGGTCTCGGTGCCGATCACCGATCCGGCGATCATGCCGGCCGCGGTCCGCCGGCTGGACGAGGCGGGGGTCACCCTCGCCGAGCTGTCGCTGCGCAAGTCCAGCCTGGACGAGGTCTTCTTCGCCCTCACCGGCCACCACACCGACGAGGTCGAGGCCGAGGCCGGCGAGTCCGCCGAGGCCGGGACCAAGGAAGGGGCCCCCGTATGACGGGCGGCACGAACGGAACGCGGCGCCGCCCGGCGCCGCGCGGACGAAAGGGAGAGACGGCGTGAGCGCGCCAGGAATCGCGGCACCGGCGCCGCAGCAACTGTCCCGGCGGGTGTCGCCGGGCACCGCCGCACGCAACATCGGCACCCTGGCCTGGCGCAACCTGGTGCAGATCAAGCACAACCCGATGGAACTGCTGGACCTCAGCATCCAGCCGATCATGTTCGTGCTGCTGTTCGCCTACGTGTTCGGCCCGTCGATGGCCGGCAGCGTCGAGGCGTACCTGCCGGTGGTGATCCCGGGGATCATCGCGCAGAACGCGCTGTTCGCCGGGATGAGCACCGGGTTCGGCCTCAACACCGACATCACCAAGGGCGTGTTCGACCGGTTCCGCAGCCTGCCGATCTCGCGCACCGCCCCGCTGGCCGGCCGGATCATCGCCGACACCACCAAGCAGGCGTGGTCCATGGTGGTCCTGCTCGCGGTGGGGTTCGCGATCGGTTTCCGGATCGAGACCGGCCCGCTGGCGCTGGTCACCGCGTTCCTCCTGCTGCTGAGCTTCGCGGTGCTGTTCTCCTGGACGTCGGTCTTCATCGCGATGAAGGTGAACGAGCCGGAGAAGGTGCAGATCTTCGGCTTCGTGGTGATCTTCCCGCTGAGCTTCCTCAGCACCGCGTTCATCCCGAGCACCGACCGGATCCCCGGCGGGGTGGCCTGGCTGATGGACAACAGCCCGGTGACCCACCTGGTCGAGGCGATGCGCGGCCTGCTGGTCGGCGGGCCGGTCATGGAGCACGCGCTGATCGCGCTGCTCTGGGGGGCGGCGATCTCGCTGGTGTTCGCCCCCCTGTCCCTGCGCGCCTTCAAGCAGCGCGCCTGATCCGACCGATCCGACCGGTCGGACCCGCCGGACGCCCGGCTCCGCGGCCCCTCTAGGGGCCGGCCGCGGGGCCGGGGGTGGGGGCCTCCGGGCGTTCCAGGCCGAAGTCGGCCAGGACGTCGTCGAACGTCTTGGCCCGGCCGCGCCGGTAGGCGGCCTCGAAGGCGCCGTCGCCGAGGGCCCGGCGCGCGGCCTCCTCGATCTCCGCCGCCTCCGGGCGGGACAGGTCGGTGATGCCGCGCAGGTTCCGGGCGGCGCCGAGCAGCAGGGCGGCGCGCTCCGGGTCGCCCTCGTACCGGGCGAGGTCGGCGTGGGCGACCAGGATCTGGGCCATGCTCGGGCGGTCCAGCAAGGGCAGGACCGAGGCCAGGGCCTCGTCCAGGCTCCGGCGGATGGTCTCGGGGTCGCCCTCCGGGATCTCCAGATGCGCCCGGGAGACCGTGACCATGGCGCGGAACTGGGGTGGGAGGTGAAGGTCCGCGGACAGCCGCTCGGCCCGTCCCAGGCGACGGGCCGCCTCGGCGACGTCGCCCGCGTGCCGGGCGAACTCGGCGTACAGGTGCTCCAGCATCACCGTGATCTCTTTGGCCGCCAGCCGCTCGGCGTCCCGGAAGGCCGAGTCCAGGGTGCGCACGGCCCGGTCCCGCTCCCCGTCCAGGAACAGCGCGTGCGCCAGCAGGGCGCGGGTGTGGATGAACATGCCCTGGCCGTTGCCGAGCGGCGCGCTGATCCGCAACGCCTCCTCGTACAGGCCGGCCGACCGGCGGTGCTCGCCCCGCCAGACGAGGACCTCGGCCTGCGCGGTGAGCGCGAAGGCCAGGCCCCAGCGGTCCCCCGCCTCCCGGAAGGCGTTCATGGCGAGGGCGAAGTCCTCGTCCACCTCCTTCACGCGGCCGAAGTTGACGGCGATCTGCCCGTGGGCGAAGTGCGCGATCCCCCGGACCCAGGGGTCCGGGTCGTCCAGGAGCGGCCTGACGAGCTCCTGCGCCCGCTCGTTCCATCCCCCGAGGTACAGCTCGATCGTCCCGAGCATCATGCGCAGCACGGGGTGGGACGGCTCGCCGTCGATCGCGTCGCAGATGGCCCGGGCCCGCTGCGCCCATCCCCCGCTCTCGCTGTTCGTCCACGGGCCATCGAAGACGTGCAGGATCCCCAGCGCGAACGCGCTCGCGGTGGTGTGGTCCTCGGGAAGGCCGGGCATCGCCAGGACCTCCCGGTAGTACTCCGCCACCTCGCTGCTCGCGCCCCGCAGGAACCAGTACCAGCCGAGCGCGGAGCAGAACCGCGCCGCCAGGGGCGCGTCACCGGCGGCCATCGCCCAGCGCAGCCCCGCGTGCAAGTTGTCGTGCTCGGCCCTCAGCCGCCCCACCCAGAACAGCTGGTCATGGCGGAACAGGCGGGGTTCGGCGGTCTGGGCCAGCTCGGCGAAGTACTCGGCGTGCGCCCGCCGTACCCGTTCCTCCTCCCCCGCGTCCACCAGGCATTCCATCCCGTACGCGCGGATGGTCTCCAGCATCCGGTAGCGCGGGAGCCGGGCACCGCCGGCTCCGCCGTTCCCGCCGTCCTGGCCGGGCCCGCCGTCCTCGGTGACGACGACCAGTGACTTGTCGACCAGCGCGGTGAGGGTGTCCAGGACGTCGGCCGGGTCGAGCTCGGGCCCGGCGCAGACCCGTTCGGCGGCGTCCACGGTGGCGCCGCCGGCGAAGACCGCCAGCCGCCGCCACAGCGCCTGCTCGGCCTCGTCCAGCAAGTCCCAGCTCCACCCCACGACGGCCCGCAGCGTCTGGTGGCGGGGAAGCGCCGTACGGCTGCCGCGGCCCAGCAGCCGGAACCGGTCGCCCAGGCGGGCGGCCATCTGCTCGGGCGTCATGGCGCGCAGCCGCACCGCGGCCAGCTCGGTCGCCAGCGGCATGCCGTCCAGGGCGCGGCAGATCCGCACGACCGGTCCGACGTTGTCCTCGGTCACCGCGAACCCCGGCGAGACCGCCGCCGCCCGGTCCGCGAGCAGCCGCACCGAGTCGTAGGTCACGGCCTCGGCCGCCCCGGCGTCCGGGGGCGGCGGCGCCAGCGGCCCGACCGGCCAGAGCGTCTCGCCGGTGATGCCGAGCGGCTCGCGGCTGGTCGCCAGCACCCGCACGCCGGGGCAGCCGGCCAGTACCCGGTCGGCCAGCCGGGCCGCCGCGTCGAGCAGGTGCTCGCAGTTGTCCAGCACCAGCAGCAGCCGCTTGCCCGCCAGCGCGGCGGCCAGCCGGTCCAGGGGATCGGCCGACTCGGCGACCACGATCCGCCGGTAGCCCGCCGGGACCAGCATGGTCTCGCGCAGCCCGAGCGCCGCGAGGGCGGCCAGGGGCACCTCGTCGGGATCGGTGACCGGGGCCAGCTCGACCACCCAGACACCGTCGGGCATCAGGTCGCGCTGCCGTTCGGCCGCCTCCAGGGACAGCCGGGTCTTGCCCGCGCCGCCCGGCCCGGTCAGGGTGAGCAGGCGCTGCTCCGCCAGGATCCGCCGTACCCGTTCGAGGTCGTCGTCGCGGCCGATGAAGCTGGTGAGACGGGCCCTCAGGTTGCCTGGCACGCCGTCCCCGCCGTCCCCCGCGCGCCTCGCGGGCCGGGACGGCCCGAACGAGTCGGACGGGTCGGACGGGTTGGACGGGTTGGACGGGTTGGACGGGTCGGGCGGGTCGGACGGGTCGGCGGCGTCCTCGAACGGGCGGGACCCCGCCCGGCCGGGCCCGGGGACCGCGGCGGGAAGGAGCGCGGGATCCTGGCGCAGGACGGCAAGGTGAAGCGCCTCCAGCTCAGGGGACGGGCTCACTCCCAGCGCCTCGGCGAGCACGCCCTTCACCGACTCGTACTCCGCCAGCGCCTCGGCCTGCCCGCCGGCCCCGTACAGCGCGCGGATCAGCCGGGCCCGCAAGGGCTCGCGCAGGGGCTCGGCGACGGCCATCGCCCGCAGTTCCGGGATCAGCTCGGCGTGGCGGCCCAGCTCCAGGTCGGCGTCGATCCGCTCGTCCAGGGCCGCGCGGCGCAGGCCCTCCAGCCGGGCGGCGGGCCCTTCGGCGAACGGCAGCCCGGCCGTGTCGGCGAGCGCCGCGCCGCGCCAGAGCGCGAGGGCGGCCCGCAGCTCCGCCGACCGCGCGCCGGGCCCGGCCGCCCGGCGCGCGGCGAGCACCCGGGCCTCGAACTCGTGGGCGTCCACCGCCTCGCGCGGCACCACCAGCCGGTACGCCCCGGGCCGCGACTCGACCCGCTCCCGCCCGATCACCGACCGCAGCCGGGAGACCAGGGACTGGAGCGCGTTGGGCGCGGTGGCGGGCGCTCGATCCTCCCAGAGGTCGTCGATGATGCGCTCGGCGGGGAGCATGCGCCCCGCGTCCAGGGCCAGCAGGGTCAGCAGAGCCCGCAGCCGCGCGCCCCCGACCTCGAGGGGACGGCCCTCCACGGCCGCTTCCAGTGGCCCCAGGATCCGGATCCGCACCCGTCGATTGTCCCCCACCCCTCACGACCCCGTTCGTTTCACGCCGAATGCGACGCCCCGACGATCCCATGGACCGTCGGGGCGTCGCATACGGAATTCCGCCGGGGCGGACGGGTCAGGCCGCCCTCTCCTTGGCCTTGACGTCGGCCATGGCGGCCAGCTCGAAATCGGCGCGCGGCTGCTCGATGCTGCCCAGCGAGACGGTCTCGCGCTTGAAGAACAGCGCGAGCGTCCAGTCGGCGAGCACCCGGACCTTGCGGTTGAAGGTCGGCACCCGGGACACGTGGTACGTGCGGTGCATCAGCCAGGCGGGGAAGCCCTTGACCTTGAACCCGTAGGTGTTGGCCACGCCCTTGTGCAGGCCGAGGCCGGCCACCGAACCCACGCTGTTGTGCACGTACGGCTTGAGGGACTTGCCCCGCAGCGAGCGCACCAGGTTGTCGGCGAGGACCTTGGCCTGGCGGACGGCGTGCTGCGCGTTCGGGGCGCAGTACATGCCCTCCTGGGTGAGGTCGGGCACCGCGGCGTTGTCGCCGGCGGTGAACGCCCGCACGGCGCCTTCGACGGTGAGGTACTCGGTGGCCTTGACCTGACCCCGCTCGTTCAGCGGGAGGTCGGAGTTGCGCACCACCGGGGACGCCTTGACGCCCGCGGTCCACACCAGGGTGCCGGCCGGGAACTCGCTGCCGTCCGAGCACTCGATGACGCCGCCCACAGCGGACTGCAGGTACGTCTTGAGCTTGACGTCGATCCCGCGCCCGCGCAGCTGCTCGGCGGTCCACCTGCCCATCTCGGGGCCGACCTCGGGCAGGATGCGGTCGGCGGCCTCGATGAGGACGAACCGCAGGTCCTCGGCGGTGACCTTGCGCATGTACTTGACCGCGCCGCGGGCCATGTCCTCCAGCTCGGCCAGCGCCTCCACGCCGGCGAAGCCGCCGCCGACGAACACGAAGGTGAGCGCCTTGCGGCGGATCTCCTCGTCGTCGGTGGACTCGGCGATCTCCAGCTGGGCCAGCACGTGGTTGCGCAGGTGGATGGCCTCACCGATGGTCTTGAAGCCGATGCCGTGCTCGGCCAGGCCCGGGATCGGCAGCGTGCGCGACACCGATCCGGCGGCCATGACCAGGTAGTCGTAGGAGATCCGCTCCGGCGGCCCGGCCAGCGGCTGCACGATGGCCCATCGCTCGCCGTGGTTCAGCTCGGTCACCTTGGCGTTGCGCACGGTGCAGCGCGGCAGCACCCGGCGCAGCGGGGCGACGACGTGCCGGGGCGAGACGTTCCCCGCTGCGGCCTCGGGCAGGAACGGCTGGTACGTCATGTACGAGTTGGGGTCGACGATGGTGATCTTGACTTCGTCGCGCTTGAGCTCGCGGCGGAGCTTCTTCTGCAGTCGCAGTGCCGTGTACATGCCCACGTAGCCGCCACCCACGATGAGGACGTGGGGAGCGCCAGGGGTGCCCTCGGCGGTCCTGGCCATTGCGGCCTCCTAAGTCACGGTCGGCTTGTGAAGACATTCACAAGCTACCCCATGGACCCCGCCGAACACCAATCGACCACCAAGGAAGAACAGTAAAACTTCTCAGTCCGGCAAGATGGACCGCTGCTTCCGAGTGAAATACGCCACTCCTTCGCAATGAATCGGACTCTAGCCACCATACGTCGCATGATTAACGTCACAGTGCCGATGTGGAAGCTTCGCGGCGGTGTGACCCGCCGCCGGGAATGGCCGGTGCCCAGGGCGGCGAACCTCTAAGGTGGGGCGGACGGGGAGGAGGCGCCGACCGGGAGGTGCGCGCCACCACGACGACCGCCCAGACGAAGGGAATCCGGCCGAGCGCGGCGTACGATCTCGCCTCGGGGAGCGTAGCGATGATGAGCAAAGACCGGCGTCCGATCCCGGCCGCGGCGGGCGCCCTCGCGCTCGCCGGCGCCCTGGTCCTCAGCGGCTGCGGGCTGATCGGCCAACCGCAGACCAGCAGCGCCGAACTGTCGGAGTGGTTCACCGTGACCAGCCCGGTCTTCCGCGATGGGCGCGACTTGCCCACGCGGTACGGCTGCACGAAGTACCCTGGCGGCGTCGGCGCCACCCCGCCGCTGCGGTGGTCGGGCACCCCCGCGGGCACCCGGTCGTTCGCGATCGTCATGGACGACCCGGACGCCGCCACGGGCGCGCACGTCCACTGGGTGATCGCCGGCATCGACGGAACCACGCAGCAACTGGTCGAAGGCGCCCGGTTGCCCAAGACCGTCGAAGGGCTGAACACCAGCGAGAAGGTGGGCTACACCCCGCCGTGCCCGCCCGAGGGCGAGCGGCACCGGTTCCGCTTCACCATCTACGCGCTGGACACCGAGGTTCCGTTCCGCAACGGTGCGCCACTGAAGGAATCCCTGGGCGCCATCGCCAAGCACACGGTGGGACGGGGCCGGATCACCGGGAACTTCGGGAGCAACTAGTCGCGTTGACCGGGCGGCCACGGGACGGGGTCGTCACCGGGCGCCAGGTCAGGGCGGACCCCTCGGGGGGCTGGAAACCGAAAGGGGCGTACGGATGGGCCGGTTCGGGCGGATGCGCCGGGTTGGCCAATCGGTGCGCGCCGTGTGAGGGTAGATGTGCGCGAAAGGTGTGACAACGGTCATAGCGGTCGGCGAGACTCGGTTTAGATCCGTCGAACCCCGGCCGCTGGCGATAATCGGGACGATCCCGGGGGCCGCGCTGGCGTCTCTCGCCGGACCAAGGCATTGGGTGGTGGCATGACTTCTATGATCGTGGTCTTCGGCCTCATTGTGGTCGTGGTCCTGGTGGTCGTCCTGGTGGCCTTGGGCCTGCGGGCCAGCCGCGCCGGACGTGACGACGACGATGACTGGATGGCCGACGAGAAGGCGCCGCGCGGGCGCCGGTCCGCCCCGCCCCCGGAGGAGGTGGCCGACGACGGCTACGGCCCCGGATACGAGGGCGGCGGCTACGAGGAGCCCTACGACGGCGGCTACGAGGACGGCTCCTACGGTCCCGGCGGCCAGCCCGACCAGGAGTACGACCGCCGCGTCGCCGGCGGCCCGGGCCCGGGCCCTGGCCCGCTCTCCGCGCCGACCCCCGCCCCGGCACCGCCCGCCCCCAGCGGATCGGGCAGTGACGAGATGGAGGACGACGACTACTGGGCCACCATCACGTTCGACAAGCCCAAGTTCCCCTGGCAGCACGACAAGGCGCAGGAGGACATGCCCGACCCCGCCGCCGACCCGCTGAACGCGCGCGGCGACGACGCCATGCCCGGTGAGCCGATGCCCGGCGAGCCCGTGCACGAGCACCCCATGCACGCGCAGGGGGACCCGATGCACGCCCAGCGCCCCGAACCGCCCGCGCCCGCCGAGCCGATGCTGACGCAGCCGGTCTCGATGGGCGACATGCCCGGCCAGTTCGGCGGCACCGGCCCGCTCGGCGCTCCCGGCGTTCCCGGCGGACCGGGCGGCCAGGGCGGTCAAGGAGGCCAGGGCACCGGTGCGCACGGCGGCCTCGCCGCCGCGGCCGGGCCCGCCGGTGGCGACTACGGCCCCGCCGACTACGGCCAGAGCGACTACGGTCCCGCCGACTACGGCCAGGGCGACTACGGCTCGACCGGCCCCCAGCCGCTGGGATCGCAGCAGCCCTCCTCCCCCTTCCCGCCGCCTCCGGGCTCCCCGCCGCCGCCCGCGGCGCCCCAGCCGTCCTCGCCGTACGGCGGCGACCACGGCCTCGGCGGCCCGTACGGCGGCGACCCCGGCGCGACCGCGGGCGACCCGCTGTCGGCCGACCCGCTCGGGCAGTCCCCGGGCACCGGTTCGCAGGGCTCCTACGGCGGCGGCTCCGACTACCGGTCGCCGGACTACGGCTCCCCGGAGCCGTCCTACGGTTCCGGGCCGGGGCTCGACCAGCCGTCCTACGGCGGGAGCGACCTGTCCTCCTACCTTCCGTCCTCCCCCTCCCCCTCGCCGTCCGACACGGGCGGGACCGGTGACCCGCTGGGCGGCCGGACGGGCGCGGCCGCGGGCCCGCCCCCCTCGTCCTCGCGGCCCGACGCGTTCGGGGACCCGCGCAACTCCGACCCCCTCGGCCTTCCACTCGGCCGCGCCGACGAGCAGCCGGGCCGCGGCTACGGCGACTCCGGGCTCGGCTCCCACGCCGAGCCGCCCCGTCCCGCCGAGCCTCCCCGACCGGCCGAGCCCGCGGTCCCGGCCGCGTCCGGCGGCTACGGCGGCCCGCCGGCCGACACCGACGGCCACAAGCTGCCGACCGTGGACGAGCTGCTCCAGCGCATCCAGCACGACCGGCAGCGCTCGACGGGGCCGGGCGGCGACCCGGGCTCCGGCTCGGGGCTCCCGGACTCGGGCGGCTCGTACGGCGGCGGCTCGCTGAACGACCCGCTGAGCGACCCGCTGGGGTCCTCGTCCTCGCCCTCGCCCTCGTACGGCTCCGGGGGGTCGACCGGGTCCACGGGCCCGTGGTCGCCTCCGCCCGGGTCGGGCGGCTCGGGCTATGGCGGCGACACCGCGGGGTCCGCTCCGGGGCTCTCAGGGCTTCCCGGGTCCACCTCCGGGTACGGCGGCTCCGGCCAGGGCGGGCAGAGCGACGGTTACCCGACCGCCCCGGCCTACGGCGACTCGCCGCGCTACGACGACCCGCTCAACACCGGCCGCGACTCCTACGGGTCGTTCGGCGACTCCGGCTCGGGCCTGGGCTCGGGGTCCGGGAGCGAGGCCGGCCGTTACGGCGACTTCAGCGGCAGCAGCTACAACGGCGGCACCGAGTCCGACACCGGCTCGGGCGGCGGCCTGGGATCGGGTCCGGGCGGCTCGCCGCCCTACGGCGACCCCGGCGCCACGCAGGCCTACGGCGGCGACCCGAACGCCACCCAGGCGTACGGCGGCGGCTACTACGGCTCGCAGGGCGGCGGCCAGGGCGGCTACCCCGGAGCCCCGGGCGCCCCGGGTCCCCAGGGGTCGTCGCCCAGTGACACCGGCGGGACGTACGGGTCCTCCTACCCCAACGGCAACACCGACCCCAACCGGCAGCCGGACGACTGGGAGAACCACCGCGACTACCGCCGCTGACCGGCGGCCCGCGGCGAGCACGAGCACGACCACGAGGCGGGGCCCACCCTGACAGGGGTGGGCCCCGCCTCGTGTCATCTCCTCACAGTGCCGGTCACTGCCGGTCTCACCTGCGGGTCTCACCTGTCCGTCTCGCGCGGGCAGGCGACCTGTGTCATCACGACGAACCGGCGGACCGCCGTGGTTGCATACGCTAGGTGATGAAGAAACTACTTGTCGTATCGACCTGGCGCCACGACCTGCTCGCCTCGTTCGTGGTCTTCCTGGTCGCCATCCCGCTGTCGCTGGGGATCGCGGTGGCCTCCGGCGCGCCGATGGCGGCCGGCCTGATCGCCGCCATCGTGGGCGGCATCGTGGCCGGGCTGGCCGGAGGCTCGCCGTTGCAGGTCAGCGGCCCGGCCGCCGGCCTCACCGTCATCGTCGCCGATCTCGTCCAGACCTACGGGTGGCGGGCCACCTGCACGATCACCCTGCTCGGCGGGCTCGTACAGCTTCTCCTGGGCGCGTGCCGGGTGGCCCGTACGGCGCTGGCGGTGTCGCCGGCCGTGGTGCACGGCATGCTCGCGGGGGTCGGCGTGGTCCTGGTCCTGGCGCAGTTGCACGTGGTCCTCGGCGGCAGCCCGCAGCACTCCGCGCTGATCAATCTGCGGGATCTGCCGGGGCAGCTGTCGTCCTCGCATTCCCACGCGACGCTGCTCGGCCTGCTGACCATCGCCGTCCTGCTGCTGTGGCCGCGGCTGAGCAGGGCGGGCGGGCCGGTCGCGGCGGTGGTCCGCTGGATCCCCGGGCCGCTGCCCGCGATCGCGCTGGCCACCCTGGTCGCGTGGCTGCTGGCGTGGGACGCCCCGCGGGTCGACCTGCCCGAGACGCTGCTGTCCGCGTGGCATCCGCCCGCGCTGCCGCGGGGCCCGCTGCCCGAGGTGGTCGGCGCGGTGGTGGCGATCGCGGTGGTGGCGGCGGTGGAGTCCCTGCTGTGCAGCGTGGCGATCGACCGGAGGCGCCCCGCCGGGGTGCCGCGCGCCGACCTCGATCGGGAGCTGATCGGCCAGGGCGCGGGCAACACCGTCTCCGGGTTGCTGGGCGGCCTGCCCGTCGCCGGGGTGATCGTCCGCAGCTCGGCCAACGTGGAGGCGGGCGCCCGCACCCGGAGGTCCACGGTGCTGCACGGGGTGTGGGTACTGGTGCTGGCGATGTCGTGCGGCCCGGTCATCGAGCAGGTGCCGCTGGCCGCGCTGGCGGCGCTGCTGGTCGCGCTGGGCGTGAAGATGATCG
Source organism: Actinomadura viridis (assembly GCF_015751755.1). GTDB lineage: Bacteria > Actinomycetota > Actinomycetes > Streptosporangiales > Streptosporangiaceae > Spirillospora > Spirillospora viridis. Next base: position 5,835,569 of record NZ_JADOUA010000001.1, read on the forward strand.
ACACCGCCCGGGTGCGCGACCTGCGCCACCACCGGGAGGCCACGGCGTACTTCGCCACCCTGCTGGGCGTGGTGTTCCTCGGGCTGGGCGAGGGGGTGCTGCTGGGCATCGGCGTCATGGCGGTGCTGGCCCTGCGCAGGCTGACCCGCCTCACCGTACGGGTCGAGGAGGCCGTGCCGACCGCACCGGACGCCGGGGGCGCGGCGGCCACGGGCGTGCTGACCCACGCCGACGGCCCGCCGGTGTCCTCGGGCACCCTCACGCTTCCCGGGCCCGGCGCGGCGGGCACCGTGCCCGCGCCCGCGCCCGCGGAGACCGCCGCCGGTTCCGGTGATCCGCCGCCGGGCGGCCGGTGGCACGTGGTCGTCGAGGGGACGCTGACCTTCCTCGGAGTGCCGAAGGTGACCACGGTCCTGCGGCAGGTCCCGGGCGGGGCGGCCGTCGATCTGGACCTGAACGTGGACTTCATGGACCACGCGGCCTTCGAGGCCATCCACGAGTGGCGCCGCGCCCACGAACGCCTTGGAGGGAGGGTCGACATCGACGAGATTCACGAGTCTTGGTATGAAAGAGCGGTGACCGGAGATATGTCACCGCCGCGCAAGTCATCCCCGCCTGCCCGCTGGTGGGCTCCATGGGCGAATCGCCGACGGCGGCATGAAGTTCCCGAACTGGACGCGCCGGACGTGTCGCCCAGCGCGCTGCTGCTCGCGGGCGTCCGCGAGTACCACGGCCGTACGGCGCCGCTGGTCCGGCCCATCATGGCCGAGCTGGCCTTCGAGCAGAAACCCGAGCATCTGTTCATCACCTGCGTGGACTCGCGGGTGGTGCCCAACATCATCACGGCCAGCGGACCGGGCGACCTGTTCATCAACCGGAACGTCGGCAACCTGATCCCGCGCTACGGATCCCGTACCCACGACGACTCGGTGGCCGCGACCGTGGAGTACGCGACCAACGTCCTCGGCATCCGCACCATCACGGTGTGCGGCCACTCCAACTGCGGCGCCATGGCGGCGCTGCTGGCCGGGGGTTCCGAGGTCGGCCATCTGAGGTCCCTGTCGCGCTGGCTCAAGCACGGCAACCACAGCCTGGCCCGGTTCCTGGCCGCCGACCCGGGCGAGGACCCGCCCCTCACCCGGCTCTGCCAGATCAACGTGATGCAGCAGCTCGACAACCTGCTCACCTATCCCTGGCTGCGGGAGCGGGTGGAGGCCGGCGAGGTCGAACTGGTGGGTCTCTATCTCGATCTGGAGACCGCCAACGTGCACGTCCTGGATCCCGCCAGGGAGACCTTCGTCCCCGTTCCGGACGAGGCCCCCGAGGACGGCACCCGCGCGTTCCGCTGAGGCGGGCCGGGGGCCGTCCGGCGCGGACGGCCCCCGGGCGCTCAGTGATCGACGAGCCGGTCGCCGGCGCCGCGGAGGTCCATCTCGGCCATGGTGCCGCGGATGTACATCCCGCTCACGCGGCGCGCCCGCCGCGCGCTCCCGGTGGACGCCGGGAGGAACAGTGCGTCCCCCCGGCTCGCGCGGGCGAACTCGGCCAGGTAGACCAGCGAGGCCAGCAATCCGATGAGCCCGATCACGATCATCACGATGAACATCGGTGCTCCTCTCCGCGGGTCCGGCTCTCCGGTCCCGCCGTCACCGCCGATCTCCCCGGATCGATCGGCTCTACCTGAACGGTAGGTACGGCGGCGGCGACCGTTTGTGTCGTGTGACCCGAACACGGAGGGAAACCGAGAATTCCGCCTCTCTACGCGAGGAGGCGGTTCAGCGGACGGCTTCGAAGAGCGTCAGATGGGGAATCTCACGGCGCGTGACGTCGGAGAAGGCGGCGCCGAGGGCCCGCTCGACCCGGCCGAGCCGTTCCTCGGGCATCGCCAGCCTCCGCGCGATGGGGGAACGGCCGGTCCCGCCGTGCCAGGCGATCAGCACCCGCCCGCCGGGCCGCGTCACCCGGTACATCTCGGCGATCCCGGCCTCCAGGCGCGGCCACAGCCCCACGTTGTTCACCGACACCACGCAGTGGAACTCGGCGTCGGGGAACCCGGTGCTCTCGGCCGTGCCGACGCGCAGGTCGACCCGCCCGGCGGCGACCTGCCCGCGGTTGCGCCGGGCGGCGAACGCCCGCATCTGCGGGGACGGGTCGACCCCGCAGACCCGCCCCGCCGGGGAGGCGGCGAGCAGCCCGATCAGGCGGCCGGGCCCGTACCCGATCTCCAGCACCCGCTCCCCCGGCCGGACGTTGAGCAGCTCGAAGAGGTCCCCCTGCGGGTTGGTCCACCACATGAACAACCCGGCCAGCCGCCCGCGGAGCCCCAGGGGCAGGCCGAACGGGGAGCGCAGCGGCCGGTCCGAGGTCCATGGCGTCATGCCGCCCATGGTCCTTCCCTACCCCGCGGGGGCGGCCTCACCGTGAGGGGCCTCCCGGTGCGGCGAATCAGATGAGCGACGCCTCGATCCGCGGGTCGAGACCGACGACGGGCCGGTCGGGACGCTGCGGGGGCTCGCCGCCGATATCGCGCAACCACGCCCAGGTGTCGGCCACGGTGTCGATCAACGGGCGGCATTCGAGCCCGGCCGCGAGCGCTTTCGACACGTTCGCCTGGTGCAGGGCCTCGTGCGTCTCTCCCGGCGGCAGCCACATCGGCAGGTCCGTCCAGGGCTTCACGCCCGCCTCGATGATCCGTTCCGGCGGGACCCAGCGCGGTTCGGCGTCCGCGCCGGTGACGGCCACGCACGCGCCGAGCACGTCCTCCATGGTCACCGCGCCAGGCGGGCCCACCACGTCGTAGGCGCCGCCGAGGCCCGCCGCGGCGGCGTCGAGGCTCCACCCGGCCATGTCCCGGACGTCGACGTACTGGACCCCGCCCTCACGCGGACCGGGGGCGAGGAACGGGCCGCCCCGCGCGATCCGCCGCAGCCACCACGGCAGGCGCCCCACGTTCTCGTACGGGCCGATGATCAGGCCCGCGCGCACCAGCAGCGCCCGGTCGCCGAAACTCTCCAGGGCGGCCAGCTCGCCGCCGCGCTTGGCCTGCGCGTACCCGTCGGCGTCACCGGCGTCGGGCGACCCGTCCACCACGGGCGCGTCCTCGCCGGTCCCCGCCCCGGCCGGGAAGGCGTACACCGAGCGGCTGGAGACGTACACGTACCCGCCCGCCCGGCCGGCCAGGGTCCGCGCCGCGTCCCGGACCGCGGACGGGGCCCAGGACCAGGTGTCGACGACGAGGTCCCACTCGCCCCGCTCGATCGCCGCCAGCCCGCCCGGCTCCCGGCGGTCGCCGCGCAGCGCGGTCACGCCCTCCGGGGCCGGGTGCGTGCCGCGGTTGAACAGGCTGACCTCCCAACCGCGCGCCAGCGCCTCGTCCAGGTACGCCCGCCCGGCGAATTCGGTCCCACCCAAGATCAGCAGCTTCACCCGGCCACTGTGCCCGCCCGGCCCCCGCGCAGGGAACCCCATCACGCTCCGGGCGAACGCAGCCGCTCGAACGCCGCGTCCACCGCGCCGGCGAGCCGTTCCGGATCGCCCTCCGCGAGCGTGTGGCCGGCGTGGTAGCAGGCCACCCCGATCTCGGCGGCGAGGGTGGCGGTCTCGTGGCCGGCGCCGTTGCGGAGCAGCAGCGCGTACAGCGTCTCGGCGTAGCGGCGCTGCTTGGTCAGGCTGCGGGCGCGCAGTTCGGGATGCGCGGCCACGAGCCGCTCGTGGCGGCTGAACGCGTCGGGGTGCTCGGTCAGCCGCCGCGCGAACGTCACGACGACGTCGCGCAGGTGGGACAGGGCCGCGTCCAGGGAGTCCCCGATCGGGGCGGCGGCCTCGGCCCGGGCGGACTCGGCGCGGGCCGCCTCCTGGAGCCGGGTCGCGCCGAAGACGACCTCCTGCTTGTCGCCGAAGTGGCGGAAGAAGGTGGCCCGTCCCACCTCGGCCCGTTCGGCGATGTCGGCGACCGTCACGCCGTCGAAGCCCCGTTCGGCGAACAGCTCGTGGGCCGCCGCGATGATCGCCTCGCGCGCCCGCCGCCGTTTGCGGTCACGCAGCGAACCCTTTTCCGGCTCCATATGTCCAGTGTATGCAGCGGAAACCATCGTGATACCGGGTATCACCAGCGACCCGGTATCGGCTTCCTTCACGGTCCGGTGACCTGCCCGGTCCCGAGGATCCCGTAAAGTGGTGGCAGGTGTGCCGGGAAGTCTGGTCGGCGATTTTATGAGGCATTTGTCGACCTTTGGGGGGCTTGTGGGCGATTCGGCACGCGGAACGACCACGCGGCGCAAGGTGCTTTTCGGCCGGGGCACGTGGCCTGAGGCGAGCCGGATCGCGGAGATCCTGCGCCAGGAGACCATCGGCGGGGCGCTGCTGCTGGCCGGCGCGGTCATCGCGGTGGTGTGGGCCAACTCCCCCTGGTCCGATTCCTACGATTCTCTGCGCGGCTTCACGGTCGGCCCGGCGTCCTGGCATCTGGACCTCTCGCTGGCGACCTGGGCCGCCGACGGGCTGCTGGCGATCTTCTTCTTCGTGGCCGGGCTGGAACTCAAGCGCGAGTTCGTGGCCGGCGACCTGCGCGACCCGCGGCGGGCCCTGGTGCCCGTCATGGCGGCCGTCGGCGGTGTGGTCGTGCCCGCCCTGCTGTACCTGGTGGTCACCTCGGGAACGGACGGCGCCGCCCAGGGCTGGGCGATCCCGGCCGCGACCGACATCGCGTTCGCCCTGGCCGTGCTCGCGGTCATCGGCCGCTTCCTGCCCTCGGCCCTGCGCACCTTCCTCCTGACGCTGGCCGTGGTGGACGACCTCATCGCCATCGTGATCATCGCGGTGTTCTACACCTCCGACCTGGCGGTGGGGCCGCTGCTGCTGGCGTTCGTGCCGCTGGCGGCCTTCACGTTCCTGGTGCAGCGGCGGGTGCGCTCGTGGTGGCTGCTGCTGCCGCTGGCGTTCGCGACGTGGATGCTCGTCCACGAGTCGGGCGTCCACGCCACGGTGGCCGGAGTGCTGCTGGGCTTCGCGGTGCCGGTGGCCCGCAGCGAGCGGGCCGGGGGCCCGGAGGCCGGGCCGGGGCTGGCCGAGCACTTCGAGCACCGTTTCCGCCCGCTGTCGGCCGGCGTCGCGGTGCCGATCTTCGCGCTGCTGTCGGCGGGCGTCGCCTTCGGCGGCCTGGACGGCCTGGGCTCGGCGCTGGCGGATCCGATCGCGCTGGGCGTGATGGTCGGCCTGGTGCTGGGCAAGCCGGTGGGGATCCTTGGCGCGACCTGGGCGGTGGGCCGGTTCACCCGTGCCGAGCTGGACGGCGACCTGGCCTGGGTCGACGTCCTCGGCTTGGCGCTGCTGGCGGGGATCGGGTTCACGGTCTCGCTGCTGATCGGCGAGCTGGCGTTCGGCGGCGCGTCCGAGGCCGACGACCATGTCAAGATCGCCGTGCTGACCGCGTCCCTGGTGGCCAGCCTGCTGGCGGCCGTGGTCCTGCGGATGCGCAACCGCGTCTACCGCCGCATCCACAAGGCCGAGACGGCCGACCTCGACCACGACGGCGTCCCGGACGTCTACCAGCGCGAGGAGGGCCCCGACGGGCCCGTGACGGGCTGACCGGCCGGGGAGGAAATCCGTTCGCCACCGGGGCCGCCGGGCTCTACGTTGATCACGCGGTCGTTCGAGCGGCGCACCGGGTATCGCCGGTCCGCGTTCCGCGCGTCCGAGGCGACCGACTTTCCCGGTACGGGGTCCGCCCCAAGGAGGTTCGAGTCCTCTCGGGCGGTCCTCCCCGGCCTGCCGCCACGGCGGCGCGGCCGTGCGGCTCTGCGGGCTCCGGGCCACGGCCCGGGACGCCCCCGCCGCGCGCCGGCGGCCGGGGAGGACCGCTCTTCCCCCCGCGAATCGAGGTACCTGATGGCTCATGTGACCGTGATGGAGTGGCAGCGGGTGCTGCTGTTCGTGGACGGGCGGCTCGACCGCGTCCTGGAGCCCGGCCGGCACAGCTACAAGGAGAAGCGCTCGACGCTGGTGACCGTGGAGATGCGCCCGCGCCAGATGCACGTCAGCGGGCAGGAGGTGCTGACGCGGGACGGCGTCTCGGTACGGGTCAGCGTGATGGCGACCTGGGCGGTCTCCGACCCCGTGGCCTACGCCACCGCGTCCGACAACGCCGACCGCGTGCTCTACGCCGCCGTCCAGGACGCGATCCGCGAGGTGGTGGCCGGCGCCTCGCTGGAGGACCTGATGACCGACCGGGCCCGCCTGTCGGAGGGGCTGGCCGAACCCGTCGCCGCACGCGCCGCCACCGTCGGCGTCACCGTCTCGGAGGTCAAGGCCCGCGACCTGATGCCTCCGGGCGAACTGCGCCGGGCCGCCCAGGAGACCCTGCTGGCCCGCGAACGGGGCCGCGCCGAGTTGGAGCGGGCCCGCGGCGAGGCCGCCGCGCTGCGCACCCTGGCCAACGCCGCCCGGATCCTGGAGCAGCACCCGGCCCTTCTGCACCTGCGCACCCTGCAGGTCGCCGAATCCCCCGGCACCCGACTCGTCCTGGACCCCCGCGCCCTGCCCACCGACGACTGACGTGACCGCGCACCGGGCGGCTCCCGCGAACGTACGCAGGGGCCGCCCCGGCCGTACGCGGCGGGGAGAGCGGCCGGGGGGCGGACGAGTCGGCCTGTAGGCCGGGTTTTGTCCCCGCTCGCGCGGGGGACGGCCATCCATCTCGGGCCGCCGTTGCCGGCGGCCTCCAGCGGTCTACCCGCAGGCTCGGGCGGGCCGCCCTCGGGCACCTGCGCGGGCGGCCTGCCGGCCGCCCTTCTTGACCTTGCTCCGGGTGGGGTTTACCGAGCCGCCCACGTCACCGTGGGCGCTGGTGAGCTCTTACCTCACCGTTTCACCCTTACCACCAGAGGTGGCGGTTTGTTTTCTGTGGCACTGTCCCGCGGGTCACCCCGGGTCGGCGTTACCGACCACCCTGCCCTGTGGAGCCCGGACCTTCCTCGGCGAGGCAACGCCTCGACGCGGCCGTCCGGCCGGCTCGTCCGCCGTACCCCCAAGGTTACCGGGGTTTCAGGGGAGGTGGGTGAGGGCCGACTCGATCTGCTCGGGGGGCGCCTCGGGGTCCTCCAGCCGGCCGGAGAGGTGGCGCTCGTAGGCCCTCATGTCGAAGTGGCCGTGACCGCACAGGGCGGTGAGGATGACCTCGGCCTCGCCGGTCTCGGCGCAGCGGCGGGCCTCTTCCACGACCGCGGCGAGCGCGTGGTTGGGCTCGGGCGCCGGGACGATGCCCTCCGTACGGGCGAACAGGACGCCCGCATCGAAGCATTCGCGCTGGCTCTTGGCGGTGGCCTCGAAGTGGCCGAGCTCGTACATGTGCGAGAGGAGGGGGGACATGCCGTGGTAGCGGAGGCCGCCCGCATGGATGGGGCCGGGTACGAAGTCGTGGCCAAGCGTGTGCATCTTGAACAGCGGGGTGAAACCCGCGGCGTCGAAGTAGTCGTAGGCGTACCGGCCCCGCGTGAGCGAGGGGCAGGCGGCGGGTTCCACCGCCAGGAAGCGCGGGTCGAAGCGGCCGGACCACTTCTCGCGGAGGAACGGGAACGCCAGGCCGGCGAAGGTCGAGCCGCCGCCGACCACGCCGACGATCAGGTCGGGCGGGTCGCCGGCCATCTGCTCCAGCGCCTCCTCGCCGATGATGGTCTGGTGCAGGAGGACGGCGTTGAGGACGCTGCCCAGCGCGTAGCGGGTGTCGGGGGCGGCGGACGCCTCGACGGCCTCACTGATGGCGATCCCCACGGACCCGGGTGAGTACGGGTCCTCGGCCAGGGCCTTGGCTCCGGCGGAGGTCTCCTCGGACGGGCTGGCGTGCACGCGGGCGCCGTACAGCTCCATCATGCTGCGGCGGGCGGGTTTCTGGTCGTAGGACGCCTTGACCATCCAGACGTCGCATTCGAGTCCGAACTGGGCGCAGGCGAAGGCCAGGGCGCTCCCCCACTGCCCGTTCCCGGTCTCCGTGGTGAGGCGGCGGACGCCCTGACGGGCGTTGTAGTACGCCTGGGCCACCGCGGTGTTGGGTTTGTGCGACCCCGTCGGGGAGATCCCCTCGTACTTGAAATAGATGCGCGCGGGAGTCCTCAGCGCCCTCTCCAGGCGATGGGCCCGGATCAGCGGGGTGGGCCGCCAGAGACGGTAGACGTCGCGTACCTCTTCGGGGATGACCACGAACCGGTCGGTGGAGATGATCCCCTGGGTGATGAACTCCATCGGGAACAGCGGCGCCATGTCCTGCGGCCTGATCGGGCTGCGGTCCCCCGGATGCAGCGGAGGTGGCGGCTGCGTGCAGAGGTCCGCCCGCACGTTGTACCAGCGGGCGGGCAGGTGTGACTCGTCCAGCAGGATCTTCGTGGTCACCGGGACCTCCACGGGCGGCGTCCTCCTTCGCACGCTAGGCGAGCGCGCGCCGCAGTGGAAGCCCCGGGACGGTCAAACCCGCAGGTGGTGGACGTCGTTGAACGAGCGCAACGTCGCCGGTCCGTCGTCGTACCAGTCGATCGACGACAGGGAGGCCACGTCCAGCTGCATCCGGTAGAGGGAGGCCATCGGCGCGCCCAGCGCGTCCCTGACCAGAAGCTTGATCGGGGTCACGTGGGAGACGACCAGGACGGTCTGGTGCCGGTACCGGACCTTGATCTTGTCCAGGGCGGTGCGGACGCGCCGCGCGACGGCGGTGAAGCTCTCGCCGCCGGGCGGGGCGGAGGCGGGATCGGCCAGCCAGGACTTCAGCTCGGCGGGCCAGCGCTCGCCCACCTCGGCGAAGGTCAGCCCCTCCCAGGCGCCGAAGTCGGTCTCGCGGAGCCCCTCCTCGGTCCTGATCCCGGCGCCGGTGGCGGCGGCGACCTCGGCCGCGGTGTCGCGGCAGCGGCCGAGCGGCGAGGTGACGATCGCGTCGACGCCCCGTCCCTTGAGGGCCTGCGCCGCGGCGCGCGCCTGGGCCAGGCCGGTGTCGGTCAGCGGGACGTCCCCGACGCCCGCGAAACGCTTCTCGATCGACAGCGGTGTCTCGCCGTGGCGCAGGAGGAGGGTCGTGGTGGCCGATCCGAGGGCCGGGGACCAGGCCGGGGCGGAGTCTCCGGCCGCCTCCCGCCCGCTGCCGCCCGCCGGGTCCGCCGCCGTTCCGGCCGGTCCCTCGTCGCGGCTCCACTCCTCGCCCCGGGCGGCGGCGTCCATCGCCTCGTTGGCCAGCCGGTCGGCGTGGGCGTTACGGGAGCGCGGCACCCAGGTGTAGGTGACCGCGTCCAGGCCGGAGGCCACCTCGCGGGCCTCCAGGGCCAGCGGGATCATGTCCGGGTGCTTGATCTTCCAGCGGCCGGACATCTGCTCGACGACCAGCTTGGAGTCCATCCGCACCTCGGCCCGGGCGGCCGGGTCGAGGGCGGCCGCCGCGCGCAGCCCGGCGATCAGCCCCCGGTATTCGGCCACGTTGTTGGTGGCGTGCCCGATGGCCTCGGCCACCTCGGCCAGCACCTCGCCGGTGAGGGCGTCCCGGACCAGCGCGCCGTACCCGGCGGGGCCCGGGTTGCCCCGGGACCCCCCGTCGGCCTCGACGACGAGTCTCCGGCCCGCGGTCACAGGCCCGACTCGGGCGTGCGGACGAGGATGCGGCGGCACTCCTCGCAGCGGACGACCTCGTCCTCGGCGGCGGACCGGATCCGGTTGAGGTCGACGGTGTTGAGGGCCAGATGGCAGCCCTGGCAGGCGCCCCGGTAGAGCTTGGCGGCACCGACGCCGCCGAACTGGCCGCGCAGCTTCTCGTACAGGGCCAGGAGGTCGCCGGGGACGTCCTTGGCGACCGCGGTGCGGGCGGCGGCGGTGGCGCCGCCCTCCTCGTCGATCTCCTTCTGAGCGCCGTCGCGGCGCTGGGTGACGGCGCCCAGCTCGGCCTCGGCCTCGGTCCGCTCCGCGCGCAGCGCGGCGACCCTGCCGTCGGCCTCCTCCCGGCGCTCCATGATCTCCAGCACGACCTCCTCCAGGTCGGACTGGCGGCGCTGGAGGGAGGCGATCTCGGCCTGGAGCCCGCTGAGGTCCTTGGCGGAGGTCACCTGGCCCGAGTCGAGCCGTTTCTGGTCGCGGTCCGCCCGCGCCCGGACCTGGTCGACGTCCTGTTCGGCCTTCCTCTGCTCCCGGTCCAGATCGCCGACCTCGGTCTCGGCGGCGACGATGGCGTCGCGCAGCTCGGTCAGCCGGGCCTCCAGCCGCTCGACCTCGGCCAGCTCGGGCAGCGTGCGGCGGCGGTGCGCCAGCCGGTCCAGCGTGCTGTCGAGCTCCTGGAGGTCGATCAGGCGAAGCTGGGCTTGCGGTGCGGCTTTCACTGTGCTCCTTCTTCGTGCAGGCGCCACGCGTCGGTGACGAGCGTGGACACCCGGGTCTCCAACGTGCCGGCGTCCCCCGCCGAGCCCGCGAGGCGGCGTTCGGCGTCGGCCAGCCAGGGCCATTCGGTCGCCCAGTGCGCGGCGTCGATCAGCGCCGGGCCGTCGTGCTCGGCGAACTCCGAGGCGGGGTGGTGCCGCAGATCGGCGGTCAGGTAGACGTCCACGCCGGCGGCGCGGGCGGTGTCCAGCAGGGAATCGCCCGCGCCGCCGCAGACCGCGACGGTACGGACGGTGCGCTCGGGGTCGCCGGCCGCCCGTACGCCCCAGGCGGTGGCGGGCAGCCCGGCCGCCACCGTGGCGGTGAACGCGCGCAGCGGCACCGGCTCGGGCAGCTCCCCGATCCGTCCCAGGCCGCGGCGCGGATCGTCGGCGGCGGGCACCATCGGACGCAGCTCCCCGGCCAGCCCGACCGCGCGGGCCAGGGCGTCGGAGACGCCCGGATCGGCCACGTCGGCGTTGGTGTGGGCGGTGTAGAGCGCCACCCCGTGGGTGATCAGCCGGTGGATCAGCCGTCCCTTGGGCGTGGTGGCGGCGACGCCGTTGACCGGGCGGAGCAGCAGCGGATGGTGGGTGATCACCAGGTCGGCGCCCCACTCCAGGGCCTCGTCCACCACGGCCGCCACCGGGTCCACGGCCAGCAGCACCCGCCGGACCTCCTGGCCGGGGTCGCCGCACACCAGCCCGACGGCGTCCCACGGCTCGGCCCAGGAGGGGGGATAGAGCTCCTCGATGACCTCGATGACATGGGATAGGCGCACATCCCGCAGGCTATCGGCTCAGACCGCTCCAGCCGAGCCGGTCGCGGATCGCGGCGGCGTGCCGCGCCGCCCCCCGCGTCCGTGCGGAGGGCCGGCGGCCGCACCGGTTATCGTGTGATTCTCCGCGGGACGCTCCGGGCGACCCCCGGGCTCCGCGGAGGGGAGGCTTCGCCTGCTCTCCCACCCGTGCCGCGAGGTACGGGATCAATTCGGAGACCCGTCGCGTTGGAGTTCGTGTGAAGTCACCCTTCCGTCGCCGCAAGCGCGTCAAGGGCCGTGCGCTCGGCAGGCCCAAGCCCGCCGCCGAGCCGGAGGTCGTCGACTGGCCCCAGCAGGGCACCGGCAAGACGTCCCTGATGGGCGCCATCCGCGGGGACGGCGAGACCGGCGCCGGATTCGGCGGCGGCATGTTCGAGGACCTGGCCTCCGCCTTCGAGGGCTCCAAGAAGGTCAAGATGGAGGAGCAGGAGGCGCAGAAGACGCGCCGCCAGGACGACCACCGCATGGCCGGCGACTCCGGACGGGACGACCTCCAGTCCGGCAAGATCCGGATCCGGCGGTCCCAGACCCCCGGCCAGCCTCAGCCCGGCGAGTCCCAGTAGGGGACGGAACCTATCGTGGGGATGTGAGCGCGTACGTCCCACCCGGATGGCCCGCCCAGGTCCATCCTCCGGGCACCGACCGTTTCGAGGACACGGCGACGGCCTGGCTCCTCGAGCTGGTGCCGCCCGAGTACCGCCGCTACGGCGTGCTGCGCCGCTATCCGGTCGCCCTGGCCAGGATGGCGCGGCACCACGTGAACGCCTCGGTGGACGCCGCCCGCGCCGGTTTCCGCACGGCCCGGGTCGATCTCGGGGACGTCGTACCGCCCCACGGCATCGAGGCCGTGCTCGACACCTACCGCCGCGAGGGCGCGCGGCTGGTCGGCCTGCTCCAGGGCATCGAACTGGTGGAGACCGCCCTGCGCGGGCAGGCCCGGCCCGACGCCCCGGGCCACCGCCGCCCTTTCACGCCCAAGCTCTGACCACCGGTGCGCGCGGGGGCCCGGCAGGACCGGCCGGCACGGGCGCTCTACGGGAACGGCCGGCGCGGGGCCGGCCGGCGCGGGGCGGTCCGCGGGAACGGCGTCAGGCCAGTTTCTCCAGGCGGTCGGCCGCGTGGACCGCGCCCCCGGCCGCGGCGAACGACTCGGCCACCCGCGCCGCCGCCTCCCTGGGGGCATCTCCGTCCAGAACCGCGCCGAGCGCGGACCGCAACCCGGCGGCCCCGGCCCGGCCGCCGGGAACGATGATCCCCGCGCCCGCGCCGGCCACCTGCCGCGCGACCGCCTCCTGGTCGGCCCGGACCGGCACGACCACCAGCGGCAGCCCGTTCGCCAGCGCCTCGCAGACCGTGTTGTGCCCGCCCTGGCAGACCACCGCCGCCATCCGCTTCAGCAGCGTCAGCCGCGGGACCCGCTCCCGCACCAGCACGCCGGGCGGCGGGCCGGGGACGGCCTCGGGCGGGGCGACGATGACGGCGCGCACGTCCATGTCCGCGACGGCCTCGGCCGCGTCCCAGGCCAGCCGTACGCCCTCCGGGCCGTCCCCGCCGGGCGAGACCAGCACCACCGGGCGCCCGTTCCCCTCGTCCAGCCACCGCCACGGGAAGTCGCCCGTCGACGGCCGCCGCAGCGCGGGCCCGGCGAAGGCGAAGTGATCGGGGAAGAACGCGGTGTCGCCGATCAGCGCGCCCGTGGTGAACGCCAGCACCAGGTGGTCGGAGAACCGCAGGTCGATCAGGTCGTCGATGCCGTGGGCGAGCTGGAACCCCCCGATCAGCTCCCGCACCCGTTCCTCGGCCCCGGCCAGGTCCCGCGGCGGCCGGACGAGCCCGGCCGAGGTGGCCGCGGAGGTGGCCCACGGCAGGCCGCGCAGCCGGGCCGCGACGGGGGCCGCCACCACCAGCTGGTCGGAGACGACCACATCCGGCCGGAAGCGCTTGACCGCCGCCTCCAGCCCGGGCATCATCGCGTGCCCCAGCGGGATCGCGAACTCCTCCCACAGGAACCTCGGCCCGTCCGGCCCGCGCATGCCGAGCCACTCGTCCCGGGCCCGGTCCAGCCGGGCGGCGGACGCCTCGTCCTCCGCCTGGAAGATCTGCGAGCCGCGGCGCAGCAGCGGCTCCAGGAACGCCCGCCGGCCCGCCCACGCGACCTTGTGCCCGCGCCGGACCAGTTCCGAGGCCACCCCCACCGTCGGGGCGACATGCCCGGCCAGCGGCGGGACGGCGAACAGGAAGCGGCGCCGCTGCCCGGCCTCCTCGGGCACCGGCCTGCGTTCCGTGCCCGGATCGCCGCCGTCACCGAACAGGGACGGCACCCGCACTCTGCGTGCGCTCACGGGGCGTCTCCCTCCGCCGTCTCTGCAGGGACGCTCGTTCCCGCCCGGTGGGGCAGCCAGGGCACCATGACCTCCGAAACTCCGTGCTGGTCTGATCTCTGTGCTGGTCTGATCTCTGTGCTGGTCTCGTTCTCACGCGCTAGGCGTCCTTGCGGGGCGGGGTGACCGTCCAGGCCACGATGTGGTCGTCGACCAGGCGCGTCTCCACCGCCATCACCACGGGGGCCTCCCCGTCCGGCCGATCCCCGTCCGGCCCGGCTCGGTCCGGCCCGGCTCCGTCCGGCCGTTCCGCGGCGGGGCCGCGGGAGGGGGCGGCGCCGGCGACGGCCCGGGTGGCCGCGGCACGGTTCGCGCGCAGCCGCGCCTCCGCGACGGGGTGCGCGCCCCCGGGCTCGGCCGGTTCGACGGCGATCCCGGCGGCCTCACCGGCGGGCCGTACCAGCGCCACGCCCAGCAGGGCCGAGTGGGCCACCGCCACCTCCGGCGCCGTCTCGAACGGCCCGGTCACGACCGGCCGCCCGGCCACCGCGCCGTCGCGGACGGTCAGCTCGGCGGGGAACAGCGGGCCATGGCCGCGTTCCCACAGCCAGTGCCGGACGGCGTCCTTGACCGCGATCCGGCCCAGCAGCCACGGCCCCCGCTCCCGGTGCGGCAGCCGCCGGTACTCCTCGCGCTCGGCGGCGCCGAGGTAGGTCCGCATCAGCAGGTCGCGCGCCGAACTCCCGTCCCAGTGGCGGCGGACCAGGCACCAGCCGCCCGCCTGCGGTTCGGCGACGCCCGACAGTTCCGGGGTGAACCTCATCCGCCAGGTGGCCTCGTCGGTGTGGAAGCGGCGCGTGGTCCAGCCCTCGACGCGGCCCCAGAGCGACCCCCCGGCCGAACGCACCAGCTCGACGTCGCACTTGACCATGTTCGCGGACATGGACCGTTTCGAGACGGTGGCGTCCAGCCTCTCCCCCGCGGGCGGCGGCGGGCCGTACAGGGAGATCCTGCCGACCCCGATGGGGAAGACGTTCTGGTCCGTCTCCCCGTACACCTGGATCCAGTGCCCGCACAGCTGTCCCGCCCCGTCCAGCAGGGCGCCGGGGGTGGCGGACGCGGTCAGCACGCCGCGCACCCCGTCGGGGGCCATCGCGGTGATCTCCGTGACGCCCTGGAAGAGCGGCCCGTGGAACATCCACCGCTCGGCGTACAGCTGCGCCGCCGTCACCGGGGGCGGTCCCTCCCCCTGGAGCGGCCTGCGGTCGTCCAGCAGGCGCGGCGGGACCTCCGGGTAGCGCTCGGCCAGGACGACGACGCCGTCGGCGTGCCCGCCGACGACCACCTTCACCCGGCGCGGCCCGCGCTCCCCCGCCAGCAGCTGGGCCCGGATGTCGGCCGTGGTGGGCGGGCAGGCCACCACCCAGCGCAGCGCCCGCACATCCTCGAACCCGATGACGACCAGCTCGGGCAGCAGTTCCCGCGCCGCCTCGGCCATCACCTCCAGGAGCGTCGCCAGCGGGACCACCGGGAAGCGGTCCGCCATCTCCGGCCAGCCGTCGGGCTGGTGGATCACGCAGTGGTCGGCGAGGTAGGGCATCGCGTCGAGCGAGAAGGTCCGCGAGGTCGTCAGCCCGGTGACCTCCGGGGGCCCGCCGGACGGCCCACCGCGGCGGGCGCCGGCACCGTGCCCCGGCCGGATGTCCGTGCCGGGGACGCCGTCGGCGCCGTGCACCGGCTCCGTGCCCGTGAGGGGGTCGGTGCCGCCGCCACCGCCCATCTCCAGCGCCTCCACGACGCTCTGCGCGGTCGCCGCGGCCTCCCGCAGCAGGGCGTCGAGCTCGGCCATGACCGGGTCGCGGGTGGGCAGCTCGGGCCAGTCCCCGCGGGAACCGGCGCGGGCGAGTCCCAGGGGCGGGACGGCCCCGTCCAGCCGTACGAGAGGGCTGCCCAGATCGAGCCGGACGCCGGTCGGCCCGCGATGGCCGCCCGCGTCCCCGGCGTCGGGGGACGGTGCCGCCCCGTAGCCCTCCGCCCACAGCGCGGCCACGACCCGGCGCAGCTGGGCCATCCCGTCGCGCTGCGGCACGTTCACCGCCATCGCCAGGTGCTCGCGGCCGCCCAGCCGGTCGGCGGCGAACCCGGCCAGCCCGCCGGGACCGACCTGGACGAACGCGCGCACCCCCGCGGCGTGGAGTTCCTCGATCAGCTCGCTGAACCGGACCGGTTCCCGCAGGTGCCGTACGGCCAGGGCGCGCACCCCGGCGGGATCGGCGGGGAACGGCGCGGCCGTCGTCGCCGACCACACCGGTACCGCCGCCTCCCGGACGGGCAGCGCCTCGAGCGAACGGCGCGCCGCCTCCAGGTAGACCTCGGCCATCGCGGTGTGCAGCCCGGCACGGAACGGCAGCTCCCGGCCCAGCACGCCCTCGGCGGCCAGCCGGCCGAGCACCTCCCGTACCGCCTCGGGCGAGCCGCAGATCACCGACTGGTGCGGGCAGTTGTCATGGCTGACGACCACGTCGGACCGGGTCCCGATGGCCTCCTGGGCCCGGTCGGCACCGCAGCCGAGCGTCGCGTGGACCGCGCCGGGCGGCCGGGCCGGGCCGCGTTCGAGGGCGTCGGCCAGGGTCCCGGCCGCCTCCGGCGGGTACAGCCCGGCCACGATCATCGCGGTCCACTCGCCGGGCCCGTGCCCGGCGACCACGTCCGGCTCGATCCCGGCGCGGGCCAGGGCGTCCGCCAGCAGCCGGCCGGCCGCGATGACGTCGGCGGCGTGGCCGGCCAGGTCGTCCCGGCCGGTCAGCCGCGGCGCCCGCATCCCGAAGTGCCGGGCGACGTCGTCGATCCGCGGCTCGAAGGCGGGCTCGAAGCCCGGAAACAGGAACGCCGTGCGGCCACCGGCCCGGCCGAGCATCGGGCGCGGCGAGTACCAGATGTCGCCGCGGCCCCGCCACGGCGTGCCGCGGGCGACGACCGCGCGGGCGAGGTCGATCTTGCGGGCGGTCGGCTCCACGATCGCCAGCCGGTGGGCCGGGGCGGAGATCGCGCCGGTGCTGAGGCCGGGGCCGGTGCGGGCCGCCGTGACCGCGTCCGGCGAGTCCAGCAGTTCCGTGAGCGCCTCCGGGGAGGCGGCCTCCAGCCGCAGCACGCCCCCGCCGCCGAGCGGCGGTCCCGGGACGCGGCGGCCGGGGACCGCCGGACGGGGCGCGGGTCCCTTGAAGATCCCGTGCCGGGCCCTGGCCGGTACGGGCGCCGCGTGCTCCTCGAGGATCACGTGCGCGTTGGCACCGCCGAACCCGAAGGCGTTCACCACGGCGCGGCGGGGCGTGCCGTTCCCCGGCGGCTCCCACTCGGCCGCCTCCCGTACCGGGCGCAGGCGGGTCCCGGCCAGCGCCGGATGCGGTTCCTCGACGTGCAGGGTGGGCGGCAGCACCGCCTCGCGCAGCGCGAAGGCCGCCTTGATCAGCCCGGCGATCCCGGCGGCGGGCAGGGCGTGGCCGATCATCGACTTGACCGTACCGAGCCACAGCGGCGGCCCGGCACCGGGCGCCGCCGCGCCGAAGACGCGCAGGAGCGTGGCCAGTTCGGCGGCGTCGCCGGCGGGCGTCGCCGTCCCGTGCGCCTCGACCAGCCCGGCCGCGCCCGGATCGGCGGGATCGAGCCCGGCGTCCCGCCAGGCGCGTTCGAGGGCGAGCACCTGGCCGTCCACCAGCGGGCTCATGATCCCGCCGGCGCGGCCGTCGCTGGACGAGCCCACGCCGCGGATGACCGCGTGCACCCGGTCACCGTCGCGCTCGGCGTCGGCCAGCCGTTTGAGCAGCACGATGCCGGTGCCCTCGGCCAGCAGGGTGCCGTCGGCCGCCCGGTCGAACGGACGGATGCGCCCCGTGCGGCTGAGCGCGCGCAGCCGGGTGAACAGGCTCCACACGGTGGCGTGGTGCGCGTGGTGCACCGCTCCGGCCAGCATGGCGTCGCACTGCCCCGTACGCAGGGCGCGCACGGCGTGCTCCACCGCCACCAGCGAGGAGGCGCAGCCGGCGTCCACCGTGTACGCGGGGCCGCGCAGGTCGAAGCGGCCGGCGATCCGGGACGCGGCGAAGCCGGGCACCAGGCCGCCGGAGTCCTCGGCGTGCGCCAGCCGCGCCCGGAACGCCGCCCCGATCTCGGCCAGCCGCCGTTCGCCCAGGTCCGGGAGCAGTTCGGCGAGGACGCCGGTGAGCTGGTGGGACACGCTCACCCGCTGGTCGAAGCGGGCCAGCCCGGGCGTGAGATAGCCGCCGCGGCCGATGACCACGCCGATCCGGTCCCGGTCCGGCAGCCGGTCCTCGCCGCCGGCGTCCGCGACCGCCTCGGCGGCGGTGCGCAGCGCCAGCAGCTGGTCCGGCTCCGTCCCGGACACCGAGGCGGGCGTGATCCCGAACCGGGCCGGGTCGAACGTCGCGAGATCGTCGACGAACCCGCCCCGGCGGCAGTAGAACCGGTCGCTCTCGGGCGGCCCGTCGTAGGCGCCGGGATCGTAGTAGACCTCGGGGTCCCAGCGGTGCGCGGGCACGTCCCTGATCGCGTCCACCCCGTCGCGCACGTTGTGCCAGAACGCGCCCGCCGTGCCGGCACCGGGGAACAGCGCCCCGATCCCGACGATCGCGACCGGCTCGCCCCGCGCGGCGCCGTGGCCGCCGTCCCCGCCGCTCATGGGTCCCGCCTGGCCGTCCCGCCCGCCGTCCCCGTGAAGACGACCTGGACCTCGTCGCCATAGGCGATCTCGCGCAGGAGCGCCGCCACGGTCTCGTCCGGATCGGCCGGCGGGCCTTCGCGGGAGTCGGCCCAGGGGCCGCAGCCGGCCACCAGGACCCGGCCGCGCAGTCGCGTCCGCCACACCCGCGCGAGGGTTTCGCAGGCGTCGTCGGCCGCGGCGTCGCCGGCCCTGCCACGGTGGCCGTGGACGCCCGCGGCGCCGCCGAGGACGACGAGGAACCCGAGATCCGGCCGGACGGCGGCGGCCAGCGCGGACGCGCCGTCCACCTTCGCCCGGTACAGGCGGCCGAAGAGCTCCTGCGCGTCCGGGACCGGGTCGTTCTCGCCCCCGTCCGGGTGACGGGCCAGGCCGGCCGCTCCGGCACCCGCTCCGGCACCCGCTCCGTGGATCACTCCGTCCAGGCGGCCGTGCCGCGCGTAGACGCCTTCGACCAGCGCCCGTACGCTCCGCGCGTCCTGCGTGTCCAGCGCGTGATACCGGACGGAGGCGGCGTGCTCGCGCAACTCGTCCAGAACGTGGCGGAGCCCGGCCTCGCCGTCGGCGTCGGGATCGGCGGCGTCGGTATCGGTGTCGGGCGGGGACTCAGGGGTGTGGACCGCCAGTTCGATATGGCAGCCGGTCGTCCTGGCCAGTTGGAGGGCCAGGCGCGCCGTGATGCCGCCCGGATCGCCCGGATCGCCCGGATCGCCGGTGATCAGCACGACGCCGTCCTCGTCCAGTCCGAGCGCGGGTTCGGCGTCGCCGTTCGCGACCGCGGCCGGGACGCGGAGAGCGGCGGGGACGAGGGTGAGCGTGTTCCGGGAATCGCCGTCGTGGCCGACCGCCACCGGCGCGCCGGGGTCCGTCATCTCGGCCAGGATCCGCCGCGCGACGGCCCGCGGGCTGTCCTTGGTGTCGACGTCCACGGCGCGCACCACGACCTCCGGGAACTCCAGGGCCAGCGTCCGGGCGAGCCCGCGCAGGCCCGCGCCGGGCGTGGGGTCGCCGACGCCGCTGCCGTCGTACCGGCGCCCGAACGTCCCGCCCGATCCGCCCGCGAGGACGAGCCACCGCAGCCCCCCGGCCAGCGCGTCGCCGATCCCCGCGTAGGCGTCGGGCAGCACCGGCCCGCCGCCGGGCCGGAGCGCGGCCAGGTGCACCAGCCCGTCGCACGGCCCGTCCGGCTCCAGCGGCGTCCGCACCCGCGCCCCCTGCGCCTCCAGGAGGGCGGCCAGTTCCAGGGCGATCCCGCACCCGTCGTCGACGATCACGAAGTCGCGGTCCGCGAAATCCCGGGCGCCGGCCTCCGGCACGGGCGGCCGGGGAAGGGGCGTGGTCCGCATCACCTGCCGGACCGGCCGCCGCGGCTCCCGGGCGGGCGCGGGGGCGGGCTCTCCCTCCTGACCGTCCGCGCCGTCCTCGCCGTCCGTGCCGCCGGTGGCGCCCGTGTCCGGGGCCGCCACGAAGGACACGGGGCCGTGCCCGCTCACGCTCTCGCCCGGCAGCGCCCGGCGCGGCCCGGGGACGGGCGGGACGGCCCCGGGCGGCGGCGTTCCGTCGCGGTCCGCCTCCGGCTCGGCCCCGGCGTGCCCGGCATCGGCGGGCACGGCACCGGCGGGCGTGGCATCGGCGTGCCCGGCATCGGCGTGCCCGGCGGCAGGCGCCGTGGCGGTCGGGCCCGCGCCGAGGTAGTTGAGCACGACGTCGCGCTGGGCGGCGATGAGCTCCCGGCTGGCCCGCAGGTACTCCAGGACCGCGCCCTCGGCGGCCTGGTCGGCCAGCCGCGAGCGCGTTCGCGCCGGTTGGCGTTCTCCGGTCTCCATGGTCTCCTCCGCTGTCGGCGCGGCCGGGGGCGCGCACTCCGGCGCGCCCGGCCGCGCGGGGCGCGGCCCGCCGCTCAGGTGGCCGCCGCCGGCCGTGCGCACGAGGTGCCCGCCGACGATCCAGCCGGGACGGGACGGCCCGCCGGGCGCGGCCAGGTCCCGGGCGTCCCGGCCGGCGAACAGCGGGCGCGGGTCCACCGGGACGCCTGCCACGGCCAGTTCGGCCAGGCCCCGCAGCAGACTCTCGATGCCGTCCTCGCCGGGCGCGTCGAAGGCGGCGGCGGTGTGCGGCCGGTCGCCGAGAATCCGGTGGACCAGCCCGGTCAGCACCCGGCCGGGACCGGTCTCCACGAAGATCCGCGCGCCCGCCGCGTACATCGCCTCGATCTGCTCGGCGAACCGGATCGGCTCGGCGACCTGCCCGGCGAGCGCGGCGCGGAGCTCCGCCGGGTCGGTGTCGTGCGGGGCGCCGGCGGCGCAGGACCACACCGGGTAGGCGGGCGAGCGCAGGTCACGGGCGTCCAGTTCGGCGCGCAGGGCGGCGGACGCGTCCGCCTCGGCACGGGCGGCGCTGAGGCCGATCAGGTCCTCCTCGCCGAAGACCCCGGCGGCGCCCAGGGCGACCAGTTCGCCGTGGCCGTGCCCGGCGGCCAGGTCCGGGCGCACGCCCAGCTCGGTCAGCAGACGGTGCAGGGCCAGCCCGGCGATCGCCAGGGCCGGCCGGCCGTTCGCGGCGTCGGCGAGCGCGAGGCGCTGCCGCTCCGCCTCCTGCGGAGTGAACGCGGCGGGCGGGAACATCGCCTCGGTGTGGTGACCGCCGCCCAGCCGCAGCAGGCGCTGCAGCCGCGGGAACGCCACGAAGAGTCCGGCCAGCATGTTCGGCCGCTGGCTGCCCTGGCCCGGGTAGAGGAAGGCGATCCGCCCCCGTTCCTTGCCCTGCCCCTCCGCCTGCCCCTCTGCCTGCCCTGCCGCCTGCCCCTCCGGAGTGGACGTCCCGTCCCCGGCCGCGACGTACACGCCCGGCGCGGCGCGGAACTCCCGGGCGATGGCGATCTTGGCCGCGAGGTCGTCCGGCCCGGTGGCCACCAGCGCCACCTGGACCCCGCCGCCCTCCGCCCCGCCGGGGTGCCCGCCGGGCCCGCCCGCGAACGTCCGGGCCAGATCGCGCAGGCGGGGCCGCCCGGCGGGCGGCCCGGAGCCGAGCAGCGCGCCGAGCCGGTCCAGTTCCGCGCGGGCCTCGGCGCGGCCGGCCCCCCGGATCAGGAACAGCTCGGCGGGCCACCCGGCGACCCCGGAGACCGGCTCCGGGGCGCCGTCGTACCCGGCCAGCACCGCGTGGAAGTGGGCGCCGCCGGAACCGGACGCGCTCAGGCCCGCCACCCGTTCGGCCGGCGCCGCCGCCCACGGCCGCGCCACCCGTCCGCCGAACGCGAACGGGCTGGTGGCGGGGTCCCAGGCCGGCTGCGGCTCGTTCAGGAGCGGGGTGCCCGGCAGGACGCCGGCGTGCACGGCGCGGGCGGTCTTGATCAGCCCGGCCAGGCCGGCGGCGGCCCCGGCGTGGCCGATCTGCGCCTTCACCGATCCCAGCGCCGTCCCGCCCGGCCTGGCCCCGGCCTCGGTGAAGGCGGCGGTGAGCGCGGCCAGTTCGGCGCGGTCGCCGTCCCCGGTGCCGGCGCCGTCGGCCTCGACCAGCCCGACCCGGGACGGGGAGACGCGCGCGTGCCGGTAGGCACGGTCCAGCGCCCGGCGCCGCCCGTCGGGGAACGGCACGCTCGGCTGCGCGGTGGGCTGCGCCGCCGGGTCCGGGGAACGGCCGTCGCCCGCTCCGGCCACCGACCTGATGATCGCGTAGACGCGGTCGCCGTCCCGTTCGGCGTCGGCCAGCCGCTTGAGGACGACGCAGGCCACGCCCTCGGCCGGCGCGATCCCGTCCGCGGCGGCGTCGAACGGGGCGCGGCGCCCGCGCGGCGACAGCGCGCCGACCGCGGCCGCGGCCGGGTGGTCGTCGATGCCGTCGATCAGGTCCGCGCCGCCGCACAGGACCATGTCGCTGCCGCCCGCGACCAGTTCCTTGCAGGCCGCGTCCAGCGCGGCCAGGGACGCGGCGCCCGCGGCGTCGACGGCGTAGCCGCCCCCGCCCAGGTCCAGCCGGTCGGCGATCCGCCCGGCCCCCGCCGCCGCGCCCGCCGCGCCGAAGAACACCGACGTGCGGGAACGGTCGAAGGGCCGGTCGGCGTACCCCGCGTCCTCCAGCGCGCGGGCGGCGACCTCCAGGCCGAGCAGCCGCGCCGGCTCGGTCTCCCCCGGCGATCCGGGCGGGACGGCGTGGGCGAGCGCGTCGAGCGGGACGCCGGGAAGGGAACCGCCCCAGGTGGGAGGGGTCCGGCCGCCCGCGCCGTCCCCGGCCGGGATCTCACCGACGGCGTCCACCCCGCGCACCACGTTGGCCCAGAACGAGGCCGCGTCGGGGGCTCCGGGGAACACGCACCCCATCCCGACGATCGCGACGTCCATCGGCCTGGCCGGCACCGGGTCCGCGCCCGCCGGGCCCGCGCCCGCCGGGAGTCCGGCCCGTCCGGTGCCGCCGAGGCCGAGCGTGACGGCGCGGGTGGACAGGAAGAAGGTGGCTCCGGTGGTGACCTGCTCGTGCAGGCCGGTGATGCTGGTGGTGGCCGAACGCAGCGCCGCCACCTGGCCCAGCGTGTACATGCCCTCGCGGCGCTGCTCGGATGGGTCGACCTGGATCAGGCCGCCGGGTCCGGCGTGCTCGCCCGGCGGCGCCGGGTGACCGGGGCCGCGGCGCAGGCCCTTGGCGGCGACGCGCAGGCGGCCCAGGTTGAGCTCCTCCAGGAGCCGCCTCGTCTCCGGGCGCGGCGTCCCGGCCTCCTCCAGGCGGCGCCGCTCGTCCTCGAACGCCGCGGCGTAGGGGGTCCGCGCGCAGCGGGTCGCGTGGCCGGGCGCGGTCTCCAGCAGCACGGTGCGGTCGCACTCGACGGCGGTCCGCTGGAAACCCTCGGTGATGGCCCCGGCCGCGACCGCCTCGTAGGTGAACAGGTACGCGGTGCCCATGAGCACGCGGATGCCGGCGCCCCGTTCGGCGAGCGGCCCGGCCAGCGCCGCCACCATCGCGGCCGAGCGCTCGTCGTGGACGCCGCCGGCGAACATGACCGACAGCTCCCCGGCCGCGTCCGGGTTCGCGTCGCAGAAGGCCAGCAGCCGCTCCACCTGCGCGTCCCAGAGCGCGAGGCCGCCGTACGGGCCGACCTGCCCCCCGCTCTCGCGGCCCTCGAAGACGAACTTGCGGGCGCCCCCGGCCAGGAGGCCCTCCAGCGGCCCCGGCTCCGGAACGTGCAGGTAGGTGCCGATCCCCACGGCCTCGAGCGAGGCGGCCTGGGCGGGGTCCCCGTTCGCGATCATCGCGTACGGCGGCCTGACGTCGCGCACGGCGGCCAGTTGCGCCTCGCGCAGCTCGGGCGGGGCGAGGCCGAGGACGCCCACGCCCCAGGGCCGGTCGCCGAGCCGGTCGGCGGTGTCGAGCAGCAGCTCGCGCGCCTCCTCGCCGCTCATCAGCGCCAGCGCCAGGAACGGCAGCCCGCCGTCCTGGGCGATCGCGGCGGCGAACACCGAACGGTCGCTGACCAGCGTCATCGGCCCCTGCGCCACCGGGTACTCCCGTGCGGAGCCGGTGCCGGACGGGCGGTCGAGGGGGGCCAGCGGACGGGCCCGCACCGCGGCCCGGATGTGCTCGGCGATCTGCGCGCGGAACGCCTGAACCACACCGCCCGCCGTCTTGTACCGGTCGGCCAGCGGGCGGGCGAGCGCGCCGTCCTGCCCGACCGGCAGGGGCCGCGGGCCGGGACCGGCGAACACGCGCCGGCCGCCGACGACGCGGGTGTCGCCGCCGTCCATGGCGGCCACCGCGGCCGCGACGTCGGCGGGCAGGTCCATCTCGCGGACGAGCGCGAGCTGGGCGTCCAGCACCACGCCCGCGGCGCCGCCCGCCACCGCCGCGGCGGCGCCGTGCGGGCCGATCCCGCCGGACGCCCACACCGGCACGTTCACCCGGCCGTCCCCGAGCAGCCGCTGGAGCAGCACGAACGTGGTCAGGTCCCCGACCCGGCCGCCGCCCTCGCCGCCGCGCGCGATGAGCCCGTGCAGGGTCACGCCCCGGGGGCCCGCGGAGCCGCCGAACCTGCGGACGGCCTCGGCGGCCTCCGCCGGGTCCACGACCTCGATCAGCAGCCGCCGCCCGCGGGCGTACGCGGCCACGTCCACCAGGCCCTCGTGGTCGTCCGGTCCACCGGCCTCCCCGGGGTCGCCGGTGAGCGCGCGCCGGGCGGACGCGGGGATGACGCGCACGGTCCAGTCCTCGCCGGATCCGCCCTCGCCCTCGTTATCGTCTTCGTCTTCGCCTTCGTTCTCGGCTTCGCCGCCGACGAGCCGCGCGGTCCCGGGGTCCGGCGAGACACGGCCCGAGACCCCCACCGCTGCGCGCGGCGGGGCCTCGGGCCGCAGCGCGGCGGCGTCGATCACCACCGTGCCGGCCTCGGCCGGGATCTCCTCGGGCCGGACACCACAGCCCGCCGGGACGCGGATCCCGAACGGGCCCGGCCACCAGCGGCCGACGTCGGCCAGTGCGGCCAGCGCGCTCGCGCGGTCGGTGCCGAGGTCCAGTACGCCGAGCCCGCCGGCGCGGGCCACGGCCACGGTGAGATGCGGCGCGGGACGTCCGAACGGGCCGATCCCGATGATCCCGGCCGGGGAACGGTCTCCCCCGCCGGTCAGCGGGCCCGCGGCCCCGGCCGCGCCGGTTCCGCCGTCCGTGCCGTCCCGCCCCGCCTCTGCCGTCATGCACTGCCCCCCGACCGTCCCGCGCGCCCGGCTGCCCCCTCCGGCCGCGCGGCTCGAAATCCTGGCTGCTGCAACGCTCGGCCACATTACGGTCGGTCACGCTTCGGACACTCCGGTGACACGCCACGGACGCACCCGATTACGGGACCCTAGGGAAACCCTGGAGGTTTTCTTGACACGAGGACGGCCCGGGTGACCGGCGGGCAACCGGACGTTCAAGATCGAGCCGGGGAGGGGGCCGCGTTCACACGGTCGCGGCGGCGTCCCTCCGGGGCGCGCGGATGCCGTGGCGGACGATGCCCTCGTCCAGCCACCGGTCGAGGTGCGCCCAGGTGGTCGTCCGGGCGGACGCGCCGGTCAGCACGCCCAGGTGCCCGCCGGGCGCGACCTCGACGCGGACCTCGGGCGCCCCCGGCAGCAGCCGGGTCACGGGCCGCACGGCGCCCACCGGGGCCAGCGCGTCGTCCCGTCCGGCGATGGCCAGCACGGGCACCCCGACGCGGTCCAGGTCGACCGGCCGCCCGCCGATCACGACCTTTCCTGTGGCCGTCGCGCCGGCCGGCAGCAGCGCCGAGCACATCCGCCGGACGGCGCGCCCGGAGGGGTCCGCCAGCATATTCGAGAAATGGTCGACCGCCTCGATCTGGGCGAGGAAATCGGTATTGTCGAGATTGACGAGAATTTTAAGGGAACGCAGCAGATATTCGTCGAGCGCGGCCAGGCGCCCGGCGTGCCCGGCCACCGGCCGGGGCAGCGCGTCCCTCACCGCCGCCCGCACCCCGCGGGCGAGGCGCGCGCCGAGCGGCGGAGGCGGAACGCGGGCCCCTGGCCCGGCCGGGTCGACCGGGGCGGCGATCATCGCCACCGACGCGATCGGCAGGGCGGGCCCGGCCGCCGCGGTCAGGAGCGCGACGAGCCCGCCGGCGCACCAGCCGACCAGCTGGACGGGCTGCCCTCCGGCGTCCCGGCTGACCGCCCTGATCGCCTCCGGGAGCACCTCCCGGACCCACTCGGCCGCGTCGCCGGCCCGGTCCGCCGGGCCGAGCGGGCCGTGATCGAGCAGGTAGCTGCGGCGCCCGGCGTTCACCACGTGCTCGGCCAGGCTGCCTCCCCGGCGCAGGTCGTAGCAGCGCGCGGGGACCGCCGGAGGCGGCACGAACAGCACCGGCGGCCCGGCCGGGACCAGTCCCTCCGGCCCGCGGTAGCGGTGGAGCGAGGTCCCCCGCGGCCCGTCGCCGACCGGCTCGGAGGGCACCGGGCGCAGATCGGCCACCTGCCCGTGCAGCACCTTGTGAGCGACGTTCGACGCGGCGGCGCCCAGGCTCCGGGGGGACAGAATCATCGCGTGTTCCCATCTCCGTCCGGCGGGTCCTCGATCCGGCGCGGACCTCCACGGACCGGCCTCCGGCCGCCGCCCGCGAACACCGGCCGGGATCACTCCCCGCATTCTTGCACCGGCCCCCGAAACTCCGATATCACCCCGCTGTGAAAGGCGTGTTAATTCACCTTGGCGAGCCTCCGAAGGGGACGGAACGAAATCCGCGAATGGATCGTCCCGGACACCCGGACACCCGGCTGGTCATGGTGCACGTCTCTAGGCGGCGCCGCGCCGCCGGTACGGCGAGGGCGGCGGCTCGGGCCATTCGACGCAGGCCCTGGCGACGCCCGCCAGCAGCCCGACGATGAGGGAGCCGCCCGCCAGGTCGAGCGCCGAGGTGGCCAGGGCCGCCTCCACGGGGACTCGCAGCGTGAACGGCAGGAGGGTCACCAGCGTGACGGCGGTGACGCCGATCCAGAGGAAGGCCTTGACCGGGCGTTCGGACACCGCCAGCAGGACGCGCAGGAGCGCCGTGGCCTGGAGGGTCGCGGTGGACGAGCACACCGCGTAGGCCAGCGCGGCGGCCTCCGCGTCGAGCCCCTCCCCGACGAAGGCGGGCACCTGGATCCCGAGGAGTCCCCGGAAGATCCCCACGCCCGCGAACATCAGCGCCCCGGCGATCAGCGCCGTCCCGAGGCCGCACAGCCACAGCCGCCGCCCGTGCACCCGCGGTGGCGCCGAGATCGCCTCGTGCAGCCGGACGAACTCCTCGTACCGGGCCATCGGCGCCACGGCGGGACCGCGGAGCGTGGCGCGGCACCGGAAGGATCGCTCCAGCGGGAGCCGGTGCGCTCCTCGCGGGATGCCGCGCCCAGGCCGACCGTGGAAGAACGACTCGAACGGCGTCTCTCCCATGAACCAGTGCTACCCCGCCCCCATTGAGGGAACTCCATACCGGTTCAGAGGTTTTGTGGACTTTTTGTCGCTCCCCCGAGGGGCGTCGCGGCGGTCCCGCCGTACCTGGGTAACGTTGCGGGCACCGGCGCATCACCGACCCCCGGGGAGTGATCATGGACATCGCGGAACGGGAGTTCACCGTGGCGGAGGCGCGGGCGCTGATCCCGCAGGTGCGCGAGCACGCGGCCGAGCTCGTCCGGCTGCGCGCCGACCTGGCGGAACTCACCCTGGACCTGCGCGTGCACGGCGCTTCGGAACGCGGCGGAATCCCCGAGGTGAAGGCGTCCGAGGCCCGGCTGGACGAGGAGATCGCCTGGTTCACCGGCCAGGGCATCGAGATCAAGGGCCTGGCGCCGTTCCTCATCGACTTCCCGGCGGTGCTGGACGGCCGCTCGGTCCGGCTGTGCTGGCTGGAGGGCGACGAGGAGCTGGCCTGGTACCACCGCACCGACCTGGGTTTCGCCGGCCGCCGCCCGCTGGAGTGACCCCGGGAAGGACCGGAGGGGATCCCGGAAGCGCCCCGCCCCGGAATCCCCTCGGCTCGTTCGGCCGGCCTCAGGCCGGCCGGGTCCCGATCAGACCTGCCCCTCCTTCTCCAGCGCCTCGCAGCAGGTGCCCGTGATCATGCGGGTCACCACGTACGGGTCGATGTTGGCGTTGGGGCGGCGGTCCTCGATGTAGCCCTTCTTCTCCACCTCGACCTGCCACGGGATGCGCACCGAGGCGCCCCGGTCGGAGACGCCGTAGCTGAACTCGCTCCAGGGGGCGGTCTCGTGCATGCCGGTCAGGCGGCGCTCGATGTCCGCGCCGTAGGCGGCGACGTGCTCCTGCGCCTTGGTGGCGAGGGCCTCGCAGGCGGTGATGATGGCGTCGTAGCCCTCGCGCATCGCCTTGGTGGAGAAGTTGGTGTGCGCGCCGGCGCCGTTCCAGTCGCCCTCGGCCGGCTTGGGGTCCAGGGTGGCGGCGACGTCGAACTCCTCGGCGATGCGGTAGAGCAGCCACCGGGCGACCCACAGGTGGTCGGCGACCTCGATCGGGCCCGCCGGGCCGATCTGGAACTCCCACTGGCCGGGCATGACCTCGGCGTTGATGCCGGAGACCTTCAGGCCGGCCTCCAGGCAGGCGTCCAGGTGCCGCTCCACGATCTCGCGGCCGAAGACCTCGTCGGCGCCCACGCCGCAGTAGTAGAAGCCCTGCGGGGCGGGGAAGCCGCGCTCGGGGAAGCCCAGCGGGCGGCCGTTCTGGAAGAAGGTGTACTCCTGCTCGATGCCGTACCAGGAGTCCTGCGCGGCGTACTTCTCCGCGACCGGGCGCAGCTGGGCGCGGGTGTTGGTCGGGTGCGGCGTGCCGTCGACGAGGTAGACCTCGCACAGCACCAGCTTGTGGTCACCGCCCCGGATGGGGTCCGGGCAGCTGAAGACCGGCTTGAGCACGCAGTCCGAGTTGTCACCCGGCGCCTGGTTGGTGCTGGAGCCGTCGAATCCCCAGTCCGGGAGCTCCGCGCCGTCGGCAAGGATCCTGGTCTTGGAACGGAGCCGCGCGGTGGGCTCGGTGCCGTCGATCCAGATGTACTCGGCCTTGTAGCTCAACGTGGGTCCCTTCGTCAGGTTTCGGCCCTGACGAGGCTGACAATGGGGCATTTCTGACCTGTTGCCCGTATGTGAACGGGGTGTTAAACACCTCGTGACCGGGCCGACAGGGCTGAGACGCTGGTCACACCGCCGGACGGTCGCGTTCCGGCCGTCACCCGCCGAGACTCCACGCGAAGGTCGCCGCGATCGGGTAGTGGTCGGACAGCATCGTGTCATCGGCCGTACGGAACCGCGCGTTCTCGTTGGAGTAGCCGGTGAGGCGCAGCCGGACGTCCCCGCCGTCCCGGAACAGGATCTTGTCGACCACCTCGCAGTCGTCGGTGACCTGGGAGTCGTCGCAGACCAGCGCGGGGTCGCCGGCCGCGGGCGGCACCCCGCCCCGCGCGTCCGCCACCCAGGCGTCGGTGAACCCGCCCGCCGCGACCAGTTCACGGATGTTGTCCTCGGCGCGGGTGTAGCGGGTGTTGGTGTCCCCCATCACCACCACCGCCCGGCCCGCGGAATGCGCCGTGATGTACGCCGAGATCTGGCTGATGTTCGCCCGGCGCGCCGCGAGGTCGGCCTGTGCCGTGCCCGCGTTGGCATGGAGGTTGTAGAGGTCGATGGAGACGCCGTCCGCGAGCTGGAGCCGCTTGTAGGTGAATCCCTTCGGTGTCAGGCAGTCGGTCCAGTTACAGGAACTCCACTTCACCCGCCGGAGGTCGCTGTAGGGGAAGTCGGCCATCGTGTTGAGCCCGCTGCCGAACGGCACCCCGCCGCTGGTGGGCGTACGGTACGGATGCTCGTCCGTGCTGTAGAGGTCGGCGTGGTAGTTGAAGTCCTCCTGGACGTTGACCACGTCGTAGCCGTTGACCCGTTCACCGATGGGCTTGGTGTTGTGCTCGGGGTCCCCGCTGGAAAGCCAGGCGGGCAGGCCGGCCACGTTGTAGGTCAGGACGGAGAAGGTCCCGCCGGGTTCCGCCTGCGCGGTTCCGGAGACCATCGACAGCGCCAGGGCGACGGCCGCCGCCGAGAGCAGGGGGATGCGCATGATCGTCCTTTCGCGGCCGGGGTGAGCCGATCTCCGTCCACTCTCCCCTCGGCCGCCGACCCGCGATAGTCACCGAGGCGACAAACAACGGGCGGTCCCACATCCCCTCCGTACGACCCGGACGGAACCCGGCCGGAGAACGATGAATCCGGTGAACGGCCGAGGTCCATACGTACGGACCGCAAATCGTGAACCTCGGAGGAGCCCATGACCGCCAAGGCACTGCCGCCCGTCGTCGACGCCGAGACCTGGCGACGCAGTCTCGACGAGCTGCGGGTCCGGGAGAAGGCCGCGACCCGGGAACTCGACGCGATCGCCGCCCAGCGCCGCCGGATGCCGATGGTCGAGATGCCCGACTACACCCTGGAAGGCGAGGAAGGACCGGTCAGGCTGGCCGACATCTTCGGCGACAGGTCTCAGCTGATCGTCTACAACCACATGTGGTTCCCCGGCGAGACGTGGCAGTGCCCGGGCTGCACGGGGTTCACGTCGCAGTTCACGCGGCTGGAGTTCCTGGACGCCCACGACGCCCGGTTCGTCATCGTCACCCAGGGCCCGATCGACGAGGCCCTCGCGTACAAACGCCGGGTCGGGAACAAGATGACCTGGTACTCCACCGCCGACAGCCCGTTCGGCGCCGACGTGGACGCACCGCCCGGCGGCGGCTTCGCGGTCAACGTCTTCCTGCGGGACGGCGACACCGTCTACCGCACCTGGCACACCAGCGGACGCGGCACCGAGCAGCTCAGCCACACCTTCGCGCTGATCGATCTGCTGCCGTACGGGCGGCAGGAGGAATGGCAGGACTCGCCCGAGGGCTGGCCGCAGTCGCCCACTTACAGCCGGTGGCCCGGCTCCGAGGCCATCGCCGCGCGCTACGGCACGGACGCGTGAGCCGCCGGGCCCGGCGGGGCGCCGCGATCGGCCTCATGGGCTGACGGCACGCCAGGGATGCGAAGACCCCGTTTCCAAGGCTGGGAACGGGGTCTTTCCGCTGGTGGGCGCGGCAGGTTTCGAACCTGCGGCCACTCGCTTGTAAGCCAAGCTCACCCGGGGTCGACGCAGCTCGCCACCCTGCACAGCAGTACCCCACGGCCCACCAACGTCCGCCCGCGTCCGCCGCGACTGTCACTCAGTTAGACACTCACTTCGCGCGACCATGCATGTTGGACGACAGCCCCTCGTCTCACGCGGTCGTCCAGAACCGACAGTCCGCCAGCCCCGTCGTCCGCCGAAGACCCCAGAAGAGGCACCCACCCCTCGGACGCCGAGATTTTAGGTCAGGGACTATCGCCACGTGCTCACGGGCGCCGCTCCGCGTCGCCAGCGGCCGCCCGCCCCGGCGCGCCGGGCATGCGGCCTGTCCCGTCCGGTCCCGCCGCACCGCGTCGCCCGACCACCACTGAAGGATCATCAAGAGTAGGCGAATGATCGACTGCCAGCCGGCCCTACGTTTTGAAGCTTGTGTGTATGCGGATATCAGGAGAAGCGCTTAAAGAGCCTGCCCACATCACGAGTCGGAACCTCGATCGTGCTAGATCCTTGACGCTCATACCACTTATCGAGGTAAGAAACGGGATGGCCGGCTGATCTAATAGTGAGGAGCAGCACCGTTTTCCCGTGGTAGTTTGCCGGTCGCATATCGCGAAGCACCTGAGATAGGAGGTCGGGGTCAAGTGCAGAAGATCTGACCTTTTCACCAAAGAAGCTCATATAGCCATCCAATGAGCTTCCATGTGCGCCGAATTCGTGATCTACGCCAGTGATCCAAAAATCTTGATCACGCACGGGCGTACTGCCGTGTAGTTGCTTCACACGGTCGGCATCCTTTTTATTGTCGGCAATTCCGATTATTACATAGCCGACAGCTTCTTGTCCATCGTTTGCGATGGCCGACAGCGCTTTCATGATCCGCTGAAATCCGCGACTATCGAATTCCGCGTTGGCGTCGAGCGAATGCAGGCCTTGTTTAAGTTCGAAGAGGCTATGCTCGGCGAGTGCTGCTCGCAGTAGTCTGTGAATTCGCGTTTCATTTGCCTCAAGGAGTACGTCCCGCTGACCCATTGCCGGAACGGTAAGGTCTCGAAGCACCCCCGCTACGGCCGCGATGTTTTCACGCTTGTTCTCTGCAGACCAAGTGCCGCCGCCGGCTGTGATGTTGAAAACCCGATCGCCGATTCCATCGAGAACCCTAATGAGGGCCCATTCGTCGGACACCACTCGATTCTCGCGAATTAGGAGCGTGTAGAGAGCCAAAAAAATAGTGGCATAGTATCGGGGGACTCGCTGCCTAGGTGATCGGAATACGAGTTGCGAAAAACTTTTTCCCGACTTCTTGAGGATAGTCTCCAGTACGTTATGCACGTGTTCAAAACGACTCCGGATGAGTTCCCCACCCTCGCGCTGCACCGCCGTTTCGATACGGTCGCGCCTACTCTCCTTAGAGTCGCCGGGCTTTAGTCCGTAGTACTCGTCTAGCGTGTCGGAGGCGTAACGAGGCACCGAATCGAGGATCATCGTTGCCAGTAGATCTGCAACGATCTCTTCATCTCGAGACTCCCGCACCTGATCTCTTTCGAGAATCTTGTTTCTAACCCAGAACACGTCTTCGATATAGACTCCTGGGCCAGTCGAGTCGCTCGTGATGCTGATCGATGGCATGTTCGTAAGTTGAATTAGGTCTCGCACGGATATATCGCCTCTCACAAAAGAAGAGACGTCCCGCACCAAGTCCGCAAAATTCGAGATTGCGCCGGCCTGACGAATTTCTTGCCGCGACAAGTACCGGCCATTCGAGTTAATTCGCCGAAAAACTTCTTCTACAAGTGCTTCGTCGGGCGCTCGATAAGTGGACATGGGAAGAACATAGTTTGCGATGCTCACACATTCACGTCGGTCTAGGATCGGCTCTTGCTGAACAAGTATTCCTTCGTCGCGGCGCAACTTTGTCTCGGCCAGTGTTTCAAGATCGAAATATTGGCCGTCAATGGCATACTGATTCTCAATAAAAGAGAAGATTGAGTTTAGACGCTGTAGGCCGTCAATAATCTCTAGCGTCGTTGTGCCATTGAGAGTGCGCTCGGCCGTTAGCACCAAGGGTACTGGTAGTTGTTTTCTGAGAGAGTCGATAAAGGCGGCTTTCTCGCTGATGGCCCACACAAGCTTTCTTTGATATCTCCTATTGACAACAAAGGCTTGATTGACGTAGCTATTGTAAAGCGTCTGAATATTCTCACCTCGAACGATGAGAGTGCTGCTAAGCTCTGCCATTTCACTATCCTTAAGATTAATTATCTACTACCTGTAAATGCTAAGCGTCCAACCAGGTGGGCGTGGACGCAAGATGAGTGGCAAGTTAACGTACTATTATGGAGCCTTGTGAGCTCATTGGGGTCAAGAGTGGGTAACAGTTAAGGGGCGCTACGATCATCGGCCTCCTGATTGCCAGCCAACAGCGATTGAGTAGTCCGCTCGCCGTTTCTGTCTGAGATGCCTCGATGATCTCGCGCGAACGATCGGCACCGTTGTGCTCGGGACTGGAAGCAAACTAAGACTAGCGATGCTGGAGCTTGCCCGCATCAACAGGACAGAGGTTTTCCGAGCAGACGCGCATCTTCGATCGGGCGTGTGTGAAGCGGGGGCCTCGCGGCCCCCAGCCCCCCGCGGGCCGGCGGGCACGCCCGCGCGAATCCGTCTGTCACAGCGTCTCGTCGTTCGCGCAGGCGCACCCTCCGGGACGGGCGTGGGTGCTAACGGCGGTGCTGACAACAGGGTCGGATGATCTTGGATGGGTGTGGACGTCCGGGAGGTTAAGGCGCTGGTCAGCGGGCACGTGGGACATGCATCGGACAACGGCATCAGTCGAGGACGTGCAAGCCATCATGTTGGCGGATGGGGACGGTTGAGGGGGTGGCCAGGGCGTCTTGGACTCGGATGGCGAAGGCTTCGTCGGCCAGCTCGGCTACCTGCTCCGCTGTGACCCAGCGGAAGTCGGAGGTTTCGTCAGACTCTCGCAGGGAGCCGGCCTCGGCCCTGCAGCGGAAGACCAGGGCGACGATGCCGCGGGGCATGTTCTTGTAGACGCCGGTCAGGGCGATCGGCGTTACCTCGAGGCCGGTCTCCTCCTGGACCTCGCGGCGGAGGCCGGTGATGATGTCCTCGTCTTGCTCCAGGATGCCGCCGGGCGCTTCCCAGTGGCCGTTGTCTCGGCGCTGGATCAGGAGGGCGCGGCCCTGGTCGTCGACGACGACGCCCGCCACGCTGACGGAGTGGCGACTCTCAGGCATCACGCAAGCTCCTTTGAGCAGGTCCAGGTAATAGACTCACGCTAGTACACGTACGTACGAGTTGAGGAGTTGGCTGCAGGTGGGCGAGCTGGGGTTGCCGGATCTGGATGCCACGAGCGATCGGCCGGTCTTCAAGCAGATCGCGGACCACCTGCGCGCGGCAATCGACAGCAAGGAGCTCGGGCCGGGCGAGAAGCTCCCCTCAGAGAGCCAGCTCATTGGACACTACGACGTTGCCCGGATGACGGTTCGGCATGCTCTGCAGATCCTGCAGAGCGAGGGCCTGACGGTGGCCGAGCACGGCAAGGGTGTGTTCGTTCGGTCGCGGCCGCCTGTACGCCGGCTGGCTTCCGACCGCTTTGCTCGTCACCATCGCGAACAGGGCAAGGCCGCCTTCATCGCCGAGGCCGAGGACGCTGGCGTGAAACCGTCGGTCGACTCCATCGAGATCCAGGAGAGCAAGCCGGCGCCCGAGGTTGCGGCGAAGCTGAATCTTGCTGAGGACGAGTTGGTGATCGTGCGGGCGCGGCGATACCTGCTCAATGGGCATCCGGTCGAGACGGCGACCTCATACATCCCTGCCTCGATCGCCCGCGGCTCGCAGATCACGCAGCCCAACAGCGGGCCTGGTGGCATCTATGCCCGACTGGAGGAGCTCGGCCATCGTCTCGACCACTTCACCGAGGAGATCCGGGCTCGCATGCCGCTTCGGGACGAGGCTCGAGCGCTGAAACTCGCGCCCGGGGTGCCGGTGTTCCATCTCGTGCGGACGGCCTATGACCAGGACGGATGCCCCGTCGAGGTCTGCGACACGGTCATGTCGAGTGACGCCTACGTCCTCTCGTACGAGCTTCCTGCCCAGTAGCGCTTGACTCATCTAGACGAGTCGTGTCACGGTTCTCCCATACTCATCTAGACGTCTAGGTGTCCTGCCGGACGCTAGTGGACACGTATGGCCCTGGCCGGTTCGGACCGGCCTGGGTCGGCATGGGAGGTCCCAATCCGATGACCATCACGAGTGCAAGTGCCGCTGAGACGGCACCGCCGGCGCGGCTGTACCGGGTCAGTGAGGCGATGGAGCTGCTGTCGCTGTCCCGGAGCGTCATCTACGAGCTGATCCGGTCGGGTCGGCTGCGCTCGGTTCAGGAAGGCCGTTCGCGGCGGATCCCGGGCTCGGCCATCGCGGAGTACATCGCCTTGCTGGAGAGCGAGGCCAGTTGATGGAGGCGCTCGCCGAGGTCTTCGACCTGGTTGAGGTGTCGCCGGCCTATCCGTGCCGGGGTGCCTCGCTGAACGTGCGCGCCTATGTGCAGGTGCGGCTCAAGAGCCCGGAGAAGTAGAGCGGCCCTCGTCATGGCGACGCAACCGCCTGACGAGGGCCTTGATCGGACCTTGGAGGTCCAACCCGATGAACCTTCATTCTGACACCTCAGCGGGCCCGTTCTGGGTCGATGAGGAGTACGACCGGGAGTACGCCAGTGATGGCGTGTCCCGGTACGGCGCCTACGTCCGCGACCGGCTGGCCAGCTCGTTCGCCGAGTGCTGGGAGACGTGGGGAGAGCCGTCGTCCAGGCGCGTCGAGTTCGCGTCGGCGGCCTGGCGGACGGCGACCGGGCCCGTGATGGCTCCCGGTTACGTCCGCAGCAGCTCCCGGGTGCTGGGCGCCCGTGTCGAGCGGAACCAGTGGGACGGGTCGCTGATCGCGGCGGTGAGCCTGGTGGCTCCATGGCCGGCGGCTCTGGCCCGGTCGTTCGACTGGCAGGGCGGCCGACGCTGGCGCGACTGGCCTACCGAGCTGCGCGGTGACGGCTACGAATTCGTGGAGCCCACCGAGCAGGACGTGGCTGGGGCGCCGTTCATGCAGGCCAGCCTGGCGCTGACCTTCGCCGTGCCGGTCGACCGGCTGCCGGAGGCTCCCGAGGGTCCCGATGACGGTGTGGAGGACTGCGCCCGGCAGGCCGTTGAGGGCCTGGTCGTGGAGCTGAACCGCGCGGTCGGGCCGGTCGTGGACGTTCTGGCAGGAGGGCGTTCGCGATGACGATCCTCAAGAGGAGGTCGGAGGCCAACGCCGACCCGGTCAACCCCGAGCAGCTGGCCAGCGAGCTGCAGCGTCGGCGCGAGCTGGCGGACGCGCGGCGGGCGGACGAGCTGCAGCGGGCGCGTGCGGAGGCCGGCCACGGCCGGGCTCGGGCGGATGTGGCCACCGAGTCGCGGCTGGCGGAGCTGGCGCGCGCCGAGCGTGAGGCCGATGTCCGTGCCGAGGCGGAGCTGGCCCGGATGTACCGGGAGTTCCGCGCGGCCGGTGAGCGGACGCGGATCCGGGCGGTGATGGCGCGGTCCGGGGAGGCCCGGGCGCTGCGGCTGGAGTGGCTGCGGGCTCGGAACCTGCGGGTGCTGGTTCCGGTGCTGGTCGGGTTCGGCGTCTGGTCGACGACCGGGGTTCAGCAGGGCGCCGCCCGGCTGATGGGCGTGCACGCCGACAGTCCGGTGTGGTGGACGCTGTGGGGCCTGGAGGCCCTGCTGATCGGCGCGGTGTGCTGGATCATCGTGTGTCGCGGCAGGCTGGCGGCGTCCGGCGGCACGCTGGCGCGGCAGGCCGAGAAGGTCGGCTTCGGGTGCCTGTTCACCTCGATCGTGCTGAACCTGGTGGCGGCGGTTCCCGCCGGCGACGCTTCGCAGGTGTCGGGGTGGGCGGTCGCCAGCTCCATGTTCGCGCACGCGCTCGGCCCGGTCGGTGCGGCGGTGACGGCTCACTTGATCGGCGTCATCGACCAGTCGATTGCCGAGGCCGACCCCTGGCACGACCAGGACGGCCAGGCGGTGCCGCGGCTGGCCAAGATGGAGATGCGTCCGCGCGAGGATGCCTCCGCCGGCAGCGTCCGCGTCGGCACTCGGCCAGGTGCCTCCGGCAGTGCGCTTGATGCCGGTGCGCAGTGCAGTCCTGAGGGCGTCGCTGCCGGCCGTGCGGCCGTATGGCCTGTCCCCAGCGGGCAGCGGCTGATGCTGCCGGTCATCGCCCGTCCCGAGCCCGCCCACACACCCGCCCCGGACGGTGAAGCGGATTCGCGAACCGGGGGTGACCTGGCGCGAGAGCCGAGGTCGGCAGCGCCTCGTAAGCGGCGGCCGAACAAGGGCGTCCGGGTGCCCGAGAGCGCCAAGCCCGCGCCGCGTCCGCTGACCGATGAGCAGCAGTGCGAGCGGCTGGTGGCGGCGATCAACCGCGGTGAGGTGCCCGAGGACGCGTCCATCCGCCAGGTGCAGAGCGCGCTCAACGTGGGGTTCGGACGCGCCAAGCGGATCAAGGAGCTGTACGCCGAGCGGCTCGCCGACCTCCATCGCGCCGTCATCCAGGCGCTCCCCGAGCGGGACGAGCCGCCGGCGCGTGCCGGGCTGACCGTGGTGGGAGGCGAACGGTGATGACGACGCTCCGGACCGGCCATGCGGTCGGGTCGCCGTACGAGTTGGACTTGCGGCGCCGACTCAACCAGGCCCGGCAGGACCTGGCCGAGGCCCACGCCGAGCTGGCCGCGCGTCGAGACCAGGAGACGGCGTTGCGTACGCACCTGGAGGCGTTGGCGGCCGAGGCCCGGTCGGCAAGGCAGGCCTTCACCGAGCTGCACGTGGCCTACGTCGAGCTGCTCACGCATGCCCGCGCGACCGTCGCGGCGGCCGTGCGCGGGGAGCCGGCCCCGGCCGCCTACGTGGCCGACCACCTGGAGGAGATCGGGTTGCCGCCCGGGCCCGGTGCCGTGCCCGAGCAGGTGGTGGCCGAGGGGCTGTCCGTCGCCACCCATGTGAGCAGGGCCGCCGGCTGACGTCCGGCCGCCCACCGTCGCGGGCAATCCGGTCCGCGACCAGTGAAAAGGGCCCCGCCGACGGTCCCTAGGAAAGACAACGGCGAGGCCCACCTCGAGAGAGGCAGGTCCCAGTATGTCCGACCAGACCAAGTCCAGCAGCGGCGGAACCGCGACGGCGCCCACGTCCTCGATGTGGGGCAAGAAGGGGCGCGGCTACCCCGAGCTGGCCAAGGGCGGCAAGAAGTGAGCGGCACGGCGTGCTGCCCGAAGTGCGGTAGCGCGCAGAACGTGACCTACGGCGGCCGCGAGGGATCCACCGGCCCGAGCCAGGACGTTTGGCGCTGCTCGAAGGACGGCGAGTTCCGCACCACCGCCCGCTGACAACGACAGGTAGGGGCCGGACCTGGCGGAGCCGGCCCCTTTCCCCCTTCCACGACACCACAGGAGCTTTCTCGATGTTGAAGACCATCCCCAGCGTCGTGCGGTCACGGATCGACCGCGCGGCCGCCCGGCACCGGTACGCCGGGCTGCAGGACACCTTGAACGAGACCATCGACGACCTGTACGCCGCCCAGGACCACGACGACCGTGCCGCGCTGCTGGACTACGCCGCGCAGCTCATCGAGGGGCTGGCCGAGCTGCACACCGCTGCCTGGGGCGGCGAGCCCGACGCGGACGGGCGGCCGGTGGCGGTGTCGCTGGCCGGCCAGGCGGCGCTTCTGCGTCAGGTCGCGGCGACCGAGCGCGCGGTCATCGGGACGCTCACCTGGCCGGTCGGTCAGACGCCGCCGGACGCCGAGCACGCGGCCGAGCTGCTCGCCTGGACGGAGCTGGCGCACACGTCCGCGCCGGACCGGCGCGCGGCGTGCCTGCGTCGGCTGTGTGTTCTGGCCGCCGAGCACCTCGGCGAGCGCGCCGCCGAGGTCCTGGCCGTGCTCGCCGAGGTCGAGGAGCACCGGGCGACCGGCGGCACGGTCCCGCCGACTCGTCCCCGCTACGTGCTGCCTCGGGTGTTGGTCGGCGCCTTCCTGGCGCTGCTGGCTCTCATCGGTCTTGCTCCAGGGCTGGACGCCCTGGGCCGGGTCCTGCTGCTGGCGGTTGTCATGGCGGCGACCTATGGCGCGTTGTGCGTCTACGTCGGTGTCCGAGGCCGGTCGCAGCGGGTGGCTCGGTGAGTGCGCGGACCAGGTCTCGGCGTTCCCCGGCCCGGGCGGTGCTGGCGTTCCTGGTCGTATTCCTGGCGCTGTGGGCGGCGCTGACCACCTGGACGGCGATGTACGGCAACGCCGCCTGCATGGCGGCGGCGCTGACCGCGTGGTGGGTCGCGCGCCCTTTTGCCCGGAGGCGGCGGTGAGCGGCGCGCACAGCACCGCCACCGGCGGAGCCGGGTTGGCCCGGCACTTCCGAATCCAGCCGCCGCCCGGCCCGTCCACCTGGGAACGCCTCAGCCCCGTCGCCTACGGCCTGCTGGCGGTCCTGGCCCTGGTCGCGACAGCCGTGGATGCCCTGGTGACCGCGCTGCTGGGTGTGGCGCCCCTGGGGCCGCGGCTGCG
The DNA here is from genome assembly GCF_015751755.1 of Actinomadura viridis. Lineage (GTDB taxonomy): Bacteria > Actinomycetota > Actinomycetes > Streptosporangiales > Streptosporangiaceae > Spirillospora > Spirillospora viridis. The sequence goes on from NZ_JADOUA010000001.1 coordinate 5,875,032, forward strand.
TAGAGCGGGGCGGGTGCTGGCCGATGAGTACCGGGCCGGGCACGCCGGCGCGGTGGATGCCGACGTCGTCGACGACAACGAGCAGGAGGTATGGCGGTGAACAACATCAGCGAGCTGGCCCGGATCGAGTTCCGCGGATCGTTGGGCGAGGCGTTCAAGAAGTACAGCCAGGAGCTGGAGGCGCTGGCCGACCGGTGGCGGACCGAGCTGGAGATCGCCGCCGTCGACGCCGAGGCGGCGATGGGCTCGATGAAGGGGCACCTGCTGCTGTTCGGCCTGGACTCCAAGGTCCGGGCCCGCCGGGTCGCCAAGCGTCTCAAGCGCGCGCAGGACCTGGCCGCCTCGGTGGGCGACAGCGCGGACCAGTTCCAGCGCTCGTACCGCAGGCACTTCATTCCGTCCTAGCCGGCGCCGCGGGGCGGCCGCCGCTCGGGCGCCGCCCCCGGCCTGGCCGGGGTTGCGACCACAGACCAGGAGGACAACGCAGATGGGTTCGGGAGCGCAGCGGCTGGACGAGATCGCCGCTATCGAGTTCGGCGGCAAGGTGCCCAAGCAGGTCGCCGCCTACGCCAAGGCGACGCAGCGGTTCGCGCACGACCTGGCGCGGGAGCTGGACGCCGCGGAGGCGGCCGCCGACGCCGCGATGCGGCAGCTCAAAGGGCACCCGCTGCTGGCCGGGGTGGACGTGGCCGTGCGGGCGTGGCGGGTGTCTCGGCACCTGCGTGAGGCCCGGGAGCTGGTCGAGGGGATCAGCGCCGAGGCGGTGAAGTTCAACATCCAGTTCCGCAACGAGTTCCTGGCCGGCGACCAGCGCGGCACGAAGAAGAGCGAGTACAGAGGCGAGGTTGATCTGTGATGGCACGCAAGACCCAGAGCCTGCAGCTCGTACAGGACGCCACGATGGAGCGCATCGCGGTGTCGGCCGTGTCGAAGGTGGGCGTGCTGGTGCCGCCGTGGGCGGTGCTCGGCCTCGAGGCCGCCGGCGGCGCGGTCTCGCACGCGATGTGGGGCGCTCCCCCGGCGGTGACGTGGGCGGCGGCCGGATGCACGCTGGGCTCAACGCTACTGACCGCGCTGACCTGGATGGCCACCCACCGCCGCCGGATGCTCGGCCGGGTCCACTCCACCGCGACCACGGCCTCGGCGACCACCTGGTTCACCGTCGCCACCATCACCGGCGTGACCGCCGACGCCACCGCCGGCGCGCTGTTCTTCGGAGGCGCCACGCTCGCGCTGAGCTGGAACATCCGGACGGTGATCCGCGCCCAGGGCGACGGGGACGGGACCGGAGACGCGCTCGGATCGCTATTCGACCGGGCCAAGGAGCAGGCCGGGCTCAAGGGCGCGCGGGTGCGGGCGGTGGAGGTCACCGACCACAAGGTCAAGGGCCAGATGCAGCTGCCGCCCGGGGAGAAGACCGCCGACGACGCCGTCAAGGTCACTGCCCGTATCGAGTCGGGCATGCAGCTCCCGCCCGGCAGTGTGATCGTGGCTCGGGACGAGGACCGCGCCGACCGGGCGCACGTCACCGTGTCCGACCCCCGCGCGATCCGCCGTCCCATCATGTGGCCCGGTCCGTCCCGGCCGGGCGGGTCGGTGGACGAGCCGCTGCGGATCGGGATCTACCAGGACGGCGACGAGGTCGAGTACCGGTTCGTCGGCCACCACCTGCAGATCATGGGCATGACCGGGTCCGGCAAGAGCATCGGCGGAGCCTGGAACATCGTCGGCGAGATCATCACCCGCACCGACGCCGCCGTGTTCTCCATCGACGTGTCCAAGGACGACCAGACCATGGGGCCGCTGCGTGAGGGCCTGCACCGGTTCGAGACCGGGAAGGCCGGCGCGGTCGACCTCATCCGGGCGATGCACGCCGCGATCCCCGAGCGCACCAAGTGGCTGGCCGCCCACGGCTACCAGGCGTGGGAGCCCAGGTGCGGGCTGACCTACTGGTACCTGCACATCGAAGAGGTCCCCAAGCTGTTCAACGAGCTGGCCGGTGAGGACGAGGAGCGGCTGGCCGAGATCCTCAAGGAGATCCGCTCGGCGGGCGGCAGCGTGATCCTGTCGCTGCAGCGCGCCGACTACACCCAGATCCCCACGCTTATCCGCTCGCAGATGGCCAAGATGTGCTTCGGGCTGTCCGACCCCGACGACGTCAAGTACGGCGTGTCCGCACGCCAGCGCAAGGCCGACGTCGAACCGCACGAGTGGGAGGACCACTACCCCGGCATGGCCTACCTGGACGGCAAGAGCGTCCGGGCCACCCACTACGCGATGCCGCTGCGCACCTTCTCCTGGGGCACGGGCAGCGCCGAGGCCAACGCTGCGATGGCCGCACACGCCGCCGCCTACCCCGCGGCCGCCAAGGACGTCGACCCGTTCACCGCCGACCTCAGCCACGTCCAGCCCGCCTCGGCCACCGTCTCGGCCCCAGCCACGTCGGCGAACGCTCCCCATGCGGCCGTCGTCCTGGAGGACGAGCGTGAGGCATTCGCGGCCGAGTTCGCCGAGCTGCTCGGCGACGCCGCCGAGCAGGTCATCGCCGTCCAGCACGCCTCACCGCAGATGCTGCAGCGCAAACTGCGCGTCACCCGGGAGGACTCCCTGCGCCTCCTCGAGGCCCTGGAGCGCAAGGGCATCGTCGGCGCCGCCGGCGACGACGGAGAGGCCCGCCCGGTCCTGGTCGCCGCCGACGACGGCACCGAGACGGCCGCCAGGCTGCGCGACAACGGCGACCCCGTCACGGCCGCGCTGCGCACCGAGGACCCCGATCCGGCCGTCATCGCCGGGGCCGGCGACCCGATCCAGGAGCCGACCGACGCCGAAGCCGAGGGACTGGTCACCGAGAACCAGGACCGCGACCCGATGACTCCGGCCGCCGCGCGGGGCCTGGTGCACGACTGGCTCCGCCACCGCCAGCAGGCCGGGCGGCCGTCCTTCACCGCCTCCGACGCCGAGCTGACCGCTGTGCGCAACCGCACCGGGAACGGCCGCGCCTGGACCTACAAGGTCCTCAAGGACCTGACCGATCGCGGCGTCCTGCGGACCGACAAGTCCGGCAGCAGCACCACCTACACCATCGCCGACCTGTCGCCGCTGGACCGCGACGACCTCGGGCAGGCGGCATGACGCCGCCGAACGTGACCCCGTCCAAGGGCCCGGGCATCTCGCGTGCGGCTGCGCGTGGGAGCAAGCGCGCCGCGCGGATGATCTTGTCACGCGCGTGTCACGCCGACCCGTCACGCCTGCGTCACGGGCAACGTGTCACAGCGTCACAGCGCCTGTGACCTGTAGCTCTCTCCCCCAGCCCCCGCCCACGGCCTCAACCGTGTCACGGGCTGCCGCCAGCCGGCCCTTCCCCGATCTGAGCTGAGAAGCAGACCCCGGCCACCGCCCGCGGTGGATCGGGTCTCTCTCGGCCCGCCAAGTCACATCCGCCCCGTTCCGCTCACCAGTCGCGGACGGCCTCGTCTCCGCCGTGGAGGACCCATGAGATCCGCTTGGGCAAGCCCGCCCATCCGGCCCGCCGCCTCGAGGACGGTCACTCGATGACCAAGCCTCCGCTTCGCGTCGTGGACGGCGGCCAGGACGACGGGCAGGACCTGGCCCGTGCGCTCCCTCACGACCTGGGAGCCGAACGGCAGGTCCTGGGAGCGATGATGCTCTCGGCCCGGGCCGTGGCCGACGTCCGCGACGTCCTCGACGGCAGTGAGTTCTACCGCCCGGCCCATCAGGACATCTGGCAGGCCGTCTGCGACCTGGTCGACCGCGGCGACCCCTGCGAACCGACCGCCGTGGCGGCCGAGCTCGGCCCGCGCCGCCTCAGCAAGGTAGGCGGCGGCCCCTACATGCACACGCTCATCCAGGACACGGTGTCCTCCGCCCAGGCCGGCTACTACGCGCGCCGGCTGGCCGATCTCGCCTACGCCCGGACCGTCGCGATGACCGGCATCCACCTCACCCAGCTCGTCCACCAGGCGGCCGGCGGCGACACCAACGACCTGCGCAGCGCCGTCACCTCCGCCGTCCAGGAGATCACCGCACCCGACGCCCGCGGCTGGCCGGAGCCCACGCCGCTTGAGGCCGCCCGGGAACTGCCGACGTTCCCGCTGCCGATGCTGCCGGACTGGCTCGCCGAATACGCCGCCCGACTGGCCGAGCAGACCCAGACGCCAGCCGACCTGTCCGGCTGCCTCGCCCTGGCCGTCCTGGCCGTCGCCGCCGGCGGCAAAGTCTGGGTGCAGGCGCGCGGCTGGCGCGAGCCGACCAACCTGTTCACCGTCGTCGCGCTCGGCCCCGGAAACCGCAAGTCCGAGGTGTTCTCTGCGATGACCGCCCCGATCCGGGCCGCTGAGGCGCGGCTGCGCGAAGAGGCCCAGCCGTACATCACCGACATCGCCATTCAGCGGCGCATCGCCGAAGCCGACATGGAGAAGGCCGAGAAGGCCGCGATCAACGCCATCGACGCCATCGTCCGCGAGCAGCACCTGGCCGACGCGCGCATCGCCGCCGAACGGCTCCAGGAACTGCAGGTGCCGGCCGAGCCGCGGCTGTTCTCCGACGACGCGACACCCGAGGTACTCACCTCGCAGCTTGCCCAGCAAGGCGGGCGCATGGCCGTCCTATCTCCGGAGGGCGAGATCTTCTCCATCGCCGCCGGCCGCTATAGCGGCGCACCGAACTTCGCCGTCCTCAAGCACGGCCACGCCGGCGAGGGAATGCGCATCGACCGCGTCGGACGCGCCTCGGAGGTCATCGAGTCCGCGCATGTGACCCTCGGCATCTGCACCCAGCCGGACGTCCTGGCCGGGCTCGCTGACACCCCGCAATTCCGCGGCCAAGGCCTCCTGGGGCGCCTCCTGTACTCCGTCCCGGCCTCACTGCTGGGCTACCGAGACGCCAGCCCGGAACTCATCCCCGCGCACATCGCCCAGACCTACGCCGACACGCTCACCAGTCTCATCACCAGACTTCATGGCCTCAGCGAACCGGTCTCCCTCACCTTCAGCGATGCGGGCACCACCGCCGTCCAGGAGCTGCTGCGCGAAACCGAACCGCGCTTCCGGCCCGGGAACGACCTGGCCCACATGCCCGACTGGGGAGGCAAGTTCCCGGGCGCCGTCGTCCGCATCGCCGGCCTTCTCCACCTGGCCCACCACCGTCACGGCACGTGGACCCGGCCCATCAGCGCGGAGACGTTCGCCTGTGCGCGCCAGATCGGTGAGTACTTCCTCGCGCACGCCCAAGCGGCGTACGACCTCATCGGCGCCGATCCCGACCTGGCCGACGCCCGCGCCCTGCGCGACTGGATCGCTCGCGCCGGCGTTCACCGCTTCACCGCCAGCGACGCCGTCCAAGCCCTGCGCCCCCGCTTCCGCAAGGTCGCCGACACCGAGGCGGGCCTGCGCGTCCTGGACGCTCATGGCTGGATCAGACGGCTCCCCTCCACGCCACGTGCCAGCGGGCCTGGCCGCTCCCGCGCCACCGTCTACGAGGTCCACCCGCACGCCCTCGAAGACGCCCTCAGAGGCACGTAACCGCGTCCCGGCGTCCGCTACGCACGGTGACCACTGTGGAGGCCCGGACCTCAGACGGGCCGCTACATGCCTGCAAGGAATGCAGAGAAATCAATTGTTCTGCATTTCCTGCATACCTGCAGCCGCACAACCGCTCCCCCATACCCGACCGGCGTCACCCAGCGTGACGATCCTCGAAGGAGATCACGATGCCCAGAACCACCGTCGTCACCCCGGACGAGCCCGACGACTCGAACGCTCCCAAGAAGAAGCGCCGACCTCAGGGAGACGGCGGGCTGTACTGGGACAAGAGCCGGCGCCGCTGGATCGCCTCGGTGACCGTGGGCTACACCCCTCAGGGCAAGCGCATCGTCCGCAAGGGCAGCGGCAAGACCAAGACCGCGGCGAAGCAGGCCCTCCGCAAGGTGCTGCGCGACCACGAAGACGGCTTGCCATCAGAGCCGGCGAACTACACCGTCGGCGAAGCCGTGGAGTACTGGCTGCAGCACGGACTCAGCGGGCGGTCAGAGCGCACCGTGAAGATGAACCGCACGTTCGCCGAAAAGCACGTCATCCCGTCCCTCGGTGCCCGCAAGCTCCGAGAGTTGACGGCCGAGGACGTGGACACCTGGCTCACCGCGAAGTCCAAGGACCTCAGCACGCGTTCGCTCAAGCTGATCCACTCCATCTTGAGCCGTTCGGTGCGCAAGGCCATGGCCCAAGACAGAGTGCGGCGCAACGTCGTCGACTTGTGCGACGTCCCCGAAGGACGTGAAGGCCGACCGTCCAAAGCGCTGAATCTCACGCAAGCCAAGGCGGTGCTCGACGCGGCCCGGAGAGCCGAACCGCGAATCGCCGCCTACATCGTCCTTTCCTTGACCACCGGAGCCCGCACGGAGGAAATGCGCGCGCTCGCGTGGGACCACGTCGTCGCCTACGTGGAGGGCACCTCCCGGTGGATTCCCGTCCGGGAGGCCGGGTGGGAGCACGACGCCTACGCGATGTACGTCTGGCGGTCCGTCCGCAAGAAGGGCGACACCAAGACCAGGAGGTCCCGCCGCACCTTGAAGCTCCCCCACATCTGTGTCGAGGCGCTCAAGCGGCTCCAGGAGCACCAGGAGCACCAGGAGCACCAGGACGACAACGCCGGCGAGGCACCGGCCGAGCACGAGCTGGTCTTCTGCACTCAGAGCGGCCGCCCTCTGTCGGCCGGCAACGTGCGGCGCGACTTCCGCAAGGTGCTCGACAAGGCCGGGCTGGTCGGCGCCGAGTGGGCGCCGCGGGAGATGCGGCACAGCTTCGTGTCGGTGCTGTCCGATCACGGCATCCCGATCGAGGACATCTCACGGCTGGTCGGCCACCGGAGCACGACGGTCACCGAGACCGTCTACCGGCTGCAGATCCGGCCGGTGATGGAGCAGGGCGCTACCGCCATGGACGGCATCTTCGGCGACGCCGGCGACGCAAGAGGTCAGGAGCCGTAGTCACCCAGTTAGTCACTCACAAGATCAAAGGCCATGATCCGCGAGAGCGGATCATGGCCTTGACGTGGTGGGCGCGGCAGGTTTCGAACCTGCGGCCACTCGCTTGTAAGGCGAGTGCTCTACCCCTGAGCTACGCGCCCTGGGTGACCGGGCAAGCGTACCGGGTCCGGCGGGGCGATCGCGAAACGGATTCTCAGGGCGAGGCGTCGGGACCGTCCTGTTCGGCGAGGAAGCGCTCGAACTGGGCGGCCAGCTCCTCGGCGGTGGGCATGTCCTGGGACTCGGCCAGCAGGCTCTCGCGTTCGGCGGCGCCCGCGAACGCGTCGTACTGCTGCTCCAGGGCGCGGACGACCTTCTCCACCTCGTCGTTGCCCGCGACCTGTTCGGCGATCTCGGCGTCGGTCTTGGCGGCGGCGGCCCGGAGGCCGTCGGTGGGCAGGACCAGGCCGGTGGCGGTGACGATCGCCTCCAGGACGGCCAGACCCGCGGCCGGGTAGGCGGACTGGGACAGGTAGTGCGGGACGTGCACGGCGAAGCCGAGCGCGTCGTGGCCGGACTCGCCCAGCCGCAGCTCCAGCAGGCCGGCGGCGCTGCCGGGGACCTGGACCTTGTCGAACCAGGACGTCTTGGTGATCAGCTCGGGACGGGTCGCGTGCGAGGTCATGCCGACCGGGCGGGTGTGCGGGACGCCCATCGGGATGCCGTGGAACCCGACCACCAGGCTGACGCCGAGCCGTTCGACCAGGGCGCGGACGGCCGCGGTGAAGCCCTCCCAGAGCCGGTCGGGCTCGGGGCCGGTGAGGAAGAGGAAGGGGCTGCCGACCTCGTCCCTCAGCAGCCGTACGACCAGTTCCGGGGCGTCGTAGGAGGCCCAGTGGTCGCGGTCGTAGGTCATCAGCGGCCGGCGCGCCCGGTAGTCGATGAGCGAGTCGACGTCGAAGCGGGCGACGACGCGGTGCTCCAGCGAGTCCAGGAGGTGCTCGCGGACCAGCTGGCCGGTCGAGCCGGCGTCGACGAAGCCGTCGAGGCTGTGCAGCAGCACCGGCCCCGCCATCTCCGGCAGGTCGGCGTCCAGCTCGTACAGATCCTCAGGGTTCAGCACCGTCTCCCCCACATGTTCACTCGACAGTCTCCAGATTAAAGCCTGTGATCTGCCGTGGGATTCCTGCGGGGGCTAACCGGTAAAGACTCGGCTGGTCAGGAAGTCCTGCGGCCGGAGTGTCGTGAGTTCCGCGCGGGTCACCTCGCCGCCTCCGGCCATGAGGCGGCTCGCGTGACGCAGGCGGGCCCGTTCGATGGCGTTGCGGACGGAACGGGCGTTGGCGAAGCGGGGCTGGGCGCGGCGCCGTTCCAGGTAGTCGCGGAAGACCGGCTCGGTGTCGGGGGCCAGGCGGTACCCCTCCCGGGCCATCATGAGGTGGCCGATCTCCTCCAGTTCGGCGGGCTCGTAGTCGGGGAAGTCGATGTGGTGCGCGATGCGCGAGCTCATCCCCGGGTTGGAGGAGAAGAACGCGTCCATCCTGTCCTTGTAGCCGGCGAGGACGACGACGAGATCGTCGCGCTGGTTCTCCATGACCTGGAGGAGGATCTCGATGGCCTCCTGGCCGTAGTCGCGTTCGTTCTCGGCCCGGTACAGGTAGTACGCCTCGTCGATGAACAGCACCCCGCCCATGGCCCGTTTGAGGACCTCCTTGGTCTTGGGCGCGGTGTGGCCCACGTACTGGCCGACCAGGTCGTCGCGGGTGACCGACACCAGGTGGCCCTGGCGGACGTAGCCGAGGCGGTGCAGCAGTTCGGCGAGCCTGGTCGCGACGGTGGTCTTGCCGGTGCCGGGGCTGCCGGTGAAGCACATGTGCAGGTTGGGGCGGCCCGAGTCGATGCCGAAGCGGGCGCGGATCCGGTCGATCAGGAGGAGCGCGGCGATCTCCCGGATCCGGGTCTTGACCGGGGCCAGCCCGACCAGTTCGGCCTCCAGGGCGTCCAGGACCTCGTCGATGTGGGAGTCCGCCCGCTCGCGGGCCAGGTCGATCCGGGAGCCGGGCGGGAGCGGCGGGGCGGGGGGTGGTGCCCCGGCACCGGCGGCCGAACCGTTCGCCGGTGCCGGGGAGTCGCCGGACGGGCGCATCCCGAATCCGAGTCGTTCGCTCATCGGTACCGGTCGCCCTGCGGGCGGTCGAGGGCGTACGGGTGGACGCGGAAGCGCACGCGGCGGTCGGAGGTCTCCTCGCGGTCCAGCCGGAACCCGGGCTCCTCGGCCGGGCGCTGGACGATGAAGGAGAGCGCGGTGGTCTGCCGGCCGTAGCTCGCGTCGTAGGCGTTCAGCCGGACGTAGTGCGCCGGGTACGCCTTGCGGCACTCGTTGACCTCCAGCAGGACCCCCGCCGGGTCGGTGAGGTCGAACATCGGCAGGCCCCACATCTCCCAGTACGAGTTGCGCGGATGCGGGTCGTCGGTGAACTCGATCGAGCAGGGCCAGCCCCGCCCGAGCGCGTACGCGACCTGGGCCGTGATCTCCTCGTCGGTGAGGTCCGGCAGGTAGGAGAAGGTTCCCTGGGTGATTCTCATCAGATGCTCCGAGGTTGGGGCCCCTTCAGGGGGTCGGTGTGAACACTGCCGTCTCGACGACGTCGGGGGTGTCGGTGGACTCGTAGGTGAAGGTGATGTCGCCCCAGGTGGACAGGGCGACGTCAAGCTCGCGGCTGTGCTTGGCGGCGGCGCGCAGGATGTCGGGGCCCTCGGCGAGGAAGTCGCGGCCCTCGTTCCGCGCCTTGATCATGGCTTCGAGGGCCACCCGGTTGGCGGCGGCGCCCGCGGCGATGCCCATGGGGTGGCCGATGGTGCCCCCGCCGAACTGCAGGACGACGTCCTCGTCCAGGTAGTGCAGGAGCTGGTGCATCTGCCCGGCGTGGATGCCGCCGGACGCGACCGGCATGGTGCCGGGCAGGGAGGCCCACTCCTGGTCGAAGTACAGGCCCTTGACCGGGTCGGCGGCGGTCCGGTCCTGCCGGAGGGTGTCGTAGAAGCCCGCGACGCTGTTGGGGTCGCCCTCCAGCTTGCCGACGACCGTCCCGGCGTGGATGTGGTCGACGCCGGCCAGCCGCATCCACTTGGCGATCACGCGGAAGCTGACGCCGTGGTTCTTCTGCCGGGTGTACGTGGAGTGCCCGGCGCGGTGCAGGTGCAGCAGGACGCCGTTGGCGCGGGCCCAGTGGGCCATCGACTGGATGGCCGTGTAGCCGATGGTCAGGTCGATCATGACGATGACGCTGCCGAGTTCCCTGGCGAACTCGGCCCGCTCGTACATCGCCTCCATCGTCCCGGCGGTGACGTTGAGGTAGTGGCCCTTGACCTCGCCGGTCGCGGCCTGGGCCCGGTTCACGCCCTCCATGCAGTACAGGAACCGGTCGCGCCAGCGCATGAACGGCTGGGAGTTGATGTTCTCGTCGTCCTTGGTGAAGTCCAGGCCGCCGCGCAGCGCCTCGTACACGACCCGGCCGTAGTTGCGGGCCGACAGGCCCAGCTTGGGCTTGACGGTGGCGCCGAGCAGGGGGCGGCCGAACTTGCCGAGGTACTCGCGTTCCATGACGATGCCGTGCGCGGGCCCCTGGAACGTCTTGACGTAGTGGGTCGGGATGCGCATGTCCTCCAGGCGCAGGGCCTTGAGGGCCTTGAAACCGAAGACGTTCCCGATGATGGACGAGGTCAGGTTCGCGATCGACCCCTCCTCGAACAGGTCGAGGTCGTAGGCGATGTAGGCGATGAACTGGCCCTCCTGCCCCGGTACGGGTTCCACCCGGTAGCACTTGGCCTGGTAGTTCTCGTAGCTGGTGAGCCGGTCGGTCCACACCACGGTCCAGGTGGCGGTGGAGGACTCGCCGGCGACGGCGGCGCCGGCCTCCTCCGGGGGCACGCCGGGCTGCGGCGTGATCCGGAAGGCGGCCAGGATGTCGCTGTCCTTCGGCTGGTAGTCCGGCCGCCAGTAGCCCATCTCCGCGTACGGGATCACGCCCGCCGACCATCTGCCCGCGTTCATCGGCCCTACCTCCGTCCGGACGCCCGCGTGGGACGCCTGCTGGCTGGCTCACGGGCCCTCGCCCGTGCCTGCTTCGAGCGTGCCTCCCGGATACTTGTGTTGTCCATCAAGTGTTCTGCGGTGATACTCAAGCGAATGCTCAATGAAGGGCGGGGCGATGACCGAGGCGCGGCTGCGGACGTTCGTGGCGCTGGCGGACACCGGCTCGGTGCGGGAGGCGGCGCGGCGCCTGTACGTGACCGAGTCGGCGGTGTCGGCGTCGGTGACCGCACTGGCCCGTGACCTGGGGGTTCCACTCATCCGCCGGATGGGGCGGGGCGTCGGCCTGACCCCGGCCGGGACGGTGTACGCGGCGTACGCGCGGCAGGTGCTGGGCCTGCTCGAACAGGGCCGGGCGGCGGCCCTGGGGGCGGCCGACCCGGCGCGCGGGACGCTGCGGCTGGCGGCCGTGACGACGGCGGCCGACCAGGTCCTCCCCGAGCTGCTGGCGGGCTTCCGGGCCCGCGTGCCGGGGGTCGGGCTGACGCTGGAGGTCGGGCCGAGCCGCGAGGTCTGGGGCCGGCTGGCCGCGCACGAGGCCGACCTGGTGCTGGCCGGCCGGCCGCCCGCGGGGGCCGCCGCGACCGTCCTGGCGCGCCGTCCCAACGAGCTGGTGGTGGTGGGCGCCCCGGAGGTGGCGGCGGCGTTCGCGCCGGCCTCGACGCCGTGGGTGATGCGGGAGCCGGGATCGGGCACCCGGGCCACCGCGGAGGCGTACCTGGCCGAGCTGGAGGTCGCCCCGCCGAGCCTGGTCCTCGGCTCCAACGGCGCGGTCATCGCCGGGGCGGCGGCCGGGCTGGGCGTGGCCCTGGTGTCCCGGGACGCCGTCGGGGCCGAGCTGGCCGCCGGGCGCCTGGTCGTCGTGGACGCGCCCGGGATGCCCCTGGACCGGCCCTGGCACGCGGTGTCCGGGACGGATCCGACCCCGACGACGCTGCTGTTCGTCGGCCACCTGCTGGACGCCCCCGGCTGGACCGAGGCGCAGGGGTGAGCGAGCCCCGGACATGCGCCGCACGGCGCCGCCTTCCCGAGAACGCGCGAGGAGCCGGCGGCTTGGTGGTCGTCACCGACATCGGCCTGTCCCAGATCAGGTCACAGCCGGTCCGGCCGGTGGTGGTGCCGGCGTCACCGGCCTGCCGATGGCCGCTCAGGAGCCGGACGCGAGCCAGACGGAGATCGAGAGCAGCGCCAGGCTGACGGCGATCATGATCAGCCCGGTCCGGCTCCAGCGGCCGGGCGGGAGGAAGCGCGCGCAGCCCAGGATCAGCAGGGCCGCGACGTCCATCGACATCGCCAGCACGATCACGCCATCATCCCCCCTTGATCCGTGCGTCATCGTAGGACATCAGCGCATGTCCGGCGGCGGGCCGGGCAGGGACGGATGCGCGCTCACCCCGAGCACGACAGAATCGGATTCGGAAAAGAGCACGGATCCAGGCTCGCGCCGATCGCCCCGCCGACCGCGAAGGGACCCCCATGACCACCGACCGCCCGTACGAGATCGTCCTGTACGGCGCCACCGGCTTCACCGGCGGGCTGACCGCCGAGTACCTGGCCCGGCACGCCCCGCCGGGCACCCGCTGGGCGCTGGCCGGACGCGACCGCGGCAGGCTGGAGGCGGTACGCGACCGGCTCGCCGCGATCGACCCGGCCTGCGAGAAGCTGCCGCTGCTGCGCGCCGACAGCGGCGACGCCGCGTCACTGGAGGAGGTCGCGCGCGCCGCCCGGATCGTGGTCACCACCGTCGGCCCGTACGGGACCCACGGCGAGCCGCTGGTGGCCGCGTGCGCCGCGGCCGGCACCGACTACCTCGACCTGACCGGCGAGCCCGGGTTCGTCGACCGGATGTACGTGCTCCACCACGAGGAGGCCGTGCGCACCGGGGCCCGGATCGTGCACGCCTGCGGGTTCGACTCCATCCCCTACGACCTGGGCGCGTACTTCACCGTCCAGCGGCTTCCCGAGGACGTGCCCCTGCGCGTGGAGGGCTTCGCCCGGTTCGACGCCGACTTCTCCGGCGGCACCGCGCACTCGGCGATCGGCGTCTTCTCCGACATGCCCGGGATGCTGCGGGCGGAACGGGAACGGCGGCGGGTCGAGCCGCGCCCGGAGGGCCGCCGGATCCGCCTCTCCCGGCGCGCGGTCCCGCACGCCCGCGTCGGCGGCTGGACGCTGCCGATGCCGACGCTGGACCCGCGGATCGTGGCCCGCTCCGCCGCCGCCCTCGACCGTTACGGCCCGGTCTTCACCTACGGCCAGTACGTCGCGGTCAGGCGCCTGCCCGCCGCCGCGGGCCTGGCCGCCGGGATGGGCGCCGCCGTGGCGCTGGCGCAGCTGCCGCCCACCCGGGCGCTGCTGCTGCGGCTGGTCAGCGCGCCCGGCGACGGACCCTCGGCCGAACGGCGCGCGCGGAGCTGGTTCAAGGTGACGTTCGTCGGCGAGGGCGGCGGGCACCGGGTGGTGACCGAGGTCGCGGGCGGCGATCCCGGCTACGACGAGACGGCCAAGATGCTGGCCGAGTCGGCGCTGTGCCTGGCCCACGACGACCTCCCCGAGACCGCCGGGCAGGTCACCACCGCCGTGGCCATGGGCGACGCCCTCATCCGCAGGCTCGACCGGGCCGGCCTGACGTTCCGGGTCCTCGACCGCTGAGCCCGGCCGGGGCCCGGCGGGCCGCTACGAGCGCGGGATGGGGATCACCGCCTCGACCGTGGTGCCGACGCCCGGACGGCTGGTCACGGTGACCCGGCCGCCCAGCAGTTCGGCGCGTTCGGCCATGCCGCGCAGGCCGTAGGAGTCGGGACGGCGGCCGTGCCGGCCCCGGCCCGCGACCGCCCGCGGGGAGAAGCCCACGCCGTCGTCCTTCACCATCAGGCGGACCCGGTCGTGATCGTGCTCCAGCAGCAGGTCGACGTAGGAGGCGGACGCGTGCCTCAGGCAGTTGCCCACCGCCTCCTGGGCGATCCGGTACAGCGCGGTCTGCACGTGGTCGGGCAGCGCGTCCTCCAGCTCCCCGGAGACGGCCACGGTGACGTCGAGCCCCTCGCCGCGCGGCTCGGCGGCGGCGTCGCCGGGGCCTCCGGGGCGGGGCAGGGCGCGCCCGCCCAGCCCCTGGCCGGCCTCGCGGGCGAGCGTGGCCAGCGCCGCGGCCAGGCCGAGATCGTCCAGGACGGGCGGGCGCAGGCCGCCGATCGCCGCGCGCGTCTCGGCGGCGGCCAGCTCGCACAGCCGCCGCGCGTGGCCGATCTGCGCCCGCGCCTCGGGATGGTGCTCGGGCAGCGTCTCCTCGGCCGCCGACAGGTGGAACCCCAGCCCGGCGAGGCGCTGCGCGATGCCGTCGTGGATCTCCCGGCTCAGCCGCGACCGCTCGGCCTCCTGGACCTCCACGGCCCGTTCGGCGAAGCGCTCGGCGGCGCGTTCGCGCTCCTGAGCGGCGCGCAGCCGCCGGCACGAGCACAGCACCGGCGCGAACAGCCCGGCCAGCGCGGTGACCAGCACGACGTCCTCCGGCGGGCAGCGCACCGGCGACCGTACGTCGAGCACCGCGATCACGACCCCGCCGCTGAGGACGGGCACCGCCACGCCCCGGCCGTCGGCGTGCGCGCGCGGGCGGCCGTGGGCGGCGACCCAGCCCACGTCGCCCTCCCCCAGCGGTACGGGCGGCCCGCCCGGCGCCTCCAGGGCCCGCTCGTCCTCGTCCAGGACGTACACGTCGCAGAACGCCAGGGCCCGTCCGGAGCGGACGACCAGCCCGGCCAGCTCCCCGGCGAGCTCGGGCAGGCTCCGGTCCGAGCACGCCACGGCCACGATCCGTACCAGCAGGTCGTGCCCGCCCCCGGCGAGCACCTGCAACGGCTCCGGCGGCCCCGCCGTCCGCGCGCCGGCCGTCACCGGAACAGCCCCTCGCGGAGGGCGACGGCGATGGCCGCCGAGCGGTCGGCCACCTCCAGCTTGCGGTAGAGGGCCCGCAGATGGCTCTTGACGGTCTCCTCGCCGAGCACCAGCCGGGCCGCGATGGCCTTGTTGGACAGCCCGCCGACCAGCAGCGACAGCACCTCGCTCTCGCGCTGGGTGAGGCCGCGGTTGGCGCCGGGCCAGAACTCGCCCCGGGTGAGCCGGGCCGCCGTGACCACCATCCGGCCCGCGAGGGTCGGGTCGACGACGGTCTCGCCCTGGGCGACCTCCTCCAGCCGCCGGACCAGCTCCGACCCGTCCACCCGCTTGAGCAGGTAGCCGCCGGCCCCGGCGCGCAGGGCCTCGAAGACGTACTGCTCGTCGTCGTACACCGACAGGAAGACCACGCGCGCCTCCGGCACCCGCTTGGTGATCACCCGGCACAGGTCCAGGCCGCTCTCCGGGCCGAGCCGCATGTCCAGCAGCACCACGTCCGGGCGCAGCGAGGTGACGAGCCGGGTCGCCTCGTCGCCGGTGCCGGCCTGCCCCACGACGCGCACGCGACCCGAGTAGCCGCCCAGCATCGCCTGCAGGCCGGCGAGGATCATCTCGTGGTCGTCGACGAGGACGACGCGAACGGGTCCCATTCCGGAACGATAACAACCGTTACCTACTGGCCAGTAGCCCCTTCTTGGTCAGAGCTTTGTCCGTTTTCACCCCCCGTCTCCCCTGTTTGGGGGACGCCCCCGGAACGGCCCCGCCCTACCGTCTGGAGCACACAACGCCGCCGGGACGGAGGACACAGGTGCCCCATCGGATCGTGCACATGCTCCGGGCGCGCGGAGCGGGCCGGCGCCCCGTCATGCTCGCCATCGCCGGGGACAGCGCCGCGGGCAAGACCACGCTGACCAGGGGCCTGGTGCAGTGCCTGGGGGCGGACCGGATGACCGCCGTCTGCGTGGACGACTACCATCGCTACGACCGCGCGGAGCGCCGCGGCAAGCCGTTCACGGCGCTGCACCCGGACTGCAACCACATCAACGTCATGGAACAGCACCTGCAACTGCTGTCCATGGGCGAACCGATCCTCAAGCCGGTGTACGACCACACCACCGGCGAGCTGGTCCGTCCCGAGCTGGTGGAGCCGCGCGACTTCGTGATCGTCGAGGGCCTGCTGCCGCTGCACACCCGCCTGGCCCGCGCCTGCTTCGACATCACCGTCTACCTCGACCCGCCCGAGCGGCTGCGGCATTCCTGGAAGGTCCGCCGCGACTGCGAGAAGCGCGGCTACACGCCCGCGCAGGTGGAGGCCGAGCTCGCCCGGCGCGAACCGGAGAGCGCCGCCTACATCCGCCCTCAGCGCCGCTGGGCCGACATCGTGGTGCGCTTCGCGCCGGTCACCGAACGCCACGACCCGCCCGGGACGCCGCTGTCGGCCGAACTGCTGCTGCGCCCGACCATCGACCACCCCGAGCTGGGCGCGGTCATCGGCGAGGCGGACCCGGCGGCGGGCGGGGAGACCGCGATGCACCTGCGGCTCCATCGCGACACCGACGGCCGCCCCGTCGACTCCCTGCACGTGCACGGGTACGTCTCCCCCGAGGAGTCGCAGGTGGTGAAGAAGGCCATCTGGGAACGCCTGGCACCCTGGGCCGGGAACGGCGGCCTGGACCCGCGGGCCCTCGGCCGTTTCGGAGAGGACGGCGCCAGCGACCCGCTGGCGATCACCCAGCTGCTCCTCCTCTACCACCTGCTCGACGCCGGCCGCCGCCAGGCGGCCTGAACCGCCCGCCCGGCCCCCGAACGCGCCGGGCGGTGGCGCGCCGCCGGCTCCACACCGTCCGCGGCGGCGGCCCGCCACCGCCCGGTGCCCGCCCCCACCGCATCGTCGCCATTCCGTTAACCGGTTCGTCGGAGGGCGATGCGAAGATCCATGTCAGAGGATCGACGGCCCGGCCGCCGATCTACGGTAGATTCCGCGAGCCGCGCGGGGAGGCCCCGGGACGTTTCCGGGCCGCGCGACCGCGGCGAGCCAGGAGGGCGCCCACTGGGCGCAACGGGCGCCCTCCTGGCTCACCCCCGTGCTCCCCCCTGGGCGACCGTGCTCACCCCGGGGCTTCCGTGCTCACCCCTGGGCGACCGTGTCCTGGGCCGCCGGCCGGCCGGACAGCTCGCCCCACGGAATGACCGGACGGTCAGGCGCCACCACGGCCAGCGACTGGCCGCCCCGGACCGTCTCCCCCGGCGCGGCGGCCAGCCGGAACCGGGCGTTGGGACGGTGCGAGTCGCCCACCGCCAGCAGGGTGCTGCCACGCCGGAGCAGGAAGATCGCCAGGTCCAGGCGGGGCCACTCGCCCGCGCCCTCGGGCACGTCCACGCGGAACAGCGTGGAGTCGGCGTCCAGCGTGCTGGCCAGGTTGTGGTAGATCGAGGCGACCCCGGGGTTGCGGATCGCGACCGCGACCACCGCCGGATCGTCGATGTCGACCGTCTCGATGCCGTCCCCGATCAGGTCGAGCGCCTCGCCGATCTCGGCCCGCCGGCCGCCCTCGTGCACCCCGGCGAGCAGGTGCGGCGCGGTGGCCCCGTGCCGGCGCAGGAAGGCGCCGACCCCGAGCATCACCCGCACGGTCTCGTCGTCGTTGCGGCCCACCACCAGCACCGTGCGGGCGTCGGCCAGCCGCGCCCGATCGTAGGCGGTGTCGTCGAGGAGCACCACGTCGTACAGCTCGGGATCGGGGTTCTCCCCGGTGAGCTGGCCCGGCCAGAAGACGGTGACGACAGGGGCCCGGACGAACTCCGGATCGGCCCTCAGCTGGCGGATCACGGCGCGCAGCCGGTCCCGCTCGTACCCGATGATCACGATGTGCCGGCGGTGGTGCAGCCGGGCCCGCCCGTTGGCCTTCATGGTCCTGCCCTTCGCCATCCAGAGGGTCGCCTCCGCGAACAGCATCAGCCCGGCGGTCAGGCCCGCGACGATCACGATCGCCCCGCCGACCCGGCCGCCGGCCGTCTCGGGGTACAGGTCGCCGTAGCCGGTGGTGGTGCCGCTGACGAAGAAGTACCAGAGGAAGTGCGCCGGGTTCCTGAGCTCGGACCCGGGCTTCTCGAACACGGCGATGAGCGTCCAGCCGAGCAGCCCCGCGGCCGCCAGCACCAGGGCCGGGCCGCGCCAGGCGCGGGCCCCGATCCGCTGCACCACGCGCATCAGGACGAAGGGCATCGGCGGCCTCCCACGTCGCTCACCCGCGCGCTCACCGGAGAACGCTGCGTCGCAGGTTGGCACCCCGGAGGCCGCGCGTCAAGCCCGGGACGGGTCGTCCGCCGAGGTCAGGGGCCGGGTTCGCGTTCGGGGACGGGATCGCGCCGGAAGAACCGGGTCAGCGCCGCGGCCACCTCCTCGGAGAGGCCGGAATCGGCCGGAGCGGCCCCGGAGGGAACCCGGTCGTCCGGGCACGCCTCGTCCCGCACCGCCGCCCGGGTGTGCCCGCAGTCGCGGCATTCGATCTCGCCGAGACGGCAGCCCAGCGCCGCCGAGCCGCAGGAGGCGCAGCGGTCGAGCTCGGCCGTCCCGCCGTGGGCGGCCTGGCAGCCCGGGCAGATCAGGACCTGCCGTTCGGCGCGGACCCCGCGCTTCCACGGGCTCGCGCCGCGCACGGGGTCGGTCTGCCGCGCCCCGCATCGGAAGCAGGGCATCACACCTCCAGGGGTGCGGGGGCCAGGACCGGGGAACCGCCGGCCGCCCTCAGGACGGCCACCGCGCCCGGCCCTGGCCCGGATCGCTCAGAGTCCGGCGAGCGCCTTGCGGTACTCGTCGAGGTCCCGCGCGTCGGGAATGGCGTTGACGACCTTCCAGCGGACGACGCCCTCGGTGTCGATGACGAAGGTGCCGCGCAGCGCGACGCCCTTCTCCTCGTCGAAGACGCCGTACCGGCGCGCGGTGCCGCCGTGCGGCCAGAAGTCGGCCAGCAGCGGGAACGTGTAGCCCTCCTGGTCGGACCAGGCCCGCAGCGCGAACATGGAGTCGACCGAGACGGCCAGCACCTGGACGTCGTCGCCGCCGAGGGTGGGCAGCTCGTCACGGATCGCGCACAGCTCGCCCGTGCAGACGCCGCTGAACGCCAGCGGGTAGAACACCACGACGACGTTCTTCCGGCCGCGGAGATCCGACAGCTTCACCGGGGTGCCGTGCTGGTCCTTCAGCTCGAAGTCCGGCGCGACGTCGCCTACCTCAACCGCCATGCCTCTCCTGGGGCTCGTCCCGCCGCGCGGCGGGAAGGGTGACCCCCCACGGTCGTGGGGGTGGGCGCGCGGGCGCGCGCCACGGGCCGGCCGGTGCGGCGGGCACGGGCACCAGAGGCACGACCCCCGGTCACGGCGACCACGGGCCAGTCTGCCACCTCGCCCGTCCCCTCAGCCGGGGACGTGCCCCCGGAGCGCCGCGGGCGCCGGCGGACGGCCGCCGACCGGCCGCCGACCGGCCGCCGACCGGCCGGGGACCGGCCGACCGGGAGGTACGGCGGGCGTGCGGCTACTTGTGCACCTTGGGGGCGACGAGGCGGGTCCCCGACCACTCCCTGGCGGCGCTGACGCTGCTGGTCTGGGCCAGGCCGGCCGTCTGCGCGGCCTCCCCGATGTCGCTGGGCTCCACGTGGCCGTCGCGGCCCGCCTTGGGGGTCAGCAACCAGATGTGGCCGCCACCGGTCAGGGGCACCATCGCGTCGGCGAGGCCGTCGAAGAGGTCCCCGTCCTCTTCACGCCACCACAGCAGCACGACGTCGACCACATCCTCATAGTCTTCGTCGACCAGCTCGTTCCCCGTGACGGCCTCGACGGAGCTGCGCAGCTCCTCGTCGACGTCGTCGTCGAAGCCGATCTCCTGCACCACCTGGCCCGGCTTGAGGCCGAGCCGTTCGGCCAGGCTGCGCTCAGACTGCGCCTGACCCGCGGTCGCGCTCACGAAAGTCCTCCCATGGTCGATAGTCCGTGCTGTGCGGTTCCGGGCCGCCCCGATGGCGGCCCATCCACACTGGTTCGGGTTTTGCGGGACAGTCCACACAAGTAAGTGGCACTAGCGCAAGTGTCTTCCCGGCTTTTGGTGGCCTCATGGGCCCGAATACGGCCCCGGCGTTCCTTGGACACCCGCCGAGAGTAACAACGGACGCTCATCCCGCAAGAAACGACAATCGCACCTGACGATCCGGGTTGTCGACATTGAGATCGACCAGGGCCACCGACTGCCACGTCCCCAGGGCCAGCCGGCCGCCCACCACGGGCAGCGTCGCGTACGGCGGGACGAGCGCGGGCAACACGTGTGACCGGCCGTGGCCACGGGACCCGTGGGCGTGGCGCCAGCGGTCGTCGGCGGGCAGCAGGTCCTCCAGGGCGGCCAGCAGGTCGTCGTCGCTGCCGGAGCCCAGCTCGATGAGGGCGATGCCTGCCGTGGCGTGCGGGACGAAGACATGCAGCAGCCCGTCATCACCCGCCGAGGCGGCGAATCGCTCGCACTCGCCCGTGATGTCGTGAACGACCTGCCGGTCGCCGGTGGTCACCTGGACCACGGTGCTCTTCATGCTCCCAGGTGTACCCCATCGGGCCCCGGCACGCGTACCTCAGCGATCGGCGTGGACGTGCTCCCTGGCCGGAGTCTCGATCACGGCGTCCGGCCCCGGGAAGACCAGGCCGGTGTGCCCGTCGTCGAAGCGGACCGTGTAGGGCGGCCCGCCCTCGGCGCCGCGCACCTCGATGATCTCTCCCGACCTGTCGGGCTGGCCTACCGCGTTGCCGTGCACATGCAGCCGATCTCCCACCGATGCGTTCATCACTCTCCCCCAGACCGTCCGGCCGCGCCTCCGCGGCCGTCCGGGCGTGGTCGTCCGTGTCCCGTGGTGCCCGAGGGAAAGGTGGTGCGGCGCGTGGCGCACCGCCACCGTCGGACCCGTTCCGGACACCCTTCAGTAGGGCTTTCGGTTCGCCCTCGTATGGGTTGACTGCTCCGCGCAGGGGGTTCCCAAACCCGGTCGCGAGAACCGCCGCACCCCCGATGACCGGGCACAATGGTTACTGGTTGGTAGAGATGCGTTAGGCGTCGCAAACAGCGACGATGGGGATCACGTACCACCGACGACGAACAGTCGTCCGCGAGGACGCGGGCCGCTCACCGGGCGCGCGCGCCTCACCAGGAGAAGACGGTAAGCACAGAGGGGACCCCGTGGCTTCCGGACGTCAGCGTTATTCGATCATCAGCGACGGCCTGCCGAGCCAGCTCCCGGACATCAACCCGGACGAGACCCGGGAGTGGCTGGAATCGCTCGACACGGTGATCAAGACCGAGGGCCGCAGCCGGGCGCGGTATGTGATGCTCCGGCTCCTGGAGCGCGCCCGCGAGCAGCAGGTGGGCGTGCCCGGCCTGCGGAGCACCGATTTCATCAACACCATCCCGCCGGAGCGGGAACCGTGGTTCCCCGGCGACGAGCACATCGAGCGGCGGATCCGCGCCTACATCCGCTGGAACGCGGCCATCATGGTCTCCCGGGCCAACCGGCCCGAGCTGGGGGTCGGCGGCCACATCGCCACCTACGCCTCGGCCGCCTCCCTCTACGAGGTCGGCTTCAACCACTTCTTCCGGGGCAAGGACCACGGCGAGTCGGGCGACCAGGTCTTCCTCCAGGGGCACGCGGCCCCCGGCATCTACGCCCGCGCGTTCCTCGAGGGCCGGCTGCCGCAGGAGAAACTGGACGGCTTCCGCCAGGAGATGTCGCATCCGGGCGGGGGGCTGTCGTCCTACCCCCACCCGCGGCTGATGCCGGACTTCTGGGAGTTCCCCACGGTCTCCATGGGGCTCACCGCGATCGACTCGGTCTACCAGGCCCGCTTCAACCGCTACCTCTACAACCGCAAGATCAAGGACACCTCCCGCTCGCACGTGTGGGCCTTCCTCGGCGACGGCGAGATGGGCGAGCCGGAGTCGCTGGGCGCGATCGGGCTGGCCGCGCGCGAGGAGCTGGACAACCTCACCTTCGTGGTCAACTGCAACCTGCAGCAGCTCGACGGCCCGGTACGCGGCAACGGCAAGATCATCCAGGAGCTGGAGTCGTTCTTCCGCGGCGCCGGCTGGAACGTCATCAAGGTCGTCTGGGGCCGCGACTGGGACCCGCTGCTGGCCCAGGACGCCGACGGCGTGCTGGTCAACAAGATGAACACCACGCCCGACGGCCAGTTCCAGACCTACACCGTCGAGTCCGGCTCCTACATCCGCGACCACTTCTTCGGCGACGACCCGCGGCTGCGCAAGATGGTCGAGCACCTGTCCGACGACGACCTGCGCAAGCTGTCGCGCGGCGGGCACGACTACCG
Source organism: Actinomadura viridis (assembly GCF_015751755.1). GTDB lineage: Bacteria > Actinomycetota > Actinomycetes > Streptosporangiales > Streptosporangiaceae > Spirillospora > Spirillospora viridis. The sequence goes on from NZ_JADOUA010000001.1 coordinate 5,897,357, forward strand.
CAAGGTGTACGCGGCGTTCAAGGCCGCCCGCGAGCACGTGGGCCAGCCGACCGTCATCCTGGCGCACACCATCAAGGGCTGGACGCTGGGGCCCGACTTCGAGGCCCGCAACGCCACCCACCAGATGAAGAAGCTCACCAAGGCCGAGCTGAAGGAGTTCCGCGACCGGCTCTACCTGGACATCCCCGACTCGGCGCTGGAGGCGGAGCTGCCGCCGTACTACCACCCGGGCGAGGACTCCGACGAGATCGAGTACATGCGCGAGCGCCGCGCGGCGCTGGGCGGGTTCCTGCCCAAGCGGGTGGTCCGGGCCAAGCCGCTCAAGCTGCCCGGCGACCCGGTCTACGCGGAGCTGAAGAAGGGCTCCGGCAAGCAGAACGTGGCCACCACCATGGCCTTCGTCCGGCTGCTCAAGGACCTGATCAAGGACCAGAACATCGGCGCCCGGTTCGTCCCGATCGCCCCGGACGAGTACCGCACGTTCGGCATGGACTCGCTGTTCCCGACCTCCAAGATCTACGCCCCGCACGGGCAGACCTACGAGGGCGTGGACCGCAAGCTGCTGCTCGCCTACAAGGAGTCCGAGCAGGGCCAGATGCTGCACGAGGGCATCAGCGAGGCGGGCTCGATGGCCTCCACGATCGCCGCGGGCACCGCCTACGCCACGCACGGCGAGCACATGATCCCGGTCTACATCTTCTACTCGATGTTCGGGTTCCAGCGGACCGGCGACCAGATGTGGGCGCTGGGCGACCAGATGGGACGCGGCTTCCTGCTGGGCGCCACCGCGGGCCGCACCACGCTGACCGGTGAGGGCCTGCAGCACGCCGACGGGCACTCGCCCCTGATCGCGGCCACCAACCCCGCCTGCGTGCACTACGACCCGACCTGGGCGTTCGAGCTGGCGCACATCGTCCAGGACGCGCTGCGCCGGATGTACGGCTCGTCCGAGGAGCACCCGCGGGGCGAGGACGTCTTCTACTACCTGACCGTCTACAACGAGCCGTACCAGCAGCCGGCCGAGCCGGAGGACCTGGACGTCCAGGGCCTCCTCAAGGGCCTCTACCGGCTGAAGGTGGCCCCGGAGACCGGTAACGGCCAGGCGCCCCGCGCCCAGATCATGGCCTCGGGCGTGGCCGGGCGCTGGGCCATGGAGGCGCAGCGGCTGCTGGCCGAGGAGTGGGGCGTGGCCGCCGACGTCTGGTCGGCCACCTCGTGGAACGAACTGGCCCGCGAGGCCCAGGCGTGCGACGAGTGGAACCTGCTGCACCCCGACGCCGAGCAGCGCGTCCCGTACGTCACCCGGGTCCTGGAGAGCGCGCCGGGGCCGATCGTGTCGGTGAGCGACTACATGCGGGCCGTGCCGGACCAGATCGCGCCGTGGGTCCCCGGGGACTACTCTTCCCTCGGCACCGACGGGTTCGGGTTCTCCGACACCCGCGCCGCGGCGCGCCGGGCGTTCCATGTCGACTCGGCCTCGATCGTGCTGGCCGTGCTGACCCGGCTCGCCCGCCAGGGCGAGGTCAAGCCGGAGACGCTGCAGCAGGCGATCGAGCGCTACCGGCTGGACTCCGACGTCAGCACCGTGTTCGCGGGCGGCGTCCAGTCGGCCGAGAGCAACACGGGCGGCGACGCCTGACAAGAGCCCGCTCACCCGCCGCGAGGACGGCGATCACGGAGGTGTAGGCCGTGATCGCACCTCACGGCGCATGGGGGCTTCCGGGACACCCCAACGGTCCCGGAAGCCCCCACCCTTTTCCTGGGGGACTCTCGGGACGGCCCTGGAGGGGTCAGAGGTCGCGGATGAAGCCGATCAGGGCCTCGTTGACCTCGGCGGGGCGCTCCTGCTGGGTCCAGTGGCCGCATCCGGACAGCCAGACGGTGCCGCGCAGGTTCGGGACGAAGTCGGCCAGGCGGTCGACGGCGCGGCGGGCGGGACCGGCCACGACGGGGTCGCGGTCACCGCCGATGTAGAGGGCGGGCGGGGTGATCGGCGCGCGGTGCCAGGCGGCGGTGAGCTCCCAGTTGCGGTCGAGGTTGCGGTACCAGTTGACGGGGCCGGCGAAGCCCGCGTCCCCGTACTCGCGCGCGTACGTGGCGATGTCGTCCTCGGTGAGCCAGCCGGGAAGCCGGGCGGGCTCCGGGCAGGACTCCACGAAGCCGCCGCCCTCGGGGACGGCCGGAAGCAGGCCGCCGCCGTCGCCGGACGCCGCGTACAGGATCCGGCGGAACGTCGCGGTGCGGTCGCGGTCGAGGTCGGCCTCGGGCTCCCCGGGGCGCTGGAAGTGGACCATGTAGAAGCCCTCGCCGAACATCTCCCGCATGGCCTGGACCGGGGGCCTTGAACTGCGCGGCCGGTGCGGCACCGACAGCCCGGCCACCCCGCGCACCCGTTCGGGGAGGAACTGGGCGGTGGCCCAGGCGACGGGCGCTCCCCAGTCGTGGCCGACCACGACGGCCCGTTCCTCGCCCAGGGCGTCGATCAGCCCGGCCACGTCGCCGACCAGATGGTGGATGGTGTACCGGTCGGCCTCGCGGGGCCCGCCGGTGCGGGCGTAGCCGCGCTGGTCCGGCGCGACCGCGTGGTACCCGGCCTCGGCCAGCGCGACGAGCTGGTGCCGCCACGAGTACCAGCACTCCGGGAATCCGTGCAGGAGCAGGACGAGGGGCCCGGAGCCCGCCTCGGCGACGTGCATCCGCAGCCCGCCGGTGGACTCGACGAAGCGGTGGGCGATCTCGGTCACGGCACCTCCATGATCGGCACGGCCTCCGACGCTAGCGTTCCCGTCCCGGCGCGGCGGTACCGGCCCTGGACGGGAGGGCGGCGGCGGGGTGAACGCGGCGGTGACCCACATGGGAGGGGGGCCGATTATGTCGGCGCGCTCCATAGGAGGGGGGCCGTGCCCTTCGTAGGTTCGGCCCATGACGAGCGTGACTCCGGGGCCGGACGTGCGGGTGCCCGCCGCCGGCCTCGACCTCTCGGGGCGCACGGCCCTGGTCACCGGCGGGGCGGGCGGCATCGGCCTGGCCTGCGCGCGCCGCCTGGCGTCCGCCGGGGCCCACGTGGTGGTGGCCGACATACGCGCCGAGGCCGCGGCGGAGGCGGCGGCGGCGATCGGCGGGACGGCGCGGGCGGCCGACCTGGCCGACCTGGCCGAGGCCGACGCGCTCGCCCGTTCCTGCGCCGCCGACATCCTGGTCAACAACGCCGGGATCCAGCATGTGGCGCCGCTCGAGGAGTTCCCGCCGGAGACGTTCTCGCGGATCCTGCGGATGATGGTGGAGGCGCCGTTCCGGCTGGTCCGGGGCAGCCTGCCGGGGATGTACGGGCGGGGCTGGGGCCGGATCGTCAACATCTCCTCCGTGCACGGGCTGCGCGCCTCGCCGTACAAGGCGGCGTACGTGACGGCCAAGCACGCGCTCGAAGGGCTGTCCAAGGTGATCGCTCTGGAGGGCGCCGCGCACGGGGTGACCTCCAACTGCGTCTGCCCCGCCTACGTCCGTACGCCCCTGGTGGAGGGGCAGATCGAGGACCAGGCGCGGGTGCACGGCATGTCGCCCGGCGCGGTGACCACCGACGTCCTGCTGGCCAGGGCGGCGGTGAAGCGGCTGATCGAGCCCGCGGAGGTGGCCGAGCTGGTCGCCTACCTGTGCGCGCCGCAGGCCGCGATGATGACCGGGGCGTCGTTCTCGATGGACGGGGGATGGACCGCGCATTGACGGCGATACCGGCGGCACGCCCACAATGACCCGCATGTCCTGCACCGTCTTCCTCGATCTGCTGGCCCGGGAGGCGTCGCCCGTCGAGTTCGAGGGGCCGCTGGTGGCGGCCCGCGCGGCAGGGGCGGCCCCGGAGGCGCTGGCCGAGCTGGAGGCCGCGAAGATCGCCGCGCTCCGGGTCCGCACGATCATGCGCCGGCACGCCCGCCGGGAGGCGGAGCTGGCGGCGCTGTTCGACACCGCCAGCGACCTGGCCGGGCTGCGCGACCACGACGCGGTGCTGGAGGCGATCGTCCGCCGCGCCCGGCGGCTGCTGAACGCCGACATCGCCTACATGACGCTGAACGACGACGAGCGCGGCGACACCTACATGCGGGTGACCGACGGCTCGGTCTCGGCGGCGTTCCGGCGGCTGCGGCTGCCGATGGGCGCCGGGCTGGGCGGCCTGGTGGCGCAGACGGCGATGCCGTACACCAGCGCCCACTACCTGAAGGACCCGCAGTTCCGGCATCGCGACTTCATCGACGAGGCGGTGGCCGAGGAGGCGCTGGTCGCGATCACGGCGGTGCCGATGCGGCTGGGCAGCCGGGTGATCGGCGTGCTGTACGCGGCCAACCGCAGCGAGCGGCCGTTCGACCGGGAGGAGTCGGTGCTGCTGGGCTCGCTGGCCGCGCACGCCGCCGTGGCCATCGACAACGCCCGGCTGCTGGAGGAGACCCGGACGGCGCTGGAGGAGCTGAGCGCGGCCAACGCGGTCGTTCAGGCGCGCAGCGCGGCGGTCGAGCGGGCGGCGCAGGCGCACGACCGGATGACCGCCCTGGTGGTGCGGGGCGGCGGCGCCGAGGACGTGGCCGCGGTGGTCACCGAGGTCCTCGGCGGGACCCTGCTCGTCCTGGACGCCGAAGGGCGCCCGCTGGCGGGGGCCGGGGACCCGGGGCCGCTCGGCGCGGAGGAGTTCGCCGCCGTGACGGCCGCCGCGCACTCCGCCCGCGCCCAGGGCCGTACGGTCCGGCGCGGCGACCTGTGGATCGCCTCGGTCTCCACCGGCGAGGAGGTGCTGGGCACGCTGGTGCTGCGCACGCCGGAGGAGGTGTCGGACGCCGACCAGCGCATCCTGGAACGGGCGGCGCTGGTCACGGCGCTGCTGATGCTGCTGCGCCGCAGCGTGACCGAGGCCGAGGGGCGGGTCCGGGGCGAGCTGCTGGACGACCTGCTGGCCGGCCGGGTGTCGGACGCCGACGCGCTCACGGCGCGGGCCCGCCTGGTGCACGTGGACCTGGCGGAGCCGCACGTGGTGCTGTCGGCGCGGTGCGCCGCGCCGGAGCAGCGGGGGCGCGCGGCGTTCTGGGCGTCCTCGCACGCGGCGGTGGCGCGCGGCCTGTCGGCGGCCCGGGGCGAGGAGATCGTGCTGCTGCTGCCGGGCGACCGTCCCGGCGACGCCGCCCGCAGGGTCGCCAAGGAACTGGGCGCGTCGCTGGCGGCGCCCGTCACCGTCGGCGCGGCCGGGCCGGTGCGCGCGCCGGGAGCGGTGGCCGCCGCCCACCGGGAGGCGCGGCGCTGCGCCGACGCGCTGCTGGCCCTCGGCCGGGCCGGGGACGGCGCGGGCGCCGGCGAGCTGGGCTTCGTCGGCCTGCTCATCGGCGGCGACCGCGACGTCGGGGGTTTCCTGGACTCCGTGCTCGGCCCGGTCCTGGACTACGACGCCCGCCGGGGCACCACGCTCGTCCGGACGCTGGAGGACTACTTCGGCACCGGGTGCAGCCTGTCCAGGACGGCCGAGCGGCTGCACATCCACGTCAACACGGTCACGCAGCGGCTCGACCGGGTCGGCCGCCTCCTGGGCGAGGGCTGGCAGGATCCCGGCCGCGCCCTGGAGATCCAGCTGGCCCTGCGCCTGCACCGCCTCCAGCGCTGAACCGGCCGCCGGCACGGCCCGGCCCCGCGGATCCTGGTCCGCGGGGCCGGAGGACTTTTCAGACGGAGGCGTCGGCCGCCTCCTGGCGTTCGGGTGCCGGCTGCTCGGTGGACGCCGCCGTACGGCGGGTGACCAGCAGGTGGCGGGCGGTGCCCCAGATGCCGCGGCGGAAGAGCAGCACCACGACGATGAAGATCGAGCCGGTGACGATGCCGATCTCCTGGAACCCGGCACTGGCCAGGTTGTCGTGCAGCTGGACGATCAGGGCCGCGCCGATCGTGCCGCCCCACAGCGTGCCGATGCCGCCGAGCACGACCATCATCACGGCCTGCCCGGAGGTGGTCCAGTACACCTCCTGCAGCGAGGCGAACCCGTGGCCGATGGCGAACAGGCCGCCGGCGATCCCCGACAGCGCGGCCGACAGGACGAAGGCGAGCAGCTTGTAGCGGTCCACCGGGTAGCCGAGGGCGCGGGCCCGCGCCGGGTTGTCGCGGATCGACACCAGCACCCGGCCGAACGGCGAGCGCACGATCCGCCAGGCCGCGAAGAGGCCGAACAGCACGAACGGCAGGCCCGCGTAGTAGAAGTAGAACGGCTCGGACAGGTCCAGCCCGAACAGCTCCCTGGGAATGCCCTGGAGCCCGTTCTCGCCGCCCGTCACGTCCCGCCACTGGTTGGCGACGAAGTAGACCATCTGGGCGAACGCGAGGGTGACCATGGCGAAGTAGATGCCGCGCAGCCGGACCGACAGCAGGCCGATCGGGACCGCCAGCGCCGCCGCGAACGCCGCGCCGCCGATGATCGCGACCGGGAACGGCAGCCCGGTGTGCAGGGCGATCAGGCCGGTGCAGTACGCGGAGCCGCCCCAGAACGCGGCATGCCCGAACGACAGCAGCCCGGTGAAGCCGAGGAGCAGGTCCACGGCGGCGGCGAACAACGCCCAGCAGGCGATGTCCAGCGCCACCGGCGGGTAGACCACCCACGGCAGGACCAGGGCGGCGACCAGGCCGGCGGCCAGCAGCACCGGCCGTCCGGCCAGCCGGGACAGGATCATCGGAACGCCTCCTCACGTCCGAACAGGCCGGCCGGGCGCCACAGCAGGACGGCCGCCATGAGGATGAACACCAGGGTCTGGGAGAGCGCGGGCGCGTACAGGTTGCCCAGCGCCGACGCCAGGCCGACCGCGAAGCCCGCGGCGACCGAGCCGAACACCGAGCCCAGCCCGCCGATCACCACCACCGCGAACACGGTGATGATCAGGTCGGCGCCCATCAGCGGGTTGACCGCCCGCATCGGCGCGGCCAGCACCCCGGCGAACCCGGCCAGCGCGATGCCGAAGCCGAACACCGGGGTCACCCAGCGGCCGACGTCGATGCCCAGGGCGCGGGTCAGCTCGGGCCGCTCGGTGGCGGCCCGCACGATCATCCCGACCCGGGTCCGGGTGAGGACGACCCACACCGCGCCGCACACCACCGCCGACACCGCCAGCACGAACACCTGGTAGGCGGGGTAGGTGAACAGGCCGAGGTCGATCGAGCCGCCCAGCTCCGACGGCCGCGGGTACGGCTGGGACTGCACGCCGTAGCTCCGCTTCACCAGGTCCTGGAGGATCAGCGCCAGCCCGAACGTGAACAGGAAGTTGTAGAGGGGGTCGAGCGGCGCCAGCCGCCGGATGAACAGCCGTTCCAGGGCGACCCCGGCCGCCCCGAGCAGCACCGGGACCAGCGCCAGGGCGAGCCAGAAGTTCAGCCCGAACGAGTCGAGCGCGACGAACGCCCCGAAGGCGCCGAGCATGTAGAACGCGCCGTGGGCGAAGTTGACCACGCCGAGCATGCCGAAGATGACGGCCAGGCCGAGGGCGAGCAGGGCGTAGAACGCCCCGCCCACCAGCCCGTTGAACGCCTGCTGGAGCATGCGGGCCGCCTACAGCTTGCAGGCGGGGTCGGGCTGCGGCTGGAACGCCTCCGACGCCGGGATGGTCTTGAGGATCCGCTGGTAGTCCCAGGGCTCCTTGACCTCGGCGGACGGCTTCACCTGGGCCAGGTAGGCGTCGTGCAGCAGCAGGTGGTCCTCGGCCCGGATCGTCCCGTTGCGGGCGAAGACGTCCTCGACCTTGCGGCCTTCGAGCTGCCCGACCACGTCGTCGGCCTTGTCGGTGCCGCCCCGCTGCACGGCCTCCAGGTACTGCAGCGCGGCGGAGTAGTTGGCGGCGTGGACGGAGGTGGGCCGCTTGCCCGTCTTGGCCTGGAACCTGTCGGCCCAGGCGCGGTTCTTCGGGTCGGCGTTCCAGTACCAGGCGTCGGTGAAGCGGGTCCCCGCCATCGCGTCCGGGCCCAGCGAGTGGATGTCGCTGAGGAACATCAGCCCGGCGGCCAGCCCCACGCCCTTCTCCCGCAGCTTGTACTCGTTGTACTGCTTGACCAGGTTGACCAGGTCACCGCCGGCCTGCATGGTGCCGAGCACCTGCGGCTTGGGGTTCATGCCGGGCGCCTTCAGCAGGAACGTGGAGAAGTTGTCGTTGGGGAACGGGGCCGGATCGGCCTTGACCACCTTCCCGCCGGCCTTCTGCACGGCCGCGGTGAACGTCTTCTGCATGTCCTGGCCGAAGGCGTAGTCGGGGTAGACGATGTACCAGTTCTTCGCCCCGTCCTGGGTCACCGCCGTCCCGGTGCCGTGGGCCAGCATGTAGCTGTTGTAGCCGTAGTGGAAGGTGTACTTGTTGCACTGCTTGCCTTCCAGCTCGGTGGTCGCCGCCCCGACGTCGATGAAGATCTTCTTCTTGTTCTTGGCGACGTTGGCGACGGCGAGCGCGGCCGACGAGGTCGGCACGTCCAGGATCACGTCGGCGCGCCGCCGGTCGTAGAGCTCCTGGGCCTTGGAGTTGGCGACGTCGGGCTTGTTCTGGTGGTCGGCGGCGACGACCTCGATCTCGGTGGACGCCGCCTTGCCGCCGTACTTGGCCTTGTAGTCGGCGACGGCCATCCGGACGGCCTCGACGCTGTTGCGCCCGGAGACGTCGGCGTAGACGGCGGTCTGGTCGTTCAGGACGGCCAGCACCACCTTCCCGTCGCTGATCTTCCCTCCGCCGCCGCCCGGTCCCCCCGCGCACCCGGCCAGCAGCACTCCCGCGGCGGCGAGGCCGCAGCCCATCAGTCTCATCGGGGTTCTCCTCCGAGGTCTTCCGAGATCCACGTCTCAGATTCCGAGATATTCGAGCAGTTCGTGTTCACGGGCCCGGACCTGGTCGTTGTCCAGCGACTCGACGATCCGACCCTCGGCGAGCAGGTAGTGGCGGTCGGCGACGGTGGCGGCGAAGTGCACGTTCTGCTCGATCAGCAGGACGGTGACCCCGGCGGCCTTGACCTCGCGGAGGATCTCGCCGATCCGCTCGACGATCAGCGGTGACAGGCCCTCGGTGGGCTCGTCGCACAGCAGCAGCCGGGCGCCGGTGCGCAGGACGCGGGCCAGCGCGAGCATCTGCTGCTCGCCGCCCGACAGCCGGGTGCCGGGGAACCTGCGCCGCTCGCGCAGCCGGGGGAAGGTCTCGTACACCCGCTCCAGCGACCAGGGCTCAGGCCCGCCCCCCGGTCGTGACCGCGCCTTGGAGAAGGCGGGCGGAAGCAGCAGGTTCTCCTCCACCGACAGGGTCGCGAAGATCCCGCGGTCGTCGGGGACGTAGCCGAGGCCGCGCCGGGCGCGGCGGTGGGGGCCGAGGGCGGACACGTCCTCGCCGAAGAGGGCGACCGTGCCGGAGGTCTTCGCGTGCAGGCCCATCAGGCAGCGCAGCAGCGTGGTCTTCCCCGCGCCGTTGCGGCCGACGAGCGTGACGATCTCGCCTTCCTCGACCCGCATCGACACCTCGCGCAGCGCCCGCGCCTCGCCGTACCAGGCCGACAACCGGTCAACGCGCAGCATGGGAGTCTCCGAGGTAGGCGGTGATGACGCGCGGGTCGTTGCGGATCTCGGCGTACGGCCCCTCGGCGAGCACCCGGCCGTGCTGGAGCACGGTCACCCGGTCGGCGAGGCTGGCGACGACGTTCATGTTGTGCTCGACCAGGACGACGGTCCGCCCGGCCCGGATCCGGCGGACCAGCTCGATGGTGCGGTCCACGTCCTCCACGCCCATCCCGGCGGTCGGCTCGTCGAGCAGGAGCACCTTGGGGTCCAGGGCCAGGGCGAGCGCCAGTTCCAGCGCCCGCTTGCGCCCGTACGCGAGCAGGCCCGCCGGGACGTCGCCGTGGTCGCCGAGACCGACCTGGTCGAGCAGCTCGGCGGTGCGCCCGGCGAAGCGGTCGAGCACGCGGTCCGAACGCCAGAAGCGCCAGCCCAGCCCGGTACGGCTCGCCAGCGCCAGTTCCACGTGCCGCCGCGGGGTCAGCTCGGCGAACAGGCTGGTGATCTGGAACGAGCGGGCCACGCCGAGGCGGGCGATCGTCTCGGGGTCGCGGCCGGCCAGCTCGCGGCGCCCCTCCAGCAGCACGCTGCCCGCGCTGGGCCGCAGAAAGCCGGTGAGCAGGTTGAACAGCGTGGTCTTGCCCGCTCCGTTCGGGCCCACCAGCGCGTGCACCTGGCCCTCCGCGACGTCCAGGTCCACGCCGTCCACGGCCCGGAAACCGCGGAACTCCCGGACCAGGCCCCGTGCCCTCAGAACGGGGGCCGGGCCGTCAGGCGGCGGGCCGGCACTGGGCCCTCCCGTCATGCGTCCTCCTCGCGGTCTCGTGGCGTGACCCGGACCACATCCGGGACGCCGTGACCGTGAACGCTAGGTCGCGGCGGGTGACCCGGCCATGTGACCGGCCCACACATTCAGGCACCCCGATACGGACGTGACCCACACCACATCCGGCGCCTTCTGGGCGCCCGCCGCCGCATCGGCGCCCGGGGCGCGGGCGGGGGTGCGCGGACGGAGCCGACGTGGGGGCGGCCGCCACAGATCGCACGGCGGCCATGGCCCCCGCCGACGTGGACGGGAGAACGCCGGACCGGGGACCACGTTCCGGGCGTCCCGAAAAGGAACAGCGCGCCATCCCGATGATCGGCTCGACTTTCTCGACATATCACCGCAGCTGATCAGAATGGACTCTTTACCCATCCGTGATCATGGATCGGCCTATCCAGTGGAAGGAGCCATTTAGTCCACGTATCAGAGAGGTGCCATCTTTCTCTGCCTTCGGGCGTGGGCCAGCTGGATCGTCCGGCGTTCTCCACCCGACGGGAGCCCATATATGCCGCCATTTCTCGTCCGGAACCGCGGCTGGCCCGCCGCGGTCGCCACGCTGTCGGCCGCCGGATCGCTGGCCGCCGCACCGGTCGCCCGAGCGGAGGCGCCGCGCGGGGACGTCGTCGAGGCCCTGAACCGCGGCGCGCGCCCGCTGCGGTCGACCGCGCCGTACGGCGGGACGCGCGACCTCCGCGCGCTCGGCCGGATGATCGGGCCCGCCGGGGTCGTGGGGCTGGGCGAGGCCACGCACAACTCCCACGAGTTCTTCGCCCTCAAGCACCGCGTCTTCCGCTACCTGGCGGAGAAGAAGGGATTCACCACCTTCATGCAGGAGGTGGGCTGGGGCTCGGGCCTCCGCATCAACGACTATGTCCTGCACGGCAAAGGCGACCTGCGGAAGATCATGCGGGAGGAGTTCCAGGGCGACTACGTCCTGTGGAACAACGAGGAGTACCGCCGCCTCCTCACGTGGATGCGCGAGTACAACCGGACGCACCGCAAGAAACTGCAGTACATGGGCGATGACGTCGTGTATCCGCACGTCCGGATCTTCCAGGAGATCTTCCGTTACGTCCGGAAGCGGCACCGCCCCGACCTGGTCCCCCGGCTCAGGAGGCTCTACGACGGCCTCATTCCCACCACCCCGGACACCAAGGCATGGGACCGCGCGTTCCAGAAGAAGACGCCCGCCGAGCGGCGGCGCGTGCTCCGCCAGTCCGTCCAGGCGCTGGAACTGCTGAGGACGCTGCGCGAGGGAGCCGACCCCAGGGCGGCCCGCTGGGCCGAGCAGCAGGCGAGGGTCGCCATCTGGATCGCCCGGGTGTCCGCACCGGCCGCGGCGACCCCGGCGCTGAACCGGCGCGACCAGGGCATGGCCGCGAACACGGCCTGGTGGTACCGGAACATGAAGAGCAAGATCCTTCTGTCGGCCCACAACGCCCACATCGGCTACGCCGGGCTCGATCCCCAGCACAAGATCAAGCGGCAGGGGGCCTGGCTGCGCGACATGCTCGGGCGCCGCTACGTGAACATCGGCCTCACCTTCTACCGGGGCTCGTTCAACGCCCTCGACCTCAGGGACCGGCGCCGGCCCATCCGGAGGTTCACCGTCGGGCCGCCCGCGCGGGGCACCAGCGAACGCGTCCTGGACCGGGTGCGCCACCGCGACTACATGCTCGACATGCGCACGGTGGGACGGCCGGCCCGTTCCTGGCTGGAGGGGTACCGCCGGACCCGCAACATCGGCAACGTCTACCCGCAGCCGTACGACGTCCTCGCGCTCCGCCGTACGTACGAGATCCTCATCCATCTGCACCGGGTCAGGGCCGCCCGCCTGCTGGACAGGACCGTCCCCGCGGCGCCGCCGATCCGCCCGCCGACCCGCGCGCGGCTGCCGGCCACGCTCTGACGGCCCGCCGCCGACCGGCCGCACCGCCGTCCGCGGTTCTCCCATCCATCTCACCGGAAGAGGTCGACATGCCATCTCCGTTCCTCCGTGCTCCTCGCCGGCCGGGCCTCCTGGTCACGGTGGCGGTCGGCGCCGGCTGCCTCGTCGCACCCGCGCCCGCCCCGCCCGCCCAGGGGTCGCCGCCGTACCGGCCGCGCCAGGATCACGCCCGCGGGCAGGACGTGGTCCGCGCGCTCGAACGCGGCGCCCACCCGCTGCGGTCCACCGCCCCGTACGGCGGCCTGAAGGACCTGCGCCCGTTAGGCCGGATCGTCGGGGACGCGGGGGTGGTGGGCCTGGGCGAGGCCACGCACGGGTCGCACGAGTTCTTCGCCCTCAAGCACCGCGTCTTCCGGTACCTGGTGGAGAAGAAGGGATTCACCACCTTCATGCAGGAACTGGGCTGGGGGACGGGCCTCCGGCTCAACGACTACGTCCTGCGCGGCGAGGGGAACCCCCGGCAGATCATGCTGGAGGAGTTCAGGCACGCCTACACCCTGTTCCGCGTCAAGGAGTACCTGCGGCTCATCGAGTGGATGCGCGCCTACAACAAGACCCACCGCAGGAAGCTGCAGTTCATGGGGAACGACGTCTACTACCCGCATGACCGGATCTTCCAGGAGATCTTCGACTACGCCCGCGAGCGGCACCGGCCGGACCTGATCCCCCGGCTCACGAGGCTGTACGACGGGCTGATCCCCGGCAAGGACGTCGGCGCATGGCTGGTGCGGTACCACCGCAAGTCACGGGCCGAGCGCCTCCGGATGGTCCGCCGGGCGACCGAGGCACGGCGGCTGGTGCGGAGCCTGCGGCCCGGGGCGGGCCGCAAGGCGGCCGGCTGGGCCGAGCAGCAGGCGCGGGTCGTCCTGTGGACGGCCAAGGCGCACGCGGCCGAGGACTTCTCCAACTACCGCGACGAGGGGATGGCCTTCAACACCGTCTGGTGGCACCGGCACAAGAAGAGCAAGATCCTTCTGTCCGCGCACGACGCGCACGTCGGCGCCACGGGCCTGGACCCCGAGCACACGGCCAAGCGGCAGGGCGTCTGGATGCGCGAGCTGCTCGGCCGCCGCTACCTGCCCATCGGCCTTACCTTCTACCGGGGGTCGTTCAACGCCTTCGACAGCAGCGTCCCGGACGAGCCCCTGACGAAGTTCACCATCGGGCCGCCCCCGCGAGGCAACACCGAACGCGTCCTCGACCGGGTGCCCTACCGCGACTACATGCTCGACATGCGCACGGTGCGGGAACCGGCCCGCTCCTGGCTGGACACCGTCCGCCCGATCCGGAACATCGGCTCGTCCTTCCCGGAGGTCAACGACCACTTCGCGCTGCGCCGGACCTATCAGGTCCTGATCCACCTGCACCGGGTCACGGCGGCCCGCATCATCGGCGAGAAGGTCGTCACGGCGCCGCGGGCCCGCTCGCGCGAACGGGACGAGCTCCCCGCCACCAGGTGACGGCGGGGACGGCGGGGACGGCGGGGACGGCGGGGACGGTCACCAGCCGACCTCGTCGCAGCCGACGTGATCGGCCGGTTCGACCTGGAGGGTGGCGTGGGCGATCGCGTGCCGGTCGCGCAGCACGTCGCGGGCCCGGTCCAGGACCCCGTGCGGGTCGGCGCGCTCCGCGGTCACCAGGTGGGCGGTGGCCACGTGCATGCCGGAGGTCAGCGTCCACAGGTGCAGGTCGTGGACGTCCCGGACGCCGTCGATGGCGGCCAGGTCGCCGGCCACCGCGTCCACGTCCAGGCCCTCGGGGGCGTGCTGGCCCAGCACGGCCAGCACCTGGCGGCCCAGCGCGATCGCGCGGACCACCACGAACACCGCGATCGCGAGCGCGACCAGGGTGTCGAAGAGGACCATCCCGGTGGTGGCGACCAGCACCCCGGCGGCGATCACGCCGACCGAGCCGGCGGTGTCGGCGAGCACCTCCAGGTAGGCGCCCCTGACGTTCAGGCTCTCGGTCGCGCCCGCGCGCAGCAGCGCCAGCGCGGCGAGGTTGACCGCCAGGCCCAGGGCGCCGACGACGAGCATCGGCCCGGTGGACACCTCCGCGTGCGAGCCGATCCGGGACAGGGACTCCACCGCGATGTAGGCGGCCGTGCCCAGCATCACCAGGACCGCGAACCCGGAGGCGAACACCTCGGCCCGGTACGACCCGTAGGTGCGGCGGCCGGTGGTGTCGGGACGGGCGGCGATCTTCGTGGCGACCAGCGCGGCGGCCAGCGTCACCACGTCGGCGGCCATGTGCCCGGCGTCCGACAGCAGCGCCAGCGAGCCCGACAGGAGCCCGTACACCAGCTCCACCACGAAGAACGACCCGATCAGGCCGAACGAGACGGCCAGCCGCCAGCGGTGCCGGCCCCCTGCGTGCTCGGCGACCTGCCCGGATCCGTGCCCGTGCCCGTGTCCGTGACCGGCGCCCATCACAGCTCTCTTTCGGGGTGAACGGCCTCGGTGTGCTCGATGTGGGTCACGGCCAGGTCCAGCAGCATCCGCACGTGCGCGTCCGCCAGCCGGTAGTAGGCCATCCGGCCGGCACGGCGCACGCTGACCACCCGGTGCGCCCGCAACAGCCGCAGCGCGTGCGAGGCCGCCGACTCGCTCATCCCGCTGACGGCGGCCAGGTCGCACACGCACAGTTCACCGTCCAGCAGGGCCACCAGCAGCCGCAGCCGCCGGGGGTCCGAGAGCAGCCCGAACACCTCGGCGGTGTCGGCCAGGTCCTGCTCGGCGGGCAAGCGATCGAGGACGGACGCCACGCGCGGCGCGTCCACGACGCGTACCGCGCACCCGTCCAGTTCCATCACACGCTCATCTGAAGAACTGTTCATAGGTTAACTTCAGCGGTTCCGCCCGGCCCTTGTCAAGCCGGAGCCGCGGGGAACCGGCAGGACGGGCGCGGCCGGACCAGCGCCGGACCGCCGGGCTGCGACTGGACCGCAGCCGGGCCGCCGCCGGGCCGGTGCCGGTGCCGCCGCCGGGCCGCCGCCGGGCCGCCGCCGGGCCGCGGTCATCGTGGACGGCGATCACCGGCCCAGGCCAGCAGGTCACCGGCGGGGAGGGCGTTGACGATCCGGTCGGCGGGCACGCCGCAGCGGGCGGCCCGCTCGCACCCGTACGGCTGCCAGTCCAGCTGGCCGGGGGCGTGCGCGTCGGAGTCGATGGAGAAGCGGCAGCCCGCCTCGACCGCGAGGCGCAGCAGCCGCTTGGGCGGATCGAGCCGCTCCGGACGGGAGTTGATCTCGACGGCGACGTCGTAGGCGGCGCAGGCGTCGAACACCAGGCCCGCGTCGAACTCCGACTCCGGGCGCAGCCCGCCCCGCCGGCCACCGGCCTTGACGATGCGGCCGGTGCAGTGCCCCAGGACGTTCACGCGCGGGTTCGCGATCGCCGTGACCATCCGCCTGGTCATGGCGACCCGCTCCATCCGCAGCTCGGAGTGCACGCTGGCCACCACCACGTCGAGCCGTTCGAGCAGGTCGGGGTCCTGGTCCAGCGAGCCGTCCGCCAGGATGTCCACCTCGATGCCGGTGAGGATCCGGAACGGCGCCAGCTCCTCGTTCAGGTCCGCGACCACCTCCAGCTGGCGGCGCAGCCGGTCGGCCGACAGCCCGCGGGCGACCTTCAGGCGGGGCGAGTGATCGGTCAGCGCCAGGTACTCGTGCCCGAGGTCGCGGGCGGTCTCGGCCATCTCCCGGATCGGCGACCCGCCGTCCGACCAGTCGCTGTGGGTGTGCAGGTCCCCGCGCAGCGCGGCCCGCAGCGCCGCGGCGGCCTCGTCCGGCCGCTCGCCCTCGGTCGCCCCCAGCCGCCGCAGGTACACGGGGACCTCACCGCGCAGCGCCTCCTCGATGACCAGGGCGGTGACCTTGCCGACGCCCTCCAGCTCGGTCAGGGTGCCCGCGCGAGCACGGGCGGCCAGCTCGGCGGACGGGGTGCGTTCGGCGAGGTCGGCCGCCCTGCGGAACGCGCGTACCCGATAGGTCGGCTCGTGCGCGCGCTCCAGCAGGAACGCGATCCGGCGCAGTGCTTCGACGGGGCCCAGGGAGTCGTCCACGAACGGACCGTACCCAGGTACTACACGAGCATCGCACCACGGTGTCATCCGGCGGGCCCGCCCGCACCTCTAGCCTGGCACGCATGGCGACGGAGGATACCGGGGGACGCGAGGCCGCACCGGGCGGCGGCGCGGCCGACACCGTACGGCTGCTGACCCGCCCGATCGCCGCCGCGCTCACCGGCAGGGCGGAGCCGGCTCCGGCGCGCCGGCCCTGGCCGGGGTGGCTGCGGTGGACCCGCGCGATCGGCGTCGGGCGGCTGCCGTTCGCCGCCGTCGTCCAGCTGGTGGACGTACTGGTCGCGGTGGGCCTGATGGCCGGGACCTACTCCCTGCTGCTCACCGAGGTCCCCAAGCGGGCCCCCGGCGTCCCCGAGCCGCTCCTGCTGGCGGCCTCGGCCACGCTCACCCTGCCGATCGTGCTGCGGGAGCGGCATCCGCTCGGGGCGTGGCGCGTGGTGGTGGTCGCGATGGCGGTCACCGGCCCCCAAGGCTGGCTGACCGTCCCGTACGTGCCCGGCGGCACGTTCGCCTCCATGCTGTGTCTCTACACGGTCGCCTCGCGGGGGCCGCGGGAGGCGACCGTCGGGGTGGGCGTGCTGTCGTCGGCGGGCGTGCTCGTCCTGGACCGCTCGACCGGGTTCGTCGCGATCCTGCTGATCCTGTCGTCGCTGCTGGTCGGCCATCTGGTCCGGCAGCGCCGCCTCACCCGCCGCGAGCTGGCCGAGCAGGAGCGCCGCCACCAGGACGCCGAGGCCGTGCTCATGGAACGGCAGCGGATCGCCCGCGAGCTGCACGACGTGGTCGCCCACCACATGTCCATGATCGCGATCCAGGCGGAGGCCGCGCCCTACACCGTCCCCGAGGTGCCGGACAAGATCCGCAAGGACCTGAGCGAGATCCGCGGCACCGCGCTGGACGCGCTCACCGAGATGCGGCGGATCCTGGGCGTGCTGCGGTCGGCGGACGGCGCCGAGACCGCGCCCCAGCCGAGCCTGGACCGGATCGACGAGCTGCTGGCGGGCGCCCGCGGCACCGGCCTGGAGGTCACCGCCCGGATCGGCGAGGGGCTGTCCGGGCTTCCCCCGGGCGTCGGGCTGACCGCGTACCGGATCCTCCAGGAGGCGCTCAGCAACGCGATGCGGCACGCGCCCGGCTCCCGGGTCGATGTCGCGATCCGGCGGGACGGCGGGATACTGCGGCTGGAGATCGTCAACGGCCCGCCCGGAGAGGGGCACCGCCCCACCCCCTCGCCGCCGGGCGTCGGCCACGGGCTGGTGGGGATGCGCGAGCGGGCCGCGATGCTGGACGGCGTCCTCACCGCCGAACCCACGTCAGAAGGAGGATTCGCCGTGATCGCCGCCCTTCCCGAGGCCGGCCCGGGCGACGCCGCGGGCGGCCGGCCATGACGATCCGGGTGGTGATCGTCGACGACCAGGGCATGGTCCGCACCGGCTTCGGGGTGCTGCTGAACGCCCAGCCCGACATCGAGGTGGTCGGCGAGGCGGTGAACGGCGCGGAGGCCCTGGGCACGATCGCCGAGCTGCGGCCCGACGTGGTCCTGATGGACGTGCGGATGCCGGTCATGGACGGCCTGGAGGCCACCCGGCGCCTCCTCGGCGGCGCCCCCCTCGGAACGGAGACGGGGACAGGGACGGCGACGGGGGCGGGGACGGAGCCGAAGGTGCTGATGCTCACCACCTTCGACCTCGACGACTACGTGTACGAGGCGCTGCGCGCGGGGGCCAGCGGCTTCCTGCTCAAGGACGCCTCCGCCGCCGAGCTGTCCGACGCCGTCCGGGTCGTCGCGGCCGGCGACGCGCTGCTGTCGCCCTCCATCACCCGGCGGCTGATCGCCGAATTCTCCCGGCTGGGCGCGCCGCGCGCCCCGTCCCGCAAGCGGCTGGACGAGCTGACCGAGCGCGAGACCGAGGTGCTCGCGCTGGTGGCGCGCGGGCTGTCCAACGGGGAGATCGCCGCCGAGCTGGTGGTCGCGGAGCAGACCGTCAAGACCCACTTCGGCCGCGTCCTGATGAAGCTCGGCCTGCGCGACCGTCCCCAGGCGATCGTCTACGCCTACGAGGTGGGCCTCGTCCGCCCGGGCGACTGACCCCCGCGCCCTCCCCGCGCCTTCTCCTTCCGCGCCCTCTCCCCGGAGCCTCTCTCTCCGTGCCCTCTCCCCCGGACGTCTCCTCCATGCAACCCGCGTAGTACCACGGTCGTAAGGCGAAAGACGGCTCTCCGGGGTGATCTCCGCTAGGGCCCTCGGTTCCTAGCGTCCTGCTCAGTAAAAGCAGCACTGAGCAGGAAGGACCCGTCCCGTGCTCACCTCCCGGCGCAGGACCGCCGTCATCATGGCGCTGGCCGCGCTCGCCTCCACCGCGGCCGCCCCGGCCCGGCAGGAGTCGTACGCCGCACCGGCGGCCGTCCCCGGGCTCACGGGCGCCTCCTCCCTCCCCGCCCGTTACTCGGCCGTCGAACGCGGCATCCGGCGGGCCCTCGCGGCCGCCGAGGAGGCCGGCGACACCGGCCGGCTGAAGGCGCTGCCGGGCCTGCTCGCGCCGGGGCGGCGGTTCCTGTCGTTCGATCCGCGCGGCCACGGCCGGGCGGTCGAGGTCGTCGGCGACCTGGCGCGGGCCCACCGCGTGGCGGTCGTGGTGCCGGGCGCGGACGGGCTGCTGACCAACTTCGACTCCTGGAAGTGGGCGGGCGGCGGCGCCCGCGCCCTCCACCGGCAGGCCGCCGCGACCTCCCCCGGCACGCGCCTGGCGGTCGTCGCCTGGCTCGGCTACGACTCGCCGTCCACCCGGAGCCCCGCCGTCCTCACCGGCGGCCGGGCCGAGGACGGGGCGCGCGGGCTCACCCGCTTCCTCACCGGCCTGCACCGGGTCAACGGCGGCGCCGGGATCGCGCTGCTCTGCCACAGCTACGGGTCGGTGGTGTGCGCCAAGGCGGCGCCGCGCCTGGGCCGCCTGCCGGTGGACGCGATCGCGCTGTACGGCAGTCCCGGCGTCGGTGTCCGGAGGGCCTCCGCCCTCGCCTCCGGCCGTTCCCCCGCCGCCCGGATCTGGGCGGGCCGGTCGAGCGGCGACTGGACCCGCTTCGTTCCCAAGGTCCGCGTGGCCGGGCTCGGCCACGGCCACGACCCGGCCGCGCCCTCCTTCGGAGCCCTCCGCTTCGACGCCGGCTCCGGCCCGCACAGCGCCTACCTCCGTCCCGGCTCCCGTTCCCTCCGCAACCTCACCCTCATCGCGCTCGGCCGTGACTCGGAGGTCACCCGTGACTGACGTCCAGCCCCGCCGCACCGCCGCGCCGGCCGCCGTAGCCCCCGGACGGGCCGGGTTCGCGGCGAGGATCGACGCGGCGACGCCCCCCGGACGCGACCGGGCCGTGGACGCGTTGCGGGCCCTGGCCATCCTCGGCGTGGTGCTCGGCCACTGGCTGGTCACGGCGTTCGTCGCGACCGGGAACGGCGCGGGGGACGGCGGGCTGCGGGTGGTGAGCCCTCTGAAGGCGACGCCGGCGCTCGTCCCCGCCTCCTGGGTGCTGCAGACCCTCGCGGTGTTCTTCCTGGTCGGCGGCTACACGGCGGCCAAGGGGCACCGGCCCGGCGAGCCCTGGGGCCCCTGGGCACGGCGGCGGACCGCGCGGCTGCTGCGTCCCGTACCGGTCCTGCTGCTGGCCTGGGTCCCGGCCGCCGCCGCGCTGCTGTGGGCGGGGTTCCCTCCGGACACCGTCCGCGCGCTGGTGAAACTGGTGATCAGCCCGCTGTGGTTCCTCGCCGTGTACGGGGCGCTCATCGCGCTCACCCCGCTCATCGTGGCGTTCTGGCACCGCGCCGGGCTCTGGGGCGCGGCCGTCCCGGTCGCCGCGACCGCCGCGATCGACGCGGCCCGCTTCGGCCTCGGCGGGCCGGAATGGCTCGGCTGGGCCACGGTCCTCACGGGCTGGCTGGTCCCGTTCCACCTCGGGGTCGCCTGGGCGAACGGGGCGCTGGCCGGGCGCCGGGCCGCCGCCGCGCTGCTGGCCGGGGGAGCCGCCGCCATGGCCCTGCTGATCCTCTACGCGGGATATCCGGCGAGCATGGTCGGGGTGCCGGGGGCCGCGATCTCCAACCTCAACCCGCCGACCCTGGCCGCGGTCGCCTTCGGCCTCGCCCAGACCGGCCTGGCGCTGCTCGCGCGGGACCGGGTGGAACGGCTGATGCGGCGCCCCCTCGCCTGGGCCGGGGTCGCGTCGGCCAACCTCGCGGCCATGACGATCTTCCTGTGGCATCAGACCGCGATGATGGCGGTCACGGTGGGCGCGCTGCTGATCGGCGGCAGGCTGCCGGGCCTGCACGTCCATCCCTCCGATCCCGGGTGGGCCCTGGCCCGGCTGTGCTGGCTGCCGGTGTTCGCCGCCGCCCTGGCGGGACTGGGGGTCCTGGTCCACCGCTGGGAACGCCCCCGCCCGCGCGGAGCATCCCCGGGCGTCCGGTAGAAAGGCAGGGCATGCCGCCGCCACGCCCGAGACCACGACGTACCCGACGGCTGCGACGGGCACTGGCCTGCGCCGCGACCATCGCGGGAGTCCTGCTGACGACCGCCGGGACCGGCCATGCCGATCCCTACGCCGCGCCCGGTCCGGTGCCGTCGCTGAGCCCGTCCACGCTCGACGCCCGCTACGCCGCCGAGCGCCGCTCCATCGAGCAGGCGCTCACGACCGCGCACGCCGTCGGCGATCATGACCGTGCCCGGGCCCTGGGCGGCTTCCTCAGGCCCGGACGGCGCTTCCTGTACTTCGACCCGCGCGGCCGGGGACAGGCCGTCGAGGTCATCGGCGACCTGGCGCACGCCCGGCGGGTGGCGCTGCTCGTCCCGGGCGCCGACACCACGCTCACGACGTTCGATGCCCGTTCGGGAAAGCCCTGGTCGACGCCCGGCGGCGGGGCTCAGGCGCTGTACGGCCAGGCCCGCGCGCTCGATCCCCGGCCCGGCGACCTGGCGGTGGTGGCCTGGCTGGGCTACGCCGCCCCGCGCACGCTCAGCGGGGACGTGCTCACCGGCCAGCGGGCCGGCCAGGGGGCCCACCGGCTGCGGACGTTCCTCGGGCGGCTGCACCAGGTCAACCCCTCCGCCCCGGTCGGGCTGCTCTGCCACAGCTACGGCTCGGCCGTCTGCGGGCGCGCCGCGCTCGAAGGGAGCGGCCCCGACCGCGCGGCCTGGCGGACGGTGACCGACATCGCGGTGTACGGCAGTCCGGGCACCATGGCGTGGTCGGCCGCGCGGCTGGGCGGGACGGCCCGGGTCTGGGCCGGGCGCGGCACCGGCGACTGGATGGGGGACGTCCCGCACACGCGGATCCTCGGGCTCGGCCTCGGCCCCGATCCGGTGTCCCGGCGGTTCGGGGCGCGCGTCTTCGACGCGGGGAGCGCCGGTCACAGCGACTACCTCGCGCCGGGGTCGGCGTCCCTGCGCAACCTCGCCGGCATCGCCCTCGGCAGGCCGTCCGCGGTGACCCGGCCCCTGACGTTCTGAGCCCGCCCGGCGGTCCGGGCCGGACCCGGCCTGACGGCCTCAGCGCGAGCCTCTGACCGGTCACGGCACCGATGGTGGCACCCTTGGGGGGTGGACACCACGAACGAGGCCGCCATACGGGAGCAGACGACCGAACGCCTGGAGAAGGCGATGGGCACGTTCGGGACCGCGGCGCTGGCCAGCATGGAGAAGCAACTGCCCTGGTTCCGGAGGATGCCTCCCGAGCAGCGATCCTGGATCGGCCTGGTGGCCCAGGCGGGCATCGCGGCGTTCGTGGAGTGGTTCAAGAGCGCCGAGAGGACCCGCCCCGCCATCGCGGGCGAGGTGTTCGGCACCGCGCCCCGCGAGCTGCTGCGCTCCATCAAGCTCCAGCACACCATCGACATGATCCGCGTCATCATCGACGTGGTGGAGACGCGGCTGGACGAGCTGGCCGCCCCCGGCGGCGAGTCGCAGCTGCGCGAGGCGATCCTGCGCTACACCCGCGACGTGGCGTTCGGCGCCGCCCAGGTCTACGCCCGCGCGGCCGAGACCCGCGCCGCCTGGGACGCCCGCCTGGAGGCGCTGGTGGTGAACGCGGTGATGCGCGGCGAGGTCGACGACGGCATGCACTCGTGGGCCGCCGCGCTCGGCTGGACCTCCAAGCCGGTCACCGTGGTCGCCGGGTTCACCCCCGAGGACGAGGAGCCCGAGGTCACCATCGACCAGATGCAGCTGGCCGCCCGGCGGGCCCGGGTGGACGTGCTCGCCGGGGTGCAGGGCCACCGGGTCGTGGTGATCGTCGGCGGCGCGGAGGACCCCCTGGCCGCCGCCCGGCCGATCGCGGCCAAGTGCGGCCCCGGCCCGGTGGTGGTGGGCCCGCAGGTCGACGACCTGTACGACTCCACGATCTCGGCGCGGGCCGCGATGGCGGGGCTGCGCGCGGCGGCCGGGTGGCCGGACGCGCCCCGTCCCGTCCTGGCCGACGAGCTGCTCCCCGAACGCGCCCTCGACGGCGACGAGGCCGCCCGGCGCTACCTGGTGGAGGAGGTCTACAACCCGATGCTCGCGGCGGGCGCCCCGCTGCTGGACACCCTCACCACCTACCTGGAGCAGGGGTCGTCCCTGGAGGCCACCGCCCGGCTGCTGTTCGTCCACCCCAACACCGTCCGGTACCGGCTGCGCAGGGTGTCCGAGCTCACGTCGCTCACGCCCACCGACGGCCGCAACGCGTTCACCCTGAGGATCGCGCTGGTGCTGGGCCGGTTCACCGACCGGTCGCCGTACGCGTGACCGCCCGTCCGGGCCCGGGGCCGCCGCCCGGACGACCTTGTAGGTGTCGTACAAGGTCGTCCGGCGAAACTTCGTGCTGATCGGCATCGTGGGCCGGCGGCCGATCACGGCAACCTTGATCCTGTGATTCTCCTCGCATCGCCCGGCCAGGGCGCCCAAACCCCCGGATTCCTCCAGCCGTGGCTGGAGGTCCCCGGAGTCGCCGACCGGCTGGCGTGGTGGTCCGCGGTCACCGGCCTGGACCTGGTGCGGTACGGGACGACCGCCGATGCCGAGGAGATCAGGGACACCGCCGTCGCCCAGCCGCTGCTGGTCGCCGCCGCGCTGGCCGCCTACGAGGCCCTGTACGGGGACACCGGCGACGTTCCGGGGGCCGTCGCCGGGCACAGCGTCGGGGAGCTGGCCGCCGCCGCGATCTCCGGGGTGCTGTCCCCCGAGGCCGCGCTGGTCCTGGTCCGCGAGCGCGGCCGGGCCATGGCCGAGGCCGCCGCGGTCACCGCGACCGGCATGACCGCGGTGCTGGGCGGCGACGCCGAGGAGGTCCTGACCGCGATCGACAAGCACGGCCTCACCCCCGCCAACGTCAACGGCGCCGGTCAGGTCGTTGCCGCGGGCACCACCGAGCGGCTCGCCGCGTTCGCCGACGAGCCCCCGGCCAAGGCCCGGCTCCGGTCGCTGTCGGTGGCGGGCGCGTTCCACACCGAGCACATGGCCCCGGCGGTCGACGCCCTGCGCCGGCTCGCGCCGGGCGCCCCGGTCGCCGACCCGCGCACCACGCTCCTGCAGAACCGCGACGGCGCCGTCGTCGAGTCCGGCGCCGAGTTCCTGGCACGCCTGGTGGACCAGGTGAGCGCGCCGGTCCGCTGGGACGCGTGCATGGAGACCATGCGCGGGCTGGGCGTCACCGCGATCATCGAACTGCCCCCCGCGGGCACCCTCGTCGGCCTGGCCCGCCGCGAGCTCAAGGGCGTCGCGACGCTCGCCCTCAAGACCCCCGACGACCTGGCCAAGGCGCACGAACTGATCAAGGGAGCGTCATGACCGAGCGAAGCGAGGACATGAGCGCTGACGCGGTTGCGGGGGGTGTGGGGGGTCGCCCCCCACAAGGACAGAGCATGACCGAGCGCAGCGAGGACATGAACGCTGAAGCCCCTGCGGGGGGTATGGGGGGTCTGCGCATTCCGGAGGTGGCCGGCGGGGCCCGCATCCTGGCGTTCGGCGACTACCAGCCGGCCCGCGTCGTCACCAACGACGAGATCGCCCAGAAGGTCGACACCGACGACGCCTGGATCCGGTCCCGGGTCGGCATCGCCGAGCGGCGGATCGCCGGGCCCGAGGAGGGCATCGTCGAGATGGCCGTCCAGGCCGGCGGCAAGGCGCTGGCCGGCAGCGGGCTGGCGCCCGAGGACATCGACCTGGTGATCGTGGCCACCTGCTCGGCCGAGTCGCCGATGCCCAGCCACGCCGGCATCGTCGCGCACCGGCTCGGCATCGGCGCGCCCGGGGCGTTCGACCTCAACGCGGCCTGCGCCGGGTTCTGCTACGCGCTGGGCACCGCGAGCTCGGCCATCCGCGGCGGCAGCGCCCGCAACGTGCTGGTCATCGGCGCGGAGAAGATGTCGCAGTGGATCGACTGGACCGACCGGTCCACCTGCATCATCTTCGCCGACGGCGCGGGGGCGGCGGTGGTCACCGCCAGCGACTCGCCCGGCATCGGCCCGGTGGTGTGGGGCAGCAACGGCGAGCTGGCCGACAAGATCGTCATCGAGGACCGCAACTCGTTCATCCGGCAGGAGGGCCAGTCGGTGTTCCGCTGGGCCACCAGCGCGATCGCGCCGGTGGCGCTGGAGGCGTGCGAGCGTGCCGGGGTCGCCCCCGCGGACCTGGCCGCCGTCGTGCCGCACCAGGCCAACCTGCGGATCATCGACGCCATCGCGCGCCGCATCAAGGCGCCCAACGCCGTGGTGGCCGACGACATCGTCCGCTCCGGCAACACCTCGGGAGCGTCCATTCCGCTGGCGCTCTCCCGCATGATCGAACGCGGCGACGTCCCGTCCGGCGCACCGGCCCTCCTGATCGGGTTCGGTGCCGGACTGGCCTACGCTGCCCAAGTCATCCAGATCCCGTAAGGCACGCGCCGCCAGGCACGCGCCCGCCCGGGACTGGTGCCCCGACCCGAGAAGGAGAGAGCAGGACATGGCAGTTGCAGCGAGCGAGCAGGAGATCCTCGAGGGTCTCGCCGACATCATCGACGAGATCGTCGGCGTCAACAAGGACGAGGTGACCCCCGAGAAGAACTTCATCGACGACCTCGACATCGACTCGCTGTCGATGGTGGAGATCGCGGTGGCCGCGCAGGACAAGTTCGGTGTGGAGATCCCCGACGACGAGCTGCGCAACCTGAAGACGGTCAAGGACGTCATCAACTTCGTCCAGAACCTTCAGGCGTAAGCGCCGGAGCGGCGCGCCGTCCCCCCACGCCTCCCCCGCCCCCGGGGGAGGCGTCCTGGGGACGGCGCGCCGCGGCCCCATTTCCCCAGTTTGCGAGGAGCAGTCACAGATGAGCACAAGCCAGACCAACGTCGTCGTGACCGGGCTGGGTGCGACCACACCTCTCGGCGGTGACTGGCCGTCCACCTGGTCCGCGCTGCTCGCCGGGAAGTCCGGGGTGCGCAGGTTGGACTGGGAGGACATCGAGGATCTGCCCGTCCGGTTCGCCGCCACGCTGGCGGTCGACCCGTCCGAGATGCTCCCCAAGCAGCAGCTGCGGCGGCTGGACCGCAGCCAGGCGATCGCGCTGATCTCCGCCCGGGAGGCCTGGCGGGACGCCGGTTTCGCGCCGCGCGCCCGGTCGCGCAAGGACGACGAGCCGGCCGAGGGCGACGTGGTGGACGGCGACCGGCTCGGAGTCGTGGTGTCCAGCGGCATCGGGGGCCTGCACACCGCGCTCAGCAGCTATGACGTCTACAAGGAGAAGGGCTGGTCGAGGGTCTCGCCCTTCACCGTCCCGATGCTGATGCCCAACGGCTCCTCCGGGCACGTGGGCATCGAGTTCGGCGCGATGGCCGGTTCGCACGCCATGGTGAGCGCCTGCGCGTCCAGCGCCGAGGCGGTCGGCTACGCCATCGACATGATCCGGGCGGGCCGCGCCGACGTCGTGATCTGCGGCGGCACGGAGGCGTGCATCCACCCGTTGCAGATGGCCTCGTTCGGCTCCATGCGGGCCCTGTCGACCCGCAACGAGGAGCCCGAGCGCGCCTCCCGCCCGTACGACAAGAACCGCGACGGCTTCGTGCTCGGCGAGGGTTCCGCCACCATGATCCTGGAGTCGGAGGAGCACGCCCGCGCCCGCGGCGCCCGGATCTACGGGATCGCCGCCGGCTGCGGCTACTCCGGCGACGCGCACGACATCGTCCAGCCGGACCCGACCGGAAGCGGGCAGGCCAAGGCCATGCGCCGGGCCATGCTGGACGCCGGCCTGGAGCCCGCCGACATCGCCCACGTCAACGCGCACGCGACCTCCACGCCCCTGGGCGACGTCGCCGAGCTGGCCTCGCTCAAGGTCGCGCTCGGCACGGAGGCCGCCGCGGGCTTGATCGTGACGGCGACCAAGTCCATGACCGGCCACCTGCTCGGCGGCGCCGGTGCACTGGAGTCGGTGATCACCGTGGTGTCCCTGTACGAGGGCGTGGTGCCCCCCACCGCCAACCTCGAGGACCCCGACGACGAGGTCGACCTCGACATCGTCCGCGGCGAACCCCGCAAGCTCCCCGACGGTCCGCTCGCCGCCCTCAACAACTCGTTCGGCTTCGGCGGCCACAACGTGTCGGTCGCCTTCCGCCGCGCCTGACCGAGGAGCCGGCCGTGACCGTTCTCGACAACCGGGTGCCCGCACCGGCCTCAGGCCGGCGGGAGGAGACCGGCCCGCGGCATCCGCGGGCCCGGCTCTCCGCCCTCTTCGACGAGGGTTCGCTCCGTCCGCTCGGCGACGAGGACGACGGCAGCGGCGTACTGGCCGGGCTCGGACGGATCGAGGGCCTGCCCGTGGTGGCGTTCGCCTCCGACCCGCGGGTCCAGGGCGGCGCCATGGGCACGGCCGGCTGCGAGGCGATCGTGGCCGCCTACGACCACGCCGTCCGGGAGCGGCTGCCCATCGTCGGGCTCTGGCATTCGGGCGGCGCCCGGCTGGCCGAGGGCGTGGAGTCGCTGCACGCGGTCGGGACGGTCTTCCAGGCGATGACGCGGGCGTCCGGTGTCGTCCCGCAGATCTCGGTGGTGCTCGGCGCCGCGGCCGGCGGCGCCGCCTACGGGCCCGCGCTCACCGACATCGTCATCCTCTCCGAGCAGGGCAAGATCTTCGTGACCGGCCCGGACGTGGTCCGGTCGGTGACCGGCGAGGACATCGACATGGCCTCGCTGGGCGGCACCGAGCCGCACTCCCGCAGGTCCGGTGTCGTCCACGTCGTCGCCGCGGACGACGCCGAGGCCATCGCGCAGGGGCGCAGGATCGCGGTGCTGCTGGGCCATCAGGGGCGGCTCCGCCCGGCCGAGGTCGAGGAGCGCGACTTCTCCGCCCTGCTGCCGGCGAGCGCCCGCCGCGCCTACAGCGTGCACCCGCTGGTCAAGGGCATGGTCGACGACGAGGAGCAGTACGTCGAGCTGCACCCCAGGTGGGCGCCCAACATCGTCACCGCGCTGGGGCGGCTCGGCGGCCGTACGGTCGGCGTCATCGCCAACAACCCGCTCCGCCTCGGCGGCTGCCTGGACTCCACCTCGGCGGAGAAGGCCGCGCGGTTCGTCCGGATGTGCGACGCGTTCGGCGTGCCGCTGGTCGTCCTGGTGGACGTTCCCGGTTACCTGCCGGGCGTCGGCCAGGAGCACGGGGGCGTCGTCCGCCGCGGCGCCAAGCTGCTGCACGCCTTCGGCGCCGCCACCGTGCCGCGGGTCACGCTGGTGACGCGCAAGGCCTACGGCGGCGCGTACATCGCGATGAACTCGCGTTCGCTCGGTGCCACCAGGGTCTTCGCCTGGCCGACGGCCGAGCTGGCGGTCATGGGCGCGGTCGCCGCGGTCCGCGTCCTGCACCGCCGCAGGCTCGCCGCGGTGCCGGAGGAGGAGCGCCCGGCCCTGGAGGCCGAGCTGGCCGCCGAGCACGAGAAGATCGCCGGTGGCCTGGACCGTGCCCGCGACCTGGGGGTCGTGGACGAGGTCATCACGCCGGCCGGGACCCGCGGCGCCATCGCCCGGGCCATCGCGCAGGCCGTCCCGGCGCGCGGCACCCACGGCAACATCCCGCTCTGACCCGTCCGGGGCCTGCCGGCCCCGCTGACCACCGGCCTCGCTGACCGCCGGCCCCGCCGACCACGGAGTGGGACGATCGCGGGCGGCACGGACGGTCCCGGGGCGCGGCCGTCGGGCGCGCGGCCCCCGAGGGCCACGCGCCTTCACGGCGAGGTGGGTCAGACCGCCGCGTGAAGCCAGCGGACGGGGGCGCCGTCCCCGGCCCGGCGGAAGGGCTCCAGCTCGTTGTCCCAGGGCGTGCCGAGGAGCCGGTCCAGCTCGTGCTCGAGCGTGGCCTTGCCCACCGCGGCGTTGGCCATGGCCGCCCGCAGCCGGTCCTCGGGGACCATGATGTCGCCGCTGGCGCCGATCACCCCCGTGAACACCCCCAGGGAGGGGGTGAAGCTGTAACGGATCCCGTCACAGCCGGCGGTGGCGTCCTCGGTGACCTCGAAGCGCAGGAGCTTCCAGTTGCGCAGCGCGGAGGTGATCCCGGCGGCGGTACCGGGCTTGCCCTCCCAATGCAGCTCGGCGCGCAGGGTCCCTGGCGCGGCCGCCTGATCGGCCCACTCAAGGGAAACGGGCACACCGAGAACACCTGCGGCGGCCCATTCGATGTGCGGGCTCAGCGCAGGTGGCGCGGAGTGGACGTAAAAAACGCCACGTGCGGTCACCGGACCTCCTGGATCTGTACTGAGGCTCGTCTTCCCCTACGGCCTCGTACGCACCAAGACGGCGTCCGCGTCCCTCATTCTGCATCATCGGCACGGGTCGCACCACCGCGCGACGGCTGTTCGCCGCTACCTCGACCACGGGACGTGCCCCGTCCATCACGGTGACGGTACGCGGAAACACCCCGCCGGCGGGCGGAGAACGCGGAAAGAAGAACGCGACGACCCCGCTCGCGGGCCTCTGCAGAAACCCCCGTCTGCCGCGACCCGGCGAGCGGTGGTCAGTCGGTCGTCGCGATTGAGAAGGTACGAGGGGCGCGGTCCCGGGGGCGAGGGACTCCGGTCCCGCCGGCACCGGGTGGGACGCGTCCAAGGTCGCCGTCGCCGGGCTCGGCCGTGCTCCTGGCCCGGCCGTGCTCCCGGGTCGGCCGTGCTCGTGGCTCAGCCGTGTCCCCGGTCCGCGGGCCCCGTCTCCACCGGGCCCCGTTCCGTCCGGCCCCTCTCGGCGCCGGGGCCGGGCTCGGCGCCTCCCCCGGCTCCGGCCCGTCCGGTGCCGGACCGGCGGATCGACGCGAGGGCGACCGCGGCGGTGACGATCAGGGCGAAGTCGACGACGTAGTCGCCGTAGCGGTCATAGGGCGTGCGGAAACCCGGCGGGGCCGTCCGCAACGTCAGGACGGTGGAGCCGGTGCGGCCGGTGTCCATCCACGCCAGCCGCCTGCCCTGGGCGTCGAAGCCCGCGGAGACACCGGTGAGCGCGGCCTGGACGGCCGGGCGGCCGGTCTCGGCCGCGCGCACGGCGGCGAGGGACGCGTGCTGGGCGGGCGCCCAGCTGCCCTGGAAGGTGGACGTGGAGGACTGGTAGACGAGCACCTGGGCGCCGCCCCGCGCCACGTCCCGTCCCAGGTCGGGGAACGCCGACTCGAAGCAGATCAGCGGCCCCAGGGTGACGCCCCGGCCGGGGTGGCCGGGCCGGGCCGGGGACTCCGAGTACATGATCACGGGCCCGGTGCCGGGAACGCGGTCCTGTCCCGCGGCCTCGCTGATCCGGGTGAGCCATCCGAGCGCCGAGCGGAACGGGATGTACTCGCCGAACGGGACGAGCCGGGTCTTCACGTAGTACGCGCGGGTGCCGTCGGGGCGCAGGAGGATCGCGCTCTTGGAGATGCGGCCGTACGGGTCCCGGGCGTCCTCGTTCACCAGCATCGGGTTGCGGGAGGCCAGCCCATCGAGACGGGCGGCGACGTCCTTCCGGACGGTCAGGTCGTAGCCGACGCTGCTCTCGCCCCACACGGTGAGGTCGACGCGCGGCAGCCCCGCGGTGATGCGTTCGCCCGCGGCCAGGCGGGCTCCCGGGTGGTGCACGACGCCCGGCTGGACCAGCGCCACCCGCAGCGAGCCCTCGGCGGGGGGCGCGGGACGCAGGGCGAAGGTCGCCGGCCCGGCGGCCAGCAGCGCCCCGGCGAGGACGAGGGGCGGCAGGCGCCGCCGCGGGCCCAGCAGGGCGAGCGCCAGGGCGGTGTTGACCGCCACGACGACGAAGGTGACGAGCCACACCCCGCCCACGGCCGCCAGGCTCAGGATCTCCGGATGGCTCCACTGGCTCACCCCCAGCAGCGCCCAGGGCCCGCCCAGGCGGGGCAGGGACCGCACGTACTCCCCGGCGACCCAGACGCTGGGCAGGACGACCACCGCCAGAAGCGAGGTCACCGACCGGGCCACCGCGCCCCATCCCGCCCACAGCGCACCGAAGACGAGGGCGACCAGGAGAAGACCCGGGCCGATGTTGGGGGTCATCCAGTAAAGAGCGGCCAGCAGGTAGCCGGCGCCGAACCACCAGCCGCGTACGGCCGCCCGCCGCGTGGTGGGAGCCGACCGCATCAGCAGGATGCCGGGCACGAGCACCACCCACGCGAGCCATGCCAGCCCGGGCCGCGGGAAGGTGAGCACGGGCAGCGCTCCGGCGGCCAGGCACGCGCCGCGCGTCCGCCAGCGGGCCCAGCGCGCACCGTCCCTGCCCGGGGACTCCTCGCGTGCGCTCACCTCTCCAGTAACTCACATTTTCCCGAACCGACCGGCGCGCGCCGCCACGAACGGGCACCATGAGTAAAGATCCGGTCACTCGCCGTTAAAGGGAGGTTCGATGTTCGACCAGGAGGCCCGCCTGGAGAGGCTGCTGACCCGCCACCCGGACGCCGCGGTGGTGGAGCCCGCGCCCGGCCGGTACGCGCTGGTCCGGCGCGACCAGCTGCTGGTGGCCGAACACGACGTGCCCGCGGCGCAGGATCTCGTCCGGCGGTGGTACGACTCGCACCACGACGAGCACGGCGTGACCAGCCTGCGGCTGCGGGCCCGCGCCAAGGTCGACGTGTGCGAGCTGGCGGCCGGGCTCACCGGAGGCGGGCGGCACCGGCGGCTGAGCGTCTCCCCCAACCATCTGGTGCACGGACAGCCGATGTGGTGGAGCGGTCCGGCCGACCTGCCCCGGCCGGCCCCGCCCGTCCCCGCGCCGCGGGCCACCGCCCCCGGCCGCCGCGAGGTCACCGTCGCCGTCCTGGACACCGGCCTGTCGCCGCACCCGTGGTACGAGCACGCGCCCTGGTACGCCGAGCAGCGCGAGGAGGCCGCGGAGGTCCTGGACGCCGATCTGGACTTCGAGCTGGACGCCCAGGCGGGCCACGGCACGTTCATCGCCGGCGTGTTGCTGCGGTACGCGCCCACCGCCCGGCTGCGCGCGCACCGGGTCATCGGCGGCGACGGCGTCGGCGACGAGCTGGGGGTCATCCGGGCGCTCGGCCGGGTCGCCGCGGAGGGCGGGGCCGACGTGGTCAACCTCTCGATCGGCTGCCACACCTTCGACGACCGGCCCTCGCCCCTGGTGGCCCGTGCGATCGCCGCGCTCGGGCGCCGCACCGTCGTGGTGGCGTGCGCGGGGAACGCGGCGGGCGACCGCCCGTTCTGGCCCGCCGCCCTCAAGCCGGTGATCGCGGTGGCGGCGCTGGGGCCCGACGGCGCGGACCGCGCCTGGTTCTCCAACTACGGCTGGTGGGTGGACGCCTGCGCGCCGGGCGTGGACGTGGCCAGCAGCTTCGTGCGCTTCGACGGGCCGCGTCCCCGGGCCGGCGGCGTCGACCCGGACCTGTTCGAGGGCTACGCGACCTGGAGCGGCACGTCGTTCGCCGCGCCCGCGGTGGCGGGGCGGATCGCGGGACTGGCGGCCGGGGAGGGGATCGGTGCCGCCGAGGCCGCGGACCGGCTGCTCGATCCCGCGGCCCGGCGCACGCTGCCCGACCTCGGCATGATCGTCACCGGCTGAGCCGCCGCCTTCGGGCGCCCTCCCCCGCCTTCCGCCGCCTCCGCCGCCTTCGGGCGCCCGCGGGTACCCGCCCCTGGCGTGGAGTAATCATCAGCTCTTGAACACGGTCCTGTGGCGATGCGATAACCGTGCGTGACTCCGCGCCGCCGGCCGCTCTAGCCTGAACGACCGTCGGGGGGCCTCACGGGGAGGCGGATCGTCGGTGTTCGTACAGGACGACATACAGCACGACGTACAGGACGACCCGGCCAGGCTGGTCGCCCGGGCCCGCGCCGGTGACGGCGCGGCCTGGGCGCGGCTGGTCGAGCGGTACAGCGGCCTGCTCTGGTCGATCGCGCGGTCGTACCGGCTGGGCGAGGCCGACGCGGGCGACGTGGTGCAGACGACCTGGCTGCGCCTGGTGGAGCGGATCGACCGGATCGAGCGGCCGGACGCGGTCGGGTCCTGGCTGGTGGTGACCGCGCGGCGGGAGAGCCTGCGCGCGGCCCGCCGCGCCTCGGCGCGTACCGGGTCGGCGCCGGGGCGGGCGGGGGACGTGGGCGGAGCGGCCGTCCCCGCTCCCCCGGCCACGCGTCCGGAGGAGGTCGCCCTGGCCCGCGAACGGCTCGGGCAGGTCGCCGCCGCGCTGGAGGCGCTGCCGCGGCGCTGCCAGAGCCTGCTGCGGCTGGCCGCCCTGGCGCCGAGCCACGCCGAGCTGGCCGCGGCGCTGGGGATCCCGGTCGGCAGCATCGGCCCGACGCGCGCCCGCTGCCTGGACCGGCTGCTGCGAAGGCTCGCGCCGTGAACGACGGCGGCGTGAACGACGGCGACGCCCGCGACCTCGACCCGCTGCTGGAGCGCGTCCGGGCGGCCTGCCAGGCGCTCGACCCCCTTCCCCCCGAGGTGCTGGCCGCGGCACGCGCGGCGCTGAGGTGGCGGGAGCCGGGGGCCGAGCTGGCGGAGCTCTCAGGCGACCACGGCGCGCGGTCGGAGGCCCTGGCGGGGGCGGTACGGGGCGCGGAGGACGGCGCGGAGGACGGCATGGAGGACGGCGCGGGCGCGGCGGGCGGGCCGCGGACGCTCACCTTCACCGCGCGGGACGTCCTGATCGAGATCGAGGTGTCCGGGACCGGGCGGGTACGCGACGTCGTCGGCCGGCTCGCCCCGCCGGTGCCCGCCCGCGTCCGCGTCCGGCATCCGGCGCTGGTCCCGGGGCGGCCCGAGACCGGCGCCGACCGGGCCGGGCAGTTCACGTTCGCCGGGCTGCCCCGCGGGCTGGTCAGCTTCGCGTTCCTCGTCCCGGACGGGACGTCCATCGTGACCAGCTGGGTGCGCCTGTGACCGGCCTCGCCGGGCCGCGCGCGGAGGCCGACGCCCTGTTACGCCTGGCCGCGGCCGACCCGGCCGCCGCGCACGCGGGGGCGCGCGCCTTCCTCTCCCGTGCCGGCGCCTCCGGCGACAGGACGGCCCTGGCCACCGGGCTGCGGGCCGCGGGGCTGGCCGCCAAGGAGCTGGGCCTGCTGGACGAGGGCGTCGCCCTGCTCGGCAGGGCGCTGGAGCAGGCGGAAGGGTACGAGGCCGCCCTCGTCCGGATGAACCTCGTCGGCCTGCTGTCCGCGCGCGGGGACTTCCAGGGCGCCCTGGCGCAGGCGGCCCGCGCGGAGGGCGTCCTGCGCGGGGACGACGCGGACCGCCTGGCCGCCAACCTCGCCTGCGCGCTGGCCCGTTCGGGGCACGTGCCCGAGGCCGACGCGGTGGCCTCGCGGGCCCTCCCCCGGCTCCGGGACGGCGGCGACCCCGTGACGCTGACCGGACTGCTCACCAACCTCGGCCTGGCCCGGGCCCTGCGCGGCGATCTCGGCACCGCCGAGGCGGCCCTCACCGAGGCCGTCGCCGTGGGGGAGGCGGCGGGGCTGGGTCACCTGGCGGCGATGGCCCGCGGCAACCTGGCCTTCGTCGCGTCCCGGCGCGGCGACGTGCCCCGGGCGCTGCGGCTCTTCGCCGCCGCCGAGCCCGGCCTGACCCGGGAACGCGTCGCGCAGTGCCGCTTCGACCGGAGCGAGACGCTGATCCAGGCGGGGCTGCCGGGCGAGGCCCGTGCCCTGTTGAAGGCCACCCTGGCGGACGTGACGGCCCACGGCTACGCGTGCGACACGGCCGACGGCCTGCTGCTCCTGGCGCACGCCGAGCTGGCCTGCGGCGATCCGGAGCAGGCCGCGGAGGCCGCCGAACGCGCCCGTGCGGCGTTCGCCGGCCAGGGACGGGCGGGCTGGGCGCCGCTGGCCGAGCATCTGCTCCTCCGGGCGCGCTGGGCCGCCGGGGACCGTTCGGCGGTGTTCCTGCGTTCGGCGGCGGCCACGGCCGAACGGCTCCAGGACGGGGGCTGGGCGGAGGCGTCGGCCGAGGCGCGCGTCATCGCCGCCCGGGTCGCGCTGTCACTCGGGCGCCCCGCCGGTCATCTCTTGGAGCCGGTGAGCCGTACCCGCGAGCGCGGGCCCGCGGCGCTGCGGGCGGCGGCCTGGCACGCCACCGCGCTCGAACGCGAGGCCAGGCACGACCGGGACGGCGCGCGCGCCGCGATCGGGGCGGGACTGCGCGTGGTCGAGGAGTACATCGAGGTGTTCGGCGCCCTGGAGCTGCGCGCCCGCGCCGCCGGGCTGGGCGACGAGCTGGCCGGGCTCGGGCTCCGGTCGGCCCGGTCCGCCCGCGAGCTGCTCTCCGCCGAGGAGCGCCGCCGCGCGCTGGCCCGCCCGGCCTCGCTCCGCCCGCCGCGCGACCCCGTCCGGGCGGCGGCCCTCGCCGAGCTGCGCACCCTCAGTGCCCGGCACACCGCGGCGGTCGCCCAGGGCCGGGCGCCCGAGACCGGCCTCTCCGCGCGGCTGGCCGAGGCTGAGGCGGCCGTCCAGGCCCGCACCCGCCGCCGCCAGGGCGAGGGCGCCGCGGGGAGGACTTCGCCGCGGATCCGCCACGTGATGTCGGCACTGGGCCGGCGGGTCCTGGTGGAGCTGGTCCGCGTCGGCGGCGACCTCCACGCGGTGACCGTCCGGGACGGGCGCGCCCGCCGCCACCGCCTGGGGCCGTACGCCGAGGCGGCGCGCGAGGTGCGGCTGGTCGGTTCCGCCGCGCGCCGGCTGGCCGGACGCGGCGACGACCCGCGGAGCCGCGACGGCCTGGACCAGGCCAGCCGGCGCCTGGACGCTCTGCTGCTGGGGCCCCTGCGCCGCGACATCGACGGTGACAACGAAGGTGACGGCGAAGGTGACGGCGACGACCGGGTCCTGGTGATCGCGCCCACGGGCGCCTTGCACGAGCTGCCGTGGGCGGTCCTGCCCTCGCTGGCCGGCCGCCCGTTCACGCTCGTCCCCTCGGCCGCCGCCTGGATGCGCGCCCGCGCCGCCGACACCGCCCGGAGGCGGGCGGCCGGGCACGTGCTCCTGGCCTCCGGCCCCGGCCTGGAGCACGCCGGCGAGGAGATCCGCCTGCTGCGCGGACGCTATCCGGGCGCGGTGGCGCGCACGGGGGCCGCCGCCCGCGCGGAGGCCGTCCGGGACGCGCTCGACGGGGCCGACCTCGCGCATCTGGCCGCCCACGGGGAGTTCCGGGACGGCGCCGCCCTCTTCTCGCGGCTCCGCATGGCCGACGGGCCGCTGATGCTGCTCGACCTGGAGGAGCTCGCCGCCCCGCCGCGCCTGGTCACGCTGTCGGCCTGCGACCTCGGCCGCGCCGAGGACGGCCGCCGGGACGCGGTGATCGGCATGGCCGGGGTCCTGCTCGCGCTCGGCACGGCCACGGTGATCGCCAGCGTGACCCCCGTCCGCGACGAGGAGGCCCCGGCGTTCATGGACGCGTTCCACGCGGGGCTGGCCGGCGGCCTCTCCCCCGCCCGCGCGCTGGCGTCCGCTCCCCGTTCACCGGGCGTCGCGGGGTTCACCTGCTTCGGCGCTGACTGAGCCCCGCCCGCCGCCCCTCTCAGGCGTCGCCGGTGGCGACGGGGTTGGCGGGGTCGGCGATCCAGTTCGACCAGGAGCCCACGTAGAGCGCGGCCGGGACGCCGGCGAGGGTGAGGGCGAGGACCTGGTGGGCGGCGGTGACCCCGGAGCCGCAGTAGACGCCCACCTCGGCGCCGCCGGTCGCGCCCAGCCCGGCGAAGCGTTCACGGAGCAGAGCGGGTGGCAGGAAGCGGCCGTCGGCGCCGACGTTGCCCAGGGTGGGCGCGTTCCTGGCGCCGGGGATGTGGCCCGCGACCGGGTCGACGGGCTCGGTCTCGCCCCGGAACCGCTCGGGCGCGCGGGCGTCGAGCAGGGTCCCGGTCCTGGCGAGCGCCGCCGCGCCCGCCGCGTCCAGCACCGGAAGGCGCGCCGGGCGGGCGCGGAAGTCACCGGGCTCCACCTCGGGCTCCTCGGTGGTCACGGGGCGGCCCGCCTCGCTCCACGCCCGGTAGCCGCCGTCCAGCACCCGGACCGGCTCGTGCCCGAAGTAGCGCAGGGTCCACCACAGGCGTGCCGCCGCCGTGGAGTCGGCGTCGTCGTACACCACCACCGGCCGGTCCCCGGACACGCCGGCGCGGCGCATCGCCGCCTCGAAGGCATCGGGTTCGGGCAGCGGGTGGCGGCCGGCGGGGCCGGGCGGGCCGGCCACGTCCCGGTCGAGGTCGACGAACACCGCGCCGGGCAGGTGCCCCCGCCGGTACGACTCGACGCCCGGCGGCCCCGACAGCCGCCATCGCACGTCCAGCAGGACGGGCGGCGGATCGTCCCGGAGGAGCCCGGCCAGCGCGGGGACGTCGAGAAGGGGGTCCGGGAGGGGCGGGTTCGCGTTCGTCACACCACCGGAGCCTACGACGCGCGGGCGGTCCGGGCCCGGACGGACACGGCGGCCGGCTCAGTCACGGACGAGCGTGAGCAGCGGAACCATCATCTCCGCCGGCACGAGCGAGCCGTGCATGCCGACCATGAAGTCCAGCCACGGCTCCCGCTCGGAGGCCACGATGGCCAGATCGGCGTGGGGCACGGCGATCACGTCCCCGATCCGCTCGAGCATCGCGGGCTCCACCGGGCCGAACCACCCGGCCGCCACAGCCTCGTCCCGCGAGGTCACCCAGACCCGGTCGCCGAGCACCTCGCCCCACGCGGCCAGGACGTCGCCGTGGGCGCCCGGCTCGCTGTAGACGTACCGGGCGCGGGCGTCACCGCCCAGGAGGGCGACCCCTTCGCGGAGCGCGGGGACGGTGTCGGCGTCCACGCGTTCGGCGGGGTCGACCATGCCGTGGTCGGCGGTGATGTACAGGGCCGTTCCGGGGGGCAGGATCTCGCCGATCATCTCCGCGAGCAGGTCCACGAAGCGCAGCTGGTGCCGCCACTCGGACGACCCGGTGCCGAACTGGTGGCCGGTCGCGTCCAGGTCGGCGTGGTAGACGGTGACGAAGCCACGGTCCCCTTCCCGCAGCGCCCGCTCGGCCCGCCCCACCAGCTGCCCCAGCCCGTCGGCCCCCGTGTAGGACGCCCCGCGGGTCGTGGCGCGGCTCAGGCCCGTGCCCCGGTACGCGTTCCGTGCCACGTACGCGACGTTCACCCCGTCGTCGGCCGCCCGCTGGTACACGGTCGGGGCGGGCTGGAAGTCCGCCGGGTCCACGCTGTCGTCCCGCCAGCGCAGGCAGTTCAGCAGCCGGCCGGTGCCCGGGATCGCCACCTGGACGCCGAGCAGCCCGTGCCCGCCGGGCGGCAGCCCGGTGGCCAGGGAGCCGAGGCTGGCGACGGTGGTGGCCGGGAAACCGGCGGTGAGCGTGCGCCCCGCCAGGTCCGCGAGGAACGGCGCGGTCGTCCGGTGGGCCTGGAGCAGCTCCCAGCCCAGCCCGTCGATGATGAGGACGCAGGCGCGGGGCAGCTCGGGCAGGTCCAGGACGTTCGGCTCGCCCTGGACACCGAGCGCCGCCAGCACCGAACGCGGCAGGTCGGCGAGCGCGGCCGTCCCGTATTCCGGGACCGGCGGGGCGCTCACCTGGCCGTCTCGGCGGACAGCGCCTCGGCGAACGCCAGCACCTGGACGACGGCGTCGCGGCCGTCGGCGGCCTCGCTCACCCGCAGCGACAGGTCGTCGGCGGTGACGCTGCCGGTGTAGCCGTGGTCGGCCTCGCAGTTCTCGTCGCCGCAGGTGGCCGGCTCCAGGTCGACGTGCGCGATCGCGCCCCACCCGATCGTCAGGACGACCTCCGTGGGCGGCACCCCCGGAACGTAGGAGGCCGGGTCGGGGACGACCCGGGTGACCGCGACCGACTGGACGCGGTCCAGCTTCACCGCCTCGGTCGTCGTGGAGGCGTGGGGCTGGGCCATGCCCTCGCCGGGGGGATGCTCGTCGGTGTGGCAGACCAGGAGCCGGGAGGCCGACAGCACCAGCACCGTCACATGCCGCCGCACCTCCATCGCGGGGTCGAACGTCGCCTCGTGATGCACCACATAGGCGATCACTCGCTCGTCGCCTATCGCCGACTCGACCGCGTCCGCGACCAGGGCCGGGTAGTAACCGCTGCGCTCGATGGCCGTGCGCAACCCGTGAGCCGTCGCTCGGGTTTCCCTCATGGCCCCCATCCTGCCCTGTTCCGGGTGGGCTGCGCACATGACGGTCGTCCGGCACGGTCATTTGGGTCCCCTTGGGGTAGGGGAAGGGCATGGATGACCGAGACCCGCTGCCTTCACCGCCGCCCGTGCCCCCGCCCATACCGGACCCGGCACCGCCACCTCAGCCCCCGGTGCCGCCCCCTGAGCCGCCTCCCACGCCGCAACCGCCGCCGCGCCCGCCCCAGCCGGTCCCGCCAGGCCCCTCGCCTGATCCGGTGCCGCCGACCCCGCCCGAGCCCATGCCCCCGGGCCCGCCGCCCGAGCCCATACCGCCGGGGCCGCCTCCGGAGCCGGTACCGCCCACCCCGGAGCCCAGCCCGCCCCCGCCGCCCGACTGACGCTCCCGCCCCCTCACGGGAGGCGACGCGTTACGGGAGGCGACGCGTTAGGAGAGGTGACGCGTTAGGGGAGGCGGCGCGGGCCGAGTTCGGGGCGGGGGCCGAGCGGGCGTTCCAGGCGCAGGCGCACCCGGCGTACGGCGACGCCCGACGTGCCCACCACCACCGGGTCGAGTTCGAGACGGGCCACCTCGGGGAGATCGTCGGCCAGCCGTGCCACGCGCAGGAGGAGGTCCTCCAGCGCGGGGACGTCGACGGGCTCGGCTCCGCGGTGGCCCAGGAGGAGCGGGGCGGTACGGATGGCGCGGACCAGTTCCGCGGCCTCCACCTCGGTGAGCGGGGCGAGGCGGTAGGCGCGATCGTCCAGGAGGGCCGCCGTCTCGTCCGCCAGGCCGAAGGAGACCACGGCGCCGAACGACGGGTCCTCCATCGTGACGACGCGCGCCGGAACGCCCCGCGCCCGTCCCACATCCCCGCCGCCCTCGTCGCCCTCGTCCCCGCCGCCCTCGCCCGCGACCGTGACCCCGTAGCAGGCGAGCAGGTCGGCGGCCTGCCGCGGGGTGGCGTTCACCGGGGCGCCGGAGTCCAGCCACTCCCCGACCAGCGCCCGCGCGCGCCTGCGGTCGGTGCCGTCGAGATCGGGCACGTTGCCGTGCGGGCGCCGCAGCCACTGCGCGTACCGGATGACGTAGGCCAGGGCCCGGACCGCGTTCTCGGGGGCGGGATAGGAGGGGATCGACCCGGCCGCGGCCATCCCGTCGGGGCCGGTCACCCGCAGCTCCTCCGGCATGCCCTCCGACCCGAGATAGGTCGCCACGATCGGCTTGGCACTCCCGGCCGCCAGCCGGCGGATCCTCTCCGGCACGCGCACGTCGTAGCCGCCGATCGTGGGCGGGGTGAAGAGCGCCACGACGGCGTCGACGCCGTCGTCCGCCAGCGCCTCGGC
Organism: Actinomadura viridis; assembly: GCF_015751755.1. Classification (GTDB taxonomy): domain Bacteria; phylum Actinomycetota; class Actinomycetes; order Streptosporangiales; family Streptosporangiaceae; genus Spirillospora; species Spirillospora viridis. Next base: position 5,937,657 of record NZ_JADOUA010000001.1, read on the forward strand.
CAGCGCCGACTCGTACTCCCCGGCGCCCGCCCGCGGGCCCAGGTTGACGGGGGCGCGGACGTCCAGGCCCAGCGCGACGGCGGCGTCCTGGGCCAGCAGGCCCAGCGAGTCGGAGTTGTCGATGATCGCGATGCGGTCGCCGGACGGCAGCGGCTGGTAGGCCAGCAGCTGCGCCACGTCGAACAGCTCGGACAGGTCCTCCACGCGGATCACCCCGGCCTGGGCGAAGAGCGCGCTGACCGCGTGGTCGGGGAGGCTCAGCGCCCGGGCGGCGTGACCGATCGGCACCCCCTGGGTGCTCCGGCCGCTCTTGACCGCCACGATCGGCTTGCGGCGGCTGAGGCGGCGCGCCAGCCGGGCGAACTTGCGGGGGTTGCCCAGCGACTCCAGGTAGAGCAGGACCGCCTTGGTCGCCGGGTCCTCCTCCCAGTACTGCATCAGGTCGTTGCCCGACACGTCGGCCCGGTTGCCGGCCGAGACGAACGTGGACAGGCCCAGCCCCCGCTCCGCGGTGCGCTGCAGGATGGCGATGCCCAGCGCGCCCGACTGGGAGAAGAACCCCACGGGGCCCCTGCCCGGCATGGTGGGGGCGAGCGTGGCGTTCAGGCGGACGTCGGGGTCGGTGTTGGCGATGCCCAGGCAGTTGGGGCCCACCACGCGCATCCCGTACGCGCGCGCCAGGCGGACCAGTTCCTCCTGGCGGGCCCGGCCCTCCGCGCCGGTCTCCCCGAAGCCCGAGGACACCACGATCAGGCCGCGCACGCCCTTGCCCGCGCACTGCTCCACCACCTCGTGCACGGCGCCGGCGCGGACGGAGACCACGGCCAGGTCGACGTCGTCGGGGATGTCGAGCACCGAGGCGTACGCCCGTACGCCGGCGACGGCCACGGCGGTGGGGTGCACCGGGTAGACGGGCCCGCTGAAGTCGCCGTGCAGCAGGTGGCGCAGGACGGTCTGGCCGACGCTGTGCTCGGCCCGGCTCGCGCCGATCACCGCCACCGACCGGGGGAACAGCAGCCGCTGGATCGAGCGGGCCTCGGCGCGGTGCTCGCGGGCCGCCATGACCTCCACCGAGGTCTCGGTCGGCTCCAGGTCCAGCACCAGCTCGATCACGCCTTCCTCGAACCGCTGCTCGGCGCGGTAGCCGACCTCCCGGAACACCCTGGTCATCCGGCGGTTGTCCGGCAGGACGCTGGCCACGAAGCGGTGCACGCCCCGTTCCCGGGCCGCCGCCGCGATGTGCTCCAGCAGCACCGCGCCGAGGCCGCGCCCCTGGTGGGCGTCCTCGACCAGGAAGGCGACCTCCGCGGTACCGGGCCGGTCGGCCAGCCGGTCGTAGCGCACCACCGCGACCATCGCCCCGCCGATGGTGGCGATCAGCGCCGCCCGGCGATCATGGTCGACGTTGGTGAAGTGTTCGATCTCACGGTCGGAGAGCCGGGGCCGTGGCGAGAAGAACCGGTAGTAGATCGACTCGGGCGACAACCGGGCGTAGAAGGCGCGCAGGAGATCGGCGTCCTCGCTCCGGATGGGACGCAGGTGCGCCGTCCCGCCGTCGGTCAGGACGACGTCGGCCTCCCAGTGGAACGGGTAGGGCTCGCCCGCGGCATCCCCTGCGGGCCCGGCCTTTCCGGCGCTTCCGGCCTCGCCCGCGGCGGCGTCCGTGGCCGGCGCGTCCGCGGCGTCCCCGGGGCGTTCCTCCGCCCCGGCGCCCGCCTTCCGGTGTTCCGGATACCCCTCGGTCACGTTCCCGACTGTAAGGCACGCGCCTCCAGGGCGCGCACCGGGAAAAACGCCGGGTTCCCCGGTTTCGCTGCGCGTTCGAGACCTAATCGGGGGTCAAGAACTGTTACGGTCGTCCACACGCCCAGAATGCCGCTCGCGCGGGCCGTGTTGATCGAGGTGATGACTCCATGACGCGCGTGGTCGTGGTCGGCGATTTGATGACTGACACCGTGGCTCGTGCCGCATTCCCCCTGGCCAAGGGCAGCGACACGCCCGCCGCCGTGACGACGCACGGAGGCGGCTCGGGCGCCAACGTGGCCTCGTGGCTGGCCCTGGAGGGGGTGGAGGCGGCCTTCGTGGGCCGCCGCGGCTCCGACATCGCGGGCCGGAACCGGGACATGGAGCTCATGGGGTACGGGGTGGACGCACGCCTGGTCATGGACCAGGAGCGTCCCACCGGGACCTGCGTGGTGCTGATCACCCACAAGGGTGACCGGACCATGCTGTCCGACCCCGGGGCCAACGCCGCGCTCCTCCCCGAGGACATCGAACGCTGCAGAGACCTGTTCAACCAAGGAACCCACCTGCACCTGTCGGGGTACTCCCTCATCAACGAGGGATCCCGTAAGGCCGCCATCCACACCCTGGAGCTGGCCCGCAAGGCCCAGATGTCCATCTCCGTGGACGGCGGCTCGTCCTCCCCGCTCAAGCGGATGGGGGCCGAGCCGTTCCTGGAGTGGACCCAGGGCGCCCGGCTGCTGGTGGTCAACGCCACCGAGGCCGAGGTGCTGACCGGGCGGGACACCCCCGACCAGGCCGCCAAGGTGCTCACCGCCTGGTACCCCCAGGTGGTCATCATGAACGGCGCCGACGGCGCCCTCTGGTACACCAACGGCCGCCCCGAGCCGATCACGGTCGCCGCCGAGCCGGTCGACAAGATCATCGACGGCACCGGAGCCGGGGACGCGTTCGTGGCCGGTTTCCTGCCGGTCTGGCTGGACGGCAAGCCGCCCACCGAGGCGCTCACCGCCGGCTGCCGGCTGGCCGCCCGGGCCATGCAGCACCTCGGCGCCCGCCCGACCCTGGACGTGGTGGACAACCAGATCAAGAACTGATGCCCGGCCTCCCCCTGCCCGGCCCGCCACCCGGCGGCGCCGGGCGGGGCGGGGGCCTGCGCGTTCAGGGGCCCGGCGCGGCGGTGTAGATCCGGGCGTCCTCGCGTACGGCCTCCCACAGCCGGTTCAGCGGATGGCCGGCGTCGTAGCGTGCCAGGTCGGCCTTGCGGACGAAGGCGCCGGTCATCAGCTCCGCCTTCGGCTCCAGGTCGTCGTGCAGCTCCATCGAACGCAGCGGTGTCTCCCCCGGCTCGATCCGCTCGGCCATCCGGCGCCCGATGGAGGCCGTGACGATCATGCAGCCGCGGACGAAACCTGAGCGCAGCAGCGAGAACCCGTAGTGGACGTCGTCGATGTCCGCGACGACGTTGAGCCGGTCCCGGAAGTTGGGCCCGTACCAGCCGGCCAGGAAGTCGGCGATCAGCCCGGCCTGCGGCACCACCAGGGGCAGGGCGGGCAGCTCGCTGGTCCGGGCGCCGCCGCCCGGCAGTTCCGGCTCGGCGAGGTTGGTGAGCAGCATCGCCCGGCCCCGGGCGTACTCCACGACGTCGTAGTCGCGCAGCCGCCGGTCGCCGCCGGGCGTGCTGACGATGGTGCCGCAGATCAGGTCCACCTCCTTGGACTCCAGCCGCGACCACAGGTCCTTGGTCCGCACGTGGACGACCTTGAACTCCACCTCCCGCTGCCGCAGCTCCTCCGACACCCGGTCCCAGGCCCGCGACACGATGGGCAGGGTGAACTCGGTCGTGCCGACGGTGAGCATCCGGCCGAGCCTGCGGCGGCTCCAGTGCACCGCGTCCAGCCACTCCCGCAGCGTCGCCCGTGCCAGCCGTGCCGCGTTCTCGCCCGTCGGGGTGAACAGGAAGTCCTTGCCGCGCCCCTGCCGCAGGGTGAGGACCTCCCCGCAGAGGGCCTGGCAGTTGCGGTTGAGCGTGTCGAGCTGCTTCTGCACGCTGGACTGCTCGCGCCCGAGGGCCCGCGCCGCCCGCAGCGCGGAGCCGGTCTCGTACACCACCAGCAGCGTCCGGAGCTGGTCGAAGGTGGTGTCCAGCAGAGCGGGCGGGCAGTCGAGGAGCTCGTCGAGGAGGGGACGTTGGGAGGACGGCACGGACAGGGACGGTACTACCCCGCCCGATCGGCGGGCGCCGGGGCCCGCACATGGCCGCACGGCCATTTCAGCGAGAAATGAGGACATTTCCCGTTGAACTAATCCGCAGATGTTCGGCGAAACAGGTGGACGCCATTTGTTGGCCTCTAGAACACTTTCTCCCGTTCCCGGGGCCGCCGTCGCGGCTCCGCCCATCATTGGACGAGGAAGTTCACCGTGCGCCCATATCCGCCCAGGCTCGGCGTCATCGCGCTGGCCGCCGCCCTCGCGTTGACGGGCACGGCCTGCGTCCCGAAAAAGAAGAAGAGCCGCAAACGCGGTGGCGGCGCCACGGCCGGCGCGTCCCCTTCCCGACCGGCCCTCGGCGGCGCCCGCCCCATGGCCGCCGGACCGGTCACGAAGGTCGGCAAGGCATTCGTGATCAAGCCTGACTCCACCTCGAAGGCGATCGTCAGCCTGGACTCCTACCGCACCCTGCCGGTGCGTTCCGGGACCGCCTTCCCGCCCGAGAACGGCGCCTTCACCGTTTTCAGCATCCGGATCAAGGCACTGCGGGGCACCGTCCACTACAACCCCCTTTATCTGAAACTGCGCACCCTGGACGGAACGGTGCTCGACAGCACCGACGGCAACGCCCCCTACGTGCGGCTGGCGTCCGAGACCGGTCCCGGCGACATTCCGCAGGGCAGGCTGATCAGCACCGCGATCGTGATGGACGCCCGGATGCGGCCGGGCACCCGGCTCCACTACACGAGCGTCCTGCGCCAGGTGGTCGCCACCTGGCGCCTCTGAGGACACCCCACCTTCGCCCGGCGGCGCCGCCGCCCGGGCGTGGCCGGGCGGCCGATCTGTGGGCGCGACCCGCGCGGGGCGGTCACGCCCACAGATCGCTCGCCCGGAAGGACCCGCCGCCAGGCCGTCCCCCCAGGCGATCGCCCCGGCCGGGAGGGCTCGGCTCAGGTGGTCACGGCCAGGACCAGGGGGAGGACGGCCGGGGCGCCGGCGTCGCGCAGGTGCCGGGCCGCCACCGTCATGGTCCAGCCGGTCTCGATCCGGTCGTCGACCAGGAGGACGGGGCCGTCCGCCTCGCGCGCCGCCGCCGCGACCTCGTCGGGGAGGGCCAGGGCGTGCCAGACCGACCGCAGGCGCTGGGCGCTGTTGTGGCGGCGGGGCACCGGCTCGCCCAGCGGGACGATCTCGCCCAGGTACGGGAGGCGCCCGATCCCGGCCAGGCGCCGCCCCAGCCCGCCGACCAGGCGCGGGCGGGACCGGGATCCGATCGTCACGACCCCGGCCGGGCGGCGTGACCACTCCCAGGCGGCCAGGACCTTGACCACGGCGTCGAACATCTCGTCGGTGACCTCGGTGTCGCCGCCCGCGAAGAGGTCGCGCAGCCGGTTGCCCCAGCCGATGTCGGTGAGGCGCCCCAGCGCGCGGCCCGGCTCGGCCATGTGCGCCGCGGAGATGCGGCCGGACACGCCCAGATCGTCCTTGACGCCGGTGGGCCACATGCGGCGCGGGGCGACGTCGACGCCGGGGCGGCGCAGCCGGTCGCGGGCCTGGGCCGCGCCGGCCTCGGAGACCTCGGCCGGCCAGTGCCTGCCGGTGCAGTTGTCGCAGCGCCCGCAGGGCCCGGCCGCGGGGTCGTCGAGCTGGCGGCGCAGGAACTCCTCCCGGCAGCCCTCGATGCCGAGGTACTCCAGCATCGCGTTCTGCTCGCGGGCGCGTTCGGCGGCGACCCGCTCGTAACGCGCCCGGTCGTAGACCCAGTCGGTGCCGGTCGCGGTCCAGCCGCCCTTGACGCGGCGCACCGCCCCGTCGACGTCCAGGACCTTGAGCATCATCTCCAGCCGCGCCCGGTTGAGGTCGACCCGCGGTTCGAGGGCCCCGGTCGACAGCGGCCGGCCGGCCGCGTCCAGGGCCTCCAGGGTGGCCCGGACGACGGGTTCGGGCGGGAAGGCCAGGCTGGCGAAGTAGGCCCAGATGTCGCGGTCCTCCGCGCCCGGCAGCAGGATCACCTCGGCGCGGTCGACGCCGCGTCCGGCACGGCCGATCTGCTGGTAGTAGGCCACCGGCGACTGCGGGGCGCCCACATGGACGATGAACCCGAGGTCGGGCTTGTCGAAGCCCATGCCGAGCGCGCTGGTGGCGACCAGGGCCTTGAGCTTGTTGTCGAGCAGGTCGCGCTCGGCCTGGAGCCGCTCGGCCGGGTCGGTCTGCCCGGAGTAGGCGGCCACCTCGTAGCCCCGGTCGCGCAGGTAGCCGGTGATCTCGTGGGCGGCGGCGACGGTCAGCGTGTAGATGATCCCCGAGCCGGGAAGCGCGTCGAGGTGCTCGCCCAGCCAGGCGATCCTCCGCTCGGCCTCCGGCAGCCGTACGACGGCCAGGTGCAGCGAGTCGCGTTCGAGCGCGCCGCGCAGCACCAGCGCGTCGTCGGCGGCGAGCTGCTCGGCGACGTCCTGGGTGACGCGGGCGTTGGCGGTCGCGGTGGTGGCCAGCACGGGGATGCCCGGCGGCAGGTCGGCCAGCAGCGTGCGCAGGCGTCGGTAGTCGGGCCGGAAGTCATGGCCCCAGTCGGAGATGCAGTGCGCCTCGTCCACCACCACCAGGCCCGCCCCGGCGGCCAGCTCGGGCAGCACCAGGTCGCGGAAGTCGGGGTTGTTGAGGCGCTCGGGGCTCACCAGCAGCACGTCGACCTCGCCCGCCTCGACCTCGGCGAAGACGCTCCGCCAGTCGTCGGTGTTGGCGGAGTTGATCGTGCGGGCGTGGATCCCGGCCCGCCCGGCGGCGTCGATCTGGTTGCGCATCAGCGCCAGCAGCGGCGAGACGATCACCGTCGGCCCGGCGCCGCGCTCGCGCAGCAACCGGGTCGCCACGAAGTAGACCGCGGACTTGCCCCAGCCGGTGCGCTGGACGACCAGGGCCCGGCGCCGTTCGACGACCAGCGCGCGGATCGCCGTCCACTGGTCGTCGCGCAGCCGGGCGCCGTCCCCCGCCAGGGCGCGCAGGCAGCGCTCGGCCTCCTCGCGGAGCCCGCCGTCACCGGCCGTGCCCTCGCGCCCGTCACCCGCCATGTCCTCGTGCCCGTCACCGGCCGTCGCCGCGCCGTCCGAAACCTCCGCCATGCTCCCCGTCCCCACCGTCGTCCCGCCCTCCGGCCGAGGCGGTGCCCGTGTCCGGAGCCCGCCTCACCCACCCTTGGTACCAGCAGGGAACGACGGCACGCACCCGAAGCCGATTCTGTGGAAAAGCCCACTCCGCTCCGGTGATTAACCATGATCCGGCGGGGGGTAGCCTTCCCGTCGGATCCGCGGCGACATCGGACAGGAGGCGTGCGAGCGCGAATGGGGCGGGCGACGGAACGCTTGCGGCGCACCTGGCAGGTCCTGATGGACACGTCACCTCCCGAGCCTCCCGAGGACGAACCGGGCGAGGTCGTCGACGCGCGGGCCATCGACCTGGTGCTGCGGGTCGGCGAGCTGCTGCTGGCCAGCGGCGAGTCCACGGAGCGGGTGAACGAGGCGATGCTCAGCATCGCGGTCGCCTACGAGCTGCCACGGGTCGAGGTCCAGGTGTCGTTCACCAGCCTCCTGGTGTCGGCGCATCCGGGAGGCGCCGCGCTTCCGGTCACCGGCTCCCGCTCCATCCGCCGGCGCACCCCCGCGTACTGGCGGCTCACCGCGCTGCACCAGCTCGTCCAGGACGCCTCGATCGGCATGCTGGACCTGGAGGACGCGCACGCGCGGCTGGCCGTGATCAAACGCGGGCGCGGCCCGTACCCGGCCTGGCTGCTGGTGGTCTCCTTCGGGCTGATCTCCGCCTCGGCGAGCGTGCTGGTCGGCGGCGGGCCGCTGGTGGCGATGACGGCGTTCGTGGCCACGATGCTGGGCGACCGCGCCGCCGCCGCGCTGGCCCGCCGGGGCACCCCCGAGTTCTTCCAGCTCCTGGTGGCCTCCGCGATCGGCGCCTCGATCGCCGTCCTGGTGATCGCGATGGGCGCCCCCGGGCGGGCCTCGACGATCGTTACGGGGGCGATCCTGGCGCTGCTGCCCGGCCGTCCCCTGGTGGCGAGCATCCAGGACGGCATCACCGGCGACCTGGTGAGCGCGGGGGCGCGGTTGCTGGAGGTCTTCTTCATCATCGCCGCGATCGTGGCCGGGCTGGGCGTGGTCGTGTACGCGGCGGTCAAGCTGGACGTAGAGGTCACGGTCGCCCACCTGCCCAGCGCGCCCGCGCTGTTCCAGCCGGTGCCGATCCTCGCGGCGGCGGCGGTGTCCCTGGCGTTCGCCGTGTCGCTGGCGGTGCCCAAGAACGTGCTGTTCGCCGCGGCGGCCGGTGGCGCGGCGATCTGGACCCTCTACGTGTCGCTGCTGAACCTCCAGGTGACCGGGGTCCTGGCCTCGGCGGTCTCCGCCGTCGTCATCGGCCTGTTCGCGAGCATGCTGGCCCGCCACCGGCGGGCGCCGGTGCTGCCGTACGTGGTGCCCGCGATCGCGCCGCTGCTGCCGGGAACGCTCCTCTACCGGGGCATGGTGGAGATCAACACCGGCCAGCCGGAGGCGGGCGTGCTCAGCCTGATCGGGGCGCTCTCGGTGGCGCTGGCGCTGGGCGCCGGGGTCAACCTCGGCGGCGAGCTGGTGCGGGCGTTCCAGCGGGTCGGCCTGGGCGCGTCGGGCCGCTGGGCCCGTCCCGCCGCCCGCCGGACCCGCGGCTACTGACCCGTGTCGGGCCGGACCGCGCCGGCGCCGGGCCGGCGTCCCCTGGAATGTCGGTGGCCGTCGTTACGTTCGCCGCATGTACCGACAGGGAGACATCCTCATCATGCCCGTCCCCGAGGAGGAGGTCCCGCAGGCCGTGCGCGACCTCCCGCCCGCGCCGCGCGACGACCGGGGACGCATGGTGCTCGCGCTGGGCGAGGCCACCGGGCACGCGCACGCCATCGCCGCGCCCGGGGAGCTGCTGCGCGATTCCGACCCGCTCGTGCCCGACCACCTCCACCTTCCCTCCGGCGGGCGTCTGGTGCATGAGGAGCACGCGGTGATCTCGTTGCCCAAGGGCTGGTTCCGGGTCGTCCGCCAGCGCGAGTACGTGCCCGGCGCCATCCGCGTCGTCGCCGACTGAGCGGGGGTCCACGTGCAGACCACGACTTCGAGCCCGTCGCGCGGCGACGTCACCCTCGCCTGGCAGGCCACCGCCTTCTCCGCCGGTCCCACCGGGCCCGGGGAGCACGAGCGGGCCGAGACAGCCGTCCGGGCGGCCTACGCCGCCGCGGGCCTCGCCCCTCCCGAACGCGTCGTGTGGGTGCCCTCGCCCGCGCACGGCACGATCGCCGCCGCCCTGATCGCCGGTCACCGCGAGGCGCTGGAGAAGGCGGGCCTCCAGGAGTACACCGAACGCCTCGCGCCGCTCATCGCCCTGCCCGGCGGCGCGGGCGGCAGCGTACGCGAGGCCGTCCGCACCCTCCCGTGGGAGAAGGCGCGCACCGCCGCCAGCTCGGAGCTGGGCCCGCGGGAGTGGGCGCACGTCTGGGCGCGGACGGGCGGGCGCCTGTGGAACCAGGTCAACGACCTGGTCGACCGTGTACGGCGGGCCATCGGCGAGCTGGCCGGTGACGACGCCGAAGCCACCGCACTGCTGCGCGGCGCCACCCTGGACGCCGTCCTCGGCCAGCACGACGCCCCGTTCCTCGCGCTGGCCGACCATCTCGGGCGGTTGGACGGTGACGGGCACCCCGGCGACGCGCTGTCGGCGATGGCGGAGGTCGCGCGGAACGCGGGCTGGTGGTGGCCGTACGAGCGGATCGCGATCCTCTCCGAACGGCCGGCCGAGCTGCATCGCGACGAGCCGGGGCGGCTGCACCGGGGCGACGGCCCCGCGCTGGCCTACTCGGACGGGTTCTCGCTGCACGCCTGGCGGGGCATGCCGATGCAGGCGGGGTTCATCGAGTCGCTCACCGACCTGACCCCGGCCCGGATCGACGCCGAGGAGAACGCCGAGCAGCGCCGGGTCATGCTGGAGATCTACGGCTACGACCGCTACCTGGCCGAGACCGGCGCCAAGCCGCAGCAGCGGGACAGCACCGGTGTGCTGTGGCGCATCCCGGTCCGCGACGACGAGGACGTCGTCATGGTGGAGGTGGTCAACTCCACTCCCGAGCCCGACGGGTCGTACCGCACCTACTTCCTCCGGGTCCCGCCCCGCACGCTGACCGCCCGCCAGGGCGTGGCGTGGACGTTCGGCCTGGACGCGCGCGACTACACCCCCCAGCAGCAGACCTGACCCGCCCGGGCGGGCGGTCTGCTCGCCGGGCCGGGCACGCCGCCCCGGCCCGGCCCGCGGCGGCGGGTGTCCCTTGATGGTGACTTCCCCTGGCCATCAAGGGACACCCGCCGCTCGTACTTCCTCGGGGCGGCAGGGCTCAAAGCGTCCGGGGGATGCGTTCGAGGACGCCCCCGGCGAACACGTCGTAGAGGCCGAGCGGCTCCAGGTGGACGTAGCCGATATGGCAGTCGCAGGCGTCCAGGGAGCAGGGGCGGGGCCGCAGGGACGCCCGGAACGAGCCGTCGTACAGGTTGCCGAGGACGGCGGGGACGAAGTGGCAGCGCCGTACCGTGCCCTCGCCGTCCACGGATACGACGGTGTCCCCGGTCCGGCACGGCAGGCCCCGGCTCGGATGAGGGTGGCGGCTGTGGGCGAAGAGCGGGTCGAGCGCGGTCCACTCGGCGGCCTCGGCGTCGGTGTAGGTGCGGCCTTCGGCGGCGTTCACCCACAGGTACACGTCGCCGGGGAGGTCGGCGCGGAGCCGCCGGGCGGCGCCGAGGTGCTCGGGCTGCCCGACGACGCCGACGCTGAACCGGACCCCGCGCGCCGCCAGGTCGCGGCACCTGCCGAGGAAGCGCTCGTACGGCACCTGCCCGGGGTGGTAGGTGCTCCACAGGGCCAGCCGGGAGAGATCGGCCTCCGCGGTCCACTCGACGCGGTGGCTGAGGTTCGTCTGGATCGCGACCCTGCGGACCTGCGGGAGGTGGCTCAGCTCCACCAGGGCGCGCCTGTACCAGGAACGGACCAGCCCCTCGCCCCAGGGCGTGAACAGCACCGAGACGTCGTGTGCCTGCGCGGCGACCCATCCGGTGAAGCGTTCGAGGGCGGCCCGGTCGGCGCGGAGCTGCTCGCGGGAGTCGCGGCGCTTGGCGAACGGGCAGTACGGGCAGTCGTAGTCGCAGCTGGCCAGCGGCCCCCGGTAGAGGATCGTCAGGTGCTCCATCAGCGGGCCTCGTAGGCGCCCATGAGGGCGCGCACGCGCGGGGAGAACAGCGCCGGGCCGATCGCGTCGGAGTGGGCCAGTCCCTCGGGGGTGAGGCGGAGGGCGGCGCCGTCCCGCTCCAGCCATCCGCGTTCGGCGAAGGGGCCGAGGTCGAAGTCGTCCGCGGCGTCGGCGCCGAACCGCTCGCGGTAGGACGCACGGTCGAGCCCGGCGGTCTGGAGCAGCGACTGGAGCAGGTGGCGCCGCCTGCGCTCGTCGCCGTCCAGGGCGAATCCCACCCGGGCGGTCCCGAAGGCGGTCTCGCGCACGTAGTCGTCGATGATCGCGCGCACCTGGCCGGCGCCCACCGCGTACTCGAACGAGTAGTGCAGGCCGCCGGTATAGGAGCGGGCGCCGCAGCCCAGGCCGACCATGCCGTCGGTCTGGCAGCAGTACTCGGTCCCCGGGGAGCCCGGTCCTGGGCCCGGAGAACCCGTTCCGGAGTCCGCGGCGCCCGCGCCGGGGCGGCGGAACATGCGCATCGACACCTGCTCGTACCCGTGGCCGAGGAGATGGTCGCGGCCGATGCGGTAGAGCTCCAGGCGCTGGTCGTCCCAGTCGCGGGCGCGGCGGCCGAGCCCGGTCAGCGGCCGGACGTACAGCGGGTACAGGTACAGCTCCTCGGGCGACCAGGCCAGCGCGGCGTCGAGCGAGTGGAGCCAGGTGGCCGGGGTCTGGCCGCCGATCCCGTAGATGAGGTCGATGTTGAGCGTGGGGAAGCCCGCGGCGCGGATGCGGTCCAGCGCCGCCTCCACCTCGGCGCGTTTCTGCGGCCGTACGGCGGCGCGGACCTCCTCGTCCAGGAAGCTCTGGACGCCGATCGAGATCCGGGTGGCGCCGCGCTCGGCGAGGACGGTGAGGCGGTCGGTGGTCGCGGTGGCCGGGGACGTCTCCACGCCCAGCGGGATCGCGGCGAGGTCGGCGAAACGGCCGACGATGTCGCAGAGCCGTTCCAGCTCGGGGGCGGTCAGGTAGGTGGGGGTGCCGCCGCCGAAGGCCGCCGTGGCGAACGCCGCGTCGCCCAGCGCGTCCCGGACGGCGGTCGCCTGCCGGTCGAGCGCGTCGAGGTAGGCGCCGGTGAGCTCTTCCGGCGCGCCCGTCCGCGTGAACAGGTTGCAGAAGCCGCAGCGCATCTCGCAGAACGGGATGTGCAGGTAGAGGAAGAGCGCGTCGCGGTCCTCCCCCGCCCACACCTCGCTGAGCGGCGGCTCCGGCTTCAGAGGCCGGTAGGCGGTCTTGTGGGGGTAGGCGTAGACGTATCCCTGGTAGGGCCCGGTCATGACAGTACGAACTCCCCATACGGAACGGTCCAGACGACCTCGTGGCCGATGCGGTGACCGGTGTGGCCGTCCTCGCCGTACGCGGTCCCGTGGTCGGAGCAGACGATGACGAAGCAGGGGCGCCGCATCAGGTCGAACAGGCGCCCCAGGTGCCGGTCGACCTCGCGCAGCGCGGCGGCGTGGCTGGCGCGCGAGTCGCCGTGCTCGCGGGTCGCGCCGTCCAGGTAGAACCAGTTGGGCTGGTGGAGCGCGGCCACGTTGAGCAGCAGGAAGAGCCTGCGCCCGGACGGGAGCCGCCGCATCACCTCCGCGACCCGGTCGATCTGGTGGGCCGCCGACGCCGGGTCGGTCACGCCGAACTCCGGCTCCCAGTGGCTCTCGGCGAACAGGCCCGGCAGCACCGAGCCGAGCGGGGTGAGCTTGTTGAAGAAGCCCACCCCGCCGACGCAGACCGTGTGGTAGCCGGCGGCGGCGAGCCCGGTGGGCAGGTCGGCCGCGTCGAACGTCCACGTCCCGCCGGCGGTGGTCTCGCTTCCCGGGAAGCGCCCCGCGAAGAGCCGGGGATGCGGGCCGGGAGCGGCCGGTGTCGGCAGGAAGCCCGCCAGCATCGCCGCGTGGGCGGCGTAGGTGAAGCTCCCCGGGGAGTGCCGCCGTTCCCAGCGCCCTCCGGGGAGGAGACCGGCCAGCGTCGGCGTCTCCCCGGCGGCGGCCAGCTCGGCGGCGACGTCGTAGCGCAGCGTGTCGAGGGTCACCAGCAGCAGATCGTGGCTGCCGACGATCTCATTCATGTCGTACATGCGTGGAGGAACCTCTCACACTGCTCGCACCAGGGTGACACCGGCACCGCCTTCATCTCGCGGGCTCGGCCCGCCGCAGGACCGCCGCGACCTGGGCGCCGTAGGTGTCCGTCCCCTCGGCGGCACCGCCGGGCAGGCCGGCCAGTCCCGGCAGGAGATCGCCGAACGCGTTGACCTCGCCGACCGCGAACCGCCGCCAGCCGATCTGGACCAGCAGGTCGACCCCCACCATCAGGCTCCCGGGAAAGGAGGCCGCCGCCCGCGCGCACACGCCGAGCGCCCGCCGCCACCCGTCCTCGCCGAGCGCGTCCCGGACGGCCCCGAGATCACCGCGCGCACCGCCCAGGTGGAGGTTGGTCATGGGCGAACGGCTCGTCCGCACGACCGCGTGGGTGGGCCGGCCGGCGACCACGACCACGCGCAGGTCGAGCACCCGGCCGCCGAGCGCGGCCTTGGGGATCCACCGCTCCACGTGCAGGCCGTCGGGGGCGAGCGCGTCGATCAGCGCCGCCACCTCGGCCTCGGTCTCGTAGGCGCGCACCCGCAGCGAGTTGAGATATCCGGCGGGGGCGGGCGCCGCCGAGGTCACCGCCCTGATCCGGCCGCCCGGGGCGGTCTGCAGCGCGACGACGCCGGAGGCCGACGAGCCGTGCGCGGGCTTGACGAACACGCGGCGCGTCCCCGCCTCGGCCATCCGGTCGCGCAGCTCCGCGTATCCGGTGACGGCCGGGAGGGCGTCGGGGACGGGCACCCCGGCCGCGCTCAGGCGGGCGTGGCAGCGCCGCTTGTCGAACATCACCGCGATCTCGCCCGCGTCGTTGAGGAGCCGCGCCCCCGCCCGCCCGGCCGCCGCGGCGATCCGTTCCAGACCGGCGGTGAACGCGGCGTACCACGCGGCTCCCCCGCCCACCCGCGCCGGATCGCCGGGGCCGCGCAGCAGGGCGTCCACCTCGGGATCCTCGCCCGGCGAGTCGATCCGGACCAGCGCGCCGGGCGCGAACTCCGGCCCGGTCCCGACCAGGACGTCCCGCCAGGAGACGACCCGCGGCTCGTCCAGGCCGGCGGCGCGGCAGGCGGCGGCGAACAGCGCCGTCCGGCGTTCGCCGGGCGTTCCGACGACGGTGAAGGTCATTCCGCCACCGCGACGTAGGCGCCGGGCATGTCCCACTCCGACGCCAGCCAGGGCGCCTCCCCCAGGGCCTCGTCCAGGTCAAGCTCGACTCCGGGCAGGACGGCCCGCAGCCGGTCCGCCATCGCTTCGCTGAGGTAGTGGTGGTGCAGATCGAGCCGTTCCAGGTGGGTGAGCGGCTGCCCCGAGATCAGTGCCTCCGCTCCCCGGTCGGTCAGCGTCCCCATGCTCAGGTTCAGCGACTCCAGGCGGGCCACCACGGGCGCGGACGCGACCGCCTCGGCGATCTCGTCCTGGAAGTCGGCGTTCTGGAGGCCCAGGTGGCGCAGCGCGGGAAGGCGCTCGCCGGTCAGGATCGGCCCGAGGTCGTCGAGGGTGGCGTCCCGTCCGTGGAGCCCGGTGCCCAGCCACAGGTCGAGATGCTCCAGCGCGGGCAGATCGCTGGCGGTCACGCTCCTGACGGCCGTCGCGGGCAGCCCCCCGGACTCGAACCGCAGCACCCTCAGCACGTCGTTGCGCATCGGCTCGAAGCGCAGGCCCTTCCCGCCCCGGGTCTCGAAGTGCTCCAGTCCGGGGAACGCCTCGAACAGCGGTGTGAGGTCGAACTGCTCGATCCAGGAGATGTGATGCTCCCAGTCGAGGATGTCGCCGAGGAAGAGCGCCTTCAGGTTGGGAAGGCGTGCGGCGGCGGCGGTCAGGATCGCGACCGGGTCGCGGTCGTACTCCCACCAGCCGACGATCAGGTGGGTCACCTCGGTGGTGTCGACGGCCTCCAGGAACCGGGCGAAGTTCTCGTCGAAGTCCCTGAGCTGGGCGCCGTTCTCCGCCACGTGGCAGCGGACGTGCCAGGCCAGCTCGGCCACGGGGGGAAGGTCCTCATCACCCTCCTCACCGTCGAACACGGCCACGGGCAGCCCGGCGAACTCGTAGAGATGTTCGGTGATGGACATGGAGACCCTTCCAAGGAGATCGTCGGCCCTGTCCTACCAGGAACGGCCGACAGTGCGTCCCGGCGGCCACCGGGACCGCCGTCACTGCCGGGACTCCGCCGGGGCGATCAGGGCACCGTCATTCGGCGACGGCGACGTACGGCCAGTCGTCCGCGGGGTCCTGGCCGTCGCTGAGGTCGATCCGGACGCCGGGCAGGGCCGCCTGGACGCGCTCCCGGGTCTCCTTGGTCAGGTAGGCGTGGTTCAGCCCCAGGAACGCGAGGTGGGTGAGCGGCTGCCCGGACAGGAGCGCCTCCACGCCCCGGTCGGTCAGCGTCCCCATGCCCAGGCTCAGCGACTCCAGCCGCGCGACCACGGGCGCGCCCGCCACCGCCGTCGCGATCTCGTCCTCGATCTCGCTGTCCTCCAGCCCCAGGCAGCGCAGCGAGGGGAGGCGTTCACCGCTCAGGATCGGTGCCAGGTCCTCGACGGTCGCGTCGCCGCCGTAGTTGGACGTGCCCAGCCACAGTTCGAGACGGTCCAGCGCGGGCAGGTCGCTGGCCGCCACCGCCCGCACCACCCCGCCGGGAAGGCCACCGGACTCGAACCGCAACGTCCTCAGCCGCTCGTGGCGGACGGGCTTCATCTCCAGCCCCTGACCGCCGCGCACGTCCAGCCGTTCCAGGGTGGGGAACGCGTTGAACAGCGGGGTGATGTCGCTGTGCTCGATCCAGGAGATCTCCTGTTCCTCCAGCACGATGTCGCCGAAGAACAGCGCCCGGAGGTTGGGGAGGCGGTCCGCCACGGCGGTCAGGACGCTCACCGGGGTGGGGTCGTCCTTGCCGAGGTTGCCCCAGTTCCCGATGATCAGGTGGGTGACCCGGGTGCCGTCGACCGCGGCCGTGAACCGGTCCAGGAACTCCGGATCGATGCTGTCGTCCCAGTCCTCGACCAGCCGGACCGTCCAGGCCGTCTCGTCCGGGGCGGGGAGGCCGGCGGTCCCCGGGCCGGCCTTCGGGTCGAAGACCGTCACCGGGAGACCGTCGTACTCCGTCAGATGTTCGCTGATCATGATGTCCCTTCGCGTGATCGTCGGACCTGTCCTACCAGGCAGAGCCGACAGATCATCACCGAATCGGGCCATTCGTGACCGATCAGGCGGCGGGCAGCACCGACCCCTGGTACTTCTCCTCGATGAACTTCTTGACCTCGGGACCGGTCAGCAGTTCCACGAGCTTCCTGACCTGCGGGTCGTCCTTGGTCTCGGCCTTGGTGACCAGCCCGTTGACGTACGGGTTGCCCTGGGCGCTCTCCGTCACGAGCGCGTCCTCGGCCGGGGTCAGGCCGCCCTCCAGGGCGTAGTTCCCGTTGATCACGGCGGCGTCGACGTCGGCGAGCTGGCGGGGCAGCGCGGCGGCGTCGGCGGGCCGGAACCTGATCTCCTTGGGGTTGCCGGTGACGTCCTTCTCGGTGGCGGTCTCGCCCGCGTCCGCCTTCAGCGTGACGAGCCCGCCGGTGGCCAGCAGCCGCAGGGCGCGGGCCTGGTTGGACGGGTCGCTGGGCAGCGCGACCGTCGCGCCGCGCGGCAGGTCCTGGAGCTTGGCGACCTTCTTGGAGTAGACGCCCAGCGGCTCCAGGTGGACGCCGCCGGCGAACACCAGCTTCTGGCCGGTCTTCTGGTTGGACTCGTCCAGGTACGGCCGGTGCTGGAAGTAGTTGGCGTCGAGCTGGCCGTCGTTGAGCGCGGGGTTCAGCTGCTCGTAGTTGCTGAACTCCTTGATCTCCAGCTTGAGACCGGCCTTCGCGGCGAGGTCGTTCTTGACGTGGGTGAGGATCTCGGCGTGCGGCACCGAGGTGGCGCCGACCGTGAGCGTCCCGGCGTCGTTGCCCGAACCGCCGCAGGCGGCCAGCCCGAACAGCAGGCCCGCGGACGCGATGACTGTAGTGATCTTGCGCAGCACGAAGAGCGCCTTTCTCGAAGGGTGTGGAAAAGGGGAAGGACTACGGGTTAGGGGTGGGACGGTGTTCCGGTCACGGGTGCGCCGGTCACCGGTGCGTCAGGCGCCGGACGAACAGGTCGCCGGCCAGCTGGACGATCGCCACCAGGACCACCAGCAGCACCAGGATCGCGAGCATCATCGTGGTCTCGAAGCGCTGGTAGCCGTACCGGATGGCCAGGTCGCCCAGTCCGCCGCCGCCGATCGCCCCGGCGATGGCCGAGTACCCGATCAGCGCGATGACGGTGATCGTGAGGCCCGCGATCAGGCCCGGCCGGGCCTCGCGGAGCAGCACCTTGCGGACGAGTTCGGGCCGGGACGCGCCCATCGCGCGGGCCGCCGCGACCGTTCCGGGCTCGACCTCGCGCAGCGCGGTCTCGACCAGCCGCGCGTAGAACGGGATCGCCGCCACCGTGAGCGGGACGATCGCCGCCTGGGTGCCGATCGAGGTGCCCACCACCAGCCGGGTGAACGGGATGATCCCCATCATCAGGATGACGAACGGGATCGAGCGGCCGACGTTGACCACCAGCCCCAGGACGGCGCCGGCCGTGCGTGAGGGCAGCAGCCCGTCCCGGGCGGTGAGGACCAGCAGCACCCCGACCAGGATCCCGCCCGCGGCGGTGAACAGGGTCGACCAGATCGTCATCTGGAGCGTCTCGAGCGTCCCCTGGCGCAGCAGCGGCGCCATCTCGGTCCAGGTCATGACAGCGACGCCTCCTCAGCGGCGGTCTCGGGAACGGCGGTCCCGGCGAGGGGCTCGGGAGCGGCGGGGGTGCGGACCTCGACGGTGAGCCCGGCCTCGCGCAGGTGGGCGATCTGCGCCGCGTTGAGGTCCGGGTCCCCGGGCAGCTCGATCCGCAGCCTGCCGAACCGCGTGCCGCCGATCCGCTCGACCGAGCCGCCGAGGATGTTGACGTCGATCGAGTACGTGCGGGCCAGCGAGGAGATGAACGGCCGGTCCGCGCTCTCCCCCTCGAAGGTGACGTCCACCACGGTCGCCGCCGCGGGGCCGTCCGGGACGGTCTCGGGGAGCGGCAGCAGGTCGCGGGCCAGCTCGGACCCGGGGCGCAGCAGCAGCTCGCGCACCGGGCCGGACTCCACCACGCGCCCCTCCCGCATGATCGCGACCGAGTCGCAGATCCGCTTGACCACCTCCATCTCGTGGGTGATCAGCAGGACGGTGAGACCGAGCCGGCGGTTGAGGTCGCGCAGCAGTTCCAGGATGGAGGCCGTGGTCTCGGGGTCCAGCGCCGAGGTGGCCTCGTCGGAGAGCAGCACCTTGGGCCGCCCGGCCAGCGCGCGGGCGATGCCGACGCGCTGCTTCTGCCCGCCCGAGAGCTGGGCCGGGTACGCCCTGGCCTGCTCGGCCAGCCCGACCAGTTCCAGCAGCTCGGCCACCCGGCCCGCCCGTTCCGCCTTGGGGACGCCCATGACCTCCAGGGGGAAGGCCACGTTGCCCGCGACGGTACGGCTGGACAGCAGCCCGAAGTGCTGGTGGATCATGCCGATCCCCTGGCGGGCCCGGCGCAGCGCGCGGCCGTCCAGGGACAGCAGGTCACGGCCGTCGACGACGATCCGGCCGGAGTCGGGGCGTTCCAGCAGGTTCACGCAGCGCAGCAGGGTGCTCTTGCCCGCGCCGCTGCGGCCGAGGACGCCGAACACCTCGCCCTCGCGGACGGTCAGGTCGACGCCGTCCACCGCGTTCACCTCGCGGCCGCGCGAGCGGTAGACCTTGCTGAGTTTTTCGATCTGAATCACAGGAAATCACCCGTGCGGACAGGGTCGGGCGGCGCGGCCCGTGCCGAGCACGGACCACGACCCGGCGGTCAGATGGTCAGGTAACCAGGGGGGACTGCGGCGAGCTCAGGACAGGCCGGGCGGGTACGGCGTGTGGCTCAGCAGATGGCGTTCGAAGATCATGTGGAGGCGGGGTCGGAACTGGCTCGCTTCGGGGCGCGAGACTCGGTGGAGGGGCCCTCAGCGCTCACACATTCGACGGCGGCACGGACACCCCGTCACCCGCATGGTGCGCGGGCGGCGCATGGGGCGGAGGCGTGCGGCGGTCATGTCATCAGTAAACCCGGCTGACGCAAATGACGCAAATCGCCCGCCTGCCCCCTGCCGCGCCGAGCGGTGTCAGCGTGCACCGGGATAGCCGATGGACAGCGCCCCCGACCCGACCTTCCCGACGATGCCGCGCAGCGACGAACGATCGTTGAGCGCGGGGTCCACCCGCACGGCACCGGAGCCGGTCTCCAGCTCGACCCGGTAGTACGACCCTCGCGGCACGGTCACCCGCCCCGCGCCCGACCCGGCCGACAGCTTCACGTGCCGCGGCGGCCTCTCGAAATCGAACGCCAGGCGGCCGGACTCCACGGTGGCCTCCAGCGTGTACGAGGTGAGGCCGGTTCCCGTGATCAGCCCGGAACGGGCGCGCGCCCAGACCCGCCCGCGCACGTCGGCCAGGTGGACGCGGCCCGATCCGGTCTCCAGCCGGAGGTCCCCGCCGATCCCGCGTACCCGGACCTCGCCCGAGCCCGCGGTGGCGCGGACCCGGATCAGGGGCGGGATCCGCAGGTCGATGTCGGCGTCGCATTCGCCGCCGTGGTACCACCGCCGGGGCCCCTCGCAGGAGACGCGGACGAGGAGCAGTTCCCCCGCCCAGATCTGCTCGACGCGAGGCTCGCTCAACGTCCAGGTCAGCGTCTTGACGATCCGGACCCGGCCGGCCTGCCCGGGTCCGAGGGTCACCCGCGCGCTCCCCGCGTCGATCTCCACCTCGGTGACGGGGCGCCGGAACTCGGCGGACTCGGTGACCGTCCGGCGGACGGCCGCCCCCCACACCCGGAACCCGGCCGGGAGGAGCACGGCCAGCGCGGTCGCGATCGCGAGCATCACCCAGATCCCGCGGCGCCGCGGACGCGCGTCCGGCGCACCGGCGGCGGGGGCGCCGGCGGCCGGGGCGCCGCCGGGCGGGGCGTCCCTCACGCGTCCCCACCGCCCAGGAACCGCAGCACCGCCAGCACGCGGCGGTGGTCGCCCTCGGCGTCCGGGAGATCGAGCTTGGAGAAGATCCCGTTGATGTGCTTGGCGACCGCGCTCTCGCTGACCACGAGCGCGGCCGCGATGCCCGCGTTCGACCGGCCCTCGGCCATGAGCCCCAGCACCTCCCGTTCGCGCCGGGTGAGGCGGTCGAGCGGATCGCTCTGCCGCCGCAGCAGCAGCTGCGCGACCACCTCGGGGTCCAGCGCCGTACCGCCCGCGGCGACACGGCGCAGGGCGTCGAGGAACGTCGGGACGTCCGCCACCCGGTCCTTGAGGAGGTAGCCGACCCCGCTGGTGTTGGTGGCCAGCAGGTCGGCCGCGTACCGCTCCTCGACGTACTGCGACAACAGCAGCAGCGCCACCTCGGGCCACTGCCGCCGGATCACCAGCGCCGCGCGGACGCCCTCGTCGGTGAACGCGGGCGGCATCCGCACGTCCACGAGGGCGGCGTCCGGCCGGTGCTCCTCCACCGCGGCCAGCAGCCCGTCGGCGTCCCCGGTCGCCGCCGGGACCTCGAACCCCGCCGTCTCCAGCAGCTTGATCAGTCCCGCCCGCAGCAGGACCGAGTCCTCGGCGATCACGATCCGCACGGCGGCTCCGGTTCCCTGGGGACCGCCCCGGCGGTCACAGCACGCATGGCAGCTCCACGGTCACGGTGGTCGGCCCGCCCTCGGGGCTGACGATGCGGAAGGTACCGTCGACCGAACGGACCCGGCGCCCCAGCCCGGTCAGTCCGGAGCCCTTGGAGGGGTCCGCGCCGCCCGCCCCGTCGTCGGCGACGCTCACCGACAGCACGTCCCCGCGCCGCGTCACCTCGATCTCCACCTTCGACGCCCGCGCGTGCCTGACCACGTTGGTGAGGGCCTCGGAGACCACGAAGTAGGCGACGGCCTCGACCGTGGAGGAGGCCCGGCGCGGAACGTCGACCCGCAGCCGCACCGGCAGCGGCACGCGGGCCGCGATGCCCGACAGGGCCGCGTCCAGCCCGCGGTCCTCCAGGACGGCCGGATGCAGCCCGCGGATCAGGTCGCGCATCTCGGCGAGGGCCTCCTTGGCCTCCTCGTGCGCCTCCACGATCACCCGCATCGCGTCGTCGGGCACGCCGGTCAGCGTCTCCCTCGCCAGGCCCAGGTTCATGGCGAGCGCGACCAGCCGCTGCTGGGCGCCGTCGTGCAGGTCGCGCTCGATCCGCCGGCGTTCGATGTCGGCGGCGTCGACCACGCCGGCGCGCTTCTCGGCCAGGTCCTCGACCCGGCGTTCCAGCTCCCTGGCCCGGTCCGGGCCGAGCAGCACCACGACGGCGCGGGCGTCCATGTTCCGGACGGCCATGGCGAGCCAGGGCGCGGCCAGCAGCAGGGCGACCCCGCCCATGCTGAAGGCGGCGACCTGGAAGGCGGTGAGCGGCGGGAGCGCCCAGGCGTACGCCCCGACACCGGCCAGCGCGGCGCCGCCCGCCCACGCGACGATCACCGCCATCGCCCCGAAGGCCAGCACCGGCCCGGCGAGGAGGTGGTAGGCGAGGACGCGCCAGTACCCCTCCGTTCGGAACCTGCCGGGCCGTTCCTCCGGCGGCGGGACGTGCAGGCCCAGCATCGCCCAGCAGCGCTCCCGGTGCGCCGAGGCGAGCGGATGCGCCAGCACGGCGACGACGAGGACCGGGGCCAGCAGCGCGATCAGTACGGGCACCGCCCGCACCGGCTCCCAGATCGCCCACGGCGCGATGAGGACGGCCCAGGCGCCGAACTGCAGCGGCACCCCCGACGCCGCGAACGCGGTGTCCCGCCACGGCGCCGCCGACCACGGTACGTACCCGCGCGCACGCCGCAGTAAGGAGACCGATGCCATGGGCAAACCGTATTGCCACGGTCCGGCGCCCGCCATGCGGCGGACTCCAGGCCGGGGCTGTACCCAGTACCACCCCGAACCCGGAAATCCGCGCTACTGATCGCGATCTCCCGCGCCGCGACCCTTGTACGGACAGCACGGGCATCAGACCGAGGAGATCGCTTGATGGTCACCAGCGCGCCGCGAACCCGCCGGACGCCCCGCCGGACACCCCGCCGGACGGGTGGCGGGACGGGTGGCCGGACGGCCCGGTGGACGGCGTGGGGGCTGATGGCCGGCGGGGCGGCGATGGTCCCGTGGACGGGCGTCCTCGCGGCACGGCTGCCGTCCACCACGACGGTGTCCCACTGGTCCACGGCGTGGGCCGGGCTGGACGCGTTGGTCGCCACGGGCCTGCTGACCACGGGAGTCCTGATGGCCCGGGGCGATGTCCGGCACGGCCTGACCGCCGCGGCCACCGGGTCCCTTCTGGTCATGGACGCCTGGTTCGACGTGACCACCGCCGCCCCCGGCGCCGGGCGCAGGCTCGCCGTCGCGCTCGCCGTGGGCGCGGAACTTCCCGTGGCGGCCGTCTGCGCGGCCCTCGCCCTGCGCGCGCTCGCGCCGCACGCGAAGCACGTTCACGAACGCCCCGGTCAGGCGGACGGCGCCGGGCGCCGCCCGGCCGTAGCCGATTCTTGTCCAAGACGACTGAAAGAGACGGATGAAACCGATGGACTCAGACCTTTAGAGTGAATCCGACGTCGGGGCCCTCTGTCGGGAGGGCCCTTTCCCCTGCCTGCCTGATCAAGAGGTCCGCGGAACATGAACGACCACGAGGTGCACGAAGAGTGCCTGCGGGTACTGCGGGACGGACTGCCCGAACCGATCCCGGCCGGCTTCGACGACGGCCGGGAGTTCCTGCCGCTCAGCCTCGACGTCGATGGCGACATCGCCGTTGTAACGTTCCTAAGGCAGCCCGGCGACGCGTCCCGGAGCGTTCCCCCCTTCATCGAGGGCTGGACGTACCACCGCCGTGACGGCGAGTGGATGGAGCTGGGCGGCGGGGGCGGCTCGGCCCCCGACCTGACCCGCCGTTCCGCCACCGAGCTGGGCGGCTACCTGCACCGGTACGGCACGGGCAAGACGGTCCGGAATGCCAATCGCCTCCTGCCGTGGGGCGCCAAGTGGGTCAGCCAGGTCCGGCTCTGGGCGTCGTCCGAGGTCACCCAGCTGCGCGTGGGCGCCCGCATGCTGCACGTCCCCCCGCACGGCCACGCGGTCGTGGTCTGGGGCGCTCGCCGCGCCCCGATCGTCGAGGCCCTGTCGGTGGACGGCGCGATCCTCGACACGCTCGACCTGGACCAGGTCCTGGCCCGCGCCTGACCGCCGCGCCGCGCGGCGGCACGGTGCGGTGCCGGCCGCGCGGGCGGAGCGGGCGAGACGAGCGGCGTGCACGGGAAACCTTTCGGCGGGTCCCGGGTGACGATAGGGATCGCGCGTTACCGGGAGGTTGCCGGAAGGTTTCACCTCTCACCGAGGTCGCGGGCGACCCCGTTCCCCTCACTGGGGACGGGCCAGCACCTCCGGAGAGAGGTCGCCCGGGCGCGTGTGGCCGGACAGCGCCAGGGTCAGTTCCAGTTCCGCCTGGATGCAGCGCAGCACGTGCCGCACGCCCGCCTCACCGCCGAGGGCGAGGCCGTAGCAGTAGGGGCGGCCCAGCAGCACCGCCTTCGCCCCCAGTGCGAGCGCCTTGACCACGTCCGCGCCGGTGCGGATCCCGCTGTCGAACAGCACCGTGGCCTGGTCGCCCACGGCCTCGGCGACCCCGGGAAGCGCGTCCAGGGAGGCGATGGCCCCGTCCACCTGCCGTCCGCCGTGGTTGGAGACGATCACGCCGTCCATGCCGGCGTCCACCGCGCGCCGGGCGTCGTCGGGATGCTGGATGCCCTTGAGGGCGATCGGACCGTCCCAGTGCTCGCGGAGGAAGGCCAGGTCGTCCCAGGTCAGTCCGGGGTTTCCGAAGTTGGCGGCCCAGTGCATGAGCGCGGCGCCGCGGTTGGCGTCGGTGACCGGCCCGCCGACCGCCTTCTGGAAGACCGGGTCGCTGAAGTAGTTGGCGACGCCGATCCCGCGCAGGAACGGCAGGTAGGCCTGGTCCAGGTCGCGCGGGCGCCACGCCAGCGTGACCGTGTCGAGGGTGACCACCAGCGTCGTGTAGCCGGCGTCCCTGGCCCGTCCCAGGAAGCTGACGGCCAGTTCGCGATCCTTGGGCCAGTAGAGCTGGTACCAGCGGGCGCCCTGGCCGCCCTCTCCCCCGTCGGCGCCCGCGGTGACGTTCGCGGCGGCGACCTCCTCGATGGTGTACGAGGCGGCCGTGCTCAGGACCATCGTCAGCCCGCACGCCGCCGCGGCGCGGGCCGTCGCCGGCTCCCCGTCCGGGTGGAAGATCGACTGGACGCCGACCGGGCCGAGCAGCACCGGCGCGGGCATCGGCGTCCCCAGCACCTCCACCGCCAGGTCGCGCACGGCGACGTCGCGCAGCATCCGCGGCACGATCCGCAGGCGGTCGAACGCGGCGCGGTTGGCCCGTGCGGTGGCCTCGCTGCCCGCCGACCCGGCGATGTAGCCGAATGCGCCGGCCGACAGCCTCCGCTCGGCCAGCCCTTCCAGCCGGGTCAGATCGGTGGGCAGGCCGGGCCGCTCGTCGCCCAGCCCGTTCAGGTAGATCTCGTTCTGGAAGTCGGCCAGCGGGCTCATGGAAACCTCCTCGGCGCTCGATCCGCCCGCACGGCCCGTCCGAAGCCCCCGGTCCGACGCCGCGGAACGCGGAAAAGGGCATCTTTCGGCGCCCGGGTGGGTGGTGCGGTGCGAATCTGTCTCTGGGACCCGCCACAATGTCCCACATGGCACGACGCGGATCCCAGGCCCCTCCACCGCCGGACTTCGAAGAGAACATCATCGACGTCGATGTCTCGGAGGAGATGCGCGGCAGCTTCCTCGAGTACGCGTACTCGGTCATCTACCAGCGGGCACTGCCCGACGCGCGCGACGGCCTCAAGCCGGTGCAGCGCCGGATCCTGTACTCGATGAACGAGATGGGCCTGCGCCCCGACCGGGGGCACGTCAAGTGCGCCCGCGTGGTGGGGGAGGTGATGGGCAAGCTGCACCCGCACGGCGACAGCGCGATCTACGACGCGATGGTGCGGATGGCCCAGCCGTGGTCGATGCGGATGCCGCTGGTCGACGGGCACGGCAACTTCGGCTCGCTCGGCGGCGACGACATGCCCGCCGCCATGCGGTACACCGAGGCGCGGATGACCCGCGAGGCGATGCTCATGGTCGCCTCGATCGACGAGGACACCGTCGACTTCCGGCCCAACTACGACGGCCAGGAGAACGAGCCGGAGGTCCTGCCCGCGGCCTTCCCCAACCTGCTGGTCAACGGCGCGTCCGGGATCGCGGTCGGGATGGCCACCAACATGGCCCCGCACAACCTCGGCGAGGTGATCGCGGCGGCCCGGCACCTGATCGACAACCCCGAGGCCACCCTCGAGGACCTGATGCGCTTCGTGCCCGGTCCCGACCTGCCCACCGGCGGCCGGATCGTGGGCCTGGACGGCATCCGCGACGCCTATGAGCGGGGCCGCGGCACGTTCCGCACCCGCGCCACCGCCCACATCGAGAACGTCACGCCGCGCCGCAAGGGCATCGTGGTCACCGAGCTGCCGTACGCGGTCGGCCCGGAGCGGGTCAAGGCCAAGATCAAGGAACTGGTCAACAACAAGAAGATCAACGGGATCTCCGACCTGAAGGACCTCACCGACCGCAACGTGGGGCTGCGGCTGGTCATCGAGGTCAAGAACGGGTTCAACCCCGAGGGCGTGCTCGCCGAGCTCTACCGGCTGACGCCGATGGAGGAGACCTTCGGCATCAACAACGTGGCGCTGGTCGACGGCCAGCCCCGCACGCTGGGCCTCCGCGAGCTGCTCCAGGTGTACGTCGACCACCGGATCGAGGTCGTCCGGCGCCGTTCGGCCCACCGCCGCAAGAAGCGCGAGGACCGGCTGCAC
This sequence comes from Actinomadura viridis, assembly GCF_015751755.1. Taxonomy (GTDB): domain Bacteria; phylum Actinomycetota; class Actinomycetes; order Streptosporangiales; family Streptosporangiaceae; genus Spirillospora; species Spirillospora viridis. The sequence continues at coordinate 5,963,985 of NZ_JADOUA010000001.1, forward strand.
CTGGTCGAGGGCCTGCTGATCGCGCTGCTCAACATCGACGAGGTCATCCAGGTCATCCGCGACAGCGACGACGCGGGCCAGGCCAAGCAGCGGCTGATGCAGATCTTCGAGCTCTCGGAGATCCAGGCGCAGTACATCCTGGACACCCCGCTGCGCCGGCTGACCCGCTTCGACCGGCTGGAACTGGAGAAGGAGAAGCGGCAGCTGGCCCGGGAGATCGCCAAGCTGACCGCGATCCTGGAGTCGGAGAAGAAGCTGCGCGGCGTGGTGTCCAAGGAGCTGGGCGAGGTGGCCGCCGAGTACACCACCCCCCGCCGCACCGTGCTGCTGGAGTCGTCCGGCCAGGCGGCGACCGCGCAGGTGCCGCTGGAGGTCGCCGACGACCCGTGCCTGGTCCTGATGTCCTCCACCGGCCTGCTCGCCCGGACCACCTCGGCCGACCCGCTGCCCGCCGAGGGCGCCCGCGCCGCGCACGACGTCCTGGCGTCGGTCGTCCGGACCAGCGCGCGGGCCCAGATCGGCGCGGTCACCTCGGCCGGGCGGATGATCCGGATCGAGGTCATCGACCTGCCGATGATGCCGCCCTCGGCGTCGCCGCCGTCACTGGCGGGCGGCGCGCCCGTGACCGAGTACGTCGAGCTCGAACCCGGCGAGAGGATCGTGGGCCTGGGGACGATGATCGGCTCGCTGGCGCTGGGCACCGAGCAGGGCGTGGTCAAACGGGTCGTGCCCGACTACCCGCCCAACCGCGACGACTTCGAGGTCATCGCGCTCAAGGACGGCGACCGCGTGGTCGGCGCCGCCTGTGTCGCCGAGGACGACGACCTGGTCTTCATCACCGACGACGCCCAGCTCCTGCACTACTCCGCCGCCAACGTGCGGCCCCAGGGCCGCGCGGCCGGGGGCATGGCGGGCATCAAGCTGTCGGAGGGGGCCCGGGTCATCTGGTTCGGGGCGCTCGTTCCCGGCCGGGAGTCCCGGGTGGTGACGATCTCCGGATCGTCCACGGCGCTTCCGGGCACGCAGACCGGCGCCATCAAGGTCGCCGACTACGCCGACTTCCCGGCCAAGGGCCGCGCCACCGGAGGCGTGCGCTCGCACCGCTTCCTCAAGGGCGAGGACACCCTGATCATGGCCTGGGCCGGCCCGGTCCCGGTCAAGGCCGCGACCTCCACCGGCAAGCCCCTGCCCGTCACCGCCGAGCTGGGCCGCCGCGACGGCTCCGGAGAGAAGCTGGCCACTCCGCTCGCCGCGCTGGGCGGCGGCGACATCGGCCCCGACCCGGTCACCGCCTCCGCCGCCGAGACCGGCGAGCCCGGAGCCGAGCCCGGAGCCGAGCCGCCCGCCGGATGACCGTCCCGGCGCTCCCGTGGCCTTGCGGGGCCGCGGGAGCGCCGCGTGGGATCATGAACGGATGCGTCCCACCCGGCTACTGACTCGCGGCGATGCACCGGTCCTGGCGGAACTGCTCCAGGAGAACCGGGAGTTCCTCGCGCCGTGGCAACCGCTCCAGGACCAGCGCCACTACACCGCCGACGGCCAGGACGCGGTCATCCGGGACGCGCTGGAGCAGCACGAGCGGGGCACCGGCGTGCCGCACGCCATCCTCGGCGACACCGGGCGCGTGGTCGGGCGCATCACGCTGAGCGGCATCGTCCGGGGGCCCTTCCTGTCGTGCAGCGTGGGGTACTGGGTGAGCGGCGCCGAGAACGGCCGCGGCTACGCCACCGCGGCGGTCCGCGAGATCGTCCGGGTGGCGTTCGAGGAGCTGGGGCTGCACCGGGTCCAGGCGGAGACGCTGGTGCACAACGTCCGGTCGCAGCGGGTCCTGGAGCGCAACGGGTTCGTCCGTTTCGGCATGGCGCCGGAGTACCTCAACATCGCCGGCCGTTGGCAGGACCACGTCCTGTTCCAGGTGCTGAACACCGACCTCACCGCACCGTGGCCCAGCGGGTCCTGAGTGAGGATCAGGAAGCGCCCGGGCTCCCGGCGGGTTCCGGCTCGGCCCCGAGCACGTTCCGGCGCCCCCAGGCACCGAGCGGTTCCAGGGCCTGGTTGAGGGAGACCCCCCGCGGGGTCAGCGAGTACTCCACCCGGGGCGGTACCTCGGCGTACACCTCGCGGTGCACGACGCCGTCGTTCTCCAGCTCGCGCAGGTGCGAGGCGAGCACCTTCTCGGTGATCCCCGGCAGCAGCCTGCGCAGTTCACCGAAGCGGCACGGCCGCTCGTGGAGCGCCCACAGGATCAGCACCTTCCACTTGCCGCCGATCACGTCCATCGCCGCGTCGATCCCGCAGTGGTACGCCCCCGGCCTCTCCGCCATGCCGACCCCTCCCGCCTGCTCGCTCACCCCAGGGTAAGCACCCACTTCAAAGTGCGTACTTGTCGGCTTCCCCGGCCCGGGACGAGCCTAGTCGGCATGACTGAGAACACCGTTGAGCCGACCTCTCTCACCCTTCTCGGACTCGGCGCGATGGGCGCCGCGTTCGCCCGCGCCTGGCTCGCCGCCGGGCACTCCCTGACCGTCTGGAACCGCACCGCCTCCCGGGCCGAGCCGCTCGCCGCCGACGGCGCGGCCGTCGCCGCCACCGCCGCCGGGGCGGTGGCCGCGAACCGCCTCGTGGTGGTCTGCCTCCTCGACGACGACTCCGTCGAGGAGGCCCTCGCCGGTGCCGACCTCACGGGCAGGGACCTGGTGAACCTGACCACGAGCACCCCCGGCCAGGCCCGCGCCCGCGCCGAGTGGGCCCGTGGCCGCGGCGCGCGCTTCCTGGACGGCGGGATCATGGCGGTGCCGCCGATGGTCGGTGTCCCCGGCTCCGGCGCCTACTGCTTCTACAGCGGTTCCCGTGACCTCTTCGACGACCACCGCGGCGTCCTGGCCGTACCGGCGGGCGCCAGGTACGTCGGGGAGGACGCGGGCTTCGCCGCCCTGCACGACGTGGCGTTGCTGAGCGCGATGTACGGCATGTTCGCGGGGATCTCGCACGCCTTCGCGCTGATCCGCGAGGAGGACATCGCCCCCAAGGACCTGGCGTCGCTGATCGCCGAATGGCTGAACGCCATGACCGGCTCGGTGCACTTGACCGCCGAGCAGCTTCAGAGCGGCGACTACACCAAGGGGGTCGTCTCCAACCTCGCGATGCAGGTGGCCGGTAAGACGACCCTGCTGCGCACGGCCGAGGAGCAGGGGGTCAGCCCCGAACTCCTCACCCCGTTCTTCGCCCTGATGGAACGCCGCCTGGCCGGCGGGCACGGCGCCGAGGACACCACCGGCGTGATCGACCTGCTGGCCTGTACCCCGGCCTGACGGAGGGCCGCGCACGCGGAGCGGCCCTCCGTCCCGGACCGTCCGGTGCCGGAGGGCCGCCACCGTCGCCCCGCGACTTCCATCCGCTGAGCGTATAGACCGAGCGTATACTCTCAGCGTATAGTCGCGTCCATGAGCGTTCCCCTCACCCTGCTCGGCCTCCTCGAACGGGAGCCGAGCCACGGCTACGACCTCAAACGCGACTACGACGCCTACTTCGGCCGGGGCAAGCCCCTGTCGTTCGGCCAGGTCTACGCGACCCTCGGGCGGCTGGCCCGCGACGGGAAGGTGGTGGTGGGCGAGTCGGAGACCGGAGCGGGCCCCGACCGCAAGCGCTACGTCATCACCGACCAGGGGGCCACCGAGTTCGAGAGCTGGCTCGCCGAACCGGTCGAAGCCCACCCCCACCTCCAGACCGTGCTGTTCGCCAAGGTGGTGCTGGCCCTGATGCTGGGCCGCGACGCCGAGCACTACCTCGGCACCCAGCGCGCCGCCCATCTGCAACGGATGCGCGAGCTGACCGAGGTCAAAAGGAAGGGCGACCTGGTGGACGCGCTCCTCGCCGACCACGGCCTCTTCCATCTCGAAGCCGATCTGCGCTGGATCGACCTGACCGCGGCCCGGCTCGACGCGCTCTTGGCGGCGGTGCGGTCATGAACGCGCGAGGCCCCGTCATCGAGGCGCGCGAGGTCGCCCTGTCGTTCGGCCGGACACCGGCGCTGCGCGGCGCGAGCCTGGCGGCCGGCCCCGGCGAGATCCTGGCGATCATGGGCCCCAGCGGCTCGGGGAAGACGACGCTGCTGCACTGCCTGGCGGGGATCCTGGTCCCCGACTCCGGCGAGGTCCACTTCGCCGGGGAGCGGATCGACACCCTGAGCGAGGCCGGGCGCAGCGCGCTGCGCCGGGACCGCTTCGGGTTCGTCTTCCAGTTCGGCCAGCTCGTCCCCGAGCTGACCGCCGAGGAGAACATCGCACTGCCGCTGCTGCTCGCCGGCGGGCGCCGGGCTGCGGCGCTGCGGGAGGCCGGGGCCTGGTTCGAACGGCTCGGCCTGGACGGGCTGCACAAGCGCCGTTCCGGCGAGCTGTCCGGAGGGCAGGCCCAGCGGGTCGCGCTCGCCCGCGGCCTGGTCGCGCGCCCGGAGATCCTCTTCGCCGACGAGCCGACCGGCGCCCTCGACTCGCTGAACGGCGAGCAGGTCATGGAGCTGCTGGTCACCGCCGCCCGCGAGCAGGGCACCACCGTCATCGTCGTCACCCACGAGCCCCGGGTGGCCGCGTACGCCGACCGCGAGGTCATCGTCCGCGACGGCAAGGCGACCTCCTACTCCGCCGCGCGGGCGGAGTCGTGATCGGCTTCGGGCTGCGCCTCGCCCTGCGCGGCGGCAGGGAGGCCGCCGTCCGCCTGCTCGTCACCGGCGCGGCCGTGGCCCTGGGCGTCGGCCTGCTGCTGCTCACCCTGGCCGCCGTCAACGGGGTGAACGCCCAGAACGCCCGGTACGCGTGGTTCAACTCGGGGGTGCCCGGCGCCACGGCGCCCGGCGTCGCGCCGTCCCCGGACCCGGCCTGGGCCACGCAGGGAACCGACCTGTACAAGGACGAACGCATCATCCGCGTCGACGTCGCCGCCACCGGCCCGCGCGCACCCGTTCCGCCGGGGATCCCGCGGCTGCCCGGCCCCGGCGAGTACTACGCCTCCCCGGCGCTCGGCGCGCTGCTGCGTTCCGTACCGGGGCCCGAACTCGGCGACCGCTACCCCGGAAGGCGGGCCGGCACGATCGGCGCCGCGGCCCTCCCCTCCCCCGACTCGCTGATCATCATCGTCGGCCGTACCCCCGGCGAGCTCGCCGGAGCCCCCGGCGCCGCGAAGATCACCACCATCGCGACCGAGTCGCCCGGCTCGTGCAGCGCCTGCCGGGTCGGCATCCCGCCCGCCGGGGTCACCCTCGTCCTGTCGGTCACCTCCGCGGCGCTGCTGTTCCCCGTGCTGATCTTCATCGGCACGGCGACCCGGATGGCCGCCGCGCGCCGCGAGCAGCGGTTCGCCGCGATGCGCCTGGTCGGCGCGACACCCCGGCAGATCTCGGTGGTCTCGGCCGTCGAGTCGACCGTGGCCGCCGGCGCGGGCACCGCCGCGGGATTCGCCCTGTTCCTCCTGTTCCGGGTACCGCTGGCGGCGGTACCGTTCACCGGCGCGCGGTTCCACCCGGGCGACCTGTCCCTCGACCTGACCGACGTCCTGCTGGTCGCCGTCGGCGTCCCGCTGGGATCGGCGATCGCCGCCCGGCTCGCGCTGCGCCGCGTACGGATCTCCCCGCTCGGGGTGACCCGGCGCGTCACCCCGCGCCCTCCCCGCGCCTACCGGCTGATCCCCCTGGTCGCGGGCGTCGCCGAACTCGCCTACTTCGTCGGCCGGCGACCCGACACCACCGCCGGGCAGGCGCAGGCGTACCTCACCGGGATCCTCCTGATGATGGCGGGCCTGGTCATCGCCGGGCCGTGGCTGACCATGGCCGGCGCGCGGCTCATGGCCCGGCGCACCGGCCGTCCCGCCGCGCTCATCGCCGGGCGGCGGCTCGCCGACGACCCCAAGGCCGGTTTCCGCGCCATCAGCGGGCTCGTGCTCGCCCTGTTCGTCAGCAGCACGGCCGTCGGCGTGATGACGACCATGGTCGCCGAACGCGGCGTGCCGCGCGGCACCGCGGTCGCCAGGAGCACGCTGGTCGCCGACTACTCCCAGGGGCACACGTCGCGGGGCGCACCGAGGGCGTCCGTCGGCGTTCCGGACACCGTCCTCGCCCGGCTCCGCGCGATCCCGGGAGTCCAGCGAGTGACCAGGATCCACACCAACCCGCTCGGGACCACGCTCTCGTTCGGCGGGCCCGAACGGGACCTCGGCGGGCTGGCGTCGTGCCGCGAACTGGAAGGCGTGCCGGACTTCGGCCGATGCGCCCCGGGAGCGGACGTGGTGACGGTCCCCCAGCGCCACGTCCTCGACGCGATGGACGGCTCGTTCGACGACACCTGGCCCGCCGCGGCCATGTCCGCCGAACGGCTCCGCGACGTCCCCGTCCAGACCCTGGTCGTCGGCACGAACGGCTCGAAGGCGACGATCGAGCGGGTGCGGACCGCTCTCGCCCTCACCTTCCCGCACCAGAAGGCACCCGTCACGGCCGCCGAGCACCGCGCGAACTCCGAGGACGCCCGGCTGCTCACCGCGTACCAGCGGCTCGCCGCCGTCGTCGTCCTGGTCAGCCTGTGCGTCGCCGGCTGCGGCCTGGCGGTGAGCGTGATCGGCGGCCTCCACGACCGCAAGCGCCCGTTCGGCCTGCTGCGCCTCACCGGCGTCCGGCTCGGAACGCTGCGCCGCGTCGTCCTCCTGGAGAGCGCCGTCCCGCTGCTCATCGTCGCCGTGGTGGCGATCGGCAGCGGCTTCCTGGCCGCTCAGCTGTTCCTCAGGTCCCAGATGGACTACGCGCTGCGGGCACCGGGCGCCGAGTACTACGTCACCGTCCTCATCGGCCTCGCCGTCTCCCTGGGGGTCATCGCCGCGACCTTCCCCCTGCTGGCGAAGATCACCGGCCCCGGCGCCGCCAGGAACGAATGAGCGGAGAGGAATCGCGGACGGCGCCACGTTCCGCTGGCACGATCAGAACATGAGCGATCCACCCCCCACGGCTGCTCGCAAGATCTCTACTCTGAGCGGCATTCTCCTCGGCAGCTTCGGGTCACTGATCCTGATCTTCCTGTGCGCGGTCCCCTGGATGTGGTGGAGGCTGCAGAGGGTATTGATCGTCAACGCGGAGGACGTCTCCGCGCCGCTCCCCCCGGGCTTCGTGCTGGGATGGGCGATCCTGGTCGGCGGGGCGACGGCCAGCGCGGGCGCGGTGCTGTGCGTCCCCCGCTTCTTCCGCCGCGCGCCCGGCCTCGGCCCCATGATGATCTTCTCTTGGGTCTTCGTCTCGCTGGTCTCCCAGGGCACCTTCACCGGCCTCCACCCTTCGCTCTACGACACGATGCGCGATCTCGACTCGTGGCGGAACACCGAGACCGGCACCGCCCCGGCCGTCCTGGCCGGGCGGGTGGACCGCCTGCTGGTGGACGCGCTCTCCGCGTCCCCCGGAGCGGTCGCCTTCGCACGTCCCGCCTACCGGGGCAAGGCGTTGAGAGGTGCCGAGTTCGGCCTGCGGGCGGGCGGCGTGATCGTCTCGGCACAGGGGAGTGAACCCGACACCTGGCAGGCGATGGAATCGTGGCTCGCCGGCCGCCTGACCAGGCTGAGCGAGAAGGCGGGCGCCGGTGGCGCGGCCTTCAAGATGGACGAGGACATCGTCGTCGAACTCCACCCCGACAGCGACCGCAGGCTGTTCTCGCTGACCATCAGCACTCCGAAGCTCACCGGGCGCTTCACCGGGAACCCCCAGCGGGCGGCCGGGGACGCGGCGACCGCCGCACAGATCACCGGAATCGCCCGCGCGCTGGCACCGAAGAACACGCCCGAGGTGCCGGAAGGCGTGACGACCGTTCCGTGCAGCGGCTCGGCGGGAAGGGCCACCGTCTACTCCGCCGAGGACAATCTCAGCGAAGCCGTGTCCCCGTTCCTTCTGGCCAAGGGCAACGCCGCCCTCACCCTCGGGGACGGCAGGCGCGGAACGCTCACCCACGTCACCGACGCCGGAGACCGCGTGACCGTGGGCACGGTCGACGGCCTCCACGTGAGCGTTCATGAGGGCACGATCATCAGCGTCTTCCAGAAGTGCCGCTGAAGATCTCCTGGAGGCCGCCCGAGCGCGTCGCTCGGAAGCCCGAACGTGCCGGGCGGCCCTGCGGATTGCCGCAAGCAGCGGGGGCGGGCTGGCCAGGACGGATCGTCCCGTTCGCGCATCGCCGTACCGGTGTGATGCGCAGCCGAGCAAGCGCGGGCAAAGCCACCTCGAAGGCGAGCGCGATCTCCGGGGCCGGGCTCCCTGTCAGAGCGAGGGCATGAGGCCAAGGGCGGCCAGCAGCGCCGGTATGGCCAGCAGGATCACGCCCAGTCCCACGGGTGCCCCTAGCGCGCCGAGGACGGCGACCCTCTTGGGCAGCGCCAAGCGCCGCGAGTAAGAGATCGCCAGCACTCCGTACCCGACCACCAGTAGCAGGAAGAAGAACACATAACCGACTCCGGCCAGGTCGATCTGCTCGGCGTCGCCCGTCAGCCCTGTGGCCATACCGATCGCTTGCCCGACGCTGCCCAGGGCGTACACGCCGAGCAGCGCGAAGGCTCCCCACAACAGAATGCCCAGAAGCGCCGGAGGAAGGGCAGCGCGGATCCTGGCGACCGACAACAGCGCCACGGCCGCCCCCAGCACCTTCAACCCGACGACGACCCAGTTCATCACGGCCAATCCGGATGCGTACTCGGCGTAAGGACCCTCGGTGAAGCGGCCGGACATCTCGAAGACGACGTTGACGCCCGCGAACGTGAGGCAGCACAGGGCCACCAGAGCGCCCGTCACGATGACCCCGGTGCCGGGGCGTGTGGGAGCAAGGGGGCGGTCGATCGTGGAAGCCATGTCGCGAGTCAACGCGAATCCCGTCTCCAGGGCCTCCCTCCCACGGGGGAGATCTCCGGGGTAATCGCCCCCGGTCGTTCGGTCGGACAGCGGCACGCGGAACGATCTTGCGGTGCGGGTGGTCATCCGCGGCGTCGAACGGTCGGGGGCTCCTGCCATGATCACTTCGGAGTGCAGGCCATTGGGGCCTGACCAGGGGGAGGTTCGCGCGATGGGCGATGGTCAGGGACATGAGCGTGCGCGGCAACCGGAGGATCTGAGCCGGTTCGTCGTGGAGCGGCTGAACGCAGGTGACGTCGATGGGTTGGTGGCGTTGTACGAGCCGGACGCTGTCCTGGCGCTGCCGGACGGCCAGGTCGCCACGGGCAGCAACGAGATCCGCAGGACGTACGAGCGTCTCGTCGCCGACAAGCCGGTCTTCACGCCTGGCCGGCAGCTACGCACCGTCCGCAACGGCGACCTGGCGCTGACCTCGACACAGTTGGCGAACGGCGGCGTCACCGTCGAAGTGGCTCGCCGCCAGGCGGATGGCACGTGGTTGTGGACGCTCGACCAGCCCAGCCTCCTGGGATGATCAGAGCCATTCGTTGATACAGGCGATGTTGGGGGCGACCCCGTAGCGCGCGATAGTCGGCAGCGTCTCAACTAGGGCGGTGGCCGCCGCGCGAACCGCGCCTGGCGCGGGCGCTATGGCCGGGGCTGTCGCCCCTCCTGCATTGCAACGACGAAGGACCGGAACTCGGCCAAGGTAAACAGGTCTCGGCGCCCTGCGGGATCAACGTCACCGTGGAACGGGCGGCCCTGCGCCACCGGACCATGGACGGCCGGTGGGTACGGCGTCCGCTGACGGATCTGGTCGATCTGGCCGAGCACGTCGTGCGGCACAGCGAGGCGCTGGAGATCCGGCCGGGCCGGTGATTGACCTTGACGCTGGCGGCAGGGTTCCACGATGGCCGCATGGACAGCAGGGTTGTAGTGGTGACAGGGGCCGGTACGGGCATCGGGCGGGCGACGGCGCGGAGGTTCGCCGCGGAAGGCGCGCGGGTGGTGGCGGTCGGCCGGAGGGCGGAGCCGCTGGCGGAGACGGCCGCCGGTCATGACGGGATCCGTCCGCTGGTGGCCGACGTCACCGCCGACGGCGCGGCCGAGGAGATCACGCGTGCGGCCCTGGACGCGTACGGACGGCTGGACGTTCTGGTCAACAACGCGGCCATCGTCCGCGGCGGGGCGCTGGGGTCCTGCTCCCGGGAGACGATCGACCCGCAGGTGGCGACGAACCTGATCGCGCCGATCATGCTGGCGCAGGCGGCGCTGCCCGCTCTGGAGGCCGCCCGCGGGGTGATCGTGAACGTCAGCACGTCCATCGGGCAGCGGGCCTTCCCGGGAAGCGGCGTCTACGCCGGGACGAAGGCCGCGCTCGAACTCCTGACCCGGACCTGGGCGGTGGAGCTGGCGCCGCGCGGGATCCGGGTGGTCGCGGTGGCGCCGGGCGCGATCGAGACCCCGATCGGGCACCATCAGGGCCTGTCGGACGAGCAGCGGGCCGCAGTCCGCGAATGGCAGGTGGCGCACACACCGCTCGGGCGGGTGGGCCGGCCCGAGGAGGTGGCGTGGGCGATCACGCGGCTGGCCTCGCCGGAGGCGTCGTTCGTCACCGGGGCGGTGGTTCCGGTCGACGGCGGCGCCGTCGTCGCGTGATAGGACTGGCGGCGGAGGTGGTGAGGGTGCGGATCGGGGAACTGGCGCGGACCACCGGGACGACACCGCGGGCGCTGCGGCACTACGAGCAGGCCGGGCTGATCACGTCCCGGCGGGCGGGCAACGGATACCGCGTCTACGACCAGGCCGCGGTCGTGCGGGTCCGCAACATCCGCTACCTGCTGGACGTGGGTCTCACCCTCGACGACGCCCGCGCCTTCCTGCCGTGCCTGGACGGCGACATGGCCGCCGCGCCGCCGTCGGAGGCGGGCCTGCGCATCGCGTTCGACCGGCTCGCCGTCCTGGAGCGGCGCATCGCCGCACAGACCGAGGCGCGCGACCGGCTGGCGGGCGCGCTGCGCCAGGCGACCGGGCGAAACGTCCGCACGGTCGCCTGACCCGCGCTCACTGCTCGATGTCGTCGGGGCCCCAGTAGGCCGTCATCTTGACGATCTTGCCGTCGGCGCCGAACGTCATGACGTCGATGACCCGGATGCGCATGCCGGGGACCTCGACGGTGAACGCCATCGCCGCGCCGTCGCCGTACGAGCCGCGGATCGGGCCGTCCAGGGTGAGCTTGGCGCCTCCGGCCACGGCGTTGGCGTAGAACTCCTCGATCGCGGCCCGGCCGGAGATCGGCGGGTTCCCGACCGGATCCTCGATCACGGCGTCGTCGGCGAACAGCGCCGTGATGGCGGCGGCGTCCCCCGCGGCGAACCCGTCGACGTAGTCCTGCAGCGCGCGCTTCATCTGTTCCTGTGTCGGCATGACTGGAGCCTAACAAGCGTACGGTTGGTCACCGTGGTCGTGGCCGGGCGGGCGGGCACGCGACAGAATGGTGGCATGGCGATCGCATCGTTCATGGTCCCGCTCGGCAGCCCGGCTCCCGGCTTCGCGCTGCCCTCCATCGACGGCGGCACGGTCTCCCTGGAGGACTTCGCGGGCGCTCCCGCGCTCCTGGTGGTGTTCCTGTCCAACCACTGCCCGTACGTACGGCGCATCGAGAACGCCTTCGGCGCCATGACGGCGGAGTACGCGGCCAAGGGGCTGTCCACCGTGGCCATCGGCAGCAACGACGTCGAGCGTTACCCCGACGACGACGCCGAGCACCTTCGCGGGCAGGCCGAACGGGCCGGGTTCGGGTTCCCCTACCTGATCGACGGGTCGCAGGAGGTCGCGCGGGCCTACCGCGCGGCCTGCACCCCGGACTTCTTCCTGTACGACGCGAACGGCGCCCTGGCCTACCGTGGCCAGTTCGACGGCGCCCGGCCGCGCAACGAGGTGCCCTCGGACGGGGCGGACCTGCGCGCCGCCGTCGACCACGTCCTCGCGGGCGAGCCGGTGCCCGAGCCGCACACGCCCAGCCTGGGCTGCGGCATCAAGTGGAAGCCCGGCAACGAGCCCGGCTAGCCCGGAACGGCGCCCGGCCGGAGGACCGGGGCCGCGGCGGACGATCGCCGCGACCCCGGTCGACGCGTCAGGTGTCGATGCGCTCGATGTCCAGCTCGGCGGCGCCGGCGGTGATGAACTCGCGGCGCGGCGCCACCTCGCTGCCCATCAGCAGATCGAAGATCTTGGCGGCGTCCTCGGCGTCCTCGATGCGGATCCGGCGCAGGATGCGGTGGCGCGGGTCCATCGTGGTCTCCGCGAGCTGGTCGGCGTCCATCTCGCCCAGGCCCTTGTAGCGCTGGACCGGCTCCTTCCAGCGCATGTTGCGGCGCTCGAACTCGACCAGCTTCTTGCGCAGCTCGGCGTCGCTGTAGCAGTAGACGTACTTGTCCTGGCCCTTCCTGGGCTTGACCAGCTCGATCCGGTGCAGCGGCGGGACGGCGGCGAAGACACGGCCGGCCTCCAGCATCGGGCGCATGTAGCGGTACATCAGCGTCAGCAGCAGGCAGCGGATGTGCGAGCCGTCCACGTCGGCGTCGGCCATCAGGATGATCCGGCCGTAACGGGCCGAGTCCAGGTCGAAGGTACGGCCCGACCCGGCGCCGATGACCTGGATGATCGCCGCGCACTCGGCGTTCTTGAGCATGTCGGCGACGGACGCCTTCTGCACGTTGAGGATCTTGCCCCGGATCGGCAGCAGCGCCTGGAACTCCGAGTCGCGCGCCAGCTTGGCGGTGCCCAGGGCCGAGTCACCCTCGACGATGAACAGCTCGCTGCGGTCGTCGGCGGTGCGGCAGTCGACCAGCTTGGCCGGGAGCGCGGAGTTCTCCAGGGCGTTCTTGCGGCGCTGGTTGTCGCGCTGGGTGCGGGCGGCGATCCGGGTCTTGGCGGCGCCGACCACCTTCTCCAGGACCGCCCGGAGCGGCTGCTTCTGGCCGCGCGGCGGGTTGTCGAAGATCGCCCGCAACTCGCGGGTCACCACCTGCGAGACGATCCGGGCGGCGGCGGAGGTGCCGAGGACCTCCTTGGTCTGGCCCTCGAACTGCGGCTCGGGCAGGCGCACGGTGATCACCGCGGTCAGCCCCTCCAGGACGTCGTCCTTGATGACGTCCTCGTCGCCGTTCTTCAGCAGCTTGGTCGCCCGCAGCTGGTCGTTGAGGACCCGCAGCAGCGCGCGGTCGAAGCCGCGCACGTGGGTGCCGCCCTTGGGCGTGGCGATCACGTTGACGAACGACTTGGTGATGGTGTCGTAGCCGCTCCCCCAGCGCAGCGCGACGTCCACCTCCAGATCGCGCTCGACGTCGGTGGGGACCAGGTGGCCCTGGTCGTCCAGCACCGGAACGGTCTCGGTGAAGTGGCCGCGGCCCTGCAGCCGCAGCACCTCGACGATCGGGGCGTCCTTGGCCAGGTAGGAGCAGAACTCGCTGATCCCGCCGTCGAACCGGAAGGTCTCCTCGACGATCTCCTCGCCGCGCTCGTCGCGGACGTCGATCGTGAGCCCGGGGATGAGGAACGCGGTCTGCCGCATCCGGTCCAGGACGAGGGTCTGGTCGACGGTGGCGCCCTTGAGGAAGATCTGCATGTCCGGCCAGAACCGGACACGGGTGCCGGTGGTGTTCCGGGCCACCTTGCGGACCTGGTGGACGCCGGACCTCTTCTTGAACCTGGCCTTGGGGCCGTCGTCGGCGAACTCGCCGGGCAGCCCGCGCCGGAAGCTGATCGCGTGGGTGGCGCCGTCCCGGTCGATCTCGACGTCCAGCCGCGCCGACAGGGCGTTGACCACCGAGGCCCCCACACCGTGCAGGCCGCCGGAGGCGGTGTAGGACACGCCGCCGAACTTGCCGCCCGCGTGCAGCCGGGTCATCACCAGTTCGACGCCGGGCAGCTTGGTCTTGGGCTCGATGTCGACCGGGATGCCGCGGCCGTTGTCACCGACCTCGAACGAGCCGTCGGCGTGCAGGACGACGTTGATGTGGGAGCAGTAGCCGGCGAGGGCCTCGTCGACGCAGTTGTCGACGATCTCCCAGAGGCAGTGGGCGAGCCCACGGCTGTCGGTGGACCCGATGTACATTCCGGGTCGCTTGCGCACGGCCTCCAGGCCCTCCAGCACCGAGAGGTGCCGGGCGGAGTAGCCGTGCGAATCGTCGGTGGTCGCTTCAGCGGTCGCGGCGGTCAACGTGCCTGTGCTCCTCGGGGGTAGGACATTCGCCAAGAGGGTACCCCTGGCGACCGACACTCCACTTACAGGCTCGCCGCCGCGGGCGGCGAGCTCCGATGATCGGTGCGCCCGGCGTGTTGCCGTTCACCCTTCGCGGTTGTCATTGATCATGGTCCCGCATGCCGTTGATCGACGTTCACGGAACGTCGCCGATCATGATTTCGGCATGGGGTCGATCGATGGTCACGGGCGCGGAAGCCCTTCTGGGGCGGCGTTGTGACGTCGGTCACTAAATGGCCCATTCTGCTGTGGGCGTACGGAGAAACAGGTTGGGAACGTCGACGTCGGGTTAGATGTTGTCCTAAGTACCGACCCCGAGCATGAGGAAGGTGCCGTGACTGGAGCCCTTGCCCCAACCAAGCCGTTGTCCGTCGCAGACCGCTGCGACCGCTGCGGTGCCCAGGCCTACGTCCGTGCGGTCCTTGTAGGCGGCGGCGACCTTCTGTTCTGCGCCCACCACGGGCGCAGATACGCAGAGGCTCTCCGCGCCGGCGGGGCCGACATCCAGGATGAGACCGACAGGCTGACGGCAACCCCGTCCATCACAGCCGACGACGAGCGGTAAGCCCTCGATATAGCAGAATCCAGGAACGGCGGTCACCGGTGACGGTGGCCGCCGTTCACCCGTTCCGGGATGTCTCCGGAAGCACCGCCCGCCCATTGATTACCCGGAGTGAACGACCTCTTACTATTTGCGACAGGCGGCGCCCCGGCGGGTCGCGAAGCCCTCGCATTCCGTTTACGCCAATATCCTTTGCCTGCGGAGCCGGAGAGGCCGAGAACGAACGAAAGACGGGGATGACGTGCTCATTTTGCTGCCGCCGTCGGAGCGCAAGGCCGCCCACGGGGACGGTCCGCCGCTCGACCCGGCCCGGCTGAGCCTCCCCGAGCTCAACCCCGTCCGGGAGCGCGTCCTGCGCGCCCTGGGCGAGGCGTGCGGGCGCGACGACGTCCGCGACGTGCTCGGACTCCCGGAGGGGCAGGCCGAGGAGGCCCTGGCCCGCAACCGGGCGCTGCACGAGGCCCCGACGCTGCCCGTGGCGCGCCTCTACACCGGTGTCCTGTACGAGAACCTGGGCCTGGGCGACCTCGATCCCCAGAGCGCGGCCGACCAGATCATCGTCTTCTCCGGGCTGTGGGGGGCGCTGCGCCTCACCGACCGGATCCCGCCGTACCGGCTGGCCATGAACGTGACCCTGCCGCCGGAGGGAAGGCTGGCCGCGCTCTGGCGCCCGGCCCTGAAGGCGGCGCTGCGCGGGGTGGCGGAGGGACGGCTGATCGTGGACATGCGGTCCGGGCCGTACGCCTCGGCCTGGAAGGCTCCTCAGCCGGCGGTCTCGGTCCGGGTCTTCCGGGAACGCGTCCTGGGCGGCGTACCGAAACGCACGGTGGTCAGCCACATGGCCAAAGCGACCCGCGGCAAGGTCGCCCACGACCTGCTGAAGGCCGGCGCGGCACCGGAGACGCCCGAGGAACTGCTCGAGGCCGTGACCGGACTGGGTCACATCGCGGAACTGAACGGCCGTTCTCTCGACGTCATCCTGCACGCCTGACGGTCCGCGGGAACGGGCGGGCCGCCGGGCCGCGGGTGGGAGGCCACGGCGAGCCGGGGGCTCGGCCGCCGTACGGCGAGGTCAGAGCATGGCGAGGTCAGAGCATGGCGAGGTTCAGGTGGCGGCACGCCTTGACGTACTGGCCGACCTCGTTCCCGCCCAGGTAGGTCCAGGGCAGGCTGCTGGGGCGGCCCATGGTCCGGAGCAGGTGCTGGCGCGCGGGACGGCGGGCGTCGGCCAGGTAGAAGGCGGCGCCGAAGACGTTGTGCGCCTCGACCGTGCGCGGATGGGGGCGCGGACCCTCGAACCAGCCGCGGGCGGCGGCCTGGACGTCCCGGTACTCCTCGGCCGAGAACCAGGAGGACGCGCCGCGGATGATCCCCTGGCGCTCCTGGACGAAGTACTCGAAGTAGGCCAGCGGCAGCAGCGCCGAACGCGGGTCCTCCCGGTCCGCCGTGCTCATGGCGACCCGGGCGAAGTCGAACATCTCCTCCGGCATGCCGCCCCACTGCGGGGACAGGCTGACGACCCGCGCCACATGGGCCCCGTACAGGGTGGGACCGCGCCGGTACGCCTGCTTCCAGAGCTCGTCCTTCTCCTCGCGTTCCACGTCGAGCCCGAGGGCCATCCAGAGCAGGGCCTCCCAGGGAACGGGATCGGCCGGCCACAGCTCCACCGCCCGCATCAGCGGCTCACGGGCGGCGCGCATCTTCCTGGTGTAGGCGGTGTACCCCGCCGCCTGCACGGCGCGGGCGCGGGCGTCCGGCCGGATCCGCCACGCCTCCTCCACCCGGGTACGGCCCAGCCACAGCCACAGGTCGGGGTTGGAGGAGTCCTGGGCGAGCAGCGCCTCGATGAGCGGGCTCGACCCGACGGCGGCCTTCGCCAGCGCCTCGACGCGCAGCGAGCGCAGCTCGGGGTCGGCGCGGGCCTCGGCCAGGATGCGCGCCCCGACCCGCAGGTAACGGTCGTGGACGGCGCTGACGGCCTGGTCGAGGGCGGGGTCCGTCCAGGGACGGCCGCCGATCACACGTGCCGGGCGGGCGCGGTCCGCGGTGGGCGCCCGGCCGGGCCTGCTCCGCTCCACCGAACCTCCATGTGCCCGGTCAAGCTCCATTAGTCCCATGGTGCGGAAGCGTAGGAAGGGGCGCGACGGTCCGCGCTACCTGGACGTAAATAGTGTGTTACATACGCCGCGCCATCTTTGACCTGGACGGTTCTTTCATGGCAGGGATCGGCGGGCCGTTTTCCAAGGTTTCCGCGCGCCGTGCGGGAACACTTCCGAAACACGATCATGCTTAGCCGTCCGGCGCCGCACGCGCCCCGCTCCGGGCGCGGCGCACCCCGCCGTTCAGCGTGACCGCTTCCGGACAAAGAAAAATCACCCCGCCCGGAGGCGGGGTGATCTCCCAATGGGCGGCGCCGGGCGCCGCGGGTCAGTCCAGGTAGTCGCGCAGCACCTGGGAGCGCGACGGGTGGCGCAGCTTGGACATGGTCTTGGACTCGATCTGGCGGATCCGCTCGCGGGTCACGCCGTAGACCTTGCCGATCTCGTCGAGCGTCTTGGGCTGGCCGTCGGTGAGGCCGAACCGCATCGAGACCACGCCGGCCTCGCGCTCGCTGAGGGTGTCCAGCACCGAGTGCAGCTGCTCCTGCAGGAGCGTGAAGCTGACCGCGTCGGCCGGGACGATCGCCTCGGAGTCCTCGATCAGGTCACCGAACTCGCTGTCGCCGTCCTCGCCCAGCGGGGTGTGCAGCGAGATCGGCTCGCGGCCGTACTTCTGGACCTCGACGACCTTCTCGGGGGTCATGTCGAGCTCCTTGGCCAGCTCCTCCGGGGTGGGCTCGCGGCCCAGGTCCTGGAGCATCTGGCGCTGGACGCGGGCCAGCTTGTTGATGACCTCGACCATGTGCACCGGGATACGGATGGTGCGGGCCTGGTCGGCCATCGCGCGGGTGATCGCCTGCCGGATCCACCAGGTGGCGTACGTGGAGAACTTGTAGCCCTTGGTGTAGTCGAACTTCTCCACCGCGCGGATCAGGCCGAGGTTGCCCTCCTGGATCAGGTCCAGGAACAGCATGCCGCGCCCGGTGTAGCGCTTGGCCAGCGAGACCACCAGCCGGAGGTTGGCCTCCAGCAGGTGGTTCTTGGCGCGGCGGCCGTCCTCGGCGATCCACTCGAAGTCGTCGCGGTCCTCCTCGGACATCGTGTGCCCGGCGGCGGCCAGCCGCTCCTCGGCGAACAGCCCCGCCTCGATGCGCTTGGCCAGCTCGACCTCCTGCTCGGCGTTGAGCAGGGGGACCTTGCCGATCTGCTTGAGGTAGTCCTTGACCGGGTCGGCGGTGGCACCGGCGGCGGCGATCTGCTGGGCGGGCGCGTCCTCGTCGTCGTCGCCGAGGACGAACGCCTCCTCCTCGTTGGGGGAGGCCTTTCCGCCCGCGCCCTTGACGGGCGCCGCGGCGGCGGCGACCGGCGCGGCCGGCTCCTCCTCGGCGGGCTCCTCGGCCTCGGCGGTGTCGTCCGCGGCGACCTCGACCTCGAGGTCGCCCTCGAGGTCGTCGAGGTCCTCGAGGTCGGTGACGTCGACCTCGTCGTCGATCTCGGGGTCGTCGGCGGCCTTGTCGGCGCCCTTCTTGGCCGGTCCGCCCTTGGCGGCCGGTGCGGCCGGAGCGCCCTTGGCGGGCGCGCCCTTCGCGGGGGCGCCCTTGGCCGCGGGGCTCTTGGCCGCGCCCTTCTTGGCCTTGGCCCGCTTGGCCACGGTGGCCGGGGAGGGCGCCGGGGCCGGCTTCTCCTCCGCGCCGTCGTCCACGACGGCGGTCACCGTGTCGGGCTGCTCCTTGGCCGCGGCGGCCGTCTTGGGCTTGCGCGCCGCCGGCGCCGCGCGTTTGCGCGAACGCTTCGGCGCCGCGGAGTCGGCAGCGCTCACCATGACGGTCACACCCTCCTTGCTGAGGCTCCGCAGGATGCTGGAGGCCTTCGACACGGGGATGTCGGCCTCCTCGAACGTACGTCGTACGTCGTCGGCGTCGAGGTAACCCTGGGACCGTCCACGCTCGATCAGTTGCGCGATGACGTGCTCGTGCAGATCTGACGCTTTCGAGGTCGAGCTAGCAGGCGACACAAATACCTCTCGAACGAACGTGTGGCTTGGCTGACCCAAGTGCCCTGACGGGCCCGGCCTCACACTGGGTGGGACCACACACCGGGCTGGCCACCCTGTGCGGGACCGCAGCAGCGTACCCGCTCTTACTAGGGTCAAGCATTCTGGCACGGCTGCGCATTCCGCATTGATGTCCTGCCCGGTAACACACCACCTTAGAGGGCTCCGGGCGGTCCTTCGTACGGACGGTGCCGTCTTTCCGGCCTCCTCCGGCCCTTCTCGGCGGCGCCGGCGGCACCTTCGCGCTCACGCGTGGAGGCGCCGGCGTCACCCGGCCTTCGGCGGGACGTGCAGGGCGAGTACGGTCACATCGTCCACTTGCTCGTAGCCCGCAAGCATCCGATCGACCAGGAAGTCGACGAGTCTTTCCGGATCTCCTACCACTTCAGGTGGGGCGTCGGCCGCTACTGAGACCAGTTCGTCGAGGCCGGCGTCCACCCCACGCCTACGGTTCTCCACAAGTCCATCGGAATAGAAGACCACAGTGTTGCCGGTCGGGATGGAAAAATTTGTCTGCTGCCGCTGGCTGGGCCAGCCGAGCGGGGTGCCCGGCTCCAGCCCGCTGAGCCGGGCGGGCGAGTCCGCCGAGATCAGCAGGGGCGGCGGGTGGCCCGCGTTGCTGAAGGCGCCCTGGCCGGTCTCGGGGTCGATGACCGCGTAGGCGACCGTGGTGAACTGCTCCTCGTCCTCGGTGGCGCTGAAGAGGCGGTCCAGCCCGGCCAGCACCGCGGCGGGCCTGGGGTCGTTGAGGGCCAGGGCGCGCAGGGCGTTGCGGACGCGTCCCATTCCGGCCGCGGCGAGGACGCCCTTGCCCATCACGTCGCTGACCGCCACGGCCAGCCGGTCGTCGGGCAGCCGGAACACGTCGTACCAGTCGCCGCCGACCTGGACGTGCCGGGTGGCCGGGTTGTACCGGGCCGCCAGCACCATGCCGGGCAGCTGCGGCAGATCGCTGGGCAGCAGGCTGCGCTGCAGCTCCTCGGCCGTCTTGTGCTCGCGTTCGAACAGCAGCGCCCGTTCGACCGCGAGGGCGCACTGGCCGGCCAGGGCCTCCAGGAAGACCCGCTCCTCCTCGGTGATCTCCCGGGGCCGGGTGAAGGAGAACCGCAGCGCGCCGATCGGGGCGCCCGCGGCCAGCAGCGGCAGGCCCACCCAGGCGCGCTCCTCGGTGTGCTGGCGGAACAGCCCGGCCTCGTCGCGGCCGAGCTGGAGCCGCAGGCTGTCGGGGTGCTCGGCCAGGAACGGCCGGCTCTCCCGGACCGCGACCGACATCACGGTCTGGTCGCCGACCTTGATGCCCTCGCGGGAGGGGGCGTGGGACTCGTGCCCGTCGCGTTCGGCGCCCGGCTGCGACGGCGTGACGATGCTCAGCCGGAGCTTGTCGTCGTCCAGCAGCGCCACGGCGGAGTAGTCGGCGCCGATCGCGGACCGGCCCACCTCGGTGATCACCTGGACCACCTGGCTGACGGTGAGCGCCTCGGCCAGCATCGAGGTGGCCTGCTGGAGCCGCGCGGTGCGCAGCGCCGCCGCCGAAAGCTGCTCGGTGAGCCGCCCGCGCATCTCCTCGGCCTCGCGCTGGCCGGTGACGTCGGTGTTGGCGCCGACCCACTCGATCACCGTGTCGCCGCGCCAGATCGGCACCGCCCGCACGTCGAAGTGCCGGTAGGTGCCGGTCTTGGTGCGGATCCGGTAGTTGGTCTCGAAGACCCGGTTGTCGGCGACGCATTCGCGCCAGGTCGCCTCGATCCGGGGACGGTCCTCGGGATGCACCACCGCGAGCCAGCCGCCGACCGCGTAGTCGTCGGGGGTCTGGCCGGTGATGGAGCGCCACTCGGGCGCGTCGTCGATCACCCCTCCGTCCGGCGAGGCCACCCAGACGACCTGGGAGCTGGCCTCCACCAGCGAGCGGTAGCGCTGCTCCTTGCGCCGGATGACCTCCTCGGCGCGGCGCCGCTCGGTCACCTCCAGCGCGGTCAGGACCACGCCCGGAGGGCGCCCCTCGCCGCCCCGCACCGGCAGCCACGAGCACGCCAGGACGCGCGAGCCGGCGGCGAGCTCGGTCGCGGGCGGGCCCGGGACCGGGACGGGCGGCTCGACCACCGCGGCGGGCCGGGCCTCCTCGCGGGGCCGCGGCACCGTCAGGTCGGCCTCGGAGATCGCCCGGCCCTCGTCCAGCACCGTGCGCAGCGCGCTCTCGAACGCGGCGGCGAGATCGGCCGGCAGGAACTCGGCGGGCCGCCGCCGGCGCGGGTCGGTGCCGGGCACGCCCAGCAGCTCGACCAGCGCCGCGTTCGCCCGCAGGCAGCGCAGGTCCGTATCGAAGAACGCCAGGCCCGCCGGCGCCTGCCCCATCAACGTGGAGTACAGCGCGGAATCAACGGAGTCAGGCGTGTCGGACGCTTCCATGGGCTGGCCCTCCACCCCGGAGACCCGGGGATGCGGAACGGACGTATCGGTGCTCATCGGCAACACCTCCGCCCCAGGGGGTCCCGTACCGCGCGGCAAGTCTTCATCACAATGGGTGAATGGGAGCAGGCTAGCGCTCCCGCCTCCATCACAACACCGGTCGGAGTCAGGTACTCATCATCCCGATGGTTCGCCGCCGACGGAAGCCCTGATGGCATCCTCGTCACACGATTCACGGCGGCGACCTCGGATCCGGACACCGCCCCGCGGACTTCCCCGGGTGACCGAGGGCGCCCGCCCATGACGGCGAGTACGTGATGCTACGCCGCCGCAGGCCGCCACGCCCGGCAGGCGCGGCCACTCGGCGCGTTGCGCTTAACTCTTCGCCTTGGCCGCGGCCTTCATCTCCTGCTTGAAGGCGCGCACCTTCTCCAGGGACTCGGGGCCGGTGATGTCGGCGACGGAACGGTGGGAGCCCTCCTCGCCGTAGTCGCCGGCGGCCTCGCGCCAGCCTTCGGGCCGCACGCCGTACTGCTTGCCGAGCAGGGCCACGAAGATCTGCGCCTTCTGCTTGCCGTAGCCGGGCAGGGCGTTGAGGCGCTTGAACAGCTCCTTGCCGCTGTCGACGTCCCGCCAGATCGCCTCGGCGTCACCGTCGTAGTGCTCGACCACGTACTGGCAGAGCTGCTGCACCCGCTTGGCCATCGACCCGGGGTAGCGGTGCACCGCGGGCTTCTCCGACAGCAGGGCGGCGAAACGCTCGGGGTCCTGGGCGGCGATCTCCGCGGCGTCGAGGTCGTCGGCGCCGAGCCGCCCGGCGATCGTGTACGGCCCGGTGAAGGCCCATTCCATCGGGATCTGCTGGTCGAGGAGCATGCCGACGAGGGCGGCGAGCGGGCTGCGTCCCAGCAGCTCGTCGGCCTCCGGCCGCTGGGAGAGATGAACCTTGGTGGCCATGGGGCCAGCTTAGATCTCACCGATTCCTTACGCGGGCGCCCACGTCCCCGCGCGGGCGCTCACGCCATGGCGACCGGAGAGCCCCCGGCGGACGCGGAACGGGCACGGCCGCTGGGCCGCGCCCGCCAGGGAAATGGGCGGATCAGGCGAAGCCCGGCATGGGCCGGGTCTTGACACTCGCGGCAGAAACGCTGGAATGAAGCTGGTAGAGACCTTCTCGGGCGCGGAGGCCTGCGTTGATGTCCGCACTCATCGCTCAACGGAACGAGACCCGCCGGCTCCTGGCCGGACGGCTCGCGCGGGAATTCTCGATCGTCGATCCCGCCGCCGTCGACCGCTGCGTCGCCGACGTTCAGGCGCGCATGACCCATCTCGGGGTCGACCCGACGCCGGCGCGCGTGGAACGGGTGGCCCGCGAGCAGCTGGTCGGCATGGTCAAGTCCGAGCCGCCCTCGGGTCGCGCCTGGGGATGAGCCGGGCGGGCACCGTTCCGGGCCGCGGAATTCCGGTGCGACCCATTTCGGTCTACCGCCATGTCCTTGGACGATGACCGGCGTCGAATCTGAGAAGCTAGTCGGCGTGAGTCCCCGCAGCCGCCGCCGTTCCTCCGGGGATGGAGCCCGGGATGGACAGCCGCACTCGGACGAGGTCTTCGCGATCTTCGATGGGATGCTGCGCCACGCCCGCGAGCTGCTGGCGGTGCGCAGCCCCCTGGACGCCGAACTGATCGTCAGCGAGATCCTGGGCTCGTGGTGGGGCCGGCGGGTGACGGGCGGCGACGTCGAGGAGGTCCTCGGCGAGTCCCTGGTCGACTACGCCGGCGAGGTCGGGACCCCGGCCGCGCTGGCCCTGCTCACCGGCATCGCCTACCTGGGCACCCCGCGGCAGGCCGCCAAGGCCGAACGGGCGGCGCTGGCCCTGATGGAGGAGGGCGTGGCGCGCCCCGGCTGGGCCGACCGGGTCGGGATGGTCCTCCCCGAGCAGTGCCTGGTCTCCCGGGACGTCTACGGCGACCAGGAAACGATCATCTGCACCTACACGTACGGCGGCAGCGACCGGCACGCGCTGGTCATGACGGTCGACCGCAACAAGGCCGGCGTCGTGCCGGGCGCCCTTCCCCGGTCCGGTGGCGGGTCCACGGCGTGCGGGTCGCCCGCGAGGGCGTACGGGCAGGGCCGTCCCCCCGCCCACGGCGTGGTCCGCGACGCCTGGGTGTCCTCGAAGGTCGACCGGCTGCTGGAGCACTGCCGCGACGAGGGCCGCGCCAACCCGCTGATGCGGTTCGAGCAGCTCGACCCGGGCGACACGCGGGCGGCGCTGCAGCGCGCGCTGGCGTTCACCAACGAGCTGACCGACCCGCCGGTCGACGAGCGCTTCGGTTCCCACCACGCGTTCGTGCGGGCCCGGGTGAACGCGCTCCCGCCCGGCGGCCGGCCGCCCCAGCCCGCGCTGTACGGCAAGGACCGGCGGGCCACGATCGCCGCCCGCTTCCTGGCCTCCGACGAGGCCGAGGATCTGTCCGACCGCTCGGCGGCGAGCCGCTGCGTGGACCGGATCATCGACTACGGCTGCGCGCACGACTTCGGCCGCCCGCTGCGGGTGAGCCCGGCCAAGTGCGAGATGTTCCTGCTGGACTGGCTGCCGCGCAAGGTGCTGCTGTCGCCGACCGAGCAGGAGGCCGTCCCGCACGTGCTGGCGGCGTGGGTGCGCTGGGCGGGCAAGCGGACCGGCCTGCCGGAGGAGGGCGTGCGGGCGGCGCTCGACGCGGTCTGGGACGCCACCGCCAAGTTCGCCGAGGTCTACCGTGACCCCTCCGCGTTCGGGCTGGACCGCGGCCTGGTGGCGCGGCTGCTGCCGGACGGGGAGCTGGAGGCCCTCCCCCGGCGCGCGTTCGCGCTGCCGTTCCTGTCCGGACGGCACCGCCTCACCGGCCGGCACGGCGTGATCGACCTGTCCACGCTCGACCCGGCCGATCCCGGCGACCGCCGCGTCCTGCTGGAGTTCGAGCACCCCGGGGCGCCCGAGGCGCACCTGGAGGCGCACGAGCGGCTGACCGAGCGGCTGTGGAACGGCGACCCGCCGCAGCTGTGGGAGACCGCCCAGGCGCTGCTGGACGTCGGCTACGAGCGTCACGAGATCCTGCACAAGCTGATCGACGTCCTGGACCGATTCGGCACCGACCCGGCGGAACTGCGCCGCGCGCTGCGTGTGCTCCGTCACGAACCGCCACCGGACTGAACTCCCGGTTTGCCAGCGGCGATCGGGGCGGCAATCATCGGGGTCTCGGGTACCGGTCGCGCGGGGGTCGCGACCCGGCCCCGGGCGATAGGGAGTGATCTTGTTGGAGTGGTCCGAGTTCGCGCGGCGTCTGGGACGCGAGCTGGCGGGTCTGGAGATGGACACCATCCTCATCGTGCGCGAACGCGATGAGAGCCGCCACTACGTCCAGGCCATGCGGGAGCCGGACCGGCTGTACGCCGAGGCGGTCAGCAACAACTTCCTCGACGGACCGCTTCTGCTGACCCTCGCGGACGAAGAGGTCATGAGCGAGGCCGGATGGCGCCCGCCCGCGGACCCCGACAACCCGAACGGCGGGCCGCGCAACTGGTGGACCGAGCTTCCCGCCTACGCGACCTACGACGACCACGGCCGGCTCGCCGACGTCATGGTCACCGCGCTGCGCGACGTCCAGGGCGTGCGGCGGCCCTCCGACCTGGTGTACGAGTCGTTCCACCGGCACGGCACCGGCCTGATCGAGCTGCTTGACTTCGGCATCGAGGCCGCCGACCCGGGCCGGATCGCCAAGCGGCGCCGTACGTCCGCGGAGGCGCCCGAGAGCGCCCGCGGCGCGCTGAACTCCGAGAGGCCCGGCGGCCCGGCCCCCGCCGCGGACGGCTTCGGCAAGCCGGCCCCGGCCGCCGCGCTGGCCGCCCCCGTCCCCGGCTACGGGCCGGAGCCGCCGGTCCCCGATCCGCCGGACGAGCTCGAGCCCCGGCTGGCCGACGCCAAGCGGCGCGGTGACCACACCACGTACTTCGACCTGCTGCTCTCCGCCGACCTGGTGCTTCCGGCGACCGGCCCGGCGGTGGAGGACCCCGACGCGGCCGAGTTCCCCACCACCATGATCGGGACCGGTGTGTACGTGGTGGTCTTCACCTCGCCGCACGCCCTGGCGCGTTCGGGCCACCGGCCCGGCCTGCACCGCCGGACCTCGTTCGCCCAGCTCGCCCTCGGCTGGCCGGATCCGGCCTGGCAGCTGGCGATCAACCCGGGCCTGCCCAGCGAGGTCCATCTGGACGCCGCCGCCGTCACCCGGCTGGACGCCACCCAGCGCGCCATCTCCCAGCCTTCGCCTCCGCCCGGCCACATGGACGCCGCGGCGCCTCCGGCGCCGTCTCCCGCGCCTCCAACGCCGCCGGCACCATCTCCCGAGCCTCCTGCGTCCCACTCGCCGTCTGACGCGAACGTGCCATCAGCGCCGCCCGGCCCGCCGTCCACACCCGCCCCAGCCCAGGCACCGGCACCGGCACCGGCACCGGCCCAGCCTCCGGCGCCTCCCGAGCCCGTTCCGGGCCCGGCCGCCGAGGGGCGGCCCGCTCCGGGACCGGCCTCCCCGCCACCGCCGCAGAGCACGCCTCCGGAGGGAACACCGATCCAAGGCCCGCCGCAGGCCGCGCCGGAGCCTCCCCCCGTCCCGCAGGCGCCCCAAGCACACGATGTGCCCCCCGCGCCCCCGGCACCCCCGGCCCCGCCCGCACCCGCCCCGGGTCCCGCACCCGTGCCCGGCCCGGCACCCGTGCCGGGTCCCGCCTCCGGCGACACGCCCGCAGCCGCCGTTCCACCTCCGCCGCCCGCGGCACCAACCGCACCGCCGCCTGCGGCACCGGCCGCACCGGCCCAGCCTCCTCCGGGGCCCAGGGGGCCGCAGTTCCCCCTCAGCCTCCCGCACGGCACCCGTCTGTGGCGCTGGGACGGCGAGGGCGACGAAGCCGACGCGGCCGTGCCCGCGGCGGTCTTCGACGCGATCGGCGACACCTGGGCGCCGGTGCGCGCCGACGCGCTGCCCGCACCGCGCCGCGACTAGGCTCTGTTTAAAGTCCCGGCCCACGGCGCTCGCCTGGCGGCTCGCGCCTAACCGGGCCCGTGCGAGCGCGGCATCGCTTCGCGATCTGCCCGGCGACGCTCGCCTCCGGCATCGCCCCACCAGGCAGCCAACGCGCTCGCGCGGTGGCTGAAGCCGCTTCGAGACAGGCTCTAGGCTGTCCTCCCAAGTCCCGGCCCGTGGCGCTCGCCCGGGCCCGGGTCTGGGCGACGACGGACGCGAGGGTTGGGCTCGATTGGACTGGAACGACTTCGCCAAACGGCTGATGATCGAGCTCATCGGGCTGCCGGTCCGGTCGTTCCTGATCGTGCACGGGGCCGGCGGGCTGCCCTACGTCCAGGTGATGCGGTCCCGCGCCGAGCTGGAGGCCGAGGCGGTCGGCAGCGCGTTCCTGGCGCGCCCGCTGTCGCCCCGTGAGGAACGCCGGCTCACGGTGCTCGGCTGGGAGCCTCCGGACGACCCGGAGCGGGAGAACTGGTGGTCCCTGGTGCCGGTGGCCGAACGGTCCGGCCGGCCGGTCGCCGACCAGGCCGAACGCTGCGCGGCCCTGGCCTCACGGATGACCGCCGCGCTCCGGGACGTCTACGGCGTCCGTTCCCCGCTCCATCTCGTCTACCAGGCCGGTCATCTCGACGAGGGCGGCCCGCTGGAACTGCCCGGGCTGGGCGTCCCGCGCGCCGCGCAGGAGGGCGGTGGCTCCGGCGACCGCGCCGGCGGCTCCTTCGGGGAGGGCCGCGGCGGCGGGCCGACACCGGAATCCGCGCTGGCGGACGCCCGCGAGCGCGGTGACCAGGACGCCTACCTGGCGCTGCTGGGCCGGACCGCGCTCTACCTGCCCTCCTCCGCGGACCCGACCTACGAGGACGGCACCGATCGGCAGTACGCGACGGCGGTCTTCGGCGACCGCACCTTCGTGCTGGCCTTCACTTCTCCCGAGGCCATGGACCTGTCACTGCGCGGGCAGGTGGTCCACCATCGCCGGACGTCACTGCCGGAGCTGCTCCGGCGCTGGCCCCGCCCCGACTGGCACCTCGCCGTCAATCCGGGCCTGCCCAGCGCCGCGTACCTGGATCCCGTCGCCCTGGAGCCGCCCCCCGGCACGGCGCCCCCCGAACCGGCCGGGCATTCCGGACATCAGGCCCTCGCCA
This sequence comes from Actinomadura viridis, assembly GCF_015751755.1. GTDB lineage: Bacteria > Actinomycetota > Actinomycetes > Streptosporangiales > Streptosporangiaceae > Spirillospora > Spirillospora viridis. Next base: position 5,991,480 of record NZ_JADOUA010000001.1, read on the forward strand.
CCGAGCTGGAATCGCCCTCAGAACGCCCAGAAGCGCCACAGCCGCCTCGACAGGAGCTTTCCCAGGCACCTGGCGAGGCAGGTGCTTCGGAGGGGCCAGGGCGCGTTCAGGCGCGGACAGCAACACCCGCGGACGCCCCCGCCCCCGCCCCCGCCCCCGCCCCCGAAGTGATGATCATGCAGAAGGTCGTCCGCCCCGAACACGTCGCGCACTACCTCGAAGGCGGCTACGACCTCGTCGCCGGATACGTCCACCGGCTCCAGGACGTCCGCGACCTGAACACGCCCGCCCGGCTGGTCCGCGGGCTCGGGCTGGTCTACCAGGGCACGCCGTTCCGGTCCGCGGACGAGTCGGTCCACGTGATCAGGTGGCCGGTGCTCAGGCCGGAACTCCTCCGCACGCCGCTCGGCGGCATCGACGAGTGGAGCATGGGCATCGTGCCGGGCGGCTGGGTGATCGAGAAGGCGCCCTTCCCCGGGTCGGGCTACGCGCCCGGCGAGGGTCCGGCGATCCCCGAGTTCAAGATCGACAGCCAGCGGCTGCCGCACGGCGCCGAGATGTACCGGATCGATTCCTCCGGCGGGGAGACGCTGGTGGGCGGGTACGACGCCGATCACCGCCGGTGGCTGCCCCGCCCCGGCGCGCCCCCGGTCCCTCCGCCCCGGCCGGAGGGGGCGGTAGGGGCGGCACGGGCGGACCAGGTGGACGAGGTGAAGCGGGTGGAGCGGGGGCCGCTGCTCGAGGAGGGACGGGCATGAACGTCCGGCACGGCTTCTACGCGCGGTGGCGCGGCGCCGAGTACGAGGCGAGTCCCGACGGGCCCCGGATGCGGCTCTACCTGGAGCGCCCCGCCGACGGTTTCACCCCCGTGGCGCCCGACCGGCATGTCAGGGTGGTGCCCGCCGCCGAGGTGGACGAGTTCGCCTACGTGAGCACGCGGTGCACCTGGCGGGGCGAGCCCTTCGTCGTCCTGGGCGAGCACGACGGCTGGCTGCGGGTGGAGTACGTGGGCGGCAAGGCGCCGGTGGCCGAGCGGCTGGGGCTGGAGATGTTCGACCGTGGCGTGTACCAGGCGTGGGCGCCCCGCGCGGAGGTCGAGGACGTGCGCGAGGAGGCCGTCTGAGACGGCGTTCCCGCGCGGCTCGCACGGCCCGTCCCGCAGGCCTCCGCGGTACGCCGCACGCGCCGGACGGTGATACATCTGGGCCATGGCGGTCATCGACATCAACGCCGATCTGGGCGAGGGCTTCGGCATCTGGACGCTGGGCGACGACCCGGCGCTGCTCGACGTGGTCACCAGCGCCAACGTGGCCTGCGGGTTCCATGCCGGTGACCCGCTCATCATGCGGCAGGTCTGCGCGGGCGCGGTGGCCCGCGGGGTGACGATCGGCGCGCAGGTGTCCTACCGGGACCTGGCCGGATTCGGCCGCCGGGAGATGGACGTCGCCGCGCCCGAGCTGACCGCCGAGGTCCTCTACCAGCTCGCCGCGCTCGACGGCATCGCCCGCGCGGAGGGCGGCCGGGTCGCCTACGTCAAGCCGCACGGTGCGCTCTACAACCGGATCGCCCGCGACCGGGTGCAGGCCCGCGCGGTCACCGAGGCGGTGCACGCCTACGATCCCGCCCTGCCGCTCCTCACCCTTCCCGGTTCGGCGGTGTACGAGGTGGCCGACGGCCTCACCATCGTCGCCGAATGCTTCGCCGACCGCGCCTACACGCCCGCCGGCGCGCTGGTGCCACGCCGCGAGCCGGGCGCGGTCGTGCACGACCCGGAGACCGTCGTCGAACGCGCCGTGCGGATGGCGGTGGAGGGGACCGTCGTCGCGGTGGACGGCAGCGAGATCGCCCTCAACGCCCGTTCCCTCTGCGTCCACGGCGACACCGCGGGCGCCGTGGAGCTCGCCAGGGCGGTGCGTTCGGCCCTGCACGAGGCCGGGGTGAAGACGGAGCCCTTCGCCTGAGCGGGGCCGTAACGGGCCGGAGAGAGGCACGTGCCAGTGCGAGGCGCGGGCGGCGTGAGGAGAAGCGGGGCGTGAGGAGAGGCGGGGCATGAGCGAGGTCGGGCCGGTCCGCAGGGCCGGGGACGCGGCGCTGCTGGTGGAGACCGGCGAGGCCGCGGTCTCGCACCGGCTGGACGCGGCGATCCGGGCGGCCGGAATCCCGGGGGTGGTGGACGTCGTCCCCGGGGAGCGGACGGTCCTGGTCACCGCCGACCCGGCCGCCTGCGACCTCGACCGGCTCGCGGCCCGCCTGCCGGAGCTGGCCCTGCCCGAGCACGCGGCGGACCTGGCGGCCCCGGTCGAGATCCCCACCGTGTACGACGGCGCGGATCTCGACGAGGTCGCGGCGCTCACCGGCCTGTCGCGGGACGAGGTCGTCGCCCTCCACTCCGGGGCCCCGTACACCGTCGCCTACCTCGGGTTCTCTCCCGGCTTCGCCTATCTCACGGGCCTGGACCCGAGGCTGCACGTCCCGCGCAGGGACTCGCCCCGCACGGCCGTGCCCACCGGTTCCGTCGCGATCGCCGGGCCCTACAGCGCCGTCTACCCGTCGCGGTCCCCGGGCGGCTGGCGCCTCCTCGGCCGGACGGACCTGCCCCTGTGGGACGTCACGCGCGAGCCGCCGTCGCTGCTCCGGCCGGGGACGCGGGTGCGCTTCGTCGTGAAGGACGCGCGGTGACGCGGCGCGAGGGCCCCATGGTGGTGGAGGTCGTCCGGCCCGGCCCGCTGGCGACGGTGCAGGACCTCGGGCGTCCCGGGTTCGCGCACCTGGGCGTGCCCGGGTCGGGCGCCGCCGACCGGCCCTCCATGCGCCTGGCCAACCGCCTGGTGGGCAACGCCGAGGACGCCGCCGCCTTCGAGTTCACGCTCGGCGGCGGGGCCCTGCGGTTCCCGCACCGCGCCTGGATCGCGGTCGCGGGGGCGCCGCTGCCCGTGCACGTCGACGGGCGCCCCTGCGGGATGAACGCCCCGTGCCACGTCCCGGCCGGTGCCGTCGTGGAACTCGGCCTGCCCGCCCGCGGGCTGCGGAGCTACCTCGCCGTACGGGGCGGCCTGGCGGTGGAGGCGACGCTGGGCAGCCGGTCCACCGATCTCCTGTCCGGGCTGGGGCCCGCGCCGCTCGCGCCCGGCGACCGGCTCCCGGTGGGCCCGTCCGCCGAGCTCGACCACATCCACGTGGACGTCGCCCCTTCCCCGGCGCTGCGCGAGGTGCCCGTCCTGCGCGTCCTCCCCGGCCCTCGGGACGACTGGTTCACCGCCGGGGCCCTGGCCACGCTCACCACGCGCCCGTACGAGGTGACCTCGGAGAGCAACCGGGTCGGGGTCCGCCTGGACGGGCCCGTGCTCGCCCGTGCCCGCGAGGGCGAGACGAGCAGCGAGGGCATGGTCACCGGGGCGCTCCAGGTGCCGCCCAGCGGCCTGCCGATCCTCTTCCTCACCGACCATCCGACGACCGGCGGCTACCCGGTGATCGCCGTGGTCGCCTCGGCCGACCTCCCCGCGGCGGCGCAGCTCCGGCCCGGCCAGCGGATCCGTTTCCGCGTCTAGCGGTGTCCCCGAGCCCTGGTCCGTGCCGGGGTCAGGTCAGGGGGGCGGGGGCGCCGTGCGGCAGGTGGGCGATGTCGTTGAAGCCGCGGACCGACCACCGGCCGTCCAGGACGACCACCCGGGAGATCGAGCAGTTGTCGGCGCCCACGAACGCGAACGGCCGCGACCCGGCGGCGAGGGCGAGCGCCTGGCCGATCACCCCGCCGTGCGTGAACACCGCCACCCGCCCGCCGGCGTGGTTCCGGGCCAGCCGGTCGATGCTCGCGCGGACACGTTCCCGGAACGCCTCGTGCTCCTCGGCGCCGGGGATGACGTCCCAGCGTTCCTCGGTCCACAGCCGCTGGGCCAGCGGGTGGTTCTCGGCCACCATCCGGCGGAGGAGGCCGCCCTCCCACTCGCCCAGATGGACCTCGCGCAGGCCCTCCTCCACCCGGATGTCGAGCCCGAGCCTCCGCGCGAGAGGCTCGGCGGTCAGGGCCGTACGGCGCAGCGTGGTCGCGTAGATCGCGTCGATGCGCTCCCTGCCGAGCCGTTCGGCCACCCGCTCGGCCTGCTCGCGGCCCTCGGACGCGAGGTCGGGGTCCCCCTGGCCGCCGACCAGGGGGAAGGGCCTGTCGGCGCGGGCGGCCTGGGAGGCCCCGTGCCGGACCAGCAGCAGCTCGGCCGCGCCCGCGGGGGGCAGGTACGGGGTCTGCCGGTACTCGGTCTGCTCTGCCACGCTCCGCACCCTAACGGGCGCCTCCCGCGGCCCCCGGGATCAGGTGGCCAGGAGGTCGCGCAGGCGGGCGATCTCCTCGTCGAGCGCGGCGGCCGGGATGTCCTCGAAGGGGGTCACGGTGACGCCGCCGTCTCCGGCCTCCCAGACACCGGCGACGCGCCCCTCGTACAGGACGACGGGCGAGATCCAGCCCGCGGCGCGGCTCACCTTGGCGCGGTGACCGGGCGGGATCAGGTAGGCGGCCTTCGTCCCGGCGCCCAGTACGTACTGGTCGAAGCCGCCGAGCATCCGCACCGCGCGGGTGGGCGCGGTGTCCAGCAGCTCGTCGAGATGCTCCCGCAGAACGTACATCGCGACGCCCTCGACCTCGACCTCCGCCAGGAGATCCTCCGCGGCGGCGAACCAGCTCCGGACGTCCTTCTTCCGGCTGGTGCCGCGCATCGTCCAAGCGTCGAACGCCTCGGCGGTGGCGGGGCCGTGGGCGCCCAGGAAGGCGGTGATGACGGTGCGGGCGGCGTCCTCCACCGAGGGCGGCCCGCTCCAGCCGGGCACCGCGTGCTCGGGAGCGGCGAACGTCACCAGGTTGCCCCGCGAGGGGCCGTGGCAGAGCATGCCCCACCAGGCCAGCGGTTTGAGCAGCGTCCCCCAGCCGGATCCGAGCACCTCGGCCAGGTGCCCGGAGCCGGTCTCCGCGACGATCGCGGCGGTCAGCTCCTCCCTGGTCAGCTCCGCCCCGCCGGCAAGCGCGGACGCGGCGGCCGAGGCGATCGCCTCCAGGTCGGCGGGCGTGGCGCCGAACGCGCGCTGCCAGCTGGGCTTCTCCCAGGTGCGGACGGTGGCGCACAGCGCCAGGTAGGCGGGCGCCTCGGCGGCGGGCAGGACGTGCAGGGTGCCGCGCATCGCCCACGTCTTGACCAGCGAGCGGTCCTCCCACAGGCCGCGGCCCACCTCGCCCGCGCCGGCCCCGGGCGGGCGGCGGACCGCCACCGCCAGCTCGGCCGCCGACGCGACCTGCGCCTGCACGCCCGCGAGGCGCCGTACGACGTCCGGCGCCGACACCCCGCCCACCGGGTCGAGGTACTGGCGCCGCATCCGCCACGCGAGCGCCTGCGACCAGGTCACCGTCTTCATGTCGCCGATCCCACCACATCCCGCCGACACTTCTCCCGGCACGGGACCCCGTCCGCGCCGCCGCGAACCCCCCGAGACCACGGCGGCTCCCGGGAACCACCGGCGCCCGGAGCGGCAACAAGGGGTGTCCTGACCGACAGCCGAGAGGCCACAGCATGAGCGAGACGAGCCGGAACGGCCCGGAGGAGGCCGACGACGCCTCCGTCATAGAACGGTCCCGGCGCGACCCCGAGGCGTTCGCGGAGATCTTCCGCCGGCACGCGCCCGACATCAAGCGCTACGTCGTCCGGCGGCTGGGCCCTGACGCGGCCGAGGACGTGGTCGCCGAGACGTTCCTGGCGGCGTTCCGGCAACGGGACCGCTACGACCTGCGGCGTGCCCACGCGCGTCCCTGGCTGTACGGGATCGCGACCAACCTCGTCGGGCGCCACGTACGGGACGAGGTGCGGCAACTGCGGGTGCTGCAGCGCACCGGCGCCGACCCCGTCACCGAGTCCTTCACCGAACGCAGCGACGAGCGGGTCAGCGCGGGCGCGCTCCGGCGGAGCCTGGCGGCCTCGCTGGCCGCCCTGCCCACCGGCCACCGCGACGCGCTGCTGCTGGTGGCGTGGGGCGGCCTGACCTATGCCGAGACCGCGCAGGCGCTGGACGTACGGGTCGGCACGGTGCGCTCACGCGTCAACCGGGCGCGCAAGGGACTGCGCAAGAGCCTCGGCGAGGTCGCCCCCGCCGTTTCGAAGAGTGAGGAGTCGATTCGTGGATGAGATGAAGGAGCTGGCGGGCCTGCGTTCCGAGGTGCCCCGCCCGGAGCCCTCCGGGCTGCGGGCCGAGGAGGAACGGCTGCGGGCCGCCTTCGCCGCCTCTCCGGCCGCCGCTCCGGCCGCCCGGCCGTGGAGGCGGTGGTCCGCGCCGCGCCTGCTGGTCGCGGGTGGGATGGTCGCGGCGGCCGGCGCCGGGGTCCTGGTGACCGTGAACGGCTCCGGCGAGGACGGGGACGGCCGGGACGGCCGGGTCGTCCACGTCATGCCGGTCGCGGCCGAACGGGTGCTCACCAAGGCGGCCGACAACGCCGGGCGGAGCCGCGAGCTGCGTCCCCGCGTCGGCCAGTACCTCGTGTTCGAGTCGAGGAGCATGAACCAAGTCGAGTACAACAGCGCCGCCGGGCACGCGCGTTACCTCTCCCGCACGCACCGCAAGGTCTGGTATCCCGTGAAGGGCACCTCGGTCGACGGTGTCATCATCGGCAGGTCCCTGGAGCCCCGGCCCTACCCGGGGTGGCCGATCCCCCCGGAGGCGAGGGAGCAGGCCAAGGAGCCGGGGCAGGGCAAGCCCGAGAGGCTCGCCGACTTCGACCAGCGCGCCCCGTTCCTGCGCACCGACTACGCGTACCTGAGCACACTGCCGACGACCCCCGCCGGGATGTACGAGCACCTCTACACGCAACTCGGACACGGGCCCGCCGCCGACGCCGAAGCGTGGAACCGCGTCTCCGGCATGCTCCGTGAGGCTTACCTCCCGGCCGCGCAGCGGGCCGCACTGTTCCGGGCCGCCGCCGCCATTCCCGGTGCGACGACGGTCGGGACGGCGCGGGACGCCTACGGCCGCACCGGCGTCGCGGCGGCCAGGACCAACCCCAGCCTGGGGTTCCGGGAGGAGTACATCTTCGACCGCGAGACCTACCAGTACCTGGGGATGCGCACCACGGTCACCGACGCCGCCAAGGCCAAGGCCCCGGTCGGCAGCGTGGTCGCCTCGTCGGCCCTGCTGAAGGTCGAGGTCGCCGACACCGCCCCGTCCCCGGTCGCACGGCGCGGCCCCGGCTGATCCCCGCCACCCCCGCTGATCCCCGCCCCCGGCTGATCCCCGACGTCAGCCGAGGCGGTGGGTCAGCTCCGCATGGGCCGCGTGGACGTCGTCGGCGGTGAGCACGGTCAGGTCGGCCGTGGTCGCCGCCGAGCCGAGCCGCGCGGCCCGCAGGGCGCGGGAGGCGCACGCCTTCTCGTACACCGACCGGGCGAACCGGCCGTTGCCCAGCTCGTCGATCAGGCCCCGGCCGCACGCCCGCTGGAAGACCAGCGCCAGGTCGTCCAGGGCGCCCTCGTCCCAGCGGTCGCCGCTCTCCTCGGCGATCAGCTGGGCGATCCGCAGCAGTTCGTCGGGGCCGTAGGAGGGGAACTCCACCCGGACGTCGAAGCGGGAGGACAGACCCGGGTTCGACGCCAGGAACCGGTCCATGTCGCCCACGTATCCGGCGAGCACGACCACCAGCCTGTCCCGGTCGTCCTCGGCCCGCTTGAGCAGCGTCTGCACCGCCTCGGCACCGAACGCGTCGCCGCCGCCGTACCCCGGGTTGGCCAGCGCGTACGCCTCGTCCACGAACAGCACCCCGCCCAGCGCCGAATCGATCACCTTGTTGGTCTTGAGCGCGGTGGCGCCCAGGTGCTCGCCGACGAGGTCGGCGCGCTGGCACTCGACCACCGAGGGCCGGGCCAGCAGCCCGAGCGCGGCGAAGACCTGGCCCAGCACCCGCGCCACCGTGGTCTTGCCGGTGCCGGGCGGCCCGGTGAACACGAAGTGCCGGGTCGGGGGACGGGTGACCAGGCCCTGCTCCTGGCGCATCCGGGCCACCTGGAGCTGGGCGGCGATCTCGCGGACCTGCCGCTTCACCGGCGCCAGCCCGATCATCGCGTCCAGCGAGCCCAGCGCCTCCTCCAGCGTCGGCGTCTCGGCGTAGCCGCGGTACCGCTCGGTGACCTCGGCGTAGGCGGCCTCCACGTCCTCGGCCCGCAGCGTGACCAGATCGTCGGCGGTGGGCCGCCGCCCGCCGCCCGCCGCCGCCGCGCCGACCACCCGCACGTCCCGGGCGCGGCCCGCCGCCTCGGTCAGCGTGCGCACGAACCGGCCGTTGCCCAGCTCGTCGACGATGCCGCGCCGCTCGACCTCCTCGAAGCGGGCGGCGAGCCGGCGCCGGGCCTCCTCGTCGAGCCGGTCGTCGCGCAGGACCGTGTGGTACTCGGCGATGCTCAGCAGCTCCCCGGGCCGGTACGAGGGGAAGTGGACCCGGGTGCCGAAACGGGAGGCCAGGCCGGGGTTGGAGGCCAGGAACTCGGCCATCTGCGCCTCGTACCCGGCCAGGATGACCACCAGGTTGTCGCGGTCGTCCTCGGCCCGCTTGAGCAGCGTCTGCACGGCCTCGTCGCCGAACCGGTCCGGCTGGCCCTCGGCCGCGTTGACCAGCGCGTACGCCTCGTCGACGAACAGCACCCCGCCCAGCGCCGAATCGATCAGCCGGTTGGTCTTGAGCGCGGTGGCGCCGAGGAACTCGCCGACCAGGTCGGCCCGGTGCGCCTCCACCACCTCCGGGGTGGGCAGCAGCCCGAACGCGTAGAAGATCTTGGCCAGGACCCGGGCCACCGTGGTCTTGCCGGTGCCCGAGGGCCCCACGAACACGAAGTGCCGCATCGGCTTCTCGGTCGGCACCCCGGCCGCGGCCCGCAGGTGCGCCGCCTCGATCGAGGCGGCGATGGACCTGACCTGCCGCTTCACGGGCTCCAGGCCGATCATGCCCTCCAGTTCGGCCAGGGCCTCGGCGACGGAGATCTCGGGGGGCTCCCCGTCCCCGGCGCCGCCGCCCCGGCCGTTCCCGGGCGCGGGCGCGGCCTCGGCGTCGCCGGTCTCGGCCGCGACGCGCCGCTGGTAGGCGGCCTGCGTGGCCGCCGGGACCCCGGCCGCCGCCGCGGCGTCCGCACCGGAGGGACGGCGCGGGCGGTCGGGAGACGGCCCCTTGCCGGACCCGCCTCCTCCCGTTCCCGCCCCTGACCCGGACCCGCCGGACCCGCCACCGGACGCGCCGGACCCACCGCCGGATCCGCTGCCGGACCCACCGCGCGGGGGGCGTTTACCGGGGACGGTCATGGCGTCGGCGCCCGTCCCGGACTGTTCCTGGACCCAGCCGGTGTCGTACGCCTCCGCGGGCACGGCACGCCGGGCCTGGTCCCAGCGGTAGGCCAGGACCGCCAGCGCCGCCGCCCAGGCGGGCGCCACGTGCAGGCCGGGCAGGGGATGGACCAGGGCCGCGGTGACCAGGCCCGCCGCGCCCAATGCCAGCAGGGCCGTGCGCCACGGCGCGTACCCGCGCAGCCGCAGGGCGACGAACGCGACCGGCAGGGCCAGCAGGGCGAGCAGCAGCGTCTCGTTCAGGTAGAGGTGCCCTGGATGGCCCGGGTACAGGCGCCCCAGCGGGACCGACACCACCAGCCAGCAGGCGAGCACCGACACCACGGCCATGCCCGCCGGCGACCGCAGGATCAGATGACCGACGACCAGCAGGATCACCGTGAACACGGCCGGCCCGGCCACCGGGGCCGCGAGCAGCACCGCGGCCGAGACCACCAGCGCGATCACCAGCAGCCCGCCGAGGAAGCGCAGCCCGGGCTGGATCTGGAAGTAGCGCCACCTCAGGCGCTCGAAAAGATCCCGCGCCGCGGTGCCCACCGCCGGGCGGGAACGGGATCTCCTGAACACAGCCATACAAGGCGAGTAAAGCGCAGTGCCCGCCATAACGGGACTCCCCGGGGCGTGTTCGTTGACTCATCCCAAGTCAGAGAGCATGACCTTCACCCCGGGCCAGAGGGATGTCACCCGGGGACCGTACGGCCGGGCGGCCACCCGGCCGCGGGCGGCGGCTCTACGATCGACCCGTCCGCCACGCCGACCACGGAGACCCCTTGAGCCACGAGAACGTCCCGAACGCCCCGGACGGGCCCCGGCGACCGCGCACCGAGACCGTTCACCCCGAGCCGGTTCACCCCGCAGGGGCGGCGGAGGCGCTGCCCGGCCTGGAGCCCGGCGCGGAGACCGGCGCCGGTCTCTCCCCCGGCACCGGACCCTCCGCCGGGCCGGGCAGCGGACCGGGTCGGGCCGCGGCCGGGTACGCGATCGAGGAGGAGCTGCGCGCGTTCCTGGCCGCCCGCCTCGACCGGCCCCCGCGCATCGCGGGGGTGGACGAGGTCGGGCGCGGGGCGTGGGCGGGACCGGTCGTGGTGTGCGCCGCCGTCACCGACCTGAGCCCGCCGCCCGAACTGCCCGGACGCGGCGGGCGCACCGTCGCCCTCACCGACTCCAAGCTGCTCACCCAGGCCCACCGGGACGGGTTCGCCGCGGCGCTCCCCGGCTGGCTGGCCGGGCACGCCATCGGCGCCGCGTCGCCCGGTGAGATCGACGAGGCGGGCATGACCGAGGCGCTGCGCCGCGCCGCCGTGCGGGCGCTGGAGGCGCTGCCGGAGCCGCCGGACGTGGTGATCCTGGACGGCGGGCACGACTTCCTGCGCGGCCCGTGGCGGGTCCGCTGCGAGGTGAAGGCCGACCAGCGCTCGGTGACGGTCGCCGCCGCGTCCGTCCTGGCCAAGGTGTACCGGGACCGCCTGATGGCCGGGCTGGACGCCGAGTTCCCCGGGTACGGCTTCGCCGACAGCGCCGGGTACCCGTCCCCCGCGCACCAGCGGTTCCTGGAGGAGCACGGTCCGACGCCGCACCACCGGCTCTCCTGGTCCTACCTCGACGATCTCCCCCGCTGGCGCCACCTGAAGAGGCACCGCGACCCCCTGGCGGGCGAAGGGCAGCTCAGCCTCCTCTGACGTGCCCATGAAAGGCCCGCGAAGTGCCGGGGCGCGGGAGTCATCCCCGCGCCCCTGGGTACGCCGCCGGAAACGGAGGTGCGTTCCATGGATGCCATCGTGAAGAAGCTGATGCGTGAAGCGGGCCGGACCTACGCGGAGGAAGCCGGGATCACCCTGAAGGACCAGCCGGGCGCCCTGTTCAAGCTGCTGGTCCTCACCAACCTGATGAGCGCGCGCATCTCGGCGGAGATCGCCCTGTCGGCGGCCCGGGAGCTGTTCGGGGCCGGGGGCGGAACCCCGCGCGGCATGGCCAGGCTGAGCTGGCAGGAACGGGTCGACGCGCTCGGCCGCGGCCACTACGTCCGCTACGACGAGAGCACCGCGACCCGGCTGGGCGAGATGGCCGAGGCGGTCCAGGACAAGTACGGCGGCGACCTGCGCAGGCTGCCGATCGAGGCCGGACGCGACCCCGGACGCGCCGCGGAACTGCTCCGGGAGTTCAAGGGCATCGGGCCCACGGGCGTGGACATCTTCTGCAGGGAGGCGCAGTCGGTCTGGCCCTGGCTCCGCCCCTACTTCGACGCCCAGGCCCGCAAGGGCGCGGACCGGCTGGGCCTGCCCACCGCCCCCAAGCGCCTCGCCGACGAGGTCCCCGACAAGGACCTGGGCCGCTTCGCCGCCGCGCTCGTCCGGGCGGCCCGGGACAAGAAGCTGGCCGGCTCGGTCACGTCCTGACCGAGCCGGCGCGCCGCCCCCGCCCGGTCAGTCCTTGCCGCGGGCGGCGACCCACTCCAGGTTCCAGCCGTACGCCTGGTCGACCGACATCTTCCCCCAGCGCGGGCGGCCGGGCGGCGGCAGCACGAACCGTCCCTCGCGGCGCACCACCAGCTCGCCGCCGACGTTCTCGATCAGCGCCAGCACGGCGTCGCGGGAGGCGTCCACGCAGCCGTCCATGCTCATCTCGATCGGCGGGGCGCCCAGCGGGTAGAGGGTGGCGATCGCGTCCAGGCCGCGGAAGTCCTCGGCGCCGTCGTAGATCTCGGCGAAGACCAGGATCCGCTTGAAGTCGGCGGTGTGGTCCAGGTTGATCGTCAGGTTCTCCCCGGTCGCGACCGACCCGGAACGGTCGTCGCGGTCCAGCAGGATGTAGGGCGGGCGGTCCAGCGCGCCGAAGTCGCCGAGGGCGTGGATGATGCCCTTGCGGCCGTCCCGCAGCTCCCACAGGCAGCACAGGTCGAGGTCGAGGTCCACGCCGCGGCGCAGCTTGCCGAGGAAGCCCTTGGCCGCGCCCTCCCGCGCGCTCCAGTTGAGGTTGACGCGCATGTTGCCGGACGTGGCGCCGTGCTTGGTCAGCGACACCGAGGGCGCGTTCTTGGTCAGCGAGATCTTCCCGCCGGCCCCCTGCTGTGGAGCGGGCGCCCCGGGCGGAGGCGGGGGCGGGGCGTGACCGGGCGCGGGCGGCGGCGCGTACTGCCCGGGAGGCGGCGGGTACTGGGCCGGCGGGGGCGGGTACTGGCCGGGAGGCGGCGCGTACTGGCCCGGGGGCGGCGGGACGGGCGGCTGCGCCGGAGGCGGGGGCGGGGGCATCGGCGCCTGCCCGGGCGGGGCGTACTGGTGCTGCGGAGCGGGCGGAGGCGGCGGCACGGGCGGCGCGGCGGGAGCGGGGGCCGGGGCCTGCGCCGGGGCCGGGGACGGCTCGTCCACCGAGATGCCGAAGTCGCCGGCCAGCCCGCCCAGGCCCGAGTCGTATCCCTGCCCGACCGCCCGGAACTTCCAGGAGCCCTGCCGCCGGTACAGCTCCCCGAGCACGAACGCCGTCTCGGTCGTGGCGCCGGGATTGTCGAAACGGGCCACCTCGGAACCGGTCGCCGCGTCGAGCACCCGCACGTACAGGCCCTGGAACCGGCCGAACGTACCGCCGTCCGCGGACGCCGCGATCACGATCCGCTCGATGTCCGGCTGGACCCGGCCCAGGTCGACGGCCAGCACGTCGCGGACCGTCGCGCCCTGCTGCTTGCCCTCGTGCCGTACGGCGCCCGAGGCGTGCGACGGCTGGTTGTAGAAGACGAAGTCGTCGTCGGAGCGGACCCTGCCCGTTCCCGTGAGCAGCAGCGCGGAGGCGTCGGCGTCGGGCACCCCCGGGCCGCCCTGCCAGCCTAGTTCGATCTTGACCGACGGAACAGGGACCGGTGTGTTGGCACCCTTCTGCATGGACATGAACGCTCCTCCTCGTCGTCCGACGCCCCCAACCTACGGGCAGCGGCCCCTTCCGGGCGACCGGAGCGGACGCGTGCGGCGGGTCCGTTCGCCCCCGCCCACCTGGAACGCTCGCGCGATCCTCCCCCGCGCGTCATACTCGACGCTCCGAAACCGGGGGCCGTACGCACGCGGAAGGAGCCGACGCCATGCGCACTCGGCCGGTGTACGACGTCGTGGCCCTCCTCGCCCGCCTCGGCGTGGGCGTGGTCTTCATGGCGCACGGCTGGCAGAAGATCGAGGCCGGCATCACCGCGACCGGGCGGTCCTTCGACCGGCTGGGGGTCCCGTTCCCGACCGGCTCGGCCGTCTACGCCGCGTTCGTCGAGCTGCTGGGCGGGGCCGCGCTGATCGCCGGGCTGGGCCTGCCGGTCGTCGGGGTCCTGCTGTTCGTGGACATGGCCGGCGCGTTCGTGTTCGTGCACATGGGCGAGGGCCTGTTCCTGGTGGACGGGCCGAGGGCCGCCAACGGCTACGAGCTGGTCCTGGTCCTCGGGCTGGCAGGGCTGCTCTTCGCGGCCGGCGGCGGTGGCCGCCTCTCCCTCGACCACCGGCTGATGGGGGGCCGTCCGGGCGGTGGCCGCCGGGCACGGCGCGACGAGGACGAGGACGACGACGGGAGCGGGTTCGTCGAGGCGCTCCGGGGCGCCGGGGAGGAGCAGCCCGCGCGGAAGACCCCCGCGCGGAAGCCGCCCGCGCCCAAGGACGCGGAGGCATCGGGCGAGGTGCCCGCGGCCCGGCGCCCGGCGAAGCGCCCCGCGCCCGCCGCGACCAAGGCCGCGCCGCCCTCGCAGTCCCCGGAGGAGGACCGGCCGCGCCTCGCCACCGACATCGTCGAGGGGACCGGCGACGACACCCTCGTGGCCGGACGCCGCAAGCCGCGCCGGCGCCGTTCCTCCGACACCCAGCCGATCAAGAAGGCCACCGGCGGCGAGGACACCCCGTCCTGAGCGGGTGCGCCGTCAGGGGACGCGGGCGGTCCACTCCGCGGTCTCGAACTTCTCCGCCGCCAGCTTCTCGGCCGCGCGCAGCTCGCCGTCCTCGATCCGGCCGGGGACCAGCCCGTACCGGCCGCGGAAGTGCCCGATCATGCGCTCGATGATCTCCTCGCGGGACAGCCCGGTCTGCCGCCGCAGCGGGTCCACCCGCTTGTTCGCGCTGGCGATGCCCTTGCCGGACAGCTTCTCCCGGCCGATCCGCAGCACCTGGAGCATCTTCCCGGCGTCGATGTCGTAGGCCATGGTCACGTGGTGCAGGACCGCGCCCGCGGCCAGCCGCTTCTGCGCCGCGCCGCCGATCTTGCCCTGGTCGGAGGCGATGTCGTTCAGCGGCTGGTACCAGGTCGTGATCCCCAGTTCGCCCAGCGCGCCCAGCACCCAGTCGTCCAGGAACGCGTAGCTCTCGGCGAAGGACATCCCCGCCACCAGCGACTCGGGCGCGTACAGCGAGTAGGTGATGGTGTTGCCGGGCTCCACGAACATCGCCCCGCCGCCGCTGATCCGGCGCACCACCCGCACCCCGTGCCGGGCCGCGCCCTCGGCGTCCACCTCGTTGCGCAGCGACTGGAAGCTCCCGATGATCACGGCGGGTGAGGCCCATTCCCAGACGCGCAGCGTCGGCGGGCGCCGCCCGGCCCCGACCTCCTCGGCGAGGACCTGGTCGAGCGCCATGTGCAGGGCCGGATCCTGCGGCCCCTCGCGCACCAGCCGCCACTCGTGGTCCCGCCAGCCGGAGGCGCGGGTCACGGCCCGGCGCACCGCGATCGCGACCGCCTCCGCGGACACGCCCAGCATCACCGTGGACGGCGGCAGCCCCCGTTCGACGCGGGCGGCGATGTCGCGCGCCTCCAGCGCGGCGGGCAGCCCGTCCAGCGCCGCGTTGATCGCCTCCAGCGCCTCGTCCGGCTCCAGGAAGAAGTCCCCGCTGATCCGCGGGGACCTCAGGAGCCCGCCGTCGACGTCGAGATCGGCGACCACGAGCTTGCCGCCGGGCATCTTGTACTCACCGTGCATCACGTTCATCCCAACCGCCCGCCCGGCCCCCCGATTCCGGAACGCTCAGCGGGTACGGCCGCGCGGCTTCAACGGCGTCGCGGGCAGCGCCGGGGCGGGCAGGGGGTCGCCGTCGTACCCGTGCACGGTGCCGAAGCGGTCGCCGGTCATCCAGTCCTCGCGGGCCTGGGCGATCTCCTCGCCGCTCCGGCCGACGAAGTTCCACCACATGACCAGCTTCTCCTCGAACGGCTCGCCGCCCAGCAGCACCAGCCCGCTGTCACCGTCGGCGCGCAGCGGCAGCTCGCGGCGCCCGCAGCCCAGGTAGAGCATCGAGCCCGGCTCCACGCGCACGCCGTCGACCTCGGTGACCCCCGACATGGTCAGCGCCGCGTACTCGAAGTCGGGCTCGACCGGCAGCCGCACCTCGGCGCCGTCCGCCAGCGCGAGATCGGCGCCGAAGATCGGGGTGTAGGCGGTGCCGGGCGAGGCGGCGCCGTCCAGCTCCCCGAGGATGACGGTGGCCTCCATCCCGTTCCCGGCGGTGACCCTGGGCAGGACGGTGTGGTGCTCGAACGCCGGATCGGTGTGCCGGTGCGCGTCGGGCAGCGCCACCCACAGCTGCGCGCCGTGCAGGATCGGCCCGTGCCCGCGCGGCGACACCTCCGCGTGGGCGATCGCCCGCCCCGCGGTCATCAGGCCCAGCTCCTTCGGCCGTACGGTCTGCAGGCTCCCGACGCTGTCGCGGTGGAGCACCTCGCCGGCGTGCAGCCAGCTCACCGTCTGGAGGCCGATGTGCGGGTGCGGCGGCACCTGCATCCCGGGGGCGTCGGTGACGTCGTCCGGCCCGTAGTGGTCGACGAAGCACCACGCCCCCACCATCCGCCGGCCGAGGCTGGGCAGCAGCCGGCGTACGACCGTGCTCTCGCCCAGCGGCACGCGGCGCGGCGCCAGCAGTTCGCGCACCGGCCCGCCCGCCACGTCCTCGCGGCCCCCGCACACCACCGGCGCCGGCCGCAACTGAAGATCACTCACCCTGCCACCCCTCTCCAGCACGACCCTACGTCGCGCCCGGAGCGATCACGCGTTCGTGGTGGCGCCTATCGTGACGCCATGGACCCGTTCGACCATCTGCTGCGGACCGTGCGCGCCGAGGGCGCCGCCTTCGGCCGGTCGGTGCTCGCACCGCCGCGGGCGCTGCGGTTCACCGACGGCGCGTCGCTGACGCTGTGCGTGCCGATGCGCGGCGGGGGCTGGGTGACCCGTGAGGGCGAGGCGCCGCGCCCGGTCCGGCCGGGCGAGACGGCGATCGTGCGCGGACCCGAGCCGTTCGTCTTCTCCGCCGAGCCGCCCTCGGCCTCCCGGCCCCAGATCCCCCGGGACGTCCGCTGCGACCGCCCGGACCCGGAACCGCCGCCCGGCGCGGACCAGGACGGCCGCACGGTCCTGCTGGCCGGGGCCTACCACGTGCGGGACGAGGTGCCGCGGCGCCTGCTGCGCGTGCTGCCGCCCCTGGTCGTGGTGGACGACGACCAGGACTGCACCTCGATGCGCGACTACCTGGAGGCGCAGCTGACCGCGTGCCGTCCCGGCCGCCAGATCGTGCTGGACCGGCTGCTGGACTGGCTCCTGGTGTGCACGCTGCGCGAATGGTTCGACCGGCCCGAGGCCGGCTCCCCCGCGTGGTACCGGGCGCTGACCGACGACGTGGTGGGCCCGGTCCTGCACGCCGTCCACGAGGCCCCGGAGCGGCCGTGGACGCTCGCGTCCCTGGCCGGCGAGGCCAGGGTGTCCCGTACCACCCTGGCCAAGCGGTTCACCGAGGTGGTGGGCGAGCCGCCGCTGGCCTACCTGACGGACCTGCGGATGGCCCTGGCCGCCGACCTGCTGGCCGGGTCCAGCGCGACGGTCGCCGCGGTGGCCCGCCGCGTCGGCTACGCGGACGCGTTCGGTTTCAGCGCGGCGTTCAAGCGGGTCCGGGGCGTGAGCCCCACCGCGCACCGCAGGGCCGCCGCCACGGGCGAGGACCCCGGCGCCCTCCTCGGCCGCGAGCCCGCCGGCGTCCGCTGACCACCGCGGAACGCGGAACGGGGAGCCGGCGACCACCGGCTCCCCGTTCTCACCTCGTCGCGGCGTTACCCGCGCCCCGTCAGCTGCAGCCGCTGGTGGAGCCGCAGCCCTCGCAGACGTAGCAGCTGCCGGCGGGACGCATCTTCGTCCCGCAGGTCAGGCAGAGCGGGGCGTCCGCCGTACGGCCCTGGCGGCTCTCGATGACCTCCATCGAGGAGTGCGCCTGCGGCGGGGCGGGCGCCTCGGCGGCGGGCCGCTGCGGGGCCGCCACGGCCGGACGCGCGATCTCCGCGGTCTGGGCCAGGCTCTCCCGGTCGATGTGGTCCTCCTCGTGCAGGCTCGCCGGGTCCTTCCCGTCGGCCTGCAGCGCCCGCTCCTTGGCGGTGAGGATGCCCAGCTCGGCCCGCGCCTCGTACGACAGGTGGTCGAGCGCGAGACGGCGGAAGATGTAGTCCATCACCGAGGTCGCCATCCGGATGTCCGGGTCGTCGGTCATCCCCGCGGGCTCGAACCGCATGTTGGTGAACTTCTCCACCCACGTCTCCAGCGGCACCCCGTACTGGAGGCTGATGGAGATCGCCATGGAGAAGGCGTCCATCACACCGGCCAGCGTGGAGCCCTGCTTGCCGAGCTTGAGGAAGACCTCGCCCACCCCGTCGTCGGGGTAGGAGGAGGCGGTCATGTACCCCTCGGCGCCCGCCACCGAGAAGCGGGTGACGGTCGCCGGGCGCTGCTTGGGCAGCCGCTTGCGGACCGGCCGGGCCGGTGCCGCCGCCTCGGCGGGGGCCGCCTCGGCCTTGGGCTCCTCGGTCCTCTTCGCCACCGACAGCGGCTGGCCGACCTTGCAGTTGTCGCGGTAGATCGCCAGGGCCTTGAGGCCGAGCTTCCAGCCCTCGAAGTACACCTTCTCGATGTCCTCGATGGTGGCCTGCTCGGGCATGTTCACGGTCTTGGAGATCGCTCCGGACAGGAACGGCTGGGTCGCGGCCATCATCCGGACGTGGCCCATCGGGCTGATCGCCCGCTCCCCCATCGCGCAGTCGAACACCTCGTAGTGCTCGGGACGCAGGCCCGGGGCGTCCACCACGTGGCCGTGCTCGCCGATGTACTCGACGATCGCCTCGATCTGCTCCTGCTGGTAGCCCAGCTTCCGCAGGGCGCGGGGCACGGTGTGGTTGACGATCTGCATGGAGCCGCCGCCGACCAGCTTCTTGAACTTCATCAGCGCCAGGTCGGGCTCGATGCCGGTGGTGTCGCAGTCCATCATCAGGCCGATGGTCCCGGTCGGCGCGAGCAGCGACGCCTGGGCGTTGCGGTAGCCGTGCCGCTCACCGGTCTTGAGGCAGTCCTGCCACTGCTTGGTCGCGGCGGTGTGGATCGCCTTGTCCATCTCGTCGAGGGTGCGGATCTCGTCGTTGGCCGCGGAGTGCTTGCGCATGACCCGCTTGTGCGCCTCGGCGTTGCGGGCGTACCCCTCGTACGGGCCGACCACCCCGGCCAGCTCGGCCGACCGGCGGTAGGCGACACCGGTCATCAGCGAGGTGATCGCCGCGGCCAGCGAGCGCCCGCCCTCGGAGTCGTAGGCGTGGCCGGTCGCCATCAGCAGCGCGCCCAGGTTGGCGTACCCGATGCCGAGCTGCCGGTAGTCGCGGGTGGTCTCGGCGATCTTGTCGGTCGGGAAGTCGGCGAAGGTGATCGAGATGTCCATCGCGGTGATGATGATCTCGGTCATCCGGACGAACGACCGGACGTCGAA
Source organism: Actinomadura viridis (assembly GCF_015751755.1). GTDB lineage: Bacteria > Actinomycetota > Actinomycetes > Streptosporangiales > Streptosporangiaceae > Spirillospora > Spirillospora viridis. Next base: position 6,010,568 of record NZ_JADOUA010000001.1, read on the forward strand.
GGTGCCGTCCTCGCTCAGGAACTTCAGCAGGTTGATGCTGGCCAGGTTGCAGGAGGAGTTGTCCAGGGACATGTACTCCGAGCACGGGTTGCTGGCGGTGATCCGGCCCGACTCGGGGTTGGTGTGCCAGTCGTTGATCGTGTCGTCGTACTGGATGCCCGGGTCGGCGCACTCCCAGGCCGCCTTGGCCATCAGCCGGAACAGCTCCCTGGCCTGGACGGTCTCCACGATCTCGCCGCTGAGCCGGGCGCGCAGCCCGAACTCGCCGCCGGCCTCGACCGCCCGCATGAACTCGTCGGACACCCGGACCGAGTTGTTGGCGTTCTGGTACTGGACGCTGGCGATGTCCCTGCCGCCCAGGTCCATGTCGAACCCGGCGTCGCGGAGGGCGCGGATCTTGTCCTCCTCGCGCGACTTGGTCTCGATGAACTCGGCCACGTCCGGGTGGTCCACGTCCAGCACGACCATCTTGGCGGCCCGCCGGGTGGCCCCGCCCGACTTGATCGTCCCGGCCGAGGCGTCGGCGCCGCGCATGAACGACACCGGCCCGCTGGCCGTGCCGCCCGACGACAGCAGCTCCTTGCTGGAGCGGATGCGGGACAGGTTGAGACCGGCCCCCGAACCGCCCTTGAAGATCACGCCCTCTTCCTTGTACCACTCCAGGATCGACTCCATGGTGTCGTCCACGGAGAGGATGAAGCACGCGGAGACCTGCTGGGGGGACCTGGTGCCGACGTTGAACCAGACCGGCGAGTTGAAGCTGAACATCTGGTGGACCAGGGCGTACTTCAGCTCGTGCTCGAAGATCTCGGCGTCCTGCTCCGAGGCGAAGTAGCCGTTCGCGACGCCGGTGTCGACGTACATCCGCACGACCCGGTCGACCAGCTGCTTGAGGCTCCACTCGCGCTGGGGCGTGCCGACCGCGCCGCGGAAGTACTTCGACGTCACGATGTTGGCGGCGTTCACCGACCAGAACTCGGGGAACTCGACCCCGCGCTGCTCGAAGTTGACCGAGCCGTCGCGCCAGTTGGTCATGACGACGTCCCGGCGCTCCCAGCGGATCTCGTCGTACGGATGCACGCCGGGCCTGGTGAAGATCCGCTCGATCTTCAGCCCCTTACGGCCTCCCTTGCCGCGCCGGGCCGCCGAGCCGCTCACCGTCTCCGTCATGCCTTCCCCCTCTCGGGCCCTCCCGCCGGGCCCTGTTCAGGACAACCCCGCCCGGTGACCTGGTCATACCCGGCCACGGGCTCTTCCTCTGCTCTGTGTGCTGCTTGACGTGCTGCTTTGACGTGCCTCTCGGCCGCCCTCACCGGGGCTGGGCGGGTTCCCCCGAAGAACCTCGCGTGCGCAGTGATTCGATCTCCCGCGCGAAGTCGTCCAGCGACTCGAAACTCCGGTAGACGGAGGCGAATCGCAGATAGGCCACCTCGTCGAGCTCCCCGAGCGGCCCCAGAATGGCCAGGCCGATCTCGTGCGAGGGAATCTCGGCGGCTCCGGTCGCCCTGATCGACTCTTCCACCCGCTGCCCCAGCTTGGCGAGCGCATCCTCGTTCACCGGGCGGCCCTGGCAGGCCCTGCGCACCCCGGCGATGATCTTTTCTCGGGAGAACGGCTCGGTGACCCCGCTGCGCTTGGCCACCATCAGGAGCACGTTCTCCTGTGTGGTGAATCGCTTGCCGCATTCCTGGCACGAACGGCGGCGCCGAATGGCGGCCCCGTCATCGGTGGAACGGCTGTCGATCACTTTGGTGTCGGGGCTGCGGCAGAACGGGCAGTGCACGTTCCCCTCCTCCCTCGACACCGAATACCTGTCACCACAAGAACACAACTTATGGCTAATTAACATCCATGTAACTACTAGATGTTGTGGTCAACCGTACGAGGATCGCGGGTGCTGCGCAACCTGGATCGCCAGTCTCACTCGTAAGACGCTGGTCACATCGGGCCCACGCGCCCCTCCCGGCGTGTCGCGCCGCTCCCCCGTCCGGAGACGGAAAACCGCCCCGGGCAAGGGCCCGGGGCGGGGTCGGCCGCTGTGTTTCCGAGTCCCGGCCTACGGCGCTCGCCTGGCGGCTCGCGCCTGACCGGGCCTGGGCGAGCGCGACATCGCTTCGCGATCTGCCCGGTGGTGCTCGCCTCCGGCCTCGCCCCACCCGGCAGGGGACGCGCTCGCGCGTGGCCGAGACCACGTCGGGACGGCTCAGGACTCGGCGACGATCGCGGCGATCTCCTCCAGCGCGCTCGCCTCCATCGGGTTGAAGCGGTTCTTGGTGACCGCGAAGACCGTGCCGGTCTCCGGGTCCGCGTACGCGCCGCTGCCGCCCACGCCCGGCATGCCGAAGACCCGGGGCCGGCCGGGGCCGAACGGCGCCAGCACGTAGCCCAGCGCCCAGGTCGCCGGCGACCCCATGACGTCGTCGGTGCCCTCGAAGGCGACGCCCGACAGCTCGCGGAAGCGCTCCGGCGAGACCAGCCGCACGCCGTCCACCTCGTCCAGCAGCGCCGCGTACACACGGGCGACCGCGCGGGCGGACATGACGCCGCCCGCGGGGATGTCGGCCATGAGGATGTCGGGACGGTTCGCGTACTCCGCGCTCGGGAGCACCTCGGGCGGGGCGACCTTCGCGAACATCCCGGCCATGGCCGCCGCCGTCTCCGCGACGTCCGCGGGCGTCTCGAGCCGCGCGAGCCTGCCCAGTTCACCGCGGGGGACGCCGAAGTACAGCTCGTCGGCCACGCCCAGCGGCCCGGCGACCTCCTCGCGCAGGACCCGCGAGATCGGCGCGCCGGTGGCGCGGCGGACGATCTCGCCCACGATGTACCCGAACGTGTGGGCGTGGTAGCCGGTCCTGGTGCCCGGCTCCCACCACGGCTCGGAGTCGGCGATCCTGGCGCACATGCCGTCCCAGTCGCACAGGTCCTCGGGCGTGACGCCGCTCGGGAGGCCCGGAACGCCCACGGTGTGGGTGAGCGCGTGCCGTACGGTCGCCTTCTCCTTCCCGTGCGCGGCGAACTCCGGCCACAGCTCGGCGATCCGCGTGTCGTAGGTGAGGGCGCCGCGTTCGACCAGGACGTGCACCACGGTCGCCGTCACGCCCTTGCCGGTGGACGCGCTGTAGAACGGCGTGCCCGGGGTGACCGGCCGTCCGGTCTCCGGGTCGGCGACACCGGCGACGGCGTCGGCGACGGGCTCGCCGTGCCGGTACACCGAGACCTGGACGCCCGTCTCGGCGCCGGACCCGACCATCCGGTCGATGGCCTCCTGGATGCGCTGCTGCAACATGATCGATTCCTTGGGGTCGTCGCGTCGTGGAACGGGGTTCAGTGCCCGGCCGCGGCGGGCGCGGGCTCGGAATCGGGCTCGGAGCCGGACTCGGGACGCTCCTTCGGCTCGGAGGCGCCGATCGGTGGCACGTGACGGAGCATCACCGCGATGAGCACCGCCATGCCTGCCAGCGCGACCGCGCTGAGCAGGGCGACCGTGTGGAGCCCGGTCGTGAACGCGGCCCGGGCCGAGTCGAGCAGCGCCTCGCGTACGGGACCGGGCAGGTCGTCGGCCACGGCCGCCGCGCCGGTCAGGCTCTCACGGGCCGCGTCCGGGACCCCGGCCGGCACCTCGACCTCGGCCCGGTAGAGGGCGGTGCCGATGCTGCCCAGGACCGCGATGCCCAGCGCGTACCCGAACTCGCCGGAGGTCTCGTTCATCGCCGCGGCCGAACCGGCCTTGGCCTGCGGCGCCGAGCCCACCACCAGCTCGGTGGCCAGCGTGACCAGCGGGCCCGCGCCGAGCCCGATGAGCGCCCAGCCGGTGATCAGTGTCGCGGGGGCGTGCCCCGTGCCGACCCGGGTGAGCACCAGCAGCCCGCACACCGACACGGTCAGGCCGGCGGCGATGAGGACGGCGGGCCGTATCCGCCGGGCCAGGAGCGGGGAGAGCTGGAAGCTCAGCATGTTCGCGAAGAGCGAGGGCAGCATCCACAGCCCGGTGTGCAGCGGGGAGAGCCCCTGGACCAGCTGGAGGTGCTGGGTCAGGAACATCATGATGGCGCCCATCAGCAGGGTCGCCGCCAGCGTCCCGGCCAGCGCGGTGCTCAGCACGCGGTTGCCCAGCAGCCGCAGGTCCAGCAGCGGATCGGCGAGCCGCCGCTGCCTCCGTACGAAGGCGACGCCGACCAGCACACCGGCCAGCGTGGCCAGGACGGGCGCCGCGTGCCAGCCCGTACGGGCGAGTTCCTTCAGGCCGTACACGATCGGGAGGACGGCGGCCAGCGACAGGGCGACGCTGGCCAGGTCGAGCCGGCCCGCCTCGGGAGCGCGGTACTCGGGCAGCAGGATCGGCCCGAGGACCAGCAGGAGCAGCATCGCGGGCACGCCGAGCAGGAACGCCGATCCCCACCAGAAGTGCTCCAGCAGCGTTCCGCCGACGATGGGCCCGAGCGCGGCGCCGCCGATGAAGCAGGCCAGCCACACGCCGAACGCCTGCGAACGCTGCCGCGCGTCGCGGAACATGGTGCTGATCAGCGACAGCGTGGACGGCGCCACGGTGGCTCCGGCGACCCCCAGCAGCGCGCGGGCGACGATCAGCGCCTCCGGGCTGGGCGAGTACGCGGCCACCACCGACGCCACGCCGAACGCCGCCGCGCCGCCCAGCAGCAGCCTGCGGCGGCCGATCCGGTCGCCGAGCCCGCCCATCGTGATCAGGAATCCCGACAGCAGGAACCCGTACACGTCCATGATCCAGAGCTGCTGCGTGGCGTCGGCCCCCAGGTCCGCGCTCAGGTGCGGCAGCGCGAGCAGCAGGACGAAGACGTCGATCGACACCAGCAGGGCGGCCAGGGCGAGGACGGCCAGACCCACCCATTCCCGCCGGCCGGCCCGGGCATTGGGTTCCATGTGACCCCCTTGTGCGGCGCCCCTCTCGGGCGCGTTCGCCCAGAGGTCGGAGCCGCCGGCGGGATCTCGACACGCCGCCCGGAGGAATCTCGCCGGGCGCCGGCCGGCCTGTCGGCGGGCCGGGCAGCGTGCCCGTCAGGGGATCGTCAGGGGCCGTCAGCGGGCCGGCATGCGCAGCCGCTGCCCCGGCTGGACGATGGAGTCGGACAGGCCGTTGAGGTCGGCGATGCGCTGGACGGTGATCCGCGGATCGCCGTCGGGGTCGTCGCGGGTGGCGATCTCCCAGAGGGTCTCGCCGGGCTCGACCACGACCGTCTTCACCCGCGCGGCCGGGGTGGCCGCGGGCGGTGTCGCGTCCTCCTTGTCGCCCGCGCTCGCCCCCAGGCCGGCCGTCAGCCACAGGAGCACCAGGAGCAGGCCCGCGATGAACGAGACCACCACGGCGCGGCCGCGCCGGGTCAGCCGTAGCGGCGGCGCGGCCCCGTGCGTTCCGGATCCCGCCCTGCCCAGCGTCCCGTCAGGCGTTACCGCCATGCCGGCCCTCCCTGCGCTCAGCCGTCGAAGCACCCGTCAGCCCGGTTCGTCGAATGCATTTTCGATCGAACGTCTGTACGATGTTGTACAACACCGGAGCCGCGAAACGCGAGCACATTCTTCGAACAATTGTTTGATCATCGGTTCCGGACGCGATAACGTGCCATGACGAGGAGTGAGGGATCAAACGCCGGGGAGGCGACGAGCGATGAGCAAGGTCCGGGAGCTGCCCGACGGCCCGATGGACGAGAGCGGGCTCACCCAGCGACAGCGCATGGTGCTCGAGGTGATCCGCGACTCCGTGCAGCGGCGCGGCTACCCGCCCTCCATGCGCGAGATCGGCGAGGCGGTGGGGCTGACCAGCACCTCCAGCGTGTCGCACCAGCTGCGCACCCTGCAGCGCAAGGGCTACCTGCGCCGCGACCCCAACCGCCCGCGCGCCGTCGAGGTCCGCGTGCCGGGCACCACCCCGGTCCGGACCGAGGACGAGACCTACGGGCCGGCCGGCGCCGCCGCGGACACCTCCGCGCGCCCCGCCCCCGCGTACGTCCCCCTGGTCGGCCGGATCGCCGCCGGTGGCCCGATCCTGGCGGAGGAGGCCGTCGAGGACGTCTTCACGCTGCCCAAGCAGCTGGTCGGCGAGGGCACCCACTTCCTGCTCAAGGTGACCGGCGACTCGATGATCGAGGCCGCGATCGCCGACGGCGACTGGGTCGTGGTCCGCCAGCAGCCGGTGGCCGAGCAGGGCGACATCGTCGCCGCCATGATCGACGGCGAGGCGACGGTCAAGACCTTCAAGCGCCGGGACGGCCACATCTGGCTGCTCCCGCAGAACCCGGCGTACGAGCCCATCCCCGGCGACGAGGCCTCCGTGCTGGGCCGCGTCGTCGCGGTGCTGCGCAAGATGTGACCCTCGCGCTCCTGGTCGGAAGGCGGCCCCGGGATGACCTCCCGTGGCCGCCTTCCGCGTTCCGGCGGGCTCCCCGCCCGCCGTCGCGCCCGTCTCCGGCGGCGCGTCCGCTCGCGTCGTCATCATGCCCCGCGCTCGGGGGGCGACGGCGTGCTCGTCACGTGTGCACGTACCTCTCGTGCGTCCGCGCGACCCCTCACGCGTCCGCTTGTCTCACGCATCCGGCGTCGCCGGAATGCTCCTCACGTCTTGCGCGCCGCCGATGCCGTCCCGCCCGGAGCCGTCCCACCCTGGAGCCGTCACCCGGACGCCGGATCGCACGGCCCGGCCGCGCCCACCGGCACCGCCGGGGCGCCCATGCGCCCGGGACCCGCCCCGGGCCGCGCCGAACCCACAACCACCGCGCCACCACACTGAAACGCCACCACACCCGGACCGGCGACGCCCTGGTGACTTCCGTTCACCGGGGCCGCCGAGGCATCCGGCGGGCCTCCGCCCGCCGGCCGGACCGGCCGCCGCACCCGTCACGGGTGCCGAGTGCCCGCGCCGCCGGCCCGACCCCATGGTCATGACCAGGACGAACGGCCCTCGCACACCGGCGCCGATGCCGACGCCGTCCGGACCGCCTCGCGGCCCGGACGGCGTTCACCCGGCCGGTCCTGGACCGGCCGGAACGATCAGGCTGGGACGATATTAACGATCTTCGGGGCCCGTACGATGACTTTCCGGATATCCCGGCCCCCCAGCGCCTCTTTGATCTTCGGAGAGGCCAGCGCCAGCGACTCCAGCTCGCCCTCGGCGATGCCGGGGGCGACCTCCAGCCGGTCGCGGACCTTCCCGGCGACCTGGACGACGCAGACCACCGACTCCCGCACCAGCAGCGCCGGGTCGGCGGCGGGCCAGCCCGCGGTGGCGACCGGCGCCCGGCGGCCCAGCAGCTCCCAGGCCTCCTCCGCGGTGTACGGGGCGAACAGCGACAGCAGCACGACGATGGTCTCGGCGGCCTCGCGCACGGCCGGGTCGGCGGGGCCCGGGCCGGTGTCGATGGCCTTGCGGGTGGCGTTGACCAGCTCCATGACCCGGGAGATCGCCACGTTGAAGCGGCGCACCTCGACCAGGGCGGTCACCTCGTCGATGGTGTGATGGGTGACGCGGCGCAGGTCGGTCCAGCCGGTGGCCGGGTCGGCGCCGGCCGGCGCGGCGACCTCGGTGGCGATGCGGTGGACCCGGGACAGGAACTTGGACATGCCGTGCGGGGACACGTCCGCCCAGTCGATGTCGTCCTCAGGCGGGCCCGAGAACAGCATGGCCAGGCGGACGACGTCCACGCCGAACTCGCCGATCTGCTCGCCCAGGTCGACCATGTTGCCCAGCGACTTGGACATCGCCTTGGCGTTCAGGATGACCTGCCCCTGGTTCAGCAGGCGGGTGAACGGCTCGGTGAAGTCCACCATGCCCATGTCGTGCAGGACCTTGGTGAAGAAGCGGCTGTACAGCAGGTGCAGGATGGCGTGCTCGACACCGCCGGTGTACTGGTCGACGGGCATCCACTTGCGGACCTGCTCGACGTCGAACGGGCCCTCGGTGTAGTCGGGCGAGCAGTAGCGGTAGTAGTACCAGGACGAGTCGACGAAGGTGTCCATGGTGTCGCTGTCGCGCTTGGCGGCGCCGCCGCACTTGGGGCAGTCGACGTTCACCCAGGACGAGGCGGCGGCCAGCGGCGAGGTGCCCTTGGGCGCCAGGTCGGCGCCGCGCAGGTCGTCGGGCAGCCGGACGGGCAGCTGGTCGTCGGGGACCGGGACCTCGCCGCACGCGTCGCAGTGCACGATCGGGATCGGGCAGCCCCAGAACCGCTGCCGGGACACCAGCCAGTCGCGCAGCCGGAAGTTGACCGCGGCCCCGCCCAGCCCCTTCTCCGCCAGGATCTCGGTGATCCGGGCGATGGCGTCGGCCTTGGCCAGGCCGTCGATCGGGCCGGAGTTGACGACGCGCCCGTCGCCCGCGGTGGCCACGCCGGTCTCGGCGGGGTCGGCCTCGCCGGTCTCGACCACGACCCGGACCGGCAGCCCGAACTTCAGCGCGAAGTCCAGGTCGCGCTGGTCGTGCGCGGGCACCGCCATGATCGCGCCGTGCCCGTACTCGGCCAGCACGTAGTCGGAGGCCCAGATCTGGATCCGCTCGCCGTTGACCGGGTTGATCGCGTAGCGGCCCAGGAAGACGCCGGTCTTCTCGCGTTCGGTGGACAGCCGCTCGATCTCGCTCTCGCGGGAGACCTCCTCGCGGTACGCCTCGAACGCGGCGCGCTGCTCGGGCGCGCAGATCTCGTCGGCCAGCTCGGCGTCGGCGGCCACGACCATGAAGGTCGCCCCGTACAGGGTGTCGGGGCGGGTGGTGTAGACGGTGACGGGCTCGTCCCGGCCCTCGATGACGAAGTGGACGTCGGCGCCGGTGGAGCGGCCGATCCAGTTGCGCTGCATCAGCAGCACCCGGTCGGGCCACTTGCCCTCCAGCTGCGCCATGTCGTCCAGCAGCCGGTCCGCGTAGTCGGTGATCCGGAAGTACCACTGGGTCAGCACCCGGCGCTCGACCAGCGCGCCGCACCGCTCGCAGTGGCCGCCCACGACCTGCTCGTTGGCCAGCACGGTCTGGTCGTTGGGGCACCAGTTGACCTGGCCGCCCTTACGGTAGGCCAGCCCGCGCTCGTAGAAGCGCAGGAACAGCCACTGGGTCCACCGGTAGTACTCGGGGTCGGAGGTGTGCAGCCGCCGCGACCAGTCGAACGAGGGGGCGTAGCGGCGGAACGAGGCCGCCTGGGTCTCGATGTTGGCGTAGGTCCACTCGGCGGGGTGGGAGTCGCGCTTGATGGCGGCGTTCTCGGCGGGCAGGCCGAAGGAGTCCCAGCCCATGGGGTGCAGGACGTTGTAGCCCTTCTGGAACCAGTAGCGGGCCACGACGTCGCCGATGGCGAACGCCTCCGCGTGCCCCATGTGCAGGTCGCCGGAGGGGTAGGGGAACATGTCCAGCGCGTAGCGACGCTCCCGGCCGTCGTCGGCCTCGACGGCCTGGAAGGGGTTCAGCTCCGCCCAGCGGGCCTGCCACTTGTCCTGAACCGCCCGCGGGTCGTACCCATCGCCCGACGGGGATGGACTCGCGGCGCCCGCCGGAGCTTCATGGGTGGTCTCGTCGCTGCTCACGGTCGCTACTCCACTGGTCCTGTAGATACGGGGGCGGCCCTGACATGAAAGGACCCCTCGCACCACGAGGGGTCGCCGCGCCGGCCTGCTAGGTGGGTCAGCGCGGCGGGCTGAGAAGCAGCCGGGTCCGCATACAACAAGACTAGCGCAGAGGCAAGGCCCTGCGCTGGCGTGCCGATCGAGTGCCCGCCGCCGGGCGGGCGTACGCGCCGGATCCCCCCGGCGCTTGGGCCTTGACGGGCGCCCGGGGATCGTCCACGCTCCAATTGACAGGAAGGTTTCCTATCAGTAGGAGCCACCGCGGATCCCCGACCCCGTCCCCCCGCCAAGGAGGATCGCGCATGTCCAGTCCGCTCCGCGCGCCCGCGAGGACGCGCACGCCCGGCAGGAAGGGCCTCGCCCTGGCCGCGTCCGCCGGCCTCGCCCTGCCGCTGATGATCAGCTCGCCCGCCCTCTCGCACGGCTACACCACCTCACCGCCCAGCCGCAGCTCCCTGTGCGCCACCGGGCAGGTGCAGAACTGCGGTCCCATCCAGTGGGAGCCGCAGAGCGTCGAAGGCCCCAAGGGGTTCCCGCAGGCCGGCCCGGCGGACGGGCGGATCTGCGCCGCCGGTGACAGCCGGTGGGCTCCGCTCGACGATCCGCGCGGCGGCCAGTGGCCCGCCACCAGGATGAACGGAGGGCAGGCGTTCACCTTCACCTGGCGCCTGACCGCCGTGCACGCCACCACCTCGTTCCGCTACTTCGTGACCAGGAACGGCTGGGACCCGTCCGCGCCCCTCACCCGGGCGGCGCTCGACCCGCAGCCCTTCCTCACCCGGAACTACGGCGGGCAGCGTCCGCCCTCGACGGTCTCCCACCCGGCCACCCTGCCCGCCAAGCAGGGCCGCCATCTGATCCTGGCCGTGTGGGACATCGCCGACACGCCCAACGCGTTCTACTCCTGCGCCGACGTCGACTTCGGCTGACCGTCCCCCGCCCGGGCAGGGGCGTCCGCGATCGCGGACGCCCCTGTTCGCGCGCACCCGCGCGCATCCCCGTGCACCCGCGCGGCCGGGTGATCGCGGAGGCTCAGGGGGCTGCCGGCCGCCGGGCGCGCCGGATCCGGAACCGGATTGTGACCGCGCACCGCTCCGGTTGTGACCACGCACCGTCTTTCCCCCTCCGGACCGGGACATCACCGAAGAACGGCACGTCACGGCCATGTCAAGGGATGACGCGGCCCGCTCCGATAGAGCAGGATGAACGCGACCGTTCCTACACTCGTCAGTAACAACGGCTGGCGACCACCCCGCGCGAGGAGTGCCATGCTCAACCTCTCCGTTCTGCTCGAGGATGCCGCACGGAAGACGCCCGACCGCGACGCCGTCGTCTTCGGCGACATGCGGCTGTCGTACGCGATGATCGACATGATCGCGTCCCAGGTGGCGCATCTGCTGCGCTCGCGCGGAATCGGCGTCGGGGACAAGGTCGCGCTCTCCTGCCCGAACGTCCCCTACTTCCCGATGGTCTACTTCGGGATCCTCAAGGCCGGGGCCGCCGTCGTCCCGCTGAACGTGCTGCTCAAGCCGCGCGAGATCACCTACCACCTGGACGACTCCGACGCCAAGGCGCTGTTCGTCTTCGAGGGCACGCCCGAGCTCCCGCTGGGCGAGATGGGCCGCGCGGGCTTCCAGGGTTCGCCCGCCTGCGAGCACCTGTTCCTGATGACGACCGACCCGGGGGCCACCGAGTCGCCGTACGAGGACGCCGAGCTGTTCTGGCCCGCGCTCGCCGGCCTGCCCGGCACGATCGACGCGGCGCTGACCGGTGCCGACGACACCGCGGTGATCCTCTACACCAGCGGCACCACGGGGCAGCCCAAGGGCGCCGAGCTGTCGCACTCCAACATGCTGATGAACGCGTTCGTCTCGGACGCGATGTTCGAGCGGACCGACCACGACGTGTCGCTGGTGGTCCTGCCGATGTTCCACGCGTTCGGGCAGTCGTGCGTGATGAACGTGGGCTTCCGGCGGCGCTCCACGCTGGTCCTGCAGGCGCGGTTCGAGCCCGCCGAGGCGCTGCGGCTGATGGCGAAGGAGAAGGTGTCGATCTTCGCGGGCGTGCCCACCATGTACTGGGCGCTGCTGTCGGACCAGGGCACGGTGCCGGTGGAGGAGGTCGCGGCGAACCTGCACACCTGCGTGTCCGGCGGCGCCTCGCTGCCGCTGGAGGTCCTCAAGGGCTTCGAGAAGAAGTTCGGGGTCAAGGTGCTGGAGGGCTACGGCCTCTCGGAGACCTCCCCGGTCGCCTCGTTCAACCAGCCCGACCGGCCGACCAAGCCGGGCTCGATCGGCACCCCGATCTGGGGCGTGGACATGAAGCTGATCGACGAGGAGTGGAAGACCGTCGAGGGCGAGGGGCCCGGCGAGATCGCGGTCCGCGGGCACAACATCATGAAGGGGTACTACGGCCGCCCGGAGGCCACCGAGGAGTCGATCAGGGACGGCTGGTTCCGGACCGGTGACATCGCCCGCCGGGACGAGGACGGCTTCTACTACATCATCGACCGCTCCAAGGACATGATCATCCGGGGTGGGTTCAACGTCTACCCGCGCGAGCTCGAAGAGGTGCTCATGACCCACCCGGCGGTCTCGCTGGCCGCCGTGGTGGGCGTCCCGCACGACAGCCACGGCGAGGAGATCAAGGCGTACGTGATCCGGCGGCCGGACGCCACGGTCACCGAGGAGGAGCTGATCGCCTGGGGCAAGGAGAACTTCGCCTCCTACAAGTACCCGCGCATCGTCGAGTTCCGCGACGAGCTGCCGATGACCGCCACCGGCAAGATCCTCAAGCGCGAGCTGCGCTGAGCCGCCCCCGCCGTCCGGACGGCACGGCGGGACGTACGGCGTGGACGTACGGCGGCGAGGTGGAGCGGCGAGGTACGGCGGGCGGGTCCGGCCGGGCACCGGGTGACGGTGCCCTTGGCGGCCCGCCCGTTCCCGTCGAGAGCCCTTCCGTCAGAAGAGGACGTGCTGCTCGGCCATGCCGTAGTGGACGACCCGGGCGTCGGCCAGCAGCTCCAGGTCGCTGGGCCGCCAGGTGTGCCGGGCGGGGTCGGCGTGCCGGATGGTGACGAACGAGTACCGGTCGGCCGCGTACACCCGCACCCCGTCCTCGCGCAGCCGCCGGAACAGGTCGGTGTCCTCGCCCCTGCCCACCTCGGCGAACCGGTAGTCGCGCAGCAGGTCGCCCTCCGCGAGCAGGGCCCCGCCGCGCAGGACGTTCACGTACCGGTGCTCCAGGCCGGGGTGGCGCAGCACCATGGCGTCGATCGAGGCCAGGTGGGTGTAGTGCGCCAGCTTCCCCACCACCGCGGCCTCGGTGTAGGAGAAGGCGGGCAGCAGGTCGGAGACGTAGTGCGGGCCGTAGAGCTCGTCGTCGTCCATCTTGCCGATGTACGCGCCGTCGGCGGCCTCGATGCCGAGGTTGAGGCAGGCGCCGAGGGAGAGGGAGCGGTCGGCGGTCAGCACCACGGCGTCGCCGAGCCCGGCGGCGCGGATCCGCTTCTCCACCTCGGCGGGGTCCAGGTCGAGCCCGTGCAGGACCATGACCAGCTGCAGCGGGCGCCACACCTGCCGGGCCGCGTACTCGACGGCCTGGGCGATCTGCCCGGCGCGGCAGGTCGGCAGCACCAGGGAGACCAGCGGCGGCTCGGTACGCGGCGCGGGCGGCCCGCCGAGCGTCTCCAGGACGGTGTCGATCCGGTGCCGGTAGGTGTGCCCGGCGTGGATCTCGCGGAGCGCCAGGTGCGCCTGCCGGTCGCGCATCTCCGAACCCGCCAGCATCGCCCCCAGCAGCCGGGCGCCGTCCCCGGCGTCGCTCACGGCCGGACCGAACCCGGGCCGTTCCGGCGCCGGCCCCGCCTCGCCGGCTTCGGCCTCGGCGTGGACGAGGGGGATGCCCGCGGCGGCGGCCTCGTAGGCGAGGCGGGGATGCGGGGCGATGAGCACCTTGTAGCGTTTGCGGGCCGTCAGCGCCTTCTCGTGTGGGAGCCGTGGGACGACCCGTTGCCTGTAGAGGGCGGGGAAGCCGGTTCCATAGAAATGCGCGCCGAGCTTTGGTGCCGGGCCCAGCAGCGCCTCCGCCCCAGGGTCGTAGTCCCCTTCGTAAAGGAGCGGGTACCTGCCCTGGTCGGCGTCCCGTACGGGGTGGTGCAGGCGGGGCTGGGCGGCGAACGGCAGGGCCTGGACGCGGTCGTGCCCCAGGGCGTCGCGCAGCGCGGGAACGCGTGTGGCGTCGGCCGTGAAGACGTGGTCGAACAGGGCCGCCTCGGAGACCGCGCCATCGCGGGTCCCGTTCCCCGAGGTCGCGGAGAGCGGCTCGCCGCCCGTTTCCCAGTACGCGGTGGGGATGCCGCGCTCGCGGCACCACCCGACCATGGCGGCCAGGGCGCCGAGGGGCCACCCGGTCCGCCCGGATTCCACGAAGAGCAGGTGGGGCGGTTCCGCTTCGAGGACCTCGCGCCAGTCCTCCGGTCCGAACCCGTCGAGCTGGCGCCACTCGTACCGCAGCGCCGCCGCGATGGGCGGGCTCGCCGCGACCGCCGCGGTGACGCCGGGGCGGGCGACCGGGCCGGCGGGGAAGGCCGCCGCCGGTACGTCGTCGAGCAGCTCGGTGTCGGGCACCCGGATCTCGGGACGCTCCGGCGGGCGCGGGTTCTCCGGAGGAGGTGGCGGGGCGGGCCGGACGCGCCAGGCGGCTCCCAGCCTCCGGTAGGAGGCGGGCGAGAGCGGGCGCCTGCGCAGCGCCGTCAGCGCCCCGCCGAGCCGCCACCAGCGCCGCCGCCGCATGACCTCCGACCGCCATTCGGCCTGGTCGGCGCGGTGCGCCTCGGCGGCCCGGTCACGGTCGGTGTCGCCGAGCCGGCGGGCGGCCTCGGCCAGCGCACGGCGCAGATGGGCGATCTGCCGTTCGCGCTCGTCCCGCTCCCGCTCGGCCTCGGCGAGCCTGAGGAGCAGGGACGTCTCGCCGGCGGTCCCGCCGGCGGCCACGGAGGGCCCGCCCGGGGGCGGCGGCGGGTACGAGGCCGCGAGTGCGGGACCGGACTCGTTCACAGGACACCCCCGGCACCGGGTCAGTGGCGAATGCTCCGATTCGTCCACGCTAGACCCGGCCGGGGCTCCACCCCAGCGATCACCACGCTCCGCCATGCGTTGTTCATCTGAGTTCGCTGGAGTTCATCCGGGTTCATCTGGAAGTCGGGCCGCCGCCGGGCGGGCGCCCGGCGGTGGCCCGATGGCGGCCCGGCGGCGGCCGGGTGGTGACCCGGCGGGCCGGCGACCTCAGAAGGAGTACGGGAGGCGCTTGATCCCGTTGATGAAGTTGGACTCCAGCCGCTCGGGCTCCCCGGACGCGTGGATCTTCGGGAGGCGCCGCAGCAGCTCGCGGTACATCACGGTGATCTCGCGCCGGGCCAGGTGCGCGCCCAGGCAGAAGTGCGGGCCGGGGCCGCCGAAGCCGACGTGCGGGTTCGGGTCGCGCATGATGTCGAACCGCTCGGGGTCGGTGAAGACCTGCTCGTCGCGGTTGGCCGACCAGTAGTAGAGGACGAGCTTGTCGCCCTCCTTGATCTGGTGCTCGTTCAGGGTGGTGTCGCGGGTGGCGGTGCGCCGCATCCAGATCACCGGGGAGACGAACCGCACGACCTCCTCGACCGCGCCCGGCATCCGCGCCTCGAAGTCCTCCACCAGCAGCGCCCGCTGGTCGGGGTTGCGGGTGAGCAGGTCCAGGGTGTGCGCGATGGCGTTGCGGGTGGTCTCGTTGCCCGCCACCACGAGCAGGATGAAGAACGAGCCCAGCTCCTGGTCGCTCAGGGACTCGCCGTCGATGTTGGCGTTGACCAGGGCGGAGGTGAGGTCGTCGGTGGGCTCGGCGCGGCGGCGCCGGCCGAGATCCTCCACCAGGTCCTTGAGGGTCTGCCCGGCGCCGAGCAGGGCCATCGCCGCCTGCTCGGGGTCGTTGGTGGGGATGAACTCCGCGTCGTTGCCGGCCAGGATGACGTTGGTGGCGTCCAGGACGGTGTCGTAGTGCTCCTCCCCGATGCCCATCAGATCGCAGATGATCTTCAAGGGGAGGCGGGCGGCCACGTCCCGGACGAAGTCGCCGGTGCCCGCGCCGGACGCGACGTCCTCGGCGATCTGGGCGGCCACCGCCTCCACCTTGTCCTCGAACCGCTGGATCATCCGGGGCGAGAAGGCCCGCGAGACGATCCGCCGGATCTTGGCGTGCCGGGGGTCGTCCATGACGATCATCGACCCGAAGTACTCGTGCAGGTCGCCCGGCATGTCGGGGATGTTGATGGTGCCCTTGCCCGAGCAGAAGTCCTGCGGCCGGCGGGACGCCTCGACCACGTCGGCGTGCCTGGTCAGGGCGTAGTAGCCGGGCCCTTGCGGCACGATGACGACGTCGGGCTCCTCGAAGCGCACCAGACCCGGCTCCCAGCGCAGCGCCTTGAACGCCTCGTGGCGGTAGTCGTGCGGCCTCCGCCAGAAGTCCCAGTCCGTCAGGTTGATGTCCTCGACCTTGAGCATCCTGTCCACCACCACTGCCAGCTAGAATGGGATTCGGTTTACACGTAGCTTGTCAGAGTAAACCAACGGAGGGCGATCCTCGACCCGAGTGACACACCTCACTTTCCCGCCATCCTGCCGTACCCGCGCGGTCCGTGCGGCGGGATGCCCTCAGCCCGCCAGCCAGGCCAGGACGCGGGCGTTGACCTCCTCCGGGCGCTCCAGCTGGAGGAAGTGGCCGGCGCCCTGGACGACCTCGGCCCGCGACCCGGCCGGGAGGTGCTCCAGGACGGCCGCGCCGTCCCCGCCCGGGAAGGTCCCCTCCACGCCCAGGCAGCCGTCGTCGGCGCCGTGCAGGTACAGCACCGGGCTCCCGCCCGTCCCCGTCAGCGCCTCCTGCTCCGCGGCGTAGCGGTCGACGTGGCGGGACGGGTCGAGCATGGCCCGGTAGTAGCCGATCGCCGCCGCCACGTTCTCGGGGTAGGCCAGGCAGTCCATGACATGCCCGACCTCCCGGGCCCGCCCGTCCGGCCCGTACCCGGGCGACCAGTCACGCCACAGCCCCTCGACGAACGCGCGGTCCAGCGCCGCCTCGGCCAGCGGCGTCTGGAACAGGAAGATGTAGAACGACCGCTTGAGCTGCTCGAAGTCGAAGAAGGCGTTCAGCATCACGTTCAGCGGCGGCAGGGCGAGCGTGACCACCCGCCGCCAGAGCCCGGGCGCGGACGCGGCGGCGCCGTAGGTCGCGAACGCGCCCCAGTCGTGCCCGATGATCACCGCGTTCCCGTCCCCGCCGAACGCCGCGTGCAGGGCCACCGCGTCCGCGGACAGGGCTCCGGTCTGGTACGCGCCGTCCTCGGGGACGCCGGTCGGCGCGTACCCGCGCATGAACGGCGCCACCGCCCGGTACCCGGCCGCCGCCAGCTCGGGCAGCAGGTACCGCCAGGTGTACGCCGAGTCCGGGAAGCCGTGCAGGCACAACGCGAGCGGCCCGTCCTCAGGCCCGGCCGCCAGGTAACCGAACCGCAGGCCGTTCGCCTCGACCGTCCCCTCCTCGAACGCCCCCTGGCCACCGGGGCCGTTGACCGACGCCGCCTGCCCTCCAGCGCCCGCGCGCGCTGCCTGATCCATGACCGCACCTCCTCGACGGGGGCGCCCATTATGCCCGCGCGCGTCCCGGTGGCCTCCCGTCCGGCCCGCACAACGCGCGAAGGGCCCCGCACACGCGTGCGGAGCCCTCCGGGGCGGTACGGTCACGAAGCCCAGTCGGGCCGCAACGGCATGTGGGACTTGCCCTGGGCGTCGAGCTTCACGCCGAGGGTCTGGTGCAGCTGGATCCAGTTGCGCTCGAACCCGAGACGGCAGCCGGCCATGTAGACCTTCCAGACCCGGGCGGTGCCCTCGCCCACTTCGGCGACGGCCTCGTCCCAGTGCTCGTCCAGGTTGCGGCACCAGCCGTCGAGCGTCCGGGCGTAGTGCTCGCGCAGGTTCTCCTGGTGCCGGATCTCGAACCCCGCGTCGTTCATCTGCGACTGGATGTAGCCGGGCCCCTCCAGCTCGCCGTCGGGGAACACGTACCGGTTGATGAACCCGCCCGGCTTCATCGCGGGCGCGAGGTTGTCGGGCCGGGTGATGGTGTGGTTGAGCATGCGCCCGCCCGGCTTGAGCTTCCCGTAGAGGAACGAGAAGTAGGAGCCCAGGTTGGCCTTGCCGATGTGCTCGGTGAGCCCGATCGAGCTGACCGCGTCGAACCCGGTCTCGGTCACGTCCCGGTAGTCCAGGTGCCGCACCTCGGCCAGCTCCGACAGGCCCCGGTCGGCGATGGCCTTCTGGGCCCACTCGGCCTGCTGCTTGGACAGGGTGACGCCCAGCGCCTTGACCCCGTACTCCTTGGCGGCGTGCATCACCATGCCGCCCCAGCCGCACCCCACGTCCAGGAGCCGCATGCCGGACCTGAGGCCGAGCTTCTTGGCGACCAGGTCGTGCTTGAAGAACTGCGCCTCTTCGAGGGTGGAGTGCTCCTCGGGGTAACACGCGCACGTGTAGGCCATGGACGGGCCCAGCACCCACTCGTAGAAGGTGTTGGAGACGTCGTAGTGGTGGGAGATGGCCTTGGCGTCGCGCCGCTTGGAGTGCCGCAGCCACGCCGGCACCCTGCTGAACGGAGCCTCCTGCGGCGGCGGGTCGAGCCGCCTGCTGACCGCGGCGCGCAGCAGCGGATCGCGCATGACCTCACCGAGGACCTTCAGCTTGTCGCCCGGGGTCACGTCGCTGAACACCTGCTGCATGGTGGACAGCGCCGTGTACATGTCGCCGCCGACGTCGAGATATCCGCTGACGTACGCGCGGGCCAGGCCCAGCGACCCCGGCGAGTGCACCAGGTAGGACACCGCGTACGGTGAGCGCACGTCGAACCGGATACCGGCGCCGGGCACCCCCGCCCGTGACCCGTCGTACGCCGCGAACTCCACTGGCGCCTCAGGCCCGACGAGTTCCTCGAAGACCCTGGCCAGCGTCATGAGCGTTCCTCCTGTCTTCCCGCCCCCGGCACAGGGGCCATGGCGTCACCACCACCCCCACCCGGGGGCTCCCCCCGATACCCGGACACCCGGCCGATCGGCTAGCGTCCGCGCACGCACTTGTCGTAGAGATCCAGCAGTCGCTGACCGGGGTCGTACGACTCCTTGAGTCGCCGATAGGTCTCCCCGTCGTAGTAACGCCAGAACTCGTCGCGGCTGTAAAAAGCCGTCGAGTAGAGAGACTTGTGGCCGTCAAGGGCGGCGACCTTACGCTCGATGAGCCGGTTGTGATATTCGGGGATTTGCCCGGGAGGAAGCCGGACAGTTCCCCAGAAACCGGCGTTCACGTAGGTGCGGCCGGGCTCCAGAGGATAGAGCGGCCAGCGTTCGCGGGCGCGAAGCGGGCAGAGCCAGATGGGGCTCATGCCGACCTTCTCGTGAAAGAACTCCAGGAACTCCGGAAGCCGCTCCACCGGCACTTCGATGTCCTGGATGACGTCTTCCCTCGGCCGCCGCCCCCGCCACCGGTCCACCCGCGCGACGAACTGGAAACGCCGGTCGTAGGCGACCAGTTTCCGGTAGACGTCCGATCGCTTCGCCTTGTCCGGCCAGATCCGGCGCACGACCGGATGCTGCACGCCGAACGCGCCCGAGCACCAGAACCAGTCGGTGTCCCAGCGCCAGATGTAGTCGCGGACGGTCAAGAAGTCGACCGAACGCCGCTGGATCGAGCGGTAGTAGATCCGCTGCCCGGTGTAGTCCGAGGTGTAGGGCGCGTTGTCGGCGAAAGTGCCCAGCGTGATGTACTGCTCGCGCGCGCCGAAGACGGTCCCGTCCATGAAGTCGACGGGCTCGCCGTCGTGCTCCCCGGTCTCGGCGATCCGTTCCATCACCCGGGTGAGTTCCGCCGCGTCGTCGAACCGCAGATGGCGGAGCCGTACGTACGGTTTCACCGGGATCAGCTCGATCTTCAGCCGCAGGCTGTAACCGAGCGTCCCGTAGGAGTTGGGGAAGCCGTAGAAAAGGTCGCGGTGCTCGTTTTCACGGGTCGCGACGATGATCTGCCCGTCCCCGGTGAGCACTTCCATCTCCAGCACGGCCTCGTGCGGCAACCCGAACCGGAACGAGGTGGACTCGATCCCCAGCCCGGTCACCGCTCCGCCGAGCGTGATGGTCTTCAGTTGCGGCACCACGGTCGGCATCAGCCCGTGCGGTAGCGTGGCGTCGACCAGGTCCTCGTAGGTCGTCATGCCCTGCACCTCGGCGGTACGGGCCTCGGGGTCCACGTCCAGCACCCGGTCGAAAGCCGACACGTCCAGGCCGGGAGCCTCCGACGGGTCCCGCCAGCGGAAGAGGTTGGAGGTCCGCTTGGCCAGCCGCACCGGCGTCCCCTCGGGGATCCCCTCGTAGGACCTCCGCAACGCCTCGACCGCCCGCTGGTGATCACCCTTGATCAGAAGCTCCGTCATCTCGCCCTCCCGTGCCCAGTAAAGCGGGTGAACCTATGTATGTTCCACATAATTTGGGCGAGAGGGTCATCACAGGGACGTAAGGGAATAAATGCCCGCTACCAAGATCGTGACCGGCGCGCATGAGGACCCTCTCGACCACCGGCGGTCCTCTCAAACGTTTCCCGGAACCGCTCCCCCGACACCTCCGGGACCCCTCCCGTACCAACCGTTACGGAACCGCGCCCCACAGGTACCAACACCGCCCGCACGACCTTCCGACGGCGGCACCGGCAATGGCCCGTTCCGGCCAGGCGCGCCATGGCGCCACCGTTCCGCGGGGCTACTTGACCAGGCGCAGGATCCAGGGATAGCGGAACGGCTCCCCGGTGAGCCCGAACACCGCGGCGACCGCGGCCACGACCCAGCTGACCGCGTACACCACGGCGCCGACCCCGAACGTCACGATGCTCACCAGCAGCAGCGTCAGCTGGAAGTTCACCGCCTCCGCCGCATGACGGCGCACGTACTCCGAGCGCTTCCCGCTCACCAGCATCAGCACCAGCGGCCCCACGAACAGCGTCGGCACCCCGAGGGCGTGCGCGAGCGCCGCCAGCATCCGGTCCTCGCCGGTGGGCGCGGCCGCGGTCTCCCCCGCGGCCAGCGGCACCGGCGCGAGATCCCGCGTCACCACCGCGAGGTCCCCCCGCGTCTTGGCGGTCATGGCCAGGTGCATCCGCATGTCGAACTCGGCGTGATCCAGACGCCCCTCGGCGTACGCCTCCTGGAGCCGTTCGATGACCGGCTCCCGCTCCGCATCGGAAACCCGCAGCTCAGCCGCCGCATATCCACCGTTCATGCCCTCATCCTCGCTCCGGGCGCTCCTCCCCGCCATCGGGGAACCCCCTGAGCCGCCCCTGAGATCCCCACCCCTCCAGCGAACGACCCCGCCCCCGCCCGAGGGGGAGGTCAGCGCTCGGTGTACTTCTTCCCCGGGGTCAGGGGCTCGTCGAAGAGCTCGGACACCGTCACGAACGCGTACCCCTTCTCCTCCAGCCGGCTGATGATGAGGGGCACCGCCTTGACGGTGGAGGAGTGGATGTCATGGAGCAGCACGATGGAGCCGTTCCGCGTCTGCTTGACGACGGCGCGCGCCACCCTGTCGCTGTCGCGGACCTTCCAGTCCAGCGGGTCCACCGCCCAGAGCACCTGGGCCAGCTTCAACCGCCTGGTGACGGCCGCGACCTCCCTGTCGGTCGACCCGTACGGCGGCCTCATCAGCGTCGGCGTGACCCCGGTGACGTGCCGGATCGCATCCTGAGTGCGCCTGAGCTCTGAGGTCACCTTCGCCGACGACGACCGGCCGAGGTCGCTGTGGGTATAGCTGTGATTGGCCAGTTCGTGGCCTTCGGCGGCCTCCCGGCGGACCAGGTCCGGGAACTCATGGACGTTACGGCCGACCAGGAAGAAGGTGGCCTTCACGTCGCTGTCGGCCAGGATGTCCAGCAACCGCGACGTACTGCCCATCGGCCCGTCGTCGAAGGTCAGCGCCACGCACTTGACCTCCCCGCAGTCGATCCCGCCCGCGCGCCGTTCGGGGGCAGGGGTGGCCGGGAGCGCGGCCGGCCGGTGGGTCACGCTCCGCGTGGGCGTCGGGCTCGCGCTCGGGCTCGGGCTCGCGCTCGGGCTCGGGCTCGCGCTCGTCTGAGGCTCGACGAGGGCGGCCTTGCCTCTGCGGATGCCCTGCTGGGCGGCGGCCTCACTCTGGGGCTCACGGGGATCCGGGGTCGTCGCGGGAGTCAGCGCGCTGAGCCACCCGGACACCGCCAGTGCCGCCGCGATGGTCGCCGAACGGCGCACCACGCTCCCCTCGCGCAGCCCTCTCATGAACGCCCCCTCGGCTCCCCGCGCGCATTCTTGATCAAGACGAGCCGCACCAGTGTAGGGCCGCGGTGTCCATCGGCCGGGCGAATGACCGCCGTTTCAGGAAACCCTTTCCGGCCGGCACTCGTTATCGTCGTACGCGACCATGTCTCCGGAGCGGTTCCGGAGCGGCGAGAGACGACGGGACACGCCGATGAGGTTCCGGGACCGATTCGGGCTTCGCAAGAACCGTGGTTCCACGGTGACCAAGTTCGACCGGGAGGCGACCGACGCCGACATCGAGGCACTGATCGCGTTCGCGCGCAGCCGACAGGGCGTGGAGTTCTACGTCGAGCCGGAGACCTTCGCCACCGACACCACCGCCGTGGCCGTCGCCCACGACGGCGAATGGACCCGGCGCCGGGTGGGCGCCCCCCAGGTCATCGGCAAGGTGGCCCGCGACCTCGGACTGCCCGTCTACGACGTCCAGATCGTCGGCTATCCGCCTCGCATGAGGGCCTGGAACGAGCGCAACCGCGACCGCCGTATCGACCCCGGCTCCCCCGGCGAGGCCGTCCGGTCCTAGAGGCTCTGTTTCACACCCCAGGCGCACAGCGCTCGCCAGGCGGCTCACGCCTGACCGGGCCTGTACGAGCGCGGCATCGCCCACCCAGGGGCGGGGGCTGCCGAGGCCCTTGTGAGACAGGTCTCGTCCCTCTGCCCTCATCTGCTGATCATTAACGCCCAGTGCATTCTCACGGTGTTCCGGGGCTTTCCGGGACGCTCGCAGTCATCAGCTGCTTCCGGTGACAGCTGGCTCACCCGCCAGGCCGGCCTCCACCGTGATCGGCTTCGCCGTCGCCTTTCCCAGATCAGCCGCCCTTGTCACGGTCTCCGCGCCGGTCCACTCGACGCGTCGATCCGTCTGAGATGTGGTCGACTGGTTTCTCCTTTCCAGGGGTTCATGTCCCGTCCGCCGGCTCGAGGAGCAGGGATCATCGATGGCCGAACTCTGGCTGCGCACCGGGCTGAACCCGGACGACCCGGACGCGCTCGTTCTCGCGGTGGTCGTGAACCAGGACGGAACGCCCGGCGAGCGCGCCGCCGCCCGGCTCGGCTCGCACGGATACGAGGGCGACGGCTGCTTCACTCTCGTCCAGACGGACGGCTGGGCCGAGCACCGCCTGGACGGCGAGGTGCTGACCGTCGACATCGTGGCCTCCCCCGCCGTGCTCGAAGCGCTGGGGATCGGGACGGCCGGATTCCCGGAACGATCGGCCGTCGATCCGGACGCGGTCCGCCTCCTGCGCGTCAGCGCTCAGGTCGTCCCCGCCGACCACGAACGAGCCTGGACATGACGGCCCTGCTCACGGCCCCGGCCGGAACACCGGCCGAACGACTCGCGGCGGACGTCCGGTCAGGCGAACACTGGCCACTCATCCTGGCCCCGCCCCCTTCGCTCCCTTCCCTTCCCGTTCCATTTCAAGGCTGAAGCTCGCACCCGCGTTGCCCGCAAGCCCTCCTACCAGCGACGACCGGGGAGACCTAAACCATGCTCAGGAGGTGATCCGTGGGGCCGTAGTCGATCTTCCAGTCGGCGTAGACCCCGCTGAATCCGTCCTGTCGGCACCGCAAGCCCACGGTCACCCAGCGCACCGATCCCTCCTCGCCCAGCGAGAATGCGACAGCCGCCTCGAACTCCTCACCACCGCACGGACAGCAGGCGACACCGGGCTCATCGTCCTCCCAGGCTTCCTCGCTCCAGTACTCCCCGCTGTCGGCGATGAACGCACGACGGCCACACCCGGAGCACTCCCGTTCCGCTCCGGACGCATTGACGAGCATGGAGAACAGCCGGCCGTCGCACCCCTCACACACGGAAGAGGCGATCTTCACCGGACGATCGTCGACAGCGTTCCGGAGGAACGCCCCCAGTTCTGCGGACACACCAGGTCCGAGCTGATCATCAGCATGCACGAGCACATCGTTCCAAACACCCTGGCCACTCCCCAGCCAGCTTGGCCACAGGCATAGGGACACCGCGGCTGAACTTCGCTCAGCACGCCCGGCCTGAGGTTCGCTCCGGCGCCGGGCACCATCGGCAAGCTGGGTTTCATCGTCGCGCCATGGCCCTCACCGGTTGGGCTTCCTCCCCGCAACACACAACACCAACCGGCCGCCGCCATGCTTCTATGACCGCGGGCCCAGAGAGACGGCTCTGACGGCCGGCTCGCTTTGATGGGCGGGCCCACCCGCCGCGGGGCTCAAGGGGGAGATGGACGATGCTCCCGCGGCGGGCGGGTGGTCATGAGGCGGGACGCTCCTCCCTGCGGCGCCTGGGGAGCTCCGGGAACGCCAGGTCGTCCACTTCCGCGTAGGCCGCCGCCAGTTCGTCCGAGGTCATGTTCATGCGTAGCCGGGCGGGCGGAATGCCGGCCTCGATGATGTCGCGGAGCAGGACGCCCATCGAGTAGTCGGGCGCTGCCCGGTCCAGTGCCACGTTGGCCAGGCCGCCGTCTCCCGCGCAGTAGGCGGCGTAGGCCAGGAGGCAGGCGGGCGCGGAGGCGTACGCCTCGTCGATCCGGCACAGGACGTCCCGCCAGAAGGCGATGTCGTCGTGCGGGCGCTCCTCGTCGATGCGCACCCACGCCTCGTCCCGGATCCGCAGGCTGGTCAGCAGCACTCCCAGCCACGCGATCTCGTCATCGCCGGGCCGCGTGGTGCCGTGCGGCCCCGTTCCGGGGAGCCTGCGCACGGCGCCGGTGGGCTCCCGGCCCGCTCGCGGTTGACCACCCGCCTGCGGCTCCTCTTCTCGGGACTTGTCCGGATCGGCACGGGGCCGCGTCCGGGCGGACGTCGCGGAAGGCTCGACGCCGGGGCGCGAGTCCAGGCTTGGATCCGTGTGCGGTTCGTCGGGACGTATGTCTCGGCCCGGCGCCTTGGGCGGCCCTGGGGCAGGTGTTCCCTCGGACGCACGCGGCTCGTCGGCGGGGTACGGCTGCTCGGCGGGGGGTGGGGCGGGGGGTCTTCGGCCGCGTAAGCGGGTGAGGAGGGTGAGCCCTTCGTCGCATAGGCGGGAACGGATGCGGGCGGGGCTGAGCCCTTGCCTGGCCCAGGAGAGGAAGCGGTCCTCGGCGCGGTCGGTGGCGCGGCTCATGGACGCGCGGGCCGGGCCGGTCAGGGGCGCGACGGAACGGACGAGCTCGGAGCGGTCGGGCAGCGCCACCTGCCCGGCGAGGGTGGCCTGGGCGGCGACGACGCTGGCGGAGATGTCGTACGGGTGGCCCTCACGGGGGCAGCAGGCGGTGTCGTGGCACAGGAGCGACCACCAGCGGCCGTCGGCGACGCGGGCGGCGTCGTCGACCTTCAGGCCCTCGGCCGGGAGGCGCCCGAGAACGGCGGCGGCGGCAGGGGTCACGCGGTGCTCGGGGCCGTAGCCGAGGAGCAGGGCGCGGCGGAAGCCGTTACCGCCGAGCAGGGCGGCGATCCGCCGGGCGGCCGGGCCGGTCTCGTACGGGTCGCCGGGCAGGTCGACGCGTACCGCGCAGGTGTCGTGCGGGCCGGCGTAGGCGATCACGACGAGGCTGTCGGCCGGGTGGAACCCCAGGACGTACGGGACGGCGGCGATGGCATCGGGAATGGACCGGATCACCAGTGGGGTCCGGCCGCTCGTTGCGGTCATGCCATCGACTGTGCCGGGCCGCGGGTGGCGGGGAAAGGGGACCGGGGAACTGTGGATAACCCCCGAATTACCTCCGGTTATTTGGCGAATGTATCGATATTTTCGATCTGCCAGCGGCCCTGGCGGTGGACGGCTCCCACGGAGAACATGGCGGCGGACGACGCCGTCTGGTTCTTGTCCGTACGGGTGCTGCGCTGGTCGGCGAAGATCAGCAGCCGGGCGCGGTCTCCGGTCAGCATGCGCACGCCGCTGTCGGTGACCGTGGTGGTCAGCACCAGTTTCTGCGCGGGCGCCTGCTTGCGGACCAGCGCGATCATCTGGTTGTACTGCTGGACGGCCTTGCCCGTCAGCAAGGTCTGGGCGGCCCGTTCGGTCTTCCCCACATCGGTGTAGTTGTAGGAGAACACCGTGTTGACGATGTCGGAGACCTCGCCCTTGAGCTCGCTGGTCCGGGCGGTGTCGGTCAGGGCCGTGTTCTCGGCGGTCGTCCCGCCGTTGAGGGCGTGCGCCTGCCGGGCCGACCAGGCGGCCAGGCCGCCGAGGAGGACGGTCAGGACGGCCAGGACGACGGGGAGGCGGGGGTGCCGCCACGCGGTGCCGAGGTTCTTCATCGCCGGTCCCTTCACCCCGCCGCTCCCACGGGTGCCTGCGCCAGGGCGCTGAGCTTCCAGCCCGTCGAGGTACGGGTGAGCTGTCCCATGAGCCGGGTCTTCTTGATGGCCGGGTCACCCTTGGGCGGGGTGACGGTGATCTGGAGGGCGACGATGACGCTCGCCTTGCCCGCGTGCTGGTCCAGTTCGGTGACGGCCGCGTCCAGGACCTTGGCCGAGGTGATGGTCTGGGCCTTGCGGACGGCCTGCTCGAACTGCGGGCGTCCCTGCACGATCTGCTGGTACAGCTCGTTGGTGGAGGAGTCCTGCCAGAGTTTCAGGCCCTGGTTCAACGAGCGGTAGTCGAGGGTGTTGAGGTTCTGCACGGCCTGCTCCCCCGCCCGCAGAACGTCGTCGCGGGTACGGGAGTAGTGCAGCGACTCGTCGTGCGCCGCCCCGTACCAGGACCACCCGAACCACGCCGCGCAGACTGCGGCGATGACCGCCAGGGCAATCGCGACCGTGCGGCTGGTGCCCGCCTCGCCCCGCGGCCCCTTCTCCGCGGCCTTCGCCTTCTCCGACTTCTCCGGCTTCTCCGGCTTCTCCGGCTTCTCCGTCTCCGCGGCCTTCGCCTTCTTCTCCGGCTCGCCTGCCGCGGCGGGCTCCTCGGGCTCCGGGGCCTCCTCCGCCTCGGCGGCCGGCGCGGTCTCCTCCCGGTCGTCGCCGGAGCCCGGCTCGGACGGCTCCTCGGGCCGGCGCGGCTCGTCGTCCCTGTCCTCGGTGGGTTCCACCGCCGGTTCCTTGGTTCTGGTCACCTGGTTCCCCTCATGTCAGCTCGACCGGATCTCGGCGATGCGCCACTGGCCGCCGCGGAGGTGGGCGGTCACCGCGAGCTGGGCGGCGGCGGTACCGCCGGCGGGGCGGCCGGCGCGGGTGGACACCTGGTCGAGGAAGACCAGGAGGTGGGCGGTGCCGCCGGACATCCGGGAGACACCGGCCCGGACGACGCGCGTGGTCAGGCTGAGCCGCTGCGCCGGGGCCTGGCTCTTCACCTGGGCGAACAGGCTGCGGTACTGCTCGGCGGCCTTGCCTTCCAGCAGGCCGGCCGCCGCCCGTTCGGTGGCGGCGACGTCGCCGTGCTCGTAGGAGAAGATCTTGACGAGGGCGTTGCTCACGTCGCCGACCGCCTTGGTGGTGGCCTGCGCGTCGACCAGGGCCCGGTTGGCCGCCGGGGAGGTGTCGCGGCGCTGCTCGGTGAACGCCAGGACGCCCACTGCGGCGAGGGCGAGGACGAGGGCGACGGCCAGCGGGCGCCAGATCCCCGCTCTGCCCCGCCGCGCGGGCCGGTCCTCGTCCGGCGCGGCGCCGGCCGGCGCGTCGTCCCGCGTCTCGGTGTCGGCCTGGGTGCTCACGTGCCTCCTCCTCAGCGGGCGTTCACGGGGAGCGCGGTCAGGGACTTGAGCTTCCAGCCGGCCGCGGTACGGGCCAGCGCCGCGTCGTACCGCTTGCGCTGGACGGTCGGCGCGGCGCCGGGCCGGGTGATCTGGATGCGCACGGTGGCGATGACCCGGGCGGACCCGGCGCGGACGTCCAGGGCGGTGGGGGCCGCGTCCACGACGGTGCCGGTGGCGCTGGTGGCGGCCCGCTGGATCTTCTGGCGGCTCTCGGCGCGGGTCCGTTTCAGCTCGTCGTGCAGGGGGCCGGTGGACGCGTCCAGCCAGCGCTGCAGGCCCTGGTCGACCTGCCGGGCGTCCATGGTGTTGAGGGCGGCCAGCTGCGCCCTGGCCGCGTTCACCGCCCGGTCGCGGTCGCGGGCCATGTCCTGCCCGTCGCCTTGGCGCATGTCCCAGAACGACCAGCACGCCCAGCCCAGGAAGAGCGCCGCGGCCACGACCAGCGCCCAGGGGGCCGCGGCGGGGATCCGGGCGCGGCCCGCGCGTTCGGTACGGGTCTCGGTCGCGGCCGGGGCCTCGGTCGTCTCGGTCATCGCTCTCCCCTCAGCCCGAGCAGGTCGCCCATGTCCGGCTCCCGTCCGGTCACGCCCGGCAGGCCGAGCGCGCCGGGCAGGCCGGCGGCCGGGCCCGCGGTCAGCGAACCGGGACGGGCCGGTTCGGGGACGCCGCCCTTGGGGGCGTTGGCCGAGCCGCGGACGTTGACCCCGCTGGAGGCGGGCATGCCGCAGCGCGCGCCGGTGTTCAGCGGCGGCCCGGTCGTGGTGTTCAGCCCGTTCCGGTACGTGGTGCCGCCGTATCCCCTGGTGCAGGGCAGCGGGTTGAAGAAGGTGGTGGCCATCCCGAACCGCAGCGTCCCGTCGTCGATCACGGTGGAACCGGCCGCGACCACGGCGGGCAGCCGGACCATCAGCTCCTCCAGGCCGTCCACGCGGGTGACGGCCAGGTCGGACACGGTGAGCAGGTTGGCGATCACGACGCTGAGGCTGGGGTCCAGGTCGCGCAGCAGCCCGGTCAGCTCGCCGGACGCCTGCGGCGCGACCGCGATGAGGCGGCGCAGGTCGGCGTCGGAGTCGCGGAGCTGCCGGGCCAGCAGCCGGGCGTTGGCGCCGAACGCCTTGAGCGCCGCGGCCTCCTGGTTCTGGGTGCGCAGCGCCAGCTCGCCGTCGTTGATGAGGCGGCTGGTCGGCTCGATGTTGGCCTCGGCGGCGCGGATGAACTCGTTCTGCGCGTCCATCAGCGCCTGCAGGTTGGGGCCCTGCCCGTTGAACGCCTGGTAGAACTCGTCCACCACGACGCGCATCGACTCCAGGGGGACGGAGGCGGTGAAGTCGTTGGCCGCCTTGAGCAGTTCGGTGACCGGTGCCGGGGTGGTGCCCGCCGAACGGGGGATGACCGCGCCGTCGCGCAGGTACGGGCCGGAGTCGGCGGAGGGGCGCAGGTCCACGTACTGCTCGCCGACCGCCGAGAGGTTGGCGACGACGGCCTTGAGGTCGGCCGGGATCCGCGGCGCGGAGTCGTCGATCTTCAGGTCGGCCACCACGCCGTCGTCGGTGAGGTGCAGGTCGCCGACCCGCCCGACCGAGACGCCCCGGTAGGTGATGTTGGAGCCGGTGAACAGCCCGCCCGTCTGGGCCAGTTCCAGCTTGGCCACGTAGTAGCCGCGCAGGCCCACGAAGCGGCCCAGGTCGGCGTACCGGGCGCCGATGAACGCGATGATCGTCAGGGAGATGACCACGAAGGCCAGCGTCCGGATCCTCATTCCGACGGTCAGCATCAGCCGCGACCTCCCGAGCCGGACGGCGACGGTGTGGATCCGCCGGGGATCTCCGGGAAGATCCCGCCCCCGCCGCCGGAGGGCGTTCCCGGTGCCGTCGGCCCGGCCGGGCGCGAGGGCGAGGGCGTCCCCGGCACGACGGGCGGCTGCACGATCGACGGGGTGTCGGCGGGCGGCAGCGGCAGCGTCGGGGTGTCCCGCGCCTTCCGGGCGGTCTCCCGCGCGGCCCGCCCGGACTGTTCCGGGGAGATCGGCGGGATGATCTCGGTGCCGGGGGTCGCGGTCACCGACAGGTACACGTTGAGGTAGTCACCCTTGATCGCGTTCAGCGCCTCGTCGGTGAACGGGTAGGTGAACAGCACCTGGAGGGATTTCGGCAGGTCCTCTCCCGCGTCGGCGAGCTTGCGCAGGGTGGGCGCGAGCGCGCGCAGGTCGGCGACCATGTCGTCCTGGGACGCGTTGATGGTCCGCACCGCCACGTCCGACAGGTCCTCGAACTGGCGGAGCATGGTGATGAGCGCGCCGCGCTGTTCTTCGAGGACCTTCAGGCCGGGGCTGAGGTCCCCCAGGACGGTGCCCAGCTTCTCCTTACGGGTGGAGAGGGTGGCCGACAGCCGGTTGAGGCCGTCCAGGGCGGCGACGATGTCGCCCTTGTTGGCGTCGAGGCTGGAGGTCAGCTCGTTGATCCGGCGCAGCACCGACTTGATCTCCGGTTCGTTGCCGGTGAGCGCGTTGTTGAGCTCCCGCGAGATGGTCCGCAGCTGGGGCAGGCCGCCGCCGTTCAGCAGCATCGACAGCGCGCCGAAGACCTCTTCGACCTCGACGTTGCGGTTGGTGCGGGCCGCGGGGATCCGGGCGCCGTCGGCCAGGGTGCCGGTGGCGCCGACGGGCGGCGCCGCGAGCTGGATGTACTTCTCGCCCAGCAGGCTGGACTGCTCCAGGCGGGCGGTGGCGTTGGCGGGAAGCCGCACCTTCCCGTTCACGACCATCGTGACCCGCGCCGTCCACCCGTCCAGTGGCAGCGACACCTTGGAGACGCGGCCCACCGCGACGTCGTTGACCTTGACGGCCGCCTGCGGCACCAGGTCGAGGACGTTGGCGAACTCGGCGGTCACGGTGTACGGGTCGTCGCCCAGGTCGGCGCCGCCGGGAAGGGGGAGGTCCTGCACTCCGGTGAACCCGCGCCCGCACCCGCTCAGCAGCAGGGCGCCCGCGGTCGCGCACGCCACGGCCCGTACCGGCAAGGGGACCTTCTTGGGGTGCCGTCTCATCGGCCGCCTCCCTTGGGGGACGTGGGGGAGCCGTACGTGTCGCCCACGGTGGGCAGCGGCATCGGGGGCAGGATCCCGGAGGCCGAGTCCGGTACGGGGGTGAGCGTCCCGGCCCGCTGCTTCTCGCACAGGGCCCTGGTGGTGTCGGTGGCCGCCGCGGACGAGGCGCACACCGGGTTGGCGGTGCCCTGGCCCAGCGCGGCGAGGGCCGAGCCGGCGGCCGACCCCGCGGAGCTGATCGGGCCCATGCTGATCTCGTTGAGGTTGCCGCGGCCCATCAGGGTCCCGGTCGCCGGGTCGTAGGCGTTGAGGTAGTTGGTGGCGTTGAGCGGCAGGACGTCGAACGCCTCCGCCAGCGAGGCCCGCTGGTTCACCAGCACCTGGGTGATCGTCGCGAGCTTGTCCACGTCCTTCTTCAGCAGTCCGCGGTGGTCGCGGATGAAGTCGCGGACCTGGCCCAGCGCGATGGCCAGCTCGCGCAGCGCGGCGCCCAGCTCGTCACGGTCGGCGGCCAGGAACCCGGTCACGTCCGCCAGCTGCCGTTCCGCCTGCCGTACCTGCGTGTCGTTGTTCTTGATCATCGTGGTGAACTTCTGCAGGTTGGCGATCGTGGCGAACAGGTCGTCGCTGGATCCGGCCAGGGTCCGGCTGGCCTGGCCGAACTGCGCGATCGTGTCGTTGATGGCCTGGCCGTTGCCGCCCAGGTTCTCCGCGCCGACCTGGAGCGCCCGCGACAGCGCGCCCTTGGAGTTGGCGCCCTTGGGGCCGAGGTCGCCGGAGATCCGCTTGAGGCTGTCGTAGAGCTGGTCGAGCTCGACCGGCGTGGCGGTGCGGCTGACGGGGATCTCGGCGCCCGCCGCGATCCGCGGGCCCCCGGTGTAGGCGGGGGTGAGCTGGATGTAGCGGTCGGCGACGACGCTGGGGGCGACCACCACGGCCCTGGCGTCGGCGGGGACGTCCACGCCGCGGTCCAGGGTGAGCCGCGTGCGGACCCGGGTGCCGATCGGGGTCACCTCGTCGATGGTGCCGACCTTCACCCCGAGGACGCGCACGTCCGACCCGGGGTAGACGCCGACCGCGGCGCCGAAGTAGGCGGTGATCCGCCGGCCGGCCGGGCCGCCCGCGACCGCCGCCAGCGCGACGACCATCAGGATCAGGGCCAGGCCGAGCGCGATCACGGTGCGGCGGCGCTCCTGCCACATCTGCCTGCGCCAGGACGTCTCCATCATCAGCGACCGCCTCCGGTCCCGGTCGGGCTCGCGCCGTTCTGCTTGGGCGGCATGCAGCCGGTCTTGGGCGGCGTGTTCGGCGCGAGGTACTCCTTGGGGACGACCCCGCACAGGTAGCCGTCCATCCACCGGCCGTTGCCGAGGGCGTTGCCCAGGAGCCGGTTGTAGGGGCCCGCCACCGCCAGCGCCCGGTTGAGGTTGTCCTGGTTGCGCTGCAGGACGTCGGTGATCCGGTCGAGGGCCTGCAGGGTGGGCGCCAGTTGCGCGCGGTTGTCGGCGACCAGCCCGGACAGCTGCCGGGCCAGCGCCTGCGACCCGACCAGCAGGCCGTGGATGGCCTCCCGGCGCCGCCGCAGCTCGGCCAGCAGCAGGTTGCCGTCCCGCAGCAGCCGTTCGAACTCCCCGCTCTGCTCCGCCAGGACGCCGGTGACCTGCTTGGCGTTGGTCAGCAGCCGGGCGAGCTGGGCGTCCCGCGTGGAGATCGTCTGGGACAGCGCCGACAGCCCGTCCAGCGCCTTGCGCACGCTCGGCGGCGTGTTGGAGAAGGTGTCGGCGATCGTCTCCAGGCTCTGCGCGACCTTGACGGTGTCCAGCCGGTCGATGGTGCCGGAGAGGTCCTGGAACGCCTGGGTGACGTCGTAGGGCGACACGGTCCGGCTCATCGGGATCCGCCGGCCGGGGTCCTGGGCGGACGGGCCGAGCGGGTCGACCGCCAGGTACTTCGCGCCGAGCAGCGTCTTGATCATGATGCCGGCGGTGCTGGCGTTGCCGATCCAGGTGTCCTTGACCCGGAAGGTGACCTTGACCTTGGCGCCGTCCAGTTCCACGCCGGTCACCTTGCCGACCTTCACCCCGGCGACGCGGACCTCGTCGTCGGGCTTGAGCCCGGCGGCCTCGCTGAAGTCGGCGGTGTAGGTGGTGCCGCCGCCGATCACCGGCAGGTCGTCGGCCCGGTACGCCAGCATCCCCAGCACGAGGATGACGGCCAGCCCGATCACGGCGACCCCGATCGGGTTGCGCTCCTTGATCGGCTTGCCGCGCAGCATCCCGGCCCGCGTCCGCTTCAGCGGCGGCAGCTTCGTCGCCGGCGGGCGCGGGACGCTCACCGCGCGCGGCCGCGGCGGGCCGCCTCCGGGGGTGGGCGGGTCCTGGTCGGGGGATCCGCTCATCTCTGGTCCTCACATCTCGACGCGGTGATCGGGACGCCCGTGGGCGGCGGGCGGCCGTCGGTGTACTTGGCGCCGGTGACGGTGGCCTGGCACATGTAGAGGTTGAGCCAGGAGCCGTACGACCCGAGCCGCGCGATGGTGGTGCTCTTGGCGGGCAGCCGTTCCAGGAAGCGCTCGATGGTCGGGGTGTCGTCGGCGAGGTTGCCCGACAGGCGGCCCAGCTCGGTGATGCTGTCCTTCAGCGGGGCCCGGCCGACCTGGAGCAGGCCGGCGGTGCTGTTGGTCAGCTCCGACATGGCGACGATGGCCTCGCCGAGCGGCCTGCGGTCGGAGGCCAGCCCCGACGTGAGCCGCCGCAGCGTGACGATGAGGTCGGCCAGCTGGTCGCCGCGGTCGTTGATGGTCTCCAGCACCTCGTTGAGGTTGTCGATGACCTGCCCGATGACCTGGTCCTTGCCCGCGAGGGTGCTGGTGAGGGAGGCCACGGTGCGCAGCAGCGAGTCCATCGTGGGGCCCTCGCCCTGGAGCACCTGGATGATCTCGCCGGCGAGCTGGTTGACGTCGGTGGGCGACAGCGCCTGGAACAGCGGCTGGAAGCCGTTGAACAGCTGGGTGAGGTTGAGCGCGGGCGTCGTCCGCTCGATCGGGATCGTGCCGCCCCGCGGCAGGACCTGCCCGGGGGTGCCGGCGCCGCGGTCGAGCTCGATGAACCGCTGCCCGACGAGGTTGAGGTACTTGATCGTCGCCGTGGTCGAGGCGGGCAGCCGCCGCCCCTTCTGGACGGTGAACTGCACGCGCGCCTGCCGCCGGTTCACCACGGAGATCTCGGTGACCTGGCCGATCCTGACCCCGGCGATCCGGACGCTGTCGCCCTCGTTCAGCCCGGCCACGTCGGCGAACCGCGCGTTGTAGCGGTCGGCGTCGCCCACACCGGTGTTGGCGATGCTGATCGCGAGCACGGCCGTGGCGGTCACCGTCACCACGACGAAGACGATCGACTTGACCAGGGGGGCGCCCAGGCCCTTGAGGTTCGCCCTCACTTGACGTTCACCTTCGCCCCCCGGAAGATCGGGCCGACCAGGACGCTGCTCCAGTCGGGCAGGGACTGCGGGACCTCCCGCATGCCGGGGGCCACCAGCTCGTTCACCAGCGTGTTCTCCTGCGGGGAGTTGGGCAGGCCCAGCGCGCCCGGCGCGATCGCGACCGGCGCCGCCTGCCCGGCCGGGGCGACCTGGCCGCGCACCGCCGCGCCTCCCGCCGGGTCGTACGGCAGCGGGTAGCAGCGCGGGCCGCCGCCCGCGTTGTAGCGGGGGGTGTCCCTGCCGGGGACGTAGCGGCCCTTGGACGGGACGACGCTCACGTCCACGCGCAGGCCCGGCCGGCCGGTGCCCTTGCCGAGGGCCCTGTCCATCTTCGGGATGAAGTCGGTCAGCATCTCGAAGACGCAGGGGAACTCCGGCGAGTACCGGGCCAGCACCTCCAGCGACGGGCGGCTGTGCGAGGCCAGGAGGATCATGTTGCCGGAGTTCTGCCGCAGGAACGTGGTGAGGTCCTGGGCCCCGGCCGTCACCGTGGAGTACAGCTCGCTGAGGTCGCGGCGCTGGTCCACGACGGTACGGCTGGTGGCGGTGAAGTCGTACAGCGCGTCCAGGATGTCGGGCGTGGCGTCGCTGTAGTTGTGGGTGAACTCCACCAGCTCGTGGATGTTGCGGTTGAGGGCGGGCAGGTCCGGGTTGAACCTCTTCAGGTACCCGTCGAGGGTGGCGAGGGTCTGGCCCAGGTCGTGCCCGCGTCCCTCCAGCGCCTGCGCCATCGCGGTCAGCGTCGCCGACAGCTTGGCCGGCTGGACGGCGGTGAGCAGCGGCAGGGTGTTGTTGAGGACCTCCTGCAGCTCCACCGCGTTCGCCGTGCGGTCCTCGGTGATCACGCTGCCCTCGGTGAGCCGTTCCGGCGACGGCAGCGGCGGCGGCATCAGCGCCACGAACCGCTGGCCGAACAGCGTGGTGGGGAGCATCTGCGCGGTCACGTTCGCCGGGATCCGCCGTACCGTCTCCGGCTTGAGCGCCAGCGTGAGCCGGGCGCCCGCGCCGTCCGCGGTGATCTCGCGGACCTCGCCGACCACCACGCCCCGCACCTTGACGTCGGCGTGCCGGTGCAGCTCGTTGCCGACCGAACCGGTCCGCAGCGTCACCATCGTGGCGTCGGTGAACTTCTTCTGGTAGACCGCGATCGCCAGCCACACCAGCAGGGCGGGCACCAGCAGGAACACCACGCCCTGCAGCCGGCGCGACAGAGTCGGATTGATCATCGCCGCCTCACCCCGCGACCTTCACCGTCGTGGTGGCGCCCCAGATGGCCAGGCTCAGGAAGAAGTCGGTGATGCTGATCAGCACGATCGCGGTCCGGACCGCCCGGCCCACCGCGATCCCGACCCCCGCCGGCCCGCCGGACGCCCGGTAGCCGTAGTAGCAGTGCGCCAGGATCACCATCACGCTGAAGATCAGCACCTTCAGGAACGACAGCACCACGTCCGCCGGCGCCAGGAAGACGTTGAAGTAGTGGTCGTAGGTGCCCGCCGACTGCCCGTTCACCCAGATCGTCACCTGCCGTGAGGCGAGGTAGGAGCTGAGCAGCCCGATGCCGTACAGCGGGATGATCGCCACGGTGCCGGCGATGATCCGGGTGGTGACCAGGTAGGGCAGGGACGGGATGCCCATGCCCTCCAGCGCGTCCACCTCCTCGTTGATCCGCATCGCGCCGAGCTGGGCGGTGAAGCCCGCGCCGACCGTCGCCGACAGCGCCAGCCCCGCGACCAGCGGCGCGATCTCGCGGGTGTTGAAGTAGGCGGACACGAACCCGGTGAACGCGGAGGTCCCGATCTGGTTGAGCGCCGCGTACCCCTGGAGGCCGACGACCACGCCGGTGAACAGCGTCATCGCGAACATGACCCCGACCGTGCCGCCGATCACCGCCAGCGCGCCGGAGCCGAAGGCGACCTCGCCGAGGAGCCGCTGCACCTCCTTGAGGTAGCGGCGCAGCGCGCGGGGCGTCCAGAGCAGCGCGCGGACGTAGAAGCCGAGCTGGTCACCGGGCTGGTCGAGCCAGGCGAACCAGGAGCCGGGGCGGCGCAGCCGCGAAGTGGAGGAGACCATCGGCTAGGCCCCCTTCGGCGGTACGACCTGCAGGTAGATCGCGGTCAGCACCAGGTTGACGAAGAACAGCAGGAGGAAGGTGATGACCACCGACTGGTTCACCGCGTCCCCCACCCCCTTGGGCCCGCCCCTGGGGTTGAGGCCCCGGTAGGCCGCCACGACCCCGGCGATGAAGCCGAACAGCAGCGCCTTGAACTCGCTGATGTAGAGGTCGGGCAGTTGCGCCAGCGCGGAGAACGAGGCCAGGTAGGCGCCCGGCGTACCGCCTTGCAGGATCACGTTGAAGAAGTAGCCGCCGAGCACGCCGACCACCGAGACCAGGCCGTTCAGCAGCACCGCCACCAGCATCGCCGCCAGGACCCGCGGCACGATCAGCCGCTGGATCGGCGAGACGCCCATGACCTCCATCGCGTCCATCTCCTCGCGGATCGTCCGCGAGCCGATGTCGGCGCAGATCGCCGAGCCGCCGGCCCCGGAGATCAGCAGCGCCACGATGATCGGGCTGGCCTGCTGGATCACCGCCAGCACGCTGGCGCCGCCGGTGAACGACTGCGCGCCCAGCTGCTGGGCCAGCGAGCCCACCTGCAGCGCGATCACCGCGCCGAACGGGATGGACACCAGCGCGGTCGGCAGGATCGTCACCGACGCGATGAACCAGAACTGCTCCAGCAGCTCCCGGGCCTGGAACGGCCGCTTGAACATGTGGGTCAGCACGGTCGCGCCGAGCGCGAACAACCGCCCGGTCTCGCGCAGCGCGCCCGCCCCGGGCACCGAGAACTGCGGCGCGGTCATCGCCCGCCTCCCCGGACGGGCGGCAGCAGACTGTTCAATATCGCCTCCTGGGCTGCGGGAGGAAGCTGCGGCAGCATGGTCATCACGCGCTCCCTGCGGCGGGCGACGGCCTTGCGCTCGGGCATCCCGGGACTGGGCTCCAGCTGCGGGACGATCTCCGGCACCCGGGCGGGCGGCAGCGCCATCTCCCGTTCGGCGGCCAGCGCGGCGGCGTCCTTCTCCTCGCTCATCCCGATCGGGCCGTGCCGGTTGCCCCGCAGGAACTGCGCCACGACCGGCTCCTGGCTGGTCAGCAGCACCTCGCGGGGACCGAACGTCACCAGGTCGCGGCGGAAGAGCATGCCCATGTTGTCGGGCACCGTGGAGGCGATCTCGATGTTGTGCGTGACGATCAGCATGGTCGCGTCGATGCGCGCGTTGAGATCGATGAGCAGCTGGGACAGGTAGGCGGTGCGGACCGGGTCCAGGCCGGAGTCCGGCTCGTCGCACAGGATGATCTCCGGGTCCAGCACCAGCGCGCGGGCGAGCCCGGCGCGCTTGCGCATCCCGCCGGAGATCTGGCCGGGGAGCTTGCGCTCCTGGCCCGTCAGGCCGACCATGTCCATCCGTTCCAGCACGATGCGCCGGATCTCGGACTCCTTCTTGCGGGTGTGCTCGCGCAGCGGGAAGGCGATGTTGTCGAAAAGGTTCATCGACCCGAACAGCGCGCCGTCCTGGAACATCAGGCCGAACCGCTTGCGCGTCGCGTAGACCTTGCGGTCCGGGTCGTTCACCATGTCCACGCCGTCGATCAGCACCCGGCCCTGTTCGGGCTTGAGCAGCCCGATCAGCGACTTCAGGAAGACCGTCTTGCCCGTGCCGGAGGGCCCGAGCATCACGCTGACCTCGCCGGCCGGCAGCGTCAGCGAGATGTCCCGCCAGATGGTCTGCCGGCCGAAGGACTTGGTGAGCCCCTCGACGACGACTTCTATTCCCATTCCACAGAGCCAAACATCGGAGTCCTCCCCAATCCGGCCCCCGATTGGCGGGCTATCACACACGCAATTTTCAATCGCGATTGGCGGCGAACCGTCGCCATGCCTATCACTACTGGCCGGTACGCTACTTGCGGGACGATGGGGGATGCAAGCAATCACGCCGAATCGAAATCATCGGCCGACTTCGTTGTCACCGAATGACAATGCCTACCGGAAGGTTTATCTCCGAGTGCGCGCCCCGCCGCGACCCGTACCATCACCGCAGGCCACACGGTCCGCTTACGACGCTAAAACCGCGCATCAGATCATCACACAGAGGACCCGCCCGGACACCGCACCGTTTTATACAGGCCACTTTCCGGATACGGCACACGATGGCAGCGCTCCCATTCCTGGGGCAATACATCCGGCCAGGTGAGACGGCTCCGCGGAACCCGGAACTTTCTTCCCCCCGGAACGCGAGCCCGGCCCCGCCGCCGCCCGCGCCCCCGGCACACGTCCCGGCTGCTACCATCTCGGCCATGCAGTTCTTCTTCCACCTGCGTTAGGAATCCGCCGGCGAGGCGAGGAGCCCCCGTCGCCGGCGATGCGGGACGAGCATGCCGCCGTCCCGGGTCCTGACGTGGGAGAAGAACGATCCTCATGCGCGATCGCGCACGTTCCCTCACCGCCCCGCGTCCCGGCACCGTCGCCGTCCCGTGACGGCGACGCGCCTGGTGGCGCGGTGCGTCCGTGGGCTGGAGCCCACCCTGGCCGCAGAGGTCCTGCGGCACGAACTCGGCACGATCCTCCATCTCGGGCACCGGGAGGTCCACTTCCGTCCCCGCCGTCCACCAGAGGAGGCGGCCCTGGCATTGCGGACGGCCGACGACCTGTTCCTGCTCACCGCCCGCATGCCCGACATCGGCCCCGCCAAGGCCGACGTCGGGCGCCTGACGGCCCTGGCGGACTCGGCCGCCCCGCCGGGGCCGGCCGGCGGGATCGAGGTGTCGGCGTCCTTCCTCGGCCGCCGCAACTACAACCGGTACGACGCCGAGGACGCCGTGGGCCGCGCCCTCGCCGGACGCCTGGGCGCCCCGTACCACTCCCGCCGTTCGGGCGACGCTCCCCCGCCGTCCGCCCGCGGGTGGCGGCTCATCCTGGACGGCACCACCGCGACCCTCATGCTCCGCGTCGCGGACCGCCCTCTCCACCGGCGCCCGTACAAGCACCTCACCATCCCCGGCACCCTCCACCCGCCGGTGGCGGCGGCGATGGCGCAACTGGCGGGCATCCAGCCGGGCCACACGGTGCTGGATCCGTGCTGCGGCGCCGGCACGCTGCTCATCGAGGCCGCGCACCTGCACCCCGATGCCCGCTTCCAGGGCTTCGACAACGACCCGGCCGCCCTCCAGGCGGCCAGGACGAACGCCGAGGGCGTGCCCAGGCTCGGCCTACGCCGCGGTGACGCCGGGGCGCTTCCCTTGAGGGACGCGAGCGCCGACCGGGTCCTGTGCAACCCGCCGTGGGGAGCGCAGGTCACGCCGTCCGGCACCCTGGCCCGCCATCCGGCCCGCTGGTGGGCGGAACTGAGCCGCGTCCTCACCCCCGACGGGACCGCGGTCGTCCTGATCCCCGATCCCGGCGCCCTCACCGCCGCGATCGCGAACGGTCTCACGCCCGTTCACCTGCAGCAGGTCAGGCTGTCCGGCGCCCACTCCCACATCGTCCAGCTGACCGGCGCCTCCCGGCTCACCCGCTCGAGACGCCGATGACCGGACCCGCCCCAGCGGCACGAGCCCCGCCCCGGAACAGGGGAAGGCCGAGCAGCCTTGGCGTGCCGGGCCCCAGGCCCGGCGTGCCAAGGCCCCAGGCCAACCCCCGACCGGCGATTCAGAAGTCGTCCGTCGGAAGAACGCCTTCCAACGGCGGGGGAATGGAAAGGCCCTCGCCGAGGACCACCGAGGTGCTGTGGGTGTAGTCGTCGCCGCGAGGCTCGGAGAAGATCGTGGCCTTGCCGTCCAGCCGGTCGATCAGCAGGTACAGCGGGATGTCGGCGGCGGCGTAGCCTCGGCGCTTGGGCCCGCGGTCCCGCTCGGCGCCCTTGTGGTTCCGGCGGTCACGTGAGGTCACTTCCAGCACCATCACCACCCCGTCGGGCTTGCTGTGCCACTCGCGTCCGGCGAACGCGCCCTTGGGGGCCGCGATCCCGTCCGGCACGTATTCGCCCTCTGGGCTGATCAGCGTCAGGTTGCGATGGAGCCGGAGGTCGTGGACTTCACGCACCCAGTCGTCCACCGCCACGATGCTCGTCTCGTGCCGCCCATCGGTGGGCGATGACACGATGATCTCTCCGTCCACCAGCTCCGCCCGGAAGCCCGGACGTACGTCGAGCGCGGCGAACACCTCATCGATCGGCGGTCCTGGCGGCGTCCGCGTCATCAGGAGTCCTTGAGGGCGAGGCGCGCCCAGACGCACTTGCCGCCCAGGGGCAGGCGGCGCATGCCCCAGCTCTCGGCGAGGGCGTCGACGATGTCGAGACCCCGCCCGCTGACGCCGTAGTCCCCGGCCGTACGGCGGACGAGGGGGTCCGGGGACGTGTCGGTGATCTCGATGACCAGGGTGAAGCCCAACACGTACATCTCGAACCCCAGGACGGTGTCCGGACAGGCGGCCACACCATTGGTCACCAGCTCGCTGATGACCAGCAGTGCGTCGTCGATGGCCTCCCGCCGGACGCCCCAGCCAACGAGCCGCGATTCCACGCACTCGCGGAGCAGCCCGACACAGATGGGCAGGGCGGGGACGTCCCGTTTGTAGCTTTCCTCGGTAATGCGGATTCCGTAGGCCATCGCGATCATCGCTTCGCTTTCCTGTCGTGGATTCCTCGGTTCGACACCAAAGCGTGGCGAATCTCACTACTCTCAGCTACTGAATCGTCACTCCAGAGTCGAATCCCCGGCTACGCCTCGGCCGATCCCCGCTACCGCCGCAGTAGCCGC
This sequence comes from Actinomadura viridis, assembly GCF_015751755.1. Classification (GTDB taxonomy): domain Bacteria; phylum Actinomycetota; class Actinomycetes; order Streptosporangiales; family Streptosporangiaceae; genus Spirillospora; species Spirillospora viridis. The sequence goes on from NZ_JADOUA010000001.1 coordinate 6,051,554, forward strand.
CCCCCGAAAAGAGGCCATACATGCCCGAACTGGACCCGAAGAAGAGTCTCCAAGCGGTGTACGCACGCGCCCTCGCGCGGGAACGCACCCGGGCCAAGCTGACCCAGGACCAGCTGGGCGGACACCCCGCGATCATGGTGTCCGGCAAGCTCATCGGCCACGTCGAGAACTGCCGCCGTCCCCCGACCATCCGCCTCTCCACGGGCCTGGACAAAGCCCTCGATCTTGAAGAGTTCTTCGAGTCGCTATACATCCACTGGGCCGACGAGGAGGGCCCACCAAGCGCCATCTGGGAGTACTCCGAGCTTGAGCACCAGGCGAACAGCATCAAGGTCTACGCACAGTCCACGATCTGCGGCCTACTCCAGAACGAGGACTACGCCCGGGAGATCTTCAAGAGGGCCCACCGCGAGGAGCGTGTCGGGGAACTCGTCGCCGCACGGATCGCCCGCCAGGAGATCCTGCACCGCGACGACCCGCCATGGCTCGTGGTCCTCATCGAGGAGACCGCCATCCGGCGCGTAGTAGGTGATCGCGAGGTCATGCGACGCCAACTCGCGCATCTGCTCACCCTCGCTGCTGAACCGAACATCACGGTTCTGGTCGTGCCCTCCGGGGCACCGGTCTTTCCGGGTGGGGCCTTCACCTTGTTGGGGTTCCCGGACTCTCCAGACGTCGCCTTTGTGGAGGCGGTCGGCGGCCACAGCCAGATAGTCGACAACCGTGCTCAGGTACGCGAACTGGCTGTGCTGTACGACCGAATCTCATCGGAAGCGCTCCCGGTGGCAGACTCGGAGAAGTTGATCCGCGGGGTCTTGGAGGACCTTTGATGACGGTGGACTTCTCATCGGCCCGTTGGCGCAAGAGCAGCCGCAGCACTGAAGAAGAGAACTCGACCTGCGTGGAGGTGGCCGACCTCGGCGTGGCCGTCGGCGTCCGTGACAGCAAGAATCCGCACGGACCCAAACTCGCCCTCACGCCCTCCCAATGGCACGCCTTCGCCACCCAGATCAAGAAGGGCCGACTCGACCTGCCCTGACCAGGAGACCAAGGAGGCCGGGCTTCGGCCCGGCCTCCTCTCCTTGGCGCTTCTGGGTGCCTGGCGTGGTCGGTCGGTCCCGTCGAGGGTGAAGTAGCACAGGGCGGTGAACTGGGCCTCGATCCGGTTGGGTGCGGCGGGTAGAGGTTGCGCAGGTAGCAGCAGAATTCCAGAACCTTGCTGCGGTTCTTGGTCTTCTTGATGTGCCCGTAGAGTTCGTCGCTGCCCAGGTCGTAGGCGTCGAACAGGTGCCGCACCCCGCCGTAGCGGTTTGGCGATGCGCGCCAGGTCCATGCCCTGTGCAGACAGCAGCACCATCTGAGCCCGCCGTCAGGTCACCACCGAGCCCCTGCCGCGGCGGATGATCCCCACCATCCGCCGCTACGTCGCCCCACTGCGCGCCGGCCTGGACACCCCCGACCTGCCGCCTAAGCCGCCCTCCGTCCGCGACGTCCGGCGATGGATCACCAGCGACCCCGACCACCTCACCAACGACGACAAGGACCAACTCGCCGCCATCCTGGACCGCAGCCGACACGGTCGGGCGAACCTCGACCTACTCCGAACCATGATCCTCTACAACTGAGCCTCATCACCTGTCACTTGACGAGCTTGTAACTTCAGGTGTGGAAAGGTCTTGCAGGTGGTAGGTGTAGTCCGCTTTACCTGATGCGTCCTGGATAGGCGATGGCGAGTTCGTTGAGTGCTTCGCGCCATCCGGCGACGCGTTGCCCTTCGACGAGGCGGGCGGGCTGGAAGGCGTGCTTGTCGCCGTTGTCGCGTTTGGCGGCGCGTTCGCGGGCTCTTTTGTCCTCGATGTTGACGATGGCCAGCCACAGCAGCTTGACCACGGCGTCGTCGGTCGGGAAGTGCCCTCTGGCCTTGGTGACCTTGCGCAACTGGTAGTTCAGCGACTCGATCCCGTTGGTGGTGTAGAGCAGCTTGCGGACCGGTGCGGTGAAGGCGAAGTAGGGCGTGAACCGGTCCCAGGCGTCCTCGAATACCTTCACCGCCTGCGGATACTTGCGGCCGAGGTCGGTGCCGGCGAACTCGGCGAGGGCCTCCAGTGCGGCGTCTGCGTCCACCGCGGTGTAGACCTTCTTCAGCTCCTTGGCCACCGCGCCGGCGTCCCTGCGGGCGACCGGCCGCAGCGCATTTCTGATCAAATGAACCACGCACGTCTGCACGACCGTGGCCGGGAACGCGGCGTTGATGGCGTCCTCGAAGCCTTTCAGGCCGTCGCAGCAGGCGATCAGGATGTCGCGGACCCCGCGGTTGCGCAGATCGGCCATCACCGAGGCCCAGAACCGCGCACTCTCGGCGGCGGTGGCCGACTCGGCCGGCGTCCGCGCGAGCCAGATGCCCAGCACGTGCTTCTCCCCGTCGGTGTCGACGCCGACCGCGATGTAGGCGGGTTTGTTGGTCACGACGTTGTTGTCGCGCACCTTGACCACGATGGCGTCCAGGAACACCACGGCATAGGTGGGGTCCAGCGGACGCGTCTGCCAGGCTTTGACCTCGTCCATCACCTGGTCGGTGATCCGGGAGACCTGCTCGTGCGAGAGGTCGGTGCCATAGACCTGCTTGAGGTGGTGCAGGATGTCGCGCACGCTCATGCCGTGGGCGTACAGGCTGATGATCATGTCGTCCAGGCCGCCGGCGACCCTCCCGGCCCGTTTGGGCACCAGCACCGGCTCGAACGATCCGGCCCGGTCCCGCGGCACGCTGATGCGCACCGGCCCGACCCCGGTCTGCACCGTCTTGCCCTTCCCCCGGCCGTTGCGGGAGTTGCCGGAGTTGTTCCCGGACGCATCGTGCCTGCCATAGCCCAGGTGAGCGGTCAGCTCGCCTTCCAGCGCGCGTTCCAGCACCGCCTTGACCAGCTGCCCGAGCATCGACCCCTCACCGGTCAGCCGCAACTGCCCGGCCTCGTCCTTCGACCGCTCCAGCAGGACATCCAGCACATCATCACTCAGCAGCTCACGAATCGACGCGTCCCCGTCGACGCTCTCATTCCCCTTGATCACGGTCACGGCTTCGAATCCCCCCGAATTCGATGGATGATCTACTCGGCTTCTGATCTACCCATCAAGATCATTTCCACGCCTCAAGAGATACCCCCCACTTGACCGGCATGAAGCTGGCGGTCGTCAGAGTCTGCCTGTTGCTTCGATTGCTATGTGAAGGAGCTCAGTGCGGACTTCGGCGGTGGTCCAGTCGCGGTGGTCCCACGCTGGGCCGCTGAGGTCGTCTCCGGCATACAGGTACTGGCAGAACTTCACGCCGCGGAATTGGGCGACGGCCAGGAACGCGGCGGTCTCCATCTCCACAGTCACGCAGCCCTGCCGCTGGCGGGTCTGCACCCGAGCTCGGGTCTCGCGGAAGGGCGCGTCGGTGGTCCAGGTCGTGCCTGTGGTGAACGGGATGCCTCGGTCGAGGAGAACGGTGGTCGCCGCCTCGACCAGTCCGGGGTCGGCGTGGATGATCGGGGCAGCTGGAGCGTAGTGGTAGGAGGTGCCCTCGTCCCGCACGGCGGCGTCCGGGACGACCAGGTACCCCATGTCCGTACCGGGCCGGAGCGCGCCCGCACCACCGCACGCGACGAACACGCGGCCGCCGGCAGCGATCGCCTTCTCGAAGTGATGAGCGGCCAGCGGCGCGCCCACGCCGGGATGGAAGACCGCCACCAGAGTTTCGTCATGCGTCACCCGGTAGATCTTGTGGCCACCCATCTCGATGGAGAACTCACCGATCTGCCGCCCCCCATGGCTGTCGGGCAGGCCGGCCACCACTTCAGGAAAGAAGCACATCACGACCCGTTCCGGCAAAGGCTCGCTCAGCCTCGGCGGTGTCGGAGTCAGCACCGCCTCCTGGGCCATGTCGAACTCTGTCAGCGGGAGATCCATGCACTGATCCTGCCTCGCTCGACCACGACAATGCAGCCGGTTTGTAACCAGGATTGATCATTGGGCGTCAGCAGAGCTGGTTTGACCCCACAGAGTGAGACAGAGCCCTGTAAGCGCTGGTGGTCGGTCTTGAAAGTGCTGGTTGGCGGACAGTGAATGTGCCGGGCCGGAACGACACCCAAAGGGCTGGGCGGCTCAGCCGGATTCTGCGAGCAGGTGAACGATGCCGGCCGGGTTCTTGATCCAGTGGGTTCTGGATTCGAGGTCGTGCAGTGGTTCGACCTCGTCACACGGGCGGATGCCGGTGCCGGCCAGTACGGCCGTCGCCGCGTCCAGGTCATCGGTGTGGAGCTGCAACCACAGGTCGGGCTGGCTGTAGTTGTCGACGCAGTCCAGCCACAGCGTGTTAGGACCGAACCGCACCGAATGAGTTCTTGAGACGGTCGGGGCGTAGGAAACGTCCTCCTCTTTGACCTCGAAGCCCAGGGTGTCGCGGTAGAAGGCCACGGTGGCCTCGTACTGCGCCTTGGGGATCTTCATGGCGATGTTCAGGCCGGCGGTGAACTCAGGCTGGTTCATTGTCAGGTGGCTCCTTGGTCGAGTGTCGGGGTGGCGGTGGCGTCCAGTGCGCGTTCCAGCGCGGTCAGCCGGTCATCCCATCTGTTGGCGAGCGTGGCCAGCCATATCTGGGCCGCGCGGATGGGCGCTGGTTCCAACCGGTAGGGGTGGCGGCGGCCGACCGGTTCACCGGAGCTGATCAGGCCCGCTTCGGCAAGCTGATCGAGGTGCTTGGCCACTGCCTGCCGGCTGATCGGCAGCCGCCGCGCCAGATCGGTGACGGTTGCGGGTCCGGCGCGGGCGAGCTCGTCCAGCAGCGCCCGCCGGGTCGGATCGATGAGCGCCGCGAACACCGCGACGGCCTGCTCCTGGGAATCAGGCGGCCGCATCGAGGTAGCTCTCCAGATCGCCGAGTTCTGCGGCCCATCCCTGGCTGTTGGCCTGGTGGGCGGACCGGGCAACGTGGTCGGCGACCTGGGTGAACCCGCTCTCCACAAGACGCAGCCGGGTCCCCTCCGCTACGGGCTCCAGGGTGAAGGTCACCAGCGTCAGGGGCGCGTCGTCCCCCGGCCAGCCCTCGATTGGCCACCTGAACGCCAAACGGTGTGGTGGATCGACGATCGTGATCGTGGCGACGGATTCCTGGTCGAGGTCATCCCAGCGGAAATACGCTCGCCCGCCGGGCCGTAGATCGATCTCAGCCACCGAGCCGAACCATTGCGACAGCCCTTCGGCGGTGGTCAGCGCGGCCCACACCCGCTCGGCGGGGTGCCGCAGCACCATCTCGCGTTCGATCCTGTCCGGAACCACACCCCTACCCCTTCGCAACCCTTGAGTTGCTATCATGATGGCAACCTAGTGGTTGCGACGGGCATCCCGCAAGCCCCGCCCGGAACGCGCGATGACTCCACGACACGCCAAACCATCCGCCGTGACTCATCCACCCCAACTCGAGCCGCAACCAGCACTTTCCCTGTCCGCGTGTCGGCACCCGCTGTCCGTACATCTGTCCGCCTACCGGCACTTCTGGGTGTCCACGAGCACACGATCAAGGCCGGGCGAACATCGCCTGATGCGGCACCAGCAACTCGCCGCAAGTCAACGCGCACTCCCTGGCGATCAACGGACCACCCCGCACACAGAGCAACCACGCACAGCAGGCCACTCTCGGTGAGAAGCCTCGTCCAGCTGCCCTGGTGCCGGCCCTTCCATCACAACGGGCCTCCTTGAAGGGCCGCACGGGGTCAACACAGCCCGCGCTCGGTTTCGGCTTGACCGACAGCCCGCCCGACCACGTATCCAGGACAAGGGCTAAGCGGCCAGGCTGAGCGCCCTCGGCAGGCACGCCTCAAAACGCTCACGGGCCGACGCCCCCGTCCTACACGTTGACTTGCGGCGAGTTGTCGCCTCAGACACACCCCAACCCAGCAACTCGCCGCAAGTCAACGTGCGCCTCGGCGTCCGCTAGAGCAGGCCGCTCTCGGTGAGGAGCCTGGTCCAGCTGTCCCGGTGCCGGCCTTTCCGGTCACGGCGGGTGACGGCGTACTCCCCTATGACCGCCTTGACGAGTTCCGGGTAGCCCTCGCCGAGGACCGAGGTGTTGAAGAAGGTGACGATGTCCGGCGCCAGCTCCTCGACCTCGATCTCCTCGTCGGGGTGCTCGTAGAGGAAGACATAGTCGTCCGGGTCGCAGTAGTAGACGCTCCCGTCTTCCAGGTCCATCCGGATGGGGGCGCCCCCCAGCCCCTCCTTGCGAAGGTCGGCGGGGACGTCATGACGGTCGTCGCCGATCACCAGGGGATTGCCCAGCGGGCAATGGGGAATGGTCTGCCGGTCGAGCCACGCGCTGCGGCTCGCGATCTCCTCGGGCTGTTCAAAGCAGAAGTACGTGCCTTCCAAGCGAGAGAACAGGCTGAACACCTCGGTGACCGCTTCGGGGACGCCCGGCACCGGGTGCAACTCCCTCGGTTCCTCGATCGTGACGCCGAAGCCGTGCTTCTCCTCGACCTTCCGTAGAAGGTCCAACTTCTCGCGCATCTCGGCCAGCGCCTCCCGGCGGTCCCCGTCCGTCATCACGTTCCTCCTCGTCACCCGTGGGCCTGGATGGCCGTCGTATCCGAGGGAACGATAGAGGTCCGTGATGACCTCCCGGAGGGGCTAAGCGCCTCCCGCCGATACTTACCGGCGGGAGGCGTGCCGAAGCCCGAGCCGTACGGGTTCCGCGATCTCATCGGGAGGCTGGGCGCGCGGCGGGGGGATGCCGCGCGCCCAGGACCGGCGATCAACCTGGCTGGACGATCCAGGTCTCGTGCAGGTGCCGCCAGCGCAGGGTCCCGGGGACGAGGACGGCCAGGGCCCGCCGGGCGCTGGAGACACCGGGCGTCCGGTGGTGCTCCTCGTAGGTCGCCACCAGCAGGCCGTCCCGGTCCAGCAGGACGCGGGGTTCACGGATCTCCAGGGTGAGGTCCGGGGCGGCTCCGTGGGCCTCCTCCATCGCGGGCCCCAGCTCTGGCAGGGTCCGCAGCGCGCCGTCCGGGTCGTACCAGGTGAAGTCCGGCGTGTGCGCGGCGAGGAAGTCGTTCAGCTCGTGCGCGCCCGCGGTGCCGCGCAGCCACCCCTCGATGAAACGGTGGTGCCGGACGACCTCTTCGACGGCGTTCACCGTGTGGCGATCCAGGTCCGCAACGGGGTGAGGGAAATGCCGAAGGCGGCCTCGACCTTGGCCGGGTCTCCCTCGTAGAGCGCGGCGTGTGCGGGGTCGGCCAGGAGCCGGTAGGTGCTCGCGACGCCCGCGGCGACGGCCGGTCCGACCGCCTGGGCGAGGCCCTTCTCGAACTCGTCCGGGTCCACGGGGATGTAGGTCACCTCGTGGCCGCGCACGGCGGTGAAGGCGGCGGCGAGCTCGGGGCCCGTCACCACGTCCGCGCCGCCGACGTCGACCCGCTGCCCGAGGAGTTCGGGACGGTCGAAAGCGGCGGCCGTGAGGGCTCCCAGGTCGTCGTGGGACAGCCAGGCGACACGGTGGCCGGCCGGGAGCGGGTAGGGCAGCGCCCCGTTGGCCAGGGCCTCGGTCGCCCACGGCGCGGACAGGTTGTCCAGGTAGAGCGGCGGGCACAGGACGGTGGCCGGTATGCCCGAGGCGAGCAGGGCCTCGGCCGCGTCCCGTCTCGTCTCGAACGCGGGGACGCCGGTGCGCGCGGCGGGAAGGCGGTTGCCGATGTTGAGGACCAGGCGCTCGACACCGCCGGCCGCGGCGATGATGTTGGCGGTGTAGCGGGCGACCAGGGCCGGGTCGAACTCCATGGGCAGGGTCGCCGAGGCCCGGGTCACCCCGTCGAACGCGGCGCGCACGGCGGCGGGGTCGGCGAGGTCGCCGCGCACCCATTCGACGCCCGCCGGTCCGGTGGCGGCCCGGCCGAGGCCGCGGACGCGGTGCCCGTCCGCGAGCAGCCTCCGGACGACCGCTCCGCCCTGCGCCCCGTTCGCACCGATCACTAGGTAGGTGTGTGTCATGCCTCCCAGGCTGGCCGGACCGTCCTGTACGTTCCATAAGCATGAGTCCGGGTTCGTTTAAGGATCGTCCATGACAGCGGTCGTGCGGGAGACGTCGGCGGGCGGGGCGGATCTGCTCGGGGAGGTGCTGGCGCCGCTGCGGCTGGAGGGGGTGTTCGCCAGCCGGTGGACGGTTCGGGCGCCCTGGGGGCTGCGGGGCGACCAGGAACGGAACGCGATCCTGCACTACGTGCACTCCGGCGAATGCGCGATCACGATGCCGGGCGGGGCCGATCCGATCATGCTTCGCGCCGGGGAGCTGGCGATCTTCCCGTACGGCGGCGCGCACGAGCTGGCGGACCGGCCGGGCCGCGCCACGACCCCGCTGGACCTGCTGCTGCCCGGCCGTCCCGCCGGGAGCACGACCGAGTTGCGCGTGGACGGGCCGGGCCCGATGACCGAGCTGCTGTGCGGCGGGCTCCACTATGACGAGGCGGCCGTGTCCCCTCTCTACCGTGCGCTGCCGGAGGTCCTGGTGCTCGACCGGGAGATGCTGGCCGTGGAACCGCTGCTGGCCGGGACGCTGCGCGAGCTGGCGGACGGGACCCGTGACGGCGCGCCGGGGTCGGGGCTGGTGGCGCTGCGGGCGTTCGAGCTGGTCTTCGTTCTCGCGCTGCGGGTGGCGCTGGGCCGCCTCGGCGAGACCTCGCCGGCGCTGCGGGCGCTGCGGGACCCGGCGATCGGCCGGGCGCTGCTGGCGATCCAGACCCGCTACGCCGAGCCGTGGACGCTGGAGTCGCTGGCCCGGGAGGCGAACATGTCGCGGTCGGCGTTCGCGACCGCCTTCCGCCGCCTCGTCGGCGAGGCTCCGGCCGCCCATCTGGCCGGGCGCCGGATGCGCGAAGCGGCCCGGCTGCTCACCGAGACCGCCGTGCCGCTCGGCACGCTGCACGAACGGGTCGGCTACCGGTCGGGCGTCGGTTTCCACCTGGCCTTCCGGCGCCACTTCGGCGTCCCGCCCGGCGAGTACCGCCGCGCCCGCACGGCCCGAGGGTGATCGGAACTCACCGTTCCCTCACGAAAATGGTCGCCCTTATTCACGCGCAGTGACTTTCGCGTGCACTGGCCGAATGCGGCCGGGTCGATGCGTCCGGCAACAGGCCCGCGAACAGGGAGGATCCCGCACCGGACGGACAGGACGACTATCACCGGGACACAAATGAAAGGGTGCACTTATATTCTGGTGACAAGAATTGTCGCACCTTGGAAGAGGGCCCGGAAATTGGTCCTTCCGAACCTTGTCACTGTTTCCGGGCGGAAGTAATCTTCGGATCGTCGAACGCTAGGCGGATATGGCGAGAACGGCATGTCCGTACCCTTTCGCTCCGCCCGTGAAATCGACCTCGCCCGACCGCGAGAAACCCTTCCCGCCCCTCAGGAGGCCCCCATGGTGCGCCCGACGTCCCTTTCCTCCAAGACCCGCCGGGTGGCCGCGCTGGCGACCGCCGGGCTGGCCGCCGCCGCCCTCGGCGTCGCCAGTGCTCCGGCCGCCAGCGCCGAGCCGTCCATCCGGGTCGACTACCCGGTGAGCGGTACCACGGCCATCAAGGCGACCGGCTCCTCCATGGCCCTCGGCCCCGGCACGCTGGAGACCACGCTGGACTTCGGCAACGGTGACCTGACCGCGAACCTGAAGATGCCCGCGGCCAAGGGCGAGTTCAAGCAGTGGGGCGTCATCCCCGTCAGCGTGACCACCGAGTTCATCGAGGCCACCCCCACCACGGGCAAGGTCGACCTCAACACCGGCGCGACCCAGAGCACCTCGAAGGTCACCCTCAAGCTGAGCAACCTCAAGGTGGCGGGGATCCCGACGCCGGTCGGCGACAACTGCAAGACCAAGACGCCGGCGACGATCACGCTGAACTCCGGTTCGGACTGGGACGTGCTCAACGGCGGCACCATGGCGGGCACCTACACGATCCCCGAGTTCCAGAACTGCCTCCTGGCCACCCCGCTGATCAACCTGACGGTGCCCGGCCCGGACAACACGATCTCGCTGAAGCTGGGCGCGGCGACCGTTCCCCCCACGGTCGCCGAGATGCTGCGCCAGATCGGCGACTGACCGGCACCGCGCCCGCGAGGCCCGCCACCCCACCCGGTGGCGGGCCTCGTCACGTTCCGCACGGTCGTCCGCGGCGTGCGTGAGCCAGCCGTTCGGCTGCGCGCGGGCCGGACGGCAGGGCGCCGACGAACTGCTCGGACGCGAAGGGGCCGGCCGTCCGATCGGACGGCCGGCCCCTTCGCCGGAGCGCTACCGGCTCACTTCGGCGTGCCGCCGTACTTGAACAGCTGCGGCGAGTCCACCGTGTACGGGACCGGGGTCACGATCCCGAACGAACCCCGCACGTCGGACGGGCACCCCGTGGCCTCCGCGACGGTACCGGTGGCCCCTGAGGGGACGGTTAGGCTGGAACTGCCGTTCGGGTACTGCATGCCGAAGCGGTAGGTGGGCGAACCGCCGGCGCCCACCGCCTTGAACCGGCAGCTTCCACCCGAGACCTCGAGGTGCGGCGTCGACACCTGGAGATTCATGGTGCCCGTCGTCTTATCGAGCCCGGCGGTCATGTTGTGCCCGAGGCGCAGAGGCGCGACCGTCCTGACGGTGACGTTCCCGAGCGACGCCAGATTTCCCTGGCCGACGCAGTCGTTGAAGGTCAGGGCGGCGGCCGTGCCCAGACTGCGGGGATCAATCCCGGACCCGCGCTTGAAGGTCCCGCGCACCTCCGACGTCGCGCACTTGATGGTCCTGGTGCTGCCGATACCGACCCTGAACACGATCTCTCCCGAGGTGAAGCGGAAGTCGCCCCCAGGCGTGATCGTGTACCCGAACACCTCGGGCGGGCAGGGGTAGATGTTCGGGTCCTTCGCGACCACGTAGCAGACCGGGCCCTGCGTCAGGCGGACATAGTTTCCTTTCCCCGACACCGACGCCGTGAGAAGCCGGTCGAGGTCATCGTCGACACCGCATCCGCTGAAGGCCGGGACGTCCGCCGTCCCGCTCAGCCGTCCTCCCAGTGCGACCTCGTACGAGGGGTCCGCCGTGTTGTCGCCCGTCAGCGTGAGCCGCACCGGCCGCGCCGTCTTGCAGTTCGGCCCGACGTCCATGGGCGTTCCGTTGACCTTGACGTCGCGCAGGCGGATGGAGGCCTCCGCCGTCACCGTGGTGATGGTCGGCCGGGGGCTGTCGGTGGCGGCCGGGCCGATCGCGATGGCGTTCGCCGTTCCGATCTGAGTGATCTCCATCGTCGCCGTCGTCGGCATGAAGCCGAAGGTGAGGAAGGTGGACTGGGTGGAGTTCAGGTAGGAGAGGGCGATGGTGCGGGCCTGGGCGTACCCGTGCGGATCCTCCGGTGGGGTCTCCGCCTTGAAGAACTGGTCGAGACCGATGATGACCGACGCCTTGCCCTTCAACGCCGAGGCGCCCTTGAGCTTGTTGACGTTCGCGTGCCCTTCCACCCAGGCACAGGAGTAGTCGGGTGCGATGGGAGAAGGGTCCACGCCCGGCGGCGGCTCGGGAACGGGGAACTTCGGGTTGAGCTTGGGCTCGGGCATCGGAGGGCACACGTCGTCGTTCCGCACCCGGGGGCCGGTCCGCGCCGGTGCCTCGCCGCCTCCCGGGCTGGTCGTCACGGGCGCCTGCTCGGGCCCGGCCACCGGGACCGTCACGAGCGTGGTGTCCTGGCCCAGGTCGGGGACGCAGGAGAACGACAGCCCGCCCGGAGAGGTCACCGCCCCGCTGGCGTTCCGCGTCTGGAGCCTGAACGTGAGCTCGCCCGCCGAGACGACCAGGTCACCGGCCTTGGTCACGGCGGTCGTGGGGACCTGGCCGGACGCCTTCAGGACCAGCGCGCCGTCTCGGGGCAGTTTCTTCTCCGGCACGGTCAGGCCCGGCCATTCGACGGAGAGCGGCTGCTCGGCCTGCGTCCACAGGGTCTGCAACCGCGCCGTGCCGGCGACGGAGACCGCGTCGTCCTTGGTCAGGTCGCCCAGCGACTCCCGGGGGATCGTCACCGTCAGGGCCACGTCGTCGGTACGGGCGGGGGTGCCGATCTTGCCCGTCGCGGGGAAGACGGCCTTGACCCGGACGTCGACCCGTGCCGGGGCCGACGGGAGACGGCAGGTGTAGCCGATGCCGACGTCGGCGCGCTGCGTGTCACCGAGAGCCACCCCGGCTCCCGGGATCAGCCCGGCCACCAGCACCACGGAGGCGATCGCCGCCGTCCGCGCGAGCCGGCCCGGACCCCAACGGCCTCGGCCGCTCATATTCGCCCGTCCACTCCAACGTCCCTTCTTCTCTCCGTCCGAACCGGATCACGACCAGAGCACCAATTCGCGGACCGTGTTCAACCCAGGACACCCTCGCCAGAACACCGGTTATCCGACTGACAGATCCGAGAGGACGGAACGGTGAGCCTAGTTCACCGGTTAAACGAGCACAAGCTTCCCATGACGCCACACGACAACCGCCGCCGACGCGATTATTGGGTGTTGATAACGCGGCACCGATTTTTATCGCCCATGGTCAAAGCGGGCCGTTCACCGCACGTCCCGGACGGTTCACCCCTGCCCAGGGCGTGGGCCGGGGCAAGGGCCCCAGGTGCCACCCTCTTCCAGGCGAACGCCGGCCCGATCCGACCGAAGGAAAGCCTGCACCTGCGAGCGGCTATGGCACCAATTCCCTTGGCGAAACGATAGGGAGCCGAGGGCATATCGACCATGAGATCGGCCGGATCCCGGCCAATCATCAAACCCTTTTACGAACATTCCCGCGTGGATCTCGCCGTTGACGGCGCCTCGGTGCGCGCCTTCCGCGTGAGCCGGGGTCGCGTTGGGACGGGGTTCCCCGGAAGGGCGCCCGCGGCCGGCCCTCGGGAAGTGACCGGTCTCCTCGGAACGGCCCGCCCGACAGAAGGTGCCGCGCGGCGGCAGAAGCCGTCCGCGCGGCACCGGGGGTGGGACCGGCCCTCGGTGGGCCGTCCGCGATTACGGGGTGTAGACGAGGTCCACGTTGTTCGGGTCGGTGTCGAAGGTGCCCGCGAACCGGCCCACGTCACCGTTGGTGATGATGCCCAGGCAGCCGGACACACCGGAGGCGACGACCGAGACGCCGGTCGGGTTGGGCGCGGTCGGGTCGAACGTGAGCTGCCCGGTCGAGTTGTCGTAGTAGGCCGGGACGCCACCGCTGAAGGTCGCCGTGCAGCCGGGGCCGCTGATGTTGGCGACCACGTTCGTGACGGTGCCGACGCTGCGGCCCGCGGTGGAGGTGGGCTGGATGGCGTTCAGCTTCCACGAGCCGGAGTGGGCCACCGTGAAGGTCAGGCTCAGCGGCCCGCGGCAGGTGTCCCAGGTGGTGCTGGAGATGGTGCCGATGCCCACGCCGGAGTGGCCGGAGGTGGTGGGGATGCTGGCGTTGGCGCTGACCACGTCACAGGTCAGCTTGGCGCTGTTGCGCACCACCGTGAGGCTGGTGTCGACGGACTCGGCGTAGACGGAGCCGCCGTTGACGACCGCCCAGCTGGCGTCGTCGGCCATGGCGGGGGTGGCGGCCAGGCCGATGCCGGCGGCGAGTACGGCACCGGTGAGAACGGTCTTGCGGATGGTCTTGCGCATGGGATGTGCCCTTTCGCGTGGGGGGTTCCCGGTGGGGATGGTGCTCGAAGGGGTGGGATTCCGGGGACGAGTGGGCGTGATCTTTCTGCGGGCCGCTCCTTCTGGCAAAACTGTGGCCGGGTAGGACGACCGGAAGATTCCGCCGTATCGCGATACCGGAGCGCAGGTTTCTGGTAACCTGCCCCGTTCCACTTCGGCGCCTCCTACCGATGAGTAAGCTAAGTGCCGACTTCGCGTCCGACAAGAGCCCATTTGCGAAAATCTTGGACCGGATCCGTTTCTTGTCATCAGGTGATCAAAACCGAAGACGATCTATCTCCAGGTGAGTGACCGATCGGCTATCGACACGCTCCGTGAACGGCGTTTCACCAGGTCATACTGCGTGCTGGAGGGTTAGTCGCGCGGCGGCGGGGAAACCTTCCATGGATCGGTGCACGCCAGGCGGGAGTAGGTTACGTTTGAGTGGCCGTAGATCACCCGGCGCGCGGGCTAATGTCCCCGAGCCCGGCGTGGACGAGGTGCGATATCGCTGATCGTAATGGCCATACCGCCGCCCGGAGGCACCTCGCCGCCGCCCGTGGCATTGCGCGGCCGACGGTGGAGGGAAGGAGGATCGAGGTTGGCGCGAACCCTCGACTCCGCTGGACGGGATCGGCGGCCGGTACGGCTTCCACCGCAGATAGCCGCAGTTCTCCGGCCGGAATTGGACTCCCTCACCGAGGACATCATGACGGAGATCCGCCACACGATTCCGGAGTTCAACGAGCCGGACGGGACGCCGTACCGGCCACGGCTGCGGCAGAGCGTGGAGCAGGCCCTGCACACCTTCGTCGACCAGATCTCCGGCTCCGGCGAGTCGCGCGCCCGGCGCGACGAGCTGTGCCGGGCGCTGGGCCGCGGCGAGGCGTACGAGGGCCGCAGCCTGGACGCGCTGCAGGCCGCCTACCGGACCGGCGTGCAGGTCGCCTGGCGCCGGGTCGCCGAGGTGGGCCGGCGGCACGGGCTGTCGTCGACGGTGATGTCCCAGCTCGCCGACGCGCTGTTCGCCTACATCGACGAGCTGGTCTCGCTGTCGGTCGAGGGCTTCACCGAGGCCCGGTCGCGCACCGCCGACGAGCGCGCCGCGCTGCACCGGCGGCTGCTGCGGGTCATCCTGGAGCGCCCGCGGAGCCCGCGGGCCGCGGTCGTCCGGACCGCCGAGGAGGCGGGCTGGCGCGTGCCCTCGGAGGTGACGCTGGTGGCGCTGCCGGCGCAGGCCCGCTGCGTGCGCGCCGCGCTGGAGGACGACGTCCTGGCCGACCTCGGCGGCCCCGAGCCGCACCTGCTGGTGCCGGGCCCGCTCGACGCCGCCCGGCACTCGGCGCTGATGGCGGCGCTGCCGGAACGGCGCGGCGCGGCCGGGCTGGCCGTCCCCCTGGACGAGGCGGCCGACTCGCTGCGCTGGGCCCGGCGGACGCTGGCCCTGGTGGACGCCGGGATCATCGAGGACGAGGGCCTGACCCCCGCCGAGGACCACCTGCTGGAGCTGTGGCTGCTGTCGGACGGCGCGCTGCTGGACCAGGTGGCGCGGCGGCGGCTGGCGGTGCTGGCCCGGATGAGCGCGACCCAGCGGCTCCGGCTCACCGAGACGCTCGGGGCGTGGCTGGAGACCCAGGGCAACGCGGTGGAGACGGCCAAGCGCCTCCAGGTGCACCCGCAGACGGTCCGTTACCGGTTGCGGCAGATCAACGAGGCGTTCGGCGACCAGCTGGCCGACCCGGAATCCAGGTTCGCCCTGGAAGTCGTATTGCGGGCAGGCCGATTGAGGGATAAAAGCCCTTCACTACGCTAGAAACCACCGCAGTCACAAGAAGTGTCAAGGCGATGACTGATTGCGGTTTTATTATTTCTTTACCTGAAAATCCGACCGTCCTGATCTACGTTCGGTGTGCTTCGGCTCACAACGAAACCTGCCGGGGGACGCGCAGGGGTTCCCCGCTCGGCGCGCTCCCTCCGGGTCACATGCCGTACGCCGAGATCGTGGTTCCGGAGACCCCGCCGGATGAGAACGCTCCCACGACCTCGGCGTTCTCGGAGGTGCACGGATGACGCGTACGCTCGAACCGGGCGGCCTGGTGAAGCTGGCGGCCCCCCTGCCGCGGCAGCTGGCCGCGATCATGCGGCCCGAGCTGCCCAGCCTGGCGAAGGAGATCATCGAGGAGATCAAGCGCGCGATCCCCGAGTACGGGCGGCCCATCCAGGGCCCCTACGTCCAGGCGCTGCAGATCGGTGTGGAGCGGGCGCTGACCCACTTCGTCGACCAGATCGCCGACCCCTCGGCGCCGCGCGAGCGGCACGAGGACACCTACCGCAGGCTCGGCCGGTTCGAGGCGCAGGAGGGCCGGACCCTCGACAACCTCCAGGCCGCGTTCCGGATCGGCGCCCAGGTCGCCTGGCGCCGGGTGATGCGGGTCGGCCCCCAGCGCAACCTGTCCTCGGCGGTGATGGCGCAGCTGGCCGACGCGCTGTTCGCCTACATCGACGAGCTGGCCTCGCTGGCGCTGAAGGGCTATCTGGACGCGCTGCCCGCCGAGGAGCTGGAGGAGCACCGGCGGCGGCTGCTGCATCTGCTGCTGCGCCGGCCCCCGGCCTCGCGGCGCGCGGTCGAGGAGCTGGCCGAGCTGGCCGAGTGGGACGTTCCCGAGGAGGTGACGCTGGTCGCCGTGCCGCCCGGCTCCCGGGTCGTGCGGACCGCGCTGGACCAGGACGTGCTGGCCGACTTCGCCGGCCCGGAGCCGCACCTGCTGGTGCCGGGGCGGATGACCGCCGACCGGCAGCGGATGCTGGCCGAGGCGCTGCCGGAGGGACGCGCGGTGGCGGGCGTGAGCGTCCCGCTCACGGGCACCGCCGACTCGCTGCGCTGGGCCCGCCAGGCGCTGGGCCTGGTGGACTCGGGCATCCTGGACGACGGCCCGGTCACCCGCTGCGAGGACCACCTGATCACGCTGTGGCTGCTGAACGACCCGGCGCTGATCGACCAGATCGCCCGGCGCAACCTGGCCGGGATGGCGGCGCTCAATCCCGGGCAGCGGCACCGGCTGCTGGAGACCCTGCGCACTTGGCTCACTACTCGCGGGACCGCCGCCGAGATCGCCGAGGAGCTGCACGTCCACCCGCAGACCGTGCGGTACCGCATGCGCAAGCTGGAGGGCACCCTCGGCGAGCGGCTCACCGATCCCGACTCGCGGTTCGCGATCGAGGTCGTGCTGCGCGCGATGTGGCTGGGCCGCCGGGCCGGCGCGGACCCGGGCCCCGGCGCCCCCGAGGGGCCGGACGGCCCGGACGGCGCCGCCGGCACGGCCGGGACGATGGCCGTCCGGCATCCGGCGGACCGGACGGCCCCGCCGCGGCACGAGCACGGCGGGTCGCCGGGCGTCCGGGGCGCTCCCGCCGCGCCGAGGACGATGACCGCTCTCGATCTCGGCACGGGCGGCGGGCCCGGCACGGAGACCGGAATGCGCACCCGGTGACAATGGCCTGATGGTGATCACGCATCCGCCGACAACTCTCTTTCAGCAGGGTTGATTTCGCCATTCGATCCGTGCTCCCATCCATTTCGGCACGTTTTATCGGCGAAACGCGTGGAGGTGCGTTGGCGGTGCGCTCACGACCGGCAGGCGGTTCCGTCCTGGCGGGGCTCGGCGCGGCGGCGGTCCTGGTGGTGGCGACCGCGCCGCCGGTCATCGCCGAACCCCAGCCGTCCCCGAGCGGGGAGTCGCCCACCGGGGGCACGTCCACCGAGCCGCCCGCCACCGAGGAGCCGACGGATCCGCCCACGACGGACCCGCCGACCGATCCCCCCACGGATCCGCCCACCGATCCTCCGACGGACCCGCCGACCGATCCGCCCACGGACCCGCCGACGGACCCGCCCACCGATCCCCCCACCGATCCTCCGACGGACCCGCCGACCGATCCCCCGACCACCCCTCCCACGGACCCGCCGACCTCCCCGCCGCCCGGTCCCGGGCCGGGGAACCCGCCGCCGTCCAAGCCGGTGCTGTCGCTGGGCCTGTCGACCTCCTCGTCCACGGTGCGGCCCGGTGGGACGATCACGGCGACGGTGACGGTGCGGTCCGCGCACGCCACGGCGAACGGGACCGTGCTGCGGCTGTCGGCCACGAACGCCTCGGTGACCCCGGGCGCGCAGGGCATGGGGAGCGTCGGCGGCGGGGGGAGCACCGCGCGGGCGACGATCCAGGCTCCGGCGGACGCGCGGCCGGGCACCATCAAGCTGAAGGCGTCGGTGTCGGCGTCCAAGGCGGCCACGGTGTCGCGCGCCTACACGCTGATCGTCACCAGCCCGTCCGGGGCGCTGCCGCCCGGCATCTCGCTGAACGACCTGCCCTCGGACGTGCCGCCGCTGACCAACTCCTCGTTCAACCCGCTGGCCGGGATGCGCGGGCCCCAGGTGGCGCTGCCTCCGGTGGCGTCGCCGCAGATCGCGCCGAGCGGGATGGCGATCGTGCCGGTCGCGTCCCTGCGCCGGAACATCGACCCGGGCTTCGGCTCGGAGGACCTGGCCGCGCTGCAGGCGGGCTGGCTGGCCGCGATGACGGTGTCGGTCGCGCTCCTGCTGGCCAGGACGCGGATGGGCCGGCGGGCGGAGGTCCCGGCGCACGTCCGGCGCCGCTTCGCCGGACGGCTGCTCACCGAGGCCCGGCTGCGCACCGTCCCCCCGCAGCCCGCGCCGGTGCCGTTCCGCCTGGCCTGGCTGCCGCCGCGGCCCAGGAGCGCCGTACGGCTCTGAGCCGTTCGCCGGGGAGCGGCCCTCAGGCGTCCAGGGCCCCGTCGCCGGCGCGGACGACGGGCGGGCGCGCCGACCAGGGGAAGTCGATCCAGCGGCCGGTGCGCCGCCAGACGTACTCGCACTTGATCTCCGAGTGCGGCTTCTCGTAGACGACCGCGCTCCGCACGTCGGCCACGTGGTCGGCGCAGAAGTCCCGGACCAGCCTCAGGGTGGCGCCGGTGTCGGCCACGTCGTCGGCGACCAGGACCCGGGCGCCGGACAGGTCCACCGCGTTGGGCACCGGCGGGAGCATCACCGGCAGGTCGAGGCGTTCGTTCACGCCGGTGTAGAACTCGACGTTCATGACGTGCAGGTTCTTGACGTCCAGCGCGTACCCGAGGGCCCCGGCCACGAACAGGCCGCCGCGCGCGATCGACAGGATCAGGTCCGGACGGTAGCCGTCGTCCGCGATCGCCTGGGCCAGCGCGCGGGCGGCCGTACCGAAGGACTCCCAGGTCAGGATTTCTCTCTCGGCAGACACGGCCACCATCTTCGCCGACCGGTCCCGATCCGCGGAAACCGGCTCCGGCGGGATCGCCCAGGCGGCGTGCCCCCTCTCACGGGCATCGGACGCGCGAGCGCCGCCGGGGCGGTAGCGTTGGGCGACGTGCCCGCCCCTGATCTGCTGACCGGCAGCGACACCCGGATTCCCGACACCGCGACCCTGCTCACCGCCGCCGTCGCGGCCATCGGCGGGGCGGAACGTCCCGGCCAGGTCCGGATGGCCGAGGCGGTCGAACGCGCGATCGCCTCGGGCGAGCACCTGGCCGCCCAGGCCGGCACCGGCACCGGCAAGTCCCTGGCCTATCTCGTCCCGGCGATCCGGCACGCGGTCGCCGAGCGGACGACGGTGGTGGTCTCCACCGCGACGATCGCGCTGCAGCGGCAGCTGGTCGACCGCGACCTGCCCCGGCTGGCCGAGACGCTGGCGCCGCTGCTGGGCCAGGAGCCCAAGTTCGCGATCCTCAAGGGCCGCCGCAACTACCTGTGCCTGAACCGCGTGCAGACCGGGGCGCCGGACGAGCCGGAGGAGGGCGGGGGCCTCTTCGACCCGCAGCAGCTGTCCGCGCTGGGCCGCCAGGTCAAGCGGCTGAACGAGTGGGCCGAGGAGACCGCCACCGGCGACCGGGACGAGCTGGTCCCCGGCGTGAACGAGACGGCCTGGCGCCAGGTGTCGGTCACCGCCAAGGAGTGCCTGGGCGCCCAGCGCTGCCCGCAGGGCACCGAGTGCTTCGCCGAGCTGGCGCGGGCCCGCGCGGGCGAGGCGCACATCGTGGTCACCAACCACGCGCTGCTGGCGATCGACGCGCTGGAGGAGTTCCTCGTCCTGCCCGAGCACGACGTGGTGATCGTGGACGAGGCGCACGAGCTGGTCGACCGGGTCACCTCGGTGGCCACCGACGATCTCAGTGCCGCCGCCGTGGAGACCGCGGCCCGCCGCTGCGGGCGGCTGATCGAGGAGGGCCTCGCCGACCGGCTCAAGGAGTCGGCCGAGGGCCTGGGCCTGCTCCTGGAGGACCTGCCCGGCGGGCGGATGGACGTCCTGTCCCCCGCCCTCGGCAACACCCTGGCCGTCGTCCGGGACGCCGCGCACGCCTGCCTGTCCGCGCTCGGCCCGGAGAAGAAGGACAACGACCCGGCGAACGCGGCGGCGCGCAAGGCCGCCCGGTCGTCCCTGGAGGACCTGCACGAGACCGCGGTGCGGCTGCTGGAGGCGTTCCAGCCGGAGATCTCCGCGCGCTCCGACGTGGTGTGGCTGGAGAAGCCGTTCGTCCAGGAGGGCCGGCCCAAGCGCCCGCCGTCGCTGCACGTCGCCCCGATCGGCGTGGGCGGGCTGCTGCGCACGACGCTCTTCGGGGAGCGCACCGCCGTTCTGACCTCGGCCACCCTCACCCTGGGCGGGTCGTTCGAACCGCTGGCCCGGCAGTGGGGGCTCCCGCCCCTGGAAGGCGCCGGGGCCACGACCCCGCCGGACGCCCGTACGGCCGCCGAGGGCCTGGCCCGCACCGCCACCGGCGAGGAGACCGGCGGAGACGGCGGCGCCGGGGGCAAGGGCGCGGAGAAGAAGGGCGAGGCGAAGGAGATCCGCTGGTCCGGGCTGGACGCCGGATCACCGTTCGACCACGCCAGATCCGGCATCCTGTACGTCGCCCGGCACCTCCCCCAGCCGGGACGGGACGGGCTGCCCGACGCCTACCTCACCGAGATCACCGAGCTGATCGAGGCGGCGGGGGGCCGCACGCTCGGGCTGTTCTCGTCCATGCGCGCCGCGCGCCAGGCCGCCGACGAACTGCGCGACCACCTGACCCACCCGCTGCTGTGCCAGGGCGAGGACTCCACCTCGCTGCTGGTCAAACAATTCGCCGAGGAGGAGCGGACCTCGCTGTTCGGCACCCTGTCCCTCTGGCAGGGCGTGGACGTCCCGGGGCCGTCGCTGCGGCTGGTCATCATGGACCGCATCCCGTTCCCGCGCCCCGACGACCCGGTCTCCTCGGCCCGCTCACGGGCGGTGGCGGCCCGCGGCGGCAACGGTTTCATGGCCGTCGCCGCCACGCACGCCGCGCTGCTCCTGGCCCAGGGCGCGGGGCGGCTGCTGCGTTCGATGGACGACCGGGGCGTCGTCGCCATCCTCGACCCGCGCCTGGCCACGGCCCGCTACGGCGGCTTCCTGAAGTCGTCGCTGCCGCCGTTCTGGCCGACCACCGACGCCGACGTGGTGCGCAACGCCCTGCGGCGGCTGGACGCGGCGGCTCCGGCCCCCGGCGACGGCACCGAGGCCGAGCCCGGAGCCGAGGCGGAGCCGGGCGAGAGCGAAGGTTAGGCGCCGGCCCCGACGCGGCGCAGCCTGCGGCCCGAGATCTCGTGCGGCGTCAGCCGGATGTAGACGGGACGTTCACCGCCCGGCCAGGGCTCGACGGACGCGCCCGGGGGCCGTTCGTGGTCGGGCATGTGGTGGCCGCCGCCGCGCAGGAGGACGCTCCACCCCACGCGGTCGTGCTCGTCGATGTGGTCGACCTCGAACGCGATGCGCACCGCCGCGCCGGTGAGCGCGGTCGCCAGGCTGTGGTGGAGGCGCCCCTCCAGGCTGGTGCGGAACACCACCGACTCCCCGTCCAGGACGTAGTTCACCGGGATGACGGTGGGACCCTCGCCGTCGTCGAAGGCCACCCTGCCGACGCCGCCGGGACCGATCAGCGCCAGGCACTGGGAGCGGTCCAGCTCCTCCAGGACCGGACGGCCGGACGGGTCGTCCGCCCCGGCAGATGTGTTCATGATCGTCACCCTCCCGGCAAGATCGGTGCCAACAGGGCAGACCTTCCCGGAATACCGCCGTTTCACGCCGCGGAGCGGGGCGTCCTGGAGCACATCGGGCGCGTCAGCGGCGGCGGGTCTCCAGGAAGTCGCCGATCCGGCCGATGGCCTCCTCCAGGTCGTCGGCGTACTGCAGCGTCACCACGCGGAAGTGGTCGGTGGCGGGCCAGTTGAAGCCGGTGCCCTGGACGATGAGGATCCTCTGCTGCTCCAGCAGGTCGAACGCGAACCGCACGTCGTCCTCGATCGGGTACATCTCCGGGTCCAGGCGCGGGAAGACGTACAGGGCGCCGCGCGGCCTCGCGCAGCTGACCCCCGGCAGGTCGTTGAGCAGCTTCCAGGCCCGGTCGCGCTGCTCGCCGAGCCGCCCGGTCGGCAGCACCAGGTCCTCGATGCTCTGGTAGCCGCCGAGCGCGGCCTGGATCGCGTGCTGGCCAGGGACGTTCGGGCACAGCCGCATGTTGGCCAGGATGTCCAGGCCCTCGATATAGGACTCGGCGTGCTCCATGGGCCCCGACAGGACCACCCAGCCGGAACGGAACCCCGCCACCCGGTAGTTCTTGGACAGCCCCCCGAAGGTCAGGCACAGCAGATCGGGGGCCAGCGAGGCGATCGAGGTGTGCTCGGCGTCGTCGTAGAGGATCCGGTCGTAGATCTCGTCGGCGAAGATGATGAGGCGGTGCCGGCGGGCGATCTCCACGATCCGTTCCAGGACCGGGCGCGGGTAGACGGCACCGGTCGGGTTGTTCGGGTTGATGATCACGATCGCCCGGGTACGGCTGGTGATCTTGGCCTCGATGTCGTCCAGCGACGGCGCCCAGCCGGCGCTCTCGTCGCACAGGTAGTGCACCGGCGTGCCGCCGCACAGCGACACCCCGGCCGTCCACAGCGGGTAGTCGGGGGCCGGGATGAGCACCTGGTCGCCGTTGTCCAGCAGGGCCTGCAGCGTCATCACGATCAGCTCGGACACGCCGTTGCCGAGGTAGACGTCCTCCACGTCGACCCCGGTGAGGCCCTGCTCCTGGTAGCGCTGGACGACGGCGCGGCGGGCCGGGAGGATCCCCTTGGAGTCGCTGTAGCCGTGCGCCTCGGGCAGGTTGCGGACCATGTCCTGGAGCAGCTCCGGCGGCGCCTCGAACCCGAACGGGGCGGGGTTGCCGATGTGGAGCTTGAGGATCCGCTGCCCCTCCGCCTCCAGCTGCTTGGCGCGCTTGAGGACCGGCCCGCGGATGTCGTAACAGACGTTGGTCAGCTTGGCCGACTGGTTGACCTGCATGGATCCACCATAGCGGCGGCGGGTCGGGGGCCGCCGCCGCATTTCGCGACGGCGGACGATCAATCAGACGCGGGGTCCAATTGTGATGCGCGCAACATACAAGCAGGCTTGCTTGCTTGTTTCCGCGCTCCTACCGTCGAGTACGTGTCCTTGAACGATCGACGGCGCCACCGCCGGCACGCCGGGCGGCGCACGCAGGAGCAGCGCCGCACCGAGACCCAGCAACGGCTGATGGACGCCACCGCGGAGGCGCTGGCGGACCTGGGCTGGTCCGGGCTCTCGACCACGGAGGTCTCCCGGCGCGCCGGAGTGTCGCGCGGCGCGCAGCAGCACCACTACCCCACCAAGATGGCGCTGGTCGCCGCCGCGCTGGAGCACCTGCTCGACCGGCTCCGGGCCGAGTACGAGCAGGCGTTCGCCGAGCTTCCCCGCGACCGCCGCGACGTGGCCGGGGCGCTCGACCTGTTCTGGGAGACGCTCCGGCAGCCGCCCGCCATGGCCCTGCTGGAACTGGCCCTCGCCGGGCGCACCGACGAGGACCTGCGGGGGGTGAGCCTCGACCTGAACGAACGGGTGGTGCAGATCGTCAAGGAGGTCTTCCACGACCTGTTCCCCGAGACCCTTCCCGAGGACCTCGTGGACACCCTCATCCGCGGCCTGTTCGCCATGCTGGTCGGGCTCTCCCTGCAGAACTCGCTCGACGGCGACGCCGACGGCCACCAGGCCAAGGTGCTGGCCCAGGTGAAGGAATTCGCCCGCCTCCTCGTCCCCGACCTCGGGACCGTACCCGCCACGGCCGCCGCGACGGCCGCGACCGCCGAACCCCAGCCCGTCCCCGTCCCCGTCCCAGAGCACTGAACGGCCCCACCCCTACGCCGAGGGAGCGCCCGACATGACCGAAGCCCCCACCGACCTGGCCGAAGAAGTCCGCGAGCAGGTCAAGGACCGCACGTCCTACCTCGGTGTCATCGACCGCCTGAACAAGGCGTCCGTCGACAAGCACTGGGAGGCGTACGCCGACATCCCCTGGGACGACCCCGAGTACGCGGTGGACCCCGACGACCCCCGCTGGATCCTGGGCGAGGTCGACCAGCTCGGCCGCACCGAGTGGTACCGGTCGCAGCCGCCGGAGATCCAGGCCCGGATCGGGCTGTGGCGGGTGGCCACCGCGATGAAGATCGGCCTGCAGTTCGAGAACCTGCTCAAGCGCGGGCTGCTCAACTACGCCTACTGGCTGCCGAACGGCCGGCCCGAGTTCCGGTACGTCTACCACGAGACGACCGAGGAATGCCATCACGGCATGATGTTCCAGGAGTTCGTCAACCGGACCGGCCTGCCGATCCGCGGCATGCCCCGAGCGCTCACCAGGGCAGCGCAGGTCGCGCCGCTGATCCCGCTGGTGAGCACCGAGCTGTTCTTCGTGTTCGTGCTGGGCGGCGAGGACCCGATCGACTACGTCCAGCGCAAGAACCTCAAGGGCGGGCACATCAAGCACCCGCTCGAGCGGACGATCATGAAGATCCACATCGCGGAGGAGGCCCGGCACATCTCCTTCGCCCGGCACTACCTCAGGCACCGGGTGCCGCGCCTGAGCAAGGGACGGCGCCGGCTGATCGGCATCGCCAGCCCGCTCATCCTGGGCTGGATGGCCCGGATCATGCTCTCCCCGCCCGGCCCGATGGTGCGGCACTTCGACATCCCCAGGGAGGTCGTCCGCGAGGCCTACAAGGACGGCGCCCACCTCGACGAGGTCAGCGACTCGGTCGGCAAGGTCCGCGACCTGCTCGCCGAGCTCGGGCTGATCACACCGTTCAGCCGGCGGCTGTGGAAGCTGCTGGGCATCTGGGACGAGCCCAAGGCGCGCCGCGGCCCCTCCAGGACCGCCCGGCCCGCCCCGGCGGGTTCCACCGGGAAGTGAGCGTCCCGGGGTGAGAACTGTGGCCCCGGGCGCGTGTCCGGCACGGCGTACCCGCCCCTAAACTCACCGTAATTGAACCGAACATCCAATACGCCGCGCGGCCGGCCCGGCCGCCGCCCCCCGGCCGCGCGGCACGGCACCGAGCGGAGTGGAGCACGCAATGAGCATCGCGATCGTGACCGGAGGCGCGTCCGGGATCGGCCGGGCGATCGCCACGTCCCTGGTGGCCCGCGGCGACACGGTGGTCGTCACCGACATCGACGTGGACGGCGCCCAGAAGGTCGCCGACCGCCTGAACGGCCTGGGCCGGGGCACCGCCTCCTCCGCCGCCCTCGACGTCACCGACGCCGCCGCGGTGACCGACCTCTACAAGGGCGTCCGGGCCGAGCACGGGCGGCTGGACCTGGTCTTCAACAACGCCGGCATCGCGATCGGCGGCCTGGCCGAGGAACTCACCCTCGACCACTGGAACCGGGCGATCGACATCAACCTCAAGGGCGTGGTGCACGGGGTCCACGCCGCGTACCCGATCATGCTGGAGCAGGGGTCCGGGCACATCGTCAACACCGCCTCGCTCGCCGGCCTGGTGCCGATGCCGGTCGGCATCCCCTACACCGCCACCAAGCACGCCGTCGTCGGCCTGTCCCTCGGGCTGCGCGCCGAGGCGGCCGGCCGGGGCGTCAAGGTCACCGTCGTGTGCCCCAGCTTCGTCGACACCCCGCTCCTGGCCAACGTCAACCCCGGCCTCCCGGAGACGCCGATGAGCGGCGACGCCAAGAACGAGATCGCCAAGGCGTCCCCCCGCCTCTACACCGCCGAGAAGCTCGCCCGCGACATCATGCGCGGCGTCGCCCGGAACCAGGCGCTCATCGTCGCTCCCGCCCACGGCCGCGCGGCCTGGCGCGGCGCCCGGCTCAACCCGTCCCTGGCGGTACGCGCCGCCCAGTTCGCCGTCGGGCGGATCCGCAAAGGCTAGACGGCCGGGGGCGCGGTCAGAGCGCGCGGAGCCCCTCGATCACTTCCTGGAGGAGGCGGACGTCCGGGCGCCCGTCCTGAACGACCGGCCGGTGCACCTCCACGAGCCCCCTTTCCAGCAGGTCGCCCAGGAGGACCCGGACGACGCCCACCGGCAGGGCCAGTTCCACGGCGACCTCGGCCACCGACGTCGCATGGATGCACAGCTCCAGGATGCGTTCGTCCTCGGGGCCCAGCGTCGCCGGATCGGGCATCGGCACCTCGGCCGTCAGCACCACCGCGATGAGGTCGAGCTCGTCGTCCCGCCGCCAGGTCCGTCCACCGGTCACCGCGAAGGGACGGACGACGGGGCCCGCGTCGTCGTCCATCCAGAGCCCGTCGAACCGCCCGGAGGACATCACTCGCCACCCGCCCCGGACGCGGCGGACCCGCCGCGCCACGTCGTCACCATAAGTTCCCGTGTCCCTCGCCCCGTCCGCCCATCGGTCGCACCGATCGGCGGGCGGCCCGCAGGGAACGCCGCGGCGAGTCCGACGGGCGCGTCCGCCCGGTGATCGACAGGGCCCGTCGACACCGCCTCGCCCCGAGCGTAGTCCCCCGCGGGGGCCTCCGGGGGGCCCACCGGCTCCGCGGGACAGACCGGATCGCGCCACGTCCCGCGGTCAGGCACCCGCGGTGCCGCCGGCACGCAGCCCTGCCCTCATGACGACCTCACGTTCCTGGCTCCGCGGCACCCAGCCGTTCTCCCGTACGCCGGGATCACCATTCTCGCGCGACTCGGCGTGATCCACCGCCGAAAGTGAACATCCGGACCCCCGATTCGAGGGGGGCCGGGGTGCCGGTGAAGCGGTGCACGCCGACCGCGTAGGCCGTTTCGCCGGGCGAGGAGAGCCAGCGCTTCTGGAATCCGTGCTTCTCGAAACGGGCACAGACCCCTCCGGCGCGTTCGGGCGGTTCGCCGTGGCAGGTCCAGATCACCTGCGCGCCGGGCGCGCACAGCTGCGGCAGCAGGGAGATCGTCCGTGCGATGTCGGAGTCGCCGATGCGCTCGAACACCCCGCCGACCAGCACGAGGGCGGCGGGAACGGCCCCCGCGTAGACATCGGTGCGCGAAGGGTCGCCCTCCAGCACCTCGACCCGGCCCAGCCCGGCCGCCCGCGCCGCGCCGCGCGCGCTCCGCACCTTGGCCGCGTCCGCCTCCACCAGGCGGGCCACGACGTCGCCACGGCGCGGGTGGGCGGCCAGGGCGCCGAGAAGCTCCCGCCCCTGACCGGGGCACACCCCCACCGTACGGATCCGGCCGGGCCGCGCGACGTCGAGCGCCTCCCGGACGCGTTGCTGCACCGTCCGCAGCCGCCGGGCCAGATGCTCGCCGGGATCGTCGCCGGCGCCGGGCCGGGCGTTCCACCCGCGTTCGCGTCGCTCCATGCGCTCACCGTATGGCTCTGGGTAGCCGGATGTCGGCGAAGTGGCACGATGACCGCTCCCGGACTTGAGGTGGCATGCCGGAACCGCGATGCGCTACGACCGCCTCCCGCGCGGCCCTGCCGTACGGGGCCGCGCCGGCGTCAGCCCTCGGCTCCGCGCTCTTCCCCGCCGCCTCCCTCGAGCGGCGCACGCGGGTAGTGGAGGTCGAACGCCGGGCGTTCGGAACGGATCCGGGGGACCGAGGTGAAGTTGTGCCTGGGCGGCGGGGACGAGGTCGCCCATTCGAGGGAGTTCCCGTACCCCCAGGGATCGTCGGCCAGCACACGCTTCCCGTGCCGGCTCGTCACGTAGACGTTGTAGATGAAGAACAGCGTGGACGCGGCCAGGATGAAGGAGCCGATGCTGGACACGCGGTTCAGCGTCAGGAACTCGTTGGGGTAGTCGGCGTACCGGCGCGGCATCCCCTCCGCACCCAGCCAGTGCTGCACCAGGAACGTCGTGTGGAAGCCGATGAACAGGAACCAGAAGTGCCACTTCCCCAACCGGTCGTTGAGCATCTTCCCGGTCATCTTGGGCCACCAGAAATAGAAGCCCGCGAACATGGCGAACACCACCGTGCCGAAGACCACGTAGTGGAAATGGCCCACCACGAAGTAGGAGTCGTGGACCTGGAAGTCCAGGGGCGGGGAGGCCAGGATGACCCCGGTCAGCCCGCCGAACAGGAACGTGACCAGGAAGCCGACCGAGAACAGCATCGGGGACTCGAAACTGAGCGTTCCCCTCCACATGCTGCCGGTCCAGTTGAAGAACTTCACTCCGGTCGGGACCGCGATGAGGAAGCTCATGAACGAGAAGAACGGCAGGAGCACCCGGCCCGTGACGAACATGTGGTGCGCCCACACCGCCATCGACAGCCCGGCGATCGCGATCGTGGCCCCGACCATCCCCACATAGCCGAACAGCGGCTTGCGGGCGAAGACGGGGATGACCTCGGTGATGATCCCGAAGAACGGCAGGGCGATGATGTAGACCTCGGGATGGCCGAAGAACCAGAACAGGTGCTGCCAGGTCAGCGCACCGCCCACGTTCCCCTCGAACACGCGCGATCCGAACTTGCGGTCGGACTCCATCACCAGCAGCGCGCCCGCCAGCACCGGGAACGCCATGAGCACCAGCAGGCTGGTCAGCAGCGTGTTCCAGGTGAAGATCGGCATCCGGAACATCGTCATTCCGGGGGCCCGCATCACGATGATCGTGGTGATGAAGTTGACCCCGCCCAGGATGGTCCCGAACCCGGACAGCACCAGCCCCATGACCCACAGGTCCCCGCCGATGCTGGGAGAACGGATCGAGTTGGACAGCGGATGGTAGCCGGTCCAGCCGAAGCTGGCCGGCCCGTTCGGAGTGATCAGGGACGACAGGATGATGAGGCCGCCGAACAGGAACAGCCAATAGCTGAACATGTTCAGCCGAGGGAAGGCGACGTCCGGTGCCCCGATCTGCAACGGCATGATGACGTTCGCGAACCCCACGAACAGCGGCGTCGCGAACAGCAGCAGCATCATCGTGCCGTGCAGGGTGAACAGCTGGTTGTACTGCTCGTTGCTCACCAGCTGGTTGCCGGTCGAGTACAGCTCGCCCCTGATGATGACGGCCATGATGCCGGCGATCACGAAGAAGACGAAGGACGTGACCAGATAGAGCTGCCCGATCACCTTGTGGTCGGTGCTGGTGATCCAGGAGACCACCTTGGAACCCCGGGGATGCTTCTGAGGTGGCGCCTCCGGGACGGGGCGGCCGAGAAGGACCATGCCGAATCTCCCTGCGAACGGGTCCCCTCAACTATTCGCCAGCGCCATGACCTGCCGCAACGCCGGAAGCCCCAGCCTTACCGACATAGGCTGGAGGCGTGGAGATGATTTTGGTGAGCGCTTGCCTGCTCGGCAGGAAGGTGCGTTACGACGGAGCCGCCAAGCCGGTGAACGCCGCGCTGATGGACCGCTGGCGCACCGAAGGCCGCATCGTGCCGTTCTGCCCTGAGGTGTCCGGCGGCCTCCCCGTTCCGCGCCCCGCGGCCGAGCTGGACGGCGCCGCCGGCGCCGTCCTGGAGGGCGAGGCACGGGTGCGTACCGAGGCGGGCGCTGATGTGACCGGTGCGTTCGTCCGCGGCGCACGCCTCGCCCTGGAGGCGGCGGAGCGGGCGGGTGCCCGTATGGCGATCCTGAAGGAGGGCAGCCCTTCCTGTGGCACCCACCGCGTCTACGACGGCACCTTCTCCGGTACGTCCAGGCCCGGCGCCGGTGTCACGACGACGGTGCTGGAACGTGCGGGCATCCGTGTATTCAGCGAGAACGAACTGCCCGAGGCCGCCGACTACCTGGCCGCCCTGGAAGGGCATTCCTGAGCCCCAACTTTGATCATCGCCCAAGCACAGCAAAAGGGGCCGGGAAAACGAAGAAGGCCCCGCCACGAATGGCGGGGCCTCCCCCAATTATGAGTCCGGCGGCGTCCTACTCTCCCACACAGTCTCCCATGCAGTACCATCGGCGCTGAAGGGCTTAACTACCGGGTTCGGGATGGGACCGGGTGTTTCCCCTTCGCCATAACCACCGAACGAACCACGCACACCCCCCACAAACCAGGGGCGGCAAACTCGTCCAGGCCGTCAGGCCAATTCACTTATCAAAAACAGGATTCCCGTTTGCTTTCCGGGAACCGCACAGGGACGCGAACACTCACGCTGTAATGTGTGTCAAGCCACTCGGCCTATTAGTACCGGTCAACTCCACACCTTACGATGCTTCCATCTCCGGCCTATCAACCCAGTCGTCTACTGGGAGCCTTACCCCACCAAGGTGGGAGGGAGAACTCATCTCGAGGAAGGCTTCCCGCTTAGATGCTTTCAGCGGTTATCCCGACCGAACGTAGCCAACCAGCCGTGCCCCTGGCGGGACAACTGGCACACCAGAGGTCCGTCCGTCCCGGTCCTCTCGTACTAGGGACAGACCCTCTCAATTCTCCTACGCGCGCAGCGGATAGGGACCGAACTGTCTCGCGACGTTCTAAACCCAGCTCGCGTGCCGCTTTAATGGGCGAACAGCCCAACCCTTGGGACCTACTCCAGCCCCAGGATGCGACGAGCCGACATCGAGGTGCCAAACCATCCCGTCGATATGGACTCTTGGGGAAGATCAGCCTGTTATCCCCGGGGTACCTTTTAGCCGTTGAGCGACACCGCTTCCACACGCCGGTGCCGGATCACTAGGCCCTGCTTTCGCACCTGCTCGACATGTCTGTCTCACAGTCAAGCTCCCTTGTGCCCTTGCACTCACCACCTGATTGCCAACCAGGCTGAGGGAACCTTTGGGCGCCTCCGTTACCCTTTAGGAGGCAACCGCCCCAGTTAAACTACCCACCAGGCACTGTCCCCCACCCGGATCCACGGGTGCGGGTTAGACGCTCAAAACGACCAGAGTGGTATTTCACCAACGACTCCACCGACACTGGCGTGCCAGCTTCACAGTCTCCCACCTATCCTACACAAGACGCTCCAAACGCCAATGCCAAGCTATAGTGAAGGTCCCGGGGTCTTTCCGTCCTGCTGCGCGAAACGAGCATCTTTACTCGTACTGCAATTTCACCGGGCCTGTGGTTGAGACAGCGGGGAAGTCGTTACGCCATTCGTGCAGGTCGGAACTTACCCGACAAGGAATTTCGCTACCTTAGGATGGTTATAGTTACCACCGCCGTTTACCGGCGCTTAGATTCTCAGCTTCGACCCCGAAGGATCTAACCGGTCCTCTTAACGTTCCGGCACCGGGCAGGCGTCAGTCCGTATACAGCGTCTTACGACTTCGCACGGACCTGTGTTTTTAGTAAACAGTCGCTTCCCCCTGGCCTCTGCGACCACACCCAGCTCCCACCGCAAGGGCGTTCACCAGACATGGTCCCCCTTCTCCCAAAGTTACGGGGGCAATTTGCCGAGTTCCTTAACCACAGTTCACCCGATCGCCTTGGTATTCTCTACCTGACCACCTGAGTCGGTTTAGGGTACGGGCCGCCGGTACACTCACTAGAGGCTTTTCTCGGCAGCATGGGATCACTCACTTCACCTAAAACGGCTCGGCATCACATCTCACCCTTACAAGTGCCACGGATTTACCTATGACACGGGCTACATGCTTACCCCAGGACAACCATCGCCTGGGCTGAGCTACCCTCCTGCGTCACCCCATCGCTCACCTACTACCCCCTCGGGCCCCATGCTCCCCAGACCAAGACCCCCGAAGGGATCAAGGACGGATCGGATGGTTAGCATCAGAGGATTCAGCGTTGGCGCATACCAGCGGGTACGGGAATATCAACCCGTTGTCCATCGACTACGCCTGTCGGCCTCGCCTTAGGTCCCGACTTACCCTGGGCGGATTAGCCTGCCCCAGGAACCCTTGGTCATCCGGCGGAAGAGTTTCTCACTCTTCATTCGCTACTCATGCCTGCATTCTCACTCCCACAGCCTCCACCACTCGATCACTCGGCGGCTTCACCGGCTGCAGGACGCTCCCCTACCCATCCCAGCACAAAGACTGAAATGCCACGGCTTCGGCGGTGTGCTTGAGCCCCGCTACATTGTCGGCGCGGAATCACTTGACCAGTGAGCTATTACGCACTCTTTCAAGGATGGCTGCTTCTAAGCCAACCTCCTGGTTGTCACGGCAACTCCACATCCTTTACCACTTAGCACACGCTTAGGGGCCTTAACCGATGATCTGGGCTGTTTCCCTCTCGACTACGAAGCTTATCCCCCGCAGTCTCACTGCCACGCTCTCACTTACCGGCATTCGGAGTTTGGCTGACGTCAGTAACCTTGTCGGGCCCATCGGCCATCCAGTAGCTCTACCTCCGGCAAGAAACACGCAACGCTGCACCTAAATGCATTTCGGGGAGAACCAGCTATCACGGAGTTTGATTGGCCTTTCACCCCTAACCACAGGTCATCCCCCAGGTTTTCAACCCTGGTGGGTTCGGGCCTCCACACCGTCTTACCGGCGCTTCACCCTGCCCATGGCTAGATCACCCCGCTTCGGGTCTACAGCATGCGACTCAAACGCCCTATTCAGACTCGCTTTCGCTACGGCTACCCGCCACCGGTTAACCTCGCCACACACCATAACTCGCAGGCTCATTCTTCAAAAGGCACGCCATCACGAACGACACCCCCAAAAGGATGCCGAGGACGCTCTGACGGCTTGTAGGCACACGGTTTCAGGTACTCTTTCACGACCCCTCACCGGGGCACTTTTCACCATTCCCTCACGGTACTGATCCGCTATCGGTCACCAGGAAGTATTCAGCCTTACCACGTGGTCGTGGCAGATTCACACGGGATTTCACGGGCCCCGTGCTACTCGGGAAAACATCCAAGAGGCACCACGATTTCGTCTACCGGACTCTCACCGTCTACGGTCGGCCTTCCCATGCCATTCGACTACCGCGATACTTTGTAACTCTCCGCCAGGCTGGTAGACCCGACAAGATGCTCCCACAACCCCGCACACGCAACCCCTACCAGGTATCACACGCGCACGGTTTAGGCTCCTCCGCTTTCGCTCACCACTACTCACGGAATCACTATTGTTTTCTCTTCCTGCGGGTACTGAGATGTTTCACTTCCCCGCGTTCCCACCAACCGCCCTATACATTCAGACGGCGGCGACACCCCATGACGGGTGCCAGGTTTCCCCATTCGGAAATCCCCGGATCAAAGTCTGGTTGCCGACTCCCCGAGGCATATCGCAGGCTCCCACGTCCTTCATCGGCTCCTGATGCCAAGGCATCCACCGTGTGCCCTTAAAAACTTGAACACACAAAACGATCATACAAATCGCAACAGAGACAAAACCCCGAACCCGAAGATCCGAAGTCTCGTCAGAGATGCTCGCGTCCACTGTGCAGTTCTCAAAAAACAACCGGGACCACCAAGCCGGCCACACCACACAGGCGCACCGCACTCAGCCCCGCCAACCCAGAAGAAACAACCCAGCCCCCTCACCACACGATGCGAACACCGTGTACT
The DNA here is from genome assembly GCF_015751755.1 of Actinomadura viridis. Classification (GTDB taxonomy): domain Bacteria; phylum Actinomycetota; class Actinomycetes; order Streptosporangiales; family Streptosporangiaceae; genus Spirillospora; species Spirillospora viridis. The sequence goes on from NZ_JADOUA010000001.1 coordinate 6,085,029, forward strand.
TCAGGGGCCGAAGGGTCCGTTCCCTCAGGACCCAACAGCGTGTCCACCACCACCATGACCCGAACCCAGACTTCCCACTCCCCGAAGGGCGGTACCAACCGGGCCGCATCACAGCGGCAATGAATAACCAGTGCTCCACATCTATGAGCAGCCACCTGACAGACATTCGCTGCCAACAGCGGCCACCGACCGCACCTGGACGAACCAGGACACGGCCAGCTGAATGCTCCTTAGAAAGGAGGTGATCCAGCCGCACCTTCCGGTACGGCTACCTTGTTACGACTTCGTCCCAATCGCCGGCCCCACCTTCGACCGCTCCCCCCACAAGTGGTTGGGCCACGGGCTTCGGGTGTTGCCGACTTTCGTGACGTGACGGGCGGTGTGTACAAGGCCCGGGAACGTATTCACCGCAGCGTTGCTGATCTGCGATTACTAGCGACTCCGACTTCACGAAGTCGAGTTGCAGACTTCGATCCGAACTGAGACCGGCTTTAAGGGATTCGCTCCACCTCACGGTATCGCAGCCCTCTGTACCGGCCATTGTAGCATGTTTGCAGCCCAAGACATAAGGGGCATGATGACTTGACGTCATCCCCACCTTCCTCCGAGTTGACCCCGGCGGTCTCCCATGAGTCCCCACCCGAAGTGCTGGCAACATGGAACGAGGGTTGCGCTCGTTGCGGGACTTAACCCAACATCTCACGACACGAGCTGACGACAGCCATGCACCACCTGTCACCGGCCCAAAAAGGACCCCACATCTCTGCAGGTTTTCCGGCAATGTCAAGCCTTGGTAAGGTTCTTCGCGTTGCGTCGAATTAAGCAACATGCTCCGCCGCTTGTGCGGGCCCCCGTCAATTCCTTTGAGTTTTAGCCTTGCGGCCGTACTCCCCAGGCGGGGCGCTTAATGCGTTAGCTACGGCGCGGAATCCGTGGAAGGACCCCACACCTAGCGCCCAACGTTTACGGCGTGGACTACCAGGGTATCTAATCCTGTTCGCTCCCCACGCTTTCGCTCCTCAGCGTCAGTACAGGCCCAGAGCACCGCCTTCGCCACCGGTGTTCCTCCCGATATCTGCGCATTTCACCGCTACACCGGGAATTCCATGCTCCCCTACCTGCCTCTAGTCTGCCCGTATCCACCGCAGACCCACAGTTAAGCCGTGGGCTTTCACGACGGACGCAACAAACCGCCTACGAGCTCTTTACGCCCAATAATTCCGGACAACGCTTGCGCCCTACGTATTACCGCGGCTGCTGGCACGTAGTTAGCCGGCGCTTCTTCTGCACCTACCGTCACGTTAGCTTCGTCGGTGCTGAAAGAGGTTTACAACCCGAAGGCCGTCATCCCTCACGCGGCGTCGCTGCGTCAGGCTTCCGCCCATTGCGCAAGATTCCCCACTGCTGCCTCCCGTAGGAGTCTGGGCCGTGTCTCAGTCCCAGTGTGACCGGTCGCCCTCTCAGGCCGGTTACCCGTCGTCGCCTTGGTAGGCCATCACCCCACCAACAAGCTGATAGGCCGCGAGCCCATCCCCAACCGAAAAACTTTCCACCACCAGCCCATGCGGACGGTGGTCATATCCGGTATTAGACCCGGTTTCCCAGGCTTATCCCAGAGTCAGGGGCAGGTTGCTCACGTGTTACTCACCCGTTCGCCGCTCGAGTACCCCCGAAGGGGCCTTTCCGCTCGACTTGCATGTGTTAAGCACGCCGCCAGCGTTCGTCCTGAGCCAGGATCAAACTCTCCATTAAGGTCCAACGACGACCCGCAGGGGGCGAACCCCACGAACCGCCAAACCTCAGGAAAAACAATCCCAGCAAACACGCAACCCCCGAAGAGGCCACGCGTATTGCCTCAAAGAAATCCCCGACCACAACCCACAAGGTCATGGCCACGGGGCGGCCCGGCTACCGCCGGACCGATAAAGGCACTGGCTTTTAACACGCTGTTGAGTTCTCAAGAAACGGACACCCACCGTGTCAGACCCACTTTCGCGAGCCTGCCTCCGGGGCAACCCTTCTAACTTACCAGGATCTCCGCTCCTGTCAACCGAACCGCTGGTTCGATCTTCAAGGACGTAGCCCAGCCCGCCGTGCGCCATCGCGGGCAACCGTAGTGGCCCGTGATCGGTCGTTCGGTGGAGTCCCTCGGGCCGGCCACCTCGCGGCGTCCTGCATCCCGTCTGGGCTTACCTCTCCAGAGTACCCCGACCCGAGGCGAGCCTCGAACCGTTTTCCTCTGAGCGGCTTCCCCGGAGGCCGTCCGCCTGTCGGCGTCCCGCATCCCCTCGGGGCAGGAAGAACACTAGATAATCAAGAACCACTCGTCAACTCACATCCCCTACCCCACGCCCTTCCGAGCTAAACCTGCAGCTCACGCCCCTCTCCCCCGCGCCGCGCGTTCGCGCCTCAGCCCCACGCAAGGCCCATGCTCGGGCCCATGCTCGCGTCGTCGGCTCTGCAGATGCGCTCGCGACAGGTCTGACACTCGCTTCGCTCGACCGCCCCCTCAGAGCCGTTCCCCAGCCTGCGGTGAGGAGGATGCCCCTCTCGCCGGCGGACACCGCCGCCGACCGGCCGGGCGGTAGCCACTCCGTGGATCGTGGAGGCACCGTACGGCCGGATGGCTCGGCCTGCGGCGTTTGCGTGGGGGCGGGGGGAGGCTGCCATGGTGGCGTCATGCACGAGAAACCAAGGCTCGTCTCCGGCGTCGAGGTCGTCCCGATCTGCGACGCGGTCGGTCCGATGGGCGAGGCGCTGCGACGACCCCTGGAAGAGACCTTCCCCGGTGCGGCACCGGCCTTGTGGAAGCGGACGCGAACCGAGGCGCCCGCGGCGTTCGGGCCGGACGACGAATGGATCCTTCACTTCCACTGCTTCCTGCTGCGGGTGCCCGCCGGCCCCACCGTGCTCGTGGACACCGGCCTCGGTACGGAGGACTCCCCCGCCGCGTCCTGGGCACCCGTGCCGGGTGCCCTGCCCCGCGCGCTGAAGGAGGCCGGCGTGGCCCCGGAGGACGTCGACACCGTGGTGCTAACGCATCTCCACAGCGACCATGCGAGCGGGGCGGTCGTGGACGGCAGGCCCCTGTTCCCCAACGCACGCCACCTCGTTCAGGAGGACGAGCTCACATGGCTGGAGGGGGAAGGCGGGGATGTACTGGACGATGTGGTGAGACCCCTGCGGGAGACGGGCTGCCTGGACTCACTCCAAGGGAAGACCCGTCTGTTCCAGGGCCTCGAAGTCGTTCCCACCCCTGGTCACACTCCCGGGCATCAGTCGGTGGTGCTCGGCGACGACCAGCTGGTGGTGGCGGGGGATGTGGTGCTTCACCCCGTGCAGCTGGCCGATCCGGCCGTGAGGTACCTCTACGACGAGGACGGCGACGTCGCCGCTGAGACACGTACCGCCCTGCTGAGGAGGATGCGCAGGAGCGGGGGGCTGGTCGCCGCGCCCCATCTGCCCGAGCCTTTCGTCCAGGTGCGCTGAAAAGTGTGAGACGGCCTCCACGGGTACGAAGGTCACCGGAAGGAGGCGGTACTCAATGCCGAGAGCACAGATCAAGGACGAGAAGAAGTACCAGAGTCTCCGTGACAAGGGGGAGAGCAAGGAGAAGGCGGCGCGGATCGCCAACGCCTCGGCCTCTCAGGGGAGCAAGAAGGTCGGCCGTAGGGGCGGTAAGAGCCCCAGCTATGACGACTGGTCGAAGGACGAGCTGATGCGGCGGGCGCGCGAGATAGGGATCTCGGGCCGGTCTTCGATGAACAAGTCGGAGCTGGTCAAGGCGCTCCGCAACCACTGACGTGTGATCGGCGGGCGGGAGAGGGAATCCCTCTCCCGCCCGCTTCTCTCATTCTTCCTCGACGCGTATGGCGCGTTCCTCGGCGGTGTAGCCGCCGCCGTCGGGGCCGACGTCGCGGGCCACCGCGTCCGGTTCGGTGTCGGGGCGGACGCCCTCGTCCTCTTCGACGAGGCGGCCGGCGGGATTCTCCGGCTCGTTCTCCGGCAGGGGCCGCTCGGGTTCCTCCCGCCGCAGCCGCCCGTCCAGCGGCTCGCCCTCGCGCATCTCGTCCGCCGTCGTGCCGTAGTCGTCCACGGCCGTCGGGCGGTCCCCGGGCAGCGCGGCCTCCTGCGGGTCCTCGCCCCAGTACTGCTCGGGCGTGTCGTCCCGCAGGTCGGGGACGCCCTCGTCCTCGGGTCCCGAGGCGTAACGCTCGGTCATCACTACCCCCTCTCGCTCCGGTCTGCCTACCCGGCCCGCGAGGATCATGCGTGCGAGGGTTCGGCGGCGAGCGGCGGGTAGGTTCCCCGGATGCGTCTGGTACTCGTTCTCGACTGCGCCGATCCCGAGCGGCTTGCGGACTTCTGGGCCCCCGCCCTCGGCTACCGGCGCGACGCCCCCTCGCCGCCGTACGTGTCCCTGCGCGACCCGTCCGGCGCCGGCCCGCAATGGCTGCTGCAGCAAGTCCCCGAACCGAAGATCACCAAGAATCGGATGCATCCGGACCTGCGCGTCAGCGACATGGACGCCGAAGTGGACCGGCTGCTCGCCCTGGGCGCCACCGTCGTCCGCGGCCCGGTCGACGACGAGGGCTGGGCGACCACGGTCCTGGCCGATCCGGAGGGCAACGAGTTCTGCGTGATCGTCCCGCCCGAACGCTCCCTCCCGGAGGACTCATGAACCCCGTCGAGACCGCCCGCCGCCAGAAGGAGCGGTACACCGGGGGCGCCGAGCGCCCACTCGGCTCCTACCTCGCGACGCTCACCATCTACGGCGTCACCACCGGGGCGCTCGCGCTGCTCGCGCGGCGCCGTCCCGTGAAGGTGCGGATGGGACCGGGGGATCTGGCCCTGATGACGGTGACCACCCACAAACTGGCCCGGCTGATCGCCAAGGACCCGATCACCAGCCCGCTGCGCGCGCCGTTCACCCGCTACGCGGGCACGTCGGGCCCGGCGGAACTGGCCGAGGAGGCCCGCGGCAACGGGTTCCGGCATGCCGTCGGCGAGCTGCTCACCTGCCCGTTCTGTACGGCGCAGTGGGTGGCGACGGCGTACGCCGCCGGGATGGTGTTCGCGCCGGACGCCACCCGGCTGGCGGGCATGACCATGACCGCCGTGGCCGGTTCGGACTGGCTGCAGCTCGGTTACGCCAAGCTCCAGCAGGTCACCGAGGGCTGAACGCACGCGACGTTTGGTGCCGCCGGGACGGGTAGGGCGGGCATATGGATCTGTCTTTCCTCAAGCCGCTGTACAGCCGGTCGGGTCCGTACGCTTCGGTGTACGCGGACCTGACCCGCACCACCGAGGACGCAGGCAAGGCCGCCGAGCTGCGGTGGCGGGCGCTCCGCGAGGAGCTGGAGGCTCAGGGCGCCCCCGGCGACACCCTGCGGGCGGTCGAGCGGACCGTCGACGAGGACCTGCGGGAGCGCCGCTCCGAGGGGCTGGTGATCTTCGCCGCGGAGGGTGAGGTGGTGCACGCCGAACGTTTCCCGCACGCCCCCCGCGCCACGTTCGCCCGGGTCTCGCCGCTCCCGCACGTCCTGCCGTACCTGGCCGAGCGCGGTGAGCGCTTCCCGCACCTGCTGGCGACGGTCGACCGCCGCGGCGGCGAGATCGACTGCTTCGAGCCCGACGGCCGCCACCGCCATGTCGACGTCCCGGGGGACGAGGAGTACCCGATCCGCAAGACCAAGGCGGGCGACTGGAACCAGTCGCGCTTCCAGCGTTCGGCCGAGAAGGTCTGGCGGAGCAACGCCAAGAAGGTCGCCCGCGAGATCGACAAGGCCGCCCGGAACCTCGGCGCGGAGGCGGTGGTGATCGCCGGGGACCCCCGCGCCCGTACCGCCGTCCTGGAGGAGATCTCCGAGGGCGTCCTGGAGCGCACGGTCGAGGCCGACCGCGGTGACGGTCTCGACGACGACCTGTCCCGGATCCTCGAACTGAAGTCCACCGAGCGGATCATGACGGTGGCCGAACGATTCGAGCGCGAGCTGGCCAACGGCGAGCGCGCGGTCGCGGGCCTGCCCACCACGGTCGAGGCGGTCCGCCGCGGCCAGGTCGAGAGCCTCCTGCTGGACGACGACCCCGACTCGCCCGCCCGCCTGTGGGTCGGCCCCGACCCGAACCAGGTCGCCGCCTCGCCCGACGAGCTCCAGCGGCTCGGCGTCACCGACCCCTGGGAGGAACGGGCCGACGCCGCACTGATCAGGGCGGTCGCGGCCACCGACGGCGATCTGGTCGTCCTGCCCGCCGAAGGCCCGGATGCCACCGTCGGCGTGGGCGCGGTGCTGCGCTACAACGACCCCACCATCCGCGGTTGACCACCCGTACGACCAGGCGGCCCGCACCCCGCACCCCACACCCGGAACGCAGGGTTCGGGCCGCCCCCGTACGTTCCGTACTTCCTCCCCGCGCAAAGCGGAGGATGAAGTCCCTTAGATCTGGGATTTTAGGGCAGCGGCCCACGCCTTCCCGCCCAACCTCAACCCCGCACAAACGGGGGGTGCAGGGGGGCGGAGCCCCCTTGCCCCGGGGGTTCCAGGGGGTCGCCCCCCTGGGCAAAATGACGAGGAGGCAGCAGCCCGCGCTTTCCGCGGGCACACTGCCCCCACCTACGAGTGGAGCTATGGGGATTCGAACCCCAGACCTCCTCCATGCCATGGAGGCGCGCTACCAACTGCGCCATAGCCCCGGGGGCCGCCGTTTCGGCGACCGGCCACGAGAAAGCTTAGTGCAACGCGAGGGCAGCTCGGGACGTTGAGGGCTCGATCCGTCAAAGACGCACGATCATCTTGCCGACGTTGGTGCCTCGCAGCAGGCCCAGGAAGGCGTCCACGGCGTTGTCGATGCCCTCCACCACGGTCTCCTCCGCGCGCAGCGACCCTTCGCGGAGCCAGCCCGACGCCCGTTGGACGTACTCGCCCGTCAGCTTCATGTGGTCGCTGACGATGAAGCCGCGCAGCGTGAGGCGTTTGCCGACGGCCAGCAGGAGGTTGTCCGGTCCGGGGACGGGTTCGGTGGCGTTGTACTGGGAGATCGCCCCGCACAGGGCGATCCGCCCGTGGGTGCGCATCGCGGCGAGCGCGGCCCGCAGGTGGTCGCCGCCGACGTTGTCGAAGTACACGTCGATGCCGCCGGGCGCGGCGTCCTCCAGCTGCCGTTCCAGGTCGCCCTTGCGGTAGTCGATGGCCGTGTCGAATCCGAAGTCCTGGACCACCTTGGCCGTCTTCTCCGGCCCGCCCGCCGACCCGACCACCCGGACGGCGCCGAGCCGCCGGGCGATCTGGCCGGCCACGCTGCCGACCGCCCCGGCGGCGCCCGAGACGAAGACCACATCGCCCTCCTCGACCGGCGCGATCTTGGTCAGGCCGACGTAGGCGGTGAGCCCGGTCAGGCCGAGCACGCCGAGGTAGGCCGCGGCGGGGGCGAGGGAGGTGTCGATCGGACGGACGCGTCCGGCAGAAAGCGTGGCGTACTCGCGCCATCCCAGCTCGTGCTGGACGGTGGTGCCTTCGGGGACGGCCGCCGAACGCGAGGCGATCACCGTCCCGATCGCCCCTCCCTCCATCGGCTCGCCCAGCCGGAACGGCGGGACGTAGGACTCGACCTCGCTCATCCGCCCGCGCATGTAGGGGTCGACGGACATCCACTCGTTGCGGACCAGCACCTCCCCCTCCCCCGGTTCGCGAACGGGGGCCTCCGCCAGTTCGAAGTCGGAGGGGGTGGGTTCGCCGACGGGGCGGGCCACCAGGCGTACCTCACGGCCGGTTGCGGGGATCATGCGCTGCCTCCTCAATGCGCCTACTTCCCACAATAGGAAGGCGTGGGGGTTCGCAGCGGGATGCCTGCGGCATGTCGTTCACGACTTACGGGTCATCCGGTAGCGCAGCACGAGGAACGGCAGGCCGAAGACCGAGAAGGCGTGGTCGGCGCGCAGCTCTCCGTTCTCGACGTGGACGTCCAGCCTCTCCTCGAAGCCGTGCACCCCCAGGGATGTCAGATCCCGCGTGTCGGGATCGATGTAGGTCAGGTAGTGGCCCGGGTGATCGAGTTTGCTGTGGCTGGTCAGCACCAGCCCGCCCCCGGGCCGTGCCATGGGGGCGAGGGTCGCGGTGAAGCTCGCGTGCGGGAGCGGGAACCCGACGCTGACGTAGCCGCGGTCACCGTGCCGGTAGGTGGTGTAGATCCCCACGTAGATGGGCTCGTCGTTGTCGGCGAAGGAACGGATCCATCCGCGCACGGTCGCCACGTCGTCCCGGTCCGGGACGATGGTGTCGATGCGGCCGTACACCCCGCGCTGGGCCTCCCGCTGGTTCATCGGAACGCTGGCCTGGCCCAGGGGGCGTGCGAGCAGCGTCCGGTAGAGCAGGTAGCCGGGCCGGACCCACAGCCTCCATTCGGGGACGATGTCCAGCGTGAACCGCGCCGTGTGCTCGTAGAACTCCCGCACCAGCGGGTGCACGCCCGCGGGGTCGAACTCGGGCCCGGCCAGTTCGTCCAGCGACCCGACGATCCCGACGTCCGGTGCGGCCGGCGTGTAGGTCCCGCCGAGGATCGTGGCGAGGTCCCGGACGTACCTCGTCCCGACGTAGGCGGAGCGGGCCTCCAGAGGCACCACGAACGGCAGCCGCTCGGCGGGCACCTCCTCGGCGAGGAGGCTGATCTGGGCGTCCCTGAACAGCAGCGCGGAAAGGACACGGAAGGTCACCACCGCCCCGCTCGCGACCATCGCCGCGGGAACGGGCCGTACCCGTGCGGCCCCGCCCACCGCGGCTCCCACGGCGGGCCCGAGCGCCACCTTGTGCGGCCGGAGCCCCAGGGCACCGGCGACGGCGCCCGCCGCCGTCCCGACGGCGACCGGTCCCGCGAAACGACCCGCCAGCCAGCCGGCGGGGGCTGCCAGGGCCCCGCTCACGGCGATGCGCTGCCACAGGGCCGGGATCTCGCCGGGCCGCTGCCGTGCCCGCGCCACCGCCTCCGAGGCTCCCAGCGCCACACCGCCCACCACGGCGCCGACACCCGCGGCCCGTGCTCCGCGATGCCCGGCCAGGGCCGCGCCCGCCAGCGCACCCATCACCCCGGCGAAGCCGATGGAACCAGCGCGTTCAGCACCAGAGGTGCGCTCTTCCGCCACATCCGAAAACTACTCGCCGCGCCACCGATGCCGCAGCGCCCCAGGCCGACACCCGCCACGTGACTTCCGGCACTCGCGACGGGCCGCCCCGTACGCTAGGGGTTTCCCGTGGCCGTCCGCCTGCGCCACCATGACACGCAGCCAAGAGGCGACCCGTTGATCAAACCTTGACCTGCGTGCGGCATCGTATACAGGCGGCGTCGTCCCCCTAACGTTACGAAAGGGTCTGTGCATGCGCCGGCTGGTGGTCACGCTCCTGCTGCTCCCGGGTTTGTTCGGGCTCTCCCTGTGGACCGGCATAGGCCCCGCCGACGATTGGGTGAACAACTGCCAGGTCCGCCAGTCCTACCTGGACCGGCTGGAGGCGATGGAGGTGGACATCAACCGCCTGCGCGTTCAGGGCCGTTCCGAGCAGGAGATCGCCCGGTTGATGGTCCCCCGGCGGAACGAGGCCAAGGCGCTGGTTCGCAGCAAGATGAAGGCCAAGGACGTCCGGAAGCTCGAAGAGCGCAACCGCGCCCGCTACGGCAACCCCCAGGGCCCCTCGATCGAGTGGATGTGGGCCCGGCACGGCGGTAACTGGCACGACATCGTCGAGGCCAGCACCGAGTCCAACGCCTTCTACGACATCTCCTGCATCCCCTGGTTCGACATCTGACCCCAAGTGATCAGCCTCCCGTACCAAGTGATCAGGCCCCGCTCCCGAGGAAAAGCGAACCCGCACTTTCCCCAAAACCCCAGCCCCGCACCAACGGGGGGTGCAGGGGGGCGGAGCCCCCTTGCACCGGGGGTTCCAGGGGGTCGCCCCCCTGGGCAAAACGACGAGGAGGCAGCACCCCGCGCTTTCCGCGGGCACACTGCCCCCACCTACGAGTGGAGCTATGGGGATTCGAACCCCAGACCTCCTCCATGCCATGGAGGCGCGCTACCAACTGCGCCATAGCCCCGTGCGACTGCGTGGACTTTCATCCCGCAGCGCTCCGCCAGTGTATAGGACACGGGCGCGGTACTCGAATCGGTTAAAGGGGCGGGTCAGGTGCCGTTCTCGGTTCGGTCGTCGCTGAGCACCGGTTCGGGCAGGGTGCCGGCGTTGTGCTCGACGAGGCGCCAGCCGCCGTTGCGCCGCTCGCCGAGGACGGACCAGCAGCAGTTGGACAGGCCGCCGAGGCGGTCCCAGGTCTCCTCGGGGAGGCCGAGCATGGCGGACATGCCGAGCCGGATGGCGGCGCCGTGCGAGGCGACGACGAGGAGGCCGGTGGGGGGCAGGTCGTCGAGGGCGCGGTCCAGGGCGGCGCTGACGCGTTTGGCGACCTGGGCGCCGGTCTCGCCGCCGGGCGGCTGCCAGGCGGCGTGCTCGTCGGGGTAGCGTTCGCGGATCTCCGCGGCGGTGAGGCCCTCCCACCGGCCGCCGTCCCGTTCCATCAGGTCGGGGTCGTAGCGGACGGTGAGGCCGACGATCTCGGAGAGGGCGCGGGCGGTGTCGGAGGCGCGCTGGAGCGGTGAGGCGAGCAGGGCGGTGGGGCGGAGGCCGGCGAGCAGGCGGGCCGCTCGCGCGGCCTGCCGGACCCCGGTCTCGTCCAGTGGGATGTCGCTCTTGCCCTGGAAGCGCTGTTCGACGTTCCAGGCGGTCTGGCCGTGGCGCCACAGGACGATCCGGCGCTTGCCGGGGACGCGGTCACTCACTGGCGCTCCCCACGGTCCGGCGGCGCTGGACCGAGTGGGCGTTGACCGACTCCGGCAGCTCGATCAGCGGGCAGTCCTTCCACAGCCGTTCGAGCGCGTAGAACACCCGGTCCTCCTCGTGCTGGATGTGCACGATGATGTCCGAGTAGTCCAAGAGCACCCAGCGTCCCTCCCGCTCGCCTTCGCGGCGGGTGGGCTTGGCGTCGGCCTCCTCGCGGAGGCGCTTCTCGATCTCGTCGACGATGGCGCGGACCTGGCGGTCGCTGGGCGCGGAGCAGAGCACGAAGGCGTCGGTGATGACGAGCTGCTCGCTCACGTCGTAGGCAAGAATGTCGTCGGCCAGCTTGTCGCCCGCCGCCTCGGCGGCGAGCCGGACCAGCTGTACGGCCCTGTCGGATGCGGTCACGATGCGCTCGCGATCCTCCCTGTAGGGGTCCCTTCGCGCTCCAGCTTCTCACGGGCGGTGGAAGGGGTCCCCTGGTTTGTTGTCCTCTGACCGCATCGGTCCGTTCCGGCCGTGCGGTACCCCCTGCGCTTCCAGGGTATGGCCCCGGAGGCACCGGTGAACGTCCCGCCGGTGGTGTACGGCCCTGGTCAGGCCGCGTGGTCGCGGTAGAGGGCGCGCTTGTTGATGTACTGGACGATCCCGTCGGGCACCAGGTACCAGATCGGCTCGCCCGCCCGGACGCGGTCGCGGCACTCGGTGGAGGAGATCGACAGGGCGGGGACCTCCATCAGGCTGACCCGGCCGTTGGGCAGCCCGGGGTCGGCCAGCCGGTGACCCGGCCTGGTGCAGCCGATGAAGTGCGCCAGCTCGAAGAGTTCGTCGGTGTCGTGCCAGGTCAGCATCGCGGCCAGGGCGTCGGCGCCGGTGATGAAGAAGAACTCGCTGTCGGGGCCGTGCAGGTCGCGCATGTCGCGCAGGGTGTCGACGGTGTAGGTGGGGCCGGGGCGGTCGATGTCGATCCGGCTGACCGAGAAGCGCGGGTTGGACGCGGTGGCGATCACCGCCATGAGGTAGCGGTCCTCGGCGGCGGCGACCCTGCGCTCCTCCTTGTGCGACGACAGGCCGGTGGGCACGAAGACCACCTCGTCCAGCGAGAAGACGTGCGCGACCTCGCTGGCGGCCACCAGGTGCCCGTGATGGATCGGGTCGAACGTGCCGCCCATGATCCCCAATCGCCGCTTTTGCGTCATGACGACGAGAATAGCCAGCACGTCCGGGCGCCCCGGTCACCGGCCCCGGGGCACCCGTCCCGCGCGCCCCGTCAGTCCAGTCCGGGCAGGGGCGCCTCGCCCGACTCCCACGTCACCACGCGGACCGCCTTGCCGACCTCCACGCGCGGTACGGTGCCCGCGGGCAGCACCCGGATCTCGGCGGCCAGGCCGAGCGCCTCGTGCAGGGCCTGCGCGAGTTCCCCGGCCACGCCCTCCCGGCCGCCGTCGCCGGGCTCCTCGCAGGCCACGAGGAGCCGCACGTCCGGGCGCCTGCGGTCCACCACGAGCTGGTAGTGCGGGGAGACCAGGCCGGAACCGAGCAGGACGCGTTCGACCTCGCTGGGGTAAAGGTTGACCCCGCGGATCACCAGCATGTCGTCCACCCGGCCCCGGACCTTGCTCATCCGTACGAGGGTCCGCCCGCAGTCGCACTCGCCGTGGGAGAGGGAGGCGACGTCGCCGGTCCGGTAGCGCAGCAGCGGGAGGGCCTGCTTGGTGGGCGTGCTGAACACCAGCTCCCCCGGCTCGCCCTCCTCGACCGGGACGCCGGTCACCGGATCGACCGCCTCCACGATGAAGTGGTCCTCGTTGACGTGCAGGCCGTCCTGCTCCAGGCATTCGGTGGCCACGCCCGGCCCGATGACCTCCGACAGGCCGTAGACGTCCATCGCCTTGAGGGGGAGGACGCCCTCGATGGCGGCGCGCAGCTCCTCCGACCAGGGCTCGGCGCCGAACAGGCCGGCCTTGAGGGAGGACAGGTCGGCGCCGGCCTCCGCGGCGGCCTCGCCCAGCCGCAGGGCGTAGGCGGGCGTGCAGGTCAGCACGTCGGGTTTCAGGTCGGAGATCATCCGTACCTGCCGCGCGGTCATCCCGCCCGACATGGGCACCACGGTGGCGCCCAGGGCCACGGCGCCCTGGTGGACGCCGATGCCGCCGGTGAACAGCCCGTACCCGTAGGCGTTGTGGACGGTGCTCGCCGCGGTCGCGCCCGCGCAGGCCAGCGAACGCGCGCACATCGACGCCCACAGGTCCAGGTCGGCCCGGGTGTAGCCGACGAGGGTGGGACGGCCCCGCGTGCCGGTGGAGCCGTGGATCGCGACGACCTGGTCCCGGGGTACGGCGAGCATGTCCAGCGGGTAGGAGTCCCAGAGGTCCTGCTTGGTGGTGAACGGCAGGAGGCGGAGGTCGGCGAGGGTGACGTCGGAGCCGCCCTTGACGCCCGCCTCGCGCAGGCGGCGGGCCTGGAGGCCCCCGGCGACCAGGAGCCGGTCGACCAGCCCCCATAGCCGGTGGCGCTGCAGCGCCGCCCGCTCGTCGCGGGACATCGCCTCGGCCTTCGGATCGAACATCGCGTCTCCTCGCGCGGCCCGCCCCCGCTGACCTGTGTGTACTCGCCCGACTCGGTGCTACCGGCCGCGCCGGGGACGTACCCGGCGCCCGGACGGCCACCACTCTGCCGTACCGGGGCCGTTCCGGACGAGGTTTCGGGCCGTCCGGGCCGGAGGCGGCCGGTGCGCCCGCCGGGGGAACCTCAGCCCCGATCGGTTCGTCGGAACTACCATGCCGGACTGATCGAGGAGTATTCGCGATGAGGTCAGGGCACGGCCATACCGAGCGAAGGGAGGGAGCGGCGTTCGCCTCCGGCGACGTGGCCGGCACCGGCGCGCCGCGTACCCCATGACGACGAACACACCGGACCGGGCACGCACCCGCTTCCCGGGAATCAGCTCGCGCGCCTACGAACACCCGGCGGACCGTTCGGCGCTGGTGGCGCTGCGCTCGCTGTCCGGCTTCGACATCGTGCTGCGGCGGCTGTCCGGCCTCTTCAACGAGCGCGCCATCCGGCTGGCCTTCCTGGGCGGCAGCGTGCGGGCCGGCGAGGACCAGTTCCGCAACCTGTACGACATGGTCCGCGACGCCGCCTACATCCTCGATCTGCCCGAGGTCCCCGAGCTGTACGTGCGGCAGAGCCCGCTGCCCAACGCCATGGCGATCGGCTCCGACCACCCGTTCATCGTGGTCAACACCGGGCTGCTCGACCTGCACGACGACGAGGAGCTGCGGTTCGTCATCTGCCACGAGGTCGGCCACATCCTGTCGGGGCACGCCGTCTACCAGACCATGATGATGATCCTCACCCGGCTGGGCTCCCGGCTGGCCTGGCTGCCGCTGGGCAACGTCGGGATCGCCGCGATCATCATGGGCCTGCAGGAGTGGTTCCGGAAGGCGGAGCTGTCGGCCGACCGGGCCGGGCTGCTGGCCGGCCAGGACCTGGACGCGGCCAAGCGCACGATGATGAAGATGGCCGGCGGCACCCGGCTGGGCGAGATGAGCACCGAGGCGTTCCTGGCGCAGGCGCGCGAGTACGACGCGGTCGGTGACGTGCGCGACGGGCTGCTGAAGTTCCTCAACCTGATCCAGCAGACGCACCCCTACCCGGTGGTGCGGTTCGCCGAGATCGACAGGTGGGCGCAGAGCGGCGAGTACGACCGGATCCTCGCCGGGGACTACCCGCGGCGCGCCGACGACAACGGCGCCTCCATCTCCGAGGAGATCCGGAACGCCGCCAACGCCTACCGCGAGTCCTGGTCGCAGAGCGCCGACCCGTTCATCGGGAAGGTCCGCGACGTCGCCGAGGGCGCGGCCGCCGCGGCGGGCGGCCTGTTCGACCGGGTGAGCCGGCGTGGCGGCGGTTCGCAGAACGGCGGCTCCTGACCCGCGTCCTTAACGGCGGGACGGGCGGGACGCCGCCGTCCCGCGGCCGGGTCCGGACTCGGCACCACCGAGTCCGGGCCCGGTCGCCCGGGAGGGCCGTCCGGGAGGGCCGCCCGGTCAGGTCCGGATGTGGCCCTCGCCGGTGACCACGTACTTGGTGGAGGTCAGCTCGGGCAACCCCATCGGGCCGCGGGCGTGCAGCTTCTGGGTGGAGATGCCGATCTCGGCGCCGTACCCGAACTCCTCGCCGTCGGTGAAGCGGGTGGAGGCGTTGACCATCACCGCGGCCGAGTCCACCAGCGCGACGAACCGCTTGGCGGCCGGCTGGGACGTGGTCACGATGGCCTCGGTGTGCCCCGAGCCGTACGTGCGGATGTGCGCGACGGCCTCGTCGAGGGAGTCGACGACCCGGGCGGCGATGTCCAGCGACAGGTACTCGGCGCGATAGTCGTCCTCGGTCGCGGCGACGACCGTCCCGGCGGTGTCGTGGGCGCGGACGCGCTCGTCGCCGTGCACGGTGACGCCGGCCTCCCGCAGCGCCTCCAGGGCCCTGGGCAGGAAGACCTCCGCCACGCCGGCGTGCACCAGGACGGTCTCGGCGGCGTTGCACACCGAGGGACGCTGGGTCTTGGCGTTCAGCAGGATCTCGAGGGCCTGGTCGACGTCGGCGGCGGCGTCCACGTACACCGCGCAGTTGCCCACCCCGGTCTCGATCACCGGCACCGTGGACTCCTCCACGACCGAGTTGATCAGCGAGGCGCCGCCCCGGGGGATCAGCACGTCCACCAGGCCCCGGGCCCGCATCAGGTGCTTCACCGACGCGCGGCTGGTGCCGGGCACCAGCTGCACGGCGTCGGAGGGGACGCCGGTGCCCTCCAGGGCGCCCTGCATGACGTTCACCAGGACCGTGTTGGACTCGTAGGCCGAGGACGACCCGCGCAGCATCGCAACGTTGCCGCTCTTCAGGCAGAGCGCGGCGGCGTCGACGGTGACGTTGGGGCGGCCCTCGTAGATGATGCCGACCACGCCCAGCGGCACCCGGATCTGCCGGAGGTCCAGGCCGTTCGGCAGGACGTTGCCGCGTACGGTCTCGCCCACCGGGTCGGGCAGCGCCGCGACTTTGCGGACCGCCTCGGCGATCGCCGCGATCCGCGGCTCGGTCAGGCTCAGCCGGTCGATCATGTACTCGGAGGTGCCCGACTCGCGGGCCCGGGCCACATCGGCCTCGTTCGCCTTGACGATCTCCGGTGCGGAACGCACCAGCGCGTCGGCGATCGCGTGCAGGGCCGCGTCCTTGACCGCCCTCGGCAGCGGCGCGAGATCCGCCGCCGCCCGCCTGGCGCGCTCCGCCACCCGCAGGAACTCCTCGCGTTCCCGGTCCTGCTCGCCCATCACCGACTCCTTCGGCGTCGTCGCGGCGTCGTACCGCGTCATTCCGTTGTCAGGATCACCAGATCGTCCCGGTGGATGATCTCGCGCTCGTACTCGGGGCCCAGCTCCCGGGCCAGCCAGCGGGTGGACCGGCCCATCAGGTCGGGGATCTCGCCCGCGTCGTAGTTCACCAGGCCGCGCGCCACGACACGCCCGTCGGTGCCGCACAGGTCGACCGGGTCGCCGGCCGCGAAGTCGCCCTCCACGCCGGTGACCCCGGCGGGGAGCAGCGACTTGCGCCGGCGCACGACCGCGTCGACGGCCCCCGGGTCCAGTAGCACGCGGCCCTGCCCGGTGGTGGCGTGCGCCAGCCACAGGTGCCGGGTGGACAGCCGCCGGCCCTCCCCCGGGTGGAAGCAGGTGCCGACCTCCTCGCCGGCGAGGGCGTGCGCGGCCGAGGCGGCGTCGGTGAGCACGACGGGGATGCCCGCGATGCGCGCCGCCTCCACCTTGGTGATCATGCCGCCGGTGCCGACCCGGCCGGATCCGCCCAGCTCGATGCCCGCCAGGTCGGCGGGGCCGTGCACGTTCGCGATCCGGCGGGCGCCGGGACGGCGCGGATCCCCGGTGTAGAGCGCGTCCACGTCCGACAGCAGGATCAGCGCGTCGGCCCTGGTCAGATGGGCGACCAGGGCGGCGAGCCGGTCGTTGTCGCCGAACCGGATCTCGTCGGTGGCCACCGTGTCGTTCTCGTTGACCACCGGCACGATGCCCAGGTCGAGCAGCTGGCCCAGGGCCCGCTGGGCGTTGCGGTGGTGGACCCGGCGGATCATGTCGTCGGCGGTGAGCAGCACCTGGCCGACCGTCAGCCCGTACCGGGCGAACGAGGAGGTGTAGCGCGCCACCAGCAGCCCCTGGCCGACGCTGGCCGCGGCCTGCTGGGTGGCCAGGTCGGCGGGACGGCGGGTCAGGCCGAGCGGGCCGAGCCCGGCGGCGATCGCGCCGGACGACACGAAGACGATCTCGGTGCCGGCGCGGCGGCGGGCGGCCAGCACGTCCACCAGCGCGTCGATGCGGTCGGCGTCGATCGTGCCCCGCGGTGTGGTGAGCGAGGACGACCCCGCCTTCACCACGATCCGGCGCGCGCCGGCGATCTGGCGCCGCACGGCCGCGGTGCCGGGCCCGGTGCCGGCCGTGGTGCCGGTGCCGGACGGGGCGCCGGACGGGGTGGTGCCCGCCCGGGCCGTCACGCCTGCCTGTTCGCGGCTCATCTCTCCCTCGATGTTCGCCAACGTCCTGGTCGCTGCCGCTGGATGCTCATGAACGGGTGGTCGCGGCCGGGGCCCGGTGCCCGGGCCGGGTCAGCGGTACCCGTCCAGGCGCCGGTCGGTGCCGCGCGGGCCGGGTGCGGCCTCGCCGGCCACGACCTCCGGTTCCCAGTCGAAGACGACCGACTCCTCGTGTGTGCCGATCATGACCGTGGCCCCGGCGGAGGCGCCCGCCTCGGCCAGCGCCTCCTCGACGCCCAGCCGGGCCAGCCGGTCGGCCAGATAGCCCACCGCCTCCTCGTTGCTGAAGTCGGTCTGCCGCAGCCACCGCACCGGCTTCTCGCCCGTGATCAGGTACGTGTTGTCGCCCGCCGGCCGCACCTCGAACTCGGCGCCGCCGCCGACCGGCTCCGGCCGGATCACCAGCCGGGTCGGCTCGACCGGGGGCAGCGACGCGCGGTGGGCCTCGACCATCTCGGCCATGGCGAACGACAGCTCGCGCAGCCCCTCGTGCGACGCGGCCGACACCTCGAAAACCCGCAGCCCGCGCGCCTCGAACTCGGGCCGGACCATCTCGGCCAGGTCCCGCCCGTCGGGGACGTCCACCTTGTTGAGCACCACGAGGCGCGGCCGGTCCGACAGCGGCCGGTCGCCCAGCACCCGGTCGTAGGCCCGCAGCTCCCGTTCGATCACCTCGAAGTCGCTGACCGGGTCGCGGCCCGGCTCGGGCGTGGCGCAGTCGAGCACGTGCGCCAGCGTGGAGGACCGCTCGATGTGGCGGAGGAACTCCAGGCCCAGGCCGCGGCCCTCGCTGGCGCCCTCGATCAGGCCGGGCACGTCGGCGACGGTGAACGTGGTGTCGCCGGCGCTCACCACGCCCAGGTTGGGGATCAGCGTGGTGAACGGATAGTCGGCGATCTTGGGCTTGGCCGCGGAGAGCGCGGCGATCAGCGAGGACTTGCCCGCGCTCGGGAAGCCCACCAGCGCCACGTCCGCGACGCTCTTGAGCTCCAGGACGACGTCGCGCGCCTCACCGGGCTCGCCCAGCAGCGCGAACCCGGGCGCCTTCCGCTTGGCGGTGGCCAGCGCGGCGTTGCCGAGGCCGCCCTTGCCGCCCCGCGCGATCACGAAACGGGTGCCCTCGCCCACCAGGTCCGCCAGGATCGTGCCGTCGGCGGTCTTGACGACCGTGCCGTCCGGCACCGGCAGGACCACGTCGCCGCCGTCGGCGCCGGTACGGTGCCCGCCCTGCCCCTGGCGGCCGTTGGCGGCCTTGCGGTGCGGGCGGCGGTGGTAGTCCAGCAGGCTGGCGGAATTGGAGTCGACCTCCAGGATCACATCGCCGCCGCGGCCGCCGTTGGCCCCGTCCGGGCCGCCCAGCGGCTTGAACTTCTCCCGGTGGATCGAGGCGCAGCCGTTCCCGCCGTTGCCGGCGGCGACATGCAGCACCACCCGGTCGACGAACTGCGCACCGGATCCGGCTCCTGCGGCCACGCTCTCTCCTTCGCTCCGTGGGGCCGCGGGGATCGCCCCCTCGTCCCCTGTTCCCGTTCCGGCCGGGCCACCGGCCCAGGGCCGCGCCACCCCGCCCCGAACAGGAAACAGGGGCGGACCGTCGTGGTCCGCCCCTGTGTCAACGTCTCTGAACGGCGGACTACTCCGCCGGCGGGACGATGCTCACCGCGTTGCGCCCGCGGTAACGGCCGAACTCGACCGTGCCCGCGACCAGCGCGAACAGCGTGTCATCGCCACCACGGCCCACGTTCAGGCCCGGGTGGAAGTGGGTGCCGCGCTGCCGAACGATGATCTCGCCGGCGTTGACGGCCTGGCCGCCGAAGCGCTTGACACCCAGGCGCTTGGCGTTGGAGTCGCGGCCGTTACGGCTCGACGACGCGCCCTTCTTGTGTGCCATCCGACCGCTCCTCTACTTCCCGGCCTCGATACCGGTGATCTTGACCTCGGTGTACGGCTGACGGTGACCCATCCGCCGCTTGTACCCGGTCTTGTTCCGGTAGTGCATGATGTTGATCTTGGGGCCCTTGACCGCGCCGAGGATCTCGGCGGTCACCTGGTAGCGGGCCAGCTGGTCGGCGGAGCTGACGACATCGTCGCCGTCCACGACGAGCAAGGCCGGGAACGTGACCGTCGAACCGGCCTCGCCCGACAGCTTGTCGACGGTGAGCACGTCGTCGACGGCCACCTTCTCCTGCCTGCCGCCTGCGCGGACAATCGCGTACACCGCGGAAACCCTTCGTCTGCGCGCGCTTCCGGACTGAACCGGTCCCGCGCGTGGTTCACCAGCCCCCGGACGGGGGCCTACCCGCGGCCGGGGCCGCGAGCGGCACGCCAGACCGCTGCGCCTGACGCTCTCTGCTTGGTCTCGCCGAGCGGCGAGGAATGCACCGAGCGGTGCACGTGAAGATGACGTGCTCACACACGCCGAAGCCCAAGGATACCGGACGCCCGCACCGGAACGCGAACGACGCCCAGCCCCCGCCCCAGGCCCCACCGCTGGCCCCGTCCTGGTCGGGCCGTGGTCCAGCCCGCGGCCCGGCCCCTGGCCCGGGCCGGCCCGGGCCAGGGGTCCTGGTCCGGCAGCGCGGCCCGGGAGCCGGTCGCGGCCGATCAGATGGCCGGTGACCGGTCGTCACCGGCCGTCTGATCGGCGATTCGTCATTCCCCGGCGGACTCGCCCGAGGCGGCCTCGGCCTTGGCCCGCGGGCGCCGGGTCCGGCGCCGCCGCCCGTTCGCCGGCGCGGCCGTGTCGTCCTGCCCGTCGCCCGCCTCGGCGCCCTCGGCAGCCTCGGCCCCGGCGACCGCCGCACCGTCACCGGCGGGCTCACCGGACTCGGCCCCGCCCACACCGGCCAGCGGCGTGGCGGGCTCGGATCCGTTGACGACCGGCTCCACCGGCGCCACCGACTCCAGCGGGCCCGGCCCGGCGTCGGCCGTCTCGGCGGCGGCCTCAGCGGCCTCCACGGCGGCCTGCGGCTCCGGCTCGGACTCCGTCCCTCCGGACCGCCGCTGCTCCCGCACCGGCTCGTGCACCCGCTGGGCCGCGCGCTCGGCGGCGGCGGTCTGCTTGGACGGCTTGGACCGGCCCGGCTCCTGCTGGGCCAGCTTCTCCTCGACCGCCTTCTCGACCTCGCCCTTGCGCTTGCGGCGGCGCCCGCCGCCGGCCGCCGCGGCGGCGGCCTTGTCCGGCTTGGGCTCCACCGGGCTCAGGTGGACGTGGATGCCACGGCCGTTGCAGGACTCGCAGGTCTCCGAGAACGCCTCCAGCAGGCCCTGGCCCACCCGCTTGCGGGTCATCTGCACCAGGCCCAGCGAGGTCACCTCGGCGACCTGGTGCTTGGTACGGTCCCGCGACAGGCACTCCACCATGCGGCGCAGCACCAGGTCCCGGTTGCTCTCCAGCACCATGTCGATGAAGTCGATCACCACGATGCCGCCGATGTCGCGCAGCCGCAACTGGCGCACGATCTCCTCGGCCGCCTCCAGGTTGTTGCGGGTGACGGTCTCCTCGAGGTTGCCGCCCTGCCCGGTGAACTTGCCGGTGTTGACGTCGATGACCGTCATCGCCTCGGTACGGTCGATCACCAGCGAGCCGCCGCTGGGCAGCCAGACCTTGCGGTCCAGGGCCTTGGCGATCTGCTCGTCGATCCGGTACGCGCCGAGCACGTCCTGGTCGGCGTTCCAGCGCTCCACCCGGTCGGCCAGGTGCGGCGCCACGTACTCCACGTACTCCGAGACCGTGTCCCAGGCGTCGGGACCGGCCACGACCAGCTTGCTGAAGTCCTCGTTGAAGATGTCGCGGACGACCCGGATGGTCAGGTCCGGCTCCCCGTACAGCAGGGACGGCGCCGACGCGTTCTTGACCTGCCGCTGGATGTTCTCCCACTGGGCCGACAGCCGCGACACGTCCCGCGCCAGCTCCTCCTCGGTGGCGCCCTCGGCGGCGGTCCGCACGATCACCCCGGCGTTGTCCGGCATGATCTTCTTGAGGATCTGCTTGAGCCGGCTGCGCTCCTTGTCGGGCAGCTTGCGGCTGATGCCGGTCATCGAGCCGTCGGGCACGTACACCAGGTAGCGGCCGGGCAGCGAGATCTGGCTGGTCAGCCGGGCGCCCTTGTGGCCGACCGGGTCCTTGGTGACCTGCACCAGCACCGACTGGCCGGACTTGAGCGCCGACTCGATCCGGCGCGGCTGGCCCTCCAGGCCGGCGACGTCCCAGTTGACCTCGCCCGCGTACAGCACCGCGTTGCGGCCCTTGCCGACGTCGACGAACGCCGCCTCCATCGAGGGCAGCACGTTCTGCACCTTGCCGAGGTAGACGTTGCCCACGTACGACTGGTGGGTGGCGCGGTTGACGTAGTGCTCGACCAGGACGTCGTCCTCCAGGACGGCGATCTGGGTGCGCTCACCCTCCTGGCGGACCACCATGACCCGCTCGACCGACTCGCGGCGGGCCAGGAACTCGGCCTCGCTGATCACCGGCGGGCGGCGGCGGCCCTGCTCGCGGCCCTCGCGGCGGCGCTGCTTCTTGGCCTCCAGCCGGGTGGAGCCCCGGACCGCCTGGACCTCGTCCTCGGCGGCACGCGCCTCGCGCACGTGCACGACGGTGCGCGCGGGGTCGTCGGGGCCGCCGCTCTCGCCGTCGGCCGTTCCGGAACGGCGGCGCCGGCGGCGACGGCGGCGGCTGCCACCGGTCTCCTCGCCTTCCTCGCCGTCACCCTCGTCCGCGGCCTCGGCGCCCTCGTCGTGCCGCTCGCCCTTGGCGTCCTTGGTCTCCTTGGACTCGGCGCGAGACCGGCTCGCCTTGGTCCCCTTGCCGGACTTCTCCGGCTTCTCGGCCTTCTCGGCCTTCTCCGTCTTGTCGGCCTTCTCGGCCTTCTCGGGCGTCTCGGCGTCCGCCCGGCCCTCGTCGGCCTCGGCCTCCTCGCCGGTGTCCTCGTCGGTGTCCTTGCCGCCACGGCCCCTGCCCCGGCCGCCGCGCCGCCGGCGGCGGCGCGAGGGGCGGTCACCGGACTCCTCGTCCTCGTCGCGCTCGTCGCGCTCGGCGTGGCCGGCGTCCTCGGGCTCCTCCTCGTCGGCGGCCTGAGCGGGCTCGTCCTTGGCACGGAAGGGACTCTCCGCCGCGGGCTGCGGCGGCTGGAACACCACCATGGGCGGCTGGAAGGTCACTCCGGGCACCGTGGCGGGCGCGGACTCGGTCTCGGGGGCCCGTGCGGCCTCGGGGGCCTGCTCCGGAACGGAGGGCACGCCCGGTGCCGGCGGGACCGCCGGTGCGGCCGGTGCGGCCGCCTCGGCGGGGGCCGCGGACGCCGCGGCGCGGCGGCGGGTACGAGTTCGGGCCGGCTTCTCCTCGACGGCCTCTTCGGCGGCGCCCTCGGCCTCAACCTCGGTCTTGGCCTTGGGCTCTGCCTTGGCCTTGGCCTTGGCCTTGGCCTTCGTCTTGGTCTCGGGCTGGGGGGCCGGCGCAACGGCCACCTCGGCCTGGGCCTCGAGCTCGGGCTCGGGCGCCTTGGCGGCCCGGGTGGCCCGGGTGCTGCGCGTACGCGTGACCTTGACCTTCTTGGGTGCGGGCTGCTCGGCCGGCTCCGCGGCGGCCTCCTCGCCCTCCGCCTCGGCGGCGGGCGGGACCGTGATGACCGCGGGCGTGTCGTCGACGTCCGGGGGCGGCCCGGCCGGACGGCTGGCGGCACGGCGGCGCGGCCTGGACCTGCCGCCGGTCACCTCCTCCGTCTCGCCGTCACCGTCGTCGGCCCCGGTGCCGGCGTCCGTCCCGGTGTCGGCGGCGCCGGTGTCCGGCGTGGCGTCGGCCTCACTGCCGGCGTCCGTCCCGGCTTCGGCGTCGGTGTCCGGGCCGGCGTCGGTCTCGGTGTCCGTCCCGGCCTCGGCGCCGGTGTCCGGCGCGGCGCTCGCCTCGGCGCCCGTGACTTCGGCGCCGGTCACCTCATCGGCAGGGGTGCTCTGTTCTGTGCCTTCGGCCTCGGCCGCGTCGGCTTCGTTCTCTAGCATGCGGGCAATCTCCCGTCAGGCTCCCGGGCGCGACCTCGTTCCGCCCCCCGGGGCGGAACGGTGCGGTGCGCCGCACGGGAACTCTCCGTCAGTCATCGGCGCCGTCGCCGCCGGACCACGATGGTGGCCCGGCCACGACGACCAAGTCGTCGGGGGCGCGCCCGTCGCTCCCTGGGAACCGGTTCCGTGTCACCACGGCTTCGGCCTACGAACGGGCGCCGGCGACATCCGCGCCCGCGGCCGGATCGGACTGCGTCGGCGCAGGACCGCGCGCCGTCACGGCGTCGTCGCCGGACGGCGGTACGGTCTCTCGGCCGGGCCGAGTACCCCGATCGAGCTCGAGCGGATCCGCGAGCTCACCGGTGACCGCGTCGAGGGGCCCCTGCGCCAGCCTGGTCACCAGTGGAGGTGACGGCGGCGCGGGGTCGGCGACCTGGCGCAGTCCGGTGAGGATGTCGTCGGGTCGTACGGCAGGAGTGGTATGCCGAACAACCATGCGAAGTATTGCACAAGGGACATCCGCCGCCTCCGCGGCGCGCCGGTCCGGTTCCGGGGCGAGGGTCTCGACCTCCAGAGCGCTGACCGCGGCGCGCACGTCGAAACGACGGCGTCCCTTCTTGGTGAGGCGTTCCACCTCGATCGTGGGGGCGTCCAGGAAGGCGGCCACGGCACCGGCGGCGTCGGTCTCCCGCACGCCGTCCAGTCGTACCCGCCATTCGGACGCCTCGAGCCGGTCCGCCAACGCGCTCGTCTTGGCCTGACCGGCGGCGACGACATCGACGATGTCGAGCCCGTCCGGCAGAGCGGCGTCGAGGTCGGCTCGCACCCGCGCAGGGTCGCGGGTCTCGGTGAGCCCGATCTCCAGGTATTCGGCCTCACTGGCCACCCCGGTCGCCGCCGCACCCGTGTACGAGATCTTCGGGTGCGGAGTGAATCCCGCGCTGAACGCGACAGGGATCCCGGCGCGCCGCACGGCGCGTTCCACGGCCCGGGAAATGTCGCGATGGCTGGTGAACCGCAGCCTGCCGCGCTTGGCATAGCGGACGCGAAGGCGCTGGATCACGGGGGCCGGTGCGGGACCCTCCGGCATGGGAGCCAGGGCTGTTGTCCTTCCTACTCGTGTCGAGTCGCGAACGTCTCTCTATAGAGTACGGTGCCCCCGGCACCGATGGACCCGGCGCGGGTGCCGCGCGGCGTCGCGATCCGTGCCGGCGCGGGCGCGATCGGTACCGGAACCCCCGTGCGGAAAGCCGATCCCGGCGGCGGCTCAGACCACCGAGAGCGGGAGCAGTTTCCTTCCGGTCGGGCCGATCTGGATCTCGGTGCCCATGGTGGGGCAGACCCCGCAGTCGTAGCAGGGCGTCCAGCGGCAGTCCTCGACCTCGGTCTCGTCGACGGCGTCCTGCCAGTCCTGCCAGAGCCACTCGCGGTCCAGCCCGGCGTCAAGGTGGTCCCAGGGCAGCACCTCGACCTCGTCGCGCTCGCGCACCGTGTACCAGTCGAGGTCGACCGGCTCGCCGGCCAGGGCCTTGTCCGCGCAGGCCGTCCACCGCTCGTAGGAGAAGTGCTCGCTCCAGCCGTCGAACCGGCCGCCGTCCTCCCAGACGGCCCGGATGATCCGGCCGACCCGCCGGTCGCCCCGGGACAGCAGCCCCTCGACGATCGACGGCTGCCCGTCGTGGTAGCGCAGGCCGATGGAGCGGCCGTACTCCTTGTCGCGGCGCAGGGCGTCGCGCAGCGCGCGCAGCCGCCGGTCGACGGTCTCGTGGTCGCACTGCGCGGCCCACTGGAACGGGGTGTGCGGCTTGGGCACGAACCCGCCGATGGAGACGGTGCAGCGGATGTCGCGGCGGCCGGTGGCGTCCCGGCCCGCCTGGATGACCCGCTTGGCCATGTCGGCGATGGCGAGGACGTCCTCGTCCTCCTCGGTCGGCAGGCCGCACATGAAGTAGAGCTTGACCTGGCGCCAGCCGTTCTCGTAGGCGGTGGTGACGGTGCGGATCAGGTCGTCCTCGGTGACCATCTTGTTGATCACCTTGCGCATCCGCTCGGAGCCGCCCTCGGGCGCGAAGGTCAGCCCGGAGCGCCGCCCGCCCCGGGAGAACTCGTTGGCCAGGGTGATGTTGAACGCGTCGACCCGCGTGGACGGCAGCGACAGCGAGGTGTTGGTGCCCTCGTAGCGGTCGGCCAGGCCCTTGGCCACGTCGCCGATCTCGCTGTGGTCGGCGCTGGACAGGCTGAGCAGCCCGACCTCCTGGAAGCCCGACTCCTTCAGGCCGGTGTCGACCATGTCGCCGATGGTGGTGATCGACCGTTCCCGGACCGGGCGGGTGATCATGCCGGCCTGGCAGAACCGGCAGCCGCGGGTGCAGCCCCGGAAGATCTCCACGCTGAACCGTTCGTGCACGGTCTCGGCCAGCGGCACCAGCGGCTTCTTCGGGTACGGCCACTGGTCGAGGTCCATGACGGTGTGCTTGTCGACCCGCCACGGCACGCCCGGCCGGTTGGGCGCGACCCGCTGGATGCGCCCGTCGGGCAGGTAGGTCACGTCGAAGAACTTCGGCACGTACACGCCGCCGGAGCGGGCCAGCCGCATCAGCAGCTCGTCGCGCCCGCCCGGACGGCCCTCGGCCTTCCACTCCCGGATCACCTCGGTGATCGCCAGCGCGATCTCCTCCCCGTCGCCGAGCACGGCGGCGTCCAGGAAGTCGGCGATGGGCTCGGGGTTGAACGCGGCGTGCCCGCCGGCCAGCACGATCGGGTGGTCCTCGCCGCGGTCGGCGGCCTCCAGCGGGATCCCCGCCAGGTCCAGCGCCGTCAGCAGGTTGGTGTAGCCCAGCTCGGTGGAGAACGAGACGCCCAGCACGTCGAACGCGGCGACCGGGCGGTGCGCGTCCACGGTGAACTGCGGGATCCTCTGCTCGCGCATGATCGCCTCAAGGTCGGGCCACACGCTGTAGGTGCGCTCGGCCAGGACCCCCTCGCGCTCGTTGAGGATCTCGTAGAGGATCTGGACGCCCTGGTTGGGCAGGCCGACCTCGTAGGCGTCGGGATACATCAGCGCCCAGCGGACCTCGGCCTCGTCCCAGTCCTTGATCTGGGAGTTCAGCTCGCCGCCGACATACTGAATCGGCTTCTGCACGCGCGGGAGCACCGGCTCCAGGCGCGGGAAGATCGACTCGACAGGCATGCGATGTCCTCCGATGAGATGGACCGTGTGATGGTGGCCGATCCGGACCCCGGGATCGACCACCCAGCGTACCGCCGCGTGCCCCGCCCCGGCGCCGCCGAAGATCACCCGCACGGAGCCGGCGGGCGCCCGGGACCACGGCTAGTCGAACGGGCGGCGTCTCAGATGGACGGCCTGGAGCAGGCCGAGGGCTATGAGGTTGGCGAACGTGGCCGACCCGCCGTAGGACACGAACGGCAGGGGCAGGCCGGTGATCGGCATGATGCCCAGGGTCATGCCGATGTTCTCGAACGACTGGAAGGCCATCCAGCACACGATGCCGGCGGCGACCAGCGTGCCGAACAGGTCGGCGGCGTGCATGGCGATGCGCAGGCCGCGCCACATCACCACGCCCAGCAGGATGACGATCAGCGCGGCGCCGATGAAGCCGAGCTCCTCCCCGGCCACCGTGAAGATGAAGTCGGTCTGCTGCTCGGGGACGAAGTGGCCCCCGGTCTGCTCGCCGTTGAACAGGCCCTTGCCGGTCACCCCGCCCGAGCCGACCGCGATCCGGGCCTGCTGGGCGTTGTAGCCGGCGCCGCGGGGGTCGGCGGAGGGGTCCATGAACGCGGTGAACCGGGCCAGCTGGTACGGCTTGAGCAGCCCGAAGAACCACACCGCCCAGGCCAGCAGCAGCCCGCCGCCCACCAGCGCCCCCAGCCAGCGCTTGGGCGCGCCGGAGATGGCCAGCATCCCCAGGACGACCGCGATGAAGACCAGGGTGGTGCCGAGGTCGGGCTGGAGCATGATCAGTGCGGCGGGCGCGCCGGCCAGGGCCAGCGCCAGCAGCATGTCGCGGTGCCCGGGGCCGACCTCGCCGTCGCGGGGCTCCCCCAGGATCATCGCCAGCAGCACCACCAGGCCGACCTTGGCGAACTCGGACGGCTGGAGCTGGAAGCCGCCGCCGAGCACGATCCACGAGTGCGAGCCGTTGATCGTGTCACCGAGCGGGGTCAGCACCGCGATCAGCCCGGCGCAGGCCAGCCCGTACAGGATCGGCGCGTAGGCGCGCAGCAGCCGGTAGTCCAGGCAGGCGACCAGGCCGCCGAGGCCGAACGCCAGGACGACGTTGAGGATGTGCCGCTTGAAGAAGCCCTCGGGGTCCTTGCCCTGCTCGGTCAGCAGCTGGAAGGTGGCCGCCCGCACCAGCAGCGCGCCGATCACCGTCAGCGCCACCACGGTGAGGATCAGCACCCAGTCCAGGCCGCGCAGGCCCGACAGCCTGCGCTGCCAGACGTCCTGCTCGCGGTAGCCCTCGACCGACCCGGCCCCGGTGGCGCTGATCACGGCGAGTCCCCGTCCTGCCGGAGCGGGGGCAGCTGCTCGGGCAGCCTGCCGTCCTTGAGCGCCGGCTTCTTGCCGTTCAGCCCGTACATCGCCTCGTAGATCTCCCGGACGGCGGGCGCCGCGGTGGAACCGCCGGTGCCGCCCTGGGAGACCATGACGACCACGGCGAACCGGGGCTTGTCGGCCGGGGCGTAGGAGGCGAACCAGGAGGTGTCCTTCTTGCCCCAGACCTCGGCGGTGCCGGTCTTGCCGGCCACGGCGACCTTCTTGAAGTCGAAGCCGCCGAACGCGCCGGCCGCCGTACCGGAGGTGGTCACCGCGGCCAGTCCGCCGCGGATGTACTTGAGGACCTGGGGTTCGACGGGGAGCCGGGGCGCGGGCGGCGGGTCGATGCGGCGTACCACCTTGCCGTCGGCGTTCACCACGGCCAGGCCGACGCGGGGGACGACCAGCCTGCCGCCGTTGGCGACGGCCGCGTACGCGCGGGTGAGCTGGAGCGGGGTGACCAGCACGTCGCCCTGCCCGACGGAGAAGTTGGCCGCGTCGCCGGCGCGCCACACGTAGCCCTCGGCGCAGTTCTCGGCGGCGATGGCCTTCAGGTACGCGGCGCGTCCCGGGTCGGTCTTGGCGATCTCGGGGTAGCCCTGCTTGGCGCCCTTGCAGTCGGCCTTCCTGGTGGCCTCCCAGTACGCGCGCTTCCAGGCGCGGTCGGGGATGCGGCCCGGGGTCTCGCTCGGCAGGTCGATGCCGGTACGGGTGCCGAACCCCCACTTGCGGGCCATGTCGACCATCGGGTCCTTGGGGTTCTTGCGCGGCTTGGTGCCGCCGTCGCGCAGCCACGCCTCGTAGGCGAACTTGTAGAAGATCGTGTCGCAGGAGACGACCAGCGCGCGGTGCAGGTTCATGGGGCCGTGGCCCTGGCCCTCGAAGTTGCGGAACGCGCGGCTTCCGACGTTGTAGGAGCCGGGGCAGGGATAGATGCCCTTCAGCGGGTAGCCGTCAGCCACCGCCGCGGCCACCGAGGAGACCTTGAAGGTGGAGGCGGGCGCGAACTGGCCCTGGGTGGCCCGGGAGATCAGCGGCTCGCCGCGCTTCTTGCCCAGCAGCGCATCGTACTCATCCTGGGAGATGCCGCCGGTCCAGATGCCCAGGTCGTAGGTGGGGCGGCTGGCCAGCGCGACCACCCGCCCGTCGGTCACGTCCATCACCACGGCCGCGCCCGCGTCGGCCTTGTCGCCGCGCCCGCGGGCCGCCTTCATCGCGTTGTCCAGCGCCTTCTCCGCCGCGCCCTGGATCCCGGCGTCGATGCTGGTGACCAGGTTGCCGCCGGGCACCGGTGGCTGCTCGGAGGCGGTGCCGGTGACCCGGCCCTGGCTGTCCACCAGGACGCGGCGCAGGCCCGGCTCGCCGCGCAGGTCGGCGTCGTAGCTGGCCTCCAGGCCGTCGCGGCCGATCAGGTCGACCCCGCTGTAACCGGTGACCCGCAGGCCCTTGCGCTTGTCGAGCTCCTCCTGGGTGATGGGCTGGAGGTAGCCGAGGGCCTGCACCGCGCCGGCCCCCTCCGGCTTCGGGTACTCCCGGACGGCCTGGACCTGGGCGGTCACCCCCGGGAACTCCTCCTGCCGCTCCATGATCTGCAAGGCGCGCTTGGGGTCGACCCGGTCGTCCACCGGGATGGGCTGGTACGGGGAGCCGGGCCAGCAGGGACGCTTGATGCCCGGCCCGCACAGGCGGATCCGCTTGTTCAGCTCGTCGGGGGTGGTGCCCAGGAGGGCGGCCAGCCGGGCGATCACCGCCTTGCCGCGGTCCTTGCGCCGCATCATCGTGGTGCGGTCGACCGACACCACCAGCGCGGTGCGGTTGCGCACCAGCGCCCGGCCCGAGCTGTCGAGGATGGCGCCGCGGACCGCGGGGACGACGATGTCGCGGGTGCGGTTCTGTGCCGCGACCTGGCGGTAGTGGGCGCCGTCGAGGACCTGCATCGTCCACAGCCGGCCCATCAGCACCAGCAGCAGCGCGCCGACGAGCACGTACAGGACCACCAGCCGGAAGTGCGTCCTGGGGTTCACAGGCCCGGCCCCCGCCCCGACATCGCGCGGTAACGGGCGACGGGGACCGCGAGCCGGTCGCGGGAACGTTCGGAACGCTCGTGCCGGCCGGTCACCCTGAGCACCGACCACACCACGAACGGGCTGGCGATCACGTCGTAGAGGACCTGGAGGGGCACCATCCGCGACACCAGCGCCCAGCTGGACCGGGGGTCGCCGAGCAGCATCCCGGTCGCCGCGTACAGGACGGTGCCGGCCAGGGCCCCCGCCGCCACGGCGAGGAACGGCACCAGCGTCTGCCGGTCCAGCTCGTCGGCGGCCAGCCCGCACACGTAGCCGATCAGCAGGTAGACCAGGGCGTAGCGGCCGATGGTGTGGTCGGCGGGCGGGATGATGTCGGCGGCCAGCCCGGCGGCGAACCCGGCGACCATGCCGGTCAGCGACCCGTTCACCAGGGCCAGCGCCACCACGGCCAGCAGGACCAGGTCGGGCGTGATCTGCCCGGGCAGCGGCAGCCGGTTGGCCACCGAGACCTGCAGGATCAGCGCCACCACGAGCACGAGCGCCGCGGTCAGGTTACGGCCGGTCGGTGACGTCTCCGGTGCGTTCAGCACATCAACCCCCAGAGATCTGGCATTCGCGGCAGAGCGTGGAGCGGGCGCCGAGCGGCTCCGCGGACCGGGACGGGGTGCCGTCCCGGGCGGCCGACGGGGTACCGGGGCCGGGGCTGGGGCTGGAGGTCCGGCCGCGGCGGCCGGGCCGGCCGCTGGGCGAGTCGTCCGGGCCGGGCGACCTGGTGGCCGTGCCGGTCGGGCTGGGGGTGGGCGTGGGGGTCACCGGCTTGGGCGGCAGGACCGAGTCGCGCGGGTCGGCCTTGGGCGGCGCCACCACGACGGCGACCACGTCGAGGGTGGTGAAGCGGGTGAACGGGCGCACGTAGGCGGTCCGGGTCAGCCCGCCGACCGGGCGGTCGATCCGTTCGATCACGCCGACCGGCACGCCGGGGACGTAGGGCCGCTCCCCCTGCGAGCCCAGGGTGACCAGCCGCTGCCCGACCCGCATCGGGGCGTTGGCGTTGAGCATCTGGAACCGCAGCGGGGTGGTGCCGCCGCCGCCGAAGCCGCGGCGGCCCCGGCCCTGAACGATCCCGATCTCCCGGGAGTCCTCCAGCCGGCTGCCGACCGAGGAGGTCACGTCGGTGGCCAGCAGCACGGTCGCGGTGGCGGGACCGACCCGGGTGACCCGGCCGACCAGCCCGTCGGCGCTCATCACCGTCATGTCCGGGCGGACCCCGCTGCGGCTGCCGACGTCCAGCGTGACGGTGTCCTCGAAGCCCTGGCCCGCGGAGATGACCTGGGCCGCCACGATCTTGTAGCCGCCGATGCCGGCGGTGCCGAGCAGCCGGTCGAGCTGGCCGGCGCGGTCCTGGTCGAGGCCGCGGGAGCGCAGCTGCTCGCGCAGCCGCTGGTTCTCGCGTTCCAGCCGGTCGGCCCGGCGGCGCTCGCCGGGCGCGTCGGTGATCGCGTCGAAGGTGTTGCCGACCGGCCGTACGACCGCGGCCGACACCCGCTCGACCGGGCCGAAGATCGCGGCGCCCGCGCCGCGCAGCCCGCGCAGCGGGGAGTCCTCCCCGCCGCGGTAGTCGACCGTGATCATGGCGAGCGCGACGACGAGCAGCACGCCGAGGACCGCACGGGTCCGCCGGGTGTCCTTCACCCACCGACCTCCCGTTTCATCGTCTGTGGGTGGGGGGTCAGTGCCTGCGCTCGGGAACGAGCACCTGCCGCAGCGACTCGAAGTCCTCGACGCACTTGCCCGTGCCGAGCACGACCGAGTCGAGCGGGTTGTCCACGAGGTGGATCGGCATGCCGGTCTCCTCGCGCAGCCGCTCGTCGAGGTTCTTGAGCAGCGCGCCGCCGCCGGTGAGGGCGATGCCGCGGTCCATGATGTCGCCGGACAGCTCGGGCGGGCACTTGTCGAGGGTGGTCTTGACCGCGTCCACGATGGCGTTGACCGGCTCCTCGATCGCCCGCCGCACCTCCTCGGAGGAGATCACCACGGTCTTCGGCAGCCCGCTGACCAGGTCGCGGCCGCGGATCTCGGCGTGCGGCTCGTCGTCCCCGGCGGGGAACGCCGAGCCGATCGCCATCTTGATCTCCTCGGCGGTGCGCTCGCCGAGCATCAGCGAGTACTCCTTCTTGGAGAAGGAGATCACCGCCTGGTCGAGCTCGTCGCCGCCGACCCGTACCGACTGGCTGGTGACGATGCCGCCGAGGGAGATGATCGCGACCTCGGTGGTGCCGCCGCCGATGTCGACGACCATGTTGCCGGTGGGCTCGTAGACCGGGAGACCGGCGCCGATCGCGGCGGCCATGGGCTCCTCGATGATGTAGACGCGCCGGGCGCCGGCCTGGTAGCCGGCCTCCTTGACGGCGCGCTGCTCCACCCCGGTGATGCCGCTGGGCACCGCCACCACGACGCGCGGCTTGGCGAAGTGCCGCCGCTTGTGGACCTTCTGGATGAAGTAGCGCAGCATCCGTTCGGTCACGTCGAAGTCGGCGATCACCCCGTCCTTGAGAGGGCGCACGGCGACGATGTTGCCCGGGGTGCGGCCGATCATCCGCTTCGCCTCGATGCCGACCGCGACGATTCTTCCCGTATTACGGTTGATCGCCACGACCGAGGGCTCGTTGAGGACGATGCCGCGCCCGCGCACATAGACCAGCGTGTTGGCGGTGCCAAGATCGACCGCCATGTCACGGCCGAGGAACGACAGCTTGTTACCCATGAAGAAAGGGAGCCCTTCATGATTGACGGGCGTGCAGAGCGGCGCCCCCATCGTAACGCGACGAAGCCGGGCAGGGCAGGCACCCGAACACCGCGCGTTGCCTAAAGAACCGGTGTTGACCAGGTGGGTTTTCGGTGAAAGAGAACGCGGGCCGGAAGATCCGGCCCGCGTGTCCCCGGCTCTCTCACCGCCGAGCGCGACTAGCCCAGGTCGGGAAAGAACAGCTTGATCTCACGGTCGGCCGAGTAGGTCGAGTCGGAGCCGTGCACGATGTTCTCGCCGATCTCCAGGGCGTGGTCGCCGCGGATGGTCCCGGGGGCGGCGCTCACCGGGTCGGTGGCGCCGGCCAGCGCGCGGAACGCCTCGATCGCGCGCGGGCCCTCGACCACCATGGCCACCAGCGGGCCGCCGGTGATGAACTCGACCAACTCACCGAAGAAGGGCTTGCTGGCGTGCTCCTCGTAGTGGGCCTCGGCGGTCTCCCGCGGCAGCGTCCGCAGGTCCAGCGCCACGATCTTCAGGCCCTTGCGCTCGATCCGGGAGATGACGTCCCCGACGACGCCGCGGCGGACACCGTCGGGCTTGACCAGGACGAGAGTGCGCTCGGACACGGTGATTCTCCTTGAGGAAAAGATGGATGGTGGGCGCGCCCCATCGCGGGGGCCTGGCCGTGAGAGCCGTGCACCACTGCGCCGCGAAGCTTACCCGGCCGAGGCCGCGGAGACCGCCTCAGCGCCATCGGACGGCGCCGCCGCGCGCCGCGCGGGTCGCCGCGGCGGGCGCCGCGCCGGGCGCCACGCGGCCACCGCCAGCAGGACCGCGAGGGCGCAGGCCAGCACGAGCCACTGGCGGTAGCCGCCGGCGAGCACCGACAGGCGCTCGCCGGCGGTGTCCGGCCCCACCCGCTGCCACCGGCCGGCCTGCAGCGACAGCGCCATCAGCTGGCCGGCCAGCACGGCGGGGAAGCACACTCCCAGGCCGAACAGCGCCGCGCCGGCGCGCGCGTCCCGCAGCGACGCGGCGAGCGCCAGGCCGACACCGAGCCCCAAGGGGATCAGCACCGCCGCCAGCAGCGGCGGCCGGGGCGGGAACGGGACGAGCAGGGCCACCAGCGCCGCCGCGAGGACCAGCGCGTGCCCGGCCGGCACCGCCGCGCGGGCGCCCCGTCCCGGGAGGGCCGCGGCGAGCAGCGCGCCGGCCAGCGCCGCCGCCCCGCCCGCGCCGAACGGGAGCAGGGTGCCGCCCTCCGCCGCCGGCCCGGCCAGCGGCCCGGCCAGGGGGAACGTCAGCAGGCCGGCGGTGACCATGACGACCGCGCAGCTCAGCGGGCTGCCCACCGCCGCGTCCCGCGCCGCCGCCAGCGCCAGCCCCAGGGCCGCCGCCAGCGCGACGCAGCCGACCAGCAGCCGCGCGCCCGGGGACCAGTCGTGGGAACTCGCGACCGCCAGGAAGGCCAGGCCCGCGGCGGGCGCGGCGGGCAGCACGATCTGGCTCCGCTCGGCGTGCTTGGACGCGGGCAGCGGCTCGTTCCGCCCGGCCAGGCACAGCAGCGCCGCCACCAGCGCCGCGGCGGCCGGCCACAGGAAGGGCGCCGCGGCCCGGTCACCCGCCCGCG
This sequence comes from Actinomadura viridis, assembly GCF_015751755.1. Taxonomy (GTDB): domain Bacteria; phylum Actinomycetota; class Actinomycetes; order Streptosporangiales; family Streptosporangiaceae; genus Spirillospora; species Spirillospora viridis. Next base: position 6,119,408 of record NZ_JADOUA010000001.1, read on the forward strand.
TGGCGGCGTGCAGCGCGAGGGGCGTCGCGACCAGCAGGCCCGCCACCAGGGAACCGGCCCAGACGGCGGCCAGGACCCGGTTGCGGCGCTGCCACACCAGCACCAGCGACGCCGGAAGCATGATCCCCGCACCGGCGCCCTGCAGGAGCCGCGCGGCCGCGACCTGCGGGACGGTCCCGGCGAACCGGACGCCGATCAGTCCCGCCGCCAGGCACGCCAGGCCCGCCGGCAGCACGGCGCGGGCCGGGAACCGCCGGGACAGGACCGCGGCCAGGGGCACGGTGACCAGCAGCGCGGGCAGGGCCAGGCCGGCGGCGAGCGCCGCTCCGGCGACCCGGGCGTCCACCGTGCCCGCCTCCGCGGCGGCCAGGACGTGCGGGCCCGTGCCGGGCAGGACCAGCGCCACCGCCGGCGGCACGGTCAGCGCCAGCAGCAGGGCCCCCGCCACGGAGATGAGGGATCGGCAGGACACGGCGCTCTCCTTCGGAGGTCGTCATCCACCGACACTTTGCCCAATAAAAGAAAAATGTCCGGAATAGTTCGGTGGACGAACGGCGATGCCGTCCCCGCGAATTTAGCGCGCGCTCACGCTCTGCGCCTTGCGTCCCATCCAGATGGCCGTTCCCCACATCAACCCGAAAAGGGCGCCGAGGAAGAACATGGTCGGCACCATGAATCCGGTCGCGATGATCAGAACCTGCAGAACGGTGCCCACCGGAACGGCCCACGGAAAGCGCAGCATCCCGGCCACGACCACGCAGAGAACGGCGAGCCCGCCGCACACCAGGCCCGCGAGGGCCCCGTCCACCTTCAGCACCGCGATCGCGACCGGCGTCGCCAGCCCGATCACGACCGCCTCGCACCCCAGCACCGTCGACAGCAGCCGCCGGGCCGGGTTGGGCGCACGCCTCCCCGCCACGCTCGCCTCCGGGCTCATCGCCTCGCCTCCGGTCGCCGGCTCGTGCTCATCGAGACTCCTCCACGCGCAGCAGGGTACGGGCATCGCCCACGGTGACGACGGACCCGGTGATCAGAACGCCGGCGCCGCGGTACTCGCCGGTCTCCTCGGCCAGGCCGAGCGCCCGGTCGATGGCGTCGTCCAGGCGCGCGGCGGCGTGCACGCGCTCCGGGCCGAAGACGCTCTCGGCCAGCTCGGCCAGCTCCTCGACCGGCATCGACCGGGACGAGGAGTTGCGGGTGACGACCAGCTCGGCCACCACCGGCTCGAGCTGGTCCAGGACGCCCGCGACGTCCTTGTCGGCGGCGACGGCCAGCACCCCCACCAGGCGGGTGAAGCCGAACGACTCGGTGACCGTGGCGACCGTCGCGGCCATCCCGGCAGGATTGTGCGCCGCGTCCAGCAGCACGGTCGGGCCGCTGCGCACCACCTCCAGCCGCCCGGGCGAGGACGACTTGGCGAACCCGCTGCGCACCAGGGCGGGATCCAGCTGGCCGGCGTCGCCGCCGGTGTAGGTCTCCCCCGGGGCGATCCGGGTGGCGGCCTCCAGGTCGATCTCTCCCCTGGTCGGCGCGCCGCTGGCGAACGACTCCACCGCGGCGAGCGCGGTCGCGGCGTTGCTCGCGTGGTGCTCGCCGAAGAGGGGCAGGAAGATCTCGTCGTAGACGCCGTGCAGCCCCTGGATCCGCAACTGCTGGCCGCCGAACGCCACGTCGCGGCTCAGGACCCCGTACTCGATGCCCTCACGGGCCACGGCGGCACCGGTCTCGGCGACCCGGCGCAGCAGCACCTCGGCCGCGGCCACCTGCTGCTGGGCCAGCACCGCGATCGCTCCCGGCTTGATGATCCCGGCCTTCTCGCCGGCGATCTCCTCGATCGTCTCGCCGAGGTAGCGGGTGTGGTCGAGGCCGATCGGCGTCACCACCGCGACGGCGCCGTCGGCGACGTTGGTGGCGTCCCAGGCGCCGCCCATCCCGGTCTCCACCACCGCCACGTCCACCGGCGCGTCGGCGAACGCCGCGAACGCCATGGCCGTGAGCACCTCGAAGAACGACAGCCGGGTCCCGTGCTTGTCGTCGATCAGGCCGAGGTAGGGCTGGACGTCCTCGTAGACCTCGACGAAGCGCTCCTCGCCGATCGGCTCGCCGTCGATGTCGATCCGCTCGCGCAGCGTGGTCAGATGGGGGCTGGTGAACACCCCGACGCGCAGCCCGCGCTCCCTCAGCAGCGCGGCGATGAGACGCACGGTGCTCGTCTTCCCGTTGGTCCCCGCCACGTGGATCACCGGGTACGCCCGCTGGGGGTCGCCCAGCACGTCCATGAGGTCACGGATGCGGTCGAGGGTCGGGTCGAACTCCCACTCGATGCCACGGGCGCCGATCGCGGCGACGACGTTCTCGTACTCGGTCAGACGGGGTTGCGACACACCCCCAGCGTACTCACGGCCCGGCCCTCCCCGGGCCGGGGGCACCGGCGGGCAGGGGCCCGGAACCCGCCCGGGGCCGGGCTGTGCCGGGCCGGTGCCGGGCCGGTGCCGGGCCGGCGCACGCGGCACCGAGCGGGTGATCGACTCCACTGGGCGTTCAGGACGAGCGTTTCTCCAGGTCGGCTCGCATGCGGTCGGTCAGCGGGGCGAGACCGGCGGGCTGCCCCGTGCCGGCGGGCTCGTTGGAGGCGACGAAGCCGAAGGAGTTCTCGGTGGCCCAGGCGCAGTAGAGGTGGGTCTGCGCCAGGACCGCGAACGTCCCGCAGGAGACCTTGCCCCCGCCCTTGCCCGGCGCGGTCTTGGTCACCGTCAGGGCCGTGCTGGGGCGGGCCTTCGCGAGGAAGGCGACGGGGTCGCCGATCGGCGCCGTGCCGCCGAGGAACAGGATGTCCTGCGCGCCGGTCGTGGGGTCGCGGTAGACGCCGCCGGCGGTGGCGGCCCGCTCGACGCCGCCGGCCCGCGCCGCCCCCAGCATGAACGGGTAGGCGGCGCTGGTGGCGGGCATGGCGGCGTCCTTGCGCAGCCCGCCCGCCGTACCGGCCGCGGCGACCGTCCGCACCGGGACGTCCTCCTTGCCCGAGACCGCGACCAGGACCGCCGCGAGGGCCGTCACGGCCACGCCCGCGCCGACGGCGAGGCCGGCCAGCAGCGCGGACCTGGGCCTGCGGGCCGAGGACGGCGCGGGTACCCGGGCCGGCGCGTGGGGCGGAGGCGGGGACCCGAGCGGGGGCGGCGCGTCACGTACCGCCGGGTCTTCGCGTCCGTCGGGCCGCCGGGCGGGCGGCGGGGCCTGGACGGCCGGCTGCGGCCCTGTCGACAGGATCCGGTCCACCAGCGTCTCCGGCGCCGCGGGCGGCGCCGGCGGAGGCTCGGGGGCGGGAGGCGGTACGAGGGGGACGTCCGCGACGGGCTCCGGAGCCTGGAGAGGCTCGACCGCGATGACCGGGGCCTCGGGTGCGGGCGGGGCCGCGACCAGGGCGTCAAGGGCCTGTGAGGGCTCCTGAGGAGGGGCTGCCGCGGGAGCGGTGGCCAAGGGCTCGGACACCTGCGGCGGCGCGGCGACGGCGACGGGCCCGGCGAACCCGCCTGCGGGCCCGGCGGGCGGCTCCGGCACCAGAGCGTCGACCGGAACGGGGTCGGCGAGGGTGGCCGGAGGGGGCGGAGGGTTGGTCACCGACTCGGGCGGTGTGGGGTCGGGCGTGGACGAGGCCCACCAGGGGGCCACCGGCAGCGGCGCCGGGGGGATGACCAACGGCTCGGACACGGCCGCGGGCGGTCCCGCGAGCGCGTCGGCCTCGTCCGCCCTCTGGGGGATGAGCTGCGGGATCTTCAGATCATCATGTGGCATATCGGACCGAGGGGGCGATTCAGTCATTGCGCTCCCGAACGCTTATTTCCCACGGAACTGTGATCGTAGCTTCGCGACGTGCCGCGCGCGGCGGGTTCAGGCGATCCCCCCGGCCCGGAAGCCGGCGGGTTCGGGCGATCCCCCCGGCCCGGAAGCCGGCGGGTTCGGGCGATCCCCCCGGCCCGGGAGCCGGGGGGATCGGCCTGCTAGGCGCTGGGAAGCGCCGCCAGCTGGGACTCCAGACGCTCGATGTCGGCCTCGGACTGGCTGAGGCGGTCACGGTTCTTGGCGACGACGGCCTCGGGCGCCTTGGCCATGAACGACTCGTTCGCCAGCTTCCGCCGGGCCTGGTCGGCGTCCTTGCGGGCGGCGGCCAGGTCCTTCTCCAGCCGCTTGCGCTCGGCCGCCACGTCGATGACCCCGGCCGTGTCGAGACGGACGGTCACGCCCTCCACCGGCAGCGACGCCGTGGCGGAGAACCCCTCGCCCGGCTCGGTCAGGCGCAGCAGCGTCCGGACGCCCTCCTCGTGGGCGGCCAGCGGCGACCCGGCGAAGTCGATCGCGGCGGCGACCCGCTGCCCCGGCTTCAGCCCCTGGTCGCTGCGGAACCGCCGCACCTCGGTGACCATCCGCTGCAGCGACTCCACCAGGGCCTCGGCCTCGGGGGCGTGCCGGGCCGGGTCGGCCACCGGCCAGCTCGCCGTGACCAGCGTCTCGCCGGCGGCGCCGCCCCGCAGCGACGTCCACAGCTCCTCGGTGACGAACGGGATCACCGGGTGCAGCAGCCGGAGCAGCGTGTCCAGCACCTCGCCCAGGACGCGCCGGGTCGTCCCGGCCCGCTCGTCGGCCAGCTGGACCTTGGCCAGCTCCACGTACCAGTCGCACACCTCGTCCCACGCGAAGTGGTAGAGGGTCTCGCACGCCTTGGCGAAGTCGAACCCCTCCAGCCGCGCGTCAACCTCGGCGGCGACCCGGTGCAGCCGGGACAGGATCCAGGCGTCGACGGTGGTGAGGTCGGCGGCGTCCGGCAGGTCGCCGCGCACGTGCGCGCCGTTCATCAGCGCGAAGCGGGTGGCGTTCCACAGCTTGTTGCAGAAGTTGCGCGATCCCTGCGCCCACTCCTCGGCCACCGGGACGTCGCCGCCGGGGTTGGCGCCGCGCAGCAGGGTGAACCGGGTGGCGTCGGCGCCGTAGCGGTCGATCCATTCCAGCGGGTCGACCACGTTGCCGAACGACTTGGACATCTTCTTGCCGAACTGGTCGCGGACCATGCCGTGCAGCGCGATGACCTTGAACGGCTCGACGCCGTCCATCGCGTACAGCCCGAACATCATCATCCGGGCGACCCAGAAGAACAGGATGTCGTACCCGGTGACCAGCACCGAGGTCGGGTAGAAGCGCCGCAGGTCGGCGGTCTCGTCGGGCCAGCCGAGCGTGGAGAACGGCCACAGCGCGGAGGAGAACCAGGTGTCGAGGACGTCGGTGTCCTGGGTCCAGCCGGCCGGCGGCTCCTCGTCCGGGCCCGGGCACACCACCTCGCCGTCCGGCCCGTACCAGACCGGGATGCGGTGCCCCCACCACAGCTGGCGGCTGATGCACCAGTCGTGCATGTTGTCGACCCACTCGAAGTAGCGGGCCGCCATCTCGGGCGGGTGGATCGCGACCCGGCCGTCGCGGACGGCGTCGCCGGCCGCCTCGGCCAGCGGCGCGACCTTGACGAACCACTGCAGCGAGACGCGCGGCTCGACCACGGTGGAGCAGCGCTGGCAGTGGCCGACCGCGTGCTCGTACGGGCGGACCTCCTTGACGATGCGGCCCTGCTCGCGCAGCGCGGCCACGACCGCGGGCCGCGCCTCGAAGCGGTCCAGACCCTCGAACGGGCCGTGCGCGGTGACGACGCCCCGCTCGTCCATGATCGTCATGATCGGCAGGCCGTGCCGGCGGCCGATCTCGAAGTCGTTGGGGTCGTGCGCCGGGGTGACCTTCACCGCGCCGGTCCCGAACGCGGGGTCCACGTGCGCGTCGGCCACCACCGGGATGCGGCGGCCGGTCAGCGGCAGCTCGATCTCGCGGCCGACCATGTGCGCGTACCGCTCGTCGTCGGGGTGCACGGCGACCGCGGTGTCGCCCAGCATCGTCTCGGCCCGGGTGGTGGCCACCACGATCGCGTCGTCGCCGGAGCCGTAGCGGATGGAGACCAGCTCCCCCTCGCGCTCGTCGTGCTCCACCTCGATGTCCGACAGCGCCGTCAGGCAGCGCGGGCACCAGTTGATGATCCGCTCGGCGCGGTAGATCAGTCCGTCGTCGAACAGCCGCTTGAAGATCGTGCGGACCGCGCGGGCGCGCCGGTCGTCCATGGTGAACGCCTCGCGCGTCCAGTCCACGCTGTCGCCGAGCCGGCGCATCTGGCCGAGGATGCGGCCACCGGACTCGCCCTTCCACTTCCAGACCCGGTCGACGAACGCCTCCCGGCCCAGGTCGTGCCGGGAACGGCCCTCCTTGGCCAGCTCGCGCTCCACCACGTTCTGGGTGGCGATGCCGGCGTGGTCCATGCCCGGCACCCACAGGGCCTCGTACCCCTGCATGCGGCGGCGCCGGATCAGCGTGTCCTGGATCGAGTGGTCCAGCGCGTGCCCCATGTGCAGCGAACCTGTCACGTTCGGGGGCGGGATCACGATGGAATAGGCGGGCGCATCCGGCCTCCGGCCGGGGTCGGCGGTGAAGTGGCCGGACTCTACCCAGCGTTCGTAGAGCCTGCCCTCGACGTTCGCCGGCTGGTACTGGGTGGGCAGATCGACGTCGGCGGCCCCCGGGCCGCGCTCATGGCTGGGCGTTGTCACGGGGCCAGATTCTACGGGCCCCGAAAAGGTAGAACGCCCCGACGCCCGGATGCGTCCAAGCGATCAGGACAATGATTGGGAACCTCGCCGGACGGGCCGCCCCTGACCCGCCCGCCCGGCCGCGACAAGGAGTCGGAACGACATGAGCGGTTGGAACCCCCCGCCCGCGCCCGGTGGCCCGCCGCCGGGCGGCCCGTACTACGGCCCGCCCGGACCCGCGCCCTACGCCCCGCCCCCGCCCCGCCGCTCCTCCGGGGCGGGCCTGATCATCGGGCTGATCATCGGTATCGGGCTGGTGCTCACCGTGCTCGTCGTGGTGGTCGTGGTGGTCATCGGGGCGACGAGCAAGCACTCGATCGACACCCCGCCCAGCGCGGGAGGCATGAGCCGGGACTACTCGACCGAGAGCCGGATCTCCTCGCAGATCAACTCCCAGCGCTCGATCATCCGCCGCGCCACCGGCTACCAGATCACCGACGTCAAGACCGCGGTGTACGGCGTGGGCTCGGAGAAGTACCTGTTCGTGGGCGGCACCGGCGAGTTCGACCCGGACGACCTCTACACCCGGTTCCGCAGCAGCGTGACCTCCGAGACCAGCAGCAACGTCTCGACGATCACGATTCCGATCTCGGACGCCGGCGGTGACGGGAAGGCCGTGTGCAGCTCCGTCCGCAACCGGCAGTCCTCGCTGGTGACCTACTCCACCGCGATCTGCGCCTGGGCGACCGGCAGCTCGTTCGGCACGATCATGCCGGTGCCCGACACCACCTCGCTGTCCACCGCCCGCAGCTACACCTACACCGCGGTCGCCGACACCATGCGCAGGATGCGGGCCGACATCGAGGACTGACCGCGGAGACGGCTCCGAGGCATGACCCCGGGAACGGTCCGGCCCGCTGGACGGCGTCCCCAGACCTCACGGCGCACGGCCGTCGGCCTGGGGGCGCCCTCCGGCACGCCTCAGAACGTCCCCCCAGGTCCTCTCCCCCGGTTCCCGTCCCGGCCGGGACTCAGGTCACCTGACGCCGGGTCGCCTCGCCGGGCAGGCTGGGGAGGATCGAAGGGAGGACGGGATGAAAGCGCTTGCCGTGCGCGCGGCCGGCCTGGCGGGAGCGTTCGCCGCCGGCGCGATGGCGGCGCATCTGGCGCACATCCCGCGCCTCGCCCGGCTCACCGCGGACCTGCAACGCTCCCGGGAACGGATCCTGGCCACCCGCGAGGAGGAACGGCGGCGGCTGCGCCACGACCTGCACGACGGGCTCGGCCCCACCCTGGCCGGGCTGGCCATGTCCCTGGACGCCGCCCGCCTCACCCTGGCCGGTGAACCGGAGCTGATCGGCCCGGTCCTCGGGGAACTGCGCGACCGCCTGGCCACCACGGTCGGCCAGATCCGCGAGCTGGCGCACGGGCTGCGCCCGCCCGCGCTGGACGACCTGGGGCTGGTGGCGGCGATCGAGGCGCTGGCCGACGGCTGCTGCGACCGGGTGGACGTACGGTTCGACGGCGACCGCGCCGACCTCCCGGCCGCGGTGGAGGTCGCCGCGTACCGCATCGTCGAGGAGGCCCTGGCCAACGTCCGCAAGCACGCCTCCGCGGGGGCCCTGCTGGTCCAGCTCGCCCGGGACGCCGACGACCTCACCATCATGATCGCCGACTCGGGTGTGGGTCTGCCCGAGCCGCCGCGCGGCGCCGGCCCGCCCCGGACCGGCGGGCTGGCCCGGATGCGCGAGTGGGCGGCCGAGGTGGGCGGCGGCTGCGCGGTGACCTCGCGGCCGGGAGCGGGCACCGTCGTCTCGGCGCGCCTGCCGCTGGCGGTGCCCGGCTACCATCGGGCTTTCACCGGCGAAGGCGAGCGGACATGAGCGCGGAGGGCATCAGGGTCCTCATCACCGATGACCACCCGGTCTTCCGGCAGGGCCTGCGCGGGCTGCTGGAGGCGCTGGGCGCGGAGGTCGTCGCCGAGGCCGAGTGCGGGCCGGACGCGGTACGGCTCGCCGCCGAGCTCCAGCCCGACGTGGTGGTGATGGACCTGCACATGCCGGGCGGCAACGGCATCGAGGCGACCCGGACCATCACCCGGACCAGCCCGCGGATCGGTGTGCTGGTCCTGACGATGTTCCGGGACGACGACTCGGTCTTCGCGGCCATGCGCGCCGGCGCCCGCGGCTACCTGCTCAAGGAGTCGGGGGCCGAGGAGATCGCCCGCGCGGTCCGGGCGGTGGCGGCGGGCGAGGCGATCTACGGTCCCGAGATCGCCCGCCGGGTGCTGGCCTACTTCACCGACATGCCCGACCCGCGGCAGACCGCGTTCCCGCAGCTGACCGAGCGGGAGCGGGAGGTGCTGGAGCTGATCGCGCAGGGCCGCGGCAACCAGGAGATCGCCGCGACGCTCTTCCTCAGTCCCAAGACCGTCCGCAACCACGTGAGCAACATCTTCATGAAGCTGCACGTCGCCGACCGGGCGCAGGCCATCGTGCTGGCCCGCGAGGCCGGTCTCGGCGACACGGCCCGCGACACCGCCCGCTGAGCGGCCCCACCGGCCGAGCCGCCCCTGAGCCGAGCCGCCCTGAGCGGGGCCGAGCGGGGCCGCCCCGCGCAGGGCCCGGGAACGCGGAACACCCCTCCGGGGAGGGGCGTTCCGGTGATCTTCTAGGGGCCGGTCAGTGCGTGGGCCGGCGGATCAGGCCGACTTCTCGCGGGGTTCGCGCTTGGTCCGCTCGCGCGGGACCAGCGTCGGGTTGACATGGGACAGGACGGCCTCGCGGGTGATGACGACCCGGGCGACGTCCTGCCGGCTCGGCACCTCGTACATCACCGACTGGAGGACCTCCTCCATGATGGCGCGCAGCCCGCGGGCGCCGGTGCCGCGCAGGATGGCCTGGTCGGCGATCGCCTCCAGGGCGTCGTCGCTGAACTCCAGGTCGACCCCGTCCAGCTCCAGCAGCCGGTGGTACTGGCGTACCAGGGCGTTCTTCGGCTCGGTCAGGATGTTGATCAGGGCTTCCCGGTCCAGGTTGTGCACGCTGGTGATCACCGGAAGCCGGCCGATGAACTCGGGGATCATGCCGAACTTCAGCAGGTCCTCGGGCATCACGTCGCCCAGGAAGGCCGACGCCTCGTCGAAGTCGGCCTTGGAGCGGATCACCGCGCCGAATCCCATGCCCTGCTTGCCGACCCGGGACTCGACGATCTTCTCCAGCCCGGCGAAGGCACCACCGCAGATGAACAGCACGTTGGTGGTGTCGATCTGGATGAACTCCTGGTGCGGGTGCTTGCGGCCGCCCTGCGGCGGAACGCTCGCCGTGGTGCCCTCCAGGATCTTCAGCAGGGCCTGCTGGACGCCCTCCCCCGAGACGTCCCGCGTGATCGAGGGGTTCTCGCTCTTGCGAGCGATCTTGTCCACCTCGTCGATGTAGATGATCCCGGTCTCGGCCTTCTTGACGTCGTAGTCGGCCGCCTGGATCAGCTTGAGCAGGATGTTCTCGACATCCTCACCGACGTACCCCGCCTCCGTCAGCGCCGTCGCGTCCGCGATCGCGAACGGGACGTTGAGAAGCTTGGCGAGCGTCTGCGCGAGCAGCGTCTTACCCGATCCGGTGGGACCCAGCAGCAGGATGTTCGACTTGGCCAGCTCGACCGCGTCGTCCCGCCCGCCGTCACCGGACTGGATGCGCTTGTAGTGGTTGTAGACGGCGACGGACAGTGCCTTCTTCGCCGTCTCCTGCCCGATGACGTAGGAGTCCAGGAACTCGTAGATCTCCCGCGGCTTGGGCAGGCTGTCCCACTTGAGGTCGGAGGTCTCGGAGAGCTCCTCCTCGATGATCTCGTTACAGAGATCGATGCACTCGTCGCAGATGTACACGCCCGGACCCGCGATGAGCTTCTTGACCTGCTTCTGACTCTTTCCGCAGAACGAGCACTTGAGCAGGTCACCACCGTCGCCGATGCGTGCCACCCAACTGTCTCCTTTTCGTGGGGCCGCCCGCCTTGGAGGATGCGGCGCAGCTCGGTTGCGTCCCGAAGGCTTTCGACGTTACCGCCTCCAACGGACTAGGTAAGCCCCTCGCCCGGTAGTACGACGACCGGGCTGAGGGTCTCCCAGGTCCGTGTGCCGTCTCAGGACGACACTACCTCGGCCTTGCGCTTCCTGCTGGCGAAGACATCGTCGATCAGACCGTACTCCTTGGCCTCGGCCGCGGTCAGGATCTTGTCGCGCTCGATGTCGCGCCGCACCTCTTCGATGCTCTTGCCGCTGTGGCGGGCCAGGATGTCCTCAAGCAGCTCGCGGATCCGCATGATCTCGCGCGCCTGGATCTCGATGTCGCTGGCCTGCCCGTAGCTGCCCTCGGTGGCGGGCTGGTGGATGAACACCCGCGAGTTGGGCAGCGCGGCCCGCTTGCCGGGGGAACCGGCCGCCAGGAGCACCGCGGCGGCCGAGGCGGCCTGGCCGATGCAGACGGTCTGGATCTCGGGCTTGACGAACTGCATCGTGTCGTAGATCGCCGTCATCGCGGTGAACGAGCCGCCGGGCGAGTTGATGTAGATGCTGATGTCGCGGTCGGGGTCGATCGACTCCAGCGTGATCAGCTGGGCCATCACGTCGTTGGCGGACGCGTCGTCGATCTGCACACCGAGGAAGATGATCCGCTCCTCGAAGAGCTTGTTGTACGGGTTCATCTCCTTGACCCCGTACGTGGTGCGCTCGACGAAGGAGGGAATGATGTAGCGGTTGTCGATCGGCATCGGGGAACCGCCCGCGTGCACGCCGGGCCGGGCCAGTTCACTGAAACCGGGTCGGATCAGATCGCTCACTGTATGCCTCCGATAGGAAATTGAGGTCGTCAGGAGACGGGGCCCTCGGAGGGCACCTGGTTGGCGCTGAGCACCACGTGGTCGACGAAACCGTAGTCCCGGGCCTCGTCGGCGGTGAACCAGCGGTCGCGGTCGGAGTCGCGCTCGATCTGGTCGAGCGGCTGCCCGGTGTGAATGGCGATCTTCTCGGCGAGCGTCTTCTTGACGTACAGCATCTGCTCGGCCTGGATCTTGATGTCGGAGGCGGTGCCGCCGATGCCGCCGGACGGCTGATGCATCATGATGCGGGCGTGCGGCAGCGCGTAGCGCTTGCCCGCCGCGCCGGCGCACAGCAGGAACTGGCCCATCGAGGCGGCCAGGCCCATGCCGACGGTCACCACGTCGTTGGGCACGTACTGCATGATGTCGTAGATCGCCATGCCGGCGGTCACCGAGCCGCCGGGCGAGTTGATGTAGAGGGTGATGTCGCGGCGGCCGTCCTCGGCGGACAGCAGCAGCAGCTCGGCGCAGATGCGGTTGGCGATGTCATCGTCGACCTGCTGGCCGAGGAAGACGATCCGCTCGCGCAGCAGCCGCTGGAAGAGCTGGTCGCCCAGAGGCAGCAGGGGCGCCTCGGCGACCCGCGCCTGGATCCGTGACGACTCGTCGAAAGTCGGAGGCATGCTCACCGGGTGTTCCTCCGGTCCTTTTATCGGTTCGGATGATTGGACATTAACGCGCCCCAGGGGCCGGTTAAGCCCCCAGGGCCTGCTTTTCGCTGGGGGCGTACCCGCGCATGGCGATCCCATGGGACGGGAAACGCCCCGTGCCCGGAAGGCGGGCAGGGGGCGTTTCCTGTGAACGGCGTGGCGCGCGGCGGGATCCCGCCCCGCAGGGGACGCGGGATCCTCGGGAACGGCGTCCGGGCGCACGCTCGGCTTCGGCTCAGGCGTCCTTGGAGGTGTTCTCCTCGGACTTGCCCTTGGCGGCCTCGGCCTCCTCGGGGGCCGCGGCCTCCTCGGAAGCCTCGGAAGCCGGGGCCTCGGTCTCGGCGGTCTCGGCGGTCTCGGCCTCGTCCTCGGTCTCGGTCTCGGCCTGGACGGTCTCGCCGCTCAGCTCGCGGCGGACGGCCTCGACGTCGATCTCGTTGCCGGACTCGTCCTTGACCGTGACGTGCTCGACCAGGAGGTTGAGCGCCTTGCTGCGCAGCACCTCGGAGACGATCGCCGGGAGCTGGTTGTTCTCGGTGAGGTACTCGGCGAGCTGCTGCGGCTGCACGCCCATCTGCATCGCCTGGGTGACGACGTACTCGCTGAGCTCCTCGTTCTCGACGCCGAGCTCCTCCTGGACGGCGAGCTGGTCGAGCACGAAGCCGCCCTTGACCGCCTGCCGGGCCGCGTCGGCGACCTCGGTGTCGAACTCCTCCTCGGTCTTCTCCTCGTCCTTGAGGTAGTCGGCCTTGGTCATCCCGGCCATCTGGAGCTGCTGCTCCAGCTGCTGGTTGCGGCGCTGGATCTCCTCGTCCACCACCTTGTCCGGCAGCGGGATGTCGACCTTCTCCAGCAGCGCCTCCAGCGCCTTGTCGCGCGCGTCGGAGAGCTGCTGCAGGCGGACCTGCCGGCCCAGCCGGGTGCGGACGTCCTCGCGCAGCTCCTCGATGGTGTCGAACTCGCTGGCCATCTGGGCGAAGTCGTCGTCCATCTCCGGCAGGTTCTTCACCTTGACGCTCTGCGCGGTGACGGTGATCTCGGCCTCCTCGCCGGCGCGCTCGCCGCCGACCAGGGTGCTGGTGAAGGTCGCGCTCTCCTCGGCCGACAGGCCCACCAGCGCCTCGTCCAGGCCCTCGATGGCCGACTTGCTGCCGACCTCGTAGGAGTAGCCGCTGGTGGAGGCGTCCTCGACGTCCTCGCCGTCGATCTTGGCGACCAGGTCGATGGTGGCGAAGTCGCCCTCCTGGATCGGCCGGTCGGCGGCGGTCAGCGAGGCGAACCGCTCGCGCAGGTTGCCGATGGTCTCCTCGACCTGCTCGTCGTCGACGACGGCGTCCTCGACCGTGACCTCGAGGCCGTCGTACTCGGGCACCTCGAACTTGGGCCGGATGTCGACCTCGGCGGTGAAGGCGAACTGGTTGCCGTCGTCGAGCTCGGTCACCTCCACCTCGGGCTGGCCGAGGACGAAGATCTCCGACTCCTCGACGGCACGGCCGTACAGCTCGGGAAGCGCGTCGTTGACCGCCTCCTGCAGGACCGCACCCCGGCCGACGTACTTGTCGATCAGCGGGGCGGGGACCTTGCCGGGCCGGAAGCCCTTGATCCGCACCTGCTGCGAGATCTCCTTGTACGCCTTGTCGAGGTTCGGCTTGAGCTCGTCGAACGGAACCTCGACGGTGAGCTTGACCCGCGTGGGGGTCAGCTCCTCGACATCGGTCTTCACTGGGGTTGGTCTCCTTGATCGGGCGCTGTCTCGGCCGCGGCGTTCGACGCGTACTCAGCCAGCCGGTCTCTCAGGCGGCAGGCACGGGCACGCCGTTCCTGTCTTCGGTCCGCGCCGTCGCGCGCCAAGTCTATGGGGTACGGGCGACGAGTGCCGACACCGCGCCCACCTGCCCCTCACCGACTTCCGGATCCGGGTGAGGGGACGGTCACTCACCGCACGAAGCGGCGTACCAGACGGACAACACCACCGTATCGACATCACCATTGTGTTGCGAGTGTGTGACATTGAGCATCGGCGCCCCCATAATCATGCGGGATGAACGGGATACTTGCCGCCTTCGGCGCAACCGGTCTGTACTACGCGGGTTTCGCGATCTTCAAACCGGCGGCCGACCGGATGGAACCGTTGCGGGGCGACCGGATCCGGCACATGATCCGCGTCATCCTGACGGACCCGGTGTTCCTCGCGGGCCTGGCCCTGGTGCTCGGCGGTCTCGCGCTGCAGATCCTGGCGCTGGCGGAGCTGTCGCTGGGCATCGCCGTACCGATCTTCATGTCCGGCGTCATCCTGCTGCTGCTGGTCGCTCTGGCCTTCTTCGGCGACCGGCTGACCGGCCGGGAATGGCTCAGCCTGGTGCTGATCGGCGCGGCGCTGCTGCTGATCACCGCCTCGATCGGGAACCCGCCGCCGATCCGCGCGGTGGACGTGCCGCTCTGGAAGCTGGCCGTGATCGTCGCCCCGGCGCTGGTGGTGCCGCTGGCACTCCTGCTGACCGGCGAGCACCGCCCGGACGGCCGGCACGCCCGCCCGATCACCGGAATCGGGTACGGGCTGGGCGCGGGCGTCCCCATCGGCACGGCCGAGCTGTGCGTCAAGGGCTGGAGCGACTCCGGCATCGGCGTCGGCAGCCTGCTCACGCCCTACCCGTACGTGACGGTGGCGGCGTCGGTGGTCGGCTTCGGCATCCTGATGATCGCCTTCCAGCGCTGCCGGGTCTCCATCGTGGCCACCGTGATGACGGTGAGCGCCAAGGCGCATCTGCTGGTGACCGGCAGCTTCATGTACGGGGAGCCCTGGCCGCAGGACATGCGGTACTTCGCGATGCGCCTCGGTGCGCTGGCGCTGGCCGCGATCGCGCTCCTCCAGTTCCCGCGGCACCGGCCCCTTCCAGAGCCCGAGGCCCCGGGCGTCCCGGAACAGGCGCGGTCCCGTGACCTCTTCGGCGACCCGGCGCCCGGGACCTCCCTGCTGGGCAGGTCCTCCTTCGGGCAGCCGCCGCCGGACCACGGCCCGCACGCCCGGCCGCCGTCCGCGCCGGGCCCGCACACCCCGCACACCCCGCACACCCCGCCCGGCTCGCCGCCGGACTGGCCGCCCGGGGGCCGCTCCGGGCCGCCCGCGCCGGATCGGAGCACGGGCCCGCACACCTTCGTCCCCGGTCCCCGTCCCGGCAGCGGCCCCGGCTCGTACGACGCCGGCGGCCCCACCCGGCCGCCCGCCCAGGACCCGCCCGGGCCCGGCCCTTACGCCCAGGACCCGCTCGGCCGCGGGCCCTACGGCCGGAACCCTTTCGAGGACGACGCGTACGAGATCCAGGAGCAGTCCGGCGGCGCTCCGCGTGGGGAGGGCGAGGACGGCCGGCGCCGGCCGCCGGGCCCCGGTGGGCACACCGGCCGCTGACCGTCCGGTTCCCTCGCCTCTCCGGTTGTTCCAACCTGGCTTGTTCCAGCTTTTTCACGGGCGCCTCGCGGCGTGCCCCGGTTACGGTCTGTCCGTATTCCGTGACACGCCGCGAGCAGCATCCCGGTGAACGGCGCGGGCGGTGCCGCTAGCGCCGGCGCCGGTCGTCCTTGCCGCCCGGCAGGCCCTTGTCGAGCCCGGCCCGCCGCAGCGCGTCGGCCATGGCGCCGCCCCCCGAGCCGCTGCCCGAGCCGCCGCCGGGACCGCCGCGGCTCCCGCCCTGGGCACCGCGTCCGCCGCCCTGGCCACCTCGTCCGCCCTGGGCACCGCGTCCGCCCTGACCTCCGCGTCCGCCCTGGCCGCCACCTCCGGCCTGGCCGCCGCGTCCGCCCTGGCGCTGTCCCCGGTCACGGGAGTCGCCGCGCCGGCCGCCCCGCTCGCCGCCCCGTTCGCCACCGGCCCGGGTGCCGTCATCGAGCCGCAGGGTGAGCGAGATCCGCTTGCGCCGCAGGTCCACGTCGAGCACCTTCACCCGGACGATGTCGCCCGGCTTGACCACCTCGCGCGGGTCCTCGACGAAGCGGTCGGACATCGCCGAGATGTGCACGAGCCCGTCCTGGTGCACGCCGACGTCGACGAACGCGCCGAACGCCGCGACGTTGGTCACGACCCCTTCCAGGACCATGCCGGGCTCCAGGTCGGCCGGCGTGTTCACGCCCTCCTTGAAGACCGCGGTCCGGAACGCCGGGCGCGGGTCGCGGCCGGGCTTCTCCAGCTCGGCCAGGATGTCGGACACGGTCGGCAGCCCGAAGGTGTCGTCGACGAAATCGGCCGGCCGCAAACCCCTGAGCACGGTGGTGTTGCCGATCAGGGTCGTGATGTCGGCGCCGGCCGCGTCGAGGATCCGGTGCACCACCGGGTACGCCTCCGGGTGCACGCTGGAGGAGTCCAGCGGGTCGTCGCCGCCCGGGATGCGCAGGAAGCCCGCGCACTGCTCGAACGCCTTGGGGCCCAGCCGGGGCACGTCCTTGAGCCCGGCCCGGGTCCGGAACGGGCCATGCGCGTCGCGGTGGGCGACGATGTTCTCCGCCAGCCCCTCGGCGATCCCCGACACCCGGGTCAGCAGCGGCGCGGAGGCGGTGTTGACGTCGACGCCCACCGCGTTCACGGCGTCCTCGACGACCGCGTCCAGCGAGCGCGACAGCTTCACCTCCGAGATGTCGTGCTGGTACTGCCCGACCCCGATGGACTTCGGGTCGATCTTGACCAGCTCGGCCAGCGGGTCCTGCAGCCGCCGCGCGATGGAGACCGCGCCGCGCAGCGAGACGTCCAGGTCGGGCAGCTCGCGGGAGGCGTAGGCGGAGGCGGAGTACACCGACGCCCCGGCCTCCGACACCATGATCTTGGTGAGCCGCAGGTCGGGGTGGCGCGCGATCAGGTCCGCGGCGAGCTTGTCGGTCTCCCGGGAGGCGGTGCCGTTGCCGATGGCGACCAGGTCGACCGCGTGGGCGCGGGCGAGCCGGGCCAGCGTCTCGACGGACTCGTCCCAGCGGCGCCGGGGCTCGTGCGGGTAGATCGTCTCGGTCGCCACCACCTTGCCGGTGGCGTCCACGACGGCGACCTTGACGCCGGTGCGCAGGCCGGGGTCCAGGCCCATGGTGGTGCGGGTCCCCGCGGGCGCGGCCAGCAGCAGGTCGCGCAGGTTGGCGGCGAACACCCGGACCGCCTCGTCCTCGGCCTCCTGCCGCAGCCGGGTGCGCAGGTCGATGCCCAGGTGGACCAGGATGCGGGTGCGCCACGCCCAGCGCACCGCGTCCAGCAGCCAGCGGTCGCCGGGACGGCCCCGGTCGGCGATGGCGAAGCGGCGGGCGATCTCGGCCTCGTAGGAGCTGCGCGCGCCCGGCTCGGGCTCCTCGCCGGTCTCCTCCGGCTCCAGGTCGAGGTCGAGGACCTCCTCCTTCTCCCCGCGGAACAGCGCGAGGATCCGGTGCGAGGGGAGCTTGGCGAACGGCTCGGCGAAGTCGAAGTAGTCGGCGAACTTCGCGCCCTCCTCCTCCTTGCCCGCACGGACCCGCGAGACCATCCGGCCCTGGTTCCACATGCGCTCCCGGAGCCCGCCGATCAGGTCGGCGTCCTCCGCGAACCGCTCGACCAGGATGGCGCGGGCGCCCTCCAGCGCGGCGGCCTCGTCGGCGACGCCCTTCTCGGCGTCGACGTAGCCGGCCGCCGCGGCGCCCGGCTCGTGCGAGGGGTCGTTCAGCAGCAGGTCGGCCAGCGGCTCCAGCCCGGCCTCGCGGGCGATCTGGGCCTTGGTCCGGCGCTTGGGCTTGTACGGGAGGTAGATGTCCTCCAGCCGCGCCTTGGACTCGGCGGCGGTGATCCGCGCCCGCAGTTCGTCGGTGAGCTTGCCCTGGGACTCGATCGACTCCAGGATCGCGGCGCGCCGCTCGTCCAGCTCGCGCAGGTAGCGCAGCCGCTCCTCGAGCGCGCGCAGCTGGGTGTCGTCGAGCGCGCCGGTGGCCTCCTTGCGGTAGCGGGCGATGAACGGCACCGTGGCGCCGCCGTCGAGCAGGTCGACGGCGACCCGCACCTGCCCCTCCCGGACGCCGAGCTCCGTCGCGATCCGCTCGGTGACCGGCGGGGCGGGCGGCACGGCGCCCGGCGCGGTGGCCGGGTCGTTGGGTGTCTGGCTGGTGGACGCAGTCACGATCTGGATTCGCTTTCTCCCCTGAAGTGTCGCCATGCATTGTCCAGGGATCGGGCGCGGTTGTCGCGTTCCCCTGGAAGGTCGGCCGGAGTCGTCACAGGGGTGGATCCTCCTCCGGCCAGGTGGGCCTACCACCACTGAGGTCCCCGGCGCCTCCCGCCAGAATGGGAGGGCCGGCGGCTCGCCGGCGGGGTTGGGGACGTTCGGGAGGCAGCGATGATCGACGGTGACCGTGGCGGCGAGGTCGTCCGGACCGGCCTTCTCACCTGTGTCCGGGGGCTGGTCCAGGTGGTCGTGGCGCAGGCGGTGTGCATCCCCCTGTTCGTGCTGACGGTCCTGTCGATCGCCTTCATCCCGCTGGGCGTCGGGGTGGTGCTGGCCCCGGTCGTGCTCCTGGCCGTGCGGGGGGTGGCCAACACCCAGCGCGTGTGGGCGGCGGAGTGGTCGGGGGTGCCGATCCCGGTGCCGTACCGGCCCGAGCCGGACACGCGCTCACCGTTCCGGCGCCTGTGGTGGCTGCTGCGGGACCCGGCGACCTGGCGGGACGTGCTGTGGACGGTGGTGAACATCCCGCTCGGCCTGCTGCTGGGGCTGCTGCCCGCGGCGATGCTCGTCTACGGCCTGGAAGGGGTCCTCGTCGCGCCCTGGCTCGGTCGGATCACCTTCTACGGCTGGGGCCCGTTCTGGCCGGTGGACCGGTTCGGCCCGCTGAGCGTGGCGGCGGCCGTGGCGCTGGGCGCGGCGCTCACGGCGTTCTCGTTCAAGGCGGGGCCGCTGGTCCTCAAGGGGCACGCCCTGTTCGGGCAGTCCCTGCTGGCGCCGGCGCGCACGACGCTGGCCCTGCGGGTGCGGGAGCTGGCCGAGACGCGCTCGGAGACCGTGGACGCCTCGGCGGCCGAGCTGCGGCGGATCGAGCGGGACCTGCACGACGGCGCGCAGGCCCGGCTGGTCGCGCTGAGCATGAACATCGGGCTGGCCGAGGAGCTGATGAAGCGGGATCCGCGGGCCGCCCAGGAGCTGCTGGCGGAGGCCCGTTCGGCCAGCGGCCGGGCGCTGAGCGAGCTGCGGGACCTGGTCCGCGGCATCCACCCGCCGGTGCTGGCCGAGCGGGGGCTGGACGGCGCCGTCCAGGCGCTGGCGCTGACCCTCCCGCTGCCGGTGGACGTGCGGATCGACCTTCCCGGGCGGGCGGAGGCCCCGGTGGAGTCGGCGGCCTACTTCGCCGTGGCCGAGATGCTGGCCAACATCGCCAAGCACAGTGCCGCGACCCGTGCCTGGATCCAGATCGAGCACGCCCGGGACCGGCTGCTGATGATCGTCGGCGATGACGGGACCGGCGGCGCCGATCCCGCCGCCGGCGGGGGCATGCGCGGTATCGAACGGCGGCTGGCCGCTTTCGATGGGACGATGGCGGTCACCAGCCCACCGGGCGGGCCCACCATCGTGACCATGGAGCTGCCGTGCGCGTTGTCATCGCCGAGGACCTCGCCCTCCTCAGGGACGGGCTGATCCGGCTGCTCGAGGCGTTCGGCTTCGAGGTCGTCGAGGCGGTCGACAACGGGCCCTCGCTGCTGCGGGCCCTGACCGCGCACCGCCCGGACGTGGCGGTGGTGGACGTGCGGCTGCCGCCGACCTTCACCGACGAGGGGCTGAAGGCCGCACTGGAGGCCCGCGAGCAGGTCCCAGGGCTGCCGGTGCTGGTGCTGTCCCAGCACGTCGAGCAGCTGTACGCGCGCGAGCTGCTCTCCGACAGCTCCGGCGGCATCGGCTACCTGCTGAAGGACCGGGTGTCGGATGTGAGCCAGTTCGTGGACGCGGTACGGCGGGTGGCCGGCGGGGGCACCGCGCTGGACCCGGACGTGGTGGCGCAACTGCTGACCCGGCACGCCCGCGAGGAGCCGCTCCAGGCGCTGACCCCCCGCGAGCGCGAGGTGCTCGGGCTGATGGCCGAGGGGCGGTCGAACGCCGCGATCGCCTCCAGCCTGTTCGTGACCGAGAAGGCCATCAGCAAGCACACCAACAACATCTTCAGCAAGCTGGGGCTGCCTCCGTCCGAGGACGACAACCGCCGGGTTCTCGCCGTCCTGGCGTACCTGGGCGCCTGACCGCCGCCCGCTCTGGCCTCCGTCCCCGTGTCCCCGTGTCCGGTGGGTCGGTGGGTCGCGCGTCCCCGTGGCGGCGGGTCAGCGGGCCCAGAGCGGGACGATCCGTTCGTCGTCCTTGGGTGCGAGGTCGCACGGCTCGCCCCCGACTCCGGAGGGGTTGTAGGCCCGCGCCCCGGCCGGTGCCGTGACGATGGCCGCGAAGCCCTCCTCGGTGGTCACCTGGCGGGGCACGTCGGCCGGGAGGACCACGGTGTCGCCCGGCCCGACGCCGAGGCCGCGCCCGCCGAGATCGATGGTCGCGCTCCCTTCCAGGAAGCTCCACACCTGCTGGGTGTCGAAGGCGTGCAGGGGTCCCCGGCGGCCGGGGGTCATGTCCACGCGCCAGACGGCCATCACCGCGTCCCCCTGGGTGGGCGAGGCCAGCGTGGTCATCACTCCGTTGGGCGTCTCGGTACGGCGGCATTCGGCATGGCGGATGAGGGTCATCTCCCACGGCTCCCTAAGATAGACAAAGAGGTTGTCGATTGATCGGTCCCCATATAGTCAATGAGGTTGTCTTTTATGTCAAGTGACGCCGAACGACCGGCCGGGCCGGGCTTCGAGCTCCCGCTGCGGATGCTCATGGCGTTCCGCGCGGCCATCGACGAGGTGCACGCGGAACTCGCCCGCGAGGGCCATCCCGACCTGCGCCCGATGCACGGGTTCGTGTTCCAGGCGATCGGGCCGCACGGCACGACCGCGGTGGAGCTGGGCCAGCGGCTGGGCATCTCCAAGCAGGCCGCGGGCAAGACCGTCGAGACGCTGGAACGGCTGGGGTACGTCGAGCGCGCCGCCGACTCCCGGGACGCCCGCCGCAAGGTCGTCCGGCTCACCGGGCGCGGCGTCGACTCGCTGGCGCGCTCGGCCGCCGCCTTCGAGCGCGTCAGGGCCCGCTGGAGCGGGGAACTGGGCGAGGAACGGTTGCGCGCCCTGGAGGGCGACCTGCGCCGGCTCGCCCCCGGGGACCTCTTCCGGCTGGACGTCCCGGGCTGGTTCGGGAGCGGCTGAGCGGCGCCGGGCGGGGCGGAGATTTTTTCCGGGCAGGATCGCGGCGGGGCCGACCGTACGTCCGCAGGCCGCCGCGCAGACCACCGCGCCCGCGCCGCACGAGCCCCGCCACCAGCGGCTCCCGGCCCCTTGCCGCCCTTCCGGGGCCCGGTTAGCATCGGGCCAATTCTTAGGAAACTTTCCTAAGAGAGCGGGGGGTTCCTGTTGGGTTCGGGGGTCGAGCTGAACGGAGAACCATGTCCAGACCGGGTGGACGGCGCGCGCTCGCGCTCGGCGGCGCGCTGACGATCGCGATGACCGCGACGCTGCCGGCGGGACCGCCGGCGGCGGCGAACCAGGCCAGGGCGGCGGCGGTCACCGCCTCCTGTACGAAGACCTCCGACTGGGGCACCGGCTTCGAGGGCAAGTGCACCGTCACGAACGGGACGGGCAGCGCGCTCAACGGCTGGAAGGTCGAGTTCGACCTGCCGGCCGGCACCTCCATCGGCTCCAGCTGGGACACCACCAGGAGCGTCTCCGGAAACCGCTACACCTTCACCGACGCGGGCTGGAACGCCACGATCGCCGCCGGCGGCACGGCGAGCTTCGGCTTCGGCGGCACCGGACCGGGCTGGATCTCCGGCTGCACGGTCAACGGCGGCGCCTGCGACGGTACGGGCGCCCCGGCCGACACCGAGGCCCCGGGCGCGCCCGCGAACCTGCGTTCCACCGGCACGACCTCCTCCAGCGTGGCGCTCGCCTGGAACGCCGCCGCCGACAACGTCGGCGTCACCGCCTACGACGTCTACCAGGGCACCGCCAAGGCGGCGACCGTGACGGGCACCACGGCCACCGTGTCCGGGCTGTCGGCGAAGACGGCCTACACCTTCACGGTCAAGGCCCGCGACGCCGCCGGGAACGTCTCGGCCGCCTCCAACGCCCTCACGGTCACCACCGCGGAGGGCGGCGGCACCGGGCCCGGCGGCGGCAAGGTGATCGGCTACTTCGCCCAATGGGGCGTCTACCAGCGCGGCTACCACGTGAAGAACATCGACACCAGCGGTTCGGCCGCCAAGCTGACCCACATCAACTACGCCTTCGGCAACGTCCAGAACGGCCAGTGCACGATCGGCGACAGCTACGCCGACTACGACCGCTTCTACCAGGCGGGCGAGAGCGTGGACGGGCAGGCCGACTCCTGGGACGCCGGGGCCCTGCGCGGCAGCTTCAACCAGCTCCGCAAGCTCAAGAAGAAGCACCCGCACCTGAAGGTGATCTGGTCGTTCGGCGGCTGGACCTGGTCGGGCGGCTTCGGCCAGGCCGCCGCCAACCCCGCCGCGTTCGCCGAGTCCTGCTACAAGCTGGTGGAGGACCCGCGCTGGGCGGACGTGTTCGACGGCATCGACATCGACTGGGAGTACCCCAACGCCTGCGGCCTCACCTGCGACACCAGCGGCCCCGCCGCGTTCCGCAACCTGATGTCGGCGCTGCGCTCGCGGTTCGGCACGGGCAACCTGGTCACCGCGGCCATCACCGCCGACGGCACCGCGGGCGGCAAGATCGACGCGGCGGACTACGGCGGCGCGGCCCAGTACGTCGACTGGTACCTGCCGATGACCTACGACTTCTTCGGCGCCTGGGACGCCGACGGGCCGACCGCCCCGCACTCGCCGCTGACCTCCTATGACGGGATCCCGACCCAGGGCTTCCACTCCGACGCCGCGATCCAGAAGCTCAGGTCCAAGGGCGTGCCGGCGAGCAAGCTGCTGCTGGGCATCGGGTTCTACGGCCGCGGCTGGAGGGGCGTCACCCAGAGCGCGCCCGGCGGCTCGGCGACCGGCGCGGCGCCCGGCACGTACGAGGCGGGCATCGAGGACTACAAGGTCCTCAAGGGCCGCTGCCCCTCCACCGGCACCGTGGCGGGCACCGCGTACGCCAAGTGCGGTGACCAGTGGTGGAGCTACGACACCCCGGCCACCATCGGCGGCAAGATGACCTACGCCAAGAACCAGGGACTGGCCGGGTCCTTCTTCTGGGAGCTGAGCGGCGACACCACGGGAGGCGAACTGATCACCGCGATGCGCAACGGCCTCGGCTGACGAGAGCCGCCTACGGGAACGAGGACCCCGGCCCCCTGCCAGGGGGGCCGGGGCCTTGCCGTCATGAGTCACGGCAGCGTGCCTCCTGACAGAATCGGCGGGTGGCCATACGGACACAGGACGCCCGAGGAGGACTGCTTGCACGAGTGGAAGCTGGACCGGACCCACACCAGCGCCTCCGGGGAGGTGCGCTGGAGCGTCTTCGGTGAGGAGGGCGGCCCGCCGCTCGTCCTGTGCCACGGGACACCGTTCTCGTCCTACGTCTGGCGGCACGTCGGCCGCGCCCTCGCCGCCGGCCACCGCGTGCACGTGTGGGACATGCCGGGCTACGGCGCCTCGGAGAAGGCCGAAGGGCAGGACGTCTCCCTCGCCGCGCAGGGCCGGGTCCTCGCGGAACTGCTGGAGCACTGGGGCCTTGCGGAACCGCTGGTCGTCGCGCACGACTTCGGCGGCGCGGTCGCGCTGCGGGCCCACCTGCTGCACGGTGCCCGCTACCGCGCGCTCGCCCTGGTCGACCCGGTCGCGCTGGCGCCGTGGGGCTCGCCGTTCTTCCGCCTGGTCAACGCGAACGCGCGGGTCTTCGAGCAGCTCCCGCCCGGCCTGCACCGGGCGCTCGTCCGCGAGTACGTGTCCACCACCGGCGGGCCCGGCCTGCACCCGGCGACGCTGGACGCCCTCGTGGAGCCCTGGCTCGGCGAGTCCGGGCAGCCGGCGTTCTACCGCCAGATCGCGCAGGCCGACCAGCGCCACACCGACGAGATCCAGGCCCGGTACGGCGGCATCGACCTGCCGGTACTGGTGTGCTGGGGCACCGACGACGCGTGGATCCCGGTGGCCAAGGCGCACGAGCTGGCCGCCGCGATCCCCGGCGCCCGGCTCCACCTGATCGAGGGGGCCGGCCATCTGGTCCAGGAGGACGCCCCCGCCGAGCTGACCGCCGCGCTGCTCGGCTTCCTCCGGGAGCAGGCCCGATGAGCCGGGCCGAGCCCGTCGAGGCCGTGCTGTTCGATCTCGACGGCACCCTGCTCGACCACGCCGGGGCGGCCGCCGCGGCCGCCGCGGCGAGCCTGCCCGGCACCGACGCCGCGTACGTGGCGCGCCGCTGGCTGGAGCTGGAGGAACTGGTCTTCGCCCGGTACCTGGCCGGTGAGCTGGGGTTCGCCGAGCAGCGCCGGGTCCGGGTCACGATACTGGCGGCCGAGCTGGGCCTGGGCGACTGGGACGCCGCCCGCGCGGACGCCTGGATCGCCGCCTACCTGGAGCGCTACCGGGACGCCTGGCGGGTCTTCCCCGATGTCGCCGGCTGCCTGGACGCCCTGGAGTCCCGGGCGGTGCCGATCGGGATCATCACCAACGGGGACGGCGCCCAGCAGCGGGCCAAGATCGAGGGGCTCGGGCTGGCCGACCGGTTCCCGCACGTGGTGATCTCCGGCGAGGCGGGGGCGGCCAAGCCCGCCGCGGAGATCTTCCATCTGGCCTGCCGGACGATCGGGGTGGCGCCCGGGCGGGCCGGGTACGTCGGCGACCGCCTGACCACCGACGCGCTCGGGGCGCGGGCGGCCGGAATGCTGGGGGTGTGGCTGGACCGTCCGGGGGAGGGCGGCACGGCGGGCGCCGTCCCGGACGATCCGGGTGTCCCGAGGATCACCACCCTCGCCCGGCTGCCCGCGCTGCTGGGCTGACGGCGCGTCCCCGTCTGACGGCTCAGGCGTCGGGGCTCCCGCCGAACGGCTCAAGCGTCGGTGCTCCCGCCGAAACGGCTCAGGCGGCGGGCCCGGACGCGCGGGCCAGGACGTCCCGGGCCAGGCTCTCACCGGCGGCGTTGCCGAGGCTGCGGTAGATCTCCAGTGCCTCGGCGGCCGGCCCGCGCGCCTCGCCGTCGCGCCCCGCCTCGATGAGGACCTCGGCGAGCGCGCGCCTGCTGCGGGCCTGCCACCAGCGGTCCCCGAGGTCGTCGAACGCCGCGATGGCCTGGCGCACCGAGGCCGCCGCCTCGTCGTGCCGCTCCAGCCGCCCGAACGCCCGGCCCTCCGACACCCGCGTCCGGGCCACGCCCCACGAGTCACCGAGGCTCTCCAGCATCTCCTTGGCCTGCCGTACGAAGATGAGTTCGCGCAGGCCGTTGCGGGGATCGCCCACCTCCCCGGCCGCACGCAGGCACCGGGCCTCCTCCCACTGCTCGTGCCGGAACCGGAAGGCCTCGGCGGCCCGTTCCAGAGTGGGCGCGGCCAGGCTGAACTTGACCTCGGCGGCGTGCAGGTCACCGGCCGCGTGCAGGGCACGGGCCTCCGCGGCCAGCACCTCCCCCAGCGCGCGCAGCGTCTGGGCCTCGGAGTAACGGTGGCCGTTGCGGCGCAGGACGTCCAGGGCATCCTCCAGGAGTTCCCTGGCCTCCTGCGGACGGCGTTGGGCGAGCCTCAGCTCGGCCAGGTTGCGCTGCGCGCGGGCGTGCCACCACCGATCGCCCTCGTTCTCGAACACCTCGATGGCCTCCAGCAGGTAACGCTGGCTCTCGTCGATGTTGCCGGCGTCGCGCAGGCTCATCCCCACCGCTCGCAGGGCGCGGGCCCGCCACCATCCCTCCCGGAGCCCGGTGAAGATCTCCAGGGCCTCGGTCTGGTCGGCCAGCGCCCGTTCCGCCTGCCCCTGGCCGACGGACACGGTGGCCCGTTCGAGCAGGGCGATGCCCAGCGACCGCCCGTCGTCCAGGCGCCGGGCGGCGGCGCAGGTCAGCTCCGCCAACGTCCGCCACTCCTGCCAGAAGACCCGCAGCGAATGGAACAGCGAGCACGCGGCCCGGCCCAGCCGCCAGACCAGCCCCCACATCTCCCGGTCCGCGGCCTGGTCGAGAAGGGCGAGCAGGGCGGGCCGCTCGCTGGTCAGCCAGTCGATCGCGGCCGGTCCGGACGCGGCGCCGGGTCCCGCCGCCCCGCCGGCCTCCGCGCGGGCGGGCCCCGCCCGTCCCGTGCCGACACGGCCGGCCGCCGTCCGGCCCGTGCCGGAGCGGCGGTGCCAGTCCTGCGGCCAGCGGGCGGCGGCGACCGCCTCGGCGCGTTCCCGGTACCCGTCCAGGACCCGTTCGATCGCCGCGCGCCGCTCGTCGCCGGAGTCCTCCCGTTCGGCCCGTTCCCGCGCGTAGAGGCGGACCAGGTCGTGCAGGCGGTACCGCATCTCCCCGGTGGCGTCGGTGCCGGTGCACTCCACGAGCTGGGCGTCCACCAGCGCCTCCAGGTGGTCGCCCCCTTCCAGGTCGGAGACGTCCAGCAGCGCGCCCGCCACCCACGCCTGGACGTCCGGCGCGGCGAGCAGGCCCAGGGCCCGCAGCAGCCGCCGCTGGGTCCCGGTGCAGTCGTCGTAGCTGAGCTGGAGGCTGGCCCGGACGCTGCCGTCGATGTTGCGGGCGATCTCCAGCTCGTCCAGGCGGCGGCGGCGCTCGTCCTGGAGGCGGCCGGCCATCTCGCGCAGCGTCCAGCTCCGGCGCGCCGCCAGCCGCCCGCCGCAGATGCCGATGGCGAGGGGCAGCCGGCCGCACAGCTCGACGATCGCCGCGGCCGACTCGGGGTCCGCGGCCACCCGCGGGGACCCGGCGAGACGGCGCAGCAGCTCCACGCCGTGCGCCGCGGTGAACTCCTGGAGCCGCAGGTCGAAGGTGTTGCGCAGGTAGAGGGGCTGCCGCGAGGTCACCAGGACCGCGCAGCCGCCGACCGGCGGGAGCAGCGCCTGCACCTGGTCGGCGTCGTGGGCGTTGTCGAGCAGGACGAGGAGGCGGCGTCCGCGTGCCCACGTCCACCACAGCTTCCGCAGCTCCTGGAGGCCGCCGGGGTCGGTGGTGAGCCGGACGCCCAGCGCCAGCAGGAACCCGATCAGCACCTCCTCGGGCCGGACCCGGGCCTCCCGGTCCGCCGGGTCCCCGGGGCCGCCGGGCGGTCCGCCGGCCAGGTCGCCGCGCAGGTCGAAGTAGAGCTGGCCGTCGGGGAAGTCCTCGGCGATCTCGTGCGCGAACCGGGCCGCCAGCGCGGACTTGCCGACCCCCGCCGGGCCGTGCACCGACACCACCACCGGCGCGACCGGCGAGCCGCTCTCCGGGGCGAACGCGCGGCGCAGCTCGGCCAGCGACCGGTCGCGGCCGGTGAAGTGCGCGATCACGGGCGGGAGCTGCGCCGGGACCGCGGCCGGTGCCGGGTCGCCGGCCTGGTCCGTCCTTCCCGAGCCGCCGTCGCCGCCGCCCTGCTGGGTGCCCCACGCCGCCAGCCCGGCCAGCGCCGCGACGCCGCCGACGACGCCCAGCCGCACCGGTTCGGGCAGGGTGAGGGACTCCAGCGAGGTCGTGACGGCGGTGATGACGGCGGTCAGCCCGCCGACGATCCAGGGCGCCGCCAGCCGGGCCCGCCGGTCCCGGCCGGCCCGCGGCCCGGAGGGCGGCGGGGCTTCGGAGGGGTCGGAACCGGACGTTCCCCTCGGCATGCGCATCCCCCGTCTCCCTGAGACATCGCCCCCGGGCCCTACGATCTCGGGATCGGAGGCCGATGTGAACCCCTCCGTGGGCGACGAGCGGATGACCTCTCAGTGATCATCAGGCGTCCGGGCCGCCCTCCCCCGGCGGGTCCGGCAGGTCGGCGTCGCAGACGGCGCAGCCGGGGAACGCGTCCTTCACCAGGTTGAGCTGGCCGCACTCGGCGCACCGGCGGAAGGCGAACGCGTCGGTGAAGCCCCCGGGACGCCGCAGCCCGGCCCGGTCCAGGGCCGCGGCGACGGCCGGCCAGCAGGAGGGGTCGGGACGGTAGCCGGTGGACTGGTTGGTGACCGCGACCACGGCCGCCCCGCCGTCGAAGGTGATCTCCCCGGCGGCCAGGACCGGCGCGCCGCCCGCGCACGCCACGTGCTCGCTGCGCCGCGGGGCGAGCAGGAGCGTGCCGCCGAGATCGACCACGTAGGTGAACGGCTCGTCGCGCTCGTCGCGATCCCGGCCCTCCAGCCAGCGGCACGCGTCGGCGGCCGAGCCGATCGGCACGCCGCCGTCCAGCCCGGGACGGACCCGCGCGCGGATCTCGGGCGGACCCTCATAGGCGTAGGAACGGGCGTCTCGCACCCCTCGATAATGAGGTGACTCCGGGCACCGGCGCGACGTATTTTGGCCGGACCTTCCAGCGTCGACATGACCAGTGATCCGGAAAGAGCCATGGCCTTCCACGAGGTGGGGCGGCGAGCTAGCCGCGCCGGGCAGGGGAACGGGCGATCGTGCCCGGCCCGGCCCGGCGGTGCGCGCCGTCATCCCATCGACCTCGTGAGGCCGTTCCATGCGTTCCCCTGACATCCGTCGGCGTTTCCTGGACTTCTTCTCCGCGCGCGACCACCGCGTCGTGCCGTCGGGGCCGCTCGTACCGTCCGATCCCACGCTGCTGCTGACCGGCGCGGGCATGGACCAGTTCAAGCCGTACTTCCTCGGGCAGTCCGTGCCCGCGCACCCCCGCGCGGTGTCGGTGCAGAAATGCGCGCGCACCTCCGACATCCACAACGTCGGACGGACGACCCGGCACTCGACGTTCTTCGAGATGCTCGGCAACTTCTCCTTCGGCGACTACTTCAAATCCGAGGCGGCGGCCTGGGCGTGGGAGCTGCTGACCGAGGGCTTCGGGCTCGACCCCGCGCGGCTGTGGGCCACCGTCCACCAGGACGACGGGGAGGCGGAACGGCTGTGGCGGCGGCTCGGCGTCCCGGCCTCCCGGATCCAGCGGCTCGGCATGGCCGACAACTACTGGTCGATGGGCGTGCCGGGGCCCTGCGGCCCGTCCTCCGAGCTGCACTACGACCGGGGCCCGGCGTTCGGGCGCGAGGGCGGCCCGGCGGTGAACGGCGAGCGCTACCTGGAGCTGTGGAACCTCGTCTTCATGCAGAACGTCCGGGGCGAGGGGCCGGCCAAGGAGGGCTACCCGATCGTCGGCGAGCTGCCGGCCCGCAGCATCGACACCGGCCTGGGCCTGGACCGGCTCGCGGCGGTCCTGCAGGACGTGGACACCGTCTGCGAGACCGACCTGCTGGCCCCGGCGTTCGGCCTCCTCCAGGAGATGGCGGGACGCGAGTACCCCGGCCGGGACGGCGGCGAGGCGTCCACCTCGTTCCGGGTGACCGCCGAGCACGCCCGGTCGGCGGCGTTCCTCATCGCCGACGGCGTCCTGCCGTCCCCGGACGGCCGCGGCCACGTGCTGCGGCGGCTGATGCGCCGGGCCGTCCGGCACGCGCGGCTCCTGGGCGTGGACGGCCCGGTGCTGCCCGCCCTCACCGGCCGCGTGGTCGACACCCTCGGCCCGGCGTGGCCCGAGCTGGAACGGCGCCGGGCGCTGATCGAACGGGTCTGCGCGGCCGAGGAGGAGGGCTTCGACCGGACCCTGCGGCAGGGCTCCCGGCTGCTCGACGCGGAACTCGGCCGGGCCCGGGCGTCCGGCGCGCGGACGCTGCCTGGGCGCGCGGCGTTCGAGCTGCACCACACCTACGGGTTCCCGATCGACCTGACCGTCGACGCGGCCCGGGCGGCGGGCCTGGAGGTGGACCGCGACGCGTTCGCGGCGTTCCTGGACGAGCAGCGCCGCCAGGCCAGGCAGGCGGGCCAGGTCAGGAAGGGCGGCGCGGTCGCGCGGCGGGACCTGTACCGGCAGGTGGCCGCCCGGCACGGCCGCACCGCCTTCGTCGGGCACGGCACGACCGCGGCCGAGGCCCGGATCGTCGCGCTCCTGAACCCCTCCGGGGAGGTCGCGGAGGCGTCCGAGGGCGACCGGGTCGAGGTGATCCTGGACCGCAGCCCGTTCTACGCCGAGTCCGGCGGCCAGGTCGGCGACACCGGCACCCTGCGCACCGCGGGCGGCGCGCTCGTGGAGGTCCTCGACACCCGCCCCGGGCTCGACGGCCTGCACGTCCACGCGGCGCGCGTGACCGGCGGCGAGATCCGCACCGGCGAGGACGTCCACGCGGAGGTGGACGCCGGGCGGCGCGCGGCCACGGCGCGCTCGCACAGCGCGACGCACGTCCTGCACGCCATGCTCCGCCGCGTCCTGGGCGACCACGCCGTCCAGCGCGGCTCCCGGGTCGAACCCGGACGGCTGCGCCTGGACTTCGCCCACTTCACCGGCGTCGACACCGGCCCCGTGCAGACCCTCGTGAACGACTACCTGCTCGACGATCCCGAGGTCCGGGTCTGGGAGGCCGGCCGTGCCGAGGCGGAGGCGGCGGGGGCGATCGCGCTGTTCGGCGAGAAGTACGGCGACCGCGTCCGCGTCGTCGACATCGGCGGCTCCTCGCGCGAGCTGTGCGGCGGCACCCATGTGGGCCACGGCTCGCAGGCGGGGCCGGTGCACATCGTGGGCGAGTCCTCCATCGGCACCGGGCTGCGCCGGATCGAGGCCCTGACCGGCGCCGACGCGCTGCGCCACCACGACCGCGAGCACGCCCTGCTGGCCGAGCTGGCGGCGCTGCTGAACGTACCGCCGGACCAGGCCCCCGGACGGCTCCGCCAGCGGCTCGGCACGCTCGCCGAGACCCGCCGCCGGCTGGACGGGCTGCGCGCGGCCGAGCGCACCGCGCTGGCGGCGCGGCTCGCGGACCGGGCCGAGCGCCTGCCCGGCGGCGCCTGGCTGGTCGCCGAGATCGTCCCGGAGGGCGACCTGCGGGCGCTGGCGTCCGAGGTGGTCGCCCGGCACCCCGGCGCGCCCGGCGTCGCCGTCCTGGGCGCGCGGACCGGGGACAAGGCCGCGCTGGTCGCGGCGCTCTCCCCCGGAACCCCCGGCCGGGCCCGGGACGTCCTGGCCCGCGCGGCGGCGGCGGTCGGCGGCGGCGCGGGCGGCACGGGCCCCGTCGCGAACGCGGGCGGGCGCCGTCCCGAGCACCTGGAGCAGGCGATCGTCCAGGCGGCCCGGGACGCGCGGGATCTGCTCCTGTCCACCCCTTGATCCGGGTAGATCACGGCGTATCGTCCGAATTACCCGGATGAAGGGAGCGGAAGGTGCTGCGCCTGTTCTGTTTCGGCGGTCTCGGCGTGACGGTGGAGGACGTCTTCCTGATCGATCCCGACCCCGAGCGCGGAGGCCGCGAACGCGGGGTGCGGGTCGAGCTGCGGCTCCTCCCGCCCCAGCCGTGGCGCGGCTCGGTCAACGCCTCCCAGCCGGTGGTGGCCGACCGCGCCGTCTGGCGCGCCGACCTCCTGGAGACCGCCGCCGGCGGGCCCGGGACCAGGGACCGCATGCACTTCCACCCCGGCATGATCGCCAACGAGCCCGGCCGGCGGGTCTTCGTCCCGGAACTGACCGAGGACCCGATGGGCTGGCTGGAGGGGCAGCTCATCGACGCCGTCGCGCTCCTGGAGGCCGCCGGGGTGGAGAACCCCGAAACCTACCGGGACTCCGCCGACACCCTGCGCGAGGGCCTCGCCGAGGTGGTGGCCACCGTGTCCACCGTCCTCGACGGGGTCCGCGCGGGCGAACTGGCCAGGACCCCCGTCCACCCAGGGCCGCAGATCTGACTCAAAGAAAGGCGGCCCGGACGGCCAGCAACCAGGCCTCGACCACGTCTTCGTCCGGCCGCTCGGGCAACGGCGTGCGCGCGGCGTCGAAGTCGCTCTCCGCCTTCGCCAGCACGCCCTTGGCCACCTCCAGGTCTCCCGCGGCCACCCGTTCACCGAAGTCCCGGTACCACTGCGGATCGGCCAGCCGGACGGTGAGCGTCCCCGTCCGGTAGAGCTCCAGCCCCTGGTGGACGAGCCGCGCCAGATGCCGGGCGTGCTTGGACGTCCGCTTACGCGTGTCCGCCGAGAACGACCCGTCCCCGCGGTTCTCCAGCCTGCGGAACTGCGACACCGCGTACCCGAAGTAGGCGTCCCGCACCCGCCCCGCTGAAAGGAACGCCCGCCGGATCCCGATCAGCCGCTCCCCCAGCTCCGTACGGGTCTCGTACTCCTCCAGCCACAACAGCTCCGTCACCGTGGGGTTCACCCCCAGGCACAGCGCCGCGTACTTCCCCGCCTCATGCCACGTGACGTCCGGAGCGGTGGAGACCTTCGTGGCCTGCTTCCCCGTCGGCGGCCGGAGCCCGTGGAACAGCACCGTAGGGGCCGCGAACATCCCGAGCCGGTCCACATCGGACTCCGCCGTCGCCAGCCCGTAGGCGTTCGACCCCACGACCCCCGACAGCAGCACGTTGGTGACCTCGACCACGGCACCCTCCCGGCATCGACCCTGTGGACGCCGGCCACCGTATTACAGCCAAGATCACAAGTCGTCCCGTTATCGGCGCCCGGGTCACTGCCGCGAATTCGTCGCCACGAGGCATTTCATATCGATAGCCCTCCCACGACAGGGGGCCGCCGTAGGCTGATCCCGCACGGGACGGACAGGAGGCTGAGGTGGCCGAGACGACGGTGGCCGAGGTGATGGCCGAGCTGGCCGAGCTGGAGGACCCGAAGGTCCGCGCGGTGAACGAGAGGCACGGCGACGATCACGGCGTGAACCTCGGCAAGCTGCGCGCCCTCGCGAAGCGGCTGAAGACACAGCAGGAACTCGCGTACCGG
The DNA here is from genome assembly GCF_015751755.1 of Actinomadura viridis. GTDB lineage: Bacteria > Actinomycetota > Actinomycetes > Streptosporangiales > Streptosporangiaceae > Spirillospora > Spirillospora viridis. Next base: position 6,152,437 of record NZ_JADOUA010000001.1, read on the forward strand.
CTCTGGGAAACGAAGGACACCGCTGCGAGACTGCTGGCCCTCCTGATCTGCCGCCCGAAGTCCTTCGAGCGTGACGAGCTGGACGCCATGCTGCGCGAGGCGCGCACACCCAAGGTGCACGACTGGCTCGTGAACTACGTGGTGAAGAAGAACCCGCACTCCGAAGACCTGCGCCTGGCCTGGTTCACCGATCCGGATCCGGTGGTCGCGAGTGCCGGCTGGGCGCTGACCACCGAACGCGTGGCGAAGAAGCCCGAGGGCCTCGACCTCGGAGGGCTGCTCGACATCATCGAGGCGGAGATGAAGGACGCCCCCGACCGCCTGCAGTGGTCGATGAACAACTGCCTGGCTCAGATCGGCATCGACCACGCCGAGCACCGCGCCCGCGCGATGGACATCGGCGAGCGCCTGGAGGTCCTCAAGGACTACCCGACTCCCCCGGGCTGCACGTCTCCGTTCGCGCCCATCTGGATCACCGAGATGGTGCGCCGAGCACGGTGAACCCGTGCCCCACGCGGGAGGCCCCCGTCTCCCTCAGGGGAGACAGGGCCTCTGACCTGCGTCGGGCTGGCGGGATTTGAACCCACGACCCCCGGCACCCAAAGCCGGTGCGCTACCAAACTGCGCTACAGCCCGCCCGCCATCACGGCGACGCGAGCAGTCTAGTGCCGATCAAGCCCGGACGCCTCGTCCATTTCCCGCAGAACGCAAGCACAGCCGAAACCCTGTACTCTACGGATGGCGATCGGCGCCCCCTCTGGGGCCGCACCATCGCACGCGGGCGTAGCTCAATGGTAGAGCCCCAGTCTTCCAAACTGGCTACGCGGGTTCGATTCCCGTCGCCCGCTCCCACCACGAAGGCCCAGGCCAGAGGCATGATCCTCCCGCCTGGGCCTTACCGCTTCTCACGATCGTCTCCGCTTCCGTGCCCGTCGCGTGCCCGACCGCCGCAGCGGCCCGCCCTTGGGCCCCGCTGAGACCCGTCCGCCGCTAGTTACAAGTCTCGTCGGGCCGAGAGAGGAAGGTGGGGGAAGAGCAACGGCTACGCCGCTCCCTGCCGCCTCCACCAGTCCGTATCAACCGTCCAGTTCTCAAGCTGTCCCCAACTCGCGACGCGATCAAGGACTGCCTGCGGTAGCCGTACCGAGTGCTCACGGACGTAGTGTCCGAGCCCCTCCGGCCACAGATACTTGCCGTCCAAGAACTCAAGGCTTCCAACAGACTCACCGCAGATCCGACACGAGGACTTCCCCGCGGCGGCCCAGGGAGCGCGCTGCCCTCGATCCAGATAGTCCGCGACCCGTTCACGCTCGGCACCGTCCCACGAGGGATCTATCCACCTCTGAGGATCCGGCCAGTGAGGCTCTCGCTCGCTCCGCCAGTAGCCGATCAGGGTGAGCGTGAAACGATCTTCGTCCATGACGGTCATGGTGCCAGCGCCGACGAAGAGCCACTCCTTCGCGAACAAGCGCGTCTGCGCCATGTCCTGATCGTGCCCGTTGGGGTGGTCGGTAGCGGGGTGCTACGGGCGCTCACGGATCATGGGGTGAAGCCGTTGAGCTGTATCGATGCAGGTTTCAAGATCGGGAACCGTGATCCTTGAAACCTCCTGCGCGGGTTGGATTCCCGTCGCCCGCTCCAAATTTTCCCAGGTCAGAGCCCTGGAGCGGGCGAGAGAGGCGAAGGGCGTGGCGGGTCGCCAGCCTGTCCAGGTGATGTCGAAGACGCGGATGATCTCGGCCACGTCATCGACATAGAAGCGAGACCAGCCCGAAGTCTCCGAAGATGACTTGGCGGAACTCCGGTTCGTCCGTATAGATGGCCATCGCATCCCAGGGACGTTCGGAGACATCGGCCAGTGCGGACACCAAGGCATCGAAGGCTTCAGGAGGAAGACCGCCGATCTGGGCGAGTGCGGTCGCGTGGAGGTCAACGCGATGGCTCAACGAGTGCCGCCCGTACGCTCAGACCAACCCGGGATCGCTTCGTCCGCCGGAGCGAAGTCTCCGGCCCCTGTGCGAGCTTGCTCCGCACGTGCCTTGAAGTCGGGTCGAGCGTACGCAGTGGCCCGCAGGTGCCACAGGCGCAAGACATCCTGCAGTTGCCGGTAGCGCCATAGCTCGTGCGCGGCGTCGAGCGCACTCCGGTAGTCCCGGATGAACCGGTCTCTCTCCTCGTGAGGCAACCGACACAAGATCTCTTCTGGGTCAAGCGGGCCGTGATCGAGTGGTTCAGCCGTCACGGCGCCCTCCTCGGTACTTCGCCTACTTGCTTGCCTGTGCACGTCACCAGGAGTCTACTTGTGCAGCGCTGCACAAAAGGGCCAAGCTGCCGCGTGACCTCGTCTGTCGCGAACTGGGCGCGGGCCTTGGCCAGCAGGGGGTGGTCGATCTCGTCCAAAGGCTGATCAAGCGGGGGCGACGAGAGGCCGAGGTCCTCCAGGACCGCTCGCAGCATCGGCCGAGTCGGACTCGCACGTGGGCCTGGGAAGGCGCGGGGCTTCCCAGGGCGGTCAGCGGGCCATGAAGCGGCTCAGGTCGTGGGCCTTCTCTCGCAGCCTTGCCGCCCGTGCTTCGCCGTCCAACTGAACGGACGCGTCTGTACGCGCCGGGACCTGGATGTCCGCTGTGTCCGGAGGAGCGGAGGACGTCCAGTTCACCTGGATTCCGGCACGCTGCGCGAGGACCAGTGCCATGGCGGTGAAGTTCTCGGAGAGGGCCGACACGATCGGGTGGTGCGTTCTTCGGTGCCGTTCCACCAGCGCGTTGACGAAGGTTTCGAAGGTGCTCGGGTCGATCTGGCACTCGTCGTTCTCCATCGGCCCCATGCCCGACGGGAGCCCGAGTTCCTCCTCGAAGAGCGCCACCTGGCGCAGAAAGAGGCGGGAAGGGCCGTTGGACGGGTTCCACAAGGTCTCTTCGCCCATGTCGAAGTACTGGCTCATCCGGCCGGCTTCCGGTGCTTCACGCGGGACAGGGTAGCCATGCCGGCGCGTGAGCGGCCGGGCCGGAGGCCAGAGGATGATGGAGGGAGGGGCATAGGCGCGCTATGCCCCTCCCTCGGATCCTTCGCGCTGCGATTACGCGGGATTCATCAGTCGCAGGCGCGCGAGTATCCCCTCACGTAGCCGTCGGTCCAGCCCCGGGTGTAGCAGTCGAGCCGGCGATGGAAGAAGCTCGAACGCTTCTTGCAGTCCTTGCGGCCGTCCCGGTAGCCCTGGCGGAATCCGTCCCGGTAGCCCCTTTCGTACCGCGCTCTGTCCCTGTGCCTACGACATTCTCGCGGTACGGCCCTTTCCGTGATTCCCGCGCTCTTCGCGACCGCCGGCGCTTTCGTGCACTGGGAAGCGGCCGATGCTTGAGAGATCCCGGCGGGACCGATGGAGAGCGCGGTGAAGAGCGCTGCCGTCAGGACGGTCGCGCGTCGTGTAGCGGACATGAGGTCTGCCTCCTTCGTGACGGGACGTTCCGACAGGAGCTTTCCACCAAGAAACGAGAGATATACGAAGGAAGAACTTAACGATCTACAAAGTCTGCCTATAGGGCACCTATCACATCGAACTGGGGGAGGTTACAGGAAAGGCCCGGAAGCACAGTTTTCTCCGCGCACGCTCTCCCCCGTCGCGGTCAAGAAGAAGGTGGGGCAGGAGGCATGATCTTCCCAATCATTCGCATCCTGAGGATCAAGTGGAGGCGGGTCAGGCGGCCGCGTCGAGCGCCGCCGCGAGGACGAAGTCGGCGATCGTCGTGGCCACCCGCCGGTGGCCGGGGGCGTTGAGGACGTCGTGACGGGCGCCGTGGAAGCCGATGAAGTCGGCGTGCTTCAGCCGGGCCGCCCAGGCGTGGTTCTCACGGGCGGGGACGATGGTGTCGCCCATACCGTGCACGAACATCACGGGCAGGCCCAGGACGGGGAAGCGGTCGGCGAGCAGGTCCCAGGCGGAGCGCGGCGTCCGGGGGGCCACGCGTTCGCTCTGGGCGCGGCGCCGTCCCGCGTCCAGGTCGCCCAGGTCCAGGCCGCCCGGCTCCAGCGGCCGCGCCGTGATCGGCGTGGCGACCAGGAGCAGTCCGGCGAGCCGGTTGTCGTCCGCGCAGGCCGCCAGGGCGGCGGCGGTCCCGCCCAGGGAGTAGCCGCCCAGGATCAGCGGCAGCCGGGCGCGGTCCGACAGAACTCCGAGCGCTTCGGCGAGCCCGTGCAGGGTCACGGGGCCTCGCCCGCGCGGCTGGACGCCCGAGACGTTGATCCGGCGTGCGGTCAGCGCGTGGGCGAGCCGCTCGAAACGGGCGGATCTCGGGCGGGCGCCGTGCACGAACAGCAGGTCGGCCAGGGGGTGCCGGGCCGGCCATGTGTGCACGGCCACATGATCAGGCACCGCGTCCCTGCGGGGGCGTTGCGGGGAAAACATGAGGAACTCCAGGTAAGGGCGCGTCCACACCGGAACCGGTCGGTGCAAGGGCGGCCCGGGCGGCCGCCGGAACGAGAGCCTCAGCCTGGACAGAGACAGCTGGCCACGCGGCACAGATCGACGTGTCCGCGCGAGGTGAGCCGAACGCCTGTCCCCATGGAATCAACGGTAGGTCGTGACCCCGAATTACTCAACTAAATTGGTAGGGAAACTTTTCATGCGGTCCAGACGGATGAGTCGGCGCCGCCGACCACCCGGCCGCGCTTGATGGTGGTCCGGCGGCCGGGGGCGTTGCGCAGGACGTCGGCCACCCTGGTGACCGAGAACAGCACCAGGTCGGCCGCGGCCCCCACCCGGACGCCGTCGGCGGGGACGCCGACGTAGTGGGCCGCGTTCACGGTGACCATGTCGAACACCTGCCTGATCTGGCGTTCGGACCACATCCGCCCGGCGACGCAGGTCACCATGGCGACCTCGGCGGGGTCGAGGCGGCCGAAGGGGAACCACATGTCGTGCATGTTGTCGCTGCCCGCGGCGACCGTGATCCCGGCGGTGAGGAGGTCCTGGAGCCGGGCCACGCCGCGGCCGGGCGGGTTCGGCCCGTCGCCGACCAGCATCAGGTTGCCCATCGGGCAGACGCAGATGTCGATCTCCGCTTCGCGGACGGCCTCGATGACCTCGGCGGCGGCGGGGGCGTCGTAGGCGTCCAGGGCGCAGCAGTGGCCCGCCCTGACGCGGCCGGTGAGGCCGGCCTCCACGGTCCGGCGGGCGAGGGCCTCCAGGTCGCGCTGCCCGGGGTCGTAGCCGTAGTCGCAGTGGACGTCCAGCGGCACGTCCAGCTCGCCCGCCAGGTCGATGAGCAGGTCCAGGTGGCGGACCCGGTCCGGCGGCTCCTCCACGTCGGGGGCACCGCCGAGCACGTCCGCGCCGGACGCCAGCGCCTCGCGCAGGAGCCGCGGGGCCGCGGGGTCGCGCACGATGCTCTCCTGGGGGAACGCCACCAGCTGGATGTCGATGAGGTGCCGGTACCGCTCCCGGAGATCGGCCAGGACGCGCAGGGCCGACAGGCCGCCCACCGGATCGACGTCGACATGGGCGCGCAGGGTCCCCACGCCGTGGCCGACGGCGAGGCGGATGGCCTCGGTCGCGCGGGCGGTGAGGTCCTCAGGGGTGTAGCGGGCCTTGACCTGGCGGGTACGTTCCAGCGCGGCGTCCACGGGGTGGTCGCGGCCGCTCGGGGGCAGGTGCGGGAACGTCAGGGCCTTGTCGATGTGGAAGTGCGGGTCGACGAACGCCGGGGTCAGCAGCCCGCCCTCGGCGTCGATGATCTGGGCGGGCGCGACCGCCGGGAGGTCGCCGATCGCGGCGATCAGGCCGTTCTCCAGGTGGACGTCGACGGGGCCCGCCCGGTCGAGCAGGCGGGCACCGCGGATCAGCAGGGGGTCAGGCGCCATCGGTGCCGAAACCGTCCAGCTCGGAGCGTTCCTCCAGGGTGCGCAGCTCCTCGAACAGCGTGATCTGGAGCCCGGCGGGCGCGTCCAGGCGGGAGTTCAGCGACTGCCATGGCGTGACGGTGGGCGGGGCGACCTCCTCGGCGCCGGCCTCCAGCAGGCGTCCGGTGGCGGCCCGGGCGTCGTCCACCTCGAAGGCGACGCGGATCCTCGGCGCGACCTGCCGTCCCACCTCGACCTCGTCGATCATCCGTTTCTGCGCGGGGTTGGCGATCTCCAGGGTGGCCCGGCCGGCGTCGAGGATCACCACGCGGGCGTCGCCCTCGCCGGAGAAGGCGGCCTGCTCGGGCAATCCGAGGGCGTCGCGGAAGAACGCGACGGCGGCCTCGTAGTCCTCGGCCTCGACGACGAGGCGGAGCTGGCGTACGGGCGGGGGCGCGGCGTCGGTCATGGGGTTCCCTTCAGTTTCGATGGTCGGTCATGCCCACCAGGCCCCGGCCCAGGGTGCCGGGGTCCCGCGGCGCCCACCGGCCGGCGGCGGCTTCGCTCAGGAAGGCGTCGAGCACGGCGTTGAACACCGCGGGCTCCTCGTGGTTGACGGTGTGGCCGGTGCGCGGCAGCACCGACAGGCCCGCTCCGGGGACGGTCCGCTTCAGCATGAGGTTCACGTCGAGGCAGCCGTCGTCCTCGTCGCCGACCACCAGCAGCACCGGGGTCGTGACGGCCGCCAGGCGGTCGCGCAGGTCGTACAGCGAGGGGCGGCGGGCCAGCACCTCGGAGAACGTCAGGGACATGCCGACGGGGTCGCGGCCGGCCAGCCGTTCACCGAACGCGCGCCACCCCGCCGGGTCCTTGAGCTTGAACTGAAGGCGGGTGGGGCCGTTCCGGTAGGCGTCCGCCGCGGTACGGACGTCCTCGCGGAACAGGCGGGCGGCGTTGCGCGCCTCGTCGGCGAACCCGGCCCTCTGGTGCGGCGCCGACCCGTAGCCGGCGCCGATCACGGTCGTGCTGAGGCAGCGGCCTGGGTGGTCCAGGAGCAGGTGGACGGCGCAGAAGCCGCCCATGGACAGCCCCACGACGTGGGCCGCGTCGATGCCGAGCCCGTCCAGGACGGCGACCGCGTCCCGGACGGCGGTGTCCTGGCCGTAGCGGGCGGGGTCGGCGGGAACACCGGACGGCGGGTACCCGCGGGCGTTGTAGCGGACGCAGGTGTACCGGCCGGCGAAATGCTCGACCTGCGCCTGCCAGTCGTGCAGGTCGCCCGCCACCTCGTGCAGGAACAGCAGGGGCGGTCCCGATCCCTCGACCGCGACCGCCAGGCGGGTGCCGTCGGGGGCGGTGACCTGGGTCGTGGCGGTCATGCCCGCGGCCCGCCCTCGTCCGCGGCCCTGAGGGCGGCCCAGGCCGGCCACACGTGCCTCATCAGTTGGAACGCCAGCGCCGTGACGGGCATGGGGAAGCCGCCCGCGTCGGCCTCCCGCTGGACCGACCGCATGTCCTTCAGGAGGATGTCGAGGTCCTCTCCGGGCACGTAGTGCTCCCACCACGGCTTGACCCGCCGCCAGTTGTCGACGACCCAGCTTCCCCCGACGCTCACCGAGAGCATCGACATCAGCTGGTCCTCGTCGACGCCGAACTCGTCGACGAGGCGGATGGCCTCGAACACGCCCATCATGTTGACGCCGAAGGTGAGCTGCACGGCGAGCTTGGCCGCCTGCGCGGTGCCCACCCGTTCGCCGACGTGGAAGATGTTGGCGCCCATCAGGTCCAGCAGGGGCCGGAGCCGTTCGAACAGGGCGGCGGGGGCCGACACCATCAGGGTCAGGGTGCCCTCCTCGGCTCCCCACGGCCCTCCCGACATCGTCGCGTCGACCGCCGTCACCCCGTGGCCGTCCAGCTCGCCGGCCAGGGCGCGCATGGTGGACGGGTCGAGCGTGCTGGCCACGACGGCGGTGAGGGGCTTGCCCGCGCGGGACACGCCGTCCTCGCCGAGCAGCACCTCGCGGGTCTGCGCGGCGTCCCGTACGACCGACAGGACGACGCCGGAGGAGGCGCGGGCGGCCTCCAGCGGGGAGGCGGCCAGGTGGATCCCGGCCGCGGCGGCCTCCTCGCGGCGCGCGGGCGAGGGGTCGTAGCCGTGCACCTCGTGGCCGCCCTTGACGAGGTTGGCCGCCATTCCCAGGCCCATCGCGCCGAGGCCGATGAAGCCGATGCTCTCCGTCATGTCGCTCCCAGGTCGTCGGGGCCGGCGGGCCGGCCCGGCAGGTCGGCGACGAGCGCCGTTTCGGCCGCGGCGGCCAGTTCGCGGGCGAGGTCCAGGTGCCGGGGGTCCTGGAGGTAGGCGTCGCGGGCCCGCTCGTCGGGGAAGCCGAACGCGGCCCCGGCCGTGAAGCCGCCGCCGAACGGCTCGGTGCTGACGTTCGGCCCGGCGTGGACCTCCCGGGCGCCCAGGCGGGCGGCCAGGTCCGCCAGCTCCCCGAGGAGCGCCCGGGCCTGAGGCTCCGCGCCGTCCCGCGGCCGGACCAGAACGATGTGGACGAGGCTCACCGGGCCGGGTCCGTCCTGGTGAAGGGGCTGATCCGGGGTTCGCCCCGGAACTGCACCGTCTTGTACTCGGTGAACTCCCGCAGGCCCTCCTCGCCGGCCTCGCGCCCGAACCCGGACGCCTTCACCCCGCCGAACGCCAGGGCCGGGGAGCCGTCGCTGGCGGTGTTCACCCAGACGGTGCCCGCCTCCAGCTCGCGGCTCACCGCGAAGGCGCGGTCGAGGTCGGACGTCCACAGGGACTGGGCGAGGCCGTAGTCGGTCGCGTTCGCCAGGTCCACGGCCTCCTCCCCGGACCGGAACGCCGTCACCGACAGGACCGGCCCGAAGATCTCCGAACGGAACACCGGCGACTCGCGGCCGACCGAGCCGATCACGGTCGGGGAGTAGAACGCGCCCGCCTCCAGTTCGGGGCCGCCGGGCGGGCTCCCGCCGGTCAGCACCTCGCCGCCGGCCTCCACCCCGGCGAGGACGGCGGCGTGCACCCGGTCGCGGTGCTCATGGTGGATGAGCGCGCCGATGTCGGTACGGGGGTCGTCGGGCATGCCGACCCGCAGCGCCGCCGCCCGCTCGACGACGGCGGTGGTGAACTCGGCGGCGACGGCCTCCTCCACCAGCAGCCGCGAGCTGGCCACGCAGGACTCTCCCTGGTTGGCGAACGCGGCGAACACGATCCCGTCGGCCGCCGCCTCCAGGTCGGCGTCGGCGAACACCACGTTGCCGGTCTTGCCGCCCAGTTCCAGGCCGACGCGGGTGAGGGAGCCGGCCGCCGCGCGCATCACCTCCCGGCCGACCCTGGTGGACCCGGTGAACGAGACGTAGGAGACCCGGGGATGGGTGACCATCGGCAGGCCCGCGGCCGGGCCGGTGCCGGTCACGACGTTCACCGCGCCGGGCGGCAGCCCGGCCTCCTCGCACAGCGCGGCTATCTCCAGCGCGCTGCTGGAGGTGAACTCCGACGGCTTGACGACCAGGGTGCACCCGGCCGCCAGGGCGTAGGGGAGCTTCTGCAGCAGGATGAGCGCGGGGAAGTTCCAGGGGGTGATGAGCGCGGCCACGCCGACCGGTTCCCGGGTGGCGAGCGCGGTGTAGGCGTGGGCGAGGCCGGTGAAGGACTCGCCCTTGGCCGTACGGGCGAGCGCGGCGGCCTGCCGGACGTGCGCGACGCCCAGGTCGATGTCGCCGCGGGCGAAGGCCAGCGGCTTGCCGACCTCCTGCGAGTCCAGGGCGGCCAGCCGGTCCGCGTCGCGTTCCAGCAGCCCGGCCAGGCGGTCCAGCAGGCCGGCCCGGGCCATGGCGGGCGTGCGCCGCCACCCGGCGGAGGCGAACGTCGCGGCGGCGGCGCGGACGGCGGCGTCCACCTCCTCCGCCGTCCCGGCCGCGTACCGGGCGACGACCTCGTTCCTGGCGGGGTCCCGCCGGTCGAGCGGCGGGCCGTCCACCCGTTCCCCGGCGATGTGGTGGCCGTAGACGCGGGCGGTGGTCTCCCGCGTGGTCTCCGGGGCGGTCTCGGGGGCGGTCATCGGGTCAGCTCCACGATCTCGCTGCCGGCGATGAGCGGGATCCGTCCCTCGCCGGACGCGACGACCGCCTGCCACCCGGGGTCCTCCCGGAAGGCCGACCAGCGGGCGGCCCGGTCCTCCTCGTCGGCGAACTCCAGCAGGTAGACCAGCTGCTCGCCCTTGGTCAGCCGCCGCAGCCAGGGGCCGTGCGCGGTGATGCCGTGCTTGGCGAACAGCGGCAGGCTCACCTCGGTGAACTGGTCGAACAGCTCCCGGGTGCGACCCGGCGTGATGGTGTAGTAGCGCAGTTCCGCGATCATCGGGCTTCCTCGTCGGGGTCGGATACGGGCCAGGCGGCGCGGATGTCGTCGGCCGCGGCCACCACGGCGAACCGCCGCTCGGCGGTACGGAGGGACGCCGCGTGCAGGTCCATGTCCCAGGACGCGCAGGCGTCGGCGGCGATCGTCACGTGGAAGTCCCGGGCGAACGCCTCGCGGGCGGTGGTGTCCACGCAGACGTTGGTCGAGACGCCGCAGCAGATGACGCTGTCGCGGCCCAGGCTGCGCAGGACCAGTTCCAGGTTGGTTCCGGTGAAGCCGCCGTAGCGGTACTTCTTGACGACATGGTCGCCGGGACGGGGGGCCACCTCGGCGACGATCTCCTGCCCCCACGAGCCGTCGAGGCAGATGTCGGGGGCGGAGTACGCGGCGCGGGAGCGGGCGTCCCGCCACACCGGCGAGTCGCTCGCGCCGCCGGGCAGGGTGGTGTGCTGGCTGTGGATCACGGCGGCGCCGGCGCGCCGGGCGGCCTCGGCGAGGGCCGCGACGGCCGGCAGGATCCGCTGGGCGTGGCCGACGTCCCGGCCGCCCACGGTGGCGGCCTTGCCCTCGTCGTGGACGAAGTCGTTGGACAGGTCGATGAGGATCAGCGCGGTCCGGTCCGGGCGGAGCCGCTCGGCCAGCGCGGCGGGCGTGACGGACGGCGTGACCGTCGGCGTGACCCCGGGGGTGGCGGACGGCGGGACGGCGGGCGTGACACCGGTCATGACAGTGCCTCCGTCGCGTGCCACAGCGCGTCCGTCCAGGCGTCCGCCGGTGCTCCCGTGGCCCCGTCCGGGCCCGTGGTTCCGCCCGGCCCCGTCGCGCCGTCCGGCCCCGCGGTTCCGGACGGGGCTGTGGCGAGGGGCGGGGCGCCCAGCCCGGCGACCAGCCAGCGGTCGCCGAGGCGGTCGGCGGCCGGTGCCGCGTCCGTGCCCGGGGCGAGCAGCGCGTACAGCCCGCGCCTGCCCTCCAGGCCGGTGGCGGGGGCGGTCATGCCGGCGCGGGCGAGCGCGGCGGCCTGGCGGCCGTTGAGCGCCGCCCTGCCTCGCTGGAACGTTCCGAGCAAGGTGGGCGCCAGGACGGCCAGGCCGGACGCCTGGGTGGCGGCGATGCCGAGGGCCCGGGTCACCGTCTCGCCGTCGAGCCCGTCGGAACGGGCGGTGGCCGCGGCGGCGCCCACGAGCACCGCCGCGCAGACCGGGTCCCATCCACCGGCCACCCGGCCGTCCAGGGATCCGCGCACCCGCAGGGCCAGCTCCAGCCCGGCGGCGAACGCCTCGGTCACCCGGTCGCGGCCGGCCTCGGTGGTGTCCGCGTGATGCAGGGCGGCGCAGGCCACCCAGTAGGCGGTGGCGGTCACCGGGTCCTCCCGGGCCGCCGCCGCGAGGGCGGGCAGGGCCTCGCACCAGGCCGCGGCGGCCTCGACCGCCTCGGGCGGGGCGGCGGCCTCGGCGGCGAAGCGGCCCATGCGCACGGTCGTCGTCATGGCACCGGCACCTCCTGCCCCGCCTCGTCCAGCACCGCGGCCACGGTCCGCGGCCGGGTCTCCTCCGTGAGCCGGGCGAGGGCGTCCCAGAGGGGGCGGGCCCGTCCGGGCGCCAGCGCCTCGGCCTTGGCGATCAGCTCGTCGTCGGTCAGCGGGCGTTCCAGGCTGCCCCGCGCGTGCTCGACGGCCGACTCGACGACGCCCGCGCCCGTCCGGATCTCCAGCGTCGCCGCGTCCCGGGGCATCCGGGGGTCGGGGACCAGCTCGATCCGGGCGCGCAGGCCGGACAGGAAGGGGTCGGCCGCCGCGGCGTCGCTGAACTCCGCCAGGCCGCCGGTGCCGCGGGCGAGCCCGGCGGCCACCCCGTGCACCGCCGAGAAGCGGGCCTGCAGGCCGGTGCTCGGGTCGAGCCGTCCCATCAGCTCGGGGACCAGCGGGTGGCAGCGGTAGCGGACCCCCGCGACGTCCGCCGGCTCGATCCCCCGCCGGTGCGCCTGGACGGCCGCGTCGATGCCGGGATGGGCGACGATGCCGCACGGGTAGGGCTTGAAGGTGTTGTCCAGCAGGTCCCACCGCGTCCCGAGCCCGTCGAGCAGGCGGTCCGGAGAACGCCGTCCGGGCGCCAGGGCCCGCAGCAGCCCGCCGATGTCCGGGAGGGCCGTGCCGCCCCCGTCCGCGAACGCGCCGCGGGCGGCCTCCGTGGCGGCCAGCAGCCCGTTGGCGGCGGCCTTGCCCGCGTGGAACGGCTTGACCTCGGTGCCGAACGCCTCGCGGTGCCCCAGGGTCTGCAGCGACGCCAGCCGCAGCGCGAGGGCGAGCCGGTCGCGGTCCGGGGAGCCGAGCAGCCCGGCGGTGACCGCGGCGCCGATCACCCCGCAGGTGCCGGTGATGTGCCAGCCGCGGTCGTAGTGCTCGGGGCTCACCGCCAGGCCGAGCCTGAGCTGGACCTCGCAGCCGAGGGCGAACGCGGCGAGCAGGTCCGGGCCGGGCACGCCCGTCCCCGGGCCCGCCGCCCACGCCGCGCCCAGGACGCTCGCGCCGGGATGGATGACGGTGGCCAGGTGGGTGTCGTCGAAGTCGTCCAGGTGCGCGGCGAACCCGGTGAGCAGCGCCGCGTCGGCGGGCCGGGCGCGTCCGGGGACTCCGGGGGCGGCCGGGATCCCCGCCGGTACGGCGAGCGCGGCGGCGAGCCGGGTCACCTGGGGGGAGCCGGACGCGCCCAGCGCCACCGCCAGGACGTTGAACAGCGTCCGCCGCGCCGCGTCGGCCACGTCCTCGGGCAGGGGCCGGGCGGCGGCGCCGAGCACCGCCTCGGCGACGTCCTCGTAGGAGGGAGCGGTCATGTGCTCGGCTCCAGCCAGGTGATGGCGCCGAACGAGAAGGCGAGCTGGGCCAGGCCGCCCTCGCCCGCGCCGTGCCAGTGCTCCTCGCCCGGTTCGATCCACACGACGTCCCCCACCGTCACGGGCAGGGGGTCCTCGCCGCGGCGGCCGACGTACCCGGCCCCCTCCACGACGTGGATCACCTGGCCGTCGGCGTGCGTGTGCCAGTGGCCGCGCACGCCGGGGTCCAGCCTGATCAGCGCGGTGGTCGCCTTGCTCGCCGGGCCGCCCTGGACGGCGGAGCTGAACGCGGCGCCGGTGAAGCGCTCGGGCTCGGGCACCGGGGTGGGGTCCCGCAGCAGGTCGGCGACACGGAAGAGCCTCACGCCACGGCCTCCTTGCGCTGCGGGCCCTCGGGGGCGGCGGTGATGGACACCTCGGTGAAGCGCCGCATCGTGTCGATCAGGGCGGTCTCGGCCGGGAGCCGCTCCATGCTGGAGGCGCCGAGGAAGCCGACCGCGCCGGGGACCATCCGCAGGACCTCCTGGGCGTCGTCGGGGGTGGCGATGGGCCCGCCGTGGCACACCACGAAGACGTCCTCGCGGACGCCCTTGGCCGCGTCGTGGATCTCCCGGGTCCGCGCCGCCGCGTCCGCCAGGGACATCGGGGACGTGGAGCCGATGAGCCCGGCGGTCGTCAGCCCCACGTGCGCCACGACGACGTCGGCGCCGGCGGCGGCCATGGCGCGCGCCTCGTCCTCGGTGCGGACGTAGGTGGCGGTCAGCAGGTCCATCTCGCGGGCCAGCCGGACCATCTCGACCTCCTTGTCGAAGCCGTAGCCGGTGGCCTCCAGGTCCGCCCGCACGCTGCCGTCCAGCAGGCACACGGAGGGGAAGTTCTGCACCCCGGAGAACCCGAGGTCCTTCAGCTCGCGCAGGAAGCGCGGGATGTTCTTGAACGGGTCGGTGGCGCAGACGCCGGCCAGGACCGGGGTGCGGCTCACGACGGGGAGGACCTCGGCGGACATCTCCACGACGATGTCGTTGGCGTTGCCGTAGGGCATCATCCCGGCCATCGAGCCGCGCCCGGCCATGCGGAACCGGCCGGCGTTGTAGATGACGATGAAGTCGACACCGGCCTCTTCCGCGCACTTGGCCGACAGCCCGGTGCCGGCGCCCGCGCCGATGAGGGCCCGGCCCGCGCGGACGCGGTCGCGGAAGAGGGGGACGTGATGCTCACGGCTCATGGCCGGTACCTCCAAGGGTGGGTGGTCGAGGCTGGGGAGAGGGAACGCGGTCACGCGCGGAGTCCCGGTGGCGCGTCCGGGGGCAGCCGGTAGAGGGGCGGGCGCTCGGCGACCTGGTCGAGCAGGCCCTCGTCGACGACGGCGGCGATGTCCCGCGGGTCCACGATCTTCGCTTCCTGGAAGGGGTAGCGGAGGCGGGCCGCGACGTCCGGGGACATCAGGTAGCCGCCCGCGACGACCAGCGTGAGGACCCCGTGCAGCCGCGGGTCCCGCTCGGCCAGCCGCTCCACCTCCGCGAGGCCGGGCTCGGGGCCGAGCGCGTCGAGGGCGTCCAGCAGCGTCGGGATCAGGTCGGGCCGGGCCTTGGCCACCGCGTCGAGCAGGGCGGTGTGCACGCCGGCCTCGGCTCCGGAGGGCAGGCCGGAGCCGGCGTGGATCAGCGCGTCCGCCACCCGGCCGAGCCGTTCGCGGGCCTCGGCGGGCACCGCCGTGTCCCGCCCGCCGTTCCCGGGCGCCGTCATGCCCCCACCTCCACGTCGCGCCGCCGGGAGACCAGCGACCGGGCGCAGCGCAGCGCGTTGGCCGCGATGGTCGCGGTGGGGTTGACGCCGGAGGACGTCGGGAACACCGAGCCGTCGAAGACGTACAGGTTGGGCACGTCGTGGGACCGGCCGTACGGGTCGACCACGGAGGCGGCGGGGTCCTCTCCCATCACGGCGGTCCCCATCAGATGCCATCCGGTGCCGCGCAGGCCGGGGTTGAGGATCTTCTTCTTGGCGCCCATGGCGTCGAGCACCTCCGACAGGCGCTCCAGATGCCAGGCCATCATCGCCCGCGTGTTGTCGGACGTGCGGTACTGGATCCGCACCCCCGCCACGCCGTTCTCGCCGGGCCCGTCGTCCAGCAGGACGCGGTTGGCGGGGTCGGGCAGGTCCTCGCAGATGACGCCCCAGATCGCCGAGTGGCCCAGCCGCTCGCGCAGGAGCCGGGTGAAGCCCTCTCCCCAGACCGGCTCGTCGCCCCAGGTGCCCGGCAGCATGATCGACAGCGGCGCGCCCGTGGGGATCAGGTTCCACTTGGCGCCGCGCACGAAGCCCCGCGAACGGTCGGTCTCGTAGAACTCCATGGAGTGCAGGTACTGGCCCAGCGGCCCGCGCCAGGACTCCAGGTCCTCGTCGAAGATCCCGATCGCGTTGCCGAACGGGTGCATCATGAGCCGCCTGCCGACCAGCCCGCTGGAGTCGGCGATGCCCGCGCCGTCGTTCGAGGCCAGCAGGACGCGAGGGGTGCCGAGCGCGTTGGCGCACAGGACGACCACCCCGGCGCGGACCCGGTGCCGCACGCCGCCGTCGTCGAGGTAGGTGACCCCGCAGGCGCGGCCCCGGTCGTCCAGGAGCACCTGCTCCACCGTCGCCCGCACGGTCAGGCGCACCCGGCCGTCCCTGGTGAGGGACTGCCAGTGGGTACGGTCCACCGACGCCTTGGCACCGGTGGGACAGCCGAACGGGCAGGCGGTCCGCTGGGCGCACGCGTGCAGGGGGCCGTACTCGGCGGTGGCGATGGCGTTGCTGCCGGGCCACCAGTGCCAGCCGAGCCGGTTCAGCGCCTCCGCGCCCCGCCGCCCGAGCCTGTTGAGCGGGACGGGCGGCAGCGGCGGCGCCGCGGACGGGGGCAGCGCCGGGTCGCCCTCCAGGCCGCTGACGGCGAACTGCTTCTCGACCTCGTCGTAGTACGGCTCCAGGTCCCAGTACCCGATGGGCCAGTCGTCGCCGACGTCGTCGAGGGTGCGGGTGCGGAAGTCCGAGGGCAGGAAGCGTTCCCAGTGCGCCGCGTACAGGACGGTGCTCCCACCGACGCCGTTGTACATCAGGGCGGTGACGTCCGACTCGCTGTCGTCGATCGGATAGTCGCCGGCGGCGGCGCGCTCGTTGGGATCCCAGTTCCAGTACCGGCGCGACACGAGCTCGAAGTCGGCGTACCCCGCGCGGGCCTTCGCGTAGTCGGGCCAGTCGCCCTGCTCCAGGCAGGTGACGCTCATGCCGGCGCGGGCGAACTCCTGGGCCGCGACCGCGCCCGAGGGCCCGGCCCCAACGATCAGGACGTCGCAGTCGTCGCGCACATCCCCGTCCTTTCCTCAGGTGATCTTTCGATCAGAACGACCGTACTTTGGTGTACCGAGAATTGTCTAGCTATCGTTTGGTGAACGTATTGCTTGCGTGTGGTCGAGATGTCCACTGAGGTGTTCGCCGAGGTGTGCCAGCAGCAGCTCCGCCGCCCGCTCGCCGAACGCGGGCGCGTTCACCGCCGCCGGGGACCGTTCCACGACGACCTCGGGCCCCACCGCCGCCAGCAGGGCCCTTTCGAGCGCCTCGTCGGCCTCGGGCCAGTGGAAGGCGCCGCCGGGCTCCGACAGCGCCGACAGTCCCCCGGTGGGCAGCAGCACCGTGACGGGGCCGCGGGCGGCGGACAGCTTCGCGCCGAGCCGCGCGCCGAGGACGGCCGCCTCGTCCGGGTCGGTCCGCATCAGCGTCGCGGTCGCGTTGTGCGCGTACAGCCGCCGTTCCCGGTACGGTTCCGGCACCGAGGCCGGCGCCCCGAAGTTGACGATGTCCAGCGCGCCGGGCGCGACGACCTGCGGGACGCCGCGCCGGCCGGCGGCGGTCAGCCGGTCCGGTCCCGCGCTCGCCACCCCGCCGGCCAGGTCGTCGGCCAGTTCGGTGGTGGTCAGGTCCAGCACGCCGGCCAGCCACCCGGCCCCGGCCAGGGACTCCAGCGTCCGGCCGCCCAGGCCGTTGGCATGGAAGACCAGCACGTCCAGGCCCCGGGACTCCAGCACCCGGCAGGCCCGCGACACCCCGGCGGTGGTCACGCCGAACATGCTGGCCGCCACCATCGGCGGCCCCTCCCCGTCCCCGCCGCCGGGGCCGCCGGGCACCGGATGCCGCAGCTGGGCGGCCAGCATCGCCACCGACCGTTCGAGGACGAAGCGGCTCAGCGTGTTCAGCCCGGCGATGTCCACGATCGACGGCACCAGCAGCAGGTCGCTGGCCCCCACGTGCGGGCGGGTGTCCGAGGAGGCCATGGTGGTGACGATCATCTTGGGCACGCCGAGCGGCAGCGCGCGGAAACCGGGTGCCAGGACGGCCAGCGCGCCCGAGCCCCCCATGCCGAAGGCGGCGTCCACCGCGCCCGCGTCCCGCAGCGACTCCATGAGGGCGAGCACCCCCTCGGCCATGGCGGCCAGCGCCTCCCCGCGGGCGGGGAGGCCGGCGATCTCCCGCAGTTCCCGGCCGCCGGCCCGCGCCACCTCGGCGCGGGTGACGTCCGGCCGGACCGAGGGCTCCCCGCGGATCCCCACGTCGACCAGCAGCGGCCGGAGCCCGGACGCGGCGAGCAGGTCCCGGACGAAGGCGTGCTCGGGCCCCTTGGTGTCGAGCGCGCCCGCGAGGACGACCCGGCCCCCGGCGTCCGGGCTCACAGCGTCCGGGCTCACGGCGTCCGGGCTCACGGCGTCCGGGCTCACAGCGTCCGCTCCAGGATCACGGCAGGCCCCTCACCGCGCCGTCTCTTGACCAGCGCGGTCGCGGAGATGGCCACGATGGTCACCACGTAGGGCAGCATCAGCACGAACTGGGGCGGCAGCGCGCCGTTGAAGTCGAGCTGCGACTGGATGCCGAAGGCCGCCGCGGAGCCGAAGAACAGCGCCGCCACCGAGACCCCGACCGGGGCGATGCCGCCGAGAAGCACGGCCGCGAAGGCCAGGTAGCCGCGTCCCTGCGCGATGTTGTCGGAGAACGACTGCACCTGGGCCAGCGACAGTTCCGTCCCGGCCAGCGCGCACAGCAGGCCGCCGACCTGCAGCGCCGCGAGACGGTAGCGGTCCACCGGCACGCCCGCGCTGCGCGCGGCGAACGGGTCGCTGCCGCAGGCGCTCAGCTTCAGCCCGGCCCGGGTCCGCCGGATCGTCCACCACGACAGCCAGGTCAGGGCGATCGCGGCGAACGTCAGCACGGACAGGTTCCCCAGGGGCCCGCCCACTCCCGACAGCGGCCGGGGCAGCCCCACCGGGGACTGGATCGCGGCCTCGGTGCCGAAGAACGCCACCAGGGCGTACCCGGTCGCCCCGGCCGCGGTCAGCGACAGGCCGAGCCCGACGATGAGCACGTTGGCCTTGAAGCGGGTGACCAGCAGCCAGAACAGCAGGGACAGGGCCAGGTTCACCGCGACCGCGACACCGATGGCCAGCATGATCGAGCCGGTCTTGATGGCGGTGGCGGTCGCGGCGAACGCGCCGCTGAGCATGAGGCCCTCCAGGCCGAGGTGCAGGATGCCGCTGCGCTGGGCGAACATCCCGGCCAGCGCCGCCAGCCAGATGGGCGTCGCCGCCTGCAGGCACGTCACCAGGAAGTCACCCACGGGACCGCACCGCCTCCCGGTCGTCGCGGACGGGATCGGCGGGCAGGCCGCCCCCCGCATGGACGGGATCTCGCAGCCGCCGCCGTCTCATCAGGACCGGCACCGCCGACACGGTGATCCACAGCGCCACCATGCCGTTGAGCATGTCCAGCCCCGCCTGCGGCAGGTCGCTCACGATCGGCAGGTAGAGGGTGGCCGCCCGGAGCCCGCCGAAGAACAGCGCCGCCAGCAGCGTGCGCAGCGGGCCGAGCGAGCCGACCAGCGCCACGATCACCGCCATGAACCCGACCTGGGGCGAGAACCCGGCCCGCAGGCTTCCGGCCGGGCCGTACGCCTCGACCACGCCCGCCAGCCCGGCCGCCGCGCCGCTCAGCGCGAAGACCACCAGGCCGACCCGCGACGCGCGGATGCCCATCCACTGCGCCATCACCGGGTTACGGCCCACGACGCGGATCTCCAGGCCCAGGCGGGTACGGCTGTTGAGCGCCACCGCCCCGGCCACCAGCACCCCGCACAGCAGGAGCAACGTCAGGGAGACCCCGCTGCCGTCGCTGAGCCGGAACGCCGCCGGAAGCGGATCGGTCGTGGCGGCCTGGCCGGTACCGTCGCCGCTCTTCAGCGGGCCGGTGCAGACCCACTCCAGCAGCAGCACGGCGATGAAGTTCATCATCAGGCTGGTGACGACCTCGTCCGCACCCAGCTTGGTCCGCAGCAGCCCGGGGACCAGCGACCACAGCGCGCCCAGGGCGATGCCGGCCGCGAACGCGCACGGCACCACCAGCAGCGGAGGGCCCTCCCGCCACGCCAGGCCGACCGCGAGGGAGCCGATCGCCCCCACGTACATCTGCCCCTGGGCGCCGATGTTGAAGTAGCCCGCCTGGAAGGCCAGGCCGACCCCGAGCGCGATGATCAGCAGCGGGATGAACCAGCGGACGGTCTGGGTCAGCGCGGCCGGCG
Source organism: Actinomadura viridis (assembly GCF_015751755.1). Lineage (GTDB taxonomy): Bacteria > Actinomycetota > Actinomycetes > Streptosporangiales > Streptosporangiaceae > Spirillospora > Spirillospora viridis. The sequence goes on from NZ_JADOUA010000001.1 coordinate 6,172,086, forward strand.
AGCCGACGCTGCCCTCGATCGTTCCCGCGGCGATCGCGCCGGCGCTGTAGCCGGACAGGGCGAAGACGCCGAGCGCCAGGACGAGCGACAGCGCGATGACCGCCACGGGGCGTGCCGCCGCGAGCTTGGGCAGGCGCCTCACCGGCCCTCACCCCGCACCATGGCCTCCCCCACCCGGTCCAGGTCGAAGGGCCGGTCGAACCCGGCCACCACCCGGCCGCCGAACATCACCAGCACGCGATGGCACACCTCGAACATCTCCTCCAGGTCGGCGCTGACGACCAGGACCGCGGCCCCGGACGCCGCCGCGTCCACCAGCGCCGCCCGCACGTCCCGGGCCGCCGCGATGTCGAGCCCGCGGGTCGGGTACGCGGCGATGAGCACCGTCACGTCGCCGGTGATCTCGCGGGCCAGGATGGTCTTCTGGACGTTGCCGCCCGACAGGCTCCCGGCCGGCTGCGTCTCGGTCCGGTACGCCACCCGCCACCGGTCCAGGGCCTGCCTGCAGTGCTCGCGCAGCGCCCTGGGGTTCAGCAGGAGGCCGTCCCCGCCGCTGCGCATGGCGGCGTGGTTCTCCCACAGGGCGCTGGAGAGGCTGACCCCTTCCACGTTCCGCTCGAAGGGGATCACCCGCAGCCCCCGGCCGCGGCGGTGCCGTACCGGGTCCCCCGAGACGTCGGCGCCGGCCAGCGACACCGAGCCGCCGCGCAGGGGCGTGACCCCGACGATGGCCTCGACCAGGCTGCGCTGCCCGTTGCCCTCGACGCCGGCGATCCCCACGATCTCGCCGCGGCGGATCTCCAGGGACACCTCGTCGGCGGCGGCGTCGTGCGCGCTCGACCGGGCGCTCAGCCCGGAGGCGCTCAGCACGGCGGGCGCGTCCGGGGCGGGGTCGGCGACGGCGGGGACCTCCTCGATCGAGGCGTCCCCGATGATGGCCCGCGCCAGGACCGCCGGCTCCAGCTCGCCGATCGGCGTCGGCTCCAGGACGAGCCGGCCCGCCCGCAGCGCGGCGGCGGTGTCGGCCACGGCGAACACCTCGTCCAGCTTGTGCAGCACCACGATCACGCACATGCCGTCCGCGGCCAGGGCCCGCAGCCGGTCGAACAGACCGCGCATCGCGGGCGGGGGCAGCACCGCGGTCGGCTCGTCCAGGACGAGGACGCGCGGGCCGGAGGCGAGGGCGCGGGCGATCTCGACCGCCTGCGTCGTCTCGATCGGCAGCCGGCCGATCAGGGCGTCGGGCTCCACCTCGGTGCCCGCGTTCTCCAGCAGCGTCCGCGCCCGGCGGTGCAGCCGCGCCTTGGAGAAGCCCCCGAGGGGGCGCGGCTCGTCGTTGAAGAGCTCCAGCGCCTGGGCCACGGTGAAGTCGGCGGGGAGGGCGAAGTGCTGGTGCACCAGCTCGACGCCCTGGCGCCGGGACTCGCCGACGTCGCCGCCCGCGAGCCGGTGCTCGCCCACCCGGACGGTGCCGGCGGCGGGCTCGACCAGCCCGGCCAGGACGCGCGCGAAGGTGGTCTTGCCGGCGCCGTTCTGGCCGACGATCGCGTGCACCCTCCCCGGCGGGAAGGTCGCGGTGACGCCGTCCAGGGCGGTGAAGTCGCCGAAGCGCACCGTGACGTCCCGGCAGGTGACGGCCGCGCCGGGACGGTGGCGCGCCGCGGCCGATCCCGCGGACCGTCCCGCGGCCGATCCCGCGGCCGATCCCGGGGGCGTGTTCTCGTGCCGTAGTGCCCGCATGACGCTCAGACGGGCCTGGTGTCGAAGGGGACGTCGACGGAGCCGTCGAGGATCTTCTTCTTGGTCTCCGCGACCTTCCCGAACGCCCCGTCCAGGTCGGGGGCCGGGGCGCCGGGGACCGGACGGAACCGCTTGGCACGCTCCAAGAAGGTGCCGTCGTCGGCGAGCCCCGCGATGCTCTCGCCGGGCTTCCACGTCCCGTCCCCGATGGTGAGCACGCGCTTGGCCATGGTGCCGCCGTAGTGCTGGGACGCGACGGCGATCACGCTGCCGGTGGTCTGCCCGCTCTCGGCGTTGTCGTAGATGACATGGGTCTTCGCCTGGTCGGCCGCCTTGACGACGCCCACGGAGGAGCCGCCCGCGTACGCCAGGACGACGTCCACCTTGTTGTTGAACATGGTCTGGGCGATCTGCTGGCCCTTCACGGGGTCGCCGAAGGAGCCGACGAACGCGCTCTTGACCGCGATGCCGGAACGGGTGGCCCTGGCCCCCGCCGCGTAGGCGTGGTAGTCGGCGTACAGCGGCGGGATCGCGGTGCCGCCGATGAACCCGATGACGCCGGTCCTGGAGACGGTGGCGGCCAGCACGCCGGCCAGGTACGAGGGGCCCTGGGTGTCGAACGCGATCGTCTGCACGTTCGGGATCGTGGGCTTGTTGGCGTCGGCGTAGACGTGCACGAACTTGATCTTGGGGAAGTCGGGCGCCACGGCCTTCAGGGCCTGGGTGAAGTCGGAGAACGACACGACGATCACCGACGTCCCCGCCTGGGCCAGGCTGCGCAGCGTCGACTCGTGGGACGAGGGGTCGGGCGCGGCGACGAAGCGGGTGGAGTAGCCGGCCGCCTTCAGTTCCTCCAGGCCGGCGATCAGGTTGTCCGTCGGCCCGCCGTCCCCCGCCTTCTGGGGGGTGACCAGCGCCACCGTCTTCCCGTCCGCGCCCCCGGCCCGGCCACCGTCCCCGCCTCCGCAGCCGGTGAGCGCGACGGCCGACACCAGGCTCGAGGCGGCCAGGAAGTGGCGACGGCGCATGGTCCCTGTCCTGACGCTCATAACAGGCTCCGATCTGTCGGCAGCCACCGACACGGTCCGTCCTCCCGCACGGCTCTCTCACCGGCGGTTTCGGTGAAACGTACACGGCTTGTTATGCAGGTGTCTAGAGGACGTATGCATAACAGTTGGTCCGACCGTTCTCCGGAAAGGGAAACGGCGGCCTGCCGTGCCTCTCGGGAGGGGCGGCGTCACCGAGAGGCACGGCGGACGGGGCGGCGGGACGGTGGGGCGGGGGCGGCGGCGAGGTCAGGCGGTGACGTTCACGCGGGTGCCGTCGAACGACACGGCCGTGTCCAGATCGGCCGACTCGCGGGCGATCCGGCCGGCGATGCGGCGCGCGTCGTCCGGGCCCGCGAGCACCGGCAGCCCGTGCTCGCTCGTCATGATCGGCACCAGGGACACCCGCGGGCGGCTCTCGCCGTCGAGGTCGACTGCCGTGACGAAGGCGTCCCGGCTGAAGGCGTCGTAGATCGCCTGGATCTCCGGGGTGACGTTCTCCCGGGGCTGCTGGGCCACGAAGTTGCCCGGGCTGTACACGATGACCTTGCCCCGGTACACCTCCACGCCCTGCGGGGCGTGCACGTGGTGCCCGAGCACCAGGTCCGCCCCCGCGTCCACGAGGGCGTGCCCGAACACCCGCTGGTACTCGGCGCGGGCGCTGCCGAACCCGAAGCCCCAGTGGACGGTGATCACCAGGATGTCGACGCGGTCGCGCAGGTCCCGGACACGGCCCATGACCCGCTCGTGGTCCTCGGCCCGGACCCGCGTGCGGATGACCGGCGGCACCCCCGGCTCCTCCAGCTGGAACTCGCCGTTGACGACCCACTCGGTGTCCACGTGAACGGGCGAGATGCCGGGCTTGGCGGGGCCCGCCGCGGCCCCCAGCGGGAGCAGGCACGACCAGGCGATGATGCCCACGCGGCGGCCCGCGATGTCCAGGATCGCCGGCTCCTGCGCGGCCTCCAGGTCCTCCCCGGCGCCGATCGGCGTCACCCCGGCGGCACGGAGCGAGCGCACGGTGTCGTCCAGCGCCTCCCAGCCGTAGTCGGAGCTGTGGTTGTTGGCCAGCGTCGCGACCCTGAGGTTGAAGGCCGGGAGTTCGCGGACGAGCTCCGGGCGCGCCCGGAAGTTGAGGATGCGGTCGGAGGGGTGGCCCAGGTCGGAGAAGGGCAGCTCCACGCTCGACAGCACGCACGGGGAGGCGCCGAGCACCTCCTGGAGGGCGGCGAGACCGGGATGGTCCGGCACCTCGCGCAGCGACTTGGTGAGGACGATGTCCCCGGTGGCGATCAGGAGTGACGTCATGGTCGACGGCCTTCCGTACGGGAGGGCGCTCGCCGTACGGCGGCGGGCGGCGCCGGCCGGGCCCGCGACGCGGGCCCCTTCGGGCGTGCCGGGACCGGCGGTACGGCGGCGAGGACGAGCGTCACGCTGCCACGGTAGCAATACATCGTCAATACGTTAGGCGCACGCTTGTCGATGCCCCTTCCGGGCTCCCCACCTGCCCTGAAGCCCTGAAAGACGAGGGAGAAGGGGGCTCAAAGCCGTTCTGGATGGGCTCTCCGAGCGTTCTGCGGCGCCGCCCGCCGCATGTGTGCTGGTAGAATGTATGCGTGATGCTTGAGGTGCAACGGCGCATAGCCGCCCTGCGGGAGTCGCCGGGCAACGGGCGTCCCCTCTACGAGCGGGTGGCCAACGAGATGGCCCAGGCCATCCGCACGGGCGAGCTGCGGCCCGGCGAACGACTCCCCTCCGTCCGGCAGCTGGCGACCGATCTCGGGCTCAGCGTCTCGACGGTGATGAGCGTCTACACCCGCCTCGCCGAGGGCGGGCTGGTCAACGGGGAGGCGGGGCGCGGGACGTTCGTCAGCGAGACCCCCAGCGCCGCCCCGGCGGCCCAGGCGCCCCGTCCCGCCGCCGAGCCCGCCGCCGCACGGGCGGGCAGCGCCTGGCGGCGCCAGGTCCTCGCCCAGACCGAGGCGCGGCTCAAGCAGGGCTTCCCGTCCGCGCGCGACCTCATGCGCGGCGGCCCGGACCCGGCGCTGCTGCCGCTGAGCGTCATCAAGCGCGCCTTCCGGGACGTCTCGTCCCGGTTGACGGCGCGCGACCTGGAGTATCCCGCGACGCTCGGCACCGAGCCGGAACTGTCCGGCGCGCTCCTCAAGCGGCTGGCCGGCGACGGGATCGAGGCCGAGGCCGACGACATCCTGATCGGCGGGTCGACCCAGCAGTTCCTGGCCCTGCTGGCCATGCTGCTGGGGCGGCGCGCCCCCGGCGAGCGGGTCCTGGTGGGCGTGGAGGAGCCCGGTTACCAGACCGCCATGGACACGCTGGAGTTCCACGGCCTCGGGCTGGTGCCGATGCGGCTGGACGAGTCCGGGGTGACCGCCGAGGGCCTGCGGGGAGCCCTGGACGCGGGCGTCTCGGCGGTGCTGTTCACCCCCCGGGCGCAGAGCCCGACCGGGTGCGGCTGGAGCGCCGAACGCCGCCAGGCCCTGGCCGACGCGCTCGTTCCCCACCCGGACGTGTGGATCATCGAGGACGACCAGTTCGCCGAGGCCGCCACCGTCCGGCCCGGGTCGCTGTACGGCGACGCGCGGCTGCGCGAGCGGGTCGTCCACCTGCGGTCGTTCTCCAAGTCCGTCGCCCCCGACCTGCGGCTGTCGGCCGCGGTCGTCCGGCAGCCGATCCGGCACCCGCTCACGATGGCCAAGTCCTTCGCCGACGGCTGGACGTCGCGGACCTCGCAGCGCGTGCTCGCGGCGGCCCTGACCGATCCCCGGATCGACGACCTGCTGGCGGAGGCCCGCACCGAGTACGCGCTCCGGCGGGCGGCGGTGCGCGACGCCGTCCGGCGGGCCGGGTCCGCACGCGGGCTCGGGCTGTCGGTTCCCGCCCTCGACACCGACGGGCTGCACGTCTGGGTCACCCTGCCGGACGGATGCGACGCCGACCGGGTCGTCGAGGCGGCGGCGCACCGCGGCTTCCTGCTGGCGGCGGGGCAGCCGTTCTTCCTGTCCCCCGGCGACCAGCGCCATCTGCGGATCAACGCCGGCGCGCTCGCCGCCGAGCACGCCGACCGGCTGTCCACGGCCGTCTGCGACGCCGTCACCAGCGTGCTGGGTCAGCCCACCGCGCTGCTCACCCCGTAGGAACACCGAGACCAGGCGCCCCACCGGCCCGGCGCGGCCGGTGGGGCGTTCGCGCGTGCTCGGCACCGGACGGGCAGGTACGCTAACGTACTAGTTCGTCCATTAGTGGAGGCGTGCAGCGAGATGCGCAGGTCCATCGCCACGGTGTCGCTCAGCGGTTCGCTGGCCGAGAAGCTCACCGCCATCGGCGGGGCCGGGTTCGACGGGGTGGAGATCTTCGAGAACGACCTGGTCTCCAGCGCGATGAGCCCGGAGGAGGTACGGAGCCGGGCCGCGGACCTGGGACTCGGCATCGACCTCTTCCAGCCGTTCCGCGACTTCGAGGCGGTTCCGCCCGCCCTGCTCGCCCGGAACCTGCGGCGGGCGGAGCACAAGTTCGCGGTGATGGAACGGCTGGGGGCGACGCGGCTGCTGGTCTGCTCGACCGTCTCCCCCGAGTCCGTCGACGACGACGCGCTCGCCGCCGAGCAGCTGCGGCTGCTGGCCGAGCGGGCCGCCGCGCACGGCGTCCGGATCGCCTACGAGGCGCTGGCCTGGGGCCGGCACGTGAACGACTACCTGCACGCCTGGCGGATCGTCCGGATGGCCGACCATCCCGACCTGGGGGTGTGCCTGGACAGCTTCCACATCCTGTCGCGGGACGTGGACCCCTACGCCATCGAGACGATCCCGGCCGAGAAGATCTTCTTCCTGCAGCTGGCCGACGCGCCCGCCCTGCCGATGGACGTCCTGTACTGGAGCCGGCACTACCGCTGCTTCCCTGGGCAGGGCGACTTCGACGTGGCGGGGCTCGTCGCGCACGTCCTGCGCACCGGCTACCGGGGGCCGCTCTCGCTGGAGGTGTTCAACGACATCTTCCGCCAGGCGGCGTCCACGCGCACCGCTCTGGACGCCATGCGCTCCCTCATCTCCCTGGAGGAGGCGGCCGCCGGACGCCTCGGTGAGACCGCCGCGCCCGTACGGACGGGGCTCTCCGTGCCGCCGCCCCCGGTGGTCCCGACCGGCTTCGCGTTCGCCGAGCTGGCCGCGCCGGCCACCGGCCCGCTGGGCGAGCTGCTGACCGCGCTCGGGTTCGTCCGGACGGGGGTGCACTCCGGCAAGCCGGTCGAGCTGTGGGAGCAGGGCTCCGCCCGCGTCCTCCTGAACACCGGGAGCGCGGAGAGCGAGGACGGCCCGGTGCTCGGCGCGATCGGCCTGGAGTCCCCCGACCCGGCCGCGTCGGTCAAGCGCGCCGAGGCGCTGCTGTCGCCCGTGCTGCCGCGGCTGCGGGGCCCGCGGGACGCGCCGCTGGACGCGGTCGCCGCGCCGGACGGGACGGAGCTGTTCTTCTGCCGGACCGCGCAGCCCGACCACCCGAGCTGGACCGATGACTTCACCGGGTCGCGCCGGGATCCCGGGGAGGCGGCCGGGGAGATCACCCACATCGACCATGTGGCGCTCACGCAGCCCTGGCACCACTTCGACGAGGCGTCGCTGTTCTACCGGAGCGTGCTCGGCCTGCGCCCGCACGACAGCCTGGAGCTGCCCGACCCCTACGGACTGCTGCGCAGCCGGGCGGTCTCCACCGAGGACGGCCGCGTGCGGGTGGCCCTCAACGTGGCCTACGTCGGGGCGCACGACGGCGCGCCCGACATGGCCTGGCAGCACGTCGCGCTGGCCAGCGAGGACATCGTGGCCACCGCCCGGCGGCTGCGGGCGGCGGGCACGGCGCGGCTGGCGATCCCCGCCAACTACTACGACGACCTGGAGGCCCGCTACGACCTGGGCGAGGAGCGGCACCGCCTGCTGCGGGAGCTGGGCCTGCTGTACGACCGGGACGAGCACGGGGAGTTCCTGCACTTCTACACCGTCACCTCCGGCCGGGTCTTCTTCGAGGTCGTCCAGCGTCTCGGCGGCTACCGGGGGTACGGCGCGGTCAACGCCCCCATCCGCCTGGCCGCCCAGCACGTGCCGCCGGCGCCCCGTTCCGCGGGGCGTCCGGAACGGCCGCGGCCCGCGTGAGGCCGTTCACGCCGTTCGCGCTCGGCCTAGGATTAGTCGTCCGCAGGTAACCGTTCCGTGGAGTCTCATGTCGACGCAGCCCCTCACACCCGCCTCCTCCGGGGAGCGGCGGCGTGACGCCGAACGCACCCGGGCGGAGATCCTCGACATCGCCCAGCGGGAGTTCGCCCGGCACGGATACGCCGGGGCCCGGGTGGACGACATGGCCGCGCTCATGCGCACCACCAAGCGGATGATCTACTACTACTTCGGCAACAAGGAGAAGCTGTACATCTCCGTCCTGGAGAAGGCCTACACCGAGGTCCGGACGGCCGAGGCCACCATCGACGTGCAGCACCTGGCCCCCGTCGAGGCGATCCGCACGCTGGCCGAGCTGACCTTCGACCACCATGACGCCCACCAGGACTTCATCAAGCTGGTCAGCATCGAGAACATCCACCAGGCCGAGCACCTGCGCAGGTCGGAGGTGCTGGTGAACCTCGGCACGCCGGTGGCCGGGCTGATCTCCCAGATCCTCGACGCCGGCCGCGCCCGCGGCGACTTCGTGACCGAGGCCGACGCGGTGGACGTGCACATGATGATCAGCTCGTTCTGCTTCTTCCGGATCGCCAACCAGCACACCTTCGGCGCGCTGTTCGGGCGCGACCTGACCGCCCCCGAGCACCGGGACCGGCACCGCGAGATGCTCGGCGAGATGATCGTCGCCTACCTGACCGGCGCCGGCCGCCGCCTCCCCGGCCAGGAACGGGACTAGGGCGTGTCTCGAAGTGGCCTCAGCCACCGCGCGAGCGCGTTGGCTGCCAGGTGGGGCGATGCCGGAGGCGAGCCTCACCTGGCAGATCGCGAAGCGATGCCGCGCTCGCACAGGCCCGGTCAGGCGCGAGCCGCCAGGCGAGCGCCGTGGGCCGGGACATGGAAACAGAGACTAGGGCCGGGACCGGCGGCCCGGCCGGCGGTAGACGAACGCGGTCTCGCGCGCGGGGCCGGTCTCGGCGGCTTCGGCCGCCTGCCGGATCAGATGGTGGTCGGGTGAGAGGGAGCAGGCGGGGTCGGTGCGTGCCGCGTCGCCGGTCAGCGCGTACGCCTGGCAGCGGCATCCGCCGAAGTCGGTCTCGCGGCGCGGGCACTCCCGGCACGGCCCGGTCATCCAGCCGGTGCCGCGGTAGGCGTTGAACGCGGCCGACTCCGTCCAGATCCAGGCGAGCGGCCGGTCGCGGACGTTCGGCGGCTCCAGGTCCGGGATCGCGTAGGCGGCGGGGCAGGGCAGCGCCGTCCCGTCCGGGCCCACGGTGATCGAACGCGCGCCCCAGCCGCCCATGCAGGGCTTGGGCACGCCCTCGTGGTAGTCGGGCATGACCCAGACCAGCTCGGGACCGCCGTCCCGCCGCTCGCGCCAGGCCGCGACCGTCGCCTTCGCACGGTCGAGCTGGTCCCGGGTGGGGAGCAGCGCGGCCCGGTTGCGCAGCGCCCACCCGTAGAACTGGGTGTTGGCCAACTCGATCCGGTCGGCTCCCCAGCGCGCGCCCAGCTCGATGATCTCTCGCAGGCGGTCGAGGTTGTGCCGGTGCAGGACGACGTTCAGCCCGAACGGCAGGCCCGCGGCGCGGATCACCTCGGCCGCCCGTTCCTTGGCCGTGTAGGAGTCGCGGCCCGCGATGAGGTCCGACCCGGCCCGCCGCGCGTCCTGGAGAGAGAGCTGGACGCTGTCGATCCCGGCGCCGGCGAGCGCGTCCAGCCGGGCGGCGGTGAGGCCGAGGCCGCTGGTGACGAGCTGCGTGTAGACGCCCGCGCGGCGCGCCGCCGCCGCGATCTCCTCCAGGTCGCGCCGCAGCAGGGGCTCGCCGCCGGAGAGGTGGGCCTGGACGACGCCGAGTTCGGCGGCCTCCTCGAAGACCCGGGCCCATTCGGCGGTGCTCAGCTCGGCGCCGCGGCGGACCAGTTCGAGCGGGTTGGAGCAGTACGGGCAGTGCAGCGGGCAGGCGTGGGTGACCTCCGCGAGCAGCGCCCACGGGGCCTCCGGTCCGGCGTTCATCGCAGCCATCCCTCCGCCCGGATCCGTTCCAGGAACGCGGGCACCTCGTCGGCGAGCGGCGCGCCGGGAAAGGTCTCGCCGAGTTCGGCGATGATGTCGGCGACCGTTCGGCGGCCGTCGCAGAGCCGCAGGATGGCGCCGCCCGCGCCGCCGAGCCGTACCGCGCGCTCGGGCATGAGCAGGAGGTCGGTGCCGCGGACGCGGTCGTACCGGAGCATGACGGAGCGGTCGAGCACCGGCCGCCATGGTCGCGGCGGCTCCGGCTCAGCGGCCATCGCGGGTCCCCGGGGCCGGTCGGTCGACCGCGTCCAGCAGCGACCAGAGCACGTCGCACTTGAAGGTGAACGCGGCCAGGACCCGTTCCTGGTCGGCACGCGTCCGCGCCCAGGCGTGGACCAGCGCCAGGGCCTCGTCCGAGTCCCGGCGGCCCTGGCCGACCCGGACCTGGAAGTAGCGCAGCCCCGCCGGCTCGATCCAGGGGTAGTGGCGTTCCCAGGCCGCGATCCGGGTCACCATCAGGTCGGGGGCGAACAGCTCGGTGAGCGAGGACGCGACCGCCTCCAGCGGCGAGCCCAGCCGGCAGAAGCCGACGTACCCCTCCACGGCGAACCGCACGGCGGGCAGAACGCCCTCGCCCGACAGCAGCAGCGTCCGGTCCAGGCCCACGGCCTCGCCCAGCCGCAGCCATCGCTCGATCCCGCCGGCCTCGGCCGGGCGGCCGTCCTCGGCGGAGCGGCCGTCGTGGTCGTGGATCCGCCGGATCCAGGACCGCCGCAGCTCGCGGTCGTCGAGCTTGGCCAGGATGAGCGCGTCCTTGATCGGGATGTGTCGCTGGTAGTGGAACCGGTTGAGGACCCAGCGGCGCAGTTCCTCCGGCGACAGCAGCCCCTCGTGCATGCGGAGGTTGAAGGGATGGCGGTGGTGGTAGCGCTCCGCCGCGAGCGCCCGGAGCCGGTCCTCCAGCTCGCCGGGCGGCCAGGGCGGGGCGGGGGACGGGATCCGGGGCGCCGGTGCCGTGCTCACAGTTCGATCACCGCTCTCTCCCGGGCGACCTCGATCCCCGCCTCCGCCAGCAGGCGGTGCCCTTCGTGACCGGGGTCCACCAGGGGGTTGGTGTTGTTGAGGTGGGTGTACAGGCGCCTCGCCGCCGGCAGCGCGGCCAGCCGCCCGGCCGTGCCGTCCGGGCCGGTGATCGGCAGGTGGCCCATCTCGGTGGCGGTGCGCCGGGAGAACCCGGCGCGGCGAGGTTCCTCGTCGTCCCAGAACGTCCCGTCGGCGAAGACGCAGTCGGCGTCGCGCAGGGCCCGGTCGAGATCGTCGGGCCAGGCGGCCAGGCACGGCGCGTAGACGACGACCTTGCCGTCCCGCAGGTCCCTGATGCGCAGGGCCACGACCCACGGGCCGTCCCCGCCGTCCAGTTCCGCCGCGTACCGGGGGCGTTTGGCCGACACCTCGATCCCCTGGATCTCCAGCGGACCGCCGTCGAGCGGCTCAGGGGCCTTGCAGGGGAGGGGCGTGCCCGTAGAGAGAGACAGCCCGGCACCTGGAGTGGAGCGCAGCGGAGCGGAAGGGGACGGGCTGTCCAGCCCCTCCCGGGGGGTTTGGGGGGTCGTCCCCCCAGACGAAGACGGCCCGGCACCTGGAGCGGAGCGCAGCGGAGCGGAAGGGGACGGGCTGTCCAGCCCCTCCCGGGGGGTTTGGGGGGTCGTCCCCCCAGACGAAGACGGCCCGGCACCTGGAGCGGAGCGCAGCGGAGCGGAAGGGGACGGGCTGTCCAGCCCCTCCCGGGGGGTTTGGGGGGTCGTCCCCCCAGACGAAGACGGCCCGGCACCTGGAGCGGAGCGCAGCGGAGCGGAAGGGGACGGGCTGTCCAGCCCCTCCCGGGGGGTTTGGGGGGTCGTCCCCCCAGACGAAGACGGCCCGGCACCTGGAGCGGAGCGCAGCGGAGCGGAAGGGGACGGGCTGTCCAGCCCCTCCCGGGGGGTTTGGGGGGTCGTCCCCCCAGACGAAGACGGCCCGGCACCTGGAGCGGAGCGCAGCGGAGCGGAGGGTGACGGGCTGTCGCGGGGGGCTTGGGGGGTCGTCCCCCCGGATGAAGACAGCCCGGTGTAGGGGGTGAGGACCTGGTCCAGGCGCAGGCCGCCGGACAGGGCGGCGCGTACCGTGCCGGTCGCGATGATGTTCAGGCTCGTCGCCTCGCGGAGCCGGAGCAGGCCGAGGGTGTGGTCGAGTTCGGCGTCGGTGAGGATCAGGCCGGCGATCGGCGACCGGCGCCGGCCCGGTCCCGGGTGCAGCGCCTCGCACTCCTCGATCTGCTCGCCGATGTCGGGCGTCGCGTTGACGACGTACCACCGGCCCGGGCCGGCCTCGACCGCGATGGACGCGTGGCGCCGGCGCCGGTCGGGGTGGGCGCGGGCGGCGGCGCACCCCGGGCACGCGCAGTTCCACTGGGGTACGCCGCCGCCCGCCGCGGTGCCGAGTATCCGCAGCCGCATGGGGGCGGAATCAGCTCTCGGCGCCGAAGTAGGCCGTGACCTCCAGCGAGGTCTCCACGATCTGGTAGTCGGGCGTGACCCAGGCGGCCACCTGCTCCCTGGTCCGGTCGCCGCGCTCGGTGTCGGGGGTGTGCTCTGCCATCGCGGTGCACCTTCCTCTCGGTTGGATGGATCCTATGTGATCTTGCGAAAATTGTCCTATTTTGTACGGAAAGATCACTTAACAACAATCTTTCCGGTGTTTTGCGGAAAGACCGGATCGTTGTAGAAGAACTCGCCGGGCGCGGTGAAGGTGTGCGTGAACGACCGGCCGGGCTGGAGCCGGCCGCTGTTGAAGACGTGCTCGAAGAACGACGCCGCGCCGTGGCTGTAGACGTTGCCCTCCGGGTTGACGAAGGTCACCGTCGTGCCGACCGGCACGGTCAGGTGCTGCGGCGACATGGCGTTCTGCGCGACCGTGTTCTCGGTGCCGCCCGGGGCCCCGGCGGAGGAGTCCCAGACGCGGCCGAGCGTGACCGTGTTGTTCACGGCGCTTCCCGCGACCGGTGCGGTGCGGATCTGGTTGCGCTTGGACGGCGGCGTCGGAGCGGGCGCCGGGGGCACCTTCCCGTCCAGCTTGAACGCCCACAGGTGGTCGCCCTTGGGGATGTCGGGGTAGGGCAGGCCGTTGCCCCCGGCGAAGACCGCGATGTACTGCTCGCCGTCGATCTCGTAGCTGACCGGGCTGGTGTGCACGCCCGCCCCGCACTGCCAGCTCCACAGTTCGCGCCCGTCGGTGTCGTCCATCGCCTTCAGGACGCCGTCGGGCCCTCCCTGGAACATGACCCGTCCCGCGGTGCTGAGGATCCCGTTGCCGTGGGCCAGCGACCAGTCGCCCTCCCGGCGCCACACGGGCTTGTTGGTACGGGGGTCCACGGCGACGATCCCGCCGGAGAAGTACTCCCCCAGAGGCCGGGCCGTGTTGACCCGTCCGCCGTTGGTGTTGGAGAAGGACGAGTTGATCAGCCCGTAGCCTACGTAGAGGAACCCGGTATGGGGGCTGAAGGAGATGTGGGACCAGTCCGCGCCGCCTCCCGCTCCCGGATAGAGAATGGTCGCGTCGTCCCAGAACGGGGTGTAGATCGGCCCGGTCGGGTAATACGGGACCGGCCTGGTGGTGTTGTCGAAACTCGGCGCCTGCTGGACGAACGGCTCGCCGCCCGGGAAGGGCTGGGTGGGCCAGGTCTTCTGCCGCGGCTCCTGCGGGGCGGGACGCTCGGTCATGCCGTGGACGGGCTTCCCGGTGGCCCGGTCCAGGATGTAGTACATCCCGGTCTTGCTGCCGTAGACGACGACCTTCCGCTTGCGGTGCCCGATCTGGAGGTCGATCAGGACGGGCGACATGACGTTGTCGAAGTCCCAGATGTCGTGGTGCACCGACTGGAAGTGCCAGCGCCGCTTGCCGGTCTTGGCGTCGATGGCGACGATGCAGTTGGCGAAGAGGTTGGCGCCGCCGCGGGTGGAGCCGTTGGTCCGCGGATAGGGGTTGCCGAACGTCCAGTAGACCAGGTCCAGTTCGGGGTCGACGGCCGGGTGCATCCAGCAGACGGCGCCGCCGGTCTTCCAGCTCTCCCCCTCCCAGGTGTCGTTGCCGTACTCGCCGGGGCCGGGCGCGCCCCAGAACGTCCACACCACCTCGCCCGTCCTGGCGTTCAGGGCGTACCCGCGTCCGCGCGCCCCCGCCGTGCTGCCCTCGGTGCCGATGTAGATCAGCCCGTCGTGGTACACGACGGCGCCGGCGAGACCGCCGCGGTTGCCGCCGCACTGGCCGCTCTGCGGGTCGCAGCCCGGGTCGCCCTCGCCGGCGACGAGCAGCTCGCGCTGCCAGACGACGGCGCCGGTGCGCTGGTCGAGGGCGTGGACGATGTTGGCGCCCGAGGTGGTGAAGACCAGGCCGTGGCCGAGCGCGACGCCGCGCATGTTGGTCTGCTCCGCGCCGACGCCGGTCTTCCACTTGACGGCGCCGGTACGGCCGTCGATGGCGAAGACGTTCTGCTGCCGGGTCTGGACGTAGAGCACGCCGTCCTGGGCGACGATCGTGCTCTGCTGGTGGCGGTCGGTGGCACCGCCCTCCAGGTTGACGTGCCAGGCGCCGCCGAGCCGCTGGACGTTGCGGCGCGTGATCTTCCGCAGCGAGCTGTGGTTCTGGTTGCCCAGGTTGCCGCCGACCTTGGGGAAGTCGCGGCCGGCCGGCTCCAGCCCCCGGGGCTGCCTGGGCACGGGCAGCGCCATCGCGGAGCGGGCCTCCGCGTGCGCCGCCTCGCCGAACGGTGTGAGGGCCACGGTGCCACCGGCCGCCGCGGCGCCGGTGAGGAACTGCCGTCGTCTCATGCTGGTCTCCAACCCACGGATGCCCCTTGTTGGTCCACTAGACGGACTATTGGGTCCGTTAAACGGACGACACCGTAAGCCGCCATTCGCGCACCTGACAAGGCCCCGTCCCAGACCGGCCGCCGAATCCGTCTCCCACTGGCCCTCCCACATGCACTTTCGCCGCTTCCCGACCAACGTCCGGCTCCGGCTCTTGCTGTCACGGCAGCGGCGTGAGATCGTCATGCAACCTCTGAGCGGTCCATCTAGACCGCTAGATGGACCTCGGAGTGAGCATGTCAGGAAGGAACCTGCGCCATGAGGAGACCCTCGTCCCATCTGGTGACCGCGGCGGTGACGGCGCTCGGGACGGCCGCCGTCCTGGTCGCCACGACGCTGCTGGGCGGGCCGCCCGCCGCGGCCGGAAGCCCCCAGGCCAAGCCGGGCGCCCGCGGCGCCGAGCAGCTCGGCGACCCCGAGTACGGCGTCTGCCGCGGGCTCGACCCGCGCTGCTACCACGGCTGGGGCAACTTCGACCCGGCCGAGGGCTACAAGATCCTCGTCTACAGCCGTACCGCCGGCCCGCGCCACGCCAACCTCGGCCCCGCCCTGCCCGCCGGGCTGAACCCGCCGCTGAGCGCGGCGAACGTGGCGCAGAGCGCGCTGGTGAAGATGGGCCAGGACAACGGGTTCGGCGTCGACTGGACCGAGGACGTCACCCAGCTCTCGTCGGCCGGGCGGCTGATGGCGTACAACGCGGTGGTGTTCATGAGCACCACCCGCGACACCCTGGACGAGGCCGCGCAGACCGCGCTGCGCCAGTACATCCGGGGCGGCGGCGGCTTCGTCGGCATCCACAACGCGTTCGGCACCGAGTACAACTGGCCCTGGTACGAGGGACTGCTCGGCGGTGCCAACTTCTACGACCACGGGCCCTCGCAGCCCGGGACCGTCCAGACCCTCGGCCGCAAGGACGTCTCCACCGCCGGCCTGCCCGCACGCTGGGCGTTCAGCGACGAGTGGTACAACCTGGTCCCCTACCCGTCCCGGGTCCGGATCCTGGCCCAGGTGGACGAGGGGACGCTGGAACGCGGCGTCGAGGGCTCGCTGGGGCATCCGGGCCACGGTGACTCCCACCCGATCGCCTGGTGCCACTACTACGACGGCGGCCGGGCCTGGCTGACCACCCTCGGGCACGACGCCAAGGCGTTCACCGACGACGGCTCGGCCTTCGCCGGGGCCCCGCAGTTCCGGAAGCTGGTGCTCGGCGGGATCGAGTCGGCCATGGGCCGGCAGCCGTTCTGCCGCTGACCCCCGCCCCGCGCCGGCGGCCGGGCCGCTCCCCGGCCGCCGGACCCCGCCCGGCCGCGTCCCGCGGGCGGCCGGGACGGCCGGTGCGCCACGCCTCACCGGCGCCCGGCCGTGCCCCGGTGCTCCGCCACCGGCTACAACCCCAGGTAGATGCGCCGGACGCGGACGTCCTCGCGCAGTTCCCGGGACGTGCCGGTCATGGCGACCTCACCGTTCTCCATCACGACGCAGTCGCCGGTGGCCTCGAACGTCAGCTTGGCGTTCTGCTCGACCAGCAGCAGGCTCAGCCCCTCCTCGCGCAGCCGCAGCAGCACGGCCAGGATGTCCTCGACGAGCTTGGGCGACAGGCCCATGGACGGCTCGTCCAGCAGGAGCAGCCGCGGCCTGGCCATCAGCGCCCGGCCGACCGCCAGCATCTGCTGCTGTCCGCCCGACAGCGCGCCCGCCAGCCGGCCCCGCATCTCCCTGAGCACCGGGAAGAGGTCGTAGACCTCTTCCAGGGTCTCCCTGGTCCCGGGATCGCGCCAGGAACGGGCGTACGCGCCGAGCATGAGGTTCTTCTCCACCGGCAGCCCGGGGAAGACGTGCCGTCCCTCCGGCACGTAGCCGATGCCCCGCCTGACCACGTCGCGCGCCTTCACCTTGGCGAGGTCGGTGCCGCCGTAGCGGACCCGGCCCCCGCTGCGGGGCACCAGGCCCATCAGCGCCTTGAGCGTGGAGGTCTTCCCGGCCCCGTTGGCGCCGATGATGCCGACCGACTGGCCGGGCGCCACGGTGAACGAGATCGACCTGACCGCGCAGACCCCTCCGTAATGGACCGACAGGTCCTCCACCGTCAGGGTCTCGCCGGCCGGGGCGGTCCCGGTGCCGCCGGTCCCGGTGCCGCCGGCGCGGTCGCCGGTCCGGTCGCCGGCCTGGTCGCCGGTCTTGGTGCCGCCCTCGTTCACGAGCTCACCTCCGTGGTCGTCGGGAGGGGCATCTCGGCCATGGCCGAGTCCCCGAGGTACGCCTCGATCACCGCGGGGTCGCCGACCACGTCGTCCGGCGTGCCCTCGGCGATGACGGTGCCGCCCGCCAGGACGGTCACCCGCTCGCACAGCGACATCACCAGGCCCATGTTGTGCTCGATCAGCACGACGGTGACGCCGCTGTCGCGGATGGACCGCACGATCTCGGCGAGCTGCCGCACCTCCTCGCCGTTGAGCCCGGCCGCGGGCTCGTCCAGCAGCAGCAGGCGGGGCGAGCCGGCCATCGCGCGGGCGATCTCGATGCGGCGCTGGATTCCGTACGGCAGCGAGCCGGGGGCCGCCCCGGCGAACTCGGTCAGCCCGAAGCGCTCCAGCAGGGCGTCGGCCCGCTCGTTCAGCCGGCGCTCCTGCCGCAGGACCCCCACCGGCCACAGCGCGTACCGCCAGATCGCGACGGTGCGCGAGCGGTCCAGGGCGACCAGCAGGTTGTCCTTGACGCTCATCTCGCCGAACAGCCGCAGGTTCTGGAACGTGCGGGCCAGGCCGAGCATGGAGAGCCGGTACGGGCGGGCACCGGAGACGGCGCGCCCGTCCAGCTCCACCCGGCCGCCGGAGGCCTTGTAGAAGCCGCTGACGACGT
This sequence comes from Actinomadura viridis, assembly GCF_015751755.1. GTDB lineage: Bacteria > Actinomycetota > Actinomycetes > Streptosporangiales > Streptosporangiaceae > Spirillospora > Spirillospora viridis. The sequence continues at coordinate 6,189,823 of NZ_JADOUA010000001.1, forward strand.
TGAAGAGGGTGGTCTTGCCGGAGCCGTTGGGCCCGACGATGCCGCGGATCTCGCCGCGCCCGACGGTGAGGGACACCTCGTCGAGCGCCTTGAGCCCCCGGAACCGCTTGCTGACCGCGCGGACCTCCAGCATCGGAGGCGCGCCGGCCGCCGCCTCCGCGTCCGCCGGCGCGGCGGCCTCGTACGGCTGGAACGGCCGCAGCTCGGCGCGGTCGGCGGCGCGGCCCCGGCGGCGGTCCACCGCGGCCCGGACCCGCGCCGGGACGCCGGCGAGCCCGGTCGGGGCGAACACCACCATGATCACCACGACGGCGCCGAAGCCGAGCTGGGCGTAGGTGGGGTAGTCCACCAGCTGCTCGCGGATCAGGGTCAGCCCGACGGCCCCGACGACGCAGCCGACCAGGCTCTGCCGGCCGCCGATCACGACCATCGCCAGCAGCAGGAACATGTTGGCGATGTTGAACGTCTCGGGCGCGATGTAGCGGATGAGGCCCACGTACAGCACCCCGGCGATGCCGCCGAAGAGGCTGGACAGCATGAACGCGGTCATCCGCAGCAGCGGGATCTCCGCGCCGACCGCGCCCGCGGCCAGCGGGTCGTCGCGCATCGCCATCAGCCGGCGGCCGAGCCCGGTACGGACCACGAACAGCCCGAAGGCCAGCGCGAGCCCGAACACCACCACTTCCAGGTAGTAGTAGAGGTACTCGCTGGACAGGTCGATGCCGAACATCGGCGGCACGGGGATCCCGGAGATGCCCTCGGCGCCCCCGGCGACCTCGGCGTTGGTGGTCCAGTTGATGAACCCGAGCGCGAGCCCGAGCGTGACGATCCCCAGGTAGTGCGACTGCATGCGCAGGGCCGGGACGCCGACCAGCAGCCCGACCAGCGCGGCGGCCACCATGGCCAGCGCGGCGGCGAGCCAGAAGGAGAGCCCGCTATGGGTGGTGAGGATCGCCGTCGCGTACGCGCTGACGCCGAAGAACGCGACCTGGGCGAGGTTGATCTGCCCGGCGATGCCCATCGCCAGGCCCATCCCGATGGCCAGCAGCGCGAACACCAGCGCGACGTTGACCACGTGGATGGCGTAGCCGCCGAGCTGGTAGGGCAGGATCCAGGCCGCGGCGGCCAGCGCGACGAGCCCGCCGAGCCGGGGCGTGCCGCGGCGCCCGAGCGGACGGGGAAGGCGTGGGACGTTCATGCGCGGCTCACCGTCATCTCACCGAACAGCCCGGTCGGCCGGATCATGATGATCACCGTGAAGAGCAGGAAGACCATCAGCTCGGAGTAGCCCTGGAAGTGGCCGGCGGCGAAGGAGTCCAGGACCCCGATGGCCAGGCCGCCGACGATGGCGCCGGGGATGTTGCCGCAGCCGCCGAGCATGGCGGCGGCGAACCCCTTGATGCCGATGGTGCCGCCCATCGTCGGGTTGACGTACAGCAGCGGGCCGACCAGCCCGCCGGCCAGCGCGGCCAGGCCGGCGCCGATCGCGAACGCGATGGCGTTGCTGCGGCCGACGTGGATGCCGACGGCGGTGGCCGCCTCGTGGTCCATCGCGACCGCCTGCATGGCCGCGCCCCGCTTGGTGCGCTGCAGGAAGCCGACCAGCAGCACGACCGCGACCGCGGCGATGAGCAGCACGACCAGGTCGTAGGTGCGGACCCGCAGCCCGAACAGCTCCAGCGGGGCGGCCTGGACCGGGGAGGCCACGGCGTGCCCGGTGGCCCCCCAGATGAGGACGGCCACCGCCTGCAGCACCATGCCGAAGCCGATCGTGCCGATCAGCATCAGCGTGAAGTCCTTGTTCTCCAGCGGGCGCAGCACCCGCTCGATGAACAGTCCGATGAGCCCGGTCAGGGCGATGGCCAGCGCCATCGCGACCGCGAACGGCAGCTTGGTCGACATGTAGAACGTGGACGCCGCGTACGCGCCGATCATGAGGACGTCGGCGTGCGCGAAGTTGACCAGTCCCATGGTGCGGTAGACGAGGGAGAACCCCATGGCGACCAGGGCGTAGATGGCGCCGAGGCTCAGCCCACCGATCAGTGTCTGAAGAAAGACCTGCATGGTTCTCTTTCTGGACGGGGGCGGCCGGAGAGGCGGGTCCGGCCGCCGTCGTTCGTCCGGGTCGTCCGGATCGTCCGGGTCGTCAGCCGCCGGCCTTGGTGAGCGCGCCGCCCTTGATGATCCCGATGGAGGTCGCCCGGATGCCGACGCCCGTCCCGTCGTAGGCGAAGTCGCCCAGCAGCCCCTGGTAGCGGACGGCGCGGATCGCCTCGGCCAGCTTCCGGCCGGTCGCGACGTCGCTGTTCTTCAGCGCGGTCAGCATGATCTGGGCGCCGTCGTAGGCCTTGGCGCCGTGCATCTCGGCCTCCTCGTTGAAGGCGGCCTTGTACGCGGCGGCGAACTTCTTGCTCTGCTCGCTGATGTCGTTGCTGAGGTAGGGCGAGCTGACGATGGTGCCCTCGGCGTTGGCGGCGCCCGCGGTGTCGATGAAGACGGGCGTCCCCTGCGGGGCCGCGCCCGCGAACGGCGCGCGGATGCCCAGGTCGCGGGCCTGCTTGACGATGAGGCCGGACTCGACCTCCTCGGCGCCCAGGAAGATCACCTCGGGGCCGCGCTGCCGGATCTTGGTGAGCTGGGCGCTGAAGTCCTTCTGGTCGATGGTGACGACCTCGTCGGCGACGGGCTTGAGACCGCGGTCGGCCATCGCCTTGAGGAACGCGTCGTGCTCGCCCTTGCCGTACGCGCCGTTGTTGGTGATCAGCGCGATCTTCTTCATCTTCCGGTCGTCGACGAGGTACTTGGCGAGGCTCTCGTCGTAGGTGGTGCTGGTGGGCCCGTTCAGGAAGAGGAAGGGGCTCTTGAGGGCGACCATGCCGGGCGACTGGCCCGAGGCGATGTTGGGGATCTCGGCCTGGCGCAGGATGGGGGCCATCGCGATCGTGACGGCGCTCTCGGCGGTGCCGAGCATCGCGATGTACTTCTGGCTGGCGATCTTGCGGGCGATGTTGGTCCCGACGGTCGGGTCGCCCTGGTCGTCGAAGACGTCGAGCTGGATCTTGCGGCCGTTGATGCCGCCGGCGGCGTTCCACTCGTCGACGGCGAGCTTGACGCCCTTGTGCTCCCACTTGCCGAGCGAGCTCAGCTGCCCGCTCTGCGCGTCGACGAGGGCGAGCTTGATCGGTCCGGAGCCGCCGGAGCCGGCGTCCTCCGACTCTCCCGGCGGAGCGCAGGCGGCGGTGAGGCACAGGGCCAGGGCGCCGGCGGCCAGGGCGGGGATACGGACCCTGGGGAATCTGAACATGGAGGTCACCTCGGGGGTGGGTGTCGGGGGGTGGAAGGAGGGTGGGACGGGGAGGGACGGTGCGGGCGGGCGGGGACGGCTCGTGCCCGCCCGCGCCCGCCGCCGGGGGCGCCGGTCGGCGGCCTAGAGGTCCCCGCGGCCGTGGCCGCGGGGGAAGACACCCTGGTAGATGTCGTTGATGTTCCAGTGCCCCGGTGTGGGCACCGGCTCGTTGACCATGGGCACGTCGAGCACCGCGGGGCGCCGCCGCGCGACGGCCGCGCGCAGCGCCGGGGCCAGCGCGTCGGGGGTGGCGATCTCGTGGCCGTCGGCGCCGCAGGCCCGGGCGAGCGCGGCGAAGTCGGGGCTGTAGGGGCGGCCCTCCGGGTCGGTGAACTCGCACCCGTGGCTGGCGCCGAAGTTGGCCGCCTGGAGGTCGGCGATGGTGCCGTGGGCGCGGTTGTTCATCACCACGAAGATCACCGGGAGGCCCTGCTCGACGGCCATCGGGAGGGCGGGGAGCTGGGCGCTCATCCCGCCGTCGCCGATGAGGGCGAGGACCACGCGGTCCGGCCAGGCGATCTGGACGCCGATCGCGGCGGCGGGCCCGAAGCCCATCGTGGACGCGCCGCCGGGGGTGATGAACCGGCCCTCGGCCGGCAGCTCGTAGCACTGGGCGACGCCGTTCTTGTTCCAGCCGACGTCGGTGACCAGGACCGCGTCGGGCGGCAGGGCGTCGCGCAGGTCCCGCAGGATCCGCTCCGGCCGCAGCGGGAGGTCGGCGGACCGGCCCCGGTCGCGGCTGCCGGCGAACAGCTCGGCGCGGGCAGCCCGGATCCGCTCGCGCAGGCCCGGACGGGTCACCGGGTCGGGACGCAGGCCGCGCACGGCGGCGCCGATCGCCTCGACCGCGGAGGTCACGTCGGCGACCGCGCCGATCTCCACCGGGTAGTTGCGGCCGATCTCGGCGGGGTCGATGTCGATCTGGATCAGCCGGCCCTGGCCCTCCCGCGGGCCGAGGTCCCAGGTGAACCGGGGGTCCCAGGAGCTGGCGTCGGTCTCGGCGAACCGGGTGGCCAGCGCCAGCACGACGTCGGCGGTGCGGGCGTAGTCGTTGGTGGTCCGCAGCCCCCAGAAGCCCGGCATGCCCAGCAGCAGCGGGTGGTCGTCGGGGACGGCGCCCTTGCCCATCAGCGAGTGCGCGATCGGGATGTCCAGGTGCTCGGCCAGCGACAGCAGCGCGGCGCGTCCGGTCCCCTCGCGCAGCCCGCCGCCGAGGTAGATCAGCGGCTGCCGGGCGCCGGCCAGCGCCGCCGCGATCCGTTCGGCGACCGGCTCGGGCAGGCCGGGCGCGGACGTGGTCGCCGGGAGCGGGCGGTCCTCGTAGCGCACCGGCCGGGAGAACAGGTCCATCGGCACGTTGACCAGCACCGCGCCGGGCCGGCCGCTGGTCGCCGTCCAGAACGCCCGCTCGGTGAACCGGGCCAGGTCCTCGGGGCGCCGCACGTGCCAGGCCCGCTTGACGAAGGGCCGGTAGATCGCGGTCTGGTCGGCGTCGGCGTGGAGGTTCACCTCCTGGTGCGGGTGCCGGCCGTGGTAGTAGGAGGGCACGTCCCCGGAGATCGCGATCAGCGGCACCGAGTCCAGCGCGGCGGTGGCCACTCCGGTGACGGCGTTCATCATCCCGGGGCCGACGTGCAGCAGCACGACGCCGGGGCGGCCGGACGCGCGGGCGTAGCCGTCGGCGGCGTGCGCGGCGGCCTGCTCGTGACGGGCGATGACGAAGGTGATCGGGCTGCGGCCCAGCGCGTCCAGCAGCGCGATGTTGGTGTGGCCGCAGGTGCCGAAGACGTACTCGACGCCGTAGGACTCCAGCTGGCGGACGAGCGCCTCGGCGGCGGTCACCTCCGTGGCGTCGCCGGCGGTCCCGGCGCCGTGCGGGTGGGTGTCGACGGTCATGAGGCCATCTCCTCGTTGCGGGGCAGGCTGATCCAGGTCTTGCCGGCGACGCCGGCGGCGCGCGCGAACGCCGCGGGCGCCTCGGCGAGCTCGAAGCGCTCGCGCAGGACCCGGCCCGGGCGCAGGTCGTGGCCGGCGAGCGTGGCGAGGGTGTGCTCGAATCCGGCGGGGTGGTCGTAGATGAGGCAGCCGCGGACGGTCAGCCGCCGCTGCACCAGGGTGAAGGTGGGCACCCGGGCCGGGACGGCGCTCTGCCCGACCGCGATCAGCGTCCCGCCGGGCGCGACGCGGTCCAGGGCCCGTTCGAACGCCTCGGGGACGCCGGAGGTCTCGATCACCGCCGGGAACGTGCGGCCCGGGTCGGCCATGGCGTCGTGCGCGCCCATTTCCAGCGCGAGGGCCCTGCGCCCCTCGTGCGGCTCGATCACGTGCGGCGCTCCCCCGGCGTGCAGGACGGCCAGGGTCACCAGGAGCCCCTGCGCGCCGGCGCCCACGACCAGGCAGGCGGCGCCGGGCCGCAGGCCGCTCATGCGGACGGCGTTGAGCGCGACGCTGAACGGCTCGACGCACACCACGTCGGTGTCGTCCCACTCCTCGGGGACGGGCCAGGCGAACCGGGCGGGGACGGCGACCCGTTCGGCCAGCAGGCCGGGCTCGGTGATGCCGGCGGCGCGGCGCCGGCGGCATCCGGCGGTGCCGCCGGACCGGCAGGTGCGGCACTCCAGGCACGGGTAGTTGGGCTCGATCACCACGCGGCGGCCGGGGGGCCGGCCGGTGACGCCCGGCCCGGCGGCGACGACCACGCCGAACGCCTCGTGGCCGAGCACCCAGGGGAGGGCGGGCACGGCGCGGCGGCCGGAGACGACGGCCAGGTCCGAACCGCACAGGCCGACCCCGTGCACCGCGACGATCACCTCGCCGGGGCCGGCGGCCGGTTCGGGCCGGTCGTCCAGGACCGCCACGGTCTCCGGCGCGACCAGCGCGACCGCCCTCATCCGCGCCCTCCCCACAGGGAGACGCCGCGGAGGATCAGCGTCTTGACGACGGTGTAGTCGTCGATCATGCAGGCGGGGGACTCGCGCCCGAACCCCGAGTCCTTGACCCCGCCGAAGGGCACGTGGTCGAGCCGGTGGTTGGAGGAGCCGTTGACCACCAGCCCGCCGACCCGCAGGTCCCGCCAGGCCGTGACGATCCGTTCCATGTCGCGGGTGAACAGGCCGGCCTGGAGCCCGTACCGGCCCGCGTTGCACCGGGCGATCGCCTCGCCGAGGTCGTCGAAGGGCAGCACCGCGACCAGCGCGCCGAACACCTCCTCGGCGACGACCGCGGCGTCGTCGGGCGGCCCGGCCACGATGGTGGGGGCGGCGGTGGCGCCGTCGCGCTCGCCGCCGAGGACGACGCGGGCTCCGGCGGCGGCGGCCTCGGCGCTCCACCGGACGACCCGTTCGGCGGCCTCCTCGTCGACCATCGACCCGACGTCGGTGACGGGGTCGAGCGGGTCGCCGACCTTCAGCGCCGCGACCTCACCGGTGAACAGGCCGAGGAACTCCTCGTACTTGGAGCGGTGGACGTACACGCGCTGCACCGAGATGCAGCTCTGCCCGGAGTTGGTGTACCCGGTGCGGGCGCAGACGCGGGCGGCGGCGGCGATGTCGGCGTCGTCGCAGACGATCGTGGCGGCGTTCCCGCCCAGTTCCAGGACCAGCCGCTTGGCGCCGGCCGCCCGCGCCACCGCCGCCCCGGTCGCCGCGCTGCCGGTGAAGCTGATGACGGCGACCTCGCCGGCGGCGCACAGCGCGGCGCCGACGCCGCCGTCCCCGTGCAGCAGCTGCACCGCTTCGAGCGGCATCCCGGCGTCGGCCAGCAGGGACACGACGGCGGTGGAGACCGCGGGGGCCTGCGGCGGGGCCTTGACGATCGTGGTGTTCCCGGCGGCGAACGAGGCGCCCAGCTTGTGCGCGAGCAGGTTGGCGGGGGCGTTGAAAGGGGTGATCGCCAGGGCCACGCCGGCCGGGGCCCGGTAGGTGAAGGCGGTGTCGCCGATCCCCCGGTCCCAGCCCGCCACCGGGAGCGTCTCGCCGCCGATCCGGCGGGCCTCGGCCGCGCAGATCGCGAAGGTGTCGGCGACCCGGTCGATCTCCCCGCGCCCGTCCCTGACCGGTTTGCCCAGCTCCAGGGCGAGCAGGCGGGCGAGGTCCTCGCGCCGTTCCGCGGCGGCGGCCGACGCCCGTTCCAGGATCTCCGCCCGGACGGCCGGGGCCAGCGCCGCCACGGCTCCCGCGGAGTCGCGGGCGTGGGCGC